>NZ_CP047165.1:0-1200000 GCF_009833965.1 Pelistega ratti
ACTGTTTCCGCACCACCTAGTCGCTTATTGTCGATGTTGGTTGAGGCAAAGGGATTAATTTATTTGTTTTTTACCGTTGTTCTAGCGGTACTTCTTTTTTCTTGGCACGCTACTGATCCGGGCTGGGTGAGTACCTTGACAGATGGGCAGGTACGTAACTTACTAGGAACATTTGGTGCGTATATGGCTAATATTGTTTACTATCTGGTGGGGGCTTCTGCTTGGTGGTTAGTTATATTATTAGCACAACGTACCTATATTTCATTAAAGCGTGTTTTTGGAGCGAATGTTGTTATTGACCCAGAGTTGGCATTACCTCGTGTTCCATGGGAGTTATGGACAGGTTTTATTTTGGTCTTTTTCTCTTCAATGGGGATTGAGGCTACACAAAATTATACATTGCTATCCTCTTTACCCGGAGGAGCAGGGGGCGTATTAGGAAATACAATTGCTAATTATTTACAAACCTATATTGGTGTAGGCCCTGCTGCATTACTATTAATTATTTTGTTTTTAGTGGGTTTAAGTTTATTTTTTAATTTTTCGTGGTTGAGTGTTGCTGAAAAAATTGGTGTACTAATTCAGCGTTTTATTAGTTTCTTTATTAAGCATCGTGAAGAAGTAGAAGACCGTAAGATTGGTGAGCAAGCCAGTGAGACACGGGCAACAGTTGTAGAATCGCAAAAAGAAGATCTCTCTGTGCATGCGGAACCCATTCGGATTGAACCTGCTGTTGCTCATGTTAAGCAAGCACTCAAAGTTGTGCAAAAAACCAAACAACCCGTGCTTTTTACGCTTTCAGATGAAGAGAGAGAAGTTGAGTTACCAACGTTAGACTTATTAGACCCAGCACCTGAAATACAGGAAACCGTTTCTCTTGATACGATTGAATATAACTCTCGTCTTATTGAGAAAAAACTGAATGATTTTGGGGTAGAAGTCAAAGTAGAAGCGGCTCAAGCAGGCCCTGTGATTACACGTTATGAGATTGAGCCTGCAACAGGAGTACGAGGTACGCAAATCGTTAATCTTAGTAAGGACTTAGCACGTTCATTGAGTGTCGTACGTCTTCGTGTCGTAGAAACCATTCCCGGTAAAAGCCTAATGGGGATTGAGTTACCGAATCCTCGCCGTCAAACTGTACATTTATGTGAAATTATTGGTTCTGAAGTTTTCCATAAAAGTGCCTCTTTACTTACTTTAGCACTAGGTAAGGATATTGCCGGTCATCCAATTGTTGCTGACTTGGCAAAAATGCCCCATCTATTAGTAGCAGGAACAACAGGTTCAGGAAAATCGGTGGGTATTAATGCCATGATTTTATCTATTCTGTATAAGGCTGACCCTAGTGAAGTAAGATTAATTCTCATTGACCCTAAAATGCTTGAAATGAGTGTTTATGAGGGGATTCGTCATCTACTTGCTCCAGTTGTCACCGATATGCGTCAGGCGGCTAATGCACTTAATTGGTGTGTTGCGGAGATGGAGCGCCGCTATAAGGTTATGAGTAAGATGGGTGTACGAAATATTGCAGGGTATAACACTAAGATTCGTGAAGCTAAGAAAAAGGGAGAAAGTATTCCTAATCCATTTTCTCTAACACCAGATGATCCTGAACCGCTAGATACATTACCAATGATTGTAGTGATTATTGATGAGTTAGCAGACTTAATGATGGTGGCAGGCAAGAAAATTGAAGAGTTAATTGCTCGTCTTGCTCAAAAAGCCCGTGCCGCAGGGATTCACCTCATTTTAGCGACACAACGTCCTAGCGTAGATGTTATTACGGGTTTAATTAAAGCCAATGTTCCTACACGTATTTCTTTCCAAGTATCAACTAAGGTGGATTCTCGTACGATTTTAGACCAAATGGGGGCAGAATCACTACTGGGGCAAGGGGATATGCTCTATATGCCACCGGGATCAGGTGTTCCTTTACGGGTACATGGGGCTTTTGTGGATGATGATGAAGTACATCGTGTCGTTGAATTCTTGAAAGAGCAAGGTGAGGCAGAATATGTAGAAGGTATTCTTGAGGGAGCAACCGCCAGTGGTGATGGTGAAGCTGGCTTTGCTGGTGGTTTTGGTGCAGATGCAGAAAAAGATGAACTATATGACCAAGCGGTAGAAATTGTATTGCGTACCCGTAAGGCTTCGATTTCTTCGGTGCAACGTCATTTACGAATTGGTTATAATCGAGCAGCACGTTTATTAGAGCAGATGGAAGCGGCTGGTTTAGTCTCACCCATGCAATCGAATAATAACCGTGAAATTCTTGTTCCTGCAGGACAAGGAACAGAAGACTAAGCGTATTTTTATCGTTTGGTGTACTTAATAGACTCTAAGGGATATTGATTGTAACAATTCTCTATCCCTAAGAAAGCGGATTGACTATACAAAAAGTAAAAATCGTTTTACATTGTGAGTTTTAAATTTATCCTAAGGAAAATAGAATGAAAAGAACCTTCTCTGTTTTAGCCATGAGTACTTGTCTTTTGATGGGAACTGTTGCTTTGGCACAAGAATTACAGGTTTCACCTGATCTTGCGAACCAATCCTTTTCTGTATCTACTGATTTAGGTGATATTCAATTTTCAGCGATTCCTGCGGTTAAAAATCAGACAAAAACAGATGCTCGTCAGCAACTTAGTGATTTTGTAAAGAATATCCAATCGGCTACGGGTCAATTTGCACAAGAGACAGTAGGGGGCAATAATCCTCAACCTCCTTCTTCAGGTGATTTTGCTTTCCAACGTAATGGGGGTAAATTTTCATGGCATATTCGTAAGCCCTATGAGCAACATATTGTGTCAGATGGGCGTATTGTGTCTCAATATGACCCCGATTTAATGCAAGTAACAGAGCGTACTATTAAGGGTGCATTGGGTAGCTCACCTGCGGCTATTTTATTTGGAAAGGGTAATTTAGAGAATAATTTTACTGTTCAGATTTTACCTGAATCAGAGGGTATGGTTTGGTTAAGAGCAACACCTAAGGTAGCAGATGAGGGAATGAATTATATTGATATTGCTTTTGCTAATAATTTACCTGCGGAGTTGCGTATTTTGGATTCTTTTGGGCAAACAACCCATATTAAACTACGTAACTTTAAGTCTAATGTTAGTATTGCCAATAAAACCTTTCAATTAAATCTACCTAATAATGTAGAGCGTGTTCGGTTGGATTAAGGGTTTAGCGTTATCTTATATTGATAATGGTTTTATAGAGATAAGCACCTTTATTAAAGTGTTATGGAACAAGGTACAGATTTATTTTCTCAAAAGCTGCTTGATGTGCCTTTGGCAGAGCGTTTGCGTCCTAAACATCTTTCGGAAGTAGTAGGGCAAACACACCTATTGGCAAAGGGAAAACCCTTGCAAGTTGCTTTCCAATCTGGGCGACCACATTCCATGATATTTTGGGGGCCTCCCGGCGTAGGAAAAACAACATTAGCACGTTTAATGGCAAATGGTTTTGATGCTCAATTCATTGCTATTTCGGCGGTATTGGGCGGTGTTAAAGATATTCGTGAGGCGGTACAATCGGCACAAATAGCCCAATCACAAGGGCGAAAGACTATTTTGTTTGTGGATGAGGTGCATCGTTTTAATAAAGCTCAACAAGATGCTTTTTTACCTTATGTTGAAAGTGGTTTATTTACTTTTATTGGTGCAACGACTGAAAACCCTTCGTTTGAAGTCAATTCCGCACTGTTGTCTCGCGCAAGAGTGTATGTACTGGAAGCACTTAAACCTGATGAATTAAATATTCTTATCCATAGGGCATTAGATGTCGTAAATGAAACCCATACTGAAAATCCGTTTAGTATGGATGAGGCGGTTAAAGAGCATCTAGCACAATGGGCGGATGGTGATGGAAGACGGTTAATTAATGCGATTGAGATTGTGTTAGAGTCGGCTTTAGTCGTTGGGCAGTACACCATTACATTAGAGTGGTTAGAAAAATTTTTACCTCAAAATCTAAGGCGATTTGATAAGGGGGGTGATGCTTTCTATGATCAAATTAGTGCTTTACATAAATCGGTAAGAGGCTCTCACCCTGATGCCGCTTTATACTGGCTCACTCGAATGCTAGATGGTGGGGCAGATCCTAAATATTTGGCACGCCGTATTGTACGAATGGCATGGGAAGATATTGGCTTGGCTGACCCTAGAGCGATGCAGATAGCCAATGATGCAGCAGCGACTTATGAGCGATTAGGAAGCCCTGAGGGTGAATTAGCCTTGGCACAAGCAGTGATTTATCTGGCGGTTGCAGCTAAAAGTAATGCGGGTTATATGGCATATAATGCTGCTCGTGCCTTTGTGAAACACGATAAATCTCGTCCTGTTCCTTTACACTTACGCAATGCCCCTACAGAGCTGATGAAATCATTAGGATACGGTAAGACTTATCGTTATGCTCATGATGAACCTAATGCTTATGCGGCAGGGGAAACCTATTTACCTGAGGGAATGGACGAACCAAATTGGTATCAACCTGTTCCAAGAGGGTTAGAATTACAAATTACAGAAAAATTAGCACGATTAAAACAGTGGGATAAAGAGGCTTTATCATCTGATAAAAATAAGCGTTGAGTTGTTTTTTGAGATACTTAAACTTAGATAACGTATTGGAAAAATACTATTAATAGAATATAGATTGCTACAATATTAATTAAGAATAAATCTATCAAAATTGCTACAGCGAATTGTCATACTTCCCCTATTTAAAAATTAGTCCTTATTAGCCACTCTACGTATTTTGGAAGAATCATTGATATATTGATAAAATCAGTATAGTATTTTCCAATAAATGGTTTAGATATAAATATGTTGTAGAGGGATAATGGATAGTCGTTTGATGCAAATCAGTAAAGAAGATTTAGCCAAATTAGAACGGGCTGTTGTTTTATTAGAATCACCGACGTTGACAGCACAAATTACCAATTTACTGGGTAAGGTAGTTAAAATTGATCTATTGCCAAATTATATTCAAGGTAAAATTGTCGGTATTGCTGAACAAGCCTTAGATACTGTTTTTAATGTGGCAAGCTCAACAATGGAAGATAAACAAAAAGTATCGTCTCCTCTATTACATAAATTAGCAGCTGCCGCGACTGGAGGAGCAGGGGGATTTTTTGGCATGACGGCTATACTCGTTGAAATGCCTATTTCGATTACAATTATGATGCGTTCTATCTTAGATATAGCACGTGAAGAGGGTTTTTCTTTGCGAAGTTATGAGACTAGAATGGAGTGTATTAAGGTTTTCGGTTTAGGTAGTAATTTATCACAAGATGATGATGAATCGGAGTCAGGCTATTTTTTGTCAAGAGTAGCACTAGATCGTATTACGCAAAGTTTATCAAAAACAGCAATGGAGATAGCGGCTAAAGATATTGGGGTAAAACAATTTGCTACTACAAATATTCCTTCTCAAATTATAGAGCCAGTCAGCAAAGCCATGATTAAATTAATTCAAGCGGTTGCGCAACGTTTTGGGGTTGTTTTAACAGAAGAAGCTGCCGCCAAACTTGTTCCGGGTTTAGGGGCTGTTACGGGTTCAATGCTTAATACAATGTTTGTTGATTATTATCAGGATATGGCTAAGGGGCATTTTATGGTAAAAAAACTTGAGCAAAAGTACTCTGAAGAACTTATCAAAACAGAATATCAACGTATTTATAAGCAACAAAAAATATCAAAATAAGTGGTTTTTATTATTTGAGGGGGTAGTAATTGGAGTGCTATATCATATATTTATTGGGGATATGGAAAAATAAAGTGTAACACGGCACATCTTACATTATCGACTTATCTTTTAAAACATGACACTTTGATCTTGAAATTAAGCCGTATTAATGCGTTATTTAAAATATAGGACTCTACTTTAAAAATATATTATTTCTCTTTCGCTATAACAGGTAAAACAGCTTTAAAACAGCTTCCTTCCCCAAATATGCTTTCTATTTCTAATGTAGAGTGGTATTTTGCCAGTGCGTATTTTGTAATCGCTAAGCCAAGCCCTGTACCACCTGTTTGTCGTGAACGTGCATTATCAATACGATAAAAGCGTTCAGTTAGGCGAGGAATATGTTCTGGAGCGATACCAATACCTGTATCTGTTACAGAAAAAATAGCATGATCTGTATCTGATCTACTAAGTTGAACAGTAATAACCCCTTGTGCTGGGGTATAGCGTACAGCATTAAAAGTAATATTACTAAATGCACTATATAGCTCTGATTCTAAACCATAAAAATAAATATCTGGTTCCACTTCAATAATAAATTGATGCTGTCCTTTAGAGATATTTTGGGTGGCTTCAATCACTTGGTTTACCATATAAGAAAGATTGAATTGTTGGAAATCACCTGCGGTTGATTGTCCTCGTTCTAAACGTGAAAGCGTTAATAAGTCGGTTAGCAGATTCAGCATTCTTTTGCCTTCTTTCTGCATAAGCCCTAAGAAAGTTTGGCGCTGTTCAAGTGGTAAATCAGGTATATCAGATAATGTTTCAACAAAACCATTAATAACGGTTAATGGTGTGCGTAATTCATGAGAAACATTGGCAACGAAAGTAATTTGTGCATCATCTAATTGTTCTTGTTGAGTAATATCTTGTGTGATAATGAGTTCACTTTGTTGCGTAAAGGGCTGACGGCTAATGGATAAAATACGTTTAAAATATTGCCCATCAGGTATGCTTAATTTTAAGGTAAGTGGCTGATTATCAAGTTTTTCTTGTAAGAATTGCTGACACTCTGGTAAACGGATAAGGTTTTGTAAAATACCTTTAAGGTCATTTTGATAATTAAGATTAAGGTGTTGGCAAATAAGGGGATTAAACCATTCGATACGACCTTCTGTCAGAATGATAATACCGCAAGGAATGGCCTCAATAATATGATTAAAACGAGCTAAAGAGGCAGAAAGTTTTTTCTTTCTCTTTAGGCTCGCTTTGCGAAGGGACAAAATTTTATCAAAAATATGTCCCCAGATACCAAACCCCTGTAATTTACTTTGTTGATCATTTAACCACCTAATAAGACGGGTAAGATAAAAGAGTTGTACACTTATCCAACCTAGTAGAACAATACTAATAGACATCCACATTAGTGTTGTTCCGCCTATT
Source organism: Pelistega ratti (assembly GCF_009833965.1). Lineage (NCBI taxonomy): Bacteria > Pseudomonadati > Pseudomonadota > Betaproteobacteria > Burkholderiales > Alcaligenaceae > Pelistega > Pelistega ratti. Next base: position 7,138 of record NZ_CP047165.1, read on the forward strand.
AAATAACAGATCCCTGCTACTAAAAAGAGTAGTAAAAAGAGCCGAATAAAGGTGGGTAAAAATAATCTCATTGTGTTTCTTCTTTACCAAAACGGTAGCCGAATCCTCTGACGGTTTGTAGTAAATTATCAAGTCCGCTGGGTTTGAGCGATTGGCGTAAACGGCGTATATGCACATCAATAGTCCGCTCTTCCATAAAAACATGATCTCCCCAGACAAAATCAAGTAATTGTATCCGACTATATAAGCGATTAGGGTGTGTCATAAAGAAATGCAATAATTTAAATTCTGTTGCACCTAAATTGAGTATGACACCATTGCCTGAAACAACTTTATTGATCGGATCAAGATTTAGTCCGTTGATACTGATTAATTGCGTTGTTTTATGGGGGTGGTGACGGCGTAATAATGCATTAACACGAGCCGTTAATTCACGAGGGGAAAAGGGCTTTGTGACATAGTCATCAGCCCCTGTATTTAACCCTTTTTCTTTATCTAATTCATCACTACGAGCCGTAAGGAGGATAATCGGTAAAGATTGTGTACGACTGTTACTACGTATCTCTCTGATAAAGTCAATGCCAGAAATATCGGGTAGCATCCAGTCAAGTAAGATAAGATGAGGAAGCTGTTCACTAATATGATGTCTGGCTTGTGAGATACTGTCAGCAAGTTTTACATTAAATCCGCCCTGCGTTAAGGTGAACTGAATTAAGGTAGCGATAGACTCTTCGTCTTCTACGACAAGAATATCGGCTTTTGACATAGAGTATTCCTTTGTATTATGAATATAAGTCTAAGTGTATTAACCAAATTTACCTGTAATATAGTCTTCCGTTTCTTTACGTTTGGGTTTCGTAAAGATTTGTTTGGTATCATTGACTTCGATAAGTTCCCCAAGATACATATAGGCTGTTATATCAGATACACGGGCAGCTTGTTGCATATTATGTGTAACAATAGCAATCGTGTAATCATTTTTGAGCTCTGTGATTAACTCTTCAATATAAGCAGTAGAAATAGGGTCTAATGCTGATGTAGGCTCGTCTAGTAATAATACATCAGGTTGGCAAGCAATAGCACGCGCAATACATAGACGCTGTTGTTGCCCACCAGAAAGAGAGTTACCTGATTGTTTTAATTTGTCTTTTACTTCTGTCCAGATAGCTGATTTACGTAATGCCCATTCTACACGATCATCTAAATCACTTTTGTTGAGTTTTTCATAGAGTTTGACACCAAAAGTAACATTATCATAGATTGACATAGGGAAAGGCGTTGGTTTTTGGAAAACCATACCAACTTTTGCACGGAGTAGATTAACATCAACCTCTGGACTAATAATATTTTTTCCATCAAGTAATAATTGTCCCTCTGCACGCATATTAGGATAAAGGTCATACATACGGTTAAATATACGTAGTAAGGTAGATTTACCACAACCAGAAGGTCCAATAAAGGCAGTTACTTTTTTTTCTAAAATATCAAGATTAATATTTTTTAAGGCATGAAAATTGCCATAGTAGAAGTTAAGATTAAGGGCTGAAATTTTTGTTTGCATCATAAATTCCTTAGTGTTTTTGACGACCTAAAATTCTTGCCATAATATTGGCAAATAGTACCGTAATAGCAATGAGTAACGCACCTGCCCATGCTAAAGATTGCCAGTCTTTATAAGGACTCATGGCAAATTGATAAATAACATTAGGTAAGTTAGCAATAGGTTGGCTCATATTTGAGCTGAAAAATTGATTATTTAACGCGGTAAAGAGTAAGGGTGCTGTTTCACCAGAAATACGAGCGAAAGCAAGTAAGACACCTGTAAGTACCCCTGTTTTAGCTGCTTTAAGTGTAACCATAGAAACCATTTTCCATTTTGGTGTTCCTAGTGCATAAGCTGCTTCGCGTAAGCTATTGGGGACTAGCTTTAGCATATTTTCTGTTGTTCGAACAACAACAGGTATAACGAGTAAGGAAAGTGCGAGAGATCCTGCCCACCCTGAAAAATGCCCTTGCTTAACAACAAAGATACCGTAAATAAATAGACCGATAACAATTGAGGGAGCGGAGAGCAAAATATCATTCATAAATCGAGTCATGCTAGCTATCTTGCTATAACGACCAAATTCAGCTAAGTAGATACCTGTTAAAATACCGATAGGTGTACCAATAAATAGTCCAAATATGGTGATTAATAAACTTCCCCAAATGGCATTACGTAAACCACCACCAGCATCAGGGGGCATGGTATCAACTCTAAAAAGATGTAATCCTAATCCGTTGATACCATTGGCTAATAGCGTATAAAAAATCCAACCTAACCAAAATAGACCAAATCCCATCATTAACCAAGCAATGAGTAAATAGGTACGATTAAGCCATTGGCGACGTGTATAGAGTGAATGATTAATAGTAGTTTTCATTTAACGTCCCTCATTTTTTACCATTTTTAATAACAGTAATTTTGATAAACATAATACAGTGAAGGTAATAATAAAGAGGATTAAACCTAAGTAGAGTAGGGAAGATAAATGCAATGGATTCACCGCTTCTGCAAATTCATTTGCCAGTGCAGAAGTAATGGATACGCCAGAGTTATTTAGACTAGCACTAATATTAAAGGTATTACCAATAATAAAGGTAACTGCCATTGTTTCACCCAATGCACGACCTAAACCAAGGATAATGCCACCAATAACACCTACTTTGGTATAAGGTAGAACAATGTGGCGGATAACCTCCCAACGTGTACAACCTAAACCATAAGCAGATTCTTTAAGCATTGTGGGTGTTACTTCAAAAACATCACGCATTACAGAGGCAATATAGGGGATAATCATAATGGCAAGAATTAAACCTGCAGGGAAAAGACCAATTCCCATAGGAATACCACCGAATAAGACACCAATGAATGGTAGATGGCTAAAATGCTCAATAATAAAGGGTTGAAGGGTATCAGAAAAAATAGGAGCAAAGACAAATAAGCCCCACATACCGTAAATAATAGATGGGATACCAGCAAGTAGCTCAATAGCAATACTTAATGGGCGGCGTAATATAACAGGGCATAGTTCTGTTAGGAATACGGCAATACCAAAACTCACTGGTATTGCGATCAATAGTGCAATAACAGAAGTTACTAATGTACCGTAAATGGGGGCTAATGCACCGTATTGACCTTGTACAGTATCCCAATCGCTTGAGCTGAAAAATCCGAATCCAAACTGTTGCATAGCTGGATAGGCACCAATCACTAATGACACTAAGATACCACTAAGACTGGCTAATACGAGTAAGGCAAAGAATCGAGTAATATTTACAAATATAACGTCAATAAATGCCTGCTGTTTTAATTTTTGGGAAAGTATCATCATGTTTCCTCATTCCCTCCCTCAAATGAATAGAGGAGGGAGGGAATATTTTTTTATTACTTATTCACTTTTTTCCATTCAGTACGTACCAATTCTTTTACAGCATCTGGTAAAGGTACATAATCAAGTTTTTGTGCTTGTTCATTTCCTTTTTGGTATGCCCAGTTAAAGAAATCAAGTACTGTTTCTGAACGTTGTTTATCAGCACCATTTTTTGGTACTAAAATAAAGGTAGCTGCTGCTAATGGCCATGCATTTGCTGCTGGTTGATTTGTTAGCACTAAGTTAAATCCTTTTGCTTTTGTCCAATCAACATTGGCAGCGGCAGCAAAGTTTTCTTGAGATGGAAGTACAAAATTACCTGCTGCATTTTGTAGTTGGATATAGGTCATTTTATTTTGTTTAGCATAAGCATACTCTACATAACCAATAGAGTTTTTAACACGACCAACATAAATAGAAACACCTTCGTTGCCTTTACCTGCAGCACCGCTTGCTGAGGTTGGCCATTTTACGGTGTTAGCAGCACCAACTTTTTCTTTCCAGTCAGGTGATACTTGGCTTAAATAATGCGTGAAAATAAAGCTTGTACCTGAACCGTCTGAGCGGAATACGGTAGTGATAGGTGCATCAGGTAGTGAGGCAGATGGATTTAATTGTTTAATTTTCTCATCATTCCAGCGAGTAATTTTGCCTAAGTAAATATCGGCTAATAATTCGCCTGTTAATTTAAGTTCCCCTGCTTTGATACCTTCTACATTAATAATAGGTACAACACCACCAATAACGGTTGGGAATTGGATAAGGTTGTTTTTAGTAAGATCTTCTTCTTTCATTGGTGAGTCAGAAGCACCAAAATCAACAGTACCAGAAATAATTTGTTTTACACCACCAGATGAGCCGATAGATTGATAGTTAATTTGATTACCTGTTTCTGCCTTATAATCCATTGCCCATTGTACATAAATGGGTTGAGGGAAAGACGCGCCAGCACCTGTAACAGTAGTAGCTTGTGAAACTTGACTAAAAGTAAGTGTAGACAATAAAGTTAATGTTATTGTACTAATCTTTTTCATGGTATTCTCCTTGAGTTAATTATGTGTGAATTATTATCACGCCGATAAAGATAACAAATGAATATGTCAGAAATATGACAAATAATATTTACAATTTGATTTGTTTTTTTAACAACACTAAGGTGGTAGAGGAAAGGTATAAAGGGGGAGGGATAAGATAATGGGATTATCTTGTAGCGATGTTTGTGGGGAAAAAGAGGGGGGCTACGCTACTGTTATTATTGTTATATATTGTCTGTTTTATTAGGGGAAGAGATGTAAAACAGAGGGCTGTAGCGTAGCAAAGGGGGGCTTATATTAGATGTTTTATTGTAAATTAGATTCAATTTCAGCCAGTGGCTTGTGTCGTATATCAATACCATGTACTAAATAGACAACGTGTTCAGCCATGTTTTTAGCATGATCGCCAATACGTTCAATCGCTTTATTCATCATCATAACATCAATCCATGTGCTGATTCTTTTTGGATCTTCAAAGATATTGGTTGTGATTAAGCGAATTTGGTTACGATAGTCTGTATCTAGTTTTTCATCGGCTAAGCGTAAAGTAATCACCGTATTTTCATCTAAACGGGCAAAAGCATCTAATGCTTGGCGAACCATACTAAATGCCATTTCTAAAATGCGGTGTGTATCGTATAGTTCTGGAATAGTGATTTTATTATTTGTTAATAAATTATTGGTATAGAGAGCGATTTTTTTAAGCTCATCACCAATACGTTCTAAATCGACAATCATTTTGGATGTTGTTAAGACAAAGCGTAAATCACTTGCAGCAGGTTGTCGTCTAGCGATAATGGTTTGGCAATGATCATCAATACGACCTTCCATATCATTAATTTTTTTATCGTTTTCAACGACTTCTTCTAAACCTTGTGTGTTACCTTGGTTTAGACTGTTGAGAATGGTTTGGATTTGTTGCTCAATAATGCCGCCCATTTGCATAACTTCTGTGCGAACGTTTTCAAGCTCTTGGTTAAAATAGGAAGAAATGTGCTGATTTTTCATTGAAATAAGCCCTAAAATAAATTATAAACAGTGCCAGTATAAAGAGTAAATATGTCAAAAATATGACAATTAATCGTTTCTTATTTTTCCTTCATTCTAATGTATTGTGTTTAATAATATTGAATGCATAAAATAGATATGATGACTAAAACTATTAATCATAGTGTAGGGAAAGCTACTCACCTATCATTTTATAGGGTCATGTTAATTGGCTTTATTATTTGTTTTAGATAAGAATATTATTTGTAGTGTAAAGGTATTCTTATCATTTATGCGTATTACTTGATTAAAGTATATAAAAATGATGGTATATATTGATAATTTATGCTAAATTTCTAATGTCTTTTCTTTATAAAAAGGATTTTCATGATGAAAAAAACAATCATAGCAACTGTTATTGGTTCGGTGTTTATGTTAGCGGCTTGCAGTGATAATACTGAGCTGACTCAAGCGAAAGAAAAGTTGGCTACCCTTGAGCAACAATCGGCTCAACAGGTAGAAAAATTAACGGCTGAACTCAATCAAGTTAAAGCAGAATTGGCAACTCATGCTTCTCAAGTACCTGCATTGCACGTAAAGGTATCGACTGTATTTGAAAAAGAAGAAGAAATCAAACATACGGTTAAAGATGAGTATGATATAGAAACAACAACAGTGCATTATAGAATGCAAGTCCCTGAAACAGGTATAGATTGGCTTGATACATTACTTGTAAAAGTCTATAGTAATACTGATGGTAAATTATCAGACAAAGTATTGACTAAAGAAGCACTTACTCAACAGGCTCAACAAGAATTTTCTACTATAGTTGATGATATTAAAAAAGAGCCTATTAGTGGTTATGAGCATATTTCTAATGCTGAGTTTGAAGGACAGCGTGAAAATATCGTGACATTTAGCCATTCTTATTATTCTTATGCCGGTGGTGCGCATGGTGTAGGAGGTATTAATTATATTAATATTGATACAAATAAAAAGGCAATTATTACCTTAAATGATTTAATTGCGCCTGCTCAACAAGATAAATTAAAAGATATATTATGGGGAAAGTATAAGGGAGATCAGGCAGAAGAAGATCTTTTTGTAAACAGAAAAGATTTTGATTTTATTAAAAATAATAATTTCTACTTTAGTCCAGCTGGTTTACACTTTGTCTATCCTGTGTATACACTAGGCCCTTATGTAGAGGGGGAAGTAGAATTGACCGTTTCATGGTATGAAATTAATGCTTTATTAAATAAAGATTATCAACGTGAATCCATTGAAATGGACTCTGTAGAGGGTAGTTAGTATTATCTGTTCTTACTATTATATCGAGGTAATATAACGATTGATAATCGGTATAAAAAGTGAATAGAAGAGATGGTATAAAGTAGTGAATAAAGCGTAGGAAGTTTATACTTTATATACAAAAAATAGTTTACTAACCACTTTCTTCTTTTTAATAAAAAAATCCCCAGAGAAGTCTGGGGATTTTGTTTGAATCGATGAAGTGGTGAAAAAGAAATTTCCCACCACTAAATTGATTATGCTTTCACTGTAGCAGCAAGTTCTTTGTAGCTATCGATTTGATCAAAGTTCATATAGCGATAGATCTTATCACCATTTTCATTAATCACTCCAATATCAGCAAGGTATTCTTCTCGTGTAGGAATACGACCAAGACGAGAACAAATTGCTGCTAATTCTGCCGAACCGAGATAGACATTGGTATTCTTACCTAAACGGTTAGGGAAGTTACGTGTACTGGTTGACATTACGGTTGCCCCTTCTCGAACTTGGGCTTGGTTACCCATACAGAGTGAGCAACCCGGCATTTCTGTACGCGCACCAGAAACACCGAATACACCATAGTGTCCTTCTTCGGTTAATTGCTCTGCATCCATTTTGGTTGGTGGAGCAATCCATAGGCGTACAGGAATATCACGTTTACCTTCAAGTAGTTTAGAAGCGGCACGGAAATGACCGATATTGGTCATACAACTACCGATAAAGACTTCGTCAATTTTTGCACCAGCAACGTCTGAAAGTGTTTTCACATCATCAGGGTCATTAGGGCAGGCAACGATAGGTTCGTGAATTTCATTTAAGTCAATCTCAATGACAGCAGCGTATTCTGCATCAGGATCGGCTTGTAATAATTGTGGATTTGCTAACCACTCTTCCATTTTACGGATACGGCGAGCTAATGAGCGTGCATCTTGATAGCCATTTGCAATCATTGTTTTTAATAGGGTGATATTACTATTGATGTATTCAATGATTGGCTCTTTATTAAGATGTACGGTACAACCAGCCGCTGAACGTTCAGCAGAAGCATCGGTGATTTCAAAAGCTTGTTCTACTTTAAGATCAGGTAAACCTTCGATTTCAAGGATACGTCCAGAGAAGATATTTTTCTTACCTTGTTTAGCAACGGTTAATAAACCTTGTTTAATAGCGTATAAAGGAATTGCATTCACAAGGTCGCGTAGTGTTACGCCAGGTTGCATTTTACCTTTGAAACGAACTAAAACAGACTCAGGCATATCTAATGGCATAACACCTGTTGCAGCAGCAAAGGCAACAAGACCAGAACCTGCAGGGAATGAAATACCAATTGGGAAACGAGTATGAGAGTCACCACCTGTACCGACTGTATCAGGTAATAACATACGGTTTAGCCATGAGTGAATGACACCATCACCGGGACGTAATGAAATACCACCACGGCTACTAATAAAGGCAGGTAATTCATGGTGTGTTTTTACATCAACAGGTTTTGGATAAGCTGCGGTATGACAGAATGACTGCATGACTAAGTCAGCAGAGAAACCTAAACAAGCAAGGTCTTTTAATTCGTCACGTGTCATTGGACCAGTGGTATCTTGGCTACCGACAGAAGTCATGCGTGGTTCGCAGTAAGTACCTGGACGGACACCTTGTCCTTCAGGTAAACCACAGGCACGCCCAACCATTTTTTGAGCCAATGTAAAGCCTTTACCTGTATCAGCAGGGCTTTTGGGTAGGCGGAATAAGGTTGATGGGGGTAAACCAAGGGCTTCACGCGCTTTTGCGGTTAGACCACGACCAATAATCAATGGAATACGACCACCTGCACGGACTTCATCAAATAAAACATCTGATTTAACTTGGAATTCGGCAATGACTTGACCATTTTTGATGGCTTTACCTTCGTATGGGCGAAGTTCAACTTCATCTCCCATTTCCATTTGAGAAACATCTAATTCGATAGGTAATGCACCGGCATCTTCCATGGTGTTATAAAAGATAGGAGCAATTTTACCACCCAAACAGACACCACCAAAACGTTTGTTAGGAATGAAAGGAATATCTTCACCCGTAAACCATAAAACAGAGTTAGTTGCTGATTTACGAGAAGAACCTGTTCCTACCACATCACCGACATAAGCAACAAGATTACCTTTTTCTTTGAGTGATTGGATAAAGGCAACAGGACCACGTTTACCATCTTCTTCTGGTTCAAAAGCAGCGCCTTCACGTTTGTTTTTTAACATGGCGAGTGCATGCATTGGAATATCAGGACGTGTTGTGGCATCAGGTGCGGGTGATAAGTCATCGGTATTCGTTTCACCGGGTACTTTGAAAACAGTGATTTTGAGACTTTCAGGTACTTCAGGACGACTAGTAAACCATTCGCCATCTGCCCAGCTTTGTAGAACTTCTTTGGCAAATTGATTACCTTTTTCGGCTTTCTCTTGTACATCGTGGAAAGCATCAAACATTAATAAGGTTTTTTTCAATGCATTAGCGGCAATTTGCCCTAGTTCTGGGTTATCTAAAAGCTCAATTAATGGGCTGATATTGTAACCACCTAGCATAGTACCTAGTAGTTCAGTTGCATAAGCAGGGCTGATAAGCGCATTTTTTTCACTACCAAATGCGAGAGCAGCGAGGTAAGATGCTTTTACTTTGGCTGCTTCATCTACACCAGCAGGTACACGGTGAGTGAATAGCTCTAATAAAAATTCTTCTTCACCAGTAGGTGGATTTTTGAGCAATTCGATAAGATCAGCGGTTTGTTGCGCTGATAGGGGGAGGGCAGGAATACCCAAGGCAGCACGTTCTGCTGCATGTTTACGATACGCTTCTAACATATGCTTTCCCTAAAGTGATTTAAAATTAATATGCTCTATTATAAAGTAAAAAATGAATGTCATGTTTAAGTCTTATATAAGACTTGCTCAAAAGCAACAAAAATCTAGGGTTAGCGAGTATAAAAATGCCATATAGGTGTTGTTTTTTATCATAAGTTTAACGAATAGGTGTTGAAGTAAACCATAATCCATGTATTACAAATTTGTACTTGCTATTTTGTTGCTGACTTGTTACACTTTGTGTATTCATAACGAAACAGGGGTGCTGTAATTTTATACGGCTGAGAATTACCCTTTATACCCGAACAAGATAATACTTGCGTGGGGAGTTTTAGGTATGTGACTGACTATTCATCATTCATAGCACGTAGGCTATGTCTTGAGTCCAAGGCACTTCTGTTTCATCATTAAGGAGTGCCATATGGCAAAATCAAAAGGTAATGAAGCACAAGAATTGACTCAATTAAGTGAGTCGCTTGGCATTCAATTTGCGTATCCCAAATCGGTTAAAGCATATATCACGGGTTCTCGTCCCGATATTCAAGTCCCTTATCGTGAAATATATCAGGATGATACGATTACCCCAACTGAAACAATAGAAAATCCCCCCATTCCTGTCTATGATACTAGCGGTGCTTATGGTAATCCTAAAGCCACTATTGATTTAAAAAAGGGATTACCTAATATTCGAGGGGTATGGATTGATGAACGAGGTGATACAGAAGTTTTACCCTGTTTATCAAGTCAGTATGGTCAGGAGAGAGTGAATGATCCTAAAACGGCACACCTGCGTTTTAATAAATTAATACAGCCTCGTCGTGCTAAGGCAGGACAAAATGTCACACAAATGCACTATGCTCGTAAGGGGATTATTACCCCTGAAATGGAGTTTGTTGCATTACGTGAACAAATGAAAATGGATGTGTTATTTCGCGACCCTCGTTATGAAAAATTAATTCGCCAACATGCTGGTTTTGCTTATGGGGCTAATATCCCCACACATCCTGATCAAATTACGGCAGAGTTTGTGCGACAAGAAGTAGCAGCAGGGCGAGCAATTATCCCTGCTAATATTAATCACACCGAGCTTGAGCCTATGATTATTGGGCGAAATTTTCGTGTCAAAATCAATGGTAATTTAGGTAATTCAGCGGTAACGTCTTCTTTAACCGAAGAAGTAGAAAAAATGGTATGGTCGCTTCGTTGGGGGGCTGATACGATTATGGATTTATCAACGGGTGAGCATATCCATGAAACACGAGAATGGATTATTCGTAACGCACCTGTGCCAATTGGTACTGTACCGATTTATCAATCCCTTGAGAAAACTGGTGGTATTGCTGAAGATTTAACTTGGGAATTGTTTAGAGATACCCTAATTGAGCAGGCAGAACAAGGGGTGGATTATTTTACGATTCATGCCGGTGTTTTATTACGATATGTTCCTCTGACAGCAGAACGCCTAACAGGTATTGTTTCGCGAGGGGGGTCTATTATGGCGAAGTGGTGTTTAGCACATCATCAAGAAAACTTCCTTTATACGCATTTTGATGAAATTTGTGAAATTATGAAAGCGTATGATGTGTCATTTTCTCTGGGGGATGGCTTACGACCCGGTTGTATTGCGGACTCAAATGATGAAGCTCAATTTGGTGAATTATATACCTTAGGAGAACTAACAGCTAAAGCATGGCAACATGATGTACAGGTGATGATTGAAGGGCCGGGTCATGTCCCCTTACAGCGTGTTAAACAGAATATGACAGAAGAGTTAAGCCATTGCTTTGAAGCACCTTTCTACACATTAGGGCCTTTGGTAACAGATATTGCACCAGCCTATGATCATATTACTTCTGGTATTGGGGCGGCAAATATTGCTTGGTATGGTACGGCAATGTTGTGCTATGTAACCCCTAAAGAGCATTTGGGTTTACCTGATAAAGAAGATGTGCGTACGGGTATTATTACTTACAAACTAGCAGCTCATGCAGCGGATTTAGCGAAAGGGTGGCCAGGAGCTCAGTTACGGGATAATGCTTTATCAAAGGCGCGTTTTGAATTCCGCTGGCGAGATCAATTTAGATTAGGGCTCGATCCAGAAAAGGCAGAAAGTTATCACGATGAAACATTACCTGCTGAGGGGGCAAAAATAGCCCATTTCTGCTCAATGTGTGGCCCTAAGTTTTGTTCGATGAAAATTACCAAAGAAGTCCGTGATTATGCTGCACAACAAATGCAGGAAAAATCGGTTGAATTTGTCAAAAAAGGCTCTAAAATCTGGAGCTGATTGGAGCATATAAAGATCGATTGGATTTAGTAAAGGAGGAGTAGCTAAGGAGGAGGAAGAGGAGACTTCTATATCAATAAATTTAGGGCTAATCTAATATAGCCCCTAAATTTTTATATAACTCTAAATAGTATTTTAGAAAAATAACTGATCGATATTTAAAATAGATAAGTGAAATAATATAAAAATTCTTGTAAAAAGAATAAATGGTTTTTGCTAGAACGGTGATATAAATAAGAGAGATTATTGGTTAGTATGGTATTGTTGCTAATTTCTCTTTTAAGAAATTAATAAATACTTGTGTTTTAGCGGGTAAAAGTTTAGTTGTTGTGAGGATATAGGCGGTAATGGGTTTTGCATGCCATGTTGGTAATATACGCTGGATTTTACCTGCTTGAACATATTGTTGTGCAAGAATATCGGGTAGTATCGTAATCCCTAACCCCTCACAAGCTAAGCGTAAATTCATACCGACACTATTTCCTTCAAAAGAACCCTGTATTTCAATCATTTTTTCTTTTTTTGAATGATGAATAAGATGCCATTGTGATTGATGGTGGAGTTGTAAACATTGGTGATGTATAAGTTCTTCTGGTGTATTGGGTATGCCAGAATGTGCAAGGTAGTGGGCTGAGGCATATAAACTACGCGTTAACGTAACCAGTTTACGGCTAATAAGAGAGGAATTTTTTTGTTCCCCCATTCTAATGACCATGTCAAATGTTTCGGTAATAATATCCACCTTACGAGGTGTTATATCAAACGCTAATTGAATGAGAGGGTAACGTTGATGAAATTCTGGTAGAAGCGGAGAAAGAATATCATAAGCAAAATCAACAGGGATAGAGATGCGTAGTATGCCAGTTGGATTGGTCAATATACCATTTAATTGTTGATGTAATGCTTTACTTTCTTGAACAATATGGACAGCTCTATCATAGTAAATCTTACCAATATCAGTGAGTTCTATTCGGCGAGTTGTTCGATTAAGTAATTGTAGCCCTAACTGTTTTTCTAATTTATTGATTCTTACCGAAATCGTAGAGGTTGGTATATGTAGTTTACGAGAGGCACTGGTAAAACCTTTAGCATTGACTACCTCTACAAAGAGATTCATATCATCTATCAGCATATTAATTATTCAAAATAATGAATAGTAAATTCAATTTTACATTATTTATATTTATTTTTTGAATAAATATAATGAAGATGTTTTATTAGTTTTATTAATTTCTTAGGAGAATGTCTATGAAAAATGTATTTACAGTAGATAATGCCACTATGTTACTGATTGATCATCAGGTGGGTACAATGGGCTGGGTTGGCTCTATTTCTTTTGATGAAATGAAAAAACATGCGTTGATGTTAGCGAAAACAGCCAAGGCGACTAATATGCCAGTTGTACTAACATCTAGTATGGAGGATCAAGCTCAAGGCCCTTTACTACCTGAGTTACAAACCATCCTACCACAAGCATTTGAAAATAGGATTTTGCGAGCAGGCATTGTGAATGCGATGAATGATGTTAATTTTGCAAATGCGGTAAAAGCAACAGGTCGTAAGAAAGTGATTGTTGCTGGGGTAACCAATGATGTATGTACAGTGTATCCTGTATTAACACTATTAGAACAAGGGTATGAGGTGCAAGTAGTAGCGGATGCAGGAGGCTCACCCAGTAAATTTGCAGATGAAATGTCATTAATTCGTATGCGAGAAGCGGGAGCAATAATTACGAGCACTAATCAACTCATTGCGGAGTTAGCACAAGATTGGTCTTCTGAAAATGGTTCAAAATTATTAGGTGTAATTGTAGAGAGTTTTCAAAGTTAATTGACGATTATTTCTTTATTTAAGAAGGGTGCTTTTTACGGTTTATAGCGATAAGGGTGAAAAGTACCCTAGTCTTTTAAAAGACCTTATCACTAGATAAAAATATCCCCAAAAAGGAATAAAAATATAATCTAATCAATAAAATAGTTAATGCTGTTCTAATTCTGATAGAATGCCATAGATATTTATAGGTATTTTTATATTTCTTTAGAGGGATAAAATGGCATTAAATAAAAAGGTTGGTTTGACAGTTATTGCTGCGGCTATTATTGGGGCAGGGGTTTGGTTTGGAGGAAATTATTTTCTTTCTAATAAAATTGAAACAGAGGCAAAAGCTTATATTGCCAAAAATAATTTAGAAGAACATATTAAATGGGAAAGTGTTGAAGGGCGATTAAACAAAAAGGCTATTTTCCATCAGGTTACTCTATCAGGTATGACACCAAAAGAAACACTCCACATTGAGCAGTTAGAAGTCAATGATTATGATAAAAGTGATGATCGCTTTTTACTGGATATTGATTTAAAAGGAATTACTGATTATCAAAAGCAACCGATTATCTCCTCTGCAGAAGAATTACAACCCGGTATTACTTTAGAAAGCTTAGGTATTACAGATATACCATTATTAAATAGTCATATTAAGATTAAACAAGATAGCCCCAGTAATTATGTCACCATTGATATTGGTTTAAATCAAGAGAAAGTGATTGATGTTGAGTTTGCCATTGATATGAAAAATACCAATACACTAATAGATGCTGTGCGAGAACAAAGTAATGAACTTAGTCCATTGCGGGTATTAGGTTTCGCAAGTAGTATGGCAGTAGGGGAAGTTTCTATCCAATTTAAGGATAAGGGAGCTATTGCTACAAATGCGAAAAAGAATCCTGAATTGATTCCACCAAAACAAGAATGCCTTGATAATTTAGAAGCTTTACATTTACCTCATGCGGATACGTATTGTGATGCTATCGTAAAATATTTCAGCGGTGATGCTTCTACCATTATGGTATCGGCTAAACCTCAGAAACCTTATCCTGTTGTCAAGCTAATAGATGATTGGCGAAAAATACAAATAATGCCGTATATGATTCCAGATGTTATTGAAAAGCTAAATATCAAGGTGAGTAACTAATACAGAGGAATATTAATATAGAGGGATATGTAAAACCTCTAAAATGATAAAAAAGGGCAACCCATTGTGTTGCCCTTATTGTTATCAGTGATGTAATGCAATGATACATCAAAATTATTGATAGAAAAATAAACTCTTTGTTAAATCAATCTATTTTGCCACAAGATCTTGATATTCAGGATGACGTTTAAGATAAGATTCCGTATAAGAGCAAGAAGGAATAATTTTGTAGTTATTTTCTTTGGCTGTATTTAGCATAAATTCGGTAATTTTTCCTGCTATACCTCTACCGCCAATGGCTTCTGGTACGACAGTATGGAGAATATTTAACGTATTATCGCCTTGAGGTTCATAATGAATATAAGCGGTATGACCATCTACTTCGGTGAAGAAAAGGTGTTTTTGTGTGTCATGATGAATTGTCATAAGATGTCCTTTATAAAATAGATTAACGAATAAATGATTTCCCCTAAACTAATAATCATTAGGACGAGTTTAAGAAGGTTGTCTCCCAATAAACCCAGTAGTGATGATGGATAAGGGGATTATATAGGTTATGAGATATAAGAATAATAATGAGGATTTTCAGTATAACCTATTTTTAATTGTAAAAAAATATATTTTTTAGGTGCTAAAGGTATTTTTTTCTAGCACTAAGAGAAAGTCTAAAGGGGTAGGGTAGTTATGTATTAGATAAAATAGTATAAAAAAGCCACGCTTATTTGCGTGGCTCTTATTTAAAATAATTTATATATTATTTTAATAAATCAGCAACACCATCACGTTCTTCAGTGAGTTCTGCTAAGGTTTTATCCATGCGTTCACGAGAGAAAGCATCAATTTCTAAACCTTGAACGATTTTATATTCACCGTTTTCAGTCGTAACAGGGAAACCATAAATAATACCTTCTGGAATACCATAAGAACCGTCAGAAGGAACACCCATTGTTACCCATTTACCATTTGTACCAAGTACCCAATCATGGATATGGTCAATAGCTGCATTGGCAGCAGATGCGGCAGAAGATAAACCACGTGCTTCAATAATAGCTGCACCACGTTTACCAACGGTAGGAATAAAGGTGTCTTTGTTCCATACATCATCATTGATTTTCTTCTCTAAGCTTTCACCATTGACGGTAGCAAAGCGAATATCTGGATACATGGTAGGAGAGTGATTACCCCAAACGACTAATTTCTCAATATCTTTAACTTGTGTACCTGATTTTTGAGCCAGTTGGGTCAATGCACGGTTATGATCTAAACGTAACATCGCTGTAAAGTTTTTAGCAGGTAAATCAGGTGCTGATTTCATCGCAATGTAAGCATTTGTATTAGCTGGATTACCAACAACAAGTACTTTCACATTGCGGCTAGCTACTGCATTTAATGCTTTCCCTTGAACAGTGAAGATTTGTGCGTTAGCTTGTAATAAATCTTTACGTTCCATACCAGGGCCACGGGGGCGTGCACCAACTAATAAAGCAATATCGACATCTTTAAAGGCTGTCATTGGATCACTATGTGCTGTTACTTCTTGAAGAAGAGGGAAGGCACAATCGTCTAATTCCATAATAACCCCTTGTAGGGCTTTTTGTGCTTTTTCATCAGGGATTTCAAGAAGTTGTAGAATAACAGGCTGGTCTTTCCCTAGCATTTCACCAGAGGCGATACGGAATAGTAAGGCATAACCAATTTGACCTGCAGCCCCTGTAACGGCAACACGAATAGCGGGTTTAGACATAATGATGCTCCAATAAAATATAAATAATAGTTACTTTACTTTAAAAGTAAGTAAAAGTTTGAATCTTCCCAATGTTATCCTTAAATAAGGATTTCGTCAATCATTCTTATATCTTATATATGATATCTTATAGATGAGTGGACAATTAGTGTAATATGTGAAATAATTCTACTACATTCAACATTTTTATTTACCGTTATGGTCAAAAATGACAAGGTAGTGACCAGACGAGTGATCAAAGAGAAATCTTCCGCTTCGTTTAGTCCTTTATATAAACAGATTAAAGATTTATTGTTACAAAGTCTAGAATCTGGTGAATTTAAAGCTGGTTTAATGATTCCTAGTGAGCAAGAACTTGCTGCCCGTTTTCAGGTTAGTCAGGGAACTGTCCGTAAGGCGATTGATGAATTATCGACAGAGAATGTTCTTATTCGCCGTCAGGGAAAAGGCACTTTTGTTGCTACGCATCATGAACCTCAAGTGCGTTATCGCTTTTTACGATTATCAACAGATACTTATCATGCTGATGAAAAACGCGCACAAAGTATCGTCTTATCCTGTACTCAACAAACGCCTACAGAAGAACAACGACAACTATTTGAGTTAAAGCCAGAGCAATTCGTTATTTGTATCAAACGAGTAATGCATTTGTCGAATCAGCCAACGGTTTATGAGGAAATTTATGTTCCTGAGCCTTCATTTCAGCACTTAACGCTTGAGTTACTGAATACAGAGAAACTACCACTATATAGCTTGTTTGAAAGTTATTTTGGTGTTCAGTTAATTCGTTGTGATGAAAAGTTGCGAGCAGTGAAAGCCCCATTGGACGTGGCACGTATGCTTAATGTCGAGGAAGGATACCCCTTACTTTCTGTGAATCGTATCGCCTATACCTATGGTGATAAGGCAATGGAAATTCGTAATGGTTTATACCTAACAGAGCATTATTACTACAGAAATAGTTTAAATTAGCGGTAAACTATCTGCTACAATTGATTTCTACTTTTCAGTGTGCCAAAAAAATCCTATAATCGAAGAGTTTTATTTGTTAATTGTTGTAAAAATAGAGGTTAGTTCATATGTCAGCTAAAAAACCTAGCCGTGAATTTCGAAATCTCGATATTCAACTAATTGCGACAAAGTATCGTTTACCTTTTGCGGGTAAAGTATCGATCCTACATCGCATTAGTGGCGTACTTCTTTTTCTTAGTCTGCCTGTGCTAATCACATTATTCTTATATAGTGTGGCTAGTCCAGAAACATTCGCCCAAATGGGTGTAGGGGCAGGTGGTGTTTTCCTTAAATTAGTGGCGTTAGTCGCTTTATGGGGATTTATGCACCATATGTGTGCAGGTATTCGATTCCTCATTCTTGATTTACATATCGGTATGGATAAGGTCAGTGCGCAAAAGAGTGCTATCGCGGTACTTATTATCAGCCTTACACTCACTGTCATTTTTGCAATTAAACTATTTGGAGTTTTATAATGGCTGATGAACAATACGGTAGAAAGCGTCGAGTAGTTGGTGCACATTATGGCACGATAGATTTTGTTGCTCAACGTCTGACAGCATTTGTATTAGCAGTTTATGCGATTGGTTTTCTAATTGCACTTTTGTTTACACCAGAAATTACCTATGATAAATGGGTGCATTTCTTTACCTTTACCTGTTTTGGCTTCCCTCTAGGGCGTGTTTTAGTAACGATTGCATTCTTCTCGTTAGCATGGCATGCTTGGGTGGGTGTACGTGATGTCTGGATGGATTATGTAAAACCCTTCGGGCTTCGTCTTGGTTTATTTGCTTTTACACTTCTTTGGTTAGCAGGCTGTGTGGCCTATTTTGCTGCCATTGTTTGGAGAATTTAAATGTCAGCGATTCTTTCTTCATTACCACGCCGTAAGTTTGATGTAGTGGTTGTAGGTGCAGGTGGTGCAGGTATGCGCTGTTCATTACAACTTTCTCAAGCAGGTTTATCGGTAGCTGTTTTATCAAAAGTATTCCCTACTCGTTCGCATACGGTTGCTGCACAAGGCGGTATTAGTGCCTCTTTAGGTAATATGTCAGAAGACCATTGGACATGGCATATGTATGATACTGTTAAAGGATCTGACTGGTTAGGCGATCAAGATGCTATTGAATTTATGTGTCGTGAAGCACCTAATGCTGTTTATGAATTAGAGCATTTTGGTATGCCATTTGACCGTAACCCTAATGGTACAATTTATCAACGTCCGTTCGGTGGTCACACTTCTAATAACGGTGAAAAACCTGTTCAACGTGCTTGTGCTGCCGCTGACCGTACAGGTCATGCTTTATTACATACTCTTTATCAACGTAATGTAGCCGCACGTACACATTTCTTTGTTGAATGGATGGCGTTAGACTTAATTCGTAATGATGATGGAGACGTATTAGGTGTAACTGCTTTAGAGATGGAAACAGGGGATATTTATATCCTAGAAGCCAAGACAACGGTACTGGCAACAGGTGGTGCAGGTCGTATCTGGGCGGCATCAACGAATGCTTTTATTAATACGGGTGATGGTTTGGGTATGGTTGCTCGTGCTGGTATTCCACTTCAAGATATGGAATTCTGGCAATTCCACCCAACAGGTGTGGCAGGAGCCGGTGTCTTAATTACTGAAGGTGTTCGTGGAGAGGGTGGTATTCTTCTCAATAAAAATGGTGAGCGTTTCATGGAGCGCTATGCCCCTAACCTTAAAGACTTAGCTCCTCGTGATTTCGTTTCACGTTCAATGGACCAAGAAATTAAAGAAGGTCGTGGTTGTGGGCCTGATGGTAGCTATGTCGTACTTAAATTAGACCATTTAGGTGCTGATGTTATTAATAAACGTCTGCCGTCTATTCGTGAAATTGCTATTCGTTTTGCAAACGTTGATCCTATTAAAGAGCCTATTCCTGTTGTGCCAACTATTCACTATCAGATGGGTGGTATTCCAGCTAACTATCATGGTCAAGTATTAACATGGGATGCAGCAACACAATCTAATAAAGTAGTTAATGGTCTCTATGCAATTGGTGAATGTGCGGCGGTATCTGTACATGGTGCTAACCGTTTAGGTACTAATTCATTATTAGACTTAGTTGTCTTTGGTCGTGCAACAGGTAATCATATTGTGGATTCACACCCTGAACGCCAATTAGCTCATCAAGAATTACCAATGCATTCAGTAGAAAAATCGCTTGATCGTGTGAATGCACTTGAAACACGTGCTTCTGGTGAAAAAGTTCAAGATGTGGGTAATGCAATTCGTGTGGCAATGCAACATCATTGCGGTGTATTCCGTACACTAGATTTATTAAATAAAGGTGTTGAGAAAATTGATGAAGTAGCTGAACAAGCGAAACATATTTATTTCAAAGATAAATCAAAAGTGTTTAACATGGCTCGTCAAGAAGCACTTGAAATTGAAAATATGATTGAAGTTGCTCGTGCAACAGTTAAATCAGCTTCTCAACGTACTGAAAGTCGTGGTGCACACGCCTTAAATGATTACCCAGAGCGTGATGATGTGAACTGGCTCAAACATACTTTATGGTATTCAAATGATGGACGTTTAGAGTATAAACCTGTTCAAATGAAACCATTAACAGTAGATTCTATTCCTCCAAAACCACGTACATTCTAATCGGATTTATTATGACTAAACGTATCGTAAAATTTGAAATTTATCGCTATGATCCTGATAAGGATGAACGCCCTTATATGCAAAAACTTGATGTTGAGTTAGGGCCTAATGACAAAATGCTATTAGATGCGATTGTTCGCATTAAAAATGATGTTGATGATAGTTTATCTATCCGTCGCTCTTGTCGTGAAGGTGTCTGTGGCTCTGATGCAATGAACATCAATGGAAAAAATGGTTTAGCTTGTATTACTAACTTGCGTGATTTGAAAGAACCGATTGTATTGCGTCCATTACCAGGGTTGCCTGTTATTCGTGATTTAATCGTTGATATGACACACTTCTTTAATCAATATCATTCGATTAAACCTTATCTCATTAATAACACACCAGCACCAGAGAAAGAGCGTTTACAAAGTCCAGAGGCTCGTGAAGAGTTAGACGGTCTTTATGAATGTATTTTATGTGCTTGCTGTTCTACTTCTTGTCCATCATTCTGGTGGAATCCTGATAAGTTTGTAGGGCCAGCAGGTTTATTACAAGCCTATCGATTTATTGCGGATAGCCGTGATGAAGCGACAGGAGAACGTTTGGATAACTTGGAAGATCCGTATCGTCTATTCCGTTGTCATACCATTATGAACTGTGTGGATGTGTGTCCGAAAGGTCTCAATCCAAGCAAAGCAATTGGTAAGATCAAGGAAATGTTGGTACGTCGTACTGTTTAAGTTATGGCAAATTTAACAGAGCTAGAGCGTGCACGTCTGAGATGGCGTGCTCGCCGCGGGTTACTAGAAAATGATCTTATTATTACACGTTTTCTAGACCGCTTTGAGGCAGAGTTGACTGATGACGATGTCAAAAGTTTAACTCATCTTTTTGAATTGGATGATAATTCGTTGCTTGACGTATTACTTGGCAGAGCAGAATTAACCGGAGACTATGATACTGTTAATATTAAACGGTTAGTAAAGCTCATGAATGAAGCCTAGCGGAAGAGACAACGGAGTAATTCCGGTATAACATTAAGGAGAATTCAGTTATGAAATTATCTGATAAAAAAGCAGTTTTAAATATTGATGGTAACGCACCTATTGAGCTTCCAGTCTATTCAGGTTCTATTGGTCCTGATGTATTAGATATTCGTAAGCTATACGGACAAAGTAAAACATTTACTTTTGACCCTGGTTTTATGTCAACCGCTTCGTGCGAATCAGCCATTACTTATATTGATGGTGATAAAGGTGAGTTGTTATACCGTGGTTATCCGATTGAACAATTAGCCGAAAAATGTGATTACCTAGAAGTATGCTATTTATTATTAAATGGTGAGCTTCCTAATGCACAGCAAAAAGAGGAATTCACTTACTCTGTGAATCATCATAATTTAGTTCATGAGCAAATGCATTTCTTCTTACGTGGCTTCCGCCGTGATGCACACCCTATGGCTATTTTGACTGGTCTTGTTGGTGCAATGTCTGCGTTCTATCATGATTCTTTAGATATTACAAATCCTCGTCATCGTGAAATATCAGCGATTCGCCTTATTGCTAAAATGCCTACATTAGTAGCAATGGCATACAAATATTCTCGTGGTGAGCCTTATGTATATCCACGTAATGAATTATCTTATGCTGGTAATTTCTTACGTCAAATGTTTGCAACACCATGCGAAGATTATAAAGTCAATGAAGTGGTTGAACGTGCTTTTGACCGTATTCTTACTTTACACGCTGACCATGAGCAAAATGCTTCTACTTCTACCGTTCGTTTATGTGGTTCTTCTGGTACCAACCCATTTGCAGCCATTGCTGCAGGTGTTGCGTGCTTATGGGGGCCTGCTCACGGTGGTGCAAATGAAGCATGCTTGAATATGCTTGAAGATATTCAGGCCAATGGTGGTATTGCTAAAGTTGGTGAGTTCATGGAGAAAGTAAAAGACAAAAACTCTGGCGTTCGTCTAATGGGTTTTGGTCATCGTGTTTACAAAAACTATGATCCACGTGCTAAATTAATGCAAGCAACTTGCAAAGAAGTATTGGCAGCTTTAGGTTTAGAAAACGATCCATTATTCAAATTGGCGATGGAATTAGAGCGTATTGCTTTAGAAGATCCATATTTTGTAGAACGTAAACTCTATCCTAACGTTGATTTCTATTCAGGTATTGTTCAACGTGCTATTGGTATTCCAACACAACTCTTTACCGCTATTTTCGCATTAGCGCGTACCGTTGGTTGGATTGCACAATGGAATGAAATGTTATCTGATGAAAACTACAAAATTGGTCGTCCTCGTCAGTTATATGTGGGCCATTCACTTCGTAACGTACCTGATATTACAAGTCGTTAAGAATAGTGGCGCCATTAGAAAATTTTATTCATTGTAATAGAATAGTCTAAAGAGTTTCCTCCTTTTGTTAATAAAGGGGATCATGGAAAACTTGCTTCTGTTGATTCAATAGGGGCAAGTTTTTTTATTGCTGTAGGGAAAAGGGTTTAGAGGGAATGGGTTTAGATATTATGAATAAGTGTAATGAAGATAAATAAAAAGCCTATTCAAATGCATTGAATAGGCTTCAGGGTTTTAATATATTTAAGGAGAACAATATTAAAAAACTTAGAATGGTTGCGGGGGCAGGATTTGAACCTACGACCTTCGGGTTATGAGCCCGACGAGCTACCAGGCTGCTCCACCCCGCGTCAGAAGATATAATTATAGAACTAATGGTATAATAAAGCAAGTCCTTTTTTAAATTATTTTATAGATTACCCTAAAATGAAAGAAGAATTACTCAAGAAAGTTTTAGAGACAGCACTTTTATGTGCAAGCGAACCTATGAAAATAGGTACATTATCTAAACTATTTGCTCAAGAAGATGATATTAAAAATGATGTAATAAAACAACAATTATTAAATTTACAAAGCGAATGGTTCAATAAAGGGTTACAATTAGTGGAAGTTGCTGGTGGGTGGCGTTTTCAAAGTCATCCCAATATGCAAAAATATCTAGAACGTCTGAGTCCAGAAAAACCACCTAAATATTCTCGTGCCGTGATGGAAACATTAGCCATCATTGCATGGCGGCAGCCCGTTACTCGAGGTGATATTGAGGATATTCGTGGTGTAACCGTCTCTTCTCAAATCATTAAAACGTTGGAAGACCGAGGCTGGATTGAGGTAGTCGGACATAAAGAAGGACCAGGCCGTCCTGCCTTATTTGGTACAACACATCATTTTCTTGATGATATGGGTCTTAAAACACTCACAGAACTACCTTCTATTGAATCAGATATTGAGCTTTTAAAAGCAAATACCCCTGAGCTTGCACAATTATTGCAAGAACAACAACTAGCACTTGTTAATGAAGAGGGTGAAAAAGTATTTAACTCAACTATACGTGAAGATATAAATACAGAGAATGAGATGGATACAGAGCATATCGTACCGACTGAGCAAGAGGATAACCGTTCTTTAGCTCAAGGTAGTATGACTGACAATAGTGCAGAAGATATACCTGTAGATGAGTCACCTACTGTATAGAAAAATTTCTGGCAGATACTGCTAATTATTTATTAATGATTTAATGACTTAATTTACTATTTTACATCAACAATAATTATTTCAAATTTAAAGGATAACTATATCATGAGTGAAACACAGGATTTCCTAGACAACATAAACGATACAACTTCAATAAATGATACGGCTAAAAAAGGAAGAAAACTTCGTACCCCTTTCCGCCGCCGGAAAGTAATAATAGAAGAGAAACCAACAACACCTAGCACATCACCTACAGAATTTACTCTCCCTGTTAAAGAAGAAAAAACCTCAAAGGGTAAAACATTAAGAAGTCCAATGTTGCGTAGTCGCCGAAATCTTCAACATAAGACATATACTAAAAATCCTCATAAAAAACCTTCATTTGTGAGTAATCAGGATTTAATTCTGCAACAAGCGATTCAAGAAGATGAGGCGAATGCTGCTTTATTTGAAAAAGAGCAACATCAAGTACTTAATTATCTTGACCAACACCACGATAAATTAGAAAGAAAGCTAGGCAAATATTTAAGCTCTGATACTATTATGCCTAAATTACATAAAGTATTAGCAGATGCAGGTGTAGGCTCTCGCCGTGATATGGAAGAGCTTATCCTTCAGGGGAGGGTATCTGTAAATGGTGAGCCAGCCCATATTGGACAGCGTGTTGGTTCAGAAGATGTTGTGCGAGTAAATGGTCGTTTAGTGCAACGTCCTAAAGTAGATCGTCCTCCTCGAGTTATTCTTTATCATAAGCCTGCTGGTGAGATTGTTACTATGGATGATCCTCAAAATCGAGCAACTGTTTTTTCTCGATTACCTAAAATGCGTACGGGAAAATGGGTTTCTGTTGGGCGATTGGATTTAAATACAGAAGGATTATTAATTTTTACAACATCGGGTGATTTAGCCAATCGTCTCATGCACCCTCGCTATGGTAGTGAACGTGAATATGCTGTGCGTGTATTAGGGGAAGTAACAGAAGAACAACGTCAGCAATTATTAAAAGGTATTATGCTTGATGATGGTTTAGCAACGTTTGGCTGTCTTGACTATATTGGCGGTGAAGGAAGTAACCGTTGGTATCGTGTAACGATTCATGAAGGGCGTAATCGTGAGGTTCGCCGTATGTTTGAAGCGGTTGGTTTGCTCGTTAGTCGATTGATTCGTTCTCGTTTTGGTGATATTTGTTTACCTCGCAACTTACGCCGTGGTGCATGGGAAGAGTTAGATGCTAGTCTTGTACTCGCTTTAATGGAACGTCTTGGTCTTCGTAAATCTGAGGAAGAGATGGTGACTAAAAAATATACTCGTCACCGTCCTTCTTATGCTATTTCGCATGATAATGCAATGCCACCAGGTTTTGAAAATGCAGTTGATGTTTCTTCTACCTTTAGTATTCATACACCGCGAAATACCCTTCAACAAAAACCTCGTACATTACGGAAAGGGACGACTGTTATTGTGAAGAAATCCTCTTCGCGCTTGTCTCATGCTAGTACAACAGAAACACAAAACCCTAAAAAAACTTCTCGTTTATATACTACACGTCGTAATACGCGTACCCGTGATGATTGGCAACCTAAAGGAAATAATGCGCATGAATCACAACTGGGTTTTTTCTGGGATGCTCATAAGAAAAATTATTAGTATTTAGTACAGAATATATACTGAGTGTATCAGCTATAGTAATTGCTATAGCTGATATTTTTTTAAGTATAAAATAGATTATTATAGTTATACTTATTTTGAAAAGTTATCGTTATAATAATTATTTATCTCTCTATAGGAAAATAAAATGTTTGGTATTACTAAAGAGCAGTTTTTAAAAGCATTTCAATATCGTAGTGCTACTCGTGCTTATGATCCTGAGAAGAAAATTAGCCAAGAAGATTTTGATTATATCCTAGAGTTAGGACGTTTATCGCCTAGTTCAGTTGGTTCAGAGCCTTGGCAGTTTGTTGTTATTCAAAATCCTGAGTTACGCTTAAAGCTGAAACCAGTTAGTTGGGGAATGCAAACGCAAGTAGAGGATTGTAGCCATCTAGTGGTATTTCTAGCTAAGAAAAATGCTCGTTGGGATTCTGCCTTTTTACGTCAAGGATTGGGGCGGCGTAATATTACGGGTGAACAAATGGAACAAGTAATTGAAAAGTATAAGAGTTTTCAAGAGCAGGATATTAAAGTAACCGAAAGTGAACGAGCTTTATTTGACTGGTGCAGTAAACAAACCTATATTGCATTAGGAAATATGATGACAGGTGCAGCAGTAATAGGTATTGATTCTTGTCCTATTGAAGGATTTAACTATGAGGCAGTCAATCAGATTTTGGTAGAAGCAGGTGTGTTTAATCCAGAAGAATGGGGCGTATCTGTTATGGCAACTTTTGGTTATCGTGCTAAAGAGATTACTCGCAAATCACGCAAACCTATTGAAGAAGTAGTGAAGTGGATTAAATAATAAATTTAATAAGTGGATATATGAAAAATATTATTTTATTGAGGTAAACATTCATTTGTATATCCATCTATATTAAAACGAAGTGTTTTATTAAATAGATTTTCTCTTTTTGAGGGGTTTCTAGCTATTTTAAAAATAAAGGATATTTAAAAAGGTTTTATCTTCATCTATGATGGTATTTACCTTTTTAAATATCCTTATTTGTTAGAAACTCAAGCGTTGTTTACACTATTTGCAAAATAAATTTCTAAATATTCGTAAGGTGTCAGTGTCCGTTTATGACCAAGTTGATCTTGGTAAACAAGAGCACTATGTGGTTTTACGGTGTTGTAGAAATTAATAAATCGGGTAAGCTCCTGTTTTCTATGCTGGCTATCGGTAAATTCATGTTTATCATGCCACATTTGCATCAAGGTTCTAATTACCCGTTCTGCTTTTCCATTGGTTTTAGGATTGGCGACTTTAGTAAATTTTTGATTGATATGATGTTGATAACAAGCTTTACCAAACTCATGTTCTTTTGTTCCTTTATATTCTGTTCCATTATCCGAGTAAATAACCTCTATGGTATAAGGACAAGGGTCTATCAGATGTTGGGTTAAGAACGTAGCCGCACTAAAGGCGGTTTTATCTGGCATAATAGCCGCATATAATTCACGCGAGTAATCATCAATAGCTACAAACAGATATTCCCTTTGACTTTGTGTATGTTGTCCTTTTAGTAAAGGCAAACGTTTTGTATCGACATGAATCATCTCGCCAGGATAGGATTTATTATAGCGTTTGGCTTGTTTTTTTAATCGTTCTTGGATGGACTTTTCTACTTTGGCTAAGCGTTTAATCCCAAATTTAGCCTGTCTAAACCGATTATTGATACTGGTCTGAGGTTTTAATAATCGACCACGAGCGAGTTTGAGTATCTTATAGATGGTGGGGCGAGAAACCTTGTATTCTTTCGCTAAAGAGGTGACATTTTGTTTGTTTTGCGTGTAAGCTAGCCAAATCTCTTCTCTTTGGCGAGGTAATAAGCGAGTGTTTTTGTGTATATTCATCGTACTATTATCTTAAAATAATGTAAACAACGCTAGTTTATTCTACACCTTATTGATAAAGGTAGATTTAAAGACGAAGTTGCACATTTTGCACCATCAGTTTATCTTTTAAAACCTTGTACTTCTATCTTGAATTTAAGTATGATATTCATCTATTGTATCGACCAAATATCTTTTGCTTCTAAGGTATGGATCCCTTTATATTTTTTAGCGACAGAGACTAGAGCCGTCGCTAAGGTTTTGGTTGGCATCGGTTTCATACTTTTTAATAACCCAATAGTATTAAACGCTTGTAAGATTTTGATACTCCACACTTCTCCTATACGTTGACTGTTTTGACGGATTAATACAGGGGGACGGAAAATCAGTAAATTTGCAAAACCAAGCTGTTTAATAGCTTCTTCTAATTGTCCTTTCATACGAGTATAAAAGTTACGAGACTGTGGTGAGGCAAAACCTGAGGAGACCAAAACAAAAGTATTTACTTGATTTGTTTTAGCGGCTTTAGCAAAAGCATATTGATATTCATAATCAACTTGCCATTGTGCTTGTTGTGTTTTAGCGGCTTTAATCGTTGTGCCGAGGCATGAGAAAGCAATATCTCCCTTAACTTTATCTGCCCATGTATCTGCTTTGTCAAACTCAACAATATGGACGGTCAATTTTTCATGGTTAATAGATAAGGGACGGCGAGAGAATACAACAACTTCTGTAAATGCTGTATCAGCAAGCAAAAGTGGTAATAAGTCTTTACCTGTAGCACCTGTTGCGCCAATCAATAATGCTTTCATAAAATTTTAACCTTAAATAAAATCATATTATACGGTTTTTAAAAATTACTTTTTTATTTGGACTTAACAACCACCACTACCTTCAGGATCATCTGTAAAAGGATTTTGCTTAAAAATTGGTATAAATGTTAGCAAATAGAGTACAAATACCATTATCAGCAATAAAGAGGGAATGTTGGTTTGTAACCATTCTGGTGCTAAAGGCATTAATACCGTACGAGTTAGTGCGGTAAGGAATAATAGGGGTAAAGCAATACGGCAAAGTATAGGGTAATCTAATCGTATAAATCCACTATGCCATAAGCCAGCAGTAAGCCACACCATAAGCACACCACCAAAGATACCTGCTATCGTAATGAGGTGTAAGGGGGTACTGCTAAGTGTTTGAAAAAGATGTGTATAGCCTAACCAGAGATAAGCTATACTGGCAAAAAGTTGTAAAAAATAATATGTACGTACATAATGTATGCGTAGTAGTTCATGATGATGTAACTCACGCAGTTTAGCGAGTAGAATCAGACCAACAGCTAATGCCATAAAACCAACAGCTTGTTGTGGTAGGTAGCGTTCAGCGATTGCATACATTAAAATAAGTAAAATAGCGATATTTTTATAAACTGCATTAGGAATAAAGATAGGATCCTTTAATGTACTTCTTTTTAGTGCTTCATTTCCTAAGAGAATACTAACCCGAAAGGATACCAACATCACCGCCGCCATATTTAAATGAACTTGGGTTTTAAGCCATGAAAGATCGCCTGTCATGGCATAACGTGTTTGCACAAGGGTAAAACAAGATAGTAATAGTAAGAGGGCAAAGTTATTGGTATTACGATCTAACCATATAAGCCATGTGGTAAAAAGCAATAAAACGAACCAGTACGCAGCGATAATATAACTACTTATAGTAGGAGCAATAAAAAGTGTGATAAACCCTAATAGTAGTAATATCCCAAGTATATTAGCAATCCCTTTTAGACTTCCTGAGAAGTGAGTCCATTCTAATAAAGCTGCCATTAAAAAACCACCGTAGGCAGCGGGTAACATAAATTCAAGAAAAATTTGTCTGTGCAGAATAATTGCTGTTGGACTTATCCAAAAACTGATGCTACTGATAATAGCAAAACAGGCCGTTATTACAAAAAAAGGACGCATGGGGTGCGTAAAGAAGGTTTGCCAGCTACTCATAATAATGGATTCCTTGAAACTCACGAGCAACGATTTTTTCTTCGTACGATGAATCACGAGAAGAGAGGGGTTCTGGTAAGATAACTCGATGGTTAATCTTCATGCCTTTTGGGGATAAAAATAAAATCTCATGGCTTAATCGAGCCGCTTCAAAACGATCATGAGTAACAAGTACACAAGCCATTCCTTGCTCAATTTTGTCATTTAAAAGACGAACTAATATATCGCGTAAATCACGATCTAATCCAACAAAGGGTTCATCTAATAATGCCAAGTCACAACCACACAGTAAAAGACGTAAAAAGGCGACACGTTTTGCCATACCGCCTGAAAGCTCTGTTGGGTATTTATATAAATCCCCTTGTGTGAGTCCAACTTTGGCTGCTAATGCAATCACAGCAGGTATATCCGCCTTTTCCATAAAAATAGTGATATTTTGCATCGCTGTCAGATTTTCAAGTAAGCGGTTTTCTTGAAATAAAAATCCAATTTTTTGAAAATCACTACTTATTTTTCCTGATTTTGGGGTCTCTAGTCCTGCAATAAGACGTAGAATAGTTGTTTTACCACAGCCACTGGGTCCAAATAAGGTTTTTACCTCACCTCGTTGTAGTGTAAAGCTAAAATGACGAATAATAGGATCTCGTAGTATCTCAAAACGAATATGATCTAATGTTAGCATTATCGTCTCCAAGGCATTAGAATAATTTCAAGGGGCTTGGTGATGAGGTATTCAAAAAGTGAGACAAAAACAATAACCAATACAACATATGCCATTACCGTAGATGTTTCTAACATGACTCGAGCATCGGCAATTTTAGCGCCCATACCATCACTTGCACCTAATAGCTCCGCCATAATAACCACTTTGACACCCATTGCAACTGCAATACTGATACTAGAGATGACATAGCTAGTAAGGTGAGGGAGGTAGAGATAACGGATTTTTTTTAATAAAGAACAACGGTAAGCATCAAAAAGCTCTTCATGTTGTTGGTTAATACTCGCCATACCCATTGCGGCACTGGCAAACGTTAGGGGGGATACTAGTACAATAATCGTAAATAATACGCTGGGTGAACCAAATCCAAACCAGAACAATGCCATCACTACCCAGATAATAGGGGGCATAGCTAATAAAATCGTGATAATGGGTTTAAGTAATGCCATGGCGGTTTTAAAGCTACCTGCTATTAAACCTAAGCATAATCCTGCTATTAAAGAAATACTAATCCCTAAAATAGCTCGTGATAGTGTAATATCTAATTCATAAAGGCTAAATTGTTGCAATAAAGCCCATGATTGATGAAAAACATTTAAAGGGGAAGGCAGCATAAACTCACCGAATACTGTGCTTCCCCAAGCCCACAAAGCAACGAGTACCATAGCAATTGCAAGGCTAGTAA
The DNA here is from genome assembly GCF_009833965.1 of Pelistega ratti. Taxonomy (NCBI): domain Bacteria; kingdom Pseudomonadati; phylum Pseudomonadota; class Betaproteobacteria; order Burkholderiales; family Alcaligenaceae; genus Pelistega; species Pelistega ratti. The sequence goes on from NZ_CP047165.1 coordinate 37,795, forward strand.
AACCACTCCATAGATAATCTATAATAATAAATATCATAGGCTGTGGTTTTTTGATTTTATCGGTCTTAATCATAATAGATGGGGCTAATACAAAATAAACTAAAAACCATCAAAGTGTATCGAATAATCACTTACCCCCAGATAAGTTTATCCGATATGTATTTATACCAAGAAAAAATCATCACTTGGTAATTTACCCCCAAGTAATTTAGGATTAAATCGCATTAACTCTTCATAAAATTGCATTAATTCGGTTTTGATATCTCTACTTTTTGTTACGGTGAGATTTGCGTAAGGTAAACTTTGTACTAAGGCAGGTACAGGAGCAGGCATATAGTTTTTACCAATTTGAGCGGCACTTTGTGGGTTGTTGTTTGCCCATGCTAGAGCCGCTTGTAAATCCTGATGGAATAATTCAAATTGTTCTTGATGTTGTTGAAAGTAGTCAATATCTGCAATAATCCCTGCTTGTGGAATCATTGCTTGTGTATTAAATGCCTCACCCCATGCTTGGGTTAAATTAAAACTACGCACTACATTGATTCCCATTGTTTTCCCTTTTAAGATACTGGCACTTGCCATTGGTTCGGGGAGTAAAACAGCATCAAAATCTTTATTGAGGAATAAACCCACCGCCTCAGGAGGTGTTGCCGTATAAGTGATAGCTATTTTTTGGCTATCAATATTCAGTTTTTTAAGTAAAGCGTGTAAAACAATATCAAGCATATCGTTTTTGAAAGGAATTAAGACTTTTTTACCTATTAAATCTTGTGGTTGATTAATCGCTTGTTTACTGACAATATTAATAATCCCTTTGGTGAGAATATTAATCATACCAACACGCTGCCCTTGGTTAGCTAAATTAACCCCTACATTACTTGGGCTCATCATTACTTTAAATTGACCACTTGCAACCCCTGCACGTAACTGATCAGGTGATCGCCATGTTTTTAGTGATACATCCATCTGTTTGGTTAATTGCCCTTGTACAGCAGCAATCCCGATAATCATACTAGGTAGGGCAGGCGCTCCGTAAATAGCAAAGGTTTCTTTCTCCGCAGCTAATAAATTGGGTGAAAGTCCTAGTGTTGAAGTACCTGCTAATAATTTTAAAAATCCTCGTCTTTGCATAATGATTTCTCCTAATCGGAAAAAGAGTCTGAATAAAGTTAAGATTAAACGTTAGAATGCAGCGTGTAGGCTAAGCCAATATGTTCTACCCGGTGCATTCACTACGGCAGTAGGGGATAGGGCGACAACATGATCACCACTGATAAACTCAGCATAACGTTTATCAAATATATTATTAATACCTAACCGTACGCCATATTTATCGTGGATATTAATACCAGCATAAATATCTGCAACAACAAAGCTTTTGGCGGCTTCATGGTTGTCTATTCCTAACCCTTTTGTTTTATCAAAATCTCCACGGTGTTGCTTAGCGACATAGCGTGCAGTAATCCCTACATTGTAGCTACCAAGACTAAAATAATCTTTATAATCTGCCTGTGCCATTAACTCAAATGGACGCATTTGGTATAACGCACGACCATCGGTTTCATTCTGTCCGTAGTTATAGCGTGCTTTAAGCCCTGCTGCCCAATGTGCATTAAAGTTGTAGTGTGCATAGGCTTGAGCTGTAAATAGGCGGGCATCTACATTTCGAGTGATAATCCCACCGCCTTGGGTGGAGACACCACGTTGGTTTCTAGCACGATCAAAAATAATTAAATCTTTTACTTTATCAAAGATTAAATCACCACCTATATGCCAACCTTGCCCTGTTAGTGAGTTCATATAGTCATTATAGGCATCATTTTTGGTATCAATGCTAAGTTTAATAAAATTATGTTGTTCTGGTTTAAGTAAAGGATTCCCTACAATAGCAGCAACAGGTCGTTGGTTCATTAATTGACCATTAATCGTATTATGAATAATTGCCGCAATAGAATTAAAGCGTTCTAAATGGTTTCCAACTCGTTCAATATGAGCTAAGGTAAGGCTGTACTTTTGATATTCTGATGGGGTGTAATCGTATTGTAATTCTCCTGAGAAAGTTTCTTGTCGTACTTTACCATCAAATGCATAACCATAATGAGCTTGCCATATCTGTTGAGGATTAGCAAATGCTAAGCGTGGATTCATAGGGTTGGCAAGACGTGTGGTATTTTTACGAACCTCCGCTTCATTAAATTCATACGTCAGTCCTAAACCAAGTTTATGTTGTTCATTAAAACGATAGGATAAGGTATTTGATAGACGATAGCGATTGATATGTACATCACCAAAACGATATCCATTAAGAATATCCCTTCGGGGGGTATGTAGATAGCGCTCTCCATTAAAGTAATCATGTTGATAAGAAATAGCTGCTGTGTTATGAAACTGACCAATATCGTAATCATGTTTAAGGGAGAAGTTAAACATTTTACGTTCTAAATCAAGATATATATTTTGTGCGTGATTTTCTCGTAATGTATAGTTATCAGCATGACGCTGCATCTTGATAAAACTTGTTTCGGCTTGCAGTGTATTACTTAAATCAGCCTTACCCCACCGAGCATTGAGTTTAGCAATATGCCGCTCTGTTTTAATAGGATCCATCGCAAACTCAGGTTGTTTATCATCATCTATATTGTCATGTAGATAAGTGAGTTTGTATTCTTGATATTCAGAAGGGACAAATCCTAAAATCACTGATTGATTAAATCGCTTATACCCCCAATCAACATCATGACCTGCACCATCTTTATATCCATTGGCTTTTGTGTGATTAAGGTTGGCAATTCCATAAAAATTTGCACCGCGTGCTTGTGCCGATATTGCGTTATAAAAATTCTTACCATAAAACCCACTATTGATTTTTAAAGGGCGAAAGGCTTTATCAATATTTTCTGTCACAAAGTAGTAATCACGGCGATCAGTACGATCAAACTGATTTTCAGGAAAATAACCTAATGCAATATTCGGAGTAATGGGTTTAGGAGGTGAAAAGAATTTAATCGGTTCAATCGTATCTGGATTAGCAAGCTCTTGAGCAAAGGTAGTTATCGTAATAAAACTACTTAAGAGTGTGCAAATAGATAATTTTAAATTCATTTAAACCTCCTATAAGAATAATTATCATTTCCTTTTTCATTATCGTACAAAAGTAATATGAAGTAAACCGATATGAGGAAATTCTATAAATTTAGCGTAATAGTTTTATATCAATGTATATGATAAATAGCCTATAAATTTCTTATATTTCAATAACTTATATTAAATTATTGTTATGAAAAGAAAGATTTTTTAGGGGGTAGGGGAAAATGATTGTTATATTTTATGTAACAGAAGGTATATTTTATGGGAGTAGATGGATAAGAAAAAGAGTAGTAGTGCCGAGTTTTAATATTACTAAACGAATTATCTAAATACTTTAAATAATATATAAGGAAATAGAATTTATAATGGTTTTGGCTTATCAGCTACTATTTTTTAAAAACCTATGTAAAATAAAGGGCTTATTTATTATTTGCTTTTTACTTTTTTTAAGATGTCTTTAATCGTCCACAAATATGGTGGAACCTCAATGGGTTCTATCGAACGTATCCAAAATGTGGCTAAACGTGTTGCCAAATGGCATGCGGCTGGTCATCAAGTTGTTGTTGTTCCATCTGCTATGGCAGGGGAAACTAATCGTTTGTTGGGGCTTGCTAAAGAAATTAACGAGTTAGCCGACCGTAGAGAATTAGATATGTTAGCTGCGACAGGGGAGCAGGCTAGTAGTGCTTTACTTGCTATTGCATTACAAACATTAGGTGTTTCTGCGCGTAGCTATACAGGCTGGCAAGTTCCTGTGCATACGGATAAATCTTATACCAAAGCACGTATTACTAGTATTGAGCCAGACCGTATCAAACGTGATTTAGATCAAGGTAAAGTCGTTGTTGTAACGGGTTTCCAAGGGGTTGATGATGAGGGTAATATTACCACTCTTGGACGTGGTGGTTCAGATACCTCAGCAGTCGCTATTGCGGCAGCTATTAAGGCAGATGAATGCCTTATCTATACAGATGTTGATGGTGTTTATACGACTGACCCACGGGTAGAGCCGGATGCTCGCCGTTTATCCGTTATTTCATTTGAAGAAATGTTGGAAATGGCCTCTTTAGGTTCTAAAGTCCTTCAAATTCGTTCAGTTGAATTTGCAGGTAAGTATCATGTGCCTTTACGTGTTCTTTCTTCGCTTACCGACCCTAATATTGATCTTGAAGTTGAAAAAAATTCAGGAACGTTAATTACTCTTGAGGAAAATTCAAAAATGGAAGCCGCTATTGTTTCTGGTATCGCCTTTAGTCGCGATGAAGCCAAAATTACGCTTTTAGGTGTACCTGACCAACCGGGTGTTGCCTATACAATTCTTGATCCTATTGCCCAAGCCAATATTGATGTGGATATGATTATCCAAAATCAATCCGTTGATGGTACAACAGACTTTTCATTTACCGTTAATCGTAATGATTTTAAACGTGCTATTGAGGTGATTAATAGTCAAGTTGCACCTGCCATTAATGCGCGTGAAGTGATAGCAGATGATAAAATTGCTAAAGTTTCTATCGTAGGGATAGGGATGCATTCTCATGCAGGTGTTGCAAGCAAGATGTTTGGTACGCTCTCAAAAGAAGGTGTTAATATTCAGATGATTAGTACAAGCGAAATCAAAACCTCTGTGGCTATTGAAGATAAGTATATGGAGTTAGCGGTTAGAGCTTTACATAAAGCATTTAATCTGGATAAAGAAAATAATTCATAAAGTTTATGAACTTAGCATAATTTGCTTATTTGATAAAAGGGACGGTAGTAATACCGTCCTTTATTGTTTGAAACAACAACTGTAAATAGTGTTTAGGTCGCTCAAGTTATTGCCTATTTTATTTAAAAACAAATTTTATTCATGACAAATTTCTATATTGATGTAGTAGATATATAGGTCAATAGATAGAGATTTTTAATTCATCATTTCTGTTGTATATAAAGTAGCAAAATGTAATAACTATTTTTTATATAAGTAATGATTCTCCTATGTCAGTAGTGCTTATTGTTATTTATAATAAATGCTATTATTATCCTAAGGGAAAGGAGTGTTTTACTATGTCATCTGCACACCACCATCACCATGATGGACATCATCATGTTCATACCAGTAATAAAAAAGTATTGCGTATTTCATTATGGATTATCGCTATTTATATGATGGTTGAAGTGATAGGGGGTCTGTGGACAGGAAGCCTAGCTTTACTATCTGATGCAGGTCATATGTTTTCAGATGCCTTTGCGATAGGATTATCTTTATTAGCCTTTCAATTTGCTGAACGGGCAAGTAATTCACAAAATACCTTTGGTTACAAGAGAGCTGAAATTTTAGCTGCTGCATTAAATGGCATAACGTTAATTGTTATTGCGGTATTAATTATTATTGAAGCGATTAGACGGTTTTACCAACCACCAGAGATTGCAACAGTAGGAATGTTGCTGATTAGCTTTATTGGCTTGGTGGTGAATATTGTGATTGCTGTGTATATGCATCGTCAGGGAGATACAGAGCAAAATGTGAATATGCGAAGTGCTTATTTACATGTGCTAGGAGATTTACTGGGATCAGTCGGTGCGATTATTGCGGCATTGTTAATGATGTTTTTTGATTGGCGATTGGCTGACCCTTTAGTAAGTGTGATGGTAGCACTACTGATTGCTCGAAGTGCTTATGGTATTCTCAAAAGCACGTTCCCTATCCTTATGGAAGCCGCCCCTTCTCATATCAATCAGCAATCTATTGTAGAGGATATATTGAATACAGAAGGAATACAAGGCATTCATGATTTACATGTCTGGACATTAACAGGACAAGGTCATTATTTTTCTGCTCATTTGGTTGTAGAAGAGACATTAACAGTCGTAGAAACAAGCCAAATAATTCATCAAATAGAAGCTAAATTAAAAGATTACGGTATTTTGCATAGTACGCTACAGGTAGAAGGTAAACGTCATCAACATAGTGAAACACTCTATTGTGATGGCATGCAGAATCATCAGCACCATGCACCACACCATACCTGCCATCATCATTAGTATATTTTATGATACTAAAATAAACCATGCGTATCTAAAATAAAATAGTGCTTAAAATAGAGTGAATTTTACGGTAAAATAATGCCACTTTTATAGATTAATTATCAAGGTGATAATGTTTTTTTCGCATCGTTTTCGTTTCGTTAGTATCGTCGGTATAACCTTATTTTTAGCGGCATGTAGTACGGTAACACAGCATCGTTATCGTTCAATTGATCATGCTAAGCGCCCTCATGTAGAACGTGTTAATTTTGACCCGTCAGATATTAAAAAGGGTACAGGGACAACACAGCTAGTTGGACGTGCCTATCTACAGGATAACCGACAATTTAAAGAATATTCTGGTGCTATGATCGATGTTGTACTTAATCCTGTCTCTAAGGCGAGTGAACAATGGTTTAAAGAAGTCTGCCAACGTGGAAGAGTGCTGAGCGAACCAGCAAGTGCTTTGTATAAACAAGCTTTATATCAGGTGAAAACGAATACCTTTGGTCAATTTGCTTTCCCGAATGTTCCTCAAGGAGAATACTTTTTATCAACTCGTCTATATTGGGTCGATACAGCCCCTCGAAGTGGTCCAGTTGAATACGGCGGTTTATTAGCCAAAAGGGTGAAACTTACCTCAGCAGCTCAGGCAATCGACTTAAATCAACAAGACCGTTGTGCAGGATATTTCCATTAGTATATATTGACGTTTATTTACAAAAAAAATAGAAAAATCTTCAAATTTTTGATGACTATTTTGCATAATTTCTCTATAGTAGCGGTAATTTCTTTGTCATGATAAAAAGGCATCCTATATTGTCTTATGATTGATAGGGTAATGTGATTTTATTTAATTTTCAGATTTAGGATAAATTCTATGAAACTTTCTCGTATTGCCATTGGTGTTGCATTAAGTTTGAGCTTAACGGCTTGTTTTTCATTTTTTCCTCGTACTAGTCCATCTACGCCATCAGATGTTGTGGTGAAAGAAAATAGAAGTGCTCAAAATAATGCTAAAACTTTCCACCTTTATGTTGGTTCTACACATAAACCAGTTGCCAGTAAAAAATCAAGCAAGAAAAAAGCCCCTGCTACACAAGCAACAGAAGAGATTAAATCAGGTGATGTAACCTACTATACAACAGGTGCGATTGCTTCAATGGAAGATGTTCGTAATGCTTTTGTTGCAAAAACCGTATCTGACCAACCTGCTTTAGGTATCCGTTTAAGTGATGCGGCGAATAAGCGTTTAAGCGCTGCCTTAGCACACCATCGTTCAAATACAGTTTTAGCTAGCTTAAATAACTCGGTTTTCTCTAAAATTGATAATGCAGGCGCTAAACTACAAGATGGCGTTTTACTCTTACCTATGGCAACACTAAACCAAGCACGTGAAGTAGCCGATATCTTACGTCAAGCGAAAGCGAGTAAGTAAATTTCTAAGATGTAGTTATTATCTTTATATAAAAGCGTCATATACGATATGAGAAAAGGGCGGGCTTATCTGCCCTTTTTAGTATTTTTAAATGGTAAAACAGTGAAATATCTCTTTGCTTTTATAAGGTAGCGAGTAGAGAGGATAGGTATTTCTTTGTTATAATGTGCAGAAGTTTTATTTATGTCTAACCAATAAGGAATGATGATGAAGTTTTCTCGTAAATTGGCATTAGCCGTATTACCATTAGCTGCTATTTTGGCAGGTTGTGCATCAAGTGCTAGCAAAGATGCAGCAACAGAGACAGTTGCTCAACAAGCGCAAGCACAACAAGCAGCTTCTTTTGAGGTTTATGTTGCTTCAGATAAAGTGGTAAAAGGTTATCGTCCACTCAAAGTATCAGAGCAATCAACTATTTATGTTGCACAACAACCGCTTTTTACGCGTGATCAATTAACAAATATTGAATCCGTACAAGATGATAAAGGTCGTATTTTTGTTCGTGCGGTACTAAATCCTACCGCATCAAAAGCATTAGCAGCCGTTAATAATCGTGGTTTTGTTACGGTAGTAGGCTCACAAGTGGTTTCATTAAATAGTGCTCGTGATGGTGAAAACTTCCTATTCTTAGTAGGAGACCAACAAACAGCTCAAGCTATCGTTACTGCTGTTAAAGGTCAGCCTGTTCAACCTCCACTTAAATAATTAATAGTTAGTATATTGATTATTATAGCCTCAGGTATATGCCTGAGGCTTTACTTTTCTTATCTGGGTGAGTTATGAGAATTCCATTTTTCTCTCGTTATTTAGTTTTTGTCCTTATCGCTATTTTAGCGGTAGTAGGATTGATTTTATCGCTTTTTAATGCGAATTGGTTATGGCTAGCGATTCCCTGTATTATCCTGACAGGATTAGGGATATATGATATGAAACAGGTACGGCATTCTATCCGTCGTAACTATCCTATTATTGGGAATTTACGATTCTTATTAGAGTCAATTCGTCCCGAAATTCGTCAGTATTTTATTGAGAATGATACGGAAAACTTACCTTTCTCACGTTTGCAACGCTCAATCGTGTATCAGCGAGCCAAACAACAGATTGATAAACGTCCCTTTGGTACGATTAAAGATGTGTATGAAAAAGACTATGAGTGGATTAACCATTCTATGCACCCTTTTCATATTACAGATACCGATTTTCGTATTACAGTAGGTGGCCCTCAATGTAAACAGCCTTATAGTATGTCGATCTTTAATATTTCGGCGATGAGTTTTGGTGCATTATCGGCTAATGCTGTGTCTGCCTTAAATCGAGGAGCACTTAAAGGTAAATTTGCCCATGATACAGGTGAGGGTGGTATTAGTAAGTATCATTTACAAGGTGGTGATCTTATCTGGAATATTGGTTCTAGCTATTTTGGTTGTCGTAATGAAGATGGTACTTTTAATGATGAAAAATTTGCTGAAAAAGCTCGCCATCCCAATGTTAAGATGATTGAATTAAAAGTATCACAAGGTGCAAAACCCGGTCATGGTGGTATCTTACCAGGTGCAAAAGTGACTGCCGAGATTGCAGAGGCACGTGGTATTCCTATTGGTATTGATTGTAATTCACCCTCTACTCATCCTGAATTTGATACACCTATCGGTATGCTAAAGTTTATTCAACGAATGCGCGATTTATCGGGGGGTAAACCAACAGGCTTTAAAATTTGTGTAGGCCATGCATGGGAATTTTTTGCGATTGCTAAGGCGATGTTAGAAACAGGGATTTATCCTGATTTTATTGTGGTAGATGGGGCTGAAGGTGGTACAGGTGCGGCACCAGTTGAATTTGCTGATCATGTTGGTACACCTTTGCGTGAGGCATTACGTTTAGTACATAATACCTTGGTGGGTATTGGTTTACGTAAATATATTAAGATTGGGGCTGCGGGTAAAATTATTTCTGCCTTTGATATTGCCAGAACCTTATCCTTAGGGGCTGATTGGTGTAATGCTGGTCGTGGTTTTATGTTTGCTGTCGGCTGTATCCAAGCACAAGTTTGTCATACCGATAAATGCCCAACAGGGGTAGCAACACAAGATCCTAAACGTGCTAAGGCACTTGATGTGGATAATAAATCAGAACGTGTCTATAACTACCACCGTAATACGATGCGTGCCGTGGGTGAATTGGTAGGGGCTGCTGGTTTAAGCCATCCTAATTTATTGAAAGCACACCATATTGCTCGTCGTATTTCACCGACAGAAATACGGTTATTATCGGCTATTTACCCTGAGTTTCAAGAGAATGATTTACTCAATGGTATTTATCATTCTCGTTTATTTGAAGTGGCTTGGCCTGTGGCTCGTGCCGATTCATTTGACCCCAATGAGCAAATGGAAGAACTGATGGTTAAACTAAATGCTGTCTATCGCCCTTATACTGCGACAACCATACCTATTGTTCCTGAAGAAAAAAATGCGTCATCTACATAAAAAGGGTTATCAATAGGGGGTAATATTAATCCAGATGATGTATAACGTATCCTTATATATCATCTGGTATTAAAGCTATCGTTAAGTAATACATCTAACGAAAATATCTTTTTAATAAATATTATTTATACTATTGTGATAAGGTCAAATCTCTTTAGGATTATTTATGCAAATAGCGCTTTATTTTTCTCGTCTATTTATAGGTGTTGTGGCTAGTGTTAGTGCCTCATCTGCACTTGCTTTTGCAAAAGCACCTACGCAACAAGAGCGAGAAATACTATCAAAACAGGCAAGTCATTCTTGTGAAGTCGTGCTGGATAAGTTTAATCGTGAACAATTAGATAATAAGATTGATGTTAATCAGCTAGTGGGTATTATTCGTAGCCTTAATACGACCCAACAACTTCCCTCGTATTTTGTGACAAAACGAGAAGCAAGTGCTTTAGGGTGGTCAGCAGGTGTTCCTTTTAATCGTATTCCTGAACTCAAAGGAAAATCAATTGGAGGGGATCGTTTTGGTAATTATGAAAACCGTCTGCCTAAAGGACAGTGGAAAGAGGCGGATTTAGATTATCGTGGGAATAAGCGTAATGCAAAGCGGTTAGTCTTTAATACGCAACAAGAACGTTATATTACGATTGATCATTATGAACATTTTTCTCGTGTACCAAGTTGTGAGTAGTAGGGGAATAAAATGAAAAAATGTACGCAGACCAAAATAAAGCAGCCTTCACGTATTCATCAAATAAAAATTCCTCTTATTCATAGTGAGGCAGAGTTTTATAATGCTTTAGCTCAGCAAGTAAAGTTACCTTCTTATTTTAGTCATAATCTTGATGCATTATGGGATTTTCTCAGTACAGATTTAGAAGGGCCTATTGAATGGTATTGGTTAGAACATCAACAAAGTAAGGTATTTCTTAGTAAAACTTTCTATGATCAATTAATGATACTGTTACAAGAAATGGAAGTAGAGCGAGAAGATTTTACATTAATCATAGGCATAGAAGAGTAGATGGTATAGGGGAGAGGAGATAGTCCCTAGTTTTTTCTTATAAAATGTTGCAAAAATATAACAAAATAAATTTTTAATATTACCCTTATTATCAAATAATAGGGGTTTCCCCTGATATTGAGTGATATAAATAGCCTTTAAAATAGTGCGGAAAATAGCGTAAGATTTAGGTTTTATCAGCTATATTACTTTGAATGTAATGTAATAGCCTAGATCTTTGGGCGACTGTATTTTGATAGAAAATAGGTATGTTTAGGTATAACTGCACATAAAAGTTAAAAAAACTTTACAAAATTACTTTTTTAAGTTATTAATAAATTTTATGTTTTTATACTTATCGTTACTATTTATTCTAAATTCTAATTAAGGGAAACAACAGATGCAACCTATCCTAAAATATTCGGTATTATCAGCAGCAATTGCACTAGGCTTATCAACATCTGCTTTGGCAGCTAAAGTGCCAGCAGGCACTGTATTAGCCGATAAGCAAGAAATTACGATTAATAATGGCACAGAGCCACAAAGTTTAGATCCTCATAAATCAGAAGGTGTACCAGAGTCTCAAGTGGCTTATCAATTATTTGAGGGGCTTGTTACAGGAGATGAAGACGGAAATGTTATACCCGGTGTAGCAGAATCATGGGAACATTCACCTGATTTCAAACAATGGACATTTAAATTACGTCCTGATGCCAAATGGTCTAATGGTGATCCTGTTACCGCACATGATTTTGTTTTTGCATGGCAACGTCTTGTTACGCCAACGACAGCAGCACCTTATGCAAGTTATCTAAACTATCTTCAAATTGAAAATGCGAATGATGTTATTGAGGGTAAAAAATCTCCTGATGCATTAGGTGTTAAAGCAGTAGATGATCATACCCTCCAATTAACATTAAGCAATCCTGTGCCTTACTTAGTACCTATGGTTGCACATCAATCTGTCTTACCTGTTCCTCAAAAAGTAGTTGAAAAATTTGGGGATAATTGGGTAAAAAAAGAAAATATCGTAGGGAATGGTGCTTATAAACTGGTTGACCATGTGGTTAATGGCAAAATTGTATTTGAACGTAATCCCCATTACTGGAATGATAAAGAAACCATTATTAATAAAGCGACTTTCCTTACGATTGAACAACCGATGACGGATGTACAACGTTATCGTGCTGGCGATTTAGATATGACAAACTATGGTTTACCGCCAGAGATCTTCCCAAAATTAAAAAAAGAACTACCTGATGAATTATTTGTGACAAGAACACTGTCAACGTATATGTATGAAGTCAATCATACAAAAGCACCGTTTAATGATATTCGTGTTCGTAAAGCACTTAATTTAGCACTAGACAGAACAATTATTACTGATAAAGTATTAGCACAGGGACAGACACCTACTTATGTCTTTACACCGCCTTATATTAATGAAGGGAATAAGATTCAACAACCTGCTTATGCAAACCAATCTATGCAAGAGCGTAGTGCAGAAGCGATTAAATTATTAGAAGAGGCGGGTTTTAGTAAGTCAAATCCATTGACGTTTACGATTCTCTATAACACTAATGAAAGTCACAAAAAAATCGCTATTGCGGCAGCATCACTTTGGAAAAACAATACCAAAGGTTTAGTCAATGTTAAATTAGAAAATCAAGAATGGAAAACATATGTAGATAGCCGCCGTCAAGGTAATTATGATGTTGCTCGTGCAGGTTGGGTGGCTGACTATAATCATGCGACCACTTTTGGTAACTATTTCCTTTCTAATTCAAGTAATAATACGGCTTCTTATAAAAATAAAGCCTATGATGAGGCGATTGCAGCTTCCTATACCTTTGATGATAGTGAAGGACGTGAAAGTGCCTATGCCAAAGCAGAAGAAATTCTAGCCAATGATTTTGCATTGATTGCAGTCTATAACTATGTAAATACACGTCTTGTCAAACCGTATGTAGGCGGTTATTCAGGTAAAGACCCTCAAGACCATGTTTTACTGCGTAATCTTTATATCAAAAAATAAATATCCAAGGTAACAAGGGGGGCTTTCCCCCTTGTTTTGTTCTTTAGTATTACAAATGATTGCGTATCAACAAAATACGAAAGCGTTGTTTTGAATGATAAGAATCTTTTGCTTTAATACTTATCAATAGTTATTTCTGGTTTTTTGGGAGATACTTAATGTTGAAATTTATTTTAAGGCGGATATTAGAAGCGATTCCAACGCTACTGATTCTTATCACCGTTTCATTCTTTTTAATGCGTCTTGCACCGGGTAGTCCTTTTACCTCAGAACGTGCGTATTCCCCTGAGGTGATGGCGAATATTGAGGCAAAATACCATCTTAATGAGCCTTTGTATAAGCAATACTTCTTATATTTAAAGAATATGGCTCAAGGAGACTTTGGGCCTTCTTTTAAATATAAAGATCAAACGGTTAATAGTCTGGTTGCTTCTGCTTTTCCCGTTTCATTTAAACTTGGTGTTGTTTCTTTCTTCTTTGCCGTGTTGATAGGTGTGTCGGTTGGTACATTTGCTGCCTTAAAACAAAATAGCCGGTGGGATTATCTGCTGATGTCCTCGGCGATGATAGGTATTATTATGCCTAGCTTTGTATTTGCCCCATTATTAGTATTAATTTTTGCGATTTATCTGGATTGGTTGCCTGCGGGTGGCTGGAATGGCGGTGAACTTTATTATATGGTCTTACCTGTTACTTCCTTAACGATTGCTTATGTGGCAGGGATTGCGCGTATTACACGAGGCTCAATGATTGAAGTCTTGCATTCCAATTTTATTCGTACCGCTAAAGCAAAAGGCTTACCGATGCGAAAAATCCTCTTAAAACATGCGCTTCGTCCTGCCTTAATGCCCGTGGTGAGTTATCTGGGTTCAGTTTTTGTAGGGATTATTACGGGTTCAATCGTGATTGAAAGTGTATTTGGTATCCCGGGTATCGGTCAGCTTTTTGTGAATGGTGCGTTAAACCGAGACTATTCTTTGGTGATGAGTCTCACAATTTTAGTTGGTTTTCTCACTATTTTATTTAATACTGTTGTAGATATTCTCTATGCAGTGATTGATCCGAAAATTCGTTATTCATAAGCAGTTTTATTATAAAGGAGAGAGCGATGTCTGCTCATTCAGATCAACAAGCAATAGACCGTACTGTAGAAGCTATGCAAACACAAAGTGTACAAGGGCGTAGTTTGTGGCAAGATGCTCGCCGTCGATTTTTTCGGAATAAAGCAGCGGTTGGTAGCTTAATCATTTTATTATTGATTATTTTATTCATTATTTTTGCACCAATGCTTATACCATTTAGCTATGAAGATACCGATTATAGCTTGATGAATACTGCACCAGATTTTGCATCAGGTCATTATTTTGGTACAGACTCAGCAGGACGAGATTTACTTGTTCGAGTGGCTATTGGAGGGCGAATTTCCTTAATGGTCGGTATTGCTGGTGCGTTTATTGCCGTGATTATGGGGACTTTGTATGGTGCTATTTCAGGTTATTTAGGTGGCAAAGTGGATATGGTGATGATGAGAACCTTAGAAATTCTTGCGTCATTTCCTTTTATGTTCTTTATTATTTTATTAATTACCTTATTCGGTAAAGATATTCTACTGATTTTTGTTGCTATTGGTATGATTGCATGGTTAAACCTTGCCCGTATTGTAAGAGGACAAACATTAAGTTTAAAAAATAAAGAGTTTGTAGAAGCCGCGATTGTTTGTGGTGTTTCTCGTCGTCAAATTATTTGGAAGCATATTATTCCTAATGTATTAGGTTTAGTAGCTGTTTATGCTTCACTTGAAGTGCCTGCATTGATTTTATTTGAATCTTTTCTTAGTTTCTTAGGATTAGGTACACAAGAGCCAATGAGTAGTTGGGGGGCATTGCTGAGTGATGGGGCTATGCAAATGGAAACATCTCCTTGGTTATTGATTTTTCCTGCATTTTTCTTATGTTTAACCTTGTTTTGTTTTAATTTTATCGGTGATGGTTTGCGTGATGCACTTGACCCAAAAGATAAATAGGGGATAGGATCATGAAATTATTAACCGTTAATCAGCTTAATGTTTATTTAAAAACAGATGAACAATTGGTACACGCTGTACGTAATAGTTCATTTGAGGTCGAAAAAGGACAAACGCTAGCCATTGTTGGTGAGTCTGGCTCAGGTAAGTCAGTAACGGCGATGTCAATCATGCAATTACTGCCTTCTAATATTGTGCAATATGGAAAGGAATCAACGATTCTTTTTGAAGGGCAAGATATTCTACAGCTAACAGAGGAACAACTGCGTGCTATTCGAGGGGATCGTATTGGAATGATTTTCCAAGAACCCATGACCTCATTAAACCCCTTTATGACCATTGGGGAACAGATTCTTGAAGCAGTGATGACTCACCGTCAAATCAGTCGTACAGAGGCGGAAAAACAGGCATTAGCTATTTTACAGAAAGTTAAAATACCCAATATTGAGAAAAAACTCAAATGTTATCCTCATGAGTTTTCGGGTGGGCAACTACAACGTATTATGATTGCAATGGCAATTATTAATACCCCTGATTTATTAATTGCGGATGAACCGACTACTGCACTTGATGTAACGACACAGGCAGAAATTCTTGATTTAATGCATGATTTACAGCGTGAAATGGGTATGGCGATTATTCTTATTTCCCATGATTTACGTTTAGTCAAAAAATACAGTGATCAAGTTTGTGTGATGCAACATGGAGAGATTATTGAGCGTGGTGAAACCCAACAAGTATTTAATCATCCACAGCACCCTTATACTATTGAGTTACTAACACCGATTCCAGTTAATTTAAAACAAGCAAATGAACATACTGCTACGCTAATTAAAGCCGATAATATTGAGGTAGAGTATGTGTTAAAACGGACTTTCTTTGGTAAACCTAAAAAAGTATTTAAAGCGGTCAAAGGTATCTCATTAACCCTTGATGTTGGTGAAACATTGGGTATTGTGGGTGAATCAGGCTCAGGTAAATCGACACTGGGTAGAGCCATTATGCAGATATTGGATTATCGGGGTAATATTACTTTTAATGATGCTGTTATTGCAAAATTATCAAAGTCTGAACGCAAATTATTAAAAAAAGATATGCAGATGGTATTCCAAGATCCATTTAATTCACTTTCACCTCGTTTAACCGTTGGTGAAATTATTGGAGAAGGCTTATCTGTACACTTTCCGCATTTAACCGCACAGCAACGTCGTGAAAAAGTGATGAAAATGTTGGAAGAGGTTAATTTATCACCCAGTATGATTAACCGCTATCCACATGAGTTCTCAGGAGGACAACGCCAGCGAATTGCGATTGCGAGAGCGATTATTCTTGAACCTAAGTTTGTATTATTAGATGAACCCACTTCTGCATTGGACCGTTCTACACAAATTACGGTTGTAGAATTGCTTAACCGTTTACAGAAAAAATATGGTCTAAGTTATATCTTTATTAGCCATGATCTTTCTGTTATTCGGGCATTAAGTGATCGAGTCATTGTGATGAGTCAAGGTCAAGTCGTTGAGAGCGGTGATGTCCATCAAATCTTTGAATCTCCCAAAGATGACTATACAAAACGCTTGATTACAGCTTCAAATTTGTAAAATAATAAGAAGTTATTTATCAAAAAGAGGTACTCTAGTAGTGCCTCTTTTTTGTGGTTTAAATTTAAATGAGAAGTGCTATGTTTTTAAATAAGGGACTGTATTAGATTAGCCCTAAACACATTACCTTCTCCTAATCTTACGATAAAATATGGCTGAATGAGAGGGGTTATCTAGTATATCTAGCTTCTGATCGGTTAGTGATTTCTATTATAAAATGCTAATCATTTTCTTTGTGTAGATTGCTTTTATTTACAATGATTTATCTTCATTTTTATAGGTTAATATAACGGCTAATCTAATACAGCCTCTTTTTAATATTCTCAGGATACTTTATTGGTTTAAAGTTAAATAGTTCTTTAAAAATTTCTTTAAATTTTAATAAATAGGGATTTCCCTGATATTGAGTGTTGTTAATAGTCTTTAAAATAATGCAATGTTAAAAATAGTTTCTTAACTTTAATGAATTTAAATTATTATTAATTGTAATGAAACTGTATAATCCCTACTATGTTATCGTATTATTTATCAAAAACAGTAGTTTATTGGATATTACATAGTAAAAAGTGCATATTGTTATAGCGTTTTTACATTAATGATAGAGAAATTTATCAAACTATTTTTAATGGATAAATAGGGTTGTGGGCGTTTATTGATCTAGTTTCTTTGCTTATGGCAGAACAAAATGCAAACCCTAATGTTTTAGTACATTTTTACTTTATAGCATAATGCTTTATTCAGGAGAATAATAATGCAGTCTATTATGAAATATTCGGTATTATCTGCGACAATTATTTTTGGTTTATCGACAACTGCTTTTGCAGCCAAAGTACCTGAAGGTACGGTATTGGCAGAAAAGCAAGAAATTACGGTTAATAATGGTACAGAACCGCAAAGTTTTGATCCCAATCAAATAGCGGGAGGCCCAGAATCACAAGTGGCATTACAATTATTTGAGGGGCTTGTAACAGCAGATGAAGATGGTAATATCATACCTGGTGTTGCCGTATCTTGGGAGCATTCTCCTGATTTTAAACAGTGGACATTTAAACTACGTCCAGAAGCCAAGTGGTCTAACGGTGATCCTGTTACGGCGCATGATTTTGTCTTTGCATGGCAGCGTCTTGTTACACCAGCGACAGCAGCACCTTACGCAAGTTATCTTGAGTTTCTTCAAATCGAAAATGCAAATGAGATTATCGAAGGTAAAAAATCTCCTGATACACTTGGCATTAAAGCAGTAGATGATTATACCCTTCAATTAACCCTAAATAATCCTGTCCCTTATTTAGTATCGATGACAGCACATCCATCTGTGTTTCCACTCCCACAAAAAGTGATTGAAAAATTTGGGGATAGTTGGGTAAAAAAAGAAAATATAGTGGGTAATGGTGCTTATAAGCTCGTTGATCATGTGATTAATGGCAAAATCGTATTTGAACGTAATCCATTTTATTGGAATGATAAAGAAACGGTTATTGATAAAGCAACTTTCTTAGCGATTGAGTCAGGTGTCGCCGATGTACAGCGTTATCGGGCAGGTGATTTAGATGTTAATAATGGTCTGCCTGCGGAATTATATGCCAAACTCAAAAAAGAAATTCCAAATGAGATATTTAACAATCGCATACTAACAACCTATACTTATGATATTAATCATAGTAAACCTCCTTTTAACGATATTCGGGTACGTAAAGCATTAAATCTAGCACTAGACCGAAATATTATTACCGATAAAGTATTAGGACAGGGGCAAATACCTACTTATGTCTTTACGCCACCTTATATTAATGAAGGACATAAAATTCAACAGCCAGCTTATGCGAACCAGTCAATGCAAGAGCGAAGTGCAGAAGCGATTAAATTATTAGAAGAGGCAGGCTTTAGCCAATCAAATCCACTGAAATTTACGATTCTGTATAACACCAGTGAAGGTCATAAAAAAATTGCTATTGCTGTGGCATCTATTTGGAAAAAGAATACAAACGGCTTAATCAATGTTAAATTAGAAAATCAAGAATGGAAAACCTTTTTAGATACACGTCGTCAGGGTAATTATGAGATTGCACTGAGTGGTTGGGGAGCAGATTATAATCAGGCAACTACTTTTACGAATTACTTCCTATCTGATTCTAGTCAAAATTCTACTTTCTATAAAAGTAAAGCGTATGATGATGTAATTACGAATGCGTATAAAATTGAGGATAGTGAAGCACGTGCTGAAGCTTATGCTAAAGCGGAACAAATTCTAGCGGATGATTTTGCATTGATTCCCTTTTATAACTATGTGCGTGTACGATTGATAAAACCTTATGTAGGGGGATATACGGGTAAAGATCCGCTTGCTCGTGTCTTACTACAAAATCTGTATATTAAAAAATAAAGCTCAAAAAAAGGGTTAGCGTATCTAACCCTTTCTTTTATTAATCTAGTGACTGATTAATGATTAAGCACTTGGCGGTGTATAGCCTTGTGCTTCAACATCTTGGTCATCAAAGAGATAACTTTCCATTTGTTGTCTAACGTATTTTCTGGCACGCACATCAGCAAGATTAAGTCTGTTTTCATTGACAATGCGTGTTTGAATATCCATCCAGTTTTGCCAAGCTTCACGAGAGATATTTTTGTAAATTTGTACGCCAAGTTCTCCAGGATATGGAGGGTAATCAAGACCTGGTGCTTCTTTTTTTAATTTTACACATTGAACCATACGAGCCATAAATAACTTCCTTCTATAAATTCTTGATAAAAATAAGACTGTTTCTAGAACGATTGTAATTGATTTGCTTTTCCTTTGGCAAGTCGTCTAATGTTCCTTGTATAAAACCACGGTTCATAAACCAATGTGATGTTCGAGTCGTAAGAACGAAAAGTTTTTTAATGCCCATTGTGCGTGCCTTGGATTCGGTATGTTTAAGTAATAGCTCGCCTTCACCTGCACTTTGCCAATCTGGGTGTACAATTAAACAAGCCATTTCAGCCATCTGTTCATTGGTGTAGGGTATAAGTGAAACACAGCCATAGATAATGCCGTCATGCTCTAGCACGGTAAATTTCTCGACATCTCGTTCAATAATATGCCGTCCTCTAGGGACAAGTGTGCCATCGGCTTCAAGAGGTTCAATTAATGACAGAATAGCCCCAATATCGTCCATAGTTGCTGGGCGTAAATCATCTAGTGTATCTTCTACGACCATTGTACCGATACCATCATGGGTAAAGTATTCAAGTAGTAGGCTACCATCCAAATTATGGGGGATAATATGAGCCCGCTTAACACCACAACGCACTGCTTTAACGGTATGTTTTAAAAGATTAGCAAAGTGAGGCTCTATGCTTTTTTCCTTTAGAATTTTTTCTGCTTCTGCACGGGCAATTTCGGTAATAACATGACCATTATCATCCCTTAATACGGTTGATTGATTGAGAAAAACTAATTTATCGGCTTTAAGTGCAATAGCCGCATGGGTAGCAAGTTCTTCCATCGCGATATTAAAGGCCTCTCCTGTTGGAGAAAAACCAATTGGCCCTAATAAAACGACAGCACCAAGGGAAATGGCTTTATGAATAGAGGTAATATCAAATTTTCTGACTTTTCCAGTATGTTTATAATCAATCCCATCAATAACTCCAATAGGTTGAGCAGTGACAAAATTACCAGAAATAACGTGTATTTGAGCATTTGACATGGGGGTATTGGGCAACCCTTGACTAAAGGCTGCCTCAATATCTAAACGAAGTTCACCTGCTGCTTCTTTACAGCATTCAAGTGCAATCGCTGATGTAGGCTCCATACCTGTATCAAATTGAAAATCATATCCTTTTAAGCGTAGCTGTTCATTTACTTGGGGAAGGGAACCAAATACCAGTACCAAACGAACACCTAATGCGGTGAGTAAGGATAAATCCTGTATTAAGGCATTAAGCCGTTCTTCTTGGACTAAATCGCCACCAAACCCAACAACAAAGGTTTTGCCTCGCATGGTATGTACATAGGGGGCAACATCACGAAACCAACGAACAAATTGAGCAGGAGCATATTCGGGCGCATCTAACGCTGAGTAGGTTTCTGTTTCAATTGACATGAAAAAGTGTCCTCCATGAAAGATAGGGATAGCGTAAATCTATTTTGAAAATTATAATAGTGAGTAATACAAAATGGATTATCTTTTATGAAAAAGATAAAAATACATAATAACGTGTACTGATTGACCAACAATGCAAAAAGATACTGACTTAGTGAATACACCTATCCAAAAAAGAATGCCAAACCAATCTATGAATAAAAAAGCAAAGCAAGACCATCAAAAAACAATATCTGTTGAAGCATCAGAGGTGCTTTCTACGCGTTTAGCAAAATCTACTCAATTAAGAATTAAGAAACGTAAAACTACGTCTCCTAAAAAAATACCCTCTGCGCCAGATTTATCCGCAAAACCTACTCCCCCTTTAGAGAAAACACCTAGAGCATTACCTCCGATTCATTATGATGATGAATTACCTGTTAGTGGTAAAAGAGAGGAAATTGCAAAAGCGATTGAACAACATCAAGTCGTTATTGTAAGTGGTGAGACAGGTTCAGGGAAAACAACCCAATTACCTAAGATCTGTCTGGCATTGGGTAGGGGGCAAAAAGGATTAATTGGTCATACCCAACCAAGACGTATTGCGGCTATTTCGGTGGCTAAACGGATAGCACAAGAACTAAAAACAGAGATTGGGGATTGGGTAGGGTATCAGGTACGGTTTAATGACAAAACAGGCCCTAATGCGGCGATTAAGTTGATGACGGATGGTATTTTGCTAGCAGAGACACAGCAAGATCCTTTACTCCGCAAATATGACACGATAATTATTGATGAAGCACATGAACGTAGTCTAAATATTGATTTTTTACTGGGTTTACTCAAAAATATTCTTAAAAAACGGGCTGATTTAAAACTGATTATTACTTCAGCTACTATTGATGCGGATCGCTTTGCCCAACATTTTGCAAATGCTCAGGGGATTGCTGCCCCTATTATTGAAGTCTCTGGACGTTTATATCCTGTTGAAGTACGTTATCGTCCTATTGGTCTAATAGAGGAAGAAGATAGTGTATATTCTACTCAACAAGACCGTATGGATAGAGATGAAGAAAAAGACCTTATCAATGCCATTATTGATAGTGTTGATGAGTGTATGCGTGTAGGGTCAGGGGATATTTTAATCTTTCTTCCCGGTGAGCGAGAAATTAGAGAAACAGCAGATGCCCTACATAAGCATAAAATGGCCGCAGTGCAAGTATTACCACTTTTTGCTCGTATGTCTCAAGCAGAGCAAGAAAGAATATTTCAACCCTCTACAAATCTACGGCGAATTATCTTGGCAACCAATGTGGCAGAAACCTCTTTAACTGTACCGGGTATTCGTTTTGTTATTGATAGCGGTTTAGCGAGAATTAAGCGTTATTCTTGGCGGAATAAAGTTGAACAGCTTCAAATTGAGAAAATTAGTCAAGCCTCTGCTAACCAACGAGCAGGTCGTTGTGGACGTATCGGAGCAGGGGTGTGTATTCGCCTTTATGATGAGCTGGATTTTAAACGGCGAGCTGCATTTAGTGATCCAGAAATTTTACGTTCTTCTTTAGCATCGGTTATTTTGCGAATGAAAGCATTAAAACTGCATGATATTGAACAATTTCCCTTTGTGGATCAGCCTACAGGGAAAGCGATTGCTGATGGCTATCATATTTTGCATGAGTTAGGGGCATTAGATACGCGTAACCATATTACACCGGTTGGTAGGGTGTTAGCAGAGTTACCGCTTGATCCCAAAATTGCACGTATGATTTTATCTGCTAAAGAGCAACATAGCCTACACGAAGTATTGATTATTGCGGCTGCTTTATCAGTACAAGATCCACGTGAGCGTCCATTTGATGCCAAAGAGCAAAGTACACAGGCACACGCTAAATTTAAAGATGAGAAGTCTGAATTTATCTCCTATTTAAAATTATGGGATTGGTATCATGATAAGGTTGAACATAAAGCATCACAGCGTAAGTTGGTTAATGAACTTCGTAAAGAATATTTATCGCCTATTCGTCTAAGAGAGTGGCATGATATCCATAGCCAATTATTAACACTGGTTGCTGAAAAAGGGTGGCGTATAAATCAAACAGCAGCGACGTATGAGCAAATTCATAAAGCTTTATTAAGTGGTTTATTAGGGAATATTGGTCTTAAAAGTGAGCAGGATAATCAGATTTATCAAGGGGCAAGAGATATTCGTTTTATGATTCACCCTAGTTCTACCTTAGCAAAAAAAGCGGGTAAATGGATAATGGCAGGTGAATTAGTGGAAACTTCACGACTGTTTGCTCGAATCATTGCTAAGATTGAGCCACAGTGGATTGAGCGTGTAGCAGAACATTTGCTGAAAAAACAATGGTCTGATCCACATTGGAATCGTCAAAGAGGTCAAGTACAAGTCAATGAACGAGCGACTTTATATAGTATTCCTATCTATAATGGGCGTAAGGTACATTATGGGCGAATTAATCCCCAAGCGGCTAGAGAAGTGTTTATTCGTGAGGCATTAGTTACAGGAGAAATTGATAGTCAATTGCCTTTTATTATCAAAAATCGTCAGCTGATTGAAGAAATTGAACGATTAGAACACCGATCTCGCCGTCCTGATATTTTGGTGGATGATGAGCTTATCTTCGCTTTTTATGACCAGCATATTGCAACAGATATTTACCAGACGGCAACATTAGAAGCATGGTATAAACGGCTCTCTAAAGAAGAACAAAAAGCACTAATACTGGATAAAAAAGACTTAATGCGTCATGAAGCAGCAGGTGTTACCACACAGGTTTTTCCTAAAAAATTCACGTGGGATGGGCTTGATTTACCATTAGACTATCATTTTGAACCCGGTTCGCCTAAAGATGGCGTTACCATGACCATTCCTGTCTATGCCTTACGTCAAATTGATCCTGTTCCTACACAGTGGTTAGTACCGGGTATGTTAAGAGAGAAAGTGCAACTTTTACTTAAATCTTTACCACAGAAATTACGCCGACATTGTGTGCCTTTGCCAGAATATGCAAGGGATTTTTACTTCCGTCATGAGCATATTTTACAAAAACCTAACCGCCCTTTATTACAAGCCTTAATCGATGATATTTGGGCAACCACACAAACAAGGGTCAAGGAAGAAGACTTTAAAGTGGAAACATTACCCCCTCATATGCATATGATTTTTAAAGTCGTTGATGAATATGGGCGAATGTTATCGGCTAGTCGTCATTTAAGTTTACTTAAAGCAGAGCATGCTACACAAACACAAGAAAGTTTTCAGAAAGTGGCTGAACATGATCGCTATGCCGCAGCACTGCTTAAAACAGACCAAATTACT
The DNA here is from genome assembly GCF_009833965.1 of Pelistega ratti. Lineage (NCBI taxonomy): Bacteria > Pseudomonadati > Pseudomonadota > Betaproteobacteria > Burkholderiales > Alcaligenaceae > Pelistega > Pelistega ratti. The sequence goes on from NZ_CP047165.1 coordinate 61,869, forward strand.
ACATGGGATTTTGGTGAATTACCTGATATTCTTGAAATTAAAAAGGGACAACAATCCGTTATTGGCTATCCTGCCTTAGTTGATGAGGGGACTCATTGTGCCATTGATGTTTTTGATGAGCTAGAACAGGCACTTGATAAGCATAAAAAAGGGTTATTACGCTTATTTAAACTTGGTCTTAAAGAACAGATAAAATATTGGCAAAAGAATATCCATGATATAACTAAAATGAGTATGTTGTACCTACCATTGGGTACGCAAGAAGAATTATTGAGCGATATAATTGATTGTGCGTTAATACAAGCAGCTTTAATTGATCCTTTGCCTATGAATCAACAAACATTTGAAGACCGTAAAATGGTGGTCAAAGAAAAATTAGGCTTATTGGTCAATGAAGTGGCGAGACTTTGCTATCAAATTTTGGAACAATGGCATCAAACACAGAAAAAAATGGGAGCGATTAAAGCGTATAAAAATGCCTATCAAGATATGATGAGTAATCAGTCAGCCCTGATGCAAAAACATTTTTTAACACAGACAGACTATTCTCATTTAAATCATTTTGTGCGGTATTTAAAAGCAGATTTTGTGCGAGCAGAGAAAATACAAACTGACCCAGCACGAGATACCCGTCTAATGGCAGAGATGGCACCTTTATTGACCAATTATCAACGTGCATTTGCCCAGTTAAAGGGGAGAGAAGATAAGGGTTTAGAAGATTTTAGATGGTTACTGCAAGAGCTTAGAGTGGCTTTATTTGCACAAGAGTTGCGTACGCCAATGCCTGTATCGGTTAAACGCTTGCAAAAGGCATGGTTAATGCGAGGGGCTTAGCGGATTAAGTATCTTTGTTATAATTACTTTTTCTCTTCCTTTAAGACGGTATTACTATGTCCCCTCGTTTTGTTCATCTTCGTTGTCATTCAGAATATTCTGTTGTAGATGGTATAGCACGTATCAAAGATTTAGTTGATACGGCAAAACAATTTGAACAACCAGCATTAGGTATAGCGGATCTAGGTAATCTTTTTGGACAAATTAAATTTTATAAACAGGCGAGAAAAACAGGGATTAAGCCAATTATTGCCTGCGATTTATGGGTGAGCAATGATGATGACCCTCAAAAACCCTTTCGTTGTTTACTAATTGCTCGTACCCATCAGGGGTATTTGCGACTATGTGAGCTTATCTCTAAGGCTTGGCTAGAAAATCAAAATATTGACCATGCAGAGATTCGTAAAGAATGGCTAACAGAGACAGAAGGGCTTATCGCGTTATCAGGCGGTTTGATGGGTGATATAGGTAGAGCAATAGCAGTAGGTAATGTAGGACTTGCACAGCAATTGGCGAAAGAATGGTCAGCCAAATTCCCCAATGCTTTTTATATTGAATTACAACGAGCAGGATTTGATGGTGAAGAAAACTATATCCATGAAGTAAGTAAAATTGCACAAACATTACAATTGCCCGTAGTTGCTACACACCCTATCCAATTTTTAAAAGAAGAGGATTTTGATGTCCATGAAACAAGAGTTTGTATTGCGAGAGGTGAGCTTTTAGGCGATAGCAATCGTGTTAAGCTTTTTACCCCCCAACAGTATATGAAAAGTACAGAAGAGATGTGTACTTTATTTGCGGATATTCCTTCTGCCTTAGCGAATACGGTTGAAATTGCCAAACGCTGTAATGTAGAGATTGAATTAGGTCGCCCACAACTACCCTTATTTCCAACCCCTGATAATATTCCTTTAGATGATTATCTGATTCAGTTGGCACAAGAGGGATTAGCCAAACGCATGAAACATCTTTACCCTGATGAGAAAGAGCGTCAGGCACAGTACCCTAAGTATCAGGAACGATTGGATTTAGAATGTCAGACCATTACCAAAATGGGATTTTCAGGGTATTTCCTTATCGTACAAGACTTTATTAACTGGGGGAAAAATAATGGTGTGCCTGTTGGCCCGGGGCGTGGATCGGGGGCTGGCTCTTTAGTGGCATATTCTATTGGGATTACCGACTTAGACCCCTTACGCTATGACTTGCTTTTTGAGCGATTTTTAAACCCAGAACGTGTGTCGATGCCTGACTTTGATATTGATTTCTGTCAGGATAACCGTGAAAAAGTGATTGATTATGTTAAAGATCGCTACGGACGTGATGCGGTTAGTCAAATTGCCACCTTTGGTACATTAGGAGCAAAAGCAGTTGTACGAGATGTAGGGCGAGTGTTAGAGATGCCGTACCGTCTTTGTGATGGATTGTCTAAATTAATTCCTTTTAACCCTGCTAATCCGTGGTCTCTTGAGCGTACATTGACGGAAGAACCAGAATTTCAACGGTTATATCGAGAAGATGAAGATGTCAAAACAATTGTTGATTTAGCTAAACCCTTAGAGGGCTTAACCCGTAATATTGGTATGCACGCAGGGGGGGTGCTTATTGCTCCTGGTAAATTAACTGATTTTTGTCCTTTGTATTGTCAGCCGGGAAGTACCTCTGTGGTCTCTCAATATGATAAAGGGGATATTGAAGATGTTGGTTTAGTTAAGTTTGACTTTCTTGGTTTACGAAATTTAACGATTCTGGATTGGGCAGTACGGTATGTTAAGCAGTTTAACTCCAATAAAAAAGATTTTGATTTAATGCATCTATCCTTGGATGATGAGCCAACCTATCGCTTACTCTCAGAAGGAAATACAACAGCAGTATTCCAGCTAGAGTCCCGAGGAATGAAGGAATTACTGCGTAAATTATTACCTAATACCTTTGAGGATATTATTGCGATGCTGGCACTTTATCGTCCCGGCCCATTGGAATCGGGTATGGTGGATGACTTTGTCAATCGTAAACATGGTAGAGCTGAAGTAGATTATTTCCACCCAGATCTTACCGCTACTTTATCCAGTACCTATGGGGTGATTGTTTACCAAGAGCAGGTGATGCTGATTTCTCAGATTATTGGTGGATACTCTCTTGGCGGTGCAGACTTACTACGCCGTGCGATGGGTAAGAAAAAACCTGAAGAAATGGCAAAACACCGTGAAATCTTTGAAAAAGGGGCTGTTGCTAAAGGCTATGATGGTCAATTAGCGGTACGATTATTTGATTTGATGGAAAAATTTGCAGGGTATGGTTTTAATAAAAGTCACTCTGCCGCTTATGCCTTGATTGCCTATCAAACTGCTTGGTTAAAAGTACATCATCCTGCAGAGTTTATCGCAGCGACTATTTCCTCTGATATGGATGATACGGATAAATTACAAGTCTTCTGGCGAGATGCGATAGAGAATGGGATTACCGTTCTTCCCCCTGATATTAATCAATCAGGTTACCGTTTTGAGCCTGTATGGGATGAAGAAAGTCAAAAAGGTTTACCTCCTAAAACCATGCGTTATGGTCTTGGTGCCGTAAAAGGCACAGGGCAATCAGCTGTTGAAAATATTGTAAAAGTCAGAGAGGCAGGTGGTGCATTTAAGGATTTATATGATTTTTGTAGCCGAGTAGATCGCCATACCGTTAATCGCCGTTCAATGGAAGCCTTAATTCGAGCGGGTGCATTTGATAGTATCAATAGTAATCGTGTTGCTTTATTAGAAAGCCTTAACCAAGCGATAGAGGCAGCTGATCAAGCCGCAGAGAATGCCGATCAATTTTCTTTGTTTGAAGATGATTCTAGTGCATTGGTTGATTTACAGATTGCTAGTGTACAACCTTGGGATTTGCATACACAATTAGTGGAAGAAAAACAGGCATTAGGCTTTTATTTTAGCCATCACCTTTTTGAAGTATGGCGAGATGAAATTCGCCGATTTATTCCAACAACTTTAGCCAAAATCACAGAATCAAAAGAAACACAGTGGATTGCAGGGGTATTAAGTGGGGTACGAAGTTTTATCGCCAAAAGTGAAGGTGAAGAGGGAGGAAAACGTCTTTTCTTTTTACTCTTAGATGATGGATCGGCTCAATTAGAAATTATGTGTCCAGAAGACGTGTATGAACGTCATCGCCATCAAGTAAGCACGGATCATATATTGATTGCACAGGTTAAAGTGAAACAAAACCGTTTTAATGGTACGTTACGTATTACCGCAGAAACACTGTATGATTTACAATCAGCCAGAGAAGAAAAAGTACGTTATTTACACTTAACCTTAACAGAAAAACATACGGCACAGGTACTAAAATATGCGTTAAATCCCTTTAGAGCAGAGCCTGAAAACGGTATTCCGGGTATTTGGGTAAAAGTTTCCTTGGCAATGCAAAAAGCACAATTTCGCTGTGATCTGAAATTAGGTGAAGAATGGCGAGTGAGAATGTCGCCTGATTTATTCCAACAATTACGAGAAAGGCAAATTCCCTTTGAGTTGGAGTATTAAGTCGTACTTTTATAATAGAGTGGCTAATAATTTTTTTAATATTTTATTAAGGGATTTATTTTTCTAAAAGCATGGAGAAATAGTGGATAACCAGGCGAGTTTTCCGAAGCAAAGTGTAGGAATTGTTTGAGCGATTTACCACTATTACAGTGCTTTTTATAATGTTATCAAATCCATCCCCTTAACCGATACGTCAAAAGCCCCAAATACTCTTTAATAATTGAACGACTTGCCTCTAAAGCACGAGCATTCGGTAAGAAGGGATTAACGGTATCTGGTAATATAATTTGAGGAGGATTGGCGGCTGCAATCGGTTGATAACCTAATTTATGCATAACCGCCATAGAACGCGGCATATGCAGAGAAGAAGTAACGAGTAAAATCTGTTTAATGCCTTCTTGTTTAAGGATTTTATCAACATAAAAACCATTTTCTCGTGTCGTGGTGCTTTGATTTTCAATACGAATAACCTCTTTGGGAACACCACGTTGAATGAGCTGTGTTGCCATTCCCTTGGCTTCACTGGTACTACCATCTAATGCCGCACCAGAAACGATAATTTTAGGGGCTTTTTCCATAAAATATAAATCATCTGCTGTATCAATACGTGCGTGCTTTTTAGAGGTAGGATAGGCATCAAACCAGTTAATACGATTATTGGCAGTATTTCCTCCAAATACCACAATCGCCTCTGCGGTTGGTTGTAGGGGAGGAGGGATATAGGGATATTTATTCTCAAGATACCCCCCTAAAATAAGAGAAGTAATAGGTAAAGACCATACCAATAACCATAAAATACCCGTTGTGATACTTAAAAAAGCAAGTATTCTTCTTCTCAGAATAGTAAGAATAGCACCTACTATAACGAGAAAAATACAAAGATTAAGAGGAATAATCAGTGATATTAAAAAACTTTTCATATAATTTTCTTAATCTGGTTGATAACATCTTGTACACTAGGCCAAGCGTCCATCTTACCTAATACAACTGCTGTTGGTGACCAAGGGCGTGTTCGTTGAGGATCGGTAACACCAATTAAGGTAATTTGATGTTTAGCCCCTATACTGGCTAAATGAGAAACGCCAGAATCATTACAAATAACCATAGAGGCTTTACCCAGTAATGCCACAAAAGTACCTAAGGACATAGGGGGAAGTAACATTGCAGTAGGAGCTTGTTGTAATGCCATTTCTTTTTCATTAGGTGGAGGCGACATAACAACCGTATAGCCTTCGTTTTGTAACTGTCGAGTGAGGGTATCAAAGTAAGGCCATATTTTTTCTCTTCCCTTATGTTTCCCTGTTGCGGTAGGGGCAATCATAATAAAAGAAGAGGAGGGGATCTGTGAACGTATCTGTTCTGCTTGCTCAATATGTTGAGAATGTAGGGGAAGATGTAGCTGATGATCAACTGGTGATTTACTACTAAATCCCCATATAGTCAGGGCAGTATGGCATAGATAATACCAAGATTCTACAGCATGAAGCGATTGGGAGGGTTTGTTAATTGCCCATTTGAGTAAAGGGCTTCGTCCATCATCACGATAGCCAGCACATTGAATCCCTGCTGTACGAAATGTTAAGGCACTACTGAGTGAGTCTGGCAGTAGTAACCCAACACTTTTTCCCTCTATAGGGTGTGCTTTTTGGTAAGCAATAAGGGTTTTTCGGTCGTGTAACCATTTGCCTGTCAGTGGAATAAATGCCGTAAAATGTAATCCGCTAAGTAAATCTTTTGCCCACGGTTTAGCACAAATAATCACCTCGCATTGTGTGGCGATAACAGCATCTAAACAAGGGAGAGTCATGCATACATCACCAATCCAGTTGGGTAGGCGAATATAAATACGACGGATAGGATTTTTCATAGCGGTTTAATAAGAATAATTTCATGTAAGTAACACTTTACACCGATTTTATCTGAAAACCTATTAAAATCGTAGGCAATGTTTAAAAATATTGAATAAGAGGTATTTCCTTGAGTTTATTTAAGAAGAAAGAACAAGTCAATGATGGTACACAAGCGGTTGATCGAACACTATGGATTCGCTTGTATAAGCGAGTGTGGCCTTATTGGTTATATTGGTTAGGGGCTCTTCTTTTAATTTTAGCCGCTTCTGCGACACAGCCGTGGATGGCTTACTTAATGAAACCACTTATTGATCAAGGTTTTTTAGGCGCAGAGAAACACTATGTCTGGATGATCCCCATAATGATTATTGTGCTGATGTTTATTCGGGGGATTACTAGCTTTGGCGGTAGCTATATTATGGCATGGGTTGCCAATAAAGTCTTACTGACACTACGTCATGATATGTTTCAAAGTATGCTCCAGCTGCCTGATATTGAATACCAGAAAGGTGATTCAGGGCGATTATTAAATCGTTTTACCAATGATGCTAACCAAGTAACTGTTTATGCGACTGAGGTGATTACCACCTTAGTCAAAGAGGTGACGACAATTATTGGTATCTGTGCTATGTTGATTTATTTATCATGGCAATTGACATTGATTATCCTTGTTGTTTTTCCCCCTTCTGTATTGGTAGGCCGTTATTTTGCAAAACGACTTAGAAAAGTGGGTCGCCAAAATATTGATACCAATGCGGTTTTTACTAAAATCGTTAAAGAGGGGATAGAAGGGCAGCGTGTTATCAAAATGAATGAGGGCTATGAGCAAGAAACCAAGCGTTTTGATGAGGTAAATGCACTATTACGCCGTCATGCCATGCGTATTGTTTCTGCCGAGGCGGCTATGTCGCCACTAACACAGTGGGTGATTTCTTTTTCGGTTGCTGCGATTATTGCGGTAGCCTTATATCAAGGTGAAAAAGGGTTATTAACGGTTGGTGAATTTATTGCTTTTATTTCTGCTTTAGGACAAATTTTTGACCCTGTTAAGCGATTAACCAATATTGCGAGTAAAGCACAGCGTATGATGATGGCAACAGAAAGTGTCTTTAAGCTTATTGATGCACCTAAAGAAGCAAGTACAGATCAACAAGAAGCAGTGATTAAACCAGATTCTGTGATTGTCTTTGATCAGGTGTCTTTCCGTTTTGAAGGAGCCGAAAAAGACACGATCAGAAACTTATCACTGCATGTCAAAATGGGTGAAACCGTGGCTTTTGTGGGTCGATCAGGAAGTGGTAAAACAACATTGGTCAATATGTTACCACGCTTTATTGAGCCAACAACGGGACAATTATTATTAGATGGTATTCCTTTTTCTCACTATGACTTAAAGAGTTTACGGCGTAATTTTGCTTTGGTGGGACAGCACGTTTTTCTTTTTGATGGTACATTGGCTGAAAATGTGGCATACGGTATTTGCCATACAGCGACTAGAGAAGAGATTATGCAGGCATTAGATGCCGCTAACTTGACCTCATTTGTAGAATCCTTGCCAAATGGATTAGACACACCAATTGGAGAAAATGGAGCATGGTTATCAGGTGGACAACGTCAGCGTATTGCGATTGCACGTGCTTTATTGAAAAATGCCCCCATATTAATCCTAGATGAAGCGACTTCGGCTCTGGATAATGAATCTGAAAAATTGGTTCAACAATCATTGGAAACGTTGATGAAAGGACGTACCACTTTTGTGATTGCACACCGTTTATCGACTATACAGAATGCGGATCGTATTTTGGTATTAGAAGAGGGTAAAATAGTAGAAGATGGCACACATGAGCAATTAATACAGCATGATGGCTTGTATGCTTCTTTATCACAACTTGCACAAAAAAATAATTGAGGATAGTAATGACAAAAACAGAAAATTGGGGATATGAACATCCCGATGTCGTTGGGGCGAATGCACTGATGTTTTTTACATGGGATTTATCAAAAACAATAGAGCTAGTTTTTAAGGATTCTAATGAAGAAAATATTGAGTCCTATCTTCCAAAGGCACAATCATTAGTCGATGCTTTATTGCAGAAGTATATTGATTTAAAAGCAAATCCTGAGGCTTTTGAAGGGCAAAGTATTACGCTTTCTTTAGAGCGAAATGAAAAAACTAATACAGTTTTAATTGCCCTACAAACATCTAAAGAGTTGGAGGATCGGATTATAGCGATGCAGAGCAGAACCCCAGCAGGACATAGTTAGGTGTATTTATATGGAGAATTCATCGTAGAAGTGTAACATTGCATCTCTTATATTATTAATATATTTTTAAGATGTTGTACTGCTACCTTAAATGAGTGCTTTATATAATACTGTATAAAATGACCAAACTTATATTGGCTAGTGTGCAAAGTATTGTACATTAGCCATTTATTATGGCACAAAAAATAATATTAAAGGGAGGGCTAAGAGGGAAATTCAATTATTCCATTTTAAGATTAAACCAAAAGGGATATTTGTTTTTTTAAGAAAAAGTTCCTACAAAAATAAGAAACTTATCATCACAATATAGAGAAAAAAGTATTTTATTAAAGTGAATAATAGAATAATAAGGTGTCTTTATTTCAGTAAAAATAATAAGTACACTAAGCAAGAGAAAAACTTTTAACTAATTATAACTATATCTAATAAATATTTATAAAAAATGATAAAATTTTAAAAAATTTACTATATATTAGGAATTAATATATAACTAGTTATTTGATTAATTTAAATTATTTTTCATTATTAAATAATTTTAAATTATTAAAATAGATACAAACTTTTATATTTAGTATAAATATTAGGTGATTATGACTTGAGTAGCTTAATGTTTATAGTGATGCCGTTTATTATTTGATACAAGATCTTGAAGGAATTTCTATGAATAAAATTTTTAAAGTAGTTTGGAATCAATCTATTGGTGCTTGGGTTGCTGTATCTGAACTCGTTAAATCAAGGGGTAAATCTACTACAACTGTACAATCAGACATAGACTGTAGAGAATTAGAGAATAAAACAAAAATATTTTCACTAAAAGTTATACCACTTGCTATTTTCGCTTTAGGATTATCGGTATCATCGCTTAGTATGGCAAGAAATAGTGTTCCATGGGATACGGTCGGTATTGGTGAACGAGATACTTCTAATGGTGTTGATATGGGGACAGGAAGTGAAGACTCTCCTTCTACTAATATTAATAGAGCCAGTTCGGTAGCACATTCTATTGGTATTGGCGGTAGTGCAAGGATAAAAAATGTTTTGGGTGCAATTGCCATTGGTTATCATGCAAGAGCAATAGGTACGGGAGGATATGGTAAAGCGCCAGAAACAACAGACGGTAGCATTGCTCTTGGTGCTTATGCGGTTGCGGGTCAACCTCATACAGGGGAAGATCATAAAAAACTTGAAATTAATGGTGAAAATTTTCAGATTGATGGTAAAGATTTCGAGTTTGCGGGGTTATCCTATGAGGGCTCTCCAGTGCTATCTCTAGGAAATTATGTTAAAAATAACCAGTATGGAAGCCGCCAAATTCAAAATGTGGGGGCTGGTCGAATTGCTAAGGATTCAACAGATGCTATTAATGGTTCGCAGTTATACGGGGTAGTAAGAGCATTAGAAAAGGTTTCAGGCTTAGGTGATTTTACAGTAGGTGTCGGTAAACAGAATAATGCTACTAATACTACTACAGTTACAAATGTAGATGGAAGTAATAATACGGTCAATACTACTAATACTAATATAATTACGGTTAATAACAAAAATAAACATTTTGATATTATAGGTAAAAAAGATAACTATATTGAAACAGATGTAAGTGGTAATAATGTTACTATTGCCTTAAATGATAATGCAACAGAAGCCATTAAAAAAGCCCATAAAGGTTTTGGATTAAAAGCCCAAGTTGGTGGTAATGTTACTCATCAATTAGGTGAACCTATTGAAGTTGCAGGTGGTAATAGTAATATCAATACAACAGTTGAGAATGGGGCAGTAAAAATCAATTTAAATAATACCCTTAATTTGACAAATGGGGGTAGTGTTAAGTTAGGTAATACGACTTTAAATAGCACTGGACTAACCATTACAGGTGGACCTAGTGTTACTGAAGAGGGTATTAATGCCGGGAATAAGAAAATCACCAATGTTGCTAATGCCACAACAGGAACGGATGCGGTAAACCTTAACCAGCTAAATGCCGCAGCAGCCACAGCAAAAACAGAGCTAAAAGAAGGTAAGAATGTCACTATTACCAAAGCTGAAGCTGGTGATAAACATAGTGTTTATACAATCAATGCCGATAAATCAGTAGTAAAAGGCTCTGATAGTGTGAAAGTAACTGCTAATCCAGATGTAGCAAACTTTACGACTACTTACAATGTTGATCTTTCTGAGGCAATGAAAAAACAAATTGCTAAAGAAGAGAGTGTCAGTGCTGGCGATAATATTAAAGTTGCTGAAAATGGAACAAATACATCAGGTGGCAAGAATTATAAGGTTAGTTTAAACAAAGACTTAAACCTTACTAAAGACGGTAGTGTGACCATTGGCGATGCGGTATTAAATAATAAAGGTCTCACTATTACCAATGGACCAAGTGTGACTAAAGAGGGTATTAATGCCGGTGGTAAGAATATCACCAACGTTGCCAATGCCACAGCAGGCACAGATGCAGTGAACCTCAATCAGTTAAATGTCACTGTTGCCAATGCCGGCTTTAACCTCACTAGTAAAGCCGTTGAGGGTACAAATGGTCAAACCAGCGAAGCCGATAACCTAACCCCAGACGGTAAACGTTTAATCACCAATGAAAACTTTACCCTCGATGCCGGTAATAATATCGTGATTAAACAAATCGATAATGGGTATGAAATTGCCACTGCAGATAATTTGAATATCGGTAAAACTGGCAAAGACGGCATTGACGGCACTATTGGTGTCAATGGTAAAGACGGTTCCTCTGTCGTGATTAACGGTAAAGATGGTTCTATCGGTTTAACAGGTCCAGCAGGTAAAGACGGTCAATCGCCTAATGCTAATATCACTGTCGCGGAGGGTAAACCTACGGTCAATGTAAAAGATGGCGGTCAAAACATTACCCGTATTGTCTATAACACCACGGATGCGAATGGTGATCCTGTGACTCGTGAAGTCGCCACGATGGACGATGGCTTAACCTTTAAAGGGGATAATGACACTATTATCAATCGCACCCTAGGTAGCCAGTTAGAGATTACAGGTGGTGCGAATGTGACCAACCTAAGCGATAATAATATCGGTGTGGTAGGTGAAGCTAACGGTACATTAGCGGTTAAACTGAGTAAAACGCTTAATCTTACGACAGATGGTAGCGTAACGATTGGTGATACTATCTTAAATAACAGCGGTCTCACTATTACCAATGGACCAAGTATCACCAAAGAGGGTATTAATGCCGGTGGTAAGAATATCACCAACGTTGCCAATGCCACAGCAGGAACGGATGCAGTGAACCTCAATCAGTTAAATGCCACTGTTGCCAATGCCGGCTTTAACCTCACTAGTAAAGCCGTTGAGGGTACAAATGGTCAAACCAGCGAAGCCGATAACCTAACCCCAGAGGGTAAACGCTTAATCACCAATGAAAACTTTACCCTCGATGCCGGTAATAATATCGTGATTAAACAAATCGATAATGGGTATGAAATTGCCACCAGTAATACGCTTTCTATTGGTGAAAAAGGTACTGACGGCAAAGATGGTATTGACGGCACCATTGGGGTCAATGGTAAAGACGGTTCCTCTGTCGTGATTAACGGTAAAGACGGCTCAATTGGACTAACAGGTCCAGCAGGCAAAGATGGTCAATCGCCCAACGCTAATATTACAGTCGCGGAGGGCAAACCTACGGTCAATGCAAAAGATGGCGGTCAAAACATTACCCGTATTGTCTATAACACCACGGATGCGAATGGTGATCCTGTGACTCGTGAAGTCGCCACGATGGACGATGGCTTAACCTTTAAAGGGGATAATGACACTATTATCAATCGCACCCTAGGTAGCCAGTTAGAGATTACAGGTGGTGCGAATGTGACCAACCTAAGCGATAATAATATCGGTGTGGTAGGTGAAGCTAACGGTACATTAGCGGTTAAACTGAGTAAAACGCTTAATCTTACGACAGATGGTAGCGTAACGATTGGTGATACTGTCTTAAATAACAGCGGTCTCACTATTACCGGTGGACCCAGTGTGACCAAAGAGGGTATTAATGCAGGGAATAAGAAAATCACCAACGTTGCCAATGCCACAGCAGGTACGGATGCAGTGAACCTCAATCAGTTAAATACCTCTGTTGCTAATGCTGGCTTTAACCTCACCAGTAAAGCCGTAGAGGGCAGTAATGGTCAAACCAGCGAAGCCGATAACCTAACCCCAGACGGTAAACGTTTAATCACCAATGAAAACTTTACCTTAGATGCCGGTAATAATATCGTGATTAAACAAATCGATAATGGGTATGAAATTGCCACTGCAGATAATTTGAATATCGGTAAAGCAGGCAAAGACGGTATTGATGGCACCATTGGGGTCAATGGTAAAGACGGTTCCTCTGTCGTGATTAACGGTAAAGATGGCTCAATTGGACTAACAGGACCAGAGGGTAAAGATGGGGCTTCTATTGTCTTAAATGGTAAAGATGGTTCTATCGGTTTAACAGGTCCAGCAGGTAAAGATGGTCAATCGCCTAATGCTAATATCACTGTCGCGGAGGGCAAACCTACGGTCAATGCAAAAGATGGCGGTCAAAACATTACCCGTATTGTGTATAACACCACGGATGCCAATGGCGATCCTGTCACCCGTGAAGTGGCGACCATGGATGATGGTCTAACCTTTAAAGGCGATAATGACACTATTATCAATCGTACCCTAGGTAGTCAGTTAGAGATTACGGGTGGGGCAAATGCTACTGACCTCACTGATAAGAATATCGGTGTGGTAGGTGATGCCAATGGTACATTAGCGGTTAAACTCAGTAAAACGCTTAATCTTACGACAGATGGTAGCGTAACGATTGGTGATGCTGTCTTAAATAACAGTGGTCTTACTATTACCAATGGACCAAGTATCACCAAAGAGGGTATCAATGCTGGTGGTAAAGTCATTACTAATGTTGCGGATGGTAATGTGTCAAAAGGTAGCCAAGAAGCGATTAATGGTGGACAGCTTTATACGGCAATTGCTGAAGCGGGCTTTAACCTGACCAGTAAAGCGGTTGATGGCAGTAATGGTCAAACCAGTGAAGCCGATAACCTAACCCCAGAGGGTAAACGCTTAATCACCAATGAGAACTTTACCCTTGATGCGGGTAATAATATCGTGATTAAACAAATCGATAATGGGTATGAAATTGCCACCAGTAATACGCTTTCTATTGGTGAAAAAGGTACTGACGGCAAAGACGGCATTGACGGCACTATTGGTGTCAATGGTAAAGACGGTTCCTCTGTCGTGATTAACGGTAAAGATGGCTCAATTGGACTAACAGGACCGGCAGGTAAAGATGGTCAATCGCCTAATGCTAATATCACTGTCGCGGAGGGCAAACCCACGGTCAATGCAAAAGATGGCGGTCAAAACATTACCCGTATTGTGTATAACACCACGGATGCGAATGGTGATCCTGTCACCCGTGAAGTAGCGACCATGGATGATGGTCTAACCTTTAAAGGCGATAATGAGACCATTATCAATCGCACCCTAGGTAGCCAGTTAGAGATTACGGGTGGTGCTAATGTGACTAACCTAAGCGATAATAATATCGGTGTGGTAGGTGAAGCTAACGGTACATTAGCGGTTAAACTGAGTAAAACGCTTAATCTTACGACAGATGGTAGCGTAACGATTGGTGATACTGTCTTAAATAACAGCGGTCTCACTATTACCGGTGGACCCAGTGTGACCAAAGAGGGTATTAATGCAGGGAATAAGAAAATCACCAACGTTGCCAATGCCACAGCAGGTACGGATGCAGTGAACCTCAATCAGTTAAATACCTCTGTTGCTAATGCTGGCTTTAACCTCACCAGTAAAGCCGTAGAGGGCAGTAATGGTCAAACCAGTGAAGCCGATAACCTAACCCCAGAGGGTAAACGCTTAATCACCAATGAGAACTTTACCCTTGATGCGGGTAATAACATAGTCATTAAACAAATTGACAATGGCTATGAAATTGCCACTAGTAATACGCTTTCGATTGGTGAGAAAGGAGCGGATGGTAAAGATGGTATTGATGGCACTATTGGCGTGAATGGTAAAGATGGTTCATCAGTCGTTATCAATGGCAAAGACGGTTCAATTGGGCTAACAGGACCGGCAGGTAAAGACGGTCAATCACCTAAAGCCAATATTGCTGTTGCCGAGGGCAAACCTACAGTCAATGCAAAAGATGGTGGTCAGAATATCACTCGTATTGTGTATAACACTACCGATGCCAATGGTGATCCTGTCACCCGTGAAGTGGCGACCATGGATGATGGTCTAACCTTTAAAGGCGATAATGAGACCATTATCAATCGCACCCTAGGTAGCCAGTTAGAGATTACGGGTGGTGCGAATGTGACTAACCTAAGCGATAATAATATCGGTGTGGTAGGTGATGCCAATGGTACATTAGCGGTTAAACTCAGTAAAACGCTTAATCTTACGACAGATGGTAGCGTAACGATTGGTGATGCTGTCTTAAATAACAGTGGTCTTACTATTACCAATGGACCAAGTATCACCAAAGAGGGTATCAATGCTGGTGGTAAAGTCATTACTAATGTTGCGGATGGTAATGTGTCAAAAGGTAGCCAAGAAGCGATTAATGGTGGACAGCTTTATACGGCAATTGCTGAAGCGGGCTTTAACCTGACCAGTAAAGCGGTTGATGGCACAAATGGTCAAACCAGCGAAGCCGATAACCTAACCCCAGACGGTAAACGTTTAATCACCAATGAAAACTTTACCTTAGATGCTGGTAATAATATCGTGATTAAACAAATCGATAATGGGTATGAAATTGCCACCAGTAATACGCTTTCTATTGGTGAAAAAGGTACTGACGGCAAAGACGGCATTGACGGCACCATTGGGGTCAATGGTAAAGACGGTTCCTCTGTCGTGATTAACGGTAAAGACGGTTCAATTGAACTAACAGGTCCAGAGGGTAAAGATGGGGCTTCTATTGTCTTAAATAGTCAAGATGGTTCAATTGGTCTAAAAGGACCTGCTGATGAAGACGGTCAATCGCCCAATGCTAATATTACAGTAGCAGAGGGTAAACCAACGGTTAACCCTGATGATAAGAATAAAAATATTACCCGTATTATTTACGATACAACGGATGCGAATGGTAATCCTTTGACCCGTGAAGTCGCCACCATGGACGATGGCTTAACCTTTAAAGGCGATAATGACACTATTATCAATCGTACCCTAGGTAGCCAGTTAGAGATTACGGGTGGTGCTAATGTGACTAACCTAAGCGATAATAATATCGGTGTGGTAGGTGAAGCTAACGGTACATTAGCGGTTAAACTGAGTAAAAACCTTAACTTGACCCCAGAGGGTAGTATCATCATTGGAGATAGTATCTTAAATAATAGTGGATTAACCATTACGGGTGGACCTAGTGTCACCAAAGAGGGTATTAATGCGGGTGGTAAAGTCATTACTAATGTTGCGGATGGTAATGTGTCAAAAGGTAGCCAAGAAGCGATTAATGGTGGACAGCTTTATACGGCAATTGCTGAAGCGGGCTTTAACTTGACCAGTAAAGCCGTAGAGGGCACAAATGGTCAAACCAGCGAAGCCGATAACCTAACCCCAGACGGTAAACGTTTAATCACCAATGAAAACTTTACCCTCGATGCCGGTAATAATATCGTGATTAAACAAATCGATAATGGGTATGAAATTGCCACTGCAGATAATTTGAATATCGGTAAAACTGGCAAAGACGGCATTGACGGCACTATTGGTGTCAATGGTAAAGACGGTTCCTCTGTCGTGATTAACGGTAAAGATGGTTCTATCGGTTTAACAGGTCCAGCAGGTAAAGACGGTCAATCGCCTAATGCTAATATCACTGTCGCGGAGGGTAAACCTACGGTCAATGTAAAAGATGGCGGTCAAAACATTACCCGTATTGTCTATAACACCACGGATGCGAATGGTGATCCTGTGACTCGTGAAGTCGCCACGATGGACGATGGCTTAACCTTTAAAGGGGATAATGACACTATTATCAATCGCACCCTAGGTAGCCAGTTAGAGATTACAGGTGGTGCGAATGTGACCAACCTAAGCGATAATAATATCGGTGTGGTAGGTGAAGCTAACGGTACATTAGCGGTTAAACTGAGTAAAACGCTTAATCTTACGACAGATGGTAGCGTAACGATTGGTGATACTATCTTAAATAACAGCGGTCTCACTATTACCAATGGACCAAGTATCACCAAAGAGGGTATTAATGCCGGTGGTAAGAATATCACCAACGTTGCCAATGCCACAGCAGGAACGGATGCAGTGAACCTCAATCAGTTAAATGCCACTGTTGCCAATGCCGGCTTTAACCTCACTAGTAAAGCCGTTGAGGGTACAAATGGTCAAACCAGCGAAGCCGATAACCTAACCCCAGAGGGTAAACGCTTAATCACCAATGAAAACTTTACCCTCGATGCCGGTAATAATATCGTGATTAAACAAATCGATAATGGGTATGAAATTGCCACCAGTAATACGCTTTCTATTGGTGAAAAAGGTACTGACGGCAAAGATGGTATTGACGGCACCATTGGGGTCAATGGTAAAGACGGTTCCTCTGTCGTGATTAACGGTAAAGACGGCTCAATTGGACTAACAGGTCCAGCAGGCAAAGATGGTCAATCGCCCAACGCTAATATTACAGTCGCGGAGGGCAAACCTACGGTCAATGCAAAAGATGGCGGTCAAAACATTACCCGTATTGTCTATAACACCACGGATGCGAATGGTGATCCTGTGACTCGTGAAGTCGCCACGATGGACGATGGCTTAACCTTTAAAGGGGATAATGACACTATTATCAATCGCACCCTAGGTAGCCAGTTAGAGATTACAGGTGGTGCGAATGTGACCAACCTAAGCGATAATAATATCGGTGTGGTAGGTGAAGCTAACGGTACATTAGCGGTTAAACTCAGTAAAAACCTTAACTTGACCCCAGAGGGTAGTATCACCATTGGAGATACTATCTTAAATAACAGCGGTCTCACTATTACTGGTGGACCCAGTGTGATCAAAGAGGGTATTAATGCAGGGAATAAGAAAATCACCAACGTTACTAATGCCACAGCAGGCACAGATGCAGTGAACCTCAATCAGTTAAATGCCACTGTTGCCAATGCCGGCTTTAACCTTACCAGTAAAGCGGTTGATGGCACAAATGGTCAAACCAGCGAAGCCGATAACCTAACCCCAGACGGTAAACGCTTAATCACCAATGAAAACTTTACCCTCGATGCCGGTAATAATATCGTGATTAAACAAATCGATAATGGGTATGAAATTGCCACCAGTAATACGCTTTCTATTGGTGAAAAAGGTACTGACGGCAAAGACGGCATTGACGGCACTATTGGTGTCAATGGTAAAGACGGTTCCTCTGTCGTGATTAACGGTAAAGATGGCTCAATTGGACTAACAGGACCGGCAGGTAAAGATGGTCAATCGCCTAATGCTAATATCACTGTCGCGGAGGGCAAACCCACGGTCAATGCAAAAGATGGCGGTCAAAACATTACCCGTATTGTCTATAACACCACGGATGCCAATGGCGATCCTGTGACTCGTGAAGTCGCCACGATGGACGATGGTCTAACCTTTAAAGGCGATAATGACACTATTATCAATCGCACCCTAGGTAGTCAGTTAGAGATTACGGGTGGGGCAAATGCTACTAGTTTAACAGAGAATAATATTGGTGTTGTCGGTGATGCTAACGGTACATTAGCGGTTAAACTCAGTAAAAACCTTAACTTGACCCCAGAGGGTAGTATCACCATTGGAGATACTATCTTAAATAACAGTGGTCTCACTATTACCGGTGGACCCAGTGTGACCAAAGAGGGTATTAATGCAGGGAATAAGAAAATCACCAACGTTGCCAATGCCACAGCAGGAACGGATGCAGTGAACCTCAATCAGTTAAATGCCACTGTTGCCAATGCCGGCTTTAACCTCACTAGTAAAGCCGTAGAGGGTACAAATGGTCAAACCAGCGAAGCCGATAACCTAACCCCAGAGGGTAAACGTTTAATCACCAATGAAAACTTTACCTTAGATGCTGGTAATAATATCGTGATTAAACAAATCGATAATGGGTATGAAATTGCCACCAGTAATACGCTTTCTATTGGTGAAAAAGGTACTGACGGCAAAGACGGCATTGACGGCACTATTGGTGTCAATGGTAAAGACGGTTCCTCTGTCGTGATTAACGGTAAAGACGGCTCAATTGGACTAACAGGTCCAGCAGGTAAAGATGGTCAATCACCCAACGCTAATATTACAGTCTCGGAGGGCAAACCTACGGTCAATGCAAAAGATGGCGGTCAAAACATTACCCGTATTGTCTATAACACCACGGATGCGAATGGCGATCCTGTCACCCGTGAAGTGGCGACCATGGATGATGGTCTAACCTTTAAAGGCGATAATGAGACGGTTATCAATCGCACCCTAGGTAGCCAGTTAGAGATTACAGGTGGTGCGAATGTGACCAACCTAAGCGATAATAATATCGGTGTGGTAGGTGATGCCAATGGTACATTAGCGGTTAAACTGAGCAAAGTATTAAATCTAACCAATGCAGGTAGTATCACCATTGGAGATACTCTCTTAAATAACAATGGGTTAACTATTACCAATGGACCAAGTATCACCAAAGAGGGTATTAACGCAGGGAATAAGAAAATCACCCATGTAACAGCAGGTGACTTATCTGCCAATAGTACCGATGCGGTCAATGGTAGCCAGTTATACGAAACAAACCAAAATATCAGCAACCTTGAAACTAAAGTTGATAAAGGCTGGAACGTGACCACCTCCCAATCAGGTAGTGGTAAAGTGACAGGGAATACCACCCATAATGTGAAGATGGGGGACTTGGTAACCATTGATGCCGGAGATAATATCCGTATTAACCAAGCAAACGGTACGATTAGTCTCTCGACTTCTGATACACCAACCTTTGAGAATATTACTGTAGGTAAAGATGACAAAGTAGGTACTATTGGCATTAATGGTAAAGATGGTGCTAATGCAACTGTTACCGTGGTAAATGGTCCAGTAGGTGTTAATGGTAAAGATGGCGAGAACGGTACAACCCGAATTCAATATATCAACCAAAATGGTACAACAGAAACCATTGCTACTTTAAATGATGGCTTGAAGTTTAAGGGTGATGACGGTACCATTATTGCGAAAAAACTGAATGAAACCCTAGATATTAAAGGTGGTGCGGATAAAGCTAAACTCACGGATAACAATATTGGAGTGAATAACAACAATGGTTCGTTAGAAGTGAAATTATCTAAAGATCTGAACTTAACCGATAAAGGTAGTGTAACTATTGGCAATACTGCACTAAATAACAGCGGTCTCACTATTACTGGTGGACCCAGTGTGACCAAAGAGGGTATTAATGCTGGCGGTAAAAATATCACCAACGTTGCCAATGCCACAACAGGAACGGATGCGGTAAACCTTAACCAGCTAAATGCCGCAGCAGCCGCAGCAAAAACTGAGCTAAAAGAAGGTAAGAATGTCACTATTACAAAAGCTGAAGCTGGTGATAAACATAGTATTTATACGATTAATGCTGAGAAATCAGTAGTAAAAGGCTCTGATAGTGTGAAAGTAACTGCTGATCCAGATGCAGCAAACTTTACAACTACTTATAATATCGATCTTTCTGAAGCAATGAAAAAACAAATTGCTAAAGAAGAGAGTGTCAGCGCTGGTGATAATAATGTTAAGGTTGCTGAAAATGGAACAAATGCATCAGGTGGTAAAGATTTTGCTGTCAGCTTAAATAAAGACCTAAATCTTACGAAAGAAGGCAGTATTACCATTGGCGCTACACACTTGAAAGATGGTAACTTAACGATGGGAAATACCACGTTTAATAATGAAGGTATAACCATTAAAGATGGTCCATCTATGACTAAAAAAGGTATCAATATGGGTAATAAGAAAATTACCAATATTGCGGATGGTGATGTATCGCAAGGTAGTAAAGAGGTAATCAATGGTGGTCAGCTTTATACAGCCATTGCCAATAGTGGATTTAACCTGACAACCAATGGTGATAATACCCAAGCAACCGATAAGAGAATTAATAATAATGAAACCTTTAGCCTTAACCAAGGTAATAATATTGTGGTAAAACAAATCAACAATGGCTACGAAATCTCAACAGGTAATACACTTGTGATTGGTGGTAAAGGTGAAAATGGCAAAGATGGTATTGATGGCTTTATCGGTGTTAATGGTAAAGATGGTTCATCCATTGTGATTAATGGTAAAGATGGTTCTATCGGTCTAACAGGTCCTAAAGGAGCTGATGGTAAGAAAGGTGCTACTATTACCCTTAAACCAGAGAAAGGTTCAAAAACAGTTGCTGAAAAAGATAACGGTAAAGAAATTGATCGTATCAAATATACTGATGGCAACAATAATCCCCGTGAAGTAGCAACTTTAGATGATGGTCTTATCTTTACGGGTGATGATAGTAAGCCAGTCAATCGTACTTTAGGTTCTAATCTAAAGATTACGGGTGGCGCTAAAGATGTATCAACACAAGATAATATTCGTGTTTCTAATGATGGTAATAATGGATTAAAAGTCCAATTAGCCAATAATGTAACATTGGACAATACAGGTAGTATCAATATTGGCGGTACAACCTTTAGCCAAGGTGGCTTAGCTATTTATAATGGTCCAAGTATCACCAGAGATGGCGGTTTGAATGCTGGTGATAAGGTGATCAGTAATGTTGCACGGGGAGTTAAGGGAACTGATGCGGTGAATGTTGATCAATTAAACCAAAGAACAGGTGATATTTATAAACATATTGACCGTAATAACAAAGACCTTCGAGCAGGTATTGCAGGCACTAATGCGGCAGTAGGTTTACCACAGGCATTCCTACCCGGTAAATCAATGCTAGCAGCAGCTGCGGGTACTTATAAAAATGAAGGTGCGATAGCAGTGGGTTATTCGCGTATCAGTGATAATGGTAAGATTATCATTAAAGCGCAAGGTAATGCGAATACACGAGGTGATGTAGGTGCCTCTGCTGGTATTGGTTATCAATGGTAATAAACAGTATCTTATGTTTATAATATAAAGTTATATTCTTATCAGAAAAGACCAGAATAAATATTCACTAGAATAACTATTCTGGTCAATTAATAAACCCTTCGTTTTTAGAGCGAAGGGTTTTTTTATATGAATAAACGAGCTGTATTTAATTTTGAGAGAATAATTTGAGAAAGTATCTTTATTTACTTATTTAACACTACTATTTACTTACTCAAAGCAAAATTATTGTGTGATTTAACCGTGATATTCAACTAATAAATTATTAAATTTAATTCAAAAATAAGGATTAACTTATTGATAAAAAAGGCTATATTTATACTGATAAAAATTATTAATCATAAAAATTGAAAAAAAATATTAAAATTCGTTGTAATTTAGTATAAAAATGTATAAAAAATATTCTAAATAATGGTATGATGCGTTGAAAATTTTACTTAATAGTAAAGGTATATTTTTTAGTAAGTCTATTTAAGAAGCTAAGTAGTTGAAAATTATTTATGAATGACTTAAATGAATAATTTTATCGCTAAAGATAGATTTAAAATGTAACAAATTATTTGAATTTTTTAGTTGTTATAGTTCTTTTTTTATAGGAACTATTTTCAATATAAGGCTGAAGGGATTTTTATGAATAAGGTTTTTAGAGTAATTTTTAACAGAACAACTGAAAGTTGGGTAGTTGTATCTGAATTAGTAAAAGGGTATAGTAAATCATCATCTAACAACACCGTTGAAATAGCAGAAGGAAAAGAAAGCAAAGGTCAATCTTTTACTAGAGGTATTAAAACTATTGCTATATCGTCAGTGATTATGATGGTAATTATGCCTAATGCATTTGCTGTTACTGCTGGAGGTGAAGCAATTAAATGGGCTACAGGGCAAGGTACAGCAATTGCTGGTGGTGATGCTAACGGAGATAGTAATGCGATAGCGATCGGACGGGCAAATGATAAGGTGACATCGGATCATAGTGCTAAAGCTCATGCTCCCGGTGCAATAGCTATCGGCACAAAATCTAATGTCGGTGGTGGTGCAAATTCCGGTGTTGCATTGGGTTATGATACCAGCGTTACTGGTGGTATTCGTTCTGTGGCTATTGGTGCAGGTTCTCGTGCTAATGGTACAACAGCAACTGTTTTGGGTGGAAATGCGAAAGCAGATGGTAAAGGTGCTTTATCCTTAGGTGCTAATACAACAGCAACAGGTGAAGGGGCAACCGCAGTAGGAACGTTATCTAATGCTACAGCTGCATGGAGTACTGCTATTGGTTACAATACAACAGCTAGTCAAAGCTCAACAGCTATTGGTCAAAATGCAAAAGCGATGGCTTCTAGTACTGGAGAGCCATCAATAGCCATTGGGTTTAGTTCAAATGCATCTGGTGCGAATACCATTGCTATTGGTACAAATGCAGCAGTGACCGGTGGCGGTGGTGGTGTTGCATTGGGTAACAAAGCTAAGGTCACTGGCGGAAATCATGGTACAGCACTAGGTTCAGAAGCTTTGGCTGCTGCAGTTGGTACAACGGCAGTTGGATTTAATGCTAAAGCAGAACATCGGTACTCTGTGGCACTAGGTAGAGAATCTGTTACATCAAATGTTCATACAACTAATGCAACAACCTATACTTATAAAGATGCATCAGGTGCTGATAAAACCGTTAATTTCGCAGGAAGAGCAAATAGCGATTATGGTGTTGTTTCTGTCGGTGCTTCAGGCAAGGAACGCCAAATTATTAATGTTGCGGCAGGTTCATTAACACCGACATCAACAGATGCGGTAAATGGTAGCCAACTCCATGCCGTGATGACAAATTCCGGTTTTAATATTCAACAAAACAGTGTTTCAAAATCTCGAATCAATAATAACGGCGTGGTGAATTTTGTTGATGGCGATTATACAAAATCTGCAGTTAATGGTTCATCTGTAAAAGTGAATGTGGTAACGCAAGATATTTCTACGAATGCAAATGGTGTAACGAGTGCTTCAGGAACGGCAGGTTTAACGACTGCTAAAACAGTATCGGATGCGATTAATAATGCATTTGCTAATTCTAGCTTCTTAATTAAAGCTAATGGAGATAATGGATCAAAGGTAAAAAGGAATGATTCTATTAATATCGTACAAGGTACGAATATTAATGTAACCCGTAATGGTACGGATATTACGATTAAAACTGTTGACAATCCGAAATTTAAACAAGTTGAAGTAACTGAAAAATTAAATGTAGGGGCAGGCGGTTCATTAACAGTTTCCGGTACTTCAAACTTACGTGGCAATGTTCTACTCGGTGGAGAAGGAAAGAATATTACTTTCCAAGGAGGCTCTAATGTAGATATGGGAAATAATAAGATCCATAGTGTGGCAGATGGTACTGCCCTTACAGATGCAGTGAATAAAAAACAGCTTGATGCAGTAAACAGAGTTGCCAATACTGCCAATAATACAGCGAACACAGCTAAAACTACTGCTGATATGGCTAAAACTACCGCAGATACAGCCAAGACTACGGCTGATACTGCTAGCGCAACAGCCAATAGTGCTAATACTACGGCAAATACGGCTAAGGATATTGCTAGTACTGCTAATACAACAGCTAATACGGCTAAAGATATTGCTAATACTGCCAATACAACAGCCAATACGGCTAAGGATATTGCTAGTACTGCTAATACAACAGCTAATACGGCTAAAGATATTGCTAATACTGCCAATACAATAGCCAATACGGCTAAGGATATTGCTAATACTGCCAATACAACAGCTAATACGGCTAAGGATATTGCTAATACTGCCAATACAACAGCCAATACGGCTAAGGATATTGCTAGTACTGCTAATACAACAGCTAATACGGCTAAAGATATTGCTAATACTGCCAATACAACAGCCAATAATGCCAACAATACTGCCAATACGGCGTTGAATAAAGTCAATCAAGGTTGGAACATTACAACAGATAAGACTGAAGGCGGTAATGTAGGGGGTAGTAACTCGACCAACGTTCAAATGGGTGATACGGTAAAAGTTATTGCAGGGAAAAATCTTAATATCACACAAAGTGGTAAAGACATTACATTGTCTGTTAATGATTCACCGAGTTTTACCAGCCTTACAACAAGCAATGGCGCAACCATTGGCAGTGATTTAACAGTCAATGGTAGCACAACAGTTAAAGATCTAACAGCAAGTGGAAATACTTCACTAAAGAATGTAACTTTAGGAGCAAATTCAACCTTTAATGCTGGTGGTAATCGTTTAACTAATTTGAGTAATGCAACAGAGGGTAATGATGCGACAACATTAAGCCAAGTTGAAAGTTTAATCAAAGAGGCAACAACCAATGCAAGTAATATTAATACCACTAATTTGTCAGCAAGTAATGGCACAATTACCAACTTAACTTCAAGCAATGGTACAATTACTAACCTAACTTCAACTAACGGTACGATCACTAATCTGAACTCAGACAAGATTGAGGCAAATGACGGTA
Source organism: Pelistega ratti (assembly GCF_009833965.1). Classification (NCBI taxonomy): domain Bacteria; kingdom Pseudomonadati; phylum Pseudomonadota; class Betaproteobacteria; order Burkholderiales; family Alcaligenaceae; genus Pelistega; species Pelistega ratti. The sequence goes on from NZ_CP047165.1 coordinate 87,035, forward strand.
CATTTAATAAAACCCTAGTGTCTAAAGGAGAAACAACCCTATCGGGTAATACAACTATTGGTGGAGAAAATAAAACATTCAATATTGCCAATGGTACAACCGTTAATATGGGTAATAATGTTGTTTCTGGTGTAGCAAATGGTACAGCTGCAACAGATGCTGTAAACAAACAACAATTAGATGCGGTAGCAAATAACCCATTAAAATTTGTAGGTAACTTAGGGGATACAAGTCGTAAACTTGGTGAAACCCTAAATATCTCAGGAGCAGCAACGACAAGTGGAGATTACAGCTCCAAAAATGTGAAAACTAATGTAACAGAAGGCAAAGTTGAAATCCAAATTGCTGAAAAACCTGAGTTTGAAACCATTTCAACCACAGGTGATGCCACAATTGGCGGTAATTCAACCGTGAAAGGCAATTCAACGGTGAAAGGTGATGCGACCTTTGAGAAAGATACACTGACTAAAGGTAATGCTACGGTCAAAGGGAATTCAACCGTTGAGGGTACAACAACTACCAAAGATTTAACTGTCACCAATAATGCCAATATTGCAAAAGACTTAACGGTGAATGGTAATTCAACTGTTGATGGTAATAGCACGGTGAAAGGTGATGCGACTTTTGAGAAAGATACACTGACTAAAGGCAATGCTACGGTCAAAGGGAATTCAACCGTTGAGGGTACAACAACTACCAAAGATCTAACCGTCACCAATAATGCCAATATTGCAAAAGACTTAACGGTGAATGGTAATTCAACTGTTGATGGTAATAGCACGGTGAAAGGTGATGCGACCTTTGAGAAAGATACACTGACTAAAGGCAATGCTACGGTCAAAGGGAACTCAACCGTTGAGGGAACAACAACTACCAAAGATCTAACCGTCACCAATAATGCCAATATCGCTAAAGACTTAACGGTGAATGGTAATTCAACCGTTAAGGGTGATGCAACCTTTGAGAAAGATACGTTGACTAAAGGCAATGCCACTTTCGAAAAAGATACCATCACAAAAGGGAATGCGACAATCGGTGGTGATTTAGGGGTCAATGGTACAACGACTACCAAAGATTTAACCGTCACTAATAATGCCAATATTGCAAAAGATTTAACGGTAAACGGTAATTCAACGGTGAAAGGTGATGCAACTTTTGAAAAAGATACCTTAACCAAAGGCAATGCTACGGTTAAAGGGAACTCAACCGTTGAGGGCACAAGCACCACCAAAGATTTAACCGTCACCAATAATGCCAATATCGCTAAAGACTTAACGGTGAATGGTAATTCAACTGTTGATGGTAATAGCACGGTGAAAGGTGATGCGACCTTTGAGAAAGATACACTGACTAAAGGTAATGCTACGGTCAAAGGGAATTCAACCGTTGAGGGTACAACAACTACCAAAGATTTAACTGTCACCAATAATGCCAATATTGCAAAAGATTTAACGGTGAATGGTAATTCAACGGTGAAAGGTGATGCAACTTTTGAAAAAGATACACTGACTAAAGGTAATGCTACGGTCAAAGGGAACTCAATCGTTGAGGGAACAACAACTACCAAAGATCTAACCGTCACCAATAATGCCAATATTGCAAAAGACTTAACGGTAAACGGTAATTCAACGGTGAAAGGTGATGCGACCTTTGAAAAAGATACGCTGACTAAAGGTAATGCCACTTTCGAAAAAGATACCATCACAAAAGGGAATGCGACAATCGGTGGTGATTTAGGGGTCAATGGTACAACGACTACCAAAGATTTAACCGTCACCAATAATGCCAATATCGCAAAAGACTTAACGGTAAACGGTAATTCAACGGTGAAAGGTGATGCAACTTTTGAAAAAGATACCTTAACCAAAGGCAATGCTACAGTTAAAGGTAACTCAACCGTTGAGGGAACAACGACTACCAAAGATTTAACCGTCACTAATAATGCCAATATTGCAAAAGATTTAACGGTAAACGGTAATTCAACGGTGAAAGGTGATGCAACTTTTGAAAAAGATACCTTAACCAAAGGCAATGCTACGGTTAAAGGGAACTCAACCGTTGAGGGCACAAGCACCACCAAAGATTTAACCGTCACCAATAATGCCAATATCGCTAAAGACTTAACGGTGAATGGTAATTCAACTGTTGATGGTAATAGCACGGTGAAAGGTGATGCGACCTTTGAGAAAGATACACTGACTAAAGGTAATGCTACGGTCAAAGGGAATTCAACCGTTGAGGGAACAACAACTACCAAAGATCTAACCGTCACCAATAATGCAACTATTAATAATTTAACCGCTGAAAAAGGTACGTTCAATAATCAACTTACCTCTACGGGTGAAACCGTATTATCAGGGAATACAACCATAGGTGGTAAGGATAAAACCTTTACAGTCAGTAACGGTACAAAAGTTGATATGGGTAGTAATGTTATTAGTAATATCAGCGATGGAAAAGTAGAGAAAGATAGTAAAGATGCAGTAACAGGCGGTCAGCTTTACACAACAATCCAAAGTTTCAGTAATCTTACCGATAAAGGGATGAATTTTACGGGAAATAATGGTGAAATTATCAATCGTAAATTAGGTGATACTCTCACAGTTCAAGGTAGTTTAGCGGCTGGGAAAGAGGCGGATAGTAGCAATATTCGTACAGTTGCTAATGCAGTGACTGGAGTAATAGAAATTCTAATGGCGAAAGATCCAACTTTCCGTAATTTAACTGCTACAGGTAATACTACAATTGGTGGTGATTTAGGTGTAAATGGTACAACTACCACTAAAGATCTAACCGTGACCAACAATGCGACGATTGAAAAAGATTTAGCAGTTAAAGGTAATTCAACCTTTGAAAAAGATACCTTAACTAAGGGCAATGCGACCGTTGAAGGCGATAACCTCGTTAAAGGAAATGCGACTTTTGAGAAAGACACCCTAACCAAAGGCAATGCGACTTTCGAAAAAGATACCATCACGAAAGGGAACGCGACAATCGGTGGTGATTTAGGGGTCAATGGTACAATGACCACCAAAGACTTAACGGTGACGAATAATGCTACGATTGAAAAAGATCTAGCCGTAAATGGTAATTCAACTGTTAAAGGTAACTCAACAGTCGAAGGCGATAGCACCGTGAAAGGCAATGCGACCTTTGAGAAAGACACCCTAACGAAAGGTAATGCCACTTTTGAAAAAGATACCATCACGAAAGGAAACGCCACAATCGGTGGTGATTTAGGGGTCAATGGTACAACGACCACCAAAGACTTAATGGTGACTAATAACGCGACCATTGCGAAAGATTTAGCCGTAAATGGTAATTCAACTGTTAAAGGTAACTCAACAGTCGAAGGCGATAGCACCGTGAAAGGCAATGCGACCTTTGAGAAAGACACCCTAACGAAAGGTAATGCCACTTTTGAGAAAGATACCATCACAAAAGGGAACGCGACAATTGGTGGTGACTTAGGAGTCAATGGTACAACGACCACCAAAGACTTAACGGTGACTAATAACGCGACCATTGCGAAAGATTTAGCCGTAAATGGTAATTCAACTGTTAAAGGTAACTCAACAGTCGAAGGCGATAGCACCGTGAAAGGTAATGCGACCTTTGAGAAAGATACTTTAACCAAAGGTAATGCCACCGTTGAGGGTAATCACCTTGTCAAAGGTAACTCAACAGTCGAAGGTGATAGTCTTGTGAAAGGCAATGCGACCTTTGAGAAAGATACCTTAACCAAAGGCAATGCGACCTTTGAAAAAGACACCTTAACCAAAGGCAATGCCACCGTTGAGGGTAACCACCTTGTCAAAGGTAACTCAACAGTCGAAGGTGATAGCACCGTGAAAGGTAATGCGACTTTTGAGAAAGATACCCTAACGAAAGGCAATGCCACCGTTGAGGGTAACCACCTTGTCAAAGGTAACTCAACAGTTGAAGGGGATAGTCTTGTGAAAGGCAATGCGACTTTTGAGAAAGACACCTTAACCAAAGGGAATGCCACCGTTGAGGGTAACCATCTTGTCAAAGGTAATGCTACTGTTGAGGGTGATAGCCTTGTGAAAGGTAATGCGACTTTTGAAAAAGACACCTTAACCAAAGGCAATGCCACCGTTGAGGGTAACCATCTTGTCAAAGGTAACTCTACCGTTGAGGGTGATAGCCTTGTAAAAGGCAATGCGACCTTTGAGAAAGACACCTTAACCAAGGGTAATGCGACTTTCGAAAAAGATACCCTAACCAAAGGCAATGCTACCGTTGAAGGTAACCATCTTGTCAAAGGTAACTCAACAGTTGAAGGGGATAGTCTTGTAAAAGGTAATGCAATCTTTGAGAAAGACACCTTAACCAAAGGTAATGCCACCGTTGAGGGCAATCACCTTGTCAAAGGTAACTCAACAGTCGAAGGGGATAGTCTTGTGAAAGGCAATGCGACTTTTGAGAAAGACACCTTAACCAAAGGCAATGCCACCGTTGAGGGTAACCACCTTGTCAAAGGTAACTCAACAGTTGAAGGGGATAGTCTTGTGAAAGGCAATGCGACTTTTGAAAAAGACACCTTAACGAAAGGTAATGCTACCGTTGAGGGTAACCACCTTGTCAAAGGTAACTCTACCGTTGAAGGGGATAGTCTTGTGAAAGGCAATGCGACTTTTGAGAAAGACACCTTAACCAAAGGTAATGCCACCGTTGAGGGTAACCACCTTGTCAAAGGTAACTCAACAGTCGAAGGCGATAGCACCGTGAAAGGTAATGCGACCTTTGAAAAAGATACCTTAACTAAAGGTAATGCCACCGTTGAGGGTAACCACCTTGTCAAAGGTAACTCAACAGTCGAAGGCGATAGCACCGTGAAAGGTAATGCGACCTTTGAGAAAGATACCCTAACGAAAGGCAATGCCACCGTTGAGGGTAACCACCTTGTCAAAGGTAATTCTACTGTTGAGGGTGATAGTCTTGTGAAAGGCAATACGACTTTTGAAAAAAACACCTTAACCAAAGGCAATGCCACCGTTGAGGGTAACCATCTTGTCAAAGGTAATTCTACTGTTGAGGGTGATAGTCTTGTGAAAGGCAATACGACTTTTGAAAAAAACACCTTAACCAAAGGCAATGCCACCGTTGAGGGTAACCATCTTGTCAAAGGTAACTCAACAGTTGAAGGGGATAGTCTTGTGAAAGGCAATGCGACTTTTGAGAAAGATACCCTAACCAAAGGTAATGCTACCGTTGAAGGTAACCACCTTGTCAAAGGTAACTCAACAGTCGAAGGTGATAGTCTTGTGAAAGGCAATGCAACCTTTGAGAAAGATACCCTAACGAAAGGTAATGCCACCGTTGAAGGTAACCATCTTGTCAAAGGTAACTCAACAGTCGAAGGTGATAGCACAGTCAAAGGTAATGCCTCTTTTGAAAAAGATATTTCTGTGGCAGGTACAATAACGACTAAAGATTTAACGGTTACTAACAATGCAACTGTTAATAATCTTGCAGCAACAAATGGTTCTATTACTAACCTTAACTCAACCAATGCTAATATCACGCATTTAGCTGCGGCAGAAGCAACGCTTGGTAAGGTAAAAATTGATCATATGCTTGTCTTAGGTGATAATGCAACGATTGATTTAGGTAAGTCTGATATTGAAGGACAATTCAATATCTACGGTAATACCGAGAAGAAAAAACTGGGTGATGCTATTAATCAGCTACAAACAACGGGCCCAATTGTTTATACGCAAAATAATCAAGTTGTTCAGAAGCAGACGAATGAAGTGTCACTCAATGGGGCAGGTGGTACAGGTACACCAGTACGCCTAAGTAATGTTGCTAATCCAGTTAAAGATACGGATGCGGTTAATTTAGGTTATCTCAAATCTAATATTAATCAAGTCAATAACCGTATCAGTGATGTGGATCGCCGCTTACGAGGTGGTATTGCTTCTGCTACCGCAATTGGATTGTTACCCCAACCTAGTCGTCCGGGAGAAAGTATGCTGAGTGTTGGTGGTAGTACTTATCGAGGTACTTCTGCTGTTGCAGTTGGTTACTCTAAGATGTCGGATAACGGTAATATTGTTATTAAAGTAAGTGGTAGTGCCAATACGACAGGAGATTATATCGGTGGTGCAGCTGTGGGTTGGAAATTCTAACCTTATGTAAAACACCTGTATAAAACCAAAAATCGCCAATTATTTCTTTGTAAATGATTGGCGATTTTTTTTGTGGAAAATTAAAATAACAGCGTAATAGAGCTAAGGTAAGATTTATAAAATACTATATTTCAGTATAAAAAAAGTATATACCTAAAGTAAAATAATATCGTACATCTCTTGTGTATAGGTATTATCAACTTCTAGGCTAATAGGTTTCCCTATAAAATCATCTAACATAGCTAGAAAATTACTTTCTTCATCTAAGAATAAATCAATTACTGCTGGCGATAAAATTAAACGAAACTCTTTAGGGTTAAACTGTTTTGCTTCACGAAGAATTTCACGCATAATAGTATATGCAATCGTTTTAGCGGTGCGAATATAACCACGGCTATCACATGTTGGGCAGGGTTCAGTTAGCAAGGTTGCTAGGGAATCCCGCATTCGTTTTCGCGTCATTTCTACTAGACCAAGTGCAGAGAAACCATTAATTGTTGTGCGTGTTCTATCTTTAGATAAGGCTTTTTTGAGTTCGTCCAATACAGCGGTTTGATGATCAGCATTATCCATATCGATAAAGTCGATAATAATAATTCCTCCCAAATTGCGTAATCTAAGCTGTCGGGCAATTTCAATACTTGCTTCTAAATTAGTTTTAAAAATCGTATCATTAAAATTACGCCAACCAATAAAGCCCCCTGTATTAACATCAATACTTGTCAATGCTTCTGTTTGATCAATGACTAAATAACCCCCTGATTTAAGATTAACACGGCGAGAAAGGGCAGTATTAATCTCATCTTCAATATTTGAAATATCAAATAATGGTTTACTGCCGCTATAGTATTTTGCTTTATCAACAATTTCAGGCGTATAAATAGTTGACCATTTGGTAAGGTGCTGAAATGCAATACGAGAATCAACCTCAACAGATAGTGTTTCTGGTTCAACCATATCACGCATCACTCGTTCAAGTAAATTAAGATCTTGATAAATCAGGCAAGGGGCTGCCTGTGTTTGGAGGCTTTTTTGAATATCTTTCCACCGTAGATTAAGATAGTGTATATCTCGAAGGATTTCTTCGTCATTTGCTTGTTCTGCTTGCGTGCGGATAATGTAGCCACCTTTTTCATCTGGGTGCATCAACTGCATCACTTTTTCTTTGAGACGATCTCGCTCGGTCTCTGATTCAATTTTTTGTGAAACACCAATATGGCTATCAAAGGGAATATACACAAGCATTCGCCCAGCAATACTGATTTGATTCGATAGCCTAGCTCCCTTATTATTGATAGCATCTTTGATGACTTGTACCATAATGGTTTGTCCTTCAAATAGTATTTTTTCTATTTGTTGTTGAGGTAAACCATTATTCCGAGCAATTCTATTTTCTCGTAAATCAGCGATATGAATAAAAGCGGCTTTTTCTAGTCCAATATCAATAAAAGCACTTTGCATACCGGGCAATACACGAACAACTTTACCTAAGTAAACATTACCTACCTTACCTCTTTGGTTGGATCGCTCAATATGGACTTCTTGTAGTGTACCTTGCTCCATAATGGCAACCCGTGTTTCAAAAGGGGTAACATTTACTAAAATTTGTTCGCTCATCATCGTTGTCTTATGTATAAAAAGAGGGGATTAAGTTTACAGTAAAACTATACTTATTATATATAGAGTGGGGGCTTTAGGGTAAAATAATCCGATTAATAATGGCTTATCTGCCTGAAAATAGGCAAATAAATTGTCAGATAAATCCCTAGTGGATAAAATACTTATTCATTATAGAATAAATAGTATGTATTATTTATAGCGAAATTGATTATCATTTAGGAAAAAACATAGTGAGTGATTCTAAAGAAACAACGTATATCTCAAACGTTATTCGACAACGTATCAAAGAGGCAGGTAAACGTTTTAATGCCAATGACAATATTGCAGAATTTATTAAACCGGGTGAATTAACATTACTACAAGAAGAAGTCGAGCAAAAATTTACAGACGTATTACAAAGCCTAGTGATTGATACGGAAACAGACCACAATACTAGAGAAACCGCTAAACGCGTGGCAAAGATGTATATTCAAGAGGTGTTTTCAGGGCGATATACTGAAATGCCGGATGTGACAGAATTTCCGAATATTGAGAAGCTCAATGAATTAATCATTGTTGGGCCTATTACCATACGCAGTGCGTGTTCGCACCATTTTTGTCCAATTATGGGAAAATGTTGGATAGGTATTATGCCGAATGAAAAATCTAATCTCATTGGCTTATCTAAATATGCACGATTAGCGAGTTGGGTGATGCAGCGTCCGCAAATACAAGAAGAGGCGGTTATTCAATTATCTGATTTATTAGTTAAAAAAATGCAACCTGATGGTTTAGCAGTGGTGATGAAAGCCGATCACTTTTGCATGCACTGGCGAGGGGTCAAGGATTTAGACTCTAAAATGATTAATAGTGTGATGCGAGGCTCTTTCCTAAAAAACTCAGATTTACGAAAAGAGTTTTTATCATTAATTAATCATGCGGCATAGTGTGATAAGTAAATAGTAGTAGAGGAAAGGAAGTTAATCATTCACTTCCTTTTTTATAATTAAGAGAGTATCGTATTTTTTATACCTAATACAGTCAATGTTTAAGGGTAATAGCAACAACCAAGTATAGTGTTTACTTCAAGATTATAGAGAATAAAGTGTGCCTTGTCACTATTTGTAATAAGCACTTAATCTTTTTAGTAAATTATTATTTTAAATTTCTATTAATTAACAAATATTTACGTTGCGTTATTTTGATACGACATAATCGTTATAAATCATACTTTACCTATTGATAAATGTTTAGGTTTGGCTATAATCCACCTTTATTTAAAGGAATAACCGTATGAAAAAAACACTTTTGGCACTTTCTATTGGCGTATTATTAAGTACACCGGTTTTTGCGAAAACGGGTGATACTGTTGATATCAGTGAGCCTTTTGTGGGAACTGTATTAGTTGATGGATTAGAAAGTCCTTGGGAAATGTTATGGGGTGCAGATAATCAAATCTGGATTACCGAAAGACAAGGTAAAAATATTGTTCAAATTGATCCAGAAACAGGGAAACGTACTGTACTCTGGCATAATGATGTGATTTTTTCTGCTCCACCACACCAAGGCTTATTAGGGTTGACTTTTGCCCCTGATTTTTTATCAGGTAAAGGTGAAAACCACTTGTTTACTGCTTATACCTATGAACAAGAGGGTAAAAAGTTTGCTCGAATTGTACGCTTAACGTATGATGCCAACACCAAACAATTAGGTCATGAGCAAATTATTTTAGATAAAATTCCTGCAAGTGATGACCACAATTCAGGTCGTTTACGCTTAGGCCCAGATAATAAGTTGTATTATACAATTGGTGATCAGGGACATAATCAAGGTAAACATATTGATAAACCTATCCAATCACAAGAGCTACCTACGGCAGATCAAGTAAAAAATCATGATTATGCCTTATATGTGGGTAAAATTTTACGTTTAAATCAAGATGGTTCTATTCCTACTGATAACCCTGAACTCAATGGGGTTAAAAGTCATGTATGGGCATATGGTTTCCGTAACTCTCAAGGTTTAGCATTTGTGGGAGATACTTTATTTTCTGTGGAGCATGGCCCTTCTTCCGATGATGAATTAAATCGTATCGAGAAAGGCGGTAACTATGGCTGGCCAAATGTTGCTGGTTATAAAGATAATGCTGGTTATGTCTATGCGGATTGGTCTAAAGCCAGTACAGCATTGCAAAAACAATTTAATCCTAATGTCATTCCTGCTGGTGTACCAGTACAACAAGAGAGTGAATTTACGGCAGATAATCTTAAAGATCCACAAAAAACTTTCTTTACAGTCTCAAGTAGCCATAATTACACAGATGCTAATTGTGGTGAGTTAAGTTACTTATGCTGGCCAACAATTGCACCATCAAATGTGATTTACTATCCTAAAGATGGTAAAATCACGGAATGGCGTAACTCTTTATTGATTACTACCTTAAAAAATGGGGCAATTTATCGTGTTCCTTTAGATGCGAGTGGAACACAAGTACAAGGTGATTTTAGTAAACACTTTAAAACAAATAACCGCTATCGTAATGCTGTTATCGGTAAAGACACAGGCAAAATTTATGTGGCTACAGATGCAGTAGGTAATGGTATTAGTAAAGAAGGTAAGCCAAATACAGAGATGGCTAATAAAGGTGCTATTATCGTATTTGACTACCAAGGTAAATAATTTGATGGGGCGGGTAATCCGCCCTTTTTATTCGTGGATCACAAAATGAAAAAAGTAAAATTATCCGTTCTTGGTGTAGTAGCATTGGTAATGCCTGCATATGCTGAAGAGCAGACAAGTCAATTAGAGGAAATCACTGTTACTGCTATTCGTAGTGAAATGGATCCATTTCATGCACCTGCTGCAATCAATATTATTGAGGGTGATACCGTACGTCAACAGGGAAAAATGAATGTTAATTTTAGTGATATGTTACAAGGTATCCCCGGATTGGTTGCGACATCCCGTGAAAATTATGCACAGGATATTAATCTTTCTACACGCGGATCACGCACAAGTGTGCGAGGTGTACGTATTTATGTAGATGGTATTCCTGCTACGATGCCTGATGGTCAAGGTGTTACTACGCATATTGATGTGAATTCCGTGGGACGAGTAGAAGTATTAAAAGGACCTTTTTCTTCCTTATATGGTAATTCTTCAGCAGGGACAATTTTAGTACAAACCGAGCAAGGGAAAAATCCACCTGGTATAGAGGTAAATAGTAGTGGAGGAAATAATCGTACTTGGCACTATGGGCTTAAAGTTCAAGGTGGGGGTGATGGTGAATGGATACCCGATTATGTTTTAAGTGTGAACCGTTTTACTACTGCTGGTGAGCGAAATCATAGTGCTGCCCGTAAAAATCAATTGAATATGAAACTAAACTGGACTACGCCTCAAGAGGGTAGTTTGGCGTTAACCTTAAATCACTCTGATATTAAAGCACAAGACCCTGGAGCATTAAGCTATACACAGTGGAAGCAGAACCGTAAACAGGTTGCCTCAACAATTGAGCAATTTAATGCGCGTAAAGATGTTCAGCAGACGCAATTAGGGGTGAGCTATCGTCAACCGCTAGACGATTATAATCTGATTAATATCAATGCGTATGTAGGTGAGCGTCGCTTAGAACAATATTTACCTATTCCTCGTATTACCCAAATCCGTAATAGGGGTCATGCAGGAGGTGTTATTGACTTTACCCGTCATTATGCGGGTATAGATGCTTATTGGCAGCATTATTTTAATCAAGATATTCATACTATTGTGGGGTTTGCTTTTGATTATATGCAGGATAAGCGTAAAGGGTATGAGAATTTTAGGGGTGTACAAAATGGGGTAAAAGGCAGATTACGCCGAGATGAGAAAAACCAGATTTATACCATTGATCCTTATATTCAGTTGAATTGGCAATTTTTACCCGATTGGTTACTCACGGGTGGTTTACGCTATAGTTCAACAAGGTTTAAATCAGAGGATTTTTATGTTTCAAATGGTGATGATAGTGGACGCAAACGAGATCATCAACTCTTACCTAGTATAGGATTAAGTTGGCAGGCATCAAGTCAGACAACAGTTTATGCTTCTTATAGTAAAGGTTTTGAAACAGGTACTTTTTTAGAGATGAGCTATCGTCCTGATGGGGTGGCTGGTTTAAACTTTGATTTAGAGCCATTGACTAGCCATAATTATGAAATAGGGATTAAACAGATATTTGGAGAAGGTTTACTCACCGCAGCTTTATACCGTAGCGATACGAAAGATGATATTATTTCTGCGGGAACCTTTGACGGACGAGCAACCTATCGTAATGGGGGAAGAACTCGCCGACAAGGTGCTGAAATTGCTTGGCAAGGGGATATATGGCAGTCTCTACAAGGTACTTTGAGTTATACCTTTGTCGATGCACGTTTTCGTGATAGTGTAGGTACAATGATTAGGAGTGGTAATCGAATTGCAGGTGTGGCAAAGCATAATGCTTATGCGAGTCTTGCATGGAATGACCCTCGTGGTTGGCGTATCGGTGCCGATTGGCGTTATAGTAGTAAAATTTTTGTGAATAATATCAATAGCCAATATGCACCTAGCTATAGTGATATTGGTATTTATGCTGGTTATTTAAAACCATTAGGCAATTGGGAAATTGATACCCATATTCGCGTTAATAATTTATTTGATAAAGATTATGCGACAGTGGTTATTAATGATGCGAATGGTCGTTTTTATGAGCCAGCTCGTAAAAGAAATATTACGGCAGGTATGAAAATTAGGTATCGATTCTAACGGTATATTGTCATAAACCCTTCGTTGTACGAAGGGTTTTTTATAGGGAATGACTGTGCTTAGGTGTTTAATGTTCTTTTTTTATATTTAATTGAATCAACTTAGCCACATTCTGTGCAGTAGAAATAAGGTTTTGCTCTCCTTGACGAAGAATATCAGATAAATCCCCTAATTGATGAATAATCGGAAAGACGGCATGGATACCATGTTGATAAACCACTTCATAATCTTCATGTAAGCAACCAACAATAGCAATAATTGGTTTATTTAGTTGATTAGCAGTACGTGCTACGCCTATAGGTGTTTTACCGAGAATGCTTTGTGCATCCATTCTTCCTTCGCCTGTGATAACTAAATCAGCCTCTTTGATATACTCTGCTAAACGTAGATTATCAATGACAATTTGTACTCCTGCTTTTAGTTGTACATTAGGCAATAGTAATAAACCACCACCCATACCGCCTGCAGCACCTGTACCAGCTGGTGTGGCAATATCGATACCACAATCACGTTGTGCTATGGTAGCAAAATGAGCCAATGCTGCATCAAGGGATTTTATCATATCAGGTGTAGCCCCTTTTTGTGGGCCAAAAATAGCAGAAGCCCCTTTTTCACCACAAAGAGGATTATTTACGTCACAGGCAACTTCAATCTGGGTCTGTGCTAAACGAGGGTCTAAATGTGTGGTATCAATATGTGTAATTTTGGATAATTGGCTACCTCCAAAATCAATATCTTGTTGATGTGCATCAAGAAAGCGTATGCCTAGGGCTTGTAGCATACCGACACCACCATCATTTGTTGCACTACCGCCAATCCCAAGAATAATATGTGAAACACCCCAATCCAGTGCTTTTTTTATTAACTCACCTGTTCCAAAGCTAGTGGTTTTGCAGGGATTGCGTAAGGTTGGATCGACTAAATGTAAACCTGATGCAGCCGCCATTTCAATAATAGCGGTTTTACCATCACCTGAAAGTCCAAAAAAACTTTTGATTGGCTCACCCAGTGGTGCAGTAACTGTGCATTCAATACGTTTCCCTTGTGTCGCATCAATGAGGGATTGTACTGTGCCTTCACCCCCGTCTGCCATGGGTAGTTTAATATATTCTACATGAGGGAAAATACGTTTAAAACCAGTCTCAATGGCATTGGCAACTTCTAATGCCGTTAAACTTTCTTTAAAAGAATCGGGTGCTATGACTATTTTTTTCATCATCTTCTCTTTATTTTAAAATCCCAATACACCAAAAATTAAGGTAGATATCACTGCCATAATTAAACCAATAGCGCTTTCATAAGGAATTAATTTTAAACGCTCTTGTATAGGCATATTAACACTACCCCCCGTAGCATGAAAGAAAGAACCATGTGGCATATGATCAAAAACAGTTGCCCCTGCATGAATCATTGCCGCTGCAGCAAGGCTACCAATGCCAAGTTCTAGTAAAGTGCTGCTAAATACATTGGCGGCAACAGCCGTTCCAGCGGTGGTAGAAGCAGTGGCAAGCGACATTAAAGAGCCAGAGATAGGAGCGAGTAGATAGGCAGGCAAACCAGACAGTTTTAATCCCTCAATTAAGACTTCTTTTAATCCTGAGTTGGCAATAATGCCTGCTAAAGCACCTGTGCCAAGTAACATAATAGCGACAGGGGCCATTTTGGCTAAACCACTCATGGCGTAACTATTGGCATAACGTATTTTACCCATACATAATGCACCGAGTAATCCACCTAAAGGTAAAGCGATAAGAGGATCAACATTAATATTAAATAAAGGGCGTAAGGCTAGTAATAAGATAGCACAAAGGGGAGCAACTAAAGCGGATGCAAAAGAGGGGAGATGTTGTTGTTCTACTTCGATAACCTCTTGGGTTGAAACGGTCGAACCTTTGTTTTTTAGGTATTTTGCTAAAAAATAGGTAAGTAGTAAACCAAAGATAGCTGGAATAATACCTGCCATCATCACAGAGGTGAGGGGAAGTTGAAAGGTATCTGCTGTGGCAATAGCATTTGGGTTTGGTGACATTAAATTACCTGCTTTACCACCGCCAATCATAGCGAGTAAGATAGCTGGTTTTGATAAATCGCTACGTTTTGCTAAGGCAAGAGCAATAGGTGAAACGGTAATAACAGCAACATCAACAAATACACCCACAGCAGTTAGAATCATTGTTGCAATAGCTAGTGCTAATAAAGCGCGTGTTTCGCCTAGTTTATGCGTAATCGTTTCAGCCATACGATTAGCTGCACCAGAATCAATTAATACGCCTGCTAATACGCCAGCAGCAAGAATACGCATAACAGCAGTGGTAATGGTTTGCGCCCCATTAATCATTAAGCTAACGGTTTGTGATAAATCAGCTCCACCGACTAAACCACCTACTAATGCCCCTGCTAACATACCGTAAGCAGGGGAAACTTTTTTTAGAATCAGAAAAATAGCCATTACTAAGGCGACTAATGCTCCAAGAGCAGATACCGTTGGCATAATAGCTCCTATAAAAGAAAATTAATTGATTATATCGAATTCGTTTATGTAAGTGGCTGGGTTTAGTTGGTATTATCAGTAAACGACTCGTAAATAGTGATAAAAGTCCATTAAGAGGTTTTTATAAATTATTTGAATAATTTTTATTTTTTTAGAAAACTCTCTTTATTATCAATGATTTTATGGATTTTTATCTATTATCTCTTATGAAAAAGTGATTAAAAAATAGTTTATATACTATTTTTTATTTAAAAAGTTTTTCATAATCGTTTGTGTTTCAGGACTGTGTAGGCATTGTGTAAAGTATTGTTTCTCTCGTTCAAAGCAGGTCTTTATATCAAAATGTTGGTGTGCTTGTAAGAGGGCTTTGGTGGCTAGTAGGGAAGTACGTGGCATCTGGCTTAGTTGTAGAGCGACTTTCTGTGCTGTTTTTATGGATTCACCGTTAGGGGTAATATCGTGAATAAAACCACTTTCTTTTGCTTGTTGGGCTGAAATTTTACTTCCTAAGTAGAGCCATTCTTGGGCTTTTCGTAATCCTACTACCTGACTTAATAGTTCGGAAGATCCTCCTTCGGGAGAAAGCCCTAAGGGGACAAAGGGCATGGTAAAGACAGCATTTTCTGCAGCAAATACAAAATCACAATGTAGCAATAATGTTGTACCAATACCAATTGCATGACCTTCAACAGCGGCGATAACTGGAATAGGTACTTGTCTTAATGCAAGCAAAAAATCTAATCCTTGATATAGTTCATTATTATTCAGTTGGTGAACAAAATCGTTTATATCATTCCCTGCAGAGAAAACCGCTGTTCCTCCCGTAAGTATAACTGCATGGATATCTGTATGTTGTGCCATAGAATGAAGGTGTTTGGTGAGTAATTTATAACTATCTATATCAAAAGCATTGTGTACTTGTGGGCGGTTAAAGGTAATTGTGGCTATTTTATGGTCAATAGCTAAGAGTATTTTTTCCATAATATGTCTCCTTTGAATCATTAAGGGGCTGAAGTAGATTAGCTGTTCGGCTGGATACCTAGCATATTAATAGTTGAATGAATAGTAGCTTCTAGTAAAAAAAATTAAGTGGTTTTGTAAGTTTCTTTAATTTACGATGGTTTATATTCACTTTTAGAGGCTAATATAACAGTTAATCTATTTCAGCCCCTTAATAAGTTTGCCTAATATGATGAATGTCGTTTAAATACCTTCGCTAAGATAAGCCTTAGCTTGTTGATATTCTGTCTCTAGTTGTGAGATAAGGTCAGCAGTAGGCATAATATGATCAATACTTCCTACACCTTGCCCAGCGCCCCAAATATCTTTCCAAGCTTTGGCATGATGTACATTATCACCAAAATTCATTTTATGTTTATCTGCTTGATGAAGGACATTAGGGTCAATACCTGCATTGATAATACTTTGTGAGAGATAATTGCCTGCAACTCCTGTAAAGTAAGGGGTATAAGTAATATCTTTAGCACTTGATTGTATAAGCATCTCTTTATATTCAGGGCTAGCATTTGCTTCTGTTGTAGCGATAAATCGGGTCCCAATATAAGCAAAATCAGCCCCAATTGCTCTAGCAGCTAAAATACCTGCTCCTGTAGAAATAGCACCAGACAAGGCAACAGGCCCATGATAAAAACGGCGAATTTCACTGGTTAGTGCAAAAGGATTGAGTGTTCCAGCATGACCGCCAGCTCCATTGGCAACTAAGATTAAACCATCTACTCCTGCTTCCAATGCTTTTTCAGCATGGCGAATAGAAATAACATCATGCAAAACAATGCCACCCCATTTATGAATAGCTTGAGCGACTTCTGCTGGTGCACTAAGGCTAGTAATAATAATGGGTGTTTTATATTTTTCGCAAAGAGCAATATCTTTTTCTAGGCGTGAGTTACTGGGATGGACAATTTGATTAATCGCATAAGGGGCTGTTTGGGGAGCTGTAGAAGTTGATAATGCCTCGGTAATTTGTGCTAGTTGCTCATCTAATTGCTCTGTTGTACGTGCATTAAGTGCAGGCATAGATCCTATAATGCCATTACAACATTGGGCAATAATAAGCTGAGGGTTAGCTACAATAAACATTGGTGCGCCAATAACAGGTAAGCGCATGGAAGAATAGAGTTTTTTTACGATAGTGTGTTGCATAGCTGTCTCCTAAAAAATCATTCTCTTTTAATGACTATAAAAGGAGTTGTGTATATCAGCAAGTAACTTATTCAAAATATAGGGAAAAACCTTATATTGATTTTTTGGTGGGGATAAAAATCTAGGGACTGTGTTAGATTAGCCCTAAATTAATTACCTCTCCTTATGATAAAAAAGTATCGCTGAATTAGAGTTAATATCCAGTATATCTGCTGCTAGTTGAGTATTACTTCTAGCACAAAAAATAAATTATGTTCTCTATTTAAATTTCTTTTATTTACAATAAGTTATCTTCATTTTTAGGGGCTAATATAACGGCTAATTTAATATCGCCCCTATATTATTAATATGAAGACACTTTATTGCTTATATCCTAATTGATATAGTGATATCAATTTTTTATTAATAATGCATTAAATTTTTAGCAAAATACGTTAAATCAGGTATAATTATACGTTTTAAAGCGTCCCCATAGCTCAACTGGATAGAGCAACCGCCTTCTAAGCGGTAGGTTGTGAGTTCGATTCTCGCTGGGGGCGCCATTTTATAGAAATCAATAGTATTAATAGAGATTAATAAATAAAAAACCATTGATTTTAAAAGAAATTTCTAAAAAATAAATAAGAATATATAAAATAAGTAGTAGTTGGTACAAAAGCCACTACCAAATTATACATTTTGGTAAATTTTTGGGTAACTTTCTATTCTTCACTTTATTATCAAAAAATAGAGGTTATGTACCTCATTCGGTTTATTTACTCCTAGATAAGTTTGATGTTATCTATCTGGGTAAGTATTCAACAAAAGATTAGGGGTTATATTAGATTACTCCTAAATTAATTACCTCTCCTTATGATAAAAAAGTATCGCTGAATTAGAGTTAATATCCAGTATATCTGCTGCTAGTTGAGTATTACTTCTAGCACAAAAAATAAATTATGTTCTCTGTTCAAATTTCTTTTATTTACAATAAGTTATCTTCATTTTTAGGGACTAATATAACGGCTAATCTAATACAACCCTAAAAAGTTGATATTACTAAGTCAATTAGAATATAAAATAGGTAATAAAGTTTCTTCAGATTAATAATATAAATATGGTTTATCCATATAAACCATAAAATAATAAACTCATTATTTCATATTTTTCATCTGTATATTCCGCTTTTATTATTTGGAATATAAAATATCCTTTAAAATATTTAGTATATTATTGATTTATATAAAGATTTATTATGACTGTTTTATTTGAAATTCATCCAGAAAATCCTCAAGCTAGATTAATCCATCAGGCATCATTACTTATTAAAGAGGGTGGTTTAGTTGCTGTTCCTACTGACTCAAGCTATGCAGTAGTTGCTCGTTTAGATGATGTTAATGCTGCTAAAAATCTACGCCGTATTAGAGGATTAGATGATAAACATTTATTAACTTTACTTTGTCGTGATTTATCTGAGATAGCTCATTTTGCACGTGTTGATAATCAACAATATCGTTTACTAAAAATGGCAACCCCTGGGCCTTGGACATTTATTTTAGAGGCAACAAAAGAAGTACCTAGAAGAGTATCTCATCCTTCTCGTAAAACCATTGGTATTCGAGTTCCGCAACATCCTATTTTACGCTCATTAATTGAAGAGGTTGGTTCACCATTACTATCGACTACCTTTATCCCTGAAGAGGGTGAAAGAGCCTTTGTTTCCAGTGATGAATTTATAGATGATTATAAAGGGCAATTAGATGGCATTATTGATGCTGGTAGGGTATCTCCACAAGAAACAACCGTTATTGATTTATCGGGATCAATGCCAGCCGTATTAAGAATAGGGGCAGGAGACCCTAAAACACTTGGGTTAGAAATAGATTAATAGTTTTTATTTAAATTAAATTTAATTTAATTTAATTTAATTTAATTTAATCATTTACTCATCATAATCCTTTTATTCACTAATAGCAGAAAGGACGATTACATTACCCATCAAATAAAGTAAGCCTAGGTAATGTATATAAGAAATAATCTGTAAATAGTAGGTAAAATAGTTTAAATTTTAAACATGATTATGATTTCTTCGTAATATTGGTTATAAAGTTTATTATATATGGCTAAGGCATTGTTTAGGTTTAAATTTAATACAATACCTTTTATTCCGTTATATCCTTTTCTAATTGAAGAGAGTTGGTAATATTAGTTATATATACGAGTAAAATAATGTTGAAAAAAAGAAAGTTTAGGCGTTTTTAATAGTTATACTTAAAAAATTTTAAAAAATAGGATGATAAATCGTCCTTTTTATTTAAAAAATCATATTCTTTTTTGGAAAAACCTTATTATCCCTATAACTTTTACTTATTTTCTATTAAACTAGAGCATTATTATTTTTAACTTTTAGGGTGAATTATTTATGGCATTGCATCATACCCAATATCCGCAGTTTAAAGGTAGTATTCCTGCGCTGGTTACGCCTATGTTACCAAATGGCGATATTGATTATAATGCTTATAAAAAGTTGATTGACTGGCATATTCAAGAAGGTTCTGATGCCTTGGTTGTCGTAGGGACATCGGGAGAGTCTCCGACAATTAGTTTTGATGAACATATTGAACTAATTCATCGTGCTGTAGAGTATGTGGCAGGTCGTATTCCTGTTATTGCTGGTGTAGGCGGAAATTCAACAAAAGAAGCCATATTTTTATCCCAACAAGCAGAAAAAGCAGGAGCTAGTGCTGGTTTATCGGTTGTTCCTTACTATAATAAACCATCTCAGCAAGGACTCTATCTACATTTTAAAGAGATTGCAGAACAGACAACTCTGCCCATCATTTTATACAATGTGCCTGGGCGTACTGTAGTAAATATGAGTAATGAAACGATTTTACGTTTAGCTCAAATTCCGGGTATTATTGGTATCAAAGATGCAACAGGGGATATTGCTCGTCTAGGTGAACTATTACGTGATAAACCTACTTATTTTCAGGTTTATTCAGGTGATGATCCTACAGCGGCTGCATTAATTATGTTAGGTGGTCAGGCTAATATTTCTGTGACGGCTAATGTCGCTCCTCGACTAATGCATGAATTGTGTATGGCAGCATTAGAGGGTGATTTAGCTAAAGTGCGTTTACTTAATGGTAAATTATCAACACTAAATCGCTTATTATTTGTAGAGTCAAACCCAATTCCTGTAAAATTTGCAGTAGCAAAAATGGGATTATCTCCATTAGGGTATCGTTTACCGCTATGTCCATTGACTGAAAGCAATCAGATTTTAGTCGAAAAAGTATTAAAAGATCTCGATTTACTTTAATTGAAAGGATTTATAACAATGCGTATTAAAATAAATAATCGTGTTGCCACTACATTACTTATTGGCCTATCATTAACGGCATGTAGCACAATTGATGACCTAATGACGGCCGAACAGGTTGATTATAAGAGTACTGTACGAGGTGAGCCTTTAACATTACCACCTGATTTATCAAAAGCACAGATTAACCCTCAATATTCTACCCATAATGGTGTTGCATCCGCATCAGCTTACGATAAAGCGATGGCAGATGCTAAAAAACAAAATAAAGCGACTGGTGGGGTATTACCAACAAATGGTGAAATGCAAGTTTTACGTTCTGGCGATAAACGTTGGTTAGTTATCAATCGAGATGCTTCTGCTGTTTATCAAGAAATTATTGCTTTCTGGGGAAATGAAGGTTTTACTATTAACCGTGAAAACCCAACCGCAGGTATTATTGAAACGGACTGGGCTGAAAACCGTGCCAAAATTCCTGATAACTTCTTGCGTCGTACATTAGGTACTATTATTGATATGGTATCAGATAGTGGGGAACGAGAACGTTTTACAACACGTCTTGAGCGTATCAATGGAAAAACAGAAGTTTATATCCGTCATGAACGCATGGTAGAAACCAAGATGGATCGTGATGGTACAGAATTTAAATGGTTGCCCGCTGATGAAGACCAAGAACTTAATGCTGTTATGCTATCTCGCTTGATGGCATATTTAGGTGCGCCTAAGCAACAAGCACAAGAAATGGTGAAAACAGCACAACCCGTGCAACAAGTACAAACAACGGCAAATTTTGTTAATGGTGATGTTGCCTTAGCAATTGCTGCTTCTCGTGAAAGTGCGTATCGTCAAGTGGGTCAAGCCCTAACAGCTAGTGGTTTTACAATTGATCGTACAGATGCGGCGGCAGGTAATTATGTGGTACGTTATTTAGATACAGATACGGGTGAAAAACGTAAATCATCTAACATTATCTCTCGCTTATGGGGAGATAAAGGTAATAAAACCCCATTACCTTATACTATCCATGTTGCACAAAGTGGTTCACAATCTATCGTAACAGTTTTAGATAGTGAAGGTAATGTGGATCGTTCTGAAACAGCACAACGTATTTTAACCGTTATTCGTGATTTCTTATAAGTATAAATACGTACTAAGATAGCGTCTTAACGCATTATTTACAGACTCCTTAGCTGGATACAATACCCCTACCTCAATAGGTGGGAAGTATATCAGTTAAGGAGTTTTCTATTGAACTTACAAATACTTAGAAAAAATCTATCAAAGAATAGATTGTCTTGAATTTAAGACAAAATTATTGCATACTGATAGTAATGAATGTTTATCTTTCAGTGCCGTAAAACTCCATGCTTCGCTATGAAGATATAAGGTATTAGAAAAGTTAATTGAAATTTAATCAGCTAACAAAAATAACAAAATTGTTATGGATGAAAGCAATTTGGACAGTGTTTGTCCATAACGTTTGTGACTAGTTTGGTGAAAACTAAGTGGCAGACGGGTATCAAGTGGTTCCAATATTGATGTTGGACGCTACGGTATCCTCAGGAATGAGGATTTTAATTAACCTAACTTTTAGGAGACTTATGATGAGTAAAATGCGTGCAGCTGTTGTAACAGCAAATTCTGACGGTAATGTTGAAGTCGTTGAACGCAATATTCCAGAAATTAAAAATGGAGAAGCTTTAGTAGAAGTGGAATATTGTGGTGTATGCCATACCGATTTACATGTTGCCGCAGGTGATTATGGAAAAAAACCGGGGCGTATCCTAGGGCATGAAGGGGTAGGTATTGTTAAAAAAATTGCTCCTGATGTGACGAATCTCAAGGTTGGTGATCGCGTTAGTATTGCATGGTTATTTGAAAGTTGTGGTATATGTGAATACTGTGTGACAGGAAGAGAAACTTTGTGCCGTAGTGTCAAAAATGCCGGATATAATGTTGATGGTGCGATGGCAACACATTGTGTCGTATCAGCCAAATATGCGGTTAAAGTACCAGATAATTTAGATCCAGCACAAGCAAGTAGTATTACTTGTGCAGGGGTAACTACTTATAAAGCCATTAAAGTCTCAAAAGTCCGTCCAGGTGAGTGGATAGCTATTTATGGTGCTGGGGGCTTAGGTAATCTAGCTATTCAATATGCTAAAAAGGTGTATGGCGCTCATGTTATCGCTGTTGATATTAATGATGATAAATTAGCACTTGCTCAAGAAGTAGGGGCAGATTTAGTGATTAATTCCCAAAAAGAAGATGTTGCTAAAGTAATACAAGATAAAGTAGGTGGTGCTCATGCTGCCGTAGTGACAGCGGTTAATAAAGTAGCTTTTACCTCTGCTGTTGCGTGTGTTCGTGCAGGTGGTCGAGTAGTTGCTGTGGGACTGCCACCAGAAATGATGGAACTTTCTATTCCTCGAATGGTATTTGATGGGATTGAGGTAGTTGGATCATTAGTAGGTACTCGTAAAGACTTAGAAGAGGCATTTCAGTTTGGTGCAGAGGGTATCGTGGCACCTATTGTACAAACTCGTACCTTAGATGAAGTCAATGCTATTTTCCAAGAAATGCGTGATGGTAAAATTCAAGGTCGTATGGTGATTGATATGAAAAAATAGGATTTTATTCCTATAAATTATTATGATATTTATTTAAAAATAAATATCTCTATAAAGGCAGATATTACCTACTGGGGTATCTGCTTTTATGTTTATTTAAGAATATAAAGGTTTCGTACTAAAAAATTTTACATGTCGGTTAAAATAGAGTATTCCACAGGTAGAAGGTTAAATATGAAAGAGCAGCAATTTGCCAGTGATAATTATGCTGGCGTATGTCCTGAAGCATGGCAGGCTATGCAAGAAGCAAATCAAGGTTCAGCAATGGCTTATGGCGATGATGAATGGACTGAGCTAGCTTCTAATGGATTTAGAACACTTTTTGGCATAGATTGTGAAGTTTTTTTTGTGTTTAATGGTACAGCAGCTAATTCCTTGGCATTAGCTTCACTCTGTCAGTCCTATCATAGCGTTATCTGTAGTTCTACAGCACATATTGAGACTGATGAATGTGGTGCACCGGAGTTTTTTTCTAATGGCTCTAAACTATTGATAGCCCCATCTCATGAGGGTAAATTAACGCCAGATGCTATCCGTACCTTAGTATTAAGTCGTACAGATATTCATTTTCCTAAACCTCGAGTTGTAACTATTACACAACCGACTGAAACAGGGCTTGTTTATACAGCAGACGAAATTAAGGCTATTTCAGATGTTTGTAAAACCTATCATTTAAAACTACATATGGATGGTGCGCGTTTTGCTCATGCTTGTGAGTTTTTACAATGTGATCCTGCCGATATTACATGGAAAGTAGGGGTGGATGTTCTCTGTTTTGGTGGTACTAAAAATGGTATGGCTGTAGGTGAAGCTGTTTTGTTTTTTGATAAACACTTAGCCGAAGATTTTGATTATCGTTGTAAGCAATCAGGGCAATTAGCCTCTAAAATGCGTTTTCTATCTGCCCCATGGGTAGGTATGCTCAAAAATGATGCGTGGCTAACCAATGCTCGTCGTGCTAATGAGAGTGCTCGATATTTAGCAGAACAAATTAAAGATATACCCAATGTTGAATTAATGTTCCCTGTACAGGCAAATGGTGTTTTCTTAAAAGCCCCAGAAAAAGTATTGGATGGTTTGCGAGAAAGAGGTTGGCGCTTTTATACATTTATTGGTGGTGGCGCACGTTTTATGTTTGCATGGGATGCACAACGTAGTCAAATAGATACGTTGGTTCAAGATATTAAAGAATGCAGTACATTGATATAGCCTAAGTGATACAGTAAAAATTTAAATGTAAATTAATAGAGATTAATACTATGTTAGATTCCGTTTTATTGCGTAAAGATATTGATTTTGTGGTAGCTCAGTTAGCGCGTAGAGGCTTATCGTTTGATGTGGATCGGTTTAACCAATTAGAGGCGGCTCGTAAAGCCATACAAGTAGAAACAGAGACACTTCAAGCAAGTCGTAATGCCTTAGCAAAAGAGATTGGTAAGCTAAAATCACAGGGACAAGATGCTTCTGCTGTGATGGCACAAGCGGCTCAAGTGCCTGAAAAACTTAAACAATTAGAAGAAAAATTAGCAAGCATTAAAAATGAATTAGATGCTTGGTTAATGACTATTCCAAATCTTCCGCATGAATCAGTGCCTTTGGGTAAAGATAGTGATGATAATGTGGAACAACGTCGTTGGTTTCCTGAGGGTGGCTACCAATCAGATAAAGAGCCAGATACCTTTGATTTTCCGGTACAAGATCATGTCGCTTTAGGAGAAAAATTAGGCTTAGAGTTTGATACGGCTGTTAAGTTATCAGGTTCACGCTTTTCATTTATGCGTGGTGGTATGGCAAGATTACACCGCGCATTAGCCCAGTTTATGTTAGATACACATACTGCTATGCATGGTTATACCGAATGCTATACCCCTTATATTGTTAATAGTGCGACTTTATTTGGGACAGGGCAATTACCAAAATTTAAAGAGGATATGTTCTGGGTAACAAAGGGTGGTGATGATGTAGATGAGCATGGACAGACTATCCCTAAAGAGGAAATGTACTTGATTTCTACTGCAGAAATTACCTTAACGAGTACCGTAAGAGAAAGTGTTGTTCCTTTATCGGCATTACCGCTTCGTTTAACTGCCCATAGTCCTTGTTTCCGTTCAGAGGCAGGGAGTGGTGGACGTGATACGCGAGGTATGATTCGTCAGCACCAGTTTGATAAGGTTGAAATGGTGCAGATTGTTCAGCCAGATACCTCTTATGAGGCATTAGAACAAATGACAGCACATGCCGAGAAAATTCTACAATTATTAAAACTTCCTTATCGTGTTATGCTTCTTTGTACAGGAGATATGGGCTTTGGCGCAAGTAAAACGTATGATTTAGAAGTATGGGTTCCATCACAACATACATGGCGAGAAATTTCATCTGTGTCTAATTGTGAGGCATTCCAAGCACGCCGTATGGGTGCTCGATTTAAAAATGAACAGGGTAAAAATGAATATGTACATACCTTAAATGGTTCTGGTCTTGCGGTTGGTCGTACTTTAGTAGCTGTGATTGAAAACTACCAACAAGCAGATGGTAGTATTATTATCCCTGAAGTATTACGTCCTTATATGGGTGGTATTGACGTACTAAAACCGTAGGTTTGTTTAAAGCGTTATTTATAGAATAACCTAAGTGAATTGTTTATCATAAAAGGAATTGGATTATGCCATCATTTGATGTTGTGAGTGAAGCCGATATGGTAGAAGTACGGAATGCCGTAGAACAAGCAAATAAAGAGATTGCAACACGCTTTGATTTTAAAGGATCGGATGCCCGTATTGAGCAGAAAGAGCTAGAACTTACCTTATTTGCTGAAAATGAATTTAAGGTCAATCAGGTTAAAGATGTATTGATTGCAAAACTAGCTAAACGTAATGTTGATTTACGCTTTTTGGAATATGGAAAGCAAGAAAAAATCTCTGGTGATAAATTAAAGCAATATGCCACTATCCGAAAAGGGGTTTCTGGTGAATTGGCTAAACGTATTGTGAAGCAAATTAAAGACAGTAAACTAAAAGTACAAGCGAGTATTCAAGGCGATAGTGTACGTGTTAGCGGTAGTAAGCGTGATACACTACAAGAAGTTATTGCCATTCTAAAGAAAGAAGTCAGCGATGCCCCATTAAGTTTTAATAATTTTCGTGATTAAATTATTAATTAAGATGAGGTAATGAATCCTGATATGAGAAAATACACTATACATAGCTAGATAATACCGTTGTATAGTATAGGTAAACTGAAAAAAGTACCCCTAAAAGAGGTACTTTTTTATTATCATTGTGGGTCAGGAAAGGTTGAATTACTATCTGAGTTGATAGGGGCTGGAAATGATGTGCTACCTGATGAGATAGGATCAGGAAACTGTGGGGTAGATGTATCTTGAATAGGTGCTGGAAATTCACTTAATGTAGAGATATTCTCATTTAGAGGTAGTGTTTCTGCTGATAGTACAGTAGATTCTTCTGGTGATGTAGCGGCTGGAGGAGCCATAGGCACAGGTGGTAATGCGTTACGCAATAAGGGTTGCTCTTGTAGTAGTTTACCTGGCTCTTCTTCTAATTCTTCCTCATCACTATTAAGAGAGGTTGTCTCAGAAGTTTCTACGGCAGAAGGTGTTTCAGTGTTAATAGAAGATTCTTGTGTTGATTCCTCTTCTGTTTGTGTTGTTTCTGTGGCGGTATTAGTAGTATCTGTTGGTGAGTTAGGTGACGTAATCGTACCACTTACTGTTGATTGGGTAGCTGACTCATTGACGGATGAGGTATTATATTCATCAGGGAGTGTAGGTTCTTTGGTGAAAACACGATAAAATGCATTGATAATAAAGAGAATAATACCAATAGAAATAATAAGTAAAACAAGATTCACGGCTTTTTTTGCCATAGTCAATATTCCTTTGAATAAAATCATTATAGGTATTATTGTAAAGTTATCTGTAGGAAAATACATAAGATGTGTGAGCCTGATACCACAAAAGGTAAGAAATAATTTATTTTTTATCTATAAACATATGCTAACTCGTGAATATTATTAGGAAAACTGCTAAAATTTAAGGTATGTTTAATATGAGAGACCATAATATATGAGTTATTTGACAACACGAATGACGCCTGACTTACATTGATTTTATGGTCGCTCGTGCATTGTTTCTACTCCAATGGTCTTTACTGGTAACGCGGCTGCCTAGGGGTGTGTCGCGTTTTTTATTTTTAAGGTTTATTTATCCATGATTCAAATTACTTTACCCGATGGTTCAAAACGAGCGTTTGAACACGCACTTACTGTTGCTGATGTTGCTCATTCTATCGCCCCTAGCTTGGGCAAAGCTGCTTTGGCAGGCAAGATTGGTACGACGGGTGAAACAAAATTAGTGGATACAAGTTATTTAATCGATAAAGATGTCGATTTAGCCATCGTAACAGCTAAAGATCCAGAGGGATTAGATTTAATTCGTCACTCAACAGCTCACTTATTAGCTTATGCCGTTAAAACCTTATTCCCTGATGCACAAGTAACGATTGGGCCAGTGATTGAAAACGGCTTTTACTATGACTTTTCTTATAAACGCCCATTTACACCAGAAGATTTAGAAAAAATTGAGAAAAAAATGGCTGAATTGGCGAAAAAAGATGAAGTCGTTGTACGTGAAGAGTGGTTGCGTGATGATGCGGTGAAGTTCTTTAAAGATCAAGGCGAACACTATAAAGCAGAGATTATCGCATCTATCCCTTCAAATGAGACAATTAGTCTATACCGTGAAGGTGATTTTATTGACCTCTGTCGAGGGCCTCATGTACCCTCTACTGGCAAACTTAAAGTATTTAAACTGATGAAGGTTGCTGGTGCTTATTGGCGTGGTGATTCCAAGAATGAAATGCTTCAACGCATTTATGGTACAGCGTGGGCAACCAAAGAAGAACAACAAGCGTATCTCACTATGCTAGAAGAAGCAGAGCGTCGTGATCACCGTAAACTAGGTCGTGATTTGGATTTGTTCCATTTCCAAGACGAAGCCCCTGGCCTTATTTTCTGGCATCCTAAAGGTTGGCGAATTTGGCAACAAGTCGAGCAATTTATGCGTAAAGTGTACATTGATAATGGCTACCAAGAAGTCAAAGCGCCTCAGATTTTAGATTTAAGTTTGTGGAAAAAAACAGGTCACTGGGATAATTACAAAGAAAATATGTTTACCACAGAATCAGAAAGCAGGGAATATGGTTTAAAACCAATGAACTGTCCTGGTCATGTGCAGATTTATAATGCAGGATTACATTCTTACCGTGAATTACCGATTCGTTATGGTGAGTTTGGTCAATGCCATCGTAATGAACCATCTGGATCGCTACATGGTATGATGCGTGTCCGCGGTTTTACACAAGATGATGGTCATATTTTCTGTACAGAAGATCAGTTACTCAAAGAATGTGCTGATTTTACAGCGTTATTGCAAAAAGTCTATAAAGAATTTGGTTTTACCGAAGTATTATATAAAGTAGCTACTCGACCAGAGAAACGTATTGGTTCTGATGAAATTTGGGATAAAGCGGAAGAAGCATTGATGGAAAGTTTACGTCAATCGGGCTGTGAATATGAAATCTCTGTTGGAGAGGGAGCGTTCTACGGGCCTAAGATTGAATACACACTGAAAGATGCTATTGGTCGTCATTGGCAATGCGGTACAATTCAGGTGGACTTCTCAATGCCAGCACGTTTAGGGGCAGAGTATGTTGATGCGGATGATCAGCGTAAAACCCCTGTTATGTTACACCGTGCTATTTTAGGTTCTCTTGAACGCTTTATTGGTATGCTGATTGAAAACTATGCAGGTGCTATGCCGCCATGGTTATCACCCGATCAAGCGGTGATTTGCCCCATTTCGGAGCAATTTAATGAGTATGCACAACGTATTTGTGAACAATTAAGAGCCAAAGGCTTTAGAGTAAATGCGGATTTACGAAATGAGAAAATTACACGTAAAATTCGTGAAAACAGTATGCAAAAAGTACCCTATATTCTTGTCGTGGGTGAAAAAGAGCGTGATACCCATTCAGTGGCTGTCCGTGCCCGCGGTAATATTGACTTAGGTGTACTAACAGTTGAAGATTTTATCGCACGCTTGGACAATGATGTTCAACAACGTATTGATGTACAAGCGTAATCTTTATTATTATTTTTAGGAGTTATTACCATCGCAACCGAAAAAACACACCACATTAATGGTGAAATTCGTAGTCCAGAAGTTCGCTTAATTGGTCTTGATGGCGAACAGTTAGGTGTTGTATCAATTAAAGAAGCCTTGAGCAAGGCAGAAGAGGCAGAAACTGATTTAGTTGAGATTGCCCCTAATGCCTCGCCTCCAGTATGTCGTTTAATGGATTACGGTAAATTCCGTTATCAAGAGCAAAAACGCTTACAAGAGGCGAAAGCAAAACAAAAAGTTGTTCAAGTGAAGGAAATTAAATTCCGTCCTGGTACGGATGAGGGTGATTATCAAGTCAAATTACGTAGCTTGAAACGTTTTATTGAAGATGGTGACAAAGCCAAAGTCACATTGCGTTTCCGCGGTCGTGAAATGGCACACCAAGAGCTTGGTATGAAAGTGTTGGAGCGAGTGCGAGAAGACCTAGGTGATTTAGTTTCTGTTGAAGCTATGCCTAAGTTGGAAGGCCGTCAAATGGTGATGGTTGTTGCACCGAAAAAGAAATAAATTTGTCTTTTCTCTGTGTTATTCTATCAAGTAGAAACAATGGGTAGTATAAGACTACCCTATTGTTGTTTGTCCTTTTCTAATAAGGAGAGTTATTATTAACGTCCTGTTTATTATTGATCCTATTGCTTCATTAAAAGCCTATAAGGATAGCTCTGTGGCAATGATGTATGCCCTTCAAGCAAGAGGACATCAGCTTTTTATTACTGAACCACAACATTTATATATCCGTAATCAGGTATTTGCTACGGTACAAGCGATTCAAGTACGTGATGGAGCAGACTTAACACAGCATGACTGGTGGCAATATAGTGGGGAATCAATAGAGCGTAACTTAGCCGATTTTGATGCGGTACTTATGCGTAAAGATCCGCCCTTTGATATGGAGTATGCTTATACTTGTCATCTATTAGCCTATGCTGAGAAATTTGGTGCAAAAGTCTTTAATAAAGGGGATGCTATCCTAACGCATTCTGAAAAACTGACAATTACCGAGTTTGCTCAATTTACTTCGCCTACTTTGGTTACCCGTGATATGAAACGTATCCGTGCATTCCATCAGGAGCATCAGGATGTTGTTGTGAAACCATTAGATGGTATGGGTGGTTCGGGTATTTTTCGTCTTCAGCCGAAAGAACCCAATTTAGGCTCTATCTTGGAGCTGTTATCACGCAATGGGCAACAGACAATTATGGCACAACGCTATATTCCTGATATTGTCAAAGGGGATAAGCGAATTTTAGTCATTAATGGTCAGCCTATTCCCTATTGTTTAGCTCGTATTCCATTAGCCGGTGAAACACGCGGTAATTTGGCAGCAGGTGGACGCGGAGTGGCGCAGCCTTTAAGTGAAAGAGACTGGGAAATTGCCAACACTTTAGCACCACAATTGAGAGAGCGAGGACTCTTTCTGGTGGGTTTAGATGTGATTGGTGATTATTTAACAGAGGTTAATGTAACAAGCCCTACGTGTTTTGTAGAAATTACTGAACAGACTGATTTTCATGTAGCCAACTTTTTTGTTGAGCAACTTGAAAAAGTACTTGGTGTTTAAGATGAACACATTAATTATTGTTATTGCACATACACCATTAGCATCCGCCTTAAAAGAGGTAGCAATGCATGTTTTTGAGGCAGCAAAAGAAATAATGGTGTATGACATTAAACCTGATGATGCTCCAGAAGAAATTCAGACAAACATTATGCAGGATATACAACAATATGAAGCAGTAGATCAGGTGCTAGTACTGGGAGATTTAGTGGGATCGACACCTGCCAATATTGGTGTCAAAGTCGCTCAATTATTAAATCAACAAGGTATTAATAGTGAGTTTTTTAGCGGTACTAATGTCTGTATGTTGCTTAATGCCGTCTGTTATAGAAGCTTGCCTTTGGATGCGTTAGAAGCCAAAATTCTTGAGGGTGGGCAAAAAGGAATGAAATCGATTGATTGTACTTGTCAATCATCATAGTATTTAGTAAGTTTTTGAGGTGGCTTTATGCCTTCAGTAGATATTGAAATTAGTAATCGTTTAGGTTTGCACGCACGAGCAGCGTCAAAATTGACGCAGTTAGCGTCTAGCTTTAGCAGTGAAATTTTTATTTCTAAGTCGCAACAGCAACAACGTGTTAATGCAAAAAGTATTATGGGTGTTATGTTGCTCGCAGCAGGGAAAGGAATGACTGTGACAGTGGACGCTGAGGGAGAAGATGCAGAAGAAGCCTTAAAAGCGATTAAAGCATTATTTGATGACCGATTTGGTGAGCCTGATTAATAAAGGGTTTATCAGGTATTATTTTGCGTATAAGTTGTAATAATAAAGGTGGCATATTGTTTAATATGCCATTTTTATTGAGAGGAAAAACCATTTAATAAGGATATTATCGTATGAAAACAGTAGAGCAAGTTTTTGAAGCCGCCCGTCAAGCGAAGTTATGGGCAGGTCATCTTATTCCACAGCATCCTTCTACTCATCATCAACTGGAAAATCGTACCCAGATTGATAATACCTTGATTGGTTATATGGCTGATGGTAATGAGGTGGATATTGATGTTGCTGTTAAAGCAGCAAGGGATTGTTTTGATAAAGGGGAGTGGTCACAATCCTCACCTAGTCATCGCCGGGAAGTTATTTTACGGTGGGCTTCACTTGTTAAACAGCATTCGGAGGAAATTGCTGCGTTAGACTGTATTGATGCAGGTAAACCTATTACAGAATGTTTAACGATTGACATGCCTGCGACATTGGAAACATTTTACTTTTATGCAGAATGTATTGATAAGCATTTTGGTAAAGTAGTTCCTACAGATAGTAATGCTTTAGGATTAATTGTATATGAACCAATTGGTGTGGTTGGTGCGGTATTACCATGGAATTTTCCTGCTCAGATGTTTGCATGGAAAGTATTACCAGCATTAGCAGCAGGTAATTCAGTTATTGTTAAACCAGCTGAACAGACCTCATTAAGTGCTTACCGTTTAGTACAGCTAGCACATGAGGCAGGTATCCCAGAAGGAGCATTAACACTTGTTTGTGGTCTTGGAGAAAAAGTAGGTAAAGCACTTGGTTTACACCATGATGTGGATATGGTGGCATTTACAGGTTCTACAGAAGTAGGACGTTATTTTTTAGAATATTCGGCTAAAAGTAACCTAAAAGAAATTGTATTGGAGTGTGGTGGTAAAAGTCCCCAAATTGTGTTTGAAGATGCGGATATAGATAAGGCTGTTCCTTCTATACTTGCAGCTGCTTTTTGGAATATGAGTGAGAATTGTAGCTGTGGATCTCGTCTGATTGTAGATACTCGTATTAAACCGTTATTACTAGAAAAGCTCAAACAAGGGCTACAACAATGGAAAATAGGAGATCCTCGTTTACCTGAAAATAATTTAGGTCCTTTAGTAGAAAAAGTACATTTTGATAAAGTAATGCACTATATGCTAATGGCAGAAAAAGAAGGGGCTAAGTGTGTGATAGGTGGAAATGCTTTGTCTCATATGGGGAGTGGCTGGTATATTGAACCGACGGTTTTTGATGAGGTTACGGCAGATATGACGCTTTTTAAAGAGGAGGTCTTTGGCCCTATTTTAGCAGTAACAAGTTTTACAACTGAAGAACAAGCAATAGCCTTAGCTAATCAATCAGATTATGGTTTAGCGGCTTATTTTTATACCAGTAATATTCATCGAGCACACCGTGTTGCCCGACAACTCAAAGCAGGTACAGTGGCTGTTAATGGTTTTTCTGAGGGAAGTATTGCAACTCCTTTTGGTGGATATAAGCAATCTGGTTTTGGGGGTAGAGATAAAGGAATAGAAGCACTTGAGCAATATCTTCAAACAAAAACGATTTGGTTTGTTGAATCCTAAAAGAAAAGAGGGTGTAGTATAAAAGTTATAGGTACTGCTTTTATGCTTCTTATCAATTTTACCTATCAGTTAATGTTATACTGAAAACCATTTTTTAAGTTAGTATTTTTTAGTATCAATTTTAGTCAGTATAGGTTAGGTAATGCAGTATAATGCGGTAGAAAATACAGGAATGGTTGCTTTACATGGAAAAGGTGTCGCCAAAGGAATTGCCATAGGTCGTGCACTAGTAATGGGGGCAGCATTATTAGAAGTTAATCATCACCTTGTTTCTGCTGAAGATATTGAATATGAATGTCATCGTTTAGAGCATGCCTTACAAACAGTTGCCGAAGACTTAGACTATATTAAAAATAATCTCCCTGACGATGCACCGATAGAGTTAGCCCCCTTACTAACGGTGCATAGCTTGCTGGTAGCAGATCCTTTATTAGCCAGTGAAACAAAAAATATTATTAGAGTACGTCGTTATAATGCAGAGTGGGCGATTTCGACTCAAGGGCAAATGTTATCAGATCAGTTTGCTCAAATGGAAGATGAGTATTTACGGGAACGTGCCAGTGATGTGAATCAAGTCATCGAACGAGTATTATCCGTTTTATCAGGAGTTAAAAGTTTTGATATTCAGAATTTACCAACACATAATGAGGATGACTTACCGTATGTTGTGGTAGCACACGATATATCCCCTGCGGATATGCTTAAATTAAGAGAAAAGCATTTTGCAGCCTTTATTACAGATGCAGGTGGTCCTACTTCGCACACGGCTATTGTTGCTAGAAGTATGAATGTCCCTGCGGTTGTTGGTATGAAAAATGTACGTTCTATGGTGAACGACCATGAACTCTTAATTGTGGATGGTGAAGCGGGTCTTGTACTGATTAATCCATCTCCTTTAGTGGTTGAACAATACCGTTCTAAACAACGTCAGCAAGAAGCAGAACGTGAGTTTATATTACGCCATAAAGATGAACCAGCCATTACATTAGATGGTATTGCTATTGATATAGAGGCTAATATTGAATCCCCTGAAGAAGCCAAAATGGCTATTGAAATGGGGGCGGCAGGTATTGGCTTATACCGTAGTGAGTTTTTATTTATGAACAGAGATTCGCTACCGAGTGAAGAAGAACAATATGAGGCCTATTCTTCTGTTTTAAAAATAATGGGTGATAAGCCTGTAACCATTCGGACACTTGATATAGGCTCAGATAAAACATTGAATAATGAAGCAACTGTAGCGGTAAACCCTGCGTTAGGATTACGGGCGGTTCGTTATTGTTTAGCTAATCCAGATATGTTTATGACCCAATTAAGGGCAATGTTGCGTGCTTCAGCGCATGGTTACTTACGCATTCTTGTACCTATGATTTCACATTTGCATGAGGTAACAGAGGTTAAGCGTTATTTACTACAAGCTCGCCAAGAGTTAGTTGCAGAGGGTTATTCTATTGGTGAAAAAATTGAGTTAGGAGCAATGGTAGAAATTCCTGCCATTGCTATTGCGATAGAGCCTTTCTTGAAAGAATTAGATTTTGTATCTATTGGAACAAATGATTTGATTCAATATACCTTAGCAGTCGATAGGGTAGATGATGAAGTGGTTAATCTTTATGATGCTGTCCATCCTGCTGTGATTCGTCTTATTCATAATACCATTCAAGCTGGTGATAGGGCTGGGAAGATGGTTTGTGTCTGTGGTGAAATGGCAGGTGATGTTGACTATACAAGATTATTACTTGGTTTAGGTTTAAAGAGTTTTTCGATGCACCCCCAACATATTCCTGATGTTAAACAAATTGTTCGTCATTCGCATACCAATACGTTAAAAACCAAAGTAGCGGCTACTTTAAACTATGGTGAAGCGATTAATTTAAATATGGTTAATGCGGCAGTATAAGGGATTTGGGATAAATAGTAGGGGTATATGTCTTATGCAAAAACGGTTATTGCTTGTAATAGGTAGTGTATTATTCAGTGCTTGTTCATTTATTCTCTATGAGGAGGATGATGTGCATTATATGCAAAGTTGTCAGGGGATAGAATGTACGCATCTGTTGGCACAATTTAAAACACAATGTTTACAGGAGCAAAAGGGAGAGATAATCGAACAAGTGGAAAAAAGCTCCTATGTAGGCTTACAATGTCGCCCACCTAAAAAAGCAGAAGAAAAGAAATAGGGCTATATTTTGCTGGTAAAATGTATTTTATTATTAATGGTTTTCTATGGATGATGAATAATTGCTCTATTGAGTAATGACTAAGTATCAATATTTATTACTATAAAATACTTAATATTTAACATAACAAAAATATAATAGGAATTTGTAGAGAAATAATATAAATCCCTTACTGATACTAAATAGTAAAATGAGTGACTAATTGGTTTATAAATCTATTAATTTCTTGTCATTTATCTTGTATTTAGCAAATTATTTTCTTGCGAATAGGGAATATCAATATAAACTACTTCTTCCAAAAAATGAAAGAAGTAGTTATCTAACTAGTATTCTGTAATTAGTAAAGACCTATAGAGTGAGGCTGTGTTTTATTTTGCTCATAAGATTGAACAACAATATCAATAACTTCTGTAGGATCATCTGTAATAGAGTATAAACCCCTATCTTGAGGAGAAATATACTGATGACTAACAAGACTTTGATTAATAAAATCTAATAAACCTTGCCAAAATGCTTTACCTACAAAAATAACAGGTGCTTTATGGGCTTTACCCGTTTGAATTAAAGTTAATGCTTCAAATAATTCATCTAAAGTCCCAAATCCACCGGGCATAATAATATATGCCCAACTATTCATAAAGAAAGTTGTTTTACGCGAAGTAAAATAGTTAAAATATAAACTATGAGATAGGTAGGGATTATTTTGAGTTTCAAAGGGAAGATTAATATTTAATCCTATACTTGTACCGCCTGCTTCGTGGCAGCCCTTATTAGCTGCTTCCATAATCCCTGGGCCACCACCTGTTATAATACTAAAACCTGCTTCAGCTAATTTTTTACTAATTTCTATTGCTTTAGTGTAATAGAGGCTGTCGGGTTTTGTTCTGGCACTGCCAAAAATACTAACGGCATTGGATACCTCATGTAGTGCGGCTGCCGCTGTAGAAAGCTCTTGTGAAATTTCTTTAATTTGTCCTTGAATAGTAGATGCTCTTAAATCAATCATGAAAAATAAAACCTTATTATTAGTCGATGGTTCCAGTTATTTATATCGCTCATATTATGCGATGCCTAATTTACGTAACCAATCAGGAGAGCCAACAGGGGCAATCTATGGTATGGTTAAGATGATGCGTAAAATTAGTCAAGAGTTTAATCCTGATTATATGGTCTGCATTTTTGATGCACCCGGTAAAACATTTAGAGATGAACTCTACCCTGATTATAAAGCACAGCGACCGCCTATGCCAGATGACTTACGTGTACAAATCGCACCAATCTATGAAACAATTGAAGCATTAGGTTGGACGCTCATTGCACAAGAAGGGGTAGAAGCAGATGACATCATTGCTACTTTAGCAGAAATAGCAAGACAAAATGATGTCAAAACGATTATTTCGACAGGTGATAAGGATATTGCTCAATTAGTCAATGAGCATATTAGTCTTATTAATACCATGACGGATGAACGTTTAGACCGAGAGGGAGTAAAACATAAATTTGGTGTATATCCTGAACAAATCATTGATTTTCTAATGCTTGTTGGAGATAAAGTAGATAATGTTCCCGGTGTTGAAAAGGTTGGTGAAAAAACAGCGGCTAAATGGCTTGAACAATATGGTAGTGTGGATAATCTTATTCAGCAAGCCGATAAATTAACAGGAAAAATTGGTGAAAATTTCCGCCAAGCTATCCCTCAGTTTGCATTAACTCGCCAGTTGATCACGATTAAAAAAGATTGTGAGCTACCTGAAACATATCGCCAATTTGATCAATTAGTACCCAAAGCAGAAAATCAAGAAAAATTAATAGAACTCTTTAATCGTTTTGGATTTAAAACATTACTAAGAGAAGTATCAGGGGATAAAGATGCCATACCAACTGAATATGCTCGTCAAGGCTCCTTACCTGAAATTCCTAAAGAAATACACTATAGCATGGTAACAACACCAGAAGCACTAATGACGTGTTTAACAAAAATACAAGAGGCAGATAGTGTTGCATTTGATACAGAAACCAATAGCCTAGAGCCGATGAAAGCACGGTTAGTAGGACTTTCTTTATCTATTGCTGTGGGACAGGCTTGGTATATTCCATTGGCACATAATAGTGCAGGTTTACTTGATGAACAATTGGATAAAACACAAACATTAGACTTACTTAAACCGTGGTTAGAGAGTGATAAACCCCAAAAAATACTACAAAATGCAAAATTTGATGCGCATGTATTAGCAAATGAGGGGATTAGTTTAGGAGGTGTTAAGCATGATACGATGTTAATGGCATATGTACTTGCCTCTAATAAGAAAGTATCCTTAGAGGAATTAGCTTCTCGTTACTTAGGTCGTAAAGGGTTAAGTTTTGAGGAAATTTGTGGTAAAGGTGCAAGTGCTATTACCTTTGATCAAGTGCCTTTGGATAAAGCGACACAGTATGCGTGTGAAGATGCTGATTTTACGTTTCAATTAGCGCAGGTCTTATTGCCTAAAATTGAGGCTTATGAGGGATTTAAGACTATTTATGCGCTTGAGATGCAGGTCTGGTCAGTGTTATACCAGATGGAAAGAGTGGGTGTTAAGCTAGATGAGCAGGAGCTTAAACAACAATCAGATGACTTAGGTAAAGCCATGATGGCACTAGAAGAAAAGATTTATACACTGGCAGAACAACCATTTAATATTAATTCGCCTAAACAACTAGGTGAGGTATTATATGAACGACTAAAACTACCGATTTTAAGTAAAACAAATTCTGGTGCCCCCTCAACCGATGAAGATACCTTAACAAAATTGGCAGCAGATTACCCACTACCTGCTTTAATTTTGGCGTATCGTAGCTTAGCAAAGGTGAAATCTACTTATACGGATAAATTACCTCGTATGATATTTTCAGGTACGGGAAGAGTACATACAAACTATGCACAGGCAGCTGTTGTAACGGGACGATTATCGTCTTCAGACCCTAATTTACAAAATATTCCTGTGCGGACGGAAGAGGGACGGCGAGTGCGTAAAGCCTTTATTGCACAAGAGGGTTTCCATATTATGTCAGCCGATTATTCACAAATT
This sequence comes from Pelistega ratti, assembly GCF_009833965.1. Taxonomy (NCBI): domain Bacteria; kingdom Pseudomonadati; phylum Pseudomonadota; class Betaproteobacteria; order Burkholderiales; family Alcaligenaceae; genus Pelistega; species Pelistega ratti. The sequence continues at coordinate 125,486 of NZ_CP047165.1, forward strand.
GAATTACGCGTAATGGCACATATTTCAGGTGATGCTAATCTGCAAAAAGCTTTTGCTGAGGGGAAAGATATTCATCGAGCAACAGCGGCAGAAGTATTTGGTGTTAATTTAGAGGAAGTAAGTGCAGAACAGCGCAGGGCAGCAAAAGCCATTAATTTTGGATTAATTTATGGTATGGGAGCTTTTGGATTAGCGAGTAATCTAGGTATTAGTCGTGAGGCGGCACAAAACTATATTAATCGTTATTTTTCTCGCTATCCTAGTGTTGCTGAATATATGGAAAGCACACGAAGTAAAGCGCATGATCAAGGATATGTTGAAACAGTTTTTGGTCGCCGTTTGTGGTTACCTGAAATTCAAGGAGCTAAAGGTCCTCGTAAAGCGGCGGCAGAACGAGCGGCAATTAATGCTCCTATGCAGGGAACAGCAGCTGACTTAATTAAGAAAGCGATGGTGGCGGTTCAGCATTGGTTAAGGGAACAAAAACTGGCTTCCCGTATGATTATGCAAGTACACGATGAACTGGTACTTGAGGTGAAAAATGAAGAAGCTGATCGAGTAAGAGAATATTTACCTCGTCTAATGAGTGAAGTGGCTCAACTTGCTGTGCCATTAGAGGCAGAAGTAGGAGAGGGGGATAACTGGGAGCAAGCCCATTAAGTGATTTGTTTTATGGAATATTTAGAAATTTATTTTGCAAATAGTGTAAACAACGCTTGAGTTTCTAATATTGATATTCCGTGAGTTGGTTGTTTTCAATCCGTTGTGTTTCTTTCTCAATAAGGTTATGTGCCGGGTCAAAAGCAAAGCGTTCTTGCCCTGCAAGCTGTATTTGACCCAACTTGTCATAACGATAAGGCGTTTTGCCGAATCAATCAGCAATAAACTATCACTATTACGGCAGTGGTCATTTATCCGCGATAAAGTACAACGACCAACTTATCACCGAATTTAGCTGAGACAAACTCCACAGAGAAATCAGCCGAACGCAGGGGAATTTAACCAGTCTGTTTAACCGTGACCCGGTGGGCAGATTAACACAGCAGTTGGCAACGCTTGAAAGTGTCTCCAAAAGTGCTGCAACAAGCGGTGAAATTATCCGAAGAAATTACCAATACGACCAGGTAGGCAACCTGACTGAAAGCGAAGATTTACGCACAGGCAACAGGGTTTTAAGCCGATTGCCGTTTTTATCATACTGTGATAGCCTATCACTTGGCTATTAGCAAAGCCTGAGTCGTTCATTTGCCATTGACGTTGTTCGGTTAATCTACCGACCTTATCATAATTAAACGAAAGCGTATTTTGACTATCTGTCAGTTGGGTGAGGCGGTTTAATCCATCATATCGGTAATGGGTTTGGCTCATTTCACTGCTTGTTTTCACCCTTTAGCTCACTCAACGCCCAAAAGCCATTTTTCTTAAATCATTGATATCTATAATTTTCGGTTCGGCTAATTGTGCCAAAATATCCATTTGAATAAATAAATCGACTTTTTTCACATTTTTAAATATCTTTTCACCACCTATAAATAAAGGCGGTACAAAGGTAAACATTTCATTTTCTTTTAAAGGACCATAAGCTTGAACGCACTCTTTAAACAAGTCAGCTGAAAGATGCTCGACTTTCGCTCCTGTAAACACGCTTTCTGCAGCTTTATTTGCATAGCCTGCCTCCAACAATGGATTAATATTTTCTTGAAACACCCATCCATTTAACGGATCAATTTCATATTTATCCCCATATTCTGGTTGCCAAACAACTAGCTCCCCCCAACCAGAGCGAGCTAACACATAACAATTCTCCGCCTGCTCTTCGGGAAGCCAGGTTTTTAATATATCCTGATACTCCTCAGGATTCACCGCCCAATACAACCCATCCATCACACTAAAAAAGCCATATTTTTTCCAATAACCGATAAACCATTCAGGCAAAATACCTGTGTATTTTTCAATTAATTCGGTATCTACAGGTTCACTATAGGTAATTTCTCCAAATTTCTTAAAAAAATAATCAATTTCATCCACAGTACGATAATCCATTTTTTTACCCCTATTATTTACAACGGTTTAATTCCACATTCATTTTGGCATGCTCACCATATTTAGCCATCATTTCTTTAGCATAATCATCCATTTCATCCAAACGCCCGTTTTTTCGCCATTGGCTACCAATAGAACGATTGATACTAGCATCGCCCAAACCCTGACCTTATCCTTTCCTCCCGCAATCATATCAGGGCTATGAAGTGCATCTAACTGCTGCATAATCTTTTTACTTTCATTTTTAGCTTGAATCTCTGCTTCATTTAAGGATAAACCACTCTTTGGTTTCTAACATCTTAGTGATATGATAAAACCTCGCTCAGCAAATAGTTGAACGAGGTTTTGCTATATAAAAGAGTAGAAATATACCTTATTTGCTACCTTTTTAAGGATTAGAAACGGTAAATTGCATTGATACTAAAGGTGTTCTTTTTAAATTTATCACTCTTAAATTTAACATTAGAACGGGCATACTCTGCACCTAATTCAATATTTTTGGTGGCTGCGTATTTGAAACCAATACCGTAAAGTAACCCTTTTCCTTTGCCAGAGGCATATTCTGAATCGTAAGTAGTGCTTTGTGCATCAACTTCTTTAAAATTATCTTCTGATTTAAGTTTAGCAGAACTATACCCCACTTTAACATAGGGAAGGAAATTATCTGTTACACGATAGCCTTGTAAATAGCTTAGTGTAAAGCGAATTTTTTCTTGCACTTTGTGATGACCTGATACAAAAGAGTATTCATCTTCTATGTGATGATAACGATCATTTAGAATTTTTTCTTTATTGAGTTTGACTTTGGCTTCAATAATCCCTACAAAATTACTACCGCCAAAATCAAAACCATAGTCAGCGACTAAACCTAAACCTGTTGTTCGTTTAAAGCTGATACTTTCAAATGTGCTGTATTTAGATGAACTAATATCAACCCCAAGACCAAAACCTGTAAAGGTATCTGCAGCATAAGTAGGACTAGATATAAGACCCACTAAATATAAGACCCACTAAAGTAAGTGCTAAAAGATGTTTTTTCATCATTATTTCTCTCTAAAACTAACCAAAAGTAAATATTCATTAATTATATTATAAATCTTACAAAATAGTAATAATTTGGTTGTAAGTATATAAAAGCCAGTGATATACACTGGCTTAATACTTTCCTGATTTTCTGAATAATTATCTTGAGAAAAATAGATAAAAATAATTATTAGATTAATGAAGTGAGAGATTTTGTAATGCTTGAATACGTTTTTCCATTGGAGGGTGAGTTGAGAAGATTTCTGCAAAACTCATCTTATCACTAATTCCCATGGCTTGCATTCCTTTGCTAAGTTCACCGGGTTCAAGATTACCAAGACGGGCTAATGCATTAATCATTGGTTTTGTTGATCCCAGTAATTTGGCAGAACCTGCATCGGCACGGAATTCACGCTGACGAGAGAACCAAGCGACAATAATAGAGGCTAAGAAACCAAAAACGATTTCACAGACCATACTGGTCATATAATAAGCAGCACCTACACTATTTTGTTCACTATTACCATTACGAGAGATGGCTAGGGCAACAATACGCGCAAAGAAGACGACAAAGGTATTGACAACACCTTGAATCAGGGTGAGTGTTACCATATCGCCATTAACAACGTGAGCGACTTCATGTCCTAATACAGCGATTACCTCTTCCTCATTCATGCTTTGTAAGAGACCTGTTGAGACAGCAACTAGGGCATCATTTTTGAAAGCACCTGTTGCAAATGCGTTGGGAGCGCCTTCATAAATACCCACTTCAGGGCGACCAATACCAGCACGATCCGCTAGCTGATGAACGGTATCGACTAACCATGCTTCGGTGCTATTGGCTGGTGCACTAGGGTCAATAATCTTAACACCCATACTCATTTTTGCCATTTTTTTACTCATTAAGAGTGAAATAATAGAACCAGTAAAGCCGACAACAGCCGCAAAACCTAATAAGCTAACGTAGTCTATACCTTGTTCAGTGAGGTAGCGGTTAAGACCAAGAACAGATAGGGTAATGTTTAATACAAACAATACAGCAAGGTTCGTTAGTATAAACAGGAAAACACGTTTCATTCAAATATCCTATATGAGAAAGTGGTTATAAAAATGCTATTTTCGCAGAAATTTTATATGGGGGTGAAATTTGTAATAACTAGGAATAAATTTTCCTGAAATAAGCAGATAGTGGTATCAAAAAATGAGTGCTTTATTATATGACAGATTATGCGAAAAAAGGGATTACTATGATAGCAATCCCTTGGTGTGATAAGTGAGTAATATGTCACTATAATGATAAGCCTCTATAAATGGTATCTTTAGATTAGGATACCATTTATTTCTTTATAAAGAATTAGGCATTTTGTGCAATTTGTCCAAATTTACCACTTTTAATATCTTGGAATGCTTGGACGATTTCCTCTTCGGTATTCATCACAAAAGGGCCATAACCTACAACAGGTTCATTGAGTGGTTCACCTGTTAGAATTAAAAGGCTAACATCATTATTGGCTTCAATTTGTACATCTTCACCACCTTTTTCAAATGTTACTAACTCATTTTGGCGCGCAACACTGTCATCATTGATGAGAATAGTTCCTTCGCGTACCAAAATAATCAAGTTGTGACTACTAGGAACAGCAAAAGTATGTTTTTTGCCAGCTTTTAACTGTACGTCCCACATATTAACAGGACTAAAGGTACTTGCAGGGCCTTGTGTTCCCTCTAATGCTCCTGCGATAATCCGTACTTGACCCGCTTCATCAGCAAGTTGAACGGTAGGAATTTCTTTAGCGGTAATGGCTTGATATTTAGGTGCAGTCATTTTATCTTTGGCAGGTAAATTTACCCATAACTGAACCATTTCAAATATACCACCCTCAGCAGAGAATTTCTCAGAATGATATTCTTGGTGCATAAGACCAGAGCCTGCAGTCATCCACTGCACATCACCTGTTCCAATAGTACCACCGCCACCGTAAGAATCTTTGTGAGAGACTTCGCCTTGATAAGCAATAGTAACCGTTTCAAAACCACGATGAGGGTGTTCACCTACGCCACGAAAATCGCTTGTACGTCCACCATCAAAATAACGGGGAGAGTTATAATCCATGAGTAAAAATGGATCAAGATTTCTAGATGTGTCGTTGTAGTTAAACATACCATGTACATGGAAACCATTTCCTACCCAGTGTTTTGCTGGAGCTGTAGCGATATTCATTACTTTTTTCATGGATTAACTCCTAAAATTAATTGAATTAGATGTATTATATTACTAAACAATAAGAAGAGAAATAGACTAAATATTGATTAATCGTTTCTTATTAGGAAACAATTAAACTTAAATATTCCACTTAATGATGCAGGCAAAATCATACAATAAAAAATTGACAAAGAGGGGGTGAGATACGCTATGATACGGATTATTTTATGATGTAATAAGGTTTGACGTGTATTACATATTTGTTCATAACCCTCTTTAAATAAAGATATTTTTTCTAAAGTGTAGTTTGGGTGTGTTTTGATGGATGTGTATATATGGAAGGTAAATGATGTGGTTACTCATTTTATTATTAACGATTATTTTATGGTTTTTTGTTGATAATATTGTTATTGCGGGTATCTTGGCGATGTTTAGTGTCTATCTCTATGATAAAAGTCGTATGTTATACCAGATTAAACAATATGAAAAAGAACAGCTTCGTTCACATAATGGGGCTGAGGATACACAAGGACAGCACCCCTCGTCAGAAGTTAATCCATCTGTTCAGTCTCATCAGTTGGATAGGGATTAATAAATAGGTTAAAGTAATTTTATTATTTCTTCTATAGCAGGGTATATAAGGTATTAGCTTTAGTGTATGATGGGTAAGGATAGTGTTTATTTGCTTATTAATCAGACAGCTATTATCTATTTTGATCATAAGATAAATACTATACGTACAGGGTGTAATGCGATTTTAAAGGAGATTTAGAATGTTAATTCGTGTACAAGAAATATTATCTACCCCAACAGTTAAGCGTCAATTTATTGATGTTCGACATGATCTGATGAATCACCAGTTTGGTGCTCAGTCCTATGTAGAGGGACATATTCCAGGAGCGGTTTTCTTTGATCATGAAACAGATTTATGTGCAACAAAAACAGGTAAAAATGGTCGCCATCCTTTACCTAAAAGAGAGGATTTTGCGGCATTATTAGCGAAAAAGGGCATTGATATTGATGCTCACATCGTTGTTTATGATGCAGATAATATGATGTTTGCTGCACATATGTGGTGGATGTTAAGATGGTTAGGTTTTGAACATGTACAGGTTTTAGATGGTGGGATTAAAGCATGGAAAGCAGCTAATGGTGGGATAGAAACAGGTATTGCACCTGCTTTACCACCTGTACAGTGTGCTCTTCGTGATAGTTTGGTTAAAACCTATACGGCAGAGCAAGTACTAGCTAATATCCAATCCCCCCAATTTACCTTATTAGATGCTAGAGCACCAGAGCGCTATCGTGGTGATGTAGAACCAATGGATCCTGTAGCAGGGCATATTCCTCATGCGATTAATCACCCCTTTACGCTTAATCTAACGGCAGAAGGTTTAATGAAATCACCTGAGGCACTGAAAGAGGCTTTTTCTGCTTATAACCAATATGATTTAATTGTGCATCAATGTGGTTCGGGTGTAACTGCTTGCCATAATATTTTAGCGATGGAAGTAGCAGGGTTACATCATTATGCCTTATACCCTGGGTCTTGGAGTGAATGGGTGGCTGATCCTAGTCGTCCGATTGCAGTAGGAAATGAACCTTAAGTAATAGATTATTAATCACTTACGATAAATTACATTTATGATAAATTATCGAGTGTATAAACCAGTATAATCTGTTTCCTATTGAATATATTTAATGGCTAGTCATCATTAATACTTTCCGTTCGATATATTCTTATATAGCTGATAGCACCTATCAAAAAGTATATGACATTGATAGGTGCTAATTATTTGTCAGGTACTATATCGTAGATTGATTTTTATGTTTAAAATCGTTTTATTTCTTTTTTCTATTTATCTTGTCTGGCGGTTGATTTTACCGTTACCACTCGCAAAAGTATGGCGTTGGGTATTGAGTATTATGCTTTTGATGCTTGCTCAATACTATTGGGTGCGTGAGTGGATTTTTGGTTCGCTTGCTTCACCAGAAGTGCCTAGATGGGTCTTATTGGTATTAGGTAGCACATTTGTTTATTTTGTTATAACAGTGTTATTGACAGTCTTTATAGAGATAATTCATTTAATAGCACGGTTTGTTCTGCGTATTTCTCGAGCTAAATGGTCAAATACCTTACGAATAGGGATTTTACTGGGTAGTGGGGTATTGAGTATTTTTGGGGTACAACAAGCGATAAAAGTACCCGAGGTTAAAACGGTTGTTTTACCTATCAAAAATTTACCAGCAGGCTTAGAGGGTTTTAAACTAGTACATTTAACGGACTTACATATTAGCCCTTTGCTTAATCAAGAATGGTTAGCTGCGGTTGTTGAGAAAACTAATGGTTTACAGGCAGATGTTATTGCAATTACGGGTGATTTAATTGATGGTTTTGTTAAAGATCGTCAAAAAGAAATCCCCCCTTATGCTGCATTACAAGCACGATATGGTGTCTTAGCGAGTCTTGGTAATCATGAGTATTATTTTCATGCACCAGAATGGTATGTGACATTTCAACAGTTGGGGATGCAAGTATTAGTGAATCAGCATACGGTGTTAACCCATCAAGGTGAGCCTATTGTTTTTGCAGGTGTGGCTGATCCTGTGGCTATAGGTGTTGGTCTAGAAGGACCTAATGTGGATAAGGCACTATCTGATGCTCCTAAAGGTGTCTTTACGGTTTTATTAGATCATCGTCCCCATCAAGCGAAAGATCATTTACAAAAGGGTGTCAATCTACAATTATCTGGTCATACACATGGGGGAATGATAGTAGGCTTTCAGGAAATAGTGAAGCAATTTAATGCCGGTTTTGTCTCAGGACTTTATGCAGTAGGCGAAGGTTTATTGTATGTGAGTAACGGTACAGGCTTATGGAATGGTTTTCCTGTAAGGCTAGGTGTGCCATCGGAGATTACATTATTTATATTAAAAAGGGGATAAAATAAGATTATCAAGAAATTATTACTTAATTATCTATAAAACATAGAGTGATAAAAATACGGTAAATAGTGGTTAGTCATTGAGATAAATTTTGTTTTGATGACCAAATATGCTTGGTGATTATCCACTATTTTTTAGGTTTTGGGGAAAATAGAATAAGTCAAAGGGGTGTTTATATAGAGAAGAATATTTTTAATTTTTTTGAATACGCAAAGCAAGCATTCCGCCTATTAAGGCAAGAAGAGAACCATATAAGCCGTAATATAAAAGGAAGTTATTAAATAATGCCATAAATCCCCAACCTTTCTGGTATAAGGACTCTAGTGTAGCGGTATCAACTAATACTAAAGCAAGGTAATTATAGAGAATAGCAATAGAAAACCCGAGTAGAACAATTATCGGTAAGCGGGGGTAGCGTTGAGGTAAAAGCTGAAAAATAATCGTTAAGCAAAGGGATACAATACCTAATTTATGAATGGTGGCATAGAGAAAAAGATTGATAGTTTCCCATGTAAGGCGAGTATCAAGATGTTGAAATCCACCCATAGAATAAATCGTGGCTCCTAAACTAATAAGAGCCACTGCAAATAATGCGAATAAAAAACAAAAAATTGTTTTAATCATTGCATTAACGATTACATGACACGGCTACGGTATTCGTTTGTGCGTGTATCGATTTCAATCTTGTCGCCAATATTGCAGAATAAAGGTACAGCAAGCTCAAAACCAGTATTAATCTTAGCAGGTTTCATCACTTTGCCTGATGTATCACCTTTAACAGCAGGTTCAGTATATACAATCTCACGAACAATAATAGTAGGTAGTTCAACAGAGATGGCACGACCCTCGTAGAAAACTACTTCTACTGTCATTCCTTCTTCTAGGAAATTGAGTGCATCGCCCATATTGTCGGCTTCAACATCGTGTTGATTGTATTCTTCATCCATAAATACATACATAGGATCCGCAAAATAAGAATAAGTACATTCTTTTTTGTCTAATACAACAACATCAAATTTCTCATCTGCTTTGTAAACAGTTTCAGAACCAGAACCTGTTAAAAGGTTTTTGAATTTTAATTTAACAACAGCTGCGTTACGACCAGATTTATTGTATTCAGCTTTTTGAACAACGAGTGGGTTGCCATCAACCATTACTACATTGCCTACGCGCAATTCTTGAGCGATTTTCATTAAGTAACTCCGAATGGAATAAGAAAAATATGAGCAAAAGCTCATTAAGAGCTTAGAAAAATTGGGTTAAACCCACTTAAACCATTATTTTAGCCTTTTTATCCATGTTTTGCCTGAAAATTAAGGATTGAAAAAGACAAAGTTTGATTTTTTAGTAAATGTTGTCGGTAGTCTAAGAGGGATTGTTGTAAGGAATGTAGCTGATCTGATTGAAATAATTGCGTAAATGCCTTAGAAAGAGTATTAGAAGATGTTGTTAATTTACCACTATCAATGGATGATGAACATGAAGAAACTTCATTCCATGCTGTATTTAAGGTAATAAGACGAGTATCAAAAGGATAGGAATTAAGCCATGCGTGTAACTTTTCTAAATGAATATTTTCTTCTTGTGGATAAATATGCCAAATAAAAGGAATCCCTGACCAAATCGCACGTACAAAACTATCTTCCCCCCGTACAATATTGAAGGTAGAACAGGCTAAGAGATAATCAAATTGCTCTTGGGGGAGAAAGGCAAAGCGTTTAATACGAATAAAATCAGCATGAGTGGATTGTAAGAGTTGCTCTGCTTGTGGAAGCACTCCTTCGGGGATTAATAAGAGTGTTGGGCGATGATTAGCCTGTAAACCTTGGAGTAAACTTAAAAAAGGAGCATGAGGGTAGCAAAAGAGGGTGATAAGCTGATCTCCTTGGATAAAGGCATCAGCGACTTCTTTACCAATATACTGTAAGAGCCATTGGTATTTTTCTGCTTGATGAAAATTTGCCAAAGAGGGTAAAAGCGTAGTTTCTCGAATTAACCCACCTGTTTTAGAGGTAAATCCAGGAAAGAAGAAATATTTAGCTACCCCATTTGCTTGGATAGAGGGCTGTGCATGAAAAGACTCTACCCAAGGTTCGGCACTAAGGTACTCAACATTTAACCAGTAGCGTGTCTGTCCTTTCATTTGTTGAATAAATCCCTCATCCAAATTAGCACCAAAGGCTTCAATCACCAAAGGAGCTGGTTGAGCTTGGCTAACAGTATTATCTTGCCAATGCATAATATGAATGCCTTGAATGATTTGTTGTGTTTTATGGGGATCGATGCGTGGTTCAAGGCGAGCGAAACTATACAAATCATCTACCCATAATCGAATGGTGTTGGGTATGGTAGGGTGGTGTTTAAAAAGAGTTTGTAGTAGGCTTGCTGGGTCAAAATAATCTGGATTAATTTGAGCAATATGTAAATGATTTTGTAAATCTTTAGCCAGCCGCCAACATACCCCTATATCACCATAGTTATCAATAACGCGACAAAAAATATCAATGAGTGCGGGTGAGGCGCTATAGGGGGTTATGTTTAGCATAGTTTATTATTTAAATATTTGGGATAGACCCGCCACACCTTGGCGGATTTTAGCTTCTGGTACAGTCACAAAACTAAGTCGTAAATGATTGGTTATTGTCTTTTCTGCTAATGGATAGAAAGGCTGTCCTGGAACATAGGCGACTTTTTGTTCTTCAACGGCACGAGGTAATAATTCAGTAGTATTTACTTGCTCATTAAAGGTTAGCCAGATAAACATACCGCCTGTAGGACGTGTCCATTGTACATCAATCCCTTTGAAATGTTCGTCTAGTGCCTCTAGCATATAAGTGCATTGTCGTTTATAGAGCTCGCGCACTTGGGGGAGATGTGTATCTAAGAAACCATTTTTAATCGTTTCATAGACCGCCATTTGTGTAATGGTTGATGTGTGTAGATCTGTTGCCTGTTTTAATTGTACCATTTTGCTAATAATGGCTTCTGGGGCAATGATATAGCCAATACGCATACCTGGTGCTAAGACTTTAGAGAATGAACCCATACGAATAACCGTACCGCCATGTTGTTGAGATAAGGCATAGAGTCCGGGTAAGGCTTCACCCTCAAAGCGTAATTCACCATAAGGATCATCTTCAATCAATGGTAGATTAAGTGCGGCACAGCGTTTGACTAAAGCAATACGGCGTTCTAGTTTGAGGGTACGACCAGTAGGGTTTTGAAAGTTAGGTAATGCATAGATAAAACGAGCGTCTTTAGCAATCTCATCAGTCAGCCCATCTGGAATCAATCCTTGTTCATCAGTAGGGATGGTGGCATAAGTAGGTGCAAATTGATTAAATGATTGGATTGCCCCTAAATAAGAGGGGGATTCTAAAACAACTTTAGAGCCTTCATCAATAAAGAGTTTTCCAATCAGATCAAGTGCTTGTTGTGAGCCTGATACGATAAGGACATTATCAACACCAATATCAACACCGCGAGTCTTAAAATCACTAACAATCCATTCTCTCAATGGACGATACCCCTCTGTGGGAGAGTATTGTAGAGCCACTTTGGGCTGTTGAGTTAAAACAGTATCATATGCTGCTTTAATTTGGTCGTGTGGAAATCCTTCAGGAGAAGGCAATCCACCAGCAAAAGAAATCACATCAGGACGTTCAGTGACTTTTAAAATTTCACGAATAACAGAGCTAGTTGCTCCTGTAGCACGTTTTGATAAAGGGAATGAAACACTATTCATCATTATTATTCCAAAAATATTATGATAATGGGTAATCTTTAAAAATAAATAATACTACTTAGTTTATATCTAAATAAATAAGCCTATTTATTTACCGAAAGTAGCTAGTACCGTTTTTATGGTATTTTATATATTTACAAAAGTTACCATAAGCATAGTACATTGTTTTTTGATATTTTGTTAGTATAAGCGCTTTTTTAAGTGTTTTTTCTTATTTACCTAGATAAAGTATGAGAATAATAATGTATAAATAGGCGATAGGCTACTTTATTATTTAAGTTAAAAATAATAGTATAAAAATGCTATAAACCATATTAATCTACGGTTCTTTGCTTAATGTACAAATTATGTGTACGGAGATGTAATTAAATAACTTAATAATACCCTTTAATCCGTACAATTTTAAGCACTTGTGGTACTTGACGAATGGCTCGGATAACGGTGGCTAAATGATTACGGTCTTCAACCTGTACGGTGAGTTGAAGATCAGCAATTCCCATGCTTTCATCAGGCATATGTAGGCGAATAATATTAGAACCTACACTAGCAATTTGCCCTGCAATACGACCGATAACCCCTTTTTCATTTTGAATCGTAACGAGTAGGCGAGTAGAAAGGTGTTTGTTATATTCCTGATCCCATGCAACAGAAACCCAACGTTCAGGTTCTTTGGCTCGTTGTCCAATGGCAATAGGACAATCTTCAGTATGAACAACTAAACCATAACCAGGACGTACAACAGCAATAACATTATCACCGGGGATAGGGGTACAGCATGGTGATAGCGTAACTGATTGCCCCTCATTCCCTTGGATAAGAATAGGACTGGATCGGGCAGCATTTAGCTCATCAATATCAGCAGCACTTGTTGCGATTAAGGGGGAGTCAATAAGAAAACGGCGAGCCACAACAGCGGCTAGACGGCGACCGACACCGATATCCATTAGGATTTCATCAATACTATGTCCGCCAGATTCTTTGGCAAGTTTTTCCCAAGTAGGATCATCTTTACTTGGAATGTCAATATTTAATTCTCTTAGGGCTTGTCGTAAGAGTTTTTCGCCAAATTGAATAGACTCTTCTAGATTGACTGTTTTTAAATAATGACGAATTTCAGAACGTGCTTTACCTGTACGAACAAAATTTAACCACTGGATATTTGGAGCTGCTTTCTCATTGGTAATAATCTGGACGGTATCCCCACTGACTAATGGTGTTTTGAGGGGGGCTTCTTTTCCATTGATAAGGGCTGAAATAGCATGATTACCAATTTTGGTATGGATAGAGTAGGCAAAATCAATCGGTGTTGCCCCTCGAGGTAATGAGATAATCTTACCCTTAGGTGTCAGTACATACACTGCATCAGGGAATAAATCGACTTTTACATTATCAATAAATTCAGAAGAATCACTTGTTTGACTCTGAATATCTAATAAAGACTGTAGCCAGCGATGTGTTTGTTTTTGTAAATCGCTAAGACTCATATTGTCTGTTTTGTAAATCCAGTGAGCAGCAATACCCTCTTCGGCGATATGATCCATATGGGTAGTACGAATCTGAAACTCAATAGGTGTACCATAGGGGCCCACTAACGTGGTATGTAATGATTGATAACCATTGATTTTGGGTAGTGCAATATAGTCTTTGAATTTACCGGGAATAGGACGATAGAGTTGGTGTAGTACACCTAATGCAATATAACATTCAGTTAGGGTATTAACAATAATTCTAAATCCATAAATATCCAATACCTCAGAAAATGATTTCTTTTGTTCTTTCATTTTCTTGTGGATACTAAATAAGGTTTTTTCTCTACCAATTAACTTACCTTCAATACCATAAGCAGGTAAAGCTGCACGGATACTATCAGTAATCTTATGGGTGAGATTGCGATTGGTATTATGTGCGTTTTCAAGTGCTTGTTTGAGCACTCTATAGCGATTGGGGTAATAAGCCTCAAACGCTAAGTCCTCAAACTCTCGTACCAAATGGTTTAAACCTAAACGATTGGCAATAGGAGCATAAATCTCAAGTGTTTCATTAGATACACGGCGTGCCTTGCTAGGCTCTACGCCGCCTAATGTACGCATATTATGTAATCGATCGGATAGCTTAACTAAAATAACGCGTACATCTTTTGCGGTAGCTAGCAACATTTTACGGAAGCTTTCGGCTTGTTGTTCAGATTTACTCGCAAAATTAATACGTTCTAACTTAGTTAAACCATCCACTAATTCAGCTACATCGGTGTTAAATCTTTCAGCAATTTCTGCTTTTTCAATACCCTGATCTTCAATGACATCATGCAATAAGGCTGCCATTAAAGCACTTGCATCTAATTTCCACTGTGCGCAAATTTCAGTTACTGCAACGGGGTGCGTAATGTAGGCTTCTCCACTTGAACGCATTTGTCCGAGGTGTGCTTTATCCGCAAAGCGATAAGCCTCACGAACTTGTTCAATATCGCTAGGAGAAAGATAGGTTTTGAGTTGTGTAATGAGTGGATAGAGTAAATCACCTGTATTTGTTGTATCAGGTGAAAAAGAAGGTGTGTCTGTGGGGAGTGCTTTCTTAACCCTTTTGCGGAAAGGGGAATTCTCGCGCAAAGCGTGAAGTAGCGAAGAGGAAACGTTTTTTATACCCATACACACCTCTATTGATTAGGTTGGTACTTTACGTAACATCTCTAAACCTGTTTTACCATCAGCTACTTCGCGTAAGGCGATGACTGTGGGCTTATCATCTTCTGGATCAACGCGTGGTTGGTGTCCTTGTGCTAATTCGCGTGCGCGATAAGTAGCGACTAATGTGAGATCAAAACGATTTGGGATTTTTTCTAAACTATCATCTACGGTAATACGAGCCATGAATTTACCTTATTTTTGTGAATGTGAAATACCTAATTCTGCAAAAAGCTTATGGTTATTAGCAGCTTGGCAAGCATAGCGAAGATTTGCTGTCTTGACAATATATTCTAGCTGCGCCAAAGCAATATCAAATGAGTCATTAATGATAACATATTCAAATTCATCTGCGTGAGCAATTTCACTACTTGCCGCTAATAATCGGCGAGAAATAACGGAATCGCTATCTTGTCCGCGATGATGTAAACGTTTTTCAAGTTCTTCTATAGAAGGAGGAAGAATAAAGATATCAATGACATCAGGAAATTGTTGTCGTACTTGACGAGCGCCTTGCCAATCAATTTCAAGTAGGATACTTTGTCCTTTTTTGATTTTTTCCTCGACAAATGAACGTGGTGTTCCATAGAAATTACCATGTACTTCAGCCCATTCTAAAAGATTATCTTCTTCTTTCCATTGGGTAAATGCTTCAACGGAGACAAAATGATACTCACGACCGTTCTCTTCTCCTGGGCGAGCAGGGCGGGTAGTGCATGATATGGATAAATGAATATCAGGGTGTTGTTTTAATAACGCATTGACGAGACTGGATTTGCCTGCACCACTGGGTGCAGAGACCATAAAAACATTACCAGGGTATTTCATTTTTATCCTTATTAAGAAGAGTGTATCAAATCACTATCATCATACCAAAAGATTGTGTGCTTATGTGATGAAATGGCTTGAGTTAAGTGCTGTTGTATTTAAAATTTGAGCAAGAATATGCAGATTAAGCAGATAAAGCTTCTTCAAAATTTATTAGGGCTAATTTATAGCCCTAATAAATTTTAATAGTTATCCAATAGAGAAGGTTTATACATTGTGTAAGTTTTATCACCCTAACTATAAGGCATCGCTGGCATAATCCGCTAAGCGAGAGCGTTCTCCTTTTTGTAAGGTGATATGCCCAGAATGTGCCCATCCTTTAAAGCGATCAACAACATAGGTAATTCCAGAGCTACCTTCGGTGAGGTAGGGTGTATCAATTTGAGCAATATTCCCTAAGCAAATAATCTTAGTCCCTGAACCAGCACGTGTAATCAAGGTTTTCATTTGTTTAGGTGTTAGGTTTTGGGCTTCATCAATAATAACGAATTTATTTAAGAAAGTACGTCCACGCATAAAGCTCATCGATTTTACTTTAATATGTGATTGGATAATTTCTTTGCTGAGACTACGTTCCCATTGTAAAGCACTTTCTTGCTTAGCATGGGTATGTAAAAACTCAAGATTATCTTCTAATGCCCCCATCCAAGGTTGCATTTTTTCTTCTTCTGTCCCCGGTAAGAAACCAATATCTTCACCAACAGGAACAGTGGCTCGTGTGATAATAATATCGGTAAAGCGTTTGGTTTCTAGCACTTGAGTAAGCCCAGCCGCAAGGGTGAGTAAGGTTTTCCCTGTGCCTGCTTGTCCTAATAAGGTAACAAAATCAATATCAGGATTCATCAGAAGATTAAGGGCAAAGTTTTGCTCTCGATTGCGTGCAGTAACACCCCATACATTATTTTTGGGGTGAGTATAATCACGAATAGTAGCAAGGGTTGCTGTCTTACCATTGACTTCTTTCACTTGTGCGTATAGTGGATTGTCACCTTCAAAGTAAACAAATTCATTAAGACGGAAATGAGAGACAAGAGGCCCTTTGATTTTATAAAAAGTCGTACCTGATTGTACCCATGATTCCATTTCTTTACCATGCCGCGTCCAGAAATTATCGGGTAATAAAACACTACCATCATAGACCAGATCACTATCTTCGTATGTATGATCGTTCAGATAGTCTTCTGCATTAAGCCCTAAGGCTTTGGCTTTCAGGCGCATATTAATATCTTTGGATACTAAAATAACCAATTGATTGGGGCGTTGGTTTTGTAGCGTTTGCACTACGGTTAAGATAAGATTATCTGCTTTACTGGTAGGAAGGCTAATGGAGAGTGCGTCTTCTAGTTTGCTGGTTTGAAACCATAGTTTGCCTGTTGCTTCTTTATGTCCTAAAGTATTTAAGGTAATTCCATCAAAAATAGTACCTGATTCTGCGCATAAATCATCTAAGCTACGGCTGACTTGGCGTGCGTGATGGGCGACTTCAGTCATGCCTTTTTTATGGTGATCAAGCTCTTCAAGTACAATCATCGGTAGGAAAATATCATGTTCCTCAAAGCGGAATAGCGAAGAGGGGTCATGTAAGAGTACATTCGTATCTAAAACGAAAAGTTTAGGTTTTTCTTGCTTCCCTGTTTTTTGATGACGAGTAGTCACTTGTTTAGTGGAGTGAGCTTGTTTTGTGGAAGAAACGCTTGGTTCTGCAGTAGGTGTATTTACCTTCTCTATTAAAGGAGATGCTGTCTCACCTTTCTTTGGGGTTGAGTCAGCAGTTAGTTTAGGCTTTCGACGTGTGGGTAACGCTTTGGTTTCGGTCGTTATATCCACTTTACTAGCAGGTTTGGTAGGCATTTTAGGTAAAGGCATCGCTTAATCCTAGAGGGTTTTTAGGGTATCTAAAACAGTTTGTACATGATTGGGGACTTTAACACCTCGCCACTCATGTACTAATACACCGTGTTCATTGATTAAAAAGGTTGAGCGTTCAATACCACGCACTTGTTTACCGTACATATTTTTCATTTTCATTACCCCAAAGAGTTCACATAATTTTTCTTCAGGGTCGGCAATTAATATAAATGGTAATGATTGTTTGGTAATAAAGTTGGTGTGAGATTTGATGGAGTCTCGAGAAACACCAACAATAACAGCATTTTCTTTTTCAAATGCGTTAATAAAATCACGAAAATCTTGAGCCTCTGTGGTGCAACCGGGGGTATTGTCTTTTGGGTAAAAATAGAGAACAAGACGTTTCCCTTGAAAATCACTAAGAGAAATTTGACCATTTGTACTATCGGCTGTCCATGCGGGTACTGGTTGATTGAGCGTAACCATAATATTTTCCTTAATCTATCAATAAAGCGACAATAACACGTCTGCCCTCTGCCATCAGTACATTATAAGTACGAGCAGCCGCTTTAGAATCCATCATTTCAATACCGATTCTAGCGTGTAAGAGGGGGGCAAGTATATGAGGGGGAATAAAGGCTTGCTTTTTGCCTGTTCCAATAATAATCACCTCTGGGGCATTGGCATACTGACGTGTTGGGTTATCTTCTAAAAAATCAAAAACAGATGAATTGGCAACGGTGAGTCCTGCTGCTTTTTCTAAATGCTCAAGTGTAATATCCGTAAAGTGTTCTATTTCCCATGGTGTAATATCACCTTCTGGACTAAAAAAGATAGGATGATGATAGCGTTGATCGTTCACTTCAATATAGTTATCACCATAACCTGTTACGGTATTAAGGTGGGTTCGTTGTTCTCTATGTAATTGCACATAAACTCCAAAATTTTGTTTATCGTAATCATTAAAAATGACAGATTAATGACTTTACTAAGACGATGTATAAGAAAATTAATAAACGATAACGTACTATTTTTAACACATTATTGATATTTAAACCAGATAATACGTAATAATATTAATGCATGAAATAGATAGATTATTTAAGAATAAGGATAAAAACTATTGTAAATAGTCCCCGTCTTTACTATAAGCAAAAAGTTTGCTGTATTTATCACTATTCTTTTCTCTATAATAGGTATATTGCACCATTATATTGAGTCTTTGGGTTATCTAGCTATTATAGGATAAGAAAGGGAGTAAAAAGTGGGGTATTGCATAATACTAAATGTATGTAACTATATCTTATATAAATGCTATCCTATCTTATAAAAAATAATAAGTGTTTAATAATAAAGACCTTATCACTTAAAAGGATAATAAAAAATTTAAATTTAATTTAAAAAATCCCTTGCGTAATCAACATAAATACGGTATTTTCTAGTGTTTATGTAAAATTTTCTCTATGATAAGGTAATACCATGAGACACTTTCCCCGTATTGAGCGTTTACCCCCCTATGTATTTAATATTACAGGGGAGCTAAAAATGGCGGCACGACGACGTGGTGAAGATATTATTGATATGTCAATGGGTAATCCAGATGGATCTACGCCAGAACATATCGTAAAAAAAATGGTTGAAGCTACACAACGTCAGGATACGCACGGTTATTCTGTGTCTAAAGGTATTCCTCGTTTGCGTAAAGCGATTACGGATTGGTATTTAAGACGTTATGATGTTGCGTTTGACCCTGATGCAGAAGCGATCGTAACAATTGGCTCAAAAGAGGGTTTAGCACATTTAATGCTAGCAACTCTTGATGAAGGGGATACGGTTTTAGTGCCTAACCCAAGCTATCCTATCCATATTTATGGTGCTGTTATTGCAGGCGCAAATGTACGTTCTATTCCAATGGGACCCGGTATTGATTTCTTTGCTGAAATTGAACAGGCGATTCACAATACCTTTCCTAAGCCTAAAATGCTAATTATTGGTTTCCCAAGTAATCCTACGGCACAATGTGTGGATCTTGATTTTTTTGAGCGTATTGTCAAACTAGCCAAAGAAGAAAATATTATTGTTGTCCATGATTTGGCATATGCCGATATTACTTTTGATGGTTATATTGCTCCCTCTATTATGCAAGTACCCGGTGCTAAGGAGGTAGCTGTTGAGTTTTTTACCATGAGTAAAAGCTACAATATGGCAGGATGGCGTATTGGTTTTATGGTAGGGAATGCCGAAATTGTTCATGCCTTGGCAAGAATCAAAAGTTACCATGATTATGGGACTTTTACACCTATCCAAGTCGCTGCTATTGCTGCGTTAGAAGGCCCACAGGATTGCGTGCATGATGTAACACGAGAATACCAAAAACGCCGTGATGTGTTGGTTAAGGGCTTACATGAGATAGGTTGGATGGTTGATATTCCTAAAGCATCTATGTATATTTGGGCAAAAATCCCAGAACAATATGCTCATCTTAAATCACTAGAGTTTTCTAAAAAATTATTAGCCCAAGCTAAAGTAGCGGTTTCTCCGGGAATCGGTTTTGGTGAGTATGGCGATGATTATGTACGATTTGCATTAATTGAAAATGAACAACGTATCAAGCAAGCGGTACGTGGTATCAAAGATATGTTTAAAAAGGACGGCTATTTGAAATGAGTCATTTAAAGCCCATTCGAGTTGGTTTATTAGGTTTTGGTGTTGTTGGTAGTGGCACATGGAATGTATTAGCACGTAATGCAGAAGAAATTGCAAGACGTGCTGGTCGTCAAATAGAGATTGTCCGTATTGCCACACGAACCCCATCAAAAGCTATTGATGTTGTTGGTGATCAAATTTCGGTTGATAATGATTTACACGCTTTAGTGAATGATCCCAGTATTGATATTGTGATTGAGCTAATCGGTGGAACAACATTGGCACGAGAGTTAGTATTAACAGCGATTAATAATGGTAAACATGTGATTACTGCTAATAAAGCCTTGTTAGCGATTCATGGTAATGAGATTTTTAAGTTAGCGAGTGATAAACATGTGATGGTGGCTTTTGAAGCTGCTGTTGCTGGAGGTATCCCTATTATTAAAGCGATTCGAGAAGGGCTAACAGCTAATCGTATCCAATGGGTGGCTGGTATTATTAATGGAACGACCAATTTTATTCTGACGGAAATGCGTGAGAAAGGTTTACCTTTTGCAGATGTGTTAAAGCAAGCGCAATCCTTAGGTTATGCCGAAGCCGACCCTACTTTTGATATTGAGGGTGTAGATGCAGCACATAAACTAACATTATTGGCTTCTATTGCTTTTGGTATTCCTGTTCAGTTTGATAAGGTATATGTTGAAGGCATTAGCCATCTTGCACCAGAGGATATTGAAGCTGCAGATCGTTTAAATTATCGTATCAAATTATTAGGCTTAGCGATTCGCCGTGAAACTGGGCTAGAATTACGCGTTCATCCTTGCTTAGTTCCGAAACATAAGTTGATTGCCAGTGTAGAGGGTGTCATGAATGCCGTCATGGTTAAAGGTGATGCGGTACAAGAAACACTCTACTACGGAGCTGGTGCAGGTTCTGAACCTACTGCCTCTGCTGTTGTCGCTGATCTGGTAGATGTTACACGATTACATACGGCAGATCCAGAACATCGTGTTCCGCATTTAGCATTTCAAGCAGATGCTTTAGCAGACTATACAATTTTCCCAATAGACGATATTATTTCTTCTTATTATTTACGATTAAGTGTTGAAGATCGTCCAGGTGTCATGGCTGAGATTGCTACTGTCCTTGCCAAAGAAAATATTTCGATTAATGCGATGATCCAAGATCCAAAAGAAGATTATGCATCCATTATTTTCTTAATTCATCAAGCAAAAGAAGGTAGTGTATTACAAGCGATTAAGCAAATTGAACAATTATCGTTTGTTCGCTCTAAAGTAACGATGATTCGTATGGAACACTTATTATGAAATATGTATCTACCCGAGGGGGCGTAGCTCCTGTTGAATTTTCAGCTGTTCTGTTAGAGGGACTTGCTCGTGATGGTGGTTTAGCAATGCCACAAACTATACCGCAAGTAAGTGCTGAAACCTTATCACAATGGCGCTCATTAAATTATGCACAGTTAGCGACAGAAATATTAAGTCTTTTTATTACAGATATTCCTAAAGAAGACTTACGTGATTTATGTGAGCGAAGCTATAACACAAGTATATTTAATCATCCTGATATTGTCCCCTTAAAACCCTTAGATGCACAGATTCATATTGTAGGGCTATCAGAAGGGCCAACATTGGCATTTAAAGATATTGCAATGCAATTCCTTGGTAATATTTTTGAGTATGTACTGGCTAAACAGGGACGTACTTTGAATATCCTAGGGGCAACTTCTGGTGATACGGGTTCTGCGGCAGAGTATGCCTTGCGTGGTAAAAAAGGGGTAAATGTTTTTATGCTGTCCCCCTATGGTCGTATGAGTGAGTTTCAACGTGCTCAGATGTATTCTTTGCAAGATAAAAATATTTTTAATCTCTCGGTTAAAGGTGTTTTTGATGAATGCCAAGATATTGTAAAAGCATTAGCGAATGATTTAACCTTTAAGGAAACTTATCATTTAGGTGCAGTAAATTCAATCAATTTTGCACGTATATCGGCACAAATTGTTTACTATTTCTGGGCATGGCTAAGAGCTACCCAAAAAGCAGGAGAGCAAGTTTCATTTACCGTCCCATCAGGTAATTTTGGAAATATTCTTGCAGGGCATATGGCACGTATGATGGGTTTACCTATCCGCCGTCTTGTTGTTGCAACCAATGAGAATAATGTATTAGAAGAGTTCTTTAATACAGGTGTTTATCGTCCACGTCAGCCAGAGCAAACTTATGCAACATCTAGCCCATCTATGGATATTTCAAAAGCCTCTAATTTTGAACGCTTTGTTTATCATTTGGTGAATGAAGATGGTCAGAAAGTAAAAGCACTTTGGCAAACATTAGCCGAAGAAGGGCAGTTTGATTTAAGTGCTTTACAGCCTGAATTGGAAGCTAAATTCGGTTTTGTAGCGGGAGTTAGTACGCATCAGGATCGTTTGGTAACGATTAAGCAAGAGTACGAAACAAACCACTATTTGCTTGACCCTCATACAGCTGATGGAGTAAAAGTGGCACGAGAATATGTTGAAGAGGGTATTCCCATGTTGGTATTAGAAACAGCATTACCCGCAAAATTTACAGAAACCATTCAAGAAGCGATTGGTCAGCCTGCTCCTATTCCCGCTCACCTTAGTGGTTTAAAAGATTTACCACAGCGAGTAGAAGTGATGGATTGTGATGTGGCAGTAGTTCGTGATTATATGATTCGTCATATTACACATTAAGTCCTCTCATAAAGTAAAGGGTTCTTACATGCTCATTTAATGATAAATGATATACGTTAGATGGGCATGGTTTTTCTACTATGCTGTTTTGTATTTAAGTAGATCGTAAGAGAATAAAAAAGTCATCTATGATGAAATAGATGACTTTTTACACATAAAACGATAACGTTACTTATGTAAGGGCTGATATAGCACAATAGAATCGGTATTTTTATGGGCTTTTCTTAACCAGTAAAGTGATTGTTGTTTATCTTTTCGGACACCTAAGCCATATTGGTACATTTTACCAATCTCAGTTTGTGCACCAGTATGCCCTTGTTTAGCCGCTTTTAAAAACCAAATAGCAGCAGTCGAGTAACTTTGAGAGACCCCCTCTCCATAAAAATACATATTACCAATATTGTATTGAGCGGAGGCAAAATTCTTTTTAGCTGATTTAAGGTACCAATAAATTGCTTCGTTATAATTGGTTTGTACCCCTTGAGCAAATTGATACATTGAACCTAATTTAAACTGTGCCTCAGCATTACCTTGTTCTGCGAGTGGGCGTAATATAGCCATTGCTTTCTCGTAGTCTTTGATATCAAAGGCTTGCTGTGCTTTGTGTAATTGGTCTTGTAAATAGTTTGTACCAGATGCCACCGCATAGCTTGTAGCACATGATAATAAACAGACTTGTGCAAAACGTGTCAACAAGCGTAAGGGTAGAGAATGCTTCATAACATAACCGATTAATTAAAATAATCTTGAGTATCGTTTATTGTGATACTAAATAAAAGAAAAAGCAATACTTAAAAAGCGGAAAGTATTTATATCAAAGAAAGTAGTAAAAAATAATTATTATTTTTCAATGGCTTAAATATCTTAATATCATATAGTTATATAGATTATACAAAGTTATTTTAAGAAATGTTGGAAAATATATACATAAGGTCTTTTTTTATATAGGGTTTTTATTAAAGGGTGGATATCAAGAGATAATGGTGAGCTTATACCTATAAATTCTTATAATGGGGGGGATGTTATATTACCTTTTATTATAAGAAATCCTTTTTATAAAAGGGTTAATCGTAAGTCTTATATACAATTGATTTAAAATACCCTTGTTGTAAATCAAATATTATTCTAGGTGTTGTATGGCGTTAATTCAAATTGATGTTCCTAGTACTTCTAAAACCAAATTATCACGATTTGAGGTGATTTTTGCACTGGGGTTTCGTCCTCTTTATTTAGCAGCCTCTATCTGGGCAGCACTGGCTGTTATATTATGGATATATACACCACAGTTACTACAAGGCCCTTTATTTGGGGTGTGGTGGCATGCTCATGAGATGCTATGGGGATTTATTGCAACCGTTGCAATTGCCTTTCTATTAACAGCAAGTGCAACATGGACAGGGCTTAATCCGCTAAAATCTTATCCGCTAGCTGGACTCTGTTTAGCTTGGTTAATTGCTCGTATTGGATATTTAATACCGAGTATGATTGCTTTTTTTATCGCTAGTATCGCTGATATTGTTTTTTTCCTTGGTGGGACAGTTGCGTTGGCTAGAGTGCTATTAAAAGCTAAAAGTAAACAAAATTATCCTCTTATTTATGCAGGAGCAGGCTTAGGGCTGAGTAATGCCGTTTATTTGTATATGGTCTATACATCACAATTTGATAGTGTTCGTACAGGATTCCATATTGGTTTAATTATTATGACGTTTATTGCCTTATTGGTAGGTCGTCGAGTGATTCCTTTCTTTGCTCAACGAGGGGCTAACCTAGATATTCCTCGTAGTGAAAAATCAGGTCAGTATCAATTACGTTTAACGATATTAACCTTTGTCTCATTGGTGCTTGGTTTTAAGACTATTACCAGTATTTTATTATTGGTGTTAGGGCTTTTAACACTTTATCAACTTTATACTTGGAAACCATTAGGTGTCCGTAAAGTGCCTTTATTATGGGTACTCTATATTTCTTACTTCCTATTGGGATTGGGATTGGTTACTGCATCTGTGTTTTTCTTACCGGTTGATGATTTGATTTTCCCTCCTGCTTTATTTGTGCATCTAGTCGGTATGGGAGGATTCTCTGTTATGATTCTTGGCATGATGACAAGAACTGCTCTAGGACATACAGGACGACCATTAAAAGCAAGTCGATTAATGGTAACCGCTTATGTATTATTAATTTTAGCTGTCGTCTGTCGATTAGCCTTATTCTTTGTTCCAGCAGGAGCAGTGATTCCATTATTGCATATGGCAGCATTCTTATGGGTTGTGGCTTTCTTATCCTATGCTTATCAATATGGACCTTACTTGACAGCCCCTCGATTAGATGGTCGTCCAGGGTAGTAGGGTATAGATCATTATGTCGTCATAAAAATCCACCAGATGTTATCTTTTGGTGGATTTTTTTATAAGGAAGTAATATTGTTTGATTAATACAGTATCTGTCTATAAATAAACTCGTTTACTTATCCATGTTTTTGTGGCAATAAATAATTGACTAATAGGGGCTAGGCTCATACTTTTATCAAGTACCTGCCAATTATCTTTTGAAAGTGTTGCTAGTAACTTTAAACTTAAATTAATTTGAATAAGAATAGGACGAAGTGTCTTACGTTGATCAGGTGAAAGATAAGTAAGACCTTCTTTAAATAAATCCTTTACAAAAAGATATTGCGCCTGCATTAAAGACTGAAATGCCTCTGTATGTTGTCCATTAAGGATATCAGCGGCTATCGCATTATGTTGACGTAAAAAATCCATAGGGATATAAATACGACCTTGTTGTGCATCAGCCCCCATATTTTGTAAGAATGAGGCAAAATGTAGTGCAACACCGATATGTTGAGCAAATCGAATATTGTCTTCTGTTGTGGTGGTTAATACTTGTGTGATTAGGCAAGTAAATGCACCTGTTTGCATGGTGCAGAACTTTTTGAGACTTACCCAATCCAAATAACGATTATGGGTTAAGTCCATTTCAACAGATTCAATAATATAAGTAAAGAACTGTTGGCTTAGCTGATATTGCTTTATTGGCTCTACTAAGGCTTGGCTAATGGGGTGTTCGGGTTTTCCTTGGAAGAGTTGGTGAATTTCATTTTTCCACCACTCTATCTTTGCCCTTGCAACGGTACTATCACTAGCCGTATAGAGGATTTGAGTGACTTCATTAAAGAAAGCATAAAGTATTTGAATAGTTTCTTTTTGTTTTTCAGGTACAAATAAATAAGCATAATATGCACTAGAGCCGACAGGATAGGTTTTTTCTTGGCAGTATTGAATGGAGGGTGTAGTAGCCATAATACATCATGATAAAAAATGAACAGCCTATTATAAAAGATATGATTGGAAAATGGGCAATAAGCCCATAGAATAAATAGTGCTAATCAATTCAATCCAGATGATATAGTCAAGGAATATTAATTTAAGGCATTATCTTCTGTTACTAGCAATTGGTATTAATTATTTTTCTTTGTACCAGGCGATAGCACGTTGTACAAGGGTAAGTGTTGCATCAATATAGCGATGTGGTGTTTCTGCTGCCTCTTGTGCCAAAATAATCGGTATTTCTGTACAACCTAGGATAATGACTTCCGCACCCTTTTGAAATAATAATTCTTTTTGATGTTGCATTAAAGTACGTGCTTTGGGTAAATCCCCTGCTTTAAGGGCACAAATGCTTTCCCATACTGCTTTTTGATTGTAGGGATCAGGTTCTATACAGTGTAAACCTCGTTTTTCAAGTTCTCTGCGATAGAGACCTTTTTCAATAGTAGCGGTAGAGGCTAAAACCCCAATTTGTGTTGCATTGAGGTTGAGTGCTGCTTCAGCCGCTGTTTCTAACATACTAAAAATAGGTACAGGACATTGTGCCTGTAAGGCTTTATCCCAATAATGAGCGGTATTACACGCAATAAGGATACATTTAGCGCCACCTTGTACTAAGCGTTGCGTATATTCTTGCATAGCAGGTAAGGGAGAGGGACCATCACCTAAAATAGAGGCACTACGATCGGGAATAGTTGGAATAGAGGAAACTAATATCGGAATATGCTCTTGGTCTCTTGTTGCCGGTGTATGATCGACAAATTTCTGTAGCATATCAACGGTTGCTGCAGGACCCATACCTCCAAGAATACCAACAATTTTTTCCATTTCTGCTTAACCAATTATGTATCTTAAAACCAGTCATTATATACCTAAATAATCCTTGGTAGCGTTTAGTTATAGTTGATAAGTTATAATAAACTTTAGTAAATAATGAATGGATTGTTTTAGGAGATTTTTAATGCCGCGTCCAATACTTGCAACAATTTCTACAGAGGCAATGGCATATAACTTAGCACAGGTCAAATCACGGATTCAACAGGTGCAACAATCCTCACTTGCTTATGCTCATCGACAAGTAATGACAATAGCGGTTATTAAAGCAAATGCTTATGGTCATGGTACGCTTAATGCGATAAAAGGTTTCGCACAAGCTGATGCATTAGGTATGATTGATTTAGCCGATGCAGTATTATGTCGAGAAAATGGGTGGGATAAGCCGATTTTGTTATTAGAGGGATTTTTTGATGCATCAGATATTCCCCTTTTACAGCATTATCAATTAACAACCGCTATTCACCATGATGAACAAGTGGCTCTGTTATCAGAAGCAAAGGCAGTTGGAAAACCCATTGATGTCATGGTGAAATTTAATACAGGTATGAATCGCTTAGGATTTCATATCAGTAGAGCATCTCATGTTCTTGATCAATTACATCAATTACAAAAAAATAATATTGTTGGGCGTATAGGCTGTATGACGCATTTTGCTAATGCGGATTTATGCCATGATGCGGTAGATGAATCGCTTGCACAGATGAACCGTATTAAAGATTTATTTGGGAATAGGGTAAGTGTGTGTAATTCAGCAGCGAGTTTGCGTTATCCTGAGTTTGCCTTGGTGGGAACTGAAAATTGGATTCGCCCAGGCATTTGTCTTTATGGTTCAACACCCTTTCAAACGGATAAAGAAGGTATCCCTGATGTCGTTTTTAAACCTGTGATGACATTGACTGCACGAGTGTTAGCGGTGCAATCTATTCAAAAAGGTGCTTCTATTGGGTATGGTTCTACCTTTACAGCAACAGAAGCTATGCGTATTGCGGTAGTTGCCTGTGGCTATGCAGATGGTTATCCTCGAAGTGCCAAGTTAGGTACGCCTGTGACGGTAGATGGTATAGATAGCCGAATTATTGGTCGGGTATCGATGGATATGCTAACGGTAGATATTACGCATATTCCAAATGCGGGTGTACATTCTAAGGTGGTATTGTGGGGTGAAGGTGGGCCTAGTATTGACCAAGTAGCAGATAGTGCTGGGCGTATTGGCTATGAGCTAATGTGTAATTTGGCAAAACGTGTGCCTCTGCAAATTGTTGAATAATGATTAAAGGAATAAAATGGCAAAGGCAAAAACCAGTTTTGTATGTCAAGAATGTGGTGGTGTAAGTACCAAATGGCAAGGTCGTTGTCCCCATTGTCAGCAGTGGAATACGATGGTTGAGTTTGTTGAGAAAAGTACATCCGCTCATCAAAATCGTTTTGCTCATTTGGCACAAACAGCTCCCATTAAAATCCTTTCAGAGGTCGTTGCGACAGAAGTTCCTCGTATTCTAACGGGTTTATCAGAATTTGACCGTGTTTTAGGGGGTGGTTTAGTACCCGGTGGTGTTGTTCTCATTGGGGGTGATCCGGGGATAGGTAAATCAACTCTCTTAATTCAAGCATTATCCTATCTATCTATTCAGCATGATGTTTTATATGTAACAGGTGAAGAGTCGGCAGAGCAAGTGGCATTAAGAGCTAATCGATTAGAGTTAGAAACAAAAAATGTTAAATTATTAGCTGAAATTCAATTAGAAGCGATTCAAACTGCCTTACAATCAGAACGTCCTAAGATAGCAGTTATTGACTCTATTCAAACGCTTTTTTCAGGTGAGCTGACGGCGGCTCCTGGATCTGTTTCTCAAGTACGAGAATGTGCTGCTCAACTGACACGTATTGCAAAACAAAATGGTATTGCTATTGTGATGATTGGACACGTTACCAAAGATGGAACATTGGCTGGTCCAAGAGTGCTAGAGCATATTGTTGATACGGTTTTATATTTTGAAGGAGAAAGTGATTCAACACATCGCTTAATCCGTGCTTTTAAAAATCGTTTTGGTGCGGTGAATGAGTTAGGTGTTTTTGCGATGACTGATAAGGGGCTTAAAGGAATTAATAACCCTTCAGCCATTTTTCTTTCGCAACATAATGAGGATATTCCCGGATCCTGTGTGATGGCAACACAGGAGGGAACACGCCCTTTATTAGTGGAAATACAAGCATTGGTTGATAATGCGCATGTCCCTAATCCCAGAAGATTGAGTTTGGGGATTGACGGAGGACGTTTAGCCATGCTTTTAGCTGTCTTAAACCGCCATGTAGGTATTGTTACTTTTGATCAAGATGTTTTTGTGAATGCTGTTGGCGGTGTCCGTATTACAGAAACTGCCGCTGATTTGCCTGTATTATTATCTATTATTTCTTCTTTGCGTGATAAACCTCTTCCCAAAGGACTTTTTGCTTTTGGTGAAATTGGTTTGGCAGGAGAGATTCGACCAGCCTCAAGAGGGCAAGAGCGTTTAAAAGAAGCGGCAAAATTAGGATTTAAAATCGCTATGATTCCTAAGCATAATATGCCTAAACAAACGATTGATGGTTTAACACTATGGCCTGTTTCTCGCTTAGATGATGTCGTTAATTATTTACGATAAGTAAATAATAAGAGCGATTGAAAGTATATAAAATAGGTACTGTAAAAGTTTTATTTCTCATATAGAGCAAGATAGGATAGGTGAAGGAACAAATGAGTTTAGTAGCTAATAAAGATAAGCGTATTCGGTGCGTTGTTCCGCAATGGCAATCTATAATTGATGAGCATTTTTTTCTTTTTAATCAAGCAATTGATCAATTAAATCCCTCTATAGATACGCCTTATCAATCTATCCAAGCGGTATCATCAGGAGGAAGAAATGCGGCATGGTATGTAGAACATCCCTTATTTTCAGGCGTATTGAGACAATATCGAAGAGGGGGGTTACTTGGGAAAATTATCCATCAACGTTATGTATGGAAAAATGCGTTAGAGACACGTTCTTGGGCAGAATTTGATATGATGCAGTATTTATATACACAGTCTTTCCCTGTGCCAAGACCGGTTGCTGCTATGTATAAGCGATATGCTTGCTTTTATGAAGCTGCTTTGATAACAGAAAGGATTGAGGGGGCAAGAACCTTAGTGGAGGTGATTAAAACCTTATCTCCATCTGAGCATGTAGATTATGCAACGAAAGTAGCCACTGTTATTAAGCAAATGCATTGTTTATTGGTCAATCATGCTGATCTTAATGCATTTAATATTTTAGTAGATAATAAGGGTAAAATTTATATAATTGATTTTGATAAAAGTCGCCGAGAAACGACTCAAGGTAAATGGTGCGAGGCAAATTTAGATCGATTGGAAAGACACCTTAAAAAAGTCCTTGGCGAGCTTGGGTTTGCATTTATGACACACATTCGACAAAAATATTGACCATATCGAAAAAAAATAGTGCAACTTTTGAAAAAAACCTTATTATTAGAAAACACCAGTAAATTTCAATTTAATTGATAATGGTGATTTATTCATTATGATGAATAATACTACGGAGAACTTCATCGCTGATGATGGAGGTGTCGTTAATACCTTTTTAAGATAGAGGGCATTCAATGAAATTTAAGTTTTTAGGTAAACTTTCTGTTGTGGCAACTGTATTAGCTGCCTCACTATCTATTGCTCATGCACAAGAAAAAATTGTTAATGTGTATAACTGGGCAGAATATACCACAAAAGATACGATCCCTGATTTTGAGAAACGTACAGGTATTAAGGTACGTTACGATACCTATGATACGAATGATATTTTACAAGCCAAATTACTGACAGGTAAATCAGGTTATGATGTAGTTGTTCCTTCTACGCATTATGCTTCTCGCCAAATTGAAGCTGGTTTATTGCAAAAACTGGACAAAAGTAAGATTCCTAATTGGGAGCATTTAGACCCAGAAATTATGGCTATTGTGGCACAAGTTGATCCCGGTAATGAATACCTTATTCCATGGGGATTTGGGACAGATGGTTTAGGCTTTAATGTGACCAAGGCGAAAGAAATTCTTGGTCAGGATGTTGATTTAGCAGACTGGGACTTATTATTTAAACCAGAAAATGCAGCTAAATTAAAGCAATGCGGTATTTCTATTTTAGATGAACCAGCACAAGTATTCCCTGCGGTACTACACTATATTGGTAAAGATCCTAATAGTACCAATCCTGATGATTACCGTGAGGCACTTAATGTGTTGAAACAAATCCGCCCCTATATTCGCCAGTTTAGTTCATCAGGATATATTAATGAGTTAGCCTCTGGTGATTTATGTATGGTATATGGTTTTAATGGTGATGTACTCATTGGTGCAGATCGTGCTAAAGAAGCTAAACAACCATTTGTAGTGGATTACTTTATTCCAAAAGGTGGTGCACCTGTTTGGTTTGATACAATGGCAATTGCCAAAGATGCTAAAAATGTAGATGAAGCGCATGCTTTTATCAACTACATTGAAGATCCTGAGGTACATGCAGCGATTACGAATCAAATGTTTTATCCTAATGCTAATAAAATAGCGCGTAACTATGTCAAACCTGAGATTGCTAATAACGAAATGCTTTACCCTGATGCAGAAGTGGCAAAAACATTATTTGTTATCAAACCGCAATCTTTACAAATACTTCGCCTACAAACACGTTTATGGGCAGAGTTGAAATCGGGTAAATAACCTCGGAACTAAGTATTCGTCATGAAGAATACTTAGTTATGGATTAATATTAAATGACGCTATTTTTAATAGCGTCATTTCTACAAAGATGAGATAGTAATTACACTGTTATCTATATGAAAATAGTATCGTGTAAGCTGTTATGGATAAAGAGTAGATTCTTAACGATATTTAATAAAAGGAAAGATAAAGTATTATGGAAGAAGGTCGCTTTACGACACAATCAACGGATACAGATGAGTTTGTTAAATTAGTTGATGTGGTGAAGATTTTTGGTGAGACGATTGCAGTTAAATCAGTTAATTTATCGGTTAAACGTAATGAGATTTTTGCTTTATTAGGGAGTTCAGGTTCAGGTAAATCAACCTTGTTGAGAATGTTGGCTGGGTTTGAGCAACCTACATCAGGTCAAATTCTCTTAGATGGGGTTGATATTTCTACCATACCACCTTATAAACGTCCTGTTAATATGATGTTCCAATCCTATGCTTTATTTCCGCATATGACAGTTGAGGCTAATGTAGCATTTGGTTTAAAGCAAGAGGGTGTAGATAAGCAAGAAATTCATGATCGTGTATTTGAAGCCTTAGACCTTGTTCAAATGGCAGGCTATGCTCGTCGCAAACCATCACAACTTTCAGGTGGGCAACAACAGCGCGTTGCTTTAGCACGCAGTCTCGTAAAACGCCCTAAATTATTACTGCTTGATGAGCCTATGTCAGCATTGGATAAGCAAATTCGTCAAAAAACACAGTTAGAGTTACTCAAAATTTTGGATTCAGTTGGTGTAACGTGTATTATGGTGACGCATGACCAAGAAGAGGCAATGACGATGGCACATCGCTTAGCAGTGATGACAGATGGTGAAATTATCCAATATGGTACGCCTCATGAAGTTTATACTTTCCCCAACTCACAATTTGTAGCAAGCTTTATTGGATCAACCAATATTTTTACAGGAACGATTGTCGTTGACGAACCCGATCACGTTATTATTGAGAGTGATGAATTAATGCGTCCCATGTATGTAAACCATGGTGTTTCAGAGCCATTGGGGATGGAGGTTTTTGTTTCCATTCGTCCAGAACAAATTCGTGTTTTACGGGATCAGCCAGAAGATGAGACCAATGTGGGACATGGTATCGTAACACACGTGGCATGGATGGGTTCTTACCTACGCTATCAGATTCGGTTAGATGCAGGTAAAGTGATTGAAGCAAGTGTGCCTAATACACGCTTATTACAAGAAGAGCCTCCCGGTATTGATGATGAGGTCTATGTGACTTGGGGGCCAGATAGTGGGACGGTCTTACCATCATGATGAATAATTTTTCCTTTAAAAACCTAAAGCCAGATCAACATAAAATGGCGATTATTCCGCCGTTTGCTTGGTTAGTGTTATTTTTATTAGTTCCCTTTTTAATTGTTTTAAAAATTAGTTTTGCGGAATCTACTTTTGGTATTCCACCTTATTCTAATTTGCTTGAATTTAAAGAGGGGGTTATTAGTCTTGCCTTACATTTAGAAGGATATATCCTTATCTTTACAGATGGGTTATTTTTTCATGCCTATTTAAACTCATTAAAAATGGCAGCCATTACCACCATCGTCTGTATTTTATTAGGCTATCCTATGGCATATTATATTGCTCGTGCCTCTGAGAAAACGCGTAATATTTTGCTATTGTTGGTGATTTTACCTTTCTGGACATCTCTTTTACTGCGTGTTTATGCCTGGGTTGGTATCTTGCGTAATGAGGGTTTATTAAACAATGCTTTAATGTGGTTAGGGATTATTGATACGCCAATAGAGCTTTATCGTACAGATATTGCGGTATATATTGGCATGGTATATACCTATTTGCCATTCTTTATTCTTCCGCTATATACCAACTTACTTAAATTAGATCAACGCTTATTAGATGCAGCTTCTGATTTAGGGGCAAAACCTTTTAGTACATTTTGGCATATTACATTGCCTTTATCTATGCCCGGTGTTATCTCGGGTGCTATGCTCGTATTTATCCCCACAGTAGGTGAATATGTGATTCCTGAGTTATTAGGTGGAACAGATGTGTATATGATTGGTCGAGTGATGTGGGATCAATACTTTACTGATTCTAATTGGCCTGTTGCAGCAGCTGTGGCGGTATGTATGATTCTATTACTTTTAGTACCTTTAGTAATTTATCAACGTAGCCAAGCACAACTCATGAAGGAGGATAAATAATGGGATCAACACGTTGGTTTAAATGGCTTTCTCTAGGGATTGGATTTGCCTTTTTATATATTCCTATTATCTCAATGGTTGTCTTTTCATTTAATGACTCAGCTGTATCATCAACATGGAGTGGTTTTTCATTACGATGGTATGAGCGGTTATTTGAAGATACGGCTTTATTAAGTGCGGCTTGGTTATCCTTTAAAATTGCGGTAATGTCAGCCACAATGGCGGTAATTGTAGGGACATGGGCAGGCTATGTATTGGCAAGAAAAGGACCATTTAGAGGCTTTTCTCTTTATATTGGTATGCTAAATGCACCATTGGTTATTCCTGATGTGATTCTAGGGATTTCTATTTTATTGATGGTGATTGAAATTCGTCATTTAATTGGTTTCCCTGCTGAAAATGGCTCTTTCACGATCTGGTTAGGTCATGTAACGCTTTGTGTGGCATATGTCTCTGTTGTCGTTTCTTCTCGCGTTCGTGAGTTGGATCGCTCTTTAGAAGAAGCTGCTTTAGATTTAGGGGCAACACCCTTAAAAGTATTTTTCTCGATTACCTTACCTTTACTTATCCCTGCTTTAGTGGCAGCATGGTTATTAGCATTTACTTTGTCACTTGATGATGTTGTGATTGCCTCTTTTTTAAGTGGCCCTGGTTATACGACCTTACCTGTTGAGATATTCTCAAGAGTTCGTTTGGGTATCAAACCAGAAGTAAATGCCTTGGCAACCTTGTTTATCATTGGTGTAGGGGTATTGGTTATTGTTGCCAACCGTTTTCAGAAAAAATAAAACATAATGATTAGTATTTTTGGTTTAAAAAATTGTAGTACCTGCGTGAAAGCCCAACAATGGCTTTCTACGCATGGGCTATCTTTTACTTTCTATGATGTTCGACAAACAGCATTAAGTGCAGAGCAATTACGGCAATGGGCAGAACAGCTAGGTTGGGATCGCTTGTTAAATAAACGTTCTCAAACATGGAGAGGGTTATCTGATGAACAAAAATCCTTAACAGACACACAGGATTTAATAAAATTAGTACAGTCTTATCCATCGTTGATGAAAAGACCCTTATTGGTTTATCAGCAAACGATATTATTAGGGTTTAATGAGATAGAATATACTCAGTTATTGAAACAATAGGAAAGTAAATATGGCATATTCACAACAAGCACTCAAAGAACAAGTGGCTAAGGCAGCAGTAGAGTATATATTACCGTTATTATCCCCAACAGCGGTTATTGGTGTGGGAACAGGTTCTACGGCTGATTTATTTATTGATGAGCTTGCTAAGCATAAGCAACAGTTTAAAGCGGCAGTTGCTAGTTCTGAACGTAGTGCTAAGCGATTAGCTGATCATGGTATTCTCGTATTAGATTTAAATGAAGTAGAATCTATGCCTGTTTATGTTGATGGGGCAGATGAGATTAATGCACAGCTACAAATGATTAAAGGAGGTGGTGGTGCATTGACACGAGAAAAAATGGTTGCTTCTGTTGCGGAGCGCTTTGTATGTATTGTGGATGAAAGTAAGCTGGTTGAGCGTTTAGGTGCATTTAAATTACCGATTGAGGTATTACCTATGGCGATTAATAGCGTTTCTCGTCAGATTGAAAAATTAGGTGGCGTAGCTCGACAACGTGTGGGTTTTATCACTGATAATGGTAATCCTATTATTGATGTAGAGGGATTTAGTGTTGAAGATGCTAGAGAATTAGAATCAACAATTAACCAAATTCCGGGTGTTGTATGTTGTGGTTTCTTTGCTTTATCACCTGCTACTATCATGATTATAGGTACACAAGAAGGGGTAAAACAGCTTAGTCATCAACCACTGTCTTTACAGTATTTATAATGAGAAAAATAATGCTTTTATAGGGTATGCTATAGAGAAATAAGAGAAAATAGTGTTTCTAATCTGTATTGGGAGTAGGTCTTCTTTTTGGAAAAATAGAGTGAGTGTTTAGCTATATGTTTCTAAAAAACAACATGCCAATATTAAAAAGACACTAATACTTGCTAAGAAATCTAAAAATTGGCATAATTACATCTTTACCACTGCCTAGTAGCTCAGCGGTAGAGCAGCGGACTGTTAATCCGTTGGTCACTGGTTCGATCCCAGTCTGGGCAGCCAAAATTCTAAAAGCACTTACTTTTTCGAGTAAGTGCTTTTTTTATTGTTTTATCCCAAATCTAGGTTCAACCTAGCTAATCCGTAAACGTAATAAAATACAAATTATTAATATATTATTTGGGTTTAAAATAATTTTCTTCATAATTATTTGTAGAATTACTTTGTAATATACAAATCAGCGATATAATTTCCTGTTTATTTCGTATTTAAACTTTTGAGTGTATTTTTATTATTTACTTGAATTAATAAGCATTATCACCTTGGGTGAGTAGGTGTGAGTAAATAGTATATTAAATAAATCGTTACCCAAAAATTTAATAGTGTTATTTTTTAGGAAAATTACGTATGCTCAATCATTTATCCACGTCCCGTCTTATTAAATATGGTGGATTACTATTCATTTTTGTTGTGCTGGGTATTAGTTTTGGGGTAAGTAATGAGTGGCTTACACTTTGTTATGGACTTGCATTATTTTTATTCGGTATGCAATGTATCGAAGAAGGGCTTAATAATGCAGCAGGTAGTACCTTAGAGCGATTGATGAGTAAAAGTACGGCTACCCCTGTTAGAGGGATGCTTTTTGGGATGGTAGCGACTTTTATTTTGCAATCGACAACATTGGTTTCTTTATTAACCATCGCTTTTTTAGGGACTGGCTTAGTTAGTCTTGCTGGTGGTATTGCTATTATTTTGGGGACAAATTTAGGCGCAACAAGCGGTATTTGGCTATTAGCCTTATTGGGTAAAAGTATTAGTTTAAGTCCTGTCTCTATTCCATTATTTGTTTTCGGGATTATTGCCTCTTTCTTTAAGGGAAGAATTAAATCTATTGGTCGGGTTTTTATCGGTATTTCTCTGATCTTTCTGGGTATTGATACATTGAAAGAGGGATTTGATGCACTTGGAAATCAAGTAGATTTTACCTCGTATCAATTAGATGGTTTAATGAATATTGTTGTATTTACCTTGATTGGCTTACTTTTGACCATAGTGCTCCAATCAACTCATGCAACGTTGATTTTAACCTTGGCAGCTTTAGCGGGCGGGCAGATTAGTGTAGAGCAGTCTTTTGCTTTAGCGATTGGTTCTAATGTGGGGTCTAGTCTTTCAACAGCGTTAGTTGGTATGCTGGGAAGTGCGCGTAGTGGTCAGCGATTAGCCTTAGCCCATTTAATTTTTAATGTGGTAACGGCAACATTATCACTTATTTTATGGATGCCGTTGACAGATTTTACCAAGTGGGTTGGTGATACATTAGGATTAAATCATTTATTACAATTAGCTTTATTTCATACCTTATTTAATGCAATGGGGGTGATAATTTTCTGGCGATACCAAGAGAAATTAGCTGCCTTATTGTGTAAATGGTTACCTAATAAACCTAAGAAAAATTTATTACCAGAAGATGAAGCGCTTGTTTCTGAGCAAGTAGAACCAT
The DNA here is from genome assembly GCF_009833965.1 of Pelistega ratti. Lineage (NCBI taxonomy): Bacteria > Pseudomonadati > Pseudomonadota > Betaproteobacteria > Burkholderiales > Alcaligenaceae > Pelistega > Pelistega ratti. The sequence continues at coordinate 162,886 of NZ_CP047165.1, forward strand.
CAGTAAAAGCACATTATTTGAATGATAATATGTTGCTATCAGGTGATACGGCAATGAGGGCGATGTTCTACGAAACACGTCATTTAATAGAGGTATGCTTAGAGGTATTGTGCCATGCTGCCTATATTCCTATACAACAGCTGTATGCTAAAGAGGATGATTCTACTTTATTGCCACCACAACCTCCTTTAAAATTGGATGCTAAAAGTTTATACGAGGAAGAAATTAAATCTTTATTTAGTGAAATTTTAAGTTTTAACAGTCGCATGAATGTCACTAGCCCAGAGGTAAAAAATCAACTTTTCCAACTCTATCTTGTTGGCTCCTATGGCTTAGATGCGGTTAAAGAGGGTAAGGGTGTCCAAAAAACAATGTATAGTGCTTTATCTGATTCACAAGCAGTGTTATATCAGCCACTATTGACCTTACGTCAGCACCTATTTATGTCATTACGCTATTTTGTCCGTTTATCTTTTATGCCAGTGCATTCTTCTGAGTGGGATGAGAGCTTTACATTCTTACAATATCATGTACAAGAATTTGCAATGTGCATTCAGAATGAATATTTAGATCAATTAAGGGAAAAAGTTATTGAACAAGCGGATTTTAAAATTTTAGTTAATGAAAGCCATCATATTAGACGTGTAGATCAAAAATTGCTGGATATATTAATGCTTAGTAAAAAACATTTACCAGAAGGGGTAACTTTATTTTCTAATAAACAAGAAGAAAGTATGGCTGCATAGGAAGTATGGTGGGCTGCTTTTTAACCCACCTTTGATTATTCACTATGCACTATATTTTTACTGATAGCGGGTCTATCAAAATAGGAAGAAAGAATATATCGTTCAGCACATAAAGGTTATGAAAATTTCTATAACGCTTTGTTTACTGGTTCAAGTATAAAATACTAACTACTTTTTTTTGATGTCGTATGTTCAACCAAGAAATCAATAAAAGCCCTTACTTTTGCACTGAGGAACTTCCGATCGGCATAAACAGCGTAAATGGTAGGGGAAGTAAAAGGCTGTTCTTTTTCTAATAGAGGAACTAATGTGCCATTTTTAAGATGTTCTTCTGTAAGCCAATCGGGTAGGTAAGCAATACCCATCCCTGATAAAGCCATTTCTTTTAAGAGTAATGTATTATTTGAATCCGCAACAGTTTGGATAGGAATATTTAATTGGGTATAGTTAGGAATAACTCCCCAGTGATTTTTTAAATCTTCTAGCTTTTTAGGTTTCCCGTATTGTTCAATATAACTCGGGCTTGCGACTAATCGGAAGTGGACTTTGGTGAGGGGACGTGCAATTAACCCGGGTTCTAATTCAGTAGTGGAACGTAATGCCAAATCAAAGCCACCCTCTACAAGATTAGTATATTTATTCTCAAGATAAACAGAAAGTTGAATATCAGGGTATTGCTGACGAAAGGTCTTGAGTAGATTAACAAAGTAGGGTGTACAACAAATGACAGGAACGGTAATTTTAAGTACCCCTCTAGGGGTAATAGTACCTTGTTGTACTTCGAGTTGTGCATTATCCAGTGTTTCTAAGGCTATAAGACATTGTTGAAAATAATGTTCCCCCAACTCTGTTAGGCTTAATTTGCGACTAGTACGGTTAAGTAATTTGGTTTGTATGCGATGCTCTAGTTTATTGACATGTTTACTTGCCATAGCGGTGGACATATTTAAAAATTCAGCCGCTGCGGTAAAACTGCCTAATTTAACAACATAACAAAACACACGAATACTCTGTAGTGTATCCATAAACCCCTTTCTTATTTGATAAAACTGACTAATCTTATAAAGAGAATAGTCTATATATATTGATGTCTATTGAATATTTTATCTCAAATGAGACTGTAGAGAAATAGTGTATAAGGACATTATGATAGGACTATTTATTTTGTTATGGTAATGGGGTAGTGATTTGTACTTAAATAGATTTTTCATAAAAAAAGCAACCCAGATATTATGGTGGGTTGCTTTTAGATAGGGAGAAAAAGTGATTATTTCTCAGCGTCTGCTTTTTTGAGCAATACGTATAACTGATCTTTGAGTGCTAGTTTTTGTTTTTTGAGGGTGTCAATCTCATCAAGACTGCTGGTAACGGGATTTTGTTCTAAACGGATAATTTGGTGATCTAATGCATTATGCTCTTCAAATAAACGAGCAAAATGCGCATCTTCATTTTTAAGACGAGAAATTAAATCGCGATACTCAGGAAACATAAAAACTCCTTTTCGGGTTATAAATAACAATATAAAAACATATATTATCGTTATTTCTATTATATCGTAAGCATTGAGCATATACTTCAATTTATTCTGTTTTGTAAAAAATAGTGTGTAACCATATATATGATCGAAAATATAGCTTTAAACCTTTATTGATGATGTGGTGTATGAAAAACATCATATCTATCGCTCTTAATAATGGATACATAGTTAAATAAAGCATTCGTGTTATTTAGATTAAAAATCACTGATAAAACTATCTTTAATTCATGAAAAGTATGAAAGATAAATAAATAGAGTGGATAAATAGGGCTATTACTGATAAGCCATAGAATAATATATGATTTAAGTTTAAATTATTCAATGTGATGATATCGTGTCCATATGATTTTAATGAAAGGATAATTGGCTTATTGTTTTATTTTTTAAGGAAAGAGATTTTAAACGATGATTAAAAATAAGCGATTAAAGTATTGCTTTACGCTAGAATAGTAGCCAAGTTAGATACAAATAGATAGAAATAGAATGCTTGGAACTTTTTTATCCAGTTTAACAAAAATAGTGATAGGGGCTTATCCTTATTGGCGATATAGTAAACCATCAAAAAAACAACGTATTTATTTTGCGAATCACTCTAGCCATTTAGATACTATGGCGATATGGTCGTCTTTAGATGCTCGCCTACGTAAATTAACTCGTCCCGTAGCGGCAAAAGATTATTGGGGAAAAGGCGGTATCCGTGGAATCATTGCGCATAATGCCTTAAATGTTGTGTTAATTGAGCGTTCAGGTGATCGACAAAGCGATCCACTGCAACCTTTATATGAAGCACTTGAGCAGGGGGATTCACTTATTATCTTTCCAGAAGGAACGCGCCGTTATGAGGCAGAACCTGCAAAGTTTAAATCTGGGCTTTATCATTTATCACGGCGTTACCCAAATGTTGAGTATATCCCTGTCTATTTAGATAACACACGTAGAAGCTTACCCAAAGGAGCTTTATTACCATTGCCCCTAAGCTGTGTAGTAACATTTGGTGCACCGTTATCAATTGATTTGGAAGAATCGAAAGAGGATTTTTTAATCAGGGCACGTCAAGCTGTGGTGGATTTATCTTTGCCTGATCCCATAGAAGAAAATAAAATAGCGGAAAAAGTAATGTCTTCTCAGCAAGCATTATCCTCTGAGTCTGTATCTCCTATGGTAATACAAGCTGTTGAAATAAATCATTCATCATCTAGCCATCATAAATCAGTAGAAGGGGAAGACAATGTTTGAATTTTGGCAAAAACTTTTAACTGTACCGGATAAATTCTGGTGGATGTTATTCGGTTTACTCGTTATTTTATCGGCTTGCTCACTTCTTGGATATTACTTGCCTAAAACAAAATATGCACGAGTTGCTCCTAGGCTAAATCAGCGCCTAAACCTTTGGTGGGTGATGGTTATTGTATTATTTATTTGTTTTATCTTTGGTGAAGTGATTACATTAATCCTTTTTACCGTCATCTCTTTTTTAGCGTTAAGAGAATTTTTAACAATTACGCCAACAGAGCGTTCTGATTATTGGGCATTGATTTTATGTTTTTATATTGCGATTCCTTTGCAATATATTTTGATTGGCACGGATTGGTATAGCTTATTTGTGATTTGGTTGCCTGTAATGGGTTTTATTGTATTACCAACGGTCTTAGTGTTATTTGGTGATGCCGATAAGTTTTTTGAACGAACCGCAAAAATACAATGGGGTATGTTGCTGACTATTTATTGTTTAAGCCATATTCCTGCAATACTTTTACTTACCAATATTGAATATGATGGGCAAGGGCTTATGCTTTTACTCTACTTATTGATTGTTGTACAGCTAAGTGATGTTTTCCAATCGGTGGTAGGTAAATTAATTGGTAAAAGAGAAATTGCTCCCCATATGAGTTCTGGCAAAACATTAGAAGGGTTTATTGGTGCTAGTGTAATGGCAGTCGCTGTAGGGACTTCTTTATGGTGGATTACCCCTTTTAGCATTGCTTATGCGGCATTATTTTCTTTTATTATTGTGATTTGTGGTTTCTTTGGGCATTTGTCTCTGTCTGCAGTGAAACGTAGTTTGGGGGCAAATGCATGGGGACGCATTAATGTGGGTAATAAAGGGGTAATGGATAGAGTAGAATCAGTGCTTTTTGCAGCACCTGTTTTTTTTCATTTGGTTCGTTATACTTATTTTTAAAGGATAGGGCAAGCCTTTTTCTCTTTGCCATTTATTTGTTATAATTGTACTTTCCTACTAAGCCCGAAAGGGCATGACTTTCATGACAAAATATGTTTTCGTTACCGGTGGTGTTGTTTCTTCTTTAGGTAAGGGGATTGCCGCCGCGTCTTTAGCTGCTATTTTAGAGTCACGCGGTCTTCGTGTGACAATGCTCAAATTAGATCCCTATATCAATGTTGACCCTGGCACAATGAGTCCATTACAGCATGGTGAGGTTTTTGTGACCGAAGATGGGGCAGAGACTGATTTAGACTTAGGGCATTATGAACGTTTTATTTCTGCCCGTATGCGTAAGTCTAATAACTTTACGACGGGTCAGATTTATGAATCGGTTCTTCGTAAAGAACGCCGTGGTGATTACTTGGGTAAAACGGTTCAAGTGATTCCCCATATTACCAATGAAATCCAAGACTTTATTGCTAAAGGAGCTAGTCAAGCCTTTGATGGTCAGGCGGATATTGCTATTGTAGAAATTGGTGGTACAGTTGGTGATATTGAGTCCTTGCCTTTCCTAGAAGCTGTCCGTCAAATGAGTTTACGTTTAGGTCGTCATAATACGGCATTTATCCATTTGACCTTAGTGCCTTATATTGCATCAGCAGGTGAACTCAAAACAAAACCTACTCAGCATTCTGTACAAAAATTGCGTGAAATTGGTATTTATCCCAATGCCTTGTTATGCCGTGCAGATCGTCGTATTCCTGATGATGAAAAAGCTAAGATTTCTCTCTTTTCCAACGTACCATTAGATGCTGTTATTTCAGTATGGGATGCCGATACGATTTATAAAATTCCTCGTATGTTGCATGAGCAAGGATTGGATCAACTCGTATGTGATGCATTGGGTATTAATCCTCCTAAAGCAGATCTCTCGGCATGGGATAAGATTATTGATGATTTAGAACACCCAGAGCATGAAATTACCATTGGTATGGTGGGTAAATATGTTGATTTAACAGAATCGTATAAATCACTGATTGAAGCCTTAAATCATGCTGGTATCCATAATAAGACCAAAGTTAATATTGACTATATTGACTCAGAAGATATTGAAAATAAGGGAACAGATATTCTGAAAAATGTTGATGCAGTGCTTGTTCCTGGAGGCTTTGGTAAGCGTGGAACTGAAGGTAAAATTAAAGCAATCCGTTATGCCCGTGAAAATAATATTCCTTATTTAGGGATTTGTTTAGGTATGCAATTAGCAACTATTGAATATGCACGTCATGTGGCACAATTAGGTGGTGCTAATAGTACAGAGTTTGACCCTTCTACCCCTCATCCAGTTGTGGCATTAATCACCGAATGGGTTGATCACGAAGGTAAGGTAGAAACACGGACAAATCAATCTGATTTAGGCGGTACGATGCGTAAAGGTGCTCAAACAGTACCTATTAAAGCAGGGACATTAGCTCAAAAAGTATATGGTGATCAGGTAACAGAGCGTCATCGTCATCGTTATGAAGTGAATAATGTCTATGTGCCACGTTTAGAAGAAGCTGGATTAGTCATTAGTGCTCGTACACCAACGGAGAATTTGCCTGAAATTATGGAAATTCCAAATCACCGTTGGTTTATGGGGGTTCAGTTCCATCCAGAGTTTACATCAACGCCACGAGCACAACATCCACTCTTTAATAGTTATCTTAAAGCTGCTTTAGATTATCAAGCTGAACGTAAAGAGCATAAATAATGAAGTTATTAAATTTTGATGTGGGTTTAGATAAGCCTTTTTTCCTTATCGCTGGGACTTGTGTTATCGAGTCCCGTGATATGACATTTGATGTTTGTGGAAAATTAGTTGAAATTACACAGGCTTTGGGCATTCCTTTTATTTATAAAAGCTCTTTTGATAAGGCAAACCGTAGTTCAAGTAAGTCTTTTCGTGGTCCTGGTATGGAACAGGGGCTATATATATTAGAAGAGGTAAGAAAGCACTTTAATATTCCTGTTCTCACTGATGTTCATGATATTACACAAGTAGATGAAGTAGCTAGTGTGGTTGATGTGTTGCAGACACCTGCTTTTTTGTGTCGTCAAACAGATTTTATTCAAGCATGTGCAGCAACACGTAAACCTGTTAATATTAAGAAAGGGCAATTTTTAGCCCCTCATGATATGGTGCAGGTTGTTAATAAAGCACGTGAGGCGGCAATTGCTGCTGGTGGTGATGGTCAGAATATTATGGTCTGTGAGCGAGGTGCTTCATTTGGCTATAATAACTTAGTATCGGATATGCGTTCTTTAGCAATTATGCGTGAGACAGGGTGTCCTGTTGTATATGATGCGACGCATTCTGTGCAATTACCGGGAGGACAAGGAACGGCATCAGGCGGTCAAAGAGAGTTTGTTCCTGTACTATCACGGGCAGCAGTGGCAGTGGGTGTAGCAGGATTATTTATGGAAACACACCCAGACCCTTGTCATGCACTGTCTGATGGTCCTAATGCTGTACCTTTGCACCATATGGAATCGCTTTTACGCACACTAAAAACGATTGATGAGACGGTAAAATCACAGGTGTTTTTAGAAGATATTTTTAACACATAATTTCGTTGGTATCTTAAATAATTTTAAGCTAATAAGTGTAGTAAGATAGTAGTATTACTTTAATTTTTAGCATAACTCATAAAGGATAGAGAATGGCGGCATATATTGTGATGCATATAGAGGTAAGCAATCCTGCACAGTATGAGCAGTATAAAGTGTTATCTAGTTTAGCGATGAAAGCCCATGATGCAAAAATTCTTGTACGTGGTGGAGAAGAAATCGTACTAGAGGGTGAAAGTTTAAAAAGAACCGTTATTATGGAGTTTCCTTCAGTAAAAGCGGCACAAAGTTTTTACCATTCGTCGCAATATCGCCGTGCTCGTAATGTGCGAGAAGGGGCAGCTAAAGTAGATATGTGTATTATCCAAGGTGTTTAAGATACATATTATTTTTCAGATTTATTTAATTTTTTAGGAATATTATCCATGAGTGCAATTGTAGATATTATTGGTCGTGAAATTTTAGACTCACGTGGTAATCCTACCGTAGAGTGTGATGTTTTATTAGAATCAGGTGCAATGGGGCGTGCAGCAGTACCATCTGGTGCATCAACAGGTTCTCGTGAAGCAATTGAGTTACGTGATGGTGATAAATCACGTTATCTTGGTAAGGGTGTTTTAAAAGCGGTTGAAAATATCAATACTGAAATTTCTGAAGCATTGATTGGTTTAGATGCACAAGAGCAAACTTTTATTGATCGTACCTTAATTGATTTAGATGGTACAGAGAATAAAGAGCGTTTAGGGGCGAATGCTTTACTTGCGGTGAGTATGGCAGTTGCACGAGCAGCGGCAGACGAAGCGGGTTTATCACTTTATCGCTATTTTGGTGGTAGTGGTCCTATGAGTATGCCTGTACCAATGATGAATGTTATCAATGGTGGTGCGCATGCAAATAATACCCTAGACCTTCAAGAGTTTATGATTCTTCCAGTAGGGGCGAAGAGTTTCCGTGAGGCACTTCGTATGGGTGCAGAAGTTTTTCATGCCTTGAAAAAAATTATCCATGATGCGGGTATGTCAACAGCTGTGGGTGACGAAGGTGGTTTTGCCCCCAATGTTGAAAATCATGAAGCAGCAATTCAACTTATTCTACGTGCGATTGAAGAAGCGGGCTATGTAGCAGGTCAAGATATTGTATTAGGTCTAGATTGTGCGAGTTCTGAGTTTTATAAGGATGGTAAATATCATTTAGCCGGTGAGGGTGGTATTGCCCTAAGTTCTACCGAGTTTGCTAATCTATTAGCTTCTTGGTTCGATAAATATCCTATCGTAACGATTGAAGATGGTATGGCTGAAAATGATTGGGAAGGTTGGAAAATCCTAACAGATTTGCTTGGTAAACGTGTTCAATTAGTTGGTGATGATTTATTTGTAACTAATACCAAAATTCTTAAAAAAGGTATTCAGGAAGGTATTGCTAACTCTATCCTTATTAAGATTAATCAAATTGGTACATTAACAGAAACTTTTGCCGCTATCGAAATGGCAAAACGTGCAGGTTATACCGCTGTTATTTCTCATCGTTCTGGTGAAACAGAAGATTCAACAATTGCGGATATTGCAGTAGCTACCAATGCTATGCAAATTAAGACAGGTTCATTATCGCGTTCTGACCGTATGGCAAAATATAATCAGTTATTGCGTATTGAAGAAGAGTTAGCAGAAGTTGCTGAGTACCCAGGGCGTGATGCTTTTTATAATTTAGCCTAAGATTAATCGATGCGCTTAGTTTTTATTGTTCTTATTTTGGCTTGCATAGCCATTCAATACCCTTTACGTATGGGAGAGTTTGGTTATAAACGTGTAGAGGAATTGAATGAGCAGTTGCAGAAACAACGGGAAACCAATCAAGCGATGGTGGCTCGTAATAATGCTATGCAAGCTGAAATTGAAGATTTAAAAACAGGGACACAAGCATTGGAAGATTATGCTCGTTCAGAAATGAATATGATTGCTGGTAATGAGACGTTAGTGAGGATATTAACCCCTCATGAGGCGATACCTGTTGCACCTATACGATATGGTGCTGGTACAACACCTCCTACTACTAATACTTCATCTTCTGATACTAAACAAACTAATGCGACAAAGCCAGTAACTCCCTAGGGGTTATATATTGGCTATTATGATTTTTACCCTATATAGTAAATATTACTATATAGGGTAATTTTTATTTTAGATCATATGGCTCTGGAAATGGTAGAGGATTATATACCTTAAACTAGCTATGACAGCAAAATCACTACAAATAGTGTTGAGTCGCTCGAGTAGTTTCTCGTGATACTCGAAAAACTCGCTTTGTCAATCACTATTTCTCCGTGATTTTGTAATAATGGATGCATTGATAAGATAATAGCGAAACTTTCTAATGTATTAGCTGGGATTAATAAGTAGATTGATGCTCCAAACTAGCTATGACAGGTAAAATCACTACAAATAGTGTTGAGTCGCTCGAGCAGTTTCTCGTGGTACTCGAAAAACTCGCTTTGTCAATCACTATTTCTCCGTGATTTTGTAATAATGGATGCATTGATAAGATAATAGCGACACTTTCTAATTCATCAGTTAGGATTAATAAGTAGATTATATGCTCCAAACTAGTTATTACAGGTAAAATCACTTATTTATAAAGGTATATTTATTAAATTTGTGGTTGTGCTGCTAATTTAGCAAGGCGATACAGTTTATCCCTTTTAAGTAATTCGGGGATAGTATAGTCGGGTAGTCCTAAGCGTAAGTGTTCTTCTCTACCGATTAAAAATAATTGTGTTAAAACCTGAGTATGTGTTTTCCATAAAGTAGACAAATATTCATCAGGTGTTTTTAGAGAAATTTCCTGTAAACGTAATTCTTTACGATGAAAATCTTTAATATTCCATGTAAGTAATATACTTTCTTGTGGATTAAAACGGTGTATGCCCTCAAGGGCACAGTAAGCCACGTGTCTGTCTTTTTTATCAATACGTTTAAATAAATTCTCGTAGATAGGGACTTCTCCCATATTAGAGAGGGGGTATTGTATTTGCATATTATCCCATTCTTTTTCAACAATATTAGGGGAAACTTTCCAGATTCTAGGGGCATTACGTAACCACTCAATTCCAATTTCTTGACTCCAAATAGGAAAGCATAAATGATATTTTCCTAAGCGTAACAGTAAATTCCGCGTAAATGAGTGCATGAGTACACAGGTATCAAGGGTAATAAGTGTATTAATAGCGTAAGAGGTTGAGGAAGATAACGGTTGCTCGTGGGAAGAATCGTTTATATCTAAAAGAATAGGTAATGTACGCATTGTAGGTATTGTATAGATAAATATCGTTAATGATACTCGTGTAAAAGAGATAGTCCCTTCCCTAAAAGGGACATTGTAGCGTTTCTTCTTGAAAAAGAAGTTATTTTAGGAAAAAATACTTGAAAATTTTCGTCCGTCCCCAATATATGAACTAGTGGAGTACCAAGGTACTCAATAGTATAAAGGAATGGATTATGAGAATTGATAAATTAACAACAAAATTTCAGCAGGCATTGGGAGACGCTCAAAGCTTAGCGGCTCGCAGTGATAATCAGTATATTGAACCAGCCCATGTATTAGCTGTTATGTTGGCTGATACGGATTCTGGTATTGGTAGTTTACTTGCCCGTGCGGGGGTACAAGTGGCTACCTTACAGAATAAGTTAAGAACAATGGTCAATAACTTCCCAAAAGTGGAAGGTGCTGATGATGTGCAAATTAGCCGAGCTTTAAACCAAGTGTTGCTAAAAACAGATAAAGAAGCCGCTAAACGTGGTGATAACTACATTGCAAGTGAGCTATTTTTATTAGCAATTGCTGATGATAAAGGTGAATTAGGTGATGCTTTACGTGAGTCTGGTTTACAGAAGCAAGCATTAGAAAGAGCAATTGATGCCGTAAGAGCCGGTAGCTCTGTCATGGATCAAGAGGGTGAATCTAATCGTGAAGCTTTAAAAAAATATACAACTGACTTAACTCAACGTGCAAGAGACGGCAAACTTGATCCTGTTATCGGTCGTGATGATGAAATTCGCCGTGCGATTCAAATTTTACAACGCCGTAGTAAAAATAACCCTGTATTAATTGGTGAACCTGGTGTGGGTAAAACGGCAATTGTAGAAGGGTTAGCGCAACGTATCGTTAATGATGAAGTGCCTGAATCATTAAGGGGTAAACGCGTCTTATCACTTGATATGGCATCTTTATTAGCAGGTGCTAAATATCGTGGTGAGTTTGAAGAGCGTCTTAAAGCGGTACTTAAAGAATTAGCACAAGATGAAGGTAAGAATATTGTCTTTATTGATGAAATTCATACTATGGTTGGTGCAGGTAAAGCAGAAGGGGCGATAGATGCGGGTAATATGCTTAAGCCAGCACTGTCACGAGGTGAGTTGCATTGTATTGGTGCGACAACACTAGACGAATACCGTAAATATATTGAAAAAGATGCTGCTCTTGAACGTCGCTTCCAAAAAGTGTTGGTTGATGAGCCAGATGTAGAGGCAACTATTGCTATTTTACGTGGTTTAAAAGGTCGCTATGAACTTCACCATGGGGTTGAAATTACCGACCCTGCTATTGTAGCCGCTGCAGAATTAAGTAATCGCTATATTACGGATCGTTTCTTACCCGATAAAGCAATTGACCTTATTGATGAGGCAGCTGCACGTATTCGGATGGAGATTGACTCTAAACCAGAGGTAATGGATAAGCTCGATCGCCGTATTATTCAACTCAAAATTGAACGTGAAGCCGTGCGTAAAGAAGATGATGATGCATCAAAACGCCGTTTGCAAATCATTGAAGAAGAGCTTGAAAAACTACAACGTGAGTATGATGACTATGAGCAAGTATGGAAAGCAGAAAAAGCTTCTGTACAAGGTGCGCAATCTATTAAAGAAGAGATTGATCGTGTTCGTGCTGAAATGGCAGAGTATCAACGTAAAGGTGATTTTGGTAAATTGTCTGAATTGCAATATGGAAAATTGCCTGAGCTAGAGGCTCGTTTGAAATCAGCCGAAAAATCTGAAACACAAAATACCTTACTTCGTGTTGAGGTAGGAACAGAGGAAATTGCGGAAGTGGTTTCTCGTGCAACAGGTATTCCTGTGGCTAAAATGATGCAAGGTGAACGTGCTAAATTATTAGCCATGGAAGATCAATTACACCAACGTGTTGTAGGGCAAGATGAAGCAGTACGTTTAGTCTCTGATGCGATTCGCCGTTCTCGTGCAGGTTTATCTGATCCAAGTAAACCTTATGGTTCTTTCTTATTCTTAGGCCCTACTGGGGTGGGTAAAACAGAATTAACCAAGGCATTAGCAAACTTCTTATTTGATTCTGATGAGCATTTAATCAGAATTGATATGAGTGAGTTTATGGAAAAACATTCTGTTGCTCGTCTTATCGGAGCGCCTCCGGGGTATGTAGGATATGAAGAGGGCGGTTACTTAACAGAAGCTGTTCGCCGCAAACCTTATAGTGTGATTCTTTTAGATGAGATAGAGAAAGCTCACCCTGATGTCTTTAATATCTTATTGCAAGTATTAGATGATGGACGATTGACTGATGGTCAAGGTAGAACAGTAGATTTCCGTAATACGGTAATTGTAATGACTTCAAATATTGGTTCTCAACAGATTCAATCGCTTAGTGGTGAACCCTATGAAACGATTAAAGCGGTGGTATGGGATGAGCTTAAACATTCTTTCCGACCAGAGTTTTTGAATCGTATTGATGAGGTTGTTGTCTTCCATGGCTTAGATAATAAGCATATTGCCAATATTGCACGTATCCAGTTAAGCCGTTTGGAAAAACGACTTGTTGATAGAGAAATGAAACTTGAAGTGAGTGAAGCAGCCCTAGAGAAAATTGCTGAAAATGGATTTGACCCTGTCTTTGGTGCTCGTCCACTTAAACGAGCTATCCAACAGCTGATTGAAAACCCACTTTCTAAACATATTCTTGAAGGGGAATTTGGAACAAATGATACGATTTATGTCGATGTAGAGGGTGATACTTTTACATTTACAAAAAAGAGTGATTAATTGTTCTACAACTAACCAATAAAGGATAGTGAGAAAACTATGATACCCTCCGTAGAGAAATACTATGGAGGGTATTTTTTAGAGCGGTAGAATTTTAAAAATTAATAGGTATATTCTCTTAAAGAGAGAATCAATTTCTAAAACGATTAATAGTTAAAAACAAGTTATTGAGATAATTTTTTTTCAAGCTCTGCAACCGTAGTTTCTAGTTTTTCTACACGTTCGCGTAAAGCATCAACAAGCGCACGTTGAATATCAAATTCTTCACGGGTTACTAAGTCCATTTTGGCAAAACCCTGTGCCATAAAGGCTTTAACATTTTTTTCGATATCCGCTGCAGGGCTTTTGGCAATTAATTCTTGTACATTTTTTTGAAAATCTTCAAATAATTCATTGGGTTTAATCATGATGAACCTCAGGAATGATAAAACAGATATAAGCGAACATTTTACCTTAGAATAGGTAGAGAAAATTCTAATTTGTATCTTTATCGGGTAAATCGTTATATTGGGAGAGGGTAATATTCTTTTTGGGTAATAGCTAGCATGAATCAGGGATTATCTTAGAAGTGTTGGAAAAATAGATTTATAAAAAGTGGGATAGTGTGAAATAGATGGTTTTTATTACTGACTAATAAAGATATATCCTATAAAAAAGTGGATATAAAATAACTTTATATCCACCCTGTATGATATTGAATACTACGCTAAGATAGATTAATCAGATCTTAATCAGATTATCTTTCTTTATGATTAGGCAGCATTATTAAGTGCTTCTTTGACTTGTTGTTCAATTGCTACTTTTAAATCATCAGCAATATTGAGTTGTTTGGCAAGCTCATCTAAATAAGCTTTTTCCATAAAGTTTTGATCATTACAAATGGATAAACTCATGGCATAAATCTGTGCAGCTAATTCTGGTTTTTGGTTGGCAAAGCTAGCCACATAAGCTGGATCAACAGGGCGAGCAACTTCAGCTTGGAACCATACTTTATCTTGAGGAGATTGTATTTGTGATAACTGTTGATCTAATTGTGCTTTTTCTTCTTCTTGGATATGACCATCTGCTTTAGCCGCATTAATCATAGCGACAAGTAATGCTTTACTGGTTTGTTCAAGTTCACTAGGTGTATAGCTAAGAGCAGGAGGTTCTGATGCAGTAGGGGCTACAGTACCATTTTGTTGTGCTTGCCAACGTTGATAAGCCTGATAAGCAATTGTACCTAAACCAGCTAAACCACCTAATTTAATTAAGCTACTATCCGCTTTAGAACCTAATAATACGGCTAATGCACTTAAAGCAAGCCCTTTTTTATCACCACTACCAAGTACGGATTTTTCACCCATTGTGGCTTCTTTAATCTGATTAAAAATATCTAAACCCTTTGTTTGTAGTTGATTGATAGAGTTAGTTTGCGTAGCATTTTTAGCTTGTTGTGAGAAATCCCCCACAATACTACCTAGATTTTTACCTAATAATTGTTCCAATATATTAAATGCACTCATTGTTTTTCCTTTGTTGGATAGATAATGCGTTAAAAAATAATTTCTCAATAGGGTAGATTATCAATATAACAGATTAGGGAATACCTACTGAAAATGGTATAGGTATTTTAAAAGAGAATTTTAAAAAATCAATGTTTTTGCATAAAAAAGTATAAGAGAGAAATAGATTGTAATGAGCATAGGGTTTAAAAGCACTGTCATAGACTATAACCCTCCTTAAAGGGGTGTTAGTGTTTTTCGATAAGATAGTAGATTAAATAAAACACGCTTACTTGGGCTATATATCTCTATATTGTAGTAAAAGGGGTTGAGCATGATAGAGGATAAAGTAAATTTTTGACTAGAGTAGTAGCCTATGGGTTTAAAAGCTTTTTATCAATAATATTAATGATGCTATTTAATTTTTACCATTAGCATAAAACATTAATAACGATTACAATAAGGCAATTCAATTATAGGGTATTTATAATGTTATTTCTTTTGTCTCCTGCTAAAAAATTAGACTATGATAAGCCTCTTCAGGTGGAAAAATATACACAACCTTTATTTGTTGATCAAGCTCAACAACTCATCACTATTCTAAAAACAAAATCTGTTCAAGATATTGAAGACTTAATGCGTTTAAGTCCATCACTTGCTGAATTAAATGTAATGCGTTATGCGGAGTGGGTACCTCATTTTAGTTTAGATAATGCCCGTCAAGCGTTGTTAGCATTTAATGGTGATGTATATGATAAGCTAGATGCACATAGTTTAAATACAAAACAATTAGATTGGGCGCAAGAGCATATCGTTATTTTAAGTGGATTATATGGTGCTTTACGTCCGCTAGATTTAATGCAAGCATATCGTTTAGAAATGGGGACAAAATTAGAAAATCCACAAGGTAAAAACCTATATGATTTTTGGGGAACAACTATTGCCAATTATTTGAATGGGCGTTTAGAGAAGGATAAGCAAGCAATAATTATTAATCTTGCTTCGGAAGAATATTTTAAATCAGTGGATTTAAATGCCTTAAAAGCAAGTGTGGTGCAATGTGTTTTTCAAGATTATAAAAATGGTACTTATAAAATTATTAGTTTTAATGCGAAAAGGGCACGAGGTATGATGGCACGTTTTGCCATTGAACATCAGGCGAAAACTCCAGAAGATTTACTAGCCTTTAATGTCGAGGGGTATGCTTATGATGCTGCTGTCTCTACTGAAAATAAGTTTGTCTTTAGGCGTAAATTAGATGATTGATATAAAGGAATGGGGTAATGTCATATATACAGCGAGCAAATAATACTGATAAATACTCACGAATGGGTAAACCTCCCACGATACCCCTTTCATTTGAACAGACAAAAATAATTCTTTTAAATAAACCTTTTAATGTTTTAACACAATTTAGTGATGAAATAGGAAGATTAACATTAAAGGATTTTGTTCCTATCCCTCATGTTTATCCAGTGGGGCGATTAGATAGAGATAGTGAGGGTTTGGTTTTACTAACAAATAATGGCATTATTCAGCACCGTTTAGCTGAACCTAAATATAAAACACCGAAAACATATTGGGTACAAGTGGAGGGAAGTCCTAAAGAAGAAGATCTTATGCCGTTAAGAGAAGGGGTTAATCTTAAAGATGGTTTAACCCTGCCTGCAAAAGTAGCTTGTATAGACGAACCACCATCGCTATGGAAACGAGAACCACCTATTAGAGAGCGTAAAAATATTCCTACTACTTGGCTTGAAATACGTATAACAGAGGGTAAAAATCGTCAGGTTCGCCGAATGACAGCACATATTGGTTTTCCAACACTACGTTTAATTCGTTGCCAATTGTCTCTTTTTACGCTTGCAACATTACCAGTGGGACATTATAGAGAGGTAAGTGATAGAGAGAAAGTTCAACTCTATCAGCAATTGGGAATGAGCTTACGCTAATCCCATTTGATAGGCTTCTTGTCGAATAGTTTGTGCGGCCTTTTGCATCTGCTTAACAGGTAACATAAAGGGTTGATTTTCAGGAGTATTTTCAAGATAGTCTGGTGTGGCAATATCAATAGCATATGGAGCGCTTAATAAGGTCTCAATATAGATAAATTGTTGTTGTAGGGGAGGATTATTTTTATCTAAAGCGAGTAAGAGAGGGCCAAGAGAGTTAATCTGACTTGACATGGTATTAAGAGACATAATGAGATTATTCAAGCTAGCAATATTGATATGATGTGATTTAGGCTCATTGAGCATTCGGGCATAGCTGTCGGCAAATTCAGCATAAGTATTATGAATATCCTGACGAGCGATTTGTAATTCTATATAAAGGGGATGATGAGCGAAGTTACTGGCTTCAAATTGTTCTCCCCCTAAACCTTCATTAACAACGGCAGTCGTAAAAGATAATTCTTTACGTAGATAATTTCTACTGGATTCAATGGTGCGGAGAGCCAGTCGTTTGATTTGATTTTCTTCCCACCACGGAAAAGCAAAACTGCACGCATAAGAAATAAAGCATGCAATAATCGTATCTAAGGCGCGCTCACCAATAACGGTAGAGATATTGGGACTAAGAAAATAAAAACCTGTGAGTACATAGAGGGTAATAAACATAGACCCCATACGGAAATGATTAACAACTAAGGCTTGCCCCAAAATCATAAAGAGGATAATACTAGGAATAAGTACATAGGGGGAGGTTGTCATACTAAGCAGTAGTAATGTTAATAAACAACCAATAACAGTACCTTGTAAGCGCATCACCATGCGTTGTCGAGTAAGTGCAAAACCCGGACGCATAATCAGTAAGATGGTGATAGTAATCCAATAGCTATGCTCACTCAGTTGTTCAATGTGTGCATTATCATGATAGAAAAATATAATAATAGCGGTGATTACCTGTACAATCAGAATGGCTAAGGTTACACGTAAGGCATATCGAAAGATAGCGGATCCCATATGCATATTATCTAAAATGGGTTGTAACCGTAGATATTGGTGCGTTCTAAATTGGAGTAAGGATTGATCTCGGCGCATGGTATCAATCGGTTTAATATCGCCACCACGAAGTGTATCTGCAATAATATCAACATAGCGAGTAGCGTTCCGTAAACGGCGTAAGATTTGAATTAATAAGGCGTAGATTTCAGGCTCTTCTTTTGCCATACCTGCCATTTTATAACGCTCTATTTCATACTCAATTGCTCGTAATTCTGCTTTTACACTATTACGATATTGCATATCTGTATTACTTGCCATTTTAATGGCACAGCGTTGTAAGGTACGGCTTAGTTTCAGTAGCGTATCTCGCATAAATAACATAATATCGTCATTTTTAAAACGTTGCCGTAAGAGTTCATAGTCTGTTTGTGTCGCAACCATCGTATCCAAAAGGGCAGTCATTTCAACAAACACATTCCATAAGAGAATACGCTGCTGCTGATTTTTTTTCTTGTCATCAGGAAGATTTCGTAGGACATTATCTCGTGCTGCTTGATGACTATCGGTCATCGCAATCATTTGAGGGAGCAGTTGGCGAAAGCAAGTATCTAAATCATTGCTGACTTCATAGAAATTGGCACGAGCTTTCATATAATCAGCCGTGGCATATACGGCACTGGCTAAGGTAAGACGCTCTTCATATAGTCTGAAAAGATGGCTAATGCTGATACTATAGAGGAAATAATAGATGCTACCTGATAAGGTAATAAGGCTATAGTAAAAAATCTCATGTGTTTCCACCTTGAGATTGAGAGAGAGTAGCATCATTAAAAGGCAGCAAAAACCAACCAATCCCCCTCGTTTACCAAAAACAGCTAGCATTGAAAACATAAAGACTTGGCAAGAGATGACTATCCAAAGTAATAAAGGGTAGTGATTTGCCCAAGCCGTCAGAAAAGCGCAGAGATTGCCAGCAATTAAGCCAAAGAGTAATTCTTTAATACGGGTACGTTTAGTACCGCCCGGCTGGTCTATGAGGGCTAAAGAAAGTGCCCCTGCACTAAAAGCAAAACCAAAACGATAAAGATCAAATAAAGCGATCAAGATAATAATTGGTAGGATAACCCCTAAACCCTGACGGATAGCAAAGAATAAATGAGGGCCAGAAATAAGGCGGATAAAATGTTCTGAAGGATTATGCATATCAATAAAAAGAATGCTTATGTGATGATCAATAGGAAAATAATGAATAAAAAGAAATTATATTCATATAACAATAAGTTATTAAATAAACTAAATAACCCCGTAAAATGGTGATTTTAACATGCTAATTAGTTAATTGTATGACGAGACTTGTCGCTTTTTTCCTAAAAAATGAAAATCTTATTTGCAATTATTTTAGGTATGAGGTAAAGTAAATTTCTGCTTCTTTTTATCCTAAAGAAGCTTTGGTATGCATAAGAGCTAGCTACCCGCTAGTAATTAATTGCGCCCCGTATTAGAAAATAGTTGTTGTATTGACCACAAGTTGATAGAGCAACCTCCGTTTCTAACTTTTAATGCGTTACGACGCTTTTTGTGCTGACTGGTTGATTCCTTCAGACACTAATTAACTGGGGTTTTCAGGTGGGTTGTCTTTGTGAGGCACGAGACGCTGAGAGTTTCAGTAGTTAGGCTTAGGTATATATCAAATTCAACCAAATCAGGCTAGTTATGAAAGGACATAAAAATGGAACTTATAGGCGCTGATATTATCGTGCGTTGCCTTGCTGAACAAGGTGTTAAACATGTATTTGGATACCCCGGTGGTGCGGTATTAAATATTTACGATGCTATCTACAAACAAAAAGATTTTGAGCATATTTTAGTGCGTCATGAGCAGGCAGCTGTTCATGCGGCGGATGCTTATTCTCGTTCATCTAATGAAGTCGGTGTATGTATTGTTACAAGTGGCCCAGGTTTGACGAATGCGGTTACGGGTATTGCAACGGCTTATATGGATTCTATTCCCTTAGTGGTAATTAGTGGTCAAGTAGGATCAAAAGCGATTGGTGAAGATGCTTTCCAAGAATGTGATGCAGTAGGTATTACACGTCCCTGTGTGAAGCATAATTTTTTAGTGAAAGATGTTAAAGATCTTGCGGATATTATACGGAAGGCATTTTATATTGCTAAAACAGGTCGCCCAGGGCCAGTGCTGATAGATATTCCTAAGGATATTTCAGTAATGCCTTGCAAATATGCTCCTCCCAAAGAGGAAGTAAAAATGCGTTCTTATGCACCGACAACAAAAGGGCATAGCGGACAAATTAAGAAAGCTGTCCAATTATTGTCAACAGCTCAACGCCCTATGATTTATATTGGTGGTGGTGCAATATTAGCAAATGCTTCTGAAGAATTAAAAGAATTTGTACATTTAACAGGCGCACCTTGTGTTACTACTCTAATGGCATTGGGTGCTATTGATGCCAATGATCCTCATTGTCTTGGTATGCCAGGTATGCATGGTACTTATGAAGCTAATATGGCATTGCATTATAGTGATGTATTAGTGGCAGTTGGTACAAGGATAGATGATCGGGTAGTCGGTAATCCTAAAAACTTTATGTCTCAACCACGTAAAGTGATTCATATTGATATTGACCCATCTTCTATTTCTAAGCGTATTCGAGCAGATATTCCTATTGTGGGCAGTGTAAAAGATGTACTTGAAGAGCTTAATGGGTTTATCCGTGAATTAGGTAGTCCTAAAGAAAAACAAGCTGATGCTCTTAAAGCATGGTGGGATCAAATTAAGCAGTGGCAGGCTCGTGATTGCTTGGATTATGATAAAAATGCTGATGTCATTAAACCCCAATATGTTGTTCAAAAACTTTGTGAGGTAACAAATGGTGAAGCATTTGTTGCATCTGATGTTGGACAACACCAAATGTGGGCGGCACAGTATTATCGATTCAAAAAACCTCGACGTTGGCTAAATTCAGGCGGTTTAGGTACGATGGGCGTAGGTTTACCGTTTGCGATGGGTATTCAAAAAGCTAACCCTGATCCTGATACACAGATAGCAGTAATCACAGGCGATGGTTCTATTCAAATGAATATTCAAGAGTTAGCAACATGTAAGCAATATGGTTTTACTCCTAAGATTATTTGTTTAAACAATAGTTTCTTAGGAATGGTTCGTCAATGGCAAGAGCTAGATTATGACAAACGCTATTCACAATCTTATATGGAGTCTATGCCAGACTTTGTGAAGTTAGTTGAAAGTTATGGACATATTGGTATCCAAGTAGAGAAAAAAGAAGATGTTGAACCAGCACTTCGAGAAGCTTTTGGTCGATATAAAGATCGCTTAGTTTTTTTAAACTTTATTACAAGTCCAGAAGAGAATGTATTCCCCATGGTTAAGGCAGGTAAAGGTCTTACCGAAATGCTTTTAAGCCCAAATGATAAATAGGAGTATAAAGGTATGCGACATATATTATCTGTTTTATTAGAAAATGCTCCTGGTGCTTTATCACGAGTAGTGGGGTTATTTTCTGCGCGTGGTTACAATATTGAAACGCTAACCGTTGCCCCTACAGAAGATCAAACCTTATCACGTATCACCATCATGACAGATGGATCAGATGATAGGATTGAACAAGTCACTAAGCATCTTAATCGTTTGGTGGATGTCGTTAAGGTTGTTAATCTGACCGAGGCAGACTATGTTGAACGTGAATTAATGTTAATCAAAGTGCGTGCGGTAGGTAAAGAGCGTGAAGAAGTGATGCGCCTTACAGATATTTTCCGTGGTCATATCGTTGATGTAACCGATAAAATCTATACGATTGAACTCACGGGTAATCAAAGTAAGATTCAAGCATTTATTAATGCTTTAGACCGTAGTGCTATTTTGGAAACCGTACGTACAGGGGTTTCTGGTATTGGTCGTGCAGATCGTATTTTAAAGGTTTAATTATTAATAATTTTATATAGAGGTTTTTATGAAAGTTTTTTATGATAAAGATAGTGATTTAAATTTAATCAAAAATAAACACGTAGCTATTATTGGTTATGGTTCTCAAGGTCATGCACATGCCTTAAATTTGCATGATTCAGGCGTTAAAGTGACTGTTGGTTTGCGTAAAGATGGTGCTTCTTGGAATAAAGCGGTTAATGCAGGCCTCCAAGTGGCTGAGGTTGTTGATGCAGTAAAAGTAGCTGATGTGGTAATGATTCTTTTACCAGATGAACATATTGCTGAAGTGTATAAAACACAAATTGCACCTAATCTCAAATCAGGTGCAGCATTGGCTTTTGCGCATGGATTTAATGTTCACTATGGACAAGTTACCCCTCGTGCTGATGTAGATGTTATTATGATTGCTCCAAAAGCACCGGGTCATACGGTTCGTGGTACTTATGCTCAAGGTGGTGGTGTGCCTGCATTAATCGCTGTTTATCAAGATAAATCAGGTACGGCACGTGATATTGCTTTATCATACGCAAGTGCTATTGGTAGTGGCAAAGCAGGTATTATTGAAACAAGTTTCCGTGAAGAAACAGAAACAGACTTATTTGGTGAACAAGCTGTACTTTGTGGTGGTGCGGTTGAACTAATTAAATGTGGTTTTGAGACTTTAGTCGAAGCAGGCTATGCACCAGAAATGGCATATTTTGAATGTTTACATGAGTTAAAACTTATTGTTGATCTCATCTATGAAGGTGGTATTGCCAATATGAACTACTCTATTTCAAATAATGCGGAATATGGAGAGTATGTAACAGGCCCCCGTGTAGTAACAGAGGATACTAAAAATGCGATGCGTCAATGCTTGAAAGATATTCAAACGGGTGAATATGCGAAGAGCTTTATTCTTGAAAATGCAGCAGGTGCGCCAACCCTTATTTCTCGTCGCCGCTTAAATGCTGAACATCAAATTGAACAAGTTGGTGCTCAATTACGTGCGATGATGCCTTGGATTGCTAAAAATAAATTAGTTGATCAAAGTAAAAATTAATATCTTTTACCTTATAGACTAAAAGTAGTATCTGGTATATTATTTTTATAGAATAGGTATCAGCATAGAAGTATTAGCGAGTATCTATTTAAAACAGGTGCAAAATAAGCACCTGTTTTTTTATGTTTTGTTGCGGTAAAGATGATTAAATATGCTACTTGAGTATTAAATGAATTTAGAAGGATTTTTGTATTTATCCGCTGATAGTGGGGGAAATGTAATATAATCTTTCCAATCATGGAATATTTTAGATTTCATACATCAATTTTTGGTAATTTCTTTATGTGAGGAATATAAAAATGCTAAAAAAATTATGTTTAACGCTTATGCTAGGAGCTGGTCTCAGTATGGGGGGTACAGTAGCCGCAGAAGGTGTATTAAAAATTGGTGTAGAGGCAATGTATCCGCCGTTTGAAAGTAAAGATGCAAACGGTAAACTCGTTGGTTTTGATATTGAGTTAGCTGACGCGGTGTGTGCAAAATTAGACGTTAAATGTGAATGGGTAGAAAGTACATTTGATGGTCTTATCCCTTCATTAAATACACGTAAGTTTGATTTTGTTAATTCTAATATGACGATTACAGAGGCTCGTAAAAAAGTAGTGAATTTTACAGTACCTATTTATGATGTTCCTTCTCAATTGATTGTCAAAAAAGATGTTGATGTTACCTTAGATCCAGAAAGTCTTAAAGCAAAAAATATTACTGTAGCGGTGTTACAGGGTTCTGCTCAAGAAACTTTTGCGAAAAAGCATTGGCAATCTAAAGGGGTTAAAGTTGTCTCTTATGCTAACCAAGATCAAGTCTTTATTGATTTAGCGAATGGTCGTGTACAAGGTGCATTACAAAACACACCTGTAGGAAGAGATGCGTTTTTATCACAGCCAGAAGGTAAAGATTTTAAAGAAATAGAAGAAGTGGCGAATGATCCAGAAGTTCTTACCACAGCGATTGGTTTTGCTGTTCGTAAAAATGATCATGCACTTAAAGATCAATTAGATCAAGCGATTAATTCGTTAAAAGAAGAAGGGGTTGTTGCCGAATTATCAAAAAAATATTTTGGTAGTGATTGGACAGCAAGAAACGAATAATTTTCGCAGAAAGTTATATGAAATAATAAGACAAAGGTATGTTTTAGCTTAAAAGGTGCAGATAGATATTTGCACCTTTTGCACAAGCATTTTTGGTGATAGAAAAATATAGAGTTATGTAGATAAGGCATAGATTACATACTTTCCTATTATTTCATTGCGTAAGGTTTTTGATTCTTCGATTAAAGATAGAAACTAGTCTTTAAAGAAGATGGTATTTTTAAAAAGGAAATTAAAATGACGACAAGAAAAGAAGTCGATTTACTAGGTGAACGTGAAGTTCCTGCAGAAGCATATTGGGGGATTCATACACTAAGAGCAGTAGAGAATTTTAAAATCTCTAACACCACTATTTCAGATGTACCTGAATTTGTTCGTGGTATGGTGATGGTTAAAAAAGCGACAGCTTTGGCGAATGGTCAATTAGGTGCTATTCCACAAGAGATTGCTCAAGCGATTGTAAAAGCTTGCGATACGATCTTAACAGAAGGAAAATGTATGGATCAATTTCCTTCAGATGTCTATCAAGGTGGAGCAGGGACATCTGTTAATATGAATACCAATGAAGTGGTGGCAAACCTTGCTTTAGAAATTCTTGGGCATCAAAAAGGGGAGTATCAATACCTAGATCCAATGGATCATGTGAATGCTAGCCAATCAACGAATGATGCCTACCCTACAGGTTTCCGTATTGCTGTTTATAATAGTGTCATTAAGTTAATTGAAAAAGTTCGCTATTTACAAGAGGGTTTTGAACATAAAGCAAAAGCGTTTGATCATGTTCTAAAAATGGGACGTACTCAATTGCAAGATGCTGTTCCTATGACAGTAGGACAAGAGTTTAGAGCATTTGCCGCTTTATTAGAAGAGGAAGTCCGTTATTTAAAACATACAGCAGCCCTTTTATTAGAAGTAAATTTGGGGGCAACAGCTATTGGTACGGGTTTAAATACGCCAGAAGGGTATGCACCTTTGGTGGTAAAACATTTAGCTGAGGTATCAGGTTTACCTTGTGTATTAGCCCCTAATTTAATTGAAGCAACATCTGATTGTGGTGATTATATATCGGTACATGGTGCTTTAAAACGTACAGCCGTCAAGCTATCAAAAATATGCAATGATTTACGTTTACTTTCTTCTGGCCCTCGAGCTGGTTTAAAAGAAATTAATCTTCCTGAGCTACAAGCAGGCTCTTCAATTATGCCTGCTAAAGTAAATCCTGTGCTACCCGAGGTGGTTAATCAAGTATGCTTTAAAGTAATTGGTAATGATACTGCACTTACCTTTGCAGCTGAAGCAGGGCAATTACAATTAAATGTTATGGAACCAGTAATTGGACAAGTAATGTTTGAAAGTATCAGTATCTTATCAAATGCTTGCCAAAGTTTACGTGATAAGTGTGTAGATGGAATTACAGTGAATGAAGACATTTGCAAAAACTATGTTTTCAACTCTATTGGTATTGTTACTTATCTAAATCCGTTTATTGGTCATCATAATGGTGATATTGTTGGTAAGATTGCAGCACAAACAGGACGTGGTGTGCGAGATATTGTGCTTGAGAAAGGATTACTGACATCAGAGCAATTAGATGATATTCTTTCGGTAGAAAATCTCATGAATCCTACTTACAAGGCGAAATTAAATAAATAATTTACTCGCTAGTAGGCTATTCTATTAAAGGGAATAGTGGGTAAGTAGCCATAAGGACTGTTATTCAGTAATGAATAACAGTCTTTTTAGTTTTTAAATATAGTCTGATAGTTGTTAGAAAATAATTTAAGGGACTGTCGTAGATTAGCAGTTATAGTAGTAGCCTATAAAAATGAAGGGGCTGTATTTATTTCTTGCGAGGGGGTTTATTAGGGGGAATAGGTGTAGAGGGGGTTGTTGCATTGGCGATATATCGCTGTGCTTGCTGTTGAAGTTGTTTGGAGAGCGTTCCACTGGGTTGATATGTATCGGTACTGCTTTCAGCGAGGGCAGCGATTGATGAGGTACTAGCATCATAAAACGGATGCCATATGGTATGGTCTGGTGTTTCTTTATTTGTGTGATACAAAAGATGATGTATTTTTTCAACAAAAAGTCTTTCTTTGGCGGGGCTAGGAGGCGTGCGTAGGAGATGCTTAATAAATATGGATAGGGCTAATGTGCTATGAAGATTTAGTTTTTTCAAGATATGCTTTCGGTGGTATTCAACCGTTCGAGAAGAGCATTCTAATATTAGGGCAATATTGCGTGTGGGAACACCTAGCACGATTAACCACATGACTTGTTTTTCTTTTATAGTGAGTTGATGGCATAACTCAAATTGATCCCATATCTCGTCTTGCATAATCTCTCCTGTTCGCTATTGTTGCCTGAATTTATTAAAGGGGTAATCTGTTGTTTTATCGGTTATAGCAGACTGTTTGGGCTCAAACCAATCTGTGGAAAAAGGGGGATTTTGTCGCGATTTTACGAAAGCGATTTTCCACACAAAAATGATAAAAAGTAATCCTATTTTTTGCTATAAAGATAAAAACACGCTATTAACAGCCCCTAATCTAACACAAAGAAAAGGCTTTCTCTATAGGCTCTTTGAGAAGTAGGCTAATAATATCCTAGTGGAGAGAGGTGGAAAAGAGGTTTGCGCCGTAGATTGTTATGGACAAAAAAGGGAATGGGTAAGTCGATGAAAGTGGTTAATATAGGATATTGTGATATCGATTTAGACCAGTAGTGGTTTTTAGGTATAGAGGATTATAAGAATAAAATAAATAGTTACAAATAGCGTGTAATCAATCACTTATTGCTTGCATCAGACAAAAACAAATGGGAGGATGGAATAAGGGGTTGGCGCATTAAGGGTAATCTGATGACATAAAAATAATCAGATTGTTTATAAAAAGAATATCCCTAAAGAAGTGTTTAAATGGGGGAGAGAGGTAGGCGAGATGGGGTATAAAATAATAGGGACTATATTGTTGTATAAAAGCTACTTTATGAGTGAAATAATGAATAGATGATAAGTGAGTGGGAGCGATTGGTTAATAAAGGTACTTTTAATCAGGATAATAAACTTTTATTAGGGAATCATTTATTAGGGAATCATTTATTAGGGTAATCGTTATCTTATTATCTTATGCTGTGATATTAACTAAGAGGGGCGTATTACTACCATTGAGATGCTTGTTGTTGAAGTACATCTATTTAGATATGGGGTAGTATTATTTATTCGTTTGATAGAGAGATGGGGGCTTTTCTATTTTTTATAGTTGAGATAAAACGAATTATATAACAGAGAAAATGAGCCTATTGCTATCCCTATATCAGAGAAAAGGAGTTTATCACAGTCTCTATATACTAGATACAATAGGCTACTTCTTTATTAAGATTTTCTTTCATTAAGAAAAAGGGTATATGTATCTCTATATACCCTGATACCCATAAGATAGCGTGATGCCTAAACAATATATGATCGCTATTTCTCACCGAGTATATTATGTATATATTTATGGGGGGATCTATAACGTTAATAAAAAGCAAACCATTAAAAATAAAAAACAACCTATAAAAAATAAAAAACAACCTATTAAAAATAAAGCGTGTCTAAAAACAACAGATCGTTAAAAAAGCGACTATTGCTAAAAAGCAACAGCTTAAAAGAAAGTGTGTGTCTTTTTAACGACATTTTATGGAATACTAAAAAGAGATGATAAATCAAGGTATTACAGCATTACTTTGAGGTGTTAAACGGAAGGAAAATCTACCTGATAGCAAGGTTTTCGATCGAAACCACTTGCTAAAGCGGGTAGAAGTTGGCATAATTACATTTCTTCGCTGCACAACAGTGTTTGTGCCAAGCGGTCAAGTGAAAAAAGAATCGTCGTAATGTGTTGTTTCTTTTTTCGTTTTTTAAAAAAGATTTTAAATTTTTTAAAAAAACACTTGACAGAATGTAGTCAGTTAGTTCATAATTACATTCTTTCGTTGCTCAACGCAACGTCGCCTCAAAGCGAATCTGTTCTTTAACAACTAACAGCCGATAAGTGTGGGTGCTTGGAATGCAAAGCTCATTACCCTATCACGGGGTAAGCTTACAAGTTATTTTAAGTGCTTACACTACATATATGAAGAAGTAAGGTTTTATACATAAAACGTTATTTCTTTTGAGTGAAGCAGCGATGATAGATTTTTCTATCACAAGAAAACAGGAATTGAACTGAAGAGTTTGATCCTGGCTCAGATTGAACGCTAGCGGGATGCCTTACACATGCAAGTCGAACGGTAACAGAAGAGAGCTTGCTCTCTTGCTGACGAGTGGCGAACGGGTGAGTAATGTATCGGAACGTACCCAGTAGCGGGGGATAACTACGCGAAAGCGTAGCTAATACCGCATACGCCCTACGGGGGAAAGAGGGGGATCGCAAGACCTCTTACTATTGGAGCGGCCGATATCGGATTAGCTAGTTGGTGGGGTAACGGCCTACCAAGGCAACGATCCGTAGCTGGTTTGAGAGGACGACCAGCCACACTGGGACTGAGACACGGCCCAGACTCCTACGGGAGGCAGCAGTGGGGAATTTTGGACAATGGGGGCAACCCTGATCCAGCCATCCCGCGTGTGCGATGAAGGCCTTCGGGTTGTAAAGCACTTTTGTCAGGGAAGAAAAGCTTTTTGCTAATACCAAGAAGTCATGACGGTACCTGAAGAATAAGCACCGGCTAACTACGTGCCAGCAGCCGCGGTAATACGTAGGGTGCAAGCGTTAATCGGAATTACTGGGCGTAAAGCGTGCGCAGGCGGTTCGGAAAGAAAGATGTGAAATCCCAGGGCTCAACCTTGGAATGGCATTTTTAACTCCCGGACTAGAGTATGTCAGAGGGGGGTAGAATTCCACGTGTAGCAGTGAAATGCGTAGAGATGTGGAGGAATACCGATGGCGAAGGCAGCCCCCTGGGATAATACTGACGCTCATGCACGAAAGCGTGGGGAGCAAACAGGATTAGATACCCTGGTAGTCCACGCCCTAAACGATGTCAACTAGCTGTTGGGTCCTACGGGACTTAGTAGCGCAGCTAACGCGTGAAGTTGACCGCCTGGGGAGTACGGTCGCAAGATTAAAACTCAAAGGAATTGACGGGGACCCGCACAAGCGGTGGATGATGTGGATTAATTCGATGCAACGCGAAAAACCTTACCTACCCTTGACATGTTCGGAATGCTAAAGAGATTTGGCAGTGCTCGCAAGAGAACCGAAACACAGGTGCTGCATGGCTGTCGTCAGCTCGTGTCGTGAGATGTTGGGTTAAGTCCCGCAACGAGCGCAACCCTTGTCATTAGTTGCTACGCAAGAGCACTCTAATGAGACTGCCGGTGATAAACCGGAGGAAGGCGGGGATGACGTCAAGTCCTCATGGCCCTTATGGGTAGGGCTTCACACGTCATACAATGGTCAGGACAGAGGGTTGCCAAACCGCGAGGTGGAGCTAATCTCATAAACCTGATCGTAGTCCGGATTGCAGGCTGCAACTCGCCTGCATGAAGTCGGAATCGCTAGTAATCGCGGATCAGCATGTCGCGGTGAATACGTTCCCGGGTCTTGTACACACCGCCCGTCACACCATGGGAGTGGGTTTTACCAGAAGTGGCTAGTCTAACCGCAAGGAGGACGGTCACCACGGTAGGATTCATGACTGGGGTGAAGTCGTAACAAGGTAGCCGTATCGGAAGGTGCGGCTGGATCACCTCCTTTAAGAGCAAGAGCTTTAAAGCCAAAGCATCCACATTTATCGGTTGTTCATGAAAAACGTAGCTAGAATTTGGGTCAGTAGCTCAGTCGGTTAGAGCACCGTCTTGATAAGGCGGGGGTCGCTGGTTCGATTCCAGCTTGACCCACCAATCACGGGGGATTAGCTTAGTTGGTAGAGCGCCTGCTTTGCAAGCAGGAGGTCATCGGTTCGATCCCGTTATCCTCCACCACTCTATTCGGTGACTAGGTAGCGTTTTTTAAAAAACAACGAACAAGTTTTTATTGTCTATTGCAGCAGGATATGCTACAATAGTCGGCTGTTCTTTAACAATTTGGAAGAAGCACAACAAGTAAATAAAGTGAACTTAAATTTCACCAGGAATTTAAGCCAACTTATTGATGGGTTGTGATTGCATTATTATTTTTGAAGTTCTCAACGCATATAGGATAACCCCTATATGAATAAACATTGATGAACGGCATAAACACGCAAACTCAAGCAAATGGGTGTTAACGGGTACGAACCAGTACCAAAAAGGCGTTAATATCCAAGGTAAATGGAAAGATGAGTGTATTTTACTTAATTTTTATTTATCTAAAACCGTAAAGTTAACTTATGCTATAGCAAAGTAGGCATTAAGCCGATAAAGTTATAGGATCAAGTGACTAAGTGCACATGGTGGATGCCTTGGCGATCACAGGCGATGAAGGACGTTATAGCTTGCGATAAGCTGCGGGGAGCTAGCAAATAAGCTTTGATCCGCAGATTTCCGAATGGGGAAACCCACTGCTTTTGCAGTATCATTATCTGAATACATAGGGTAATGAAGCGAACCGAGTGAACTGAAACATCTAAGTAACTCGAGGAAAAGAAATCAACCGAGATTCCGACAGTAGCGGCGAGCGAAATCGGAAGAGCCTAGACGAGATAGCGTAAAAAGCAGTCGAAGGTGTTGGAAACCACCGCCGTAGCAGGTGATAGCCCTGTAGACGAAACTTTTTACGTGGTACTAAGCGTCAGACAAGTAGAGCGGGACACGTGTAATCCTGTTTGAAGATGGGGGGACCATCCTCCAAGGCTAAATACTCGTGATCGACCGATAGTGAACCAGTACCGTGAGGGAAAGGCGAAAAGAACCCCGGGAGGGGAGTGAAATAGAACCTGAAACCGTGTGCATACAAACAGTCGGAGCTCCAGATTAAAGCACCTTGGGTCTTTAGGAAAAATGGACGAAGGCCATTTTTTCAAAAGATATAAAAGGAGTGAATAGCTTCTTAATCCTTTAGGAAAAATGGACGAAGGTCATTTTTTTAAAAGAGATAAAGGGAGTGACAATTGGCATTCAAGTCAGGATGCTTTAATCTGGAGTGACGGCGTACCTTTTGTATAATGGGTCAGCGACTTACATTCAGTGGCAAGCTTAACCGAATAGGGAAGGCGTAGCGAAAGCGAGTCCGAATAGGGCGATTTTAGTCGCTGGGTGTAGACCCGAAACCAGATGATCTATCCATGGTCAGGTTGAAGGTATCGTAACAGATACTGGAGGACCGAACCCACTAATGTTGAAAAATTAGGGGATGAACTGTGGATAGGGGTGAAAGGCTAAACAAATCTGGAAATAGCTGGTTCTCTCCGAAAACTATTTAGGTAGTGCCTCATATATTACTGTCGGGGGTAGAGCACTGTTATGGCTAGGGGGTCATGGCGACTTACCAAACCATGGCAAACTCCGAATACCGACAAGTACAGTATGGGAGACAGAGCACTGGGTGCTAACGTCCAGACTCAAGAGGGAAACAACCCAGACCGCCAGCTAAGGTCCCTAAAATTGGCTAAGTGGGAAACGAAGTGGGAAGGCATAGACAGTCAGGAGGTTGGCTTAGAAGCAGCCACCCTTTAAAGAAAGCGTAATAGCTCACTGATCGAGTCGTCCTGCGCGGAAGATGTAACGGGGCTAAGCCAGTTACCGAAGCTGCGGGTGCATAGGCAACTATGCGCGGTAGGAGAGCGTTCTGTAAGCCTGAGAAGGTGGCTTGAAAAGGCTGCTGGAGGTATCAGAAGTGCGAATGCTGACATGAGTAGCGATAAAGGGAGTGAAAAGCTCCCTCGCCGTAAGTCCAAGGTTTCCTGCGCAACGTTCATCGGCGCAGGGTGAGTCGGCCCCTAAGGTGAGGCAGAGATGCGTAGCTGATGGGAAGCTGGTTAATATTCCAGCACCGACATTAAATGCGATGGGGGGACGGATTGCGAAATGTTATCGAGTGATTGGTAGTACTCGTTGTTGATTTTAAGGTGGCTGTTAGGCAAATCCGGCAGCGAAATCCAAGAGATTGACCCGAAGGGGATTTATTCCCCGAAGTAACAGGCAGTGGTCCCAGGAAAAGCCTCTAAGCTCTAGTTTAATGTTGACCGTACCGCAAACCGACACAGGTGGACGGGATGAATATTCCAAGGCGCTTGAGAGAACTCAGGAGAAGGAACTCGGCAAATTGATACCGTAACTTCGGGAGAAGGTATGCCTTTGTAGCGTGTAAAAGCGCCAAGAGGCCGCAGAGAATCGGTGGCTGCGACTGTTTATTAAAAACACAGCACTCTGCAAACACGAAAGTGGACGTATAGGGTGTGACGCCTGCCCGGTGCTGGAAGGTTAAGTGATGGGGTGCAAGCTCTTGATCGAAGCCCCAGTAAACGGCGGCCGTAACTATAACGGTCCTAAGGTAGCGAAATTCCTTGTCGGGTAAGTTCCGACCTGCACGAATGGCGTAACGATGGCCACACTGTCTCCTCCTGAGACTCAGCGAAGTTGAAGTGTTTGTGATGATGCAATCTCCCCGCGGCTAGACGGAAAGACCCCATGAACCTTTACTGTAGCTTTACATTGGATTGTGAACCGGCCTGTGTAGGATAGGTGGGAGGCGCAGAAGACAGAACGCTAGTTTTGTTGGAGCCGTCCTTGAAATACCACCCTGGTTTGTTTGCGGTTCTAACCTAGGCCCGTGATCCGGGTTGGGGACAGTGTATGGTGGGCAGTTTGACTGGGGCGGTCTCCTCCCAAAGTGTAACGGAGGAGTTCGAAGGTACGCTAGGTACGGTCGGAAATCGTGCTGATAGTGCATTGGCATAAGCGTGCTTGACTGTGAGACTGACAAGTCGAACAGGTGCGAAAGCAGGACAAAGTGATCCGGTGGTTCTGAATGGAAGGGCCATCGCTCAACGGATAAAAGGTACTCTGGGGATAACAGGCTGATACCGCCCAAGAGTTCATATCGACGGCGGTGTTTGGCACCTCGATGTCGGCTCATCTCATCCTGGGGCTGTAGCCGGTCCCAAGGGTATGGCTGTTCGCCATTTAAAGAGGTACGTGAGCTGGGTTTAAAACGTCGTGAGACAGTTTGGTCCCTATCTGCCGTGGGCGTTGGATACTTGACGGAGGCTGCTCCTAGTACGAGAGGACCGGAGTGGACGTACCGCTGGTGTATCGGTTGTCATGCCAATGGCATTGCCGAGTAGCTAAGTACGGAAGAGATAACCGCTGAAGGCATCTAAGCGGGAAACTCGTCTGAAGATAAGGTATCCCGGGAACTAGATTCCCCTAAAGGGTCGTTCGAGACCAGGACGTTGATAGGCTGGGTGTGTAAGTGCAGTAATGTATGCAGCTAACCAGTACTAATTGCCCGTGAGGCTTGATCCTATAACTTTATCGGTTAACGAGAAAAGTGTGGGTATGCCCCATTAACAGAAAACTTCAAAATAACCATAACCCTCAATTCCTACCAGCTGTGCTTCTTCCAAAGGGCTAAAGCAACAAGCCTAATCCGTTTACGCTTGACGACCATAGCAAGGTGGACCCACTCCTTCCCATCCCGAACAGGACAGTGAAACGCCTTTGCGCCGATGATAGTGGGTGGACACCTGTGAAAGTAGGTCATCGTCAGGCTCTTATTCCCTAAACCTCTCAATCCTTGACCGATTGAGAGGTTTTTTATTGCCCGTCTGATTTCCTCCCTGCCCCTTATCGTATCGCCACGTTATATCTATCTCGTTAATGGGTGAATCGTAACACTACCTCCATCGATAAATCGATATACTTTGCGTTATCCGCTGAATGACGCTGACTACATTATGCTGGCTTAACGCATTAAACTCGCAATTTTTTCCCCTTTTTGGATTCAACACTGAAGACTAACATCGACAAAGTTAGATTTTACATCGTATCGCCATAAGCTCTACTAGTTAGGATTAGCACCGTATAAGCACCCCTTTATTTTCTATTTAATTTTTAATCAATCTAAAATCTTTAACCTCTCTTCCCTTTTTATTTATAAATCTAGTTTTCTAAATAATATAATTATTATGCTCTTTATACTTATTGATAAGTATGAGAAAGTTCTTTTAATAGAGGAGTTAACCGAGATGCTGCATGTTTAAAAGGGATGTAGTATTTAATTGAATCATTCGTCCTCTAGTGTATTTGTAATACCAAGTTATTCCAATATAAATCCTCATTACTAAAGCTATTGATAAACTGAATAATACTATTTTTATTCTTTTCTAAATGATTAAGTAAAATTTTATAATGAGTAATATTTTGGTAGTCTTAATAAAAATTTTGTGCTAATTTTCCCAGTTTATTCCATTTAAAAGCTATTTTAGAAAAATAATTTCTTGTGCATATACCAAGATAAGACTAATTCTCCCCAGCCTCTTAAATAAGACACTAATTATACTTCCTTTGATATGACCTTGTATTAATGGAGTAAATGCCTTTTATTCAGGAATAGCAACTAATTTTTTTTACTAGGGAAATATAATTTTTTGATTATATCAATAAGTTCATTTTTAGATGTAGGTATTGTTATTGTGATCTTTGTATAAAAAGTAAATTAATGATATAAAAGATGATGTTACACTTTGATTATCAATACCTATAGATCAAAATATTATGAAATACTATGTATATTTTATATAGGAATAAATACAAAGTATTATTTTTGATAATGGAAAGGAGTTTACTTTATATAAATAAATTTGAATTTATCATGGTTAATTTAATGTAGTTTCATTTGTCAAATTAAGTTAGACATTTTTAGACATTACTTTTTTAAGAGCCTCTTTTAAATAGATCAGAAAAACATGGTAAGGGGTTTTATAACCGAGAGATTTTCTAGGTATCATGTTTATTTTATGAGCAATACTGGACAAATATGATTGAGTCATTCCTATAAAATCAGTCTGTTTCGGTAGTCCATGTCGGCGTAATAATCCATTAGAATGTTCATTAAGTCCTCTCTGACTTGGACAGCCTGGATCGGCAAAGAAAATATCAATATCATGTGCATTGGCAATCGTTTTCCAGTCAGAGAACTCTTTGCCTCTATCAAAGGTGATGGATTTAAATAAATGAGGTAGAGTTGAAAAAGAAGACATCCAGCGACTGATTGCCTTTTGTATATCCTGTGCTTTTCGTCCATCTGTTTGTAAGGTAATAATAGCTTTAGACTTTCTCTCAACCAGTGTTATCACCGCACTTTGATGATTTTTCCCTACGATAGTATCGCCTTCTAAATGTCCAAATTCTTCCTTAAACGCTGGATAATATTTGGCTCGTTCATGAATATCCCTTACAAAAGCTTGTTTACCCCGTGTTTCTTTTCGTCCATTAGCTCTACGCTTACCTTTCCAAGGTAAATCCTCTTTCTTAAAAACACCTCGTTCCACTAAGCGATACAGTGTTCTCATTGAGCAAGAAATCTTCTTGCGATAGACCCCTTTAATCACATCAAAGTTCCACCCCTTATTCAAATGGGCTTGTATCAACGCTCTCTCTTTCTTGGATAATTGGGTTTTACCTCGCCCACAATAGCGCTTATTCTTTTTATACTGCTCATAATACTCATAGGCAGAGCAACCCTTTTTTAACATCGCTATTACCCTATAGATCGTTTGCCTTGACCGATTCAGTGCCTTAGCTATATCTATTACTTTTTTACCAATTTGGTAATATGCCTCTATTATGACCAATTCATTTATGCTAAGATGTCTATAAGTCATTTATGTTAGTTCCTTTTCAGTAAATGTGGTGTTTATCTGAATCTAATGTAAATGGCTTTTTTTGTCTAGTCTTTTGTCTAACTTAATTTTACAAATTGGGTAGTAAAAAAATTTTGCTTCTTCTTCATTTTAATTGCTAATTCTATAATCAATATGTAGTATAAGAATATTTTATTATTATTGCTATTTTTCATTTATCATAGTAAGTTATTTAACTATATTCTGATTTTAATATAAAAATTGTTGTTACTATAAATAACTAGAGAGGTAATTTATTATGATTAACCTCATTCTCATCATAAAACGCCCCTAATCAATATCTACCTTGCTTAAACGGTGTAAAATAACTCCATTTCTTATTCATTTAAATGTGTTTTTATGAATGATTTTGCCCTTCCTTTTGACCAGTGGTTAGCACAAGCGGTTGCTTCTGTTGAATCAACGTTAGATGTCTATCTACCTACTGAAGATGAAGAACCTGCTCTTTTGCATGAGGCGATGCGGTATGCTGTCTTAGGACCAGGGAAACGTGTACGAGCAGCCCTAGTCTATGCTTCAGGTCTAGCTTGTCAGTCCTCTTTGGATACTGAGCATTTTAAGGCATTATCATTAGCCACTTCTGCAGTTGAATTAATCCATGCTTATTCGCTTGTACATGATGATTTGCCTTGTATGGATAATGATGAATTACGCCGAGGTCGTCCTACTTGTCATATTAAGTATGGAGAGGCGATGGCACTTTTAGCCGCTGATGCTTTACAGCCCTTAGCTTTTAAACAGTTATCGCAAATGCCTATTGCACCTGCACTGGTTATTCAAGCCATTGATATTTTGAGCAGTGCTGCAGGTAGCCATGGTATGGTAGGGGGGCAAGTTATTGATGTATGTCATGTAGGGCAACAGCTTAGTCTTACACAACTTCAACAAATGCACCGTATGAAAACAGGGGCAATGATTGAGGGAAGTGTTTTGTTAGGGGCTATTAGTTCTGGCGCTAATTCAGAAGTTCGTCAGGCGTTAGAAGATTATGCCGCCGCAATAGGACTTGCTTTTCAGGTAGTTGATGATATTTTAGATGTTACGGTAGATAGCCAGTCTTTAGGTAAAACAGCAGGTAAAGATGAGCAATCACATAAACCTACCTATGTATCTTTAATGGGATTGGAGAACTCTAAAACCTTTGTTAATCAATTGTACCAAACAGCGTTAGCTGCTTTACTTCCTCTGGGGCCACAAGCACAACGATTGCGAGAGTTGGCTGATTTTATTATACGCCGTCATTATTAGTTTATTTTTATGCAGTTATTATCTACGATTCAATCGCCTGAAGATATTCGGCATCTTAACCGCCAACAATTAAACGTACTGTCTAAAGAGTTGCGTGCGTATATTATTGAATCTGTTTCTAAAACAGGTGGTCATCTATCGTCTAACTTAGGTACGGTAGAGCTAACAATTGCACTACATCATGTGTTTAATACACCTTATGATCGTATTATTTGGGATGTAGGGCATCAATCGTATCCACATAAAATTTTGACAGGGCGGCGAGAGGCGATGGCAACCCTTCGTCAAAAAGGGGGGATTTCTGGTTTTCCTAAGCGGAGTGAATCTGATTATGATGCTTTTGGAACAGCCCATTCTTCTACCTCTATTTCTGCGGCTTTAGGTATGGCAGTGGTCTCTCGTTATAAAGGCGATCAGCGTCAGCATATTGCAGTTATTGGTGATGGTGCTATGACAGCTGGTATGGCATTTGAGGCGTTAAATAATGCAGGTGATACCTCGGGGATTAATCTATTAGTGATCTTAAATGATAATGATATGTCGATTTCACCGCCTGTTGGTGCCTTAAATAAGTACTTAACACAATTAATGTCAGGAAGTATTGCTAAAGATGCACATGATATTGGTAAAGCCGTATTAGAGCAATTGCCAAGTCCTATTATGGATATAGCACGTAAGGTAAAAGGACATGCTAAATCAATGATGGGGCCTGCTACTTTATTTGAAGATTTAGGATTTAATTACTCTGGACCTATTGATGGTCATGATTTAGATGCATTAATTCCGACACTGGAAAATCTCAAAAACCTAGGTGGTTTACAATTCTTGCATATTATTACCAAAAAAGGGCAAGGGTATAAATTAGCAGAAGCTGATCCCGTGCTTTATCATGGACCTGGTAAATTTGATCCTGCTTTGGGTATCCAAGCTAAGAAAGGTGAAAGTAAGCCCACATTTACACAGGTTTTTGGTCAATGGTTATGTGATCAAGCAAAAGCTGATGAACGTTTAATGGGTATTACGCCTGCCATGCGAGAGGGGAGTGGTTTAGTACAGTTTGAACAGCTTTTCCCTGAGCGTTACTTTGATGTTGGTATTGCAGAACAGCATGCGGTGACATTTGCGGCGGGTATTGCTTGTGAGGGGTTTAAACCCGTAGTGGCGATTTACTCAACCTTTTTACAACGTGCGTATGATCAAGTCATCCATGATGTTGCCTTACAAAATCTTGATGTTACCTTTGCCTTGGATAGAGCAGGTATTGTTGGTGCAGATGGGGCAACACACGCAGGTAATTATGATATTGCCTTCTTGCGTTGTATTCCTCATATGGTAATTACGACGCCATCAGATGAAAATGAATGTCGATTATTATTAAATACCTGTTATCAATATCAAGGTCCTGCCAGTGTTCGCTATCCTAGGGGATCTGGTATTGGTGCCTGTGTAGAGGCAACATTAGCAGCTGTGCCTGTGGGTAAGGCAGTGGTTCGCTATGAAGCTCCTTCTCTTGTGGATACTCATCGTGTTGATGGAGATAAGCGAATAGCGATATTAGCCTTTGGTACATTATTACATCCAGCCTTAGTAGCAGGGCAAGAAATAGGGGCAACAGTGGTGGATATGCGCTTTGTTAAACCACTAGATGAAGCCTTATTATTGACACTTGCCAAAACACATAAAGCATTTGTAACAATAGAAGAAGGCTGTATTATGGGGGGAGCGGGTAGTGCTGTTGCTGAATTTTTTCAGTCACAAGGGATTTATCACCCTGTATTACATCTGGGCTTACCCGATCAGTTTATTGATCATGGGGAACAACAAGCTATTTTGGCAGAACTTGGTTTAGATACAAAGGGTATTCTATTACAAATAGCATCTTGGAAAAAAACATTTTAACCCCATCTAAGGTGGCATAGCTAATAACAGCTTTGTTAATGTACTGCTAAAGAAAATAGTATTAAGCGTATTCGTAGATAGTGTAGATATATTGTTTACACTATCTATTTTTAATCAGTGGGTAGTATAGACGATAGCGTTTATATATGCTATTTAATGAGTCAATAGTATGACTACGTACTATTAGCTTTTGGAATGGTATAGATAAAAATCTATGCTATTTATTTAACCAAAGAGTAGTATTAATGAATAATACTATTCATTTTTATAGAAGATAGTGTTGTACTATTTATTCTATAGTTGAATATAGGTAAGAATTCAATGAGTGATAAATCTGATCAAGTTACGACAATGCCAGATGTGCAAAGTAGTTATGATCCTCGCCATATCCCTATCCAAAGAGTGGGGATTCGTCGTGTAAAATCTCCTTTACTTTTACAGCTAAGTGATGGGTCTGTGCAAGCTACGGTTGGGGAATGGACATTAACTGTCTTTTTACCTGAAACCGAAAAAGGTACACATATGTCTCGGTTTATGGCATTGTTAAATGATTATCGTCAGACACCGATGACAATGGAAGTATTTAAAAAAATGACAGAAGAAATGCTTCCTTTATTACATGCTCAAAAAGGGGATATTACGGTATCCTTTCCTTACTTTATTAATAAAAGTGCTCCTGTATCGGGGGTGCAGAGTTTAATGGATTATCAGGTTACCTGGCAAGCAGTAGCTGATCAAAATGGGGTTTCTTTTGAGTTAGGGGTACAAGTCCCTGTAATGAGCTTATGTCCTTGTTCTAAAGCTATCTCAGCCTATGGGGCGCATAATCAGCGTTCTCATATTACCGTGCATATGGTGGGTGAGCAAATTTATGATATGAATCAAGTTATTCGTACGATTGAACAACAAGCATCTAGTGAGTTATGGAGTTTACTCAAACGAACCGATGAAAAATATGTAACAGAAGGGTCGTACGATAATCCTAAATTTGTTGAAGATTTAATTCGTGATGTTGCGGTTGCTATTCGACAATTTCCTGCTTTAATTCGATATAAAATTGAAGCTGAAAATTTTGAGTCAATTCATAATCATTCGGCATATGCTGTTATTGAAGAGCAAGTATAGTGTGTATTAGAGGGTGAGGACGTTTATTTTATCTGTGGTGTCTGGCTGTTTTAGTCTGATAAAGGTAGAAATAGCTAAATTGTAATCCTCTCGAGTACGTATTATCTTTCAATGTACAAAAAAGGCGAGTAATAACTCGCCTTTACCTACTTCGTATCACAAAATAGTTTCTTTCTCTATGAAAAGGATAAGAGGAGTGAAAATAATCTCTTATTTAAGTGAAAGAATCCATGTTGCTAATGCTTTTGCTTCTTCATCATTTACGGCATTAGGCGGCATTGGTACAGGCCCCCATTTACCAGAACTACCATTTTTGATACTTGCTACAATAGTATCTGTGTCTTCTGCATATTTTGCTGCGATTTCTTTAAATGCTGGTCCGATAATTTTGGTGTTAGTGCTATGACAGCCTACACAGGCTTTTGTTTTGGCTAGTTCAGCACCATCTTGAGCATAAACAGATGATACAGCAAGAACTGTAGAAGCACCAAGAATTAATTTAGTCATTCGGTTGAGTTTCATAAAAATATCTCCTTACAAAAAGCAATAAAATGTTGAGCTTAATATAACATATTGATATGTTTTAAAAGTTGACATTTCTCAAGAGACATTGAGCTTAGGAGAAGAAGTAGAAAAAATGTTGTTTACCTGCATCAAAAAAATACTAAAGCAGATAAAAGTTTGATTAATATAAAAAGTATTTGATTTTTATAAGAAAAGTTTATAAAATAGATGGTTTCTTGCTCGACTAGGGCAGTTTTGTGAGTTGTTAGTTAATAGAGATATTTGTTAATAACGATACGGGCTTACTTAGCGGGCTGTTTTTATCCATAAGGAGTTAATATGCGTCACTACGAAGTAGTGTTTATTGTGCACCCTGATCAAAGCGAACAGGTTCCTGCAATGACAGAGCGTTACCAAGGTATGGTAACGACTAACGGTGGTAAAGTACACCGTTCAGAAGACTGGGGTCGCCGTCAATTGGCTTACCCAATCCAAAAACTTGTTAAAGCTCACTATGTTTGCTTAAACATTGAATGCGATCAAAACACATTAGATGAGTTAGAGCATTCTTTCCGTTATAACGATGCTATCTTACGTCACTTAGTGATTAAGACAAAATCAGCACAAACTAGCCCATCAATTATGATGAAAGCCGCTGAACGTGAGGAATCTCGTAAAGCAGCCGCTGTTGCTGAAGAAGTGGCTCTTGAGCAAGAAACCGAAGAATAGAGAAGGATCATATTGAATCAGGTTTATCTAGAAGTACGTGTTATAGAGGTGAAACCACTTCGATTAACACCAGCAGGCATACCGGTTCAAGAATTAATTGTTGAACATTGCTCTGAAGTTGTTGAAGCAGGGCATTTACGAAAAGTAGAGTTTGTATTATCTGCACGTGCTATTGGTCATATTACGCAATTATTGCAAAATCTTACTATTGGCACTGTTATGAAGGTAGAGGGTTTTTTAGCCGCTTCACGAAAGCATTCAACAAAGTTGGTGCTACACCTTCAAAAAGTACAAATTCCTGATGTAAGTGGTTCAACACAAATGATCGAGATGGCAAAGTAGTAATACTTTGGATTAACAAGTTATAGGGGAGTATCCCCGATTAGTTTAAAGGCAAATACCATGGCTTTCATGAAAAAAGGCAAGGAAAAACGCAGCAAATTTACGCAGCAAAATCCACTATTTAAACGTCGCAAATTCTGCCGTTTTACAGCAGCTGGCGTTGAAGAAATTGATTATAAAGATGTTGATACATTACGTGACTTCATCACAGAGACAGGTAAAATTATTCCTGCTCGTTTAACAGGTACTAAAGCTAACTACCAACGTCAATTAGACACAGCAATTAAACGTGCTCGCTTTTTAGCTTTACTTCCATACACCGATAACCACAAATAAGGATTACTGACATGCAAGTTATTCTGTTAGAAAAAATTGGCAAACTAGGTAACCTAGGTGAAATCGTTAAAGTACGTGACGGTTTTGCACGTAACTACTTAATTCCTCAAAAGAAAGCTCGCCGTGCGACAGAGCAAGCGATTGCTGAGTTTGAAGCACGTCGTGCAGAGCTAGAAAAAGCACAAGCA
This sequence comes from Pelistega ratti, assembly GCF_009833965.1. Taxonomy (NCBI): domain Bacteria; kingdom Pseudomonadati; phylum Pseudomonadota; class Betaproteobacteria; order Burkholderiales; family Alcaligenaceae; genus Pelistega; species Pelistega ratti. The sequence continues at coordinate 204,734 of NZ_CP047165.1, forward strand.
GAACGTTTAGCAGCAGCTCAAAAAGTAGGTGAACAACTTAATGGTTACCGTTTAGTTTTATCTCAAAAAGCAGGTGTTGATGGTCGTTTATTCGGTTCTATCACCTCTATGGATATTGCTGCAGGTCTTGTTGCGGCTGGTTTTGAGACTATTAATAAACAACAAGTACGCTTAACAGAAGGTGCATTAAAAGCAGTAGGTGAATACCCTGTTTCTTTACATTTGCACGCTGACGTTGACGCTGACATTACTGTTGTTGTTCAAGGCGAAATGGCTTAATTAAACCATTTTAAGTGCTTTATAAAAACCAACTCCTATGATTATAGGGGTTGGTTTTTTGTCTTTTAATACACAAAAATTCGTTTATAATAGGCAGTTTCATCTTTTATAAAGTGGTTGTGACAAAATGAGTGATAAGGTTGCTGAACTTGATTTTACTTCGGATATTCCGCCAGAAAATCCTAATTTTACTAATTTACGTCTTCCCCCCCAATCTATAGAGGCAGAGCAGTCGGTTCTGGGTGCTTTACTTATAGAAAATAGTGCGTTTAATGAAATTAGTAGTTTATTATCAGAAGAAGACTTTTATCGTCATGATCACCGTCTCATTTGGCGCCATATTTATCAATTAATTAGTTTAGATCGTGAAGCTGATGTCATTACGGTGGCAGAGTCTTTACGTCTCGTTAATAAAGAAGAAGAGGTAGGTGGGCTTGCTTATCTCAATGATTTAGCCATGAATGTGGCATCAGCTGCTAATATTACTCGTTATGCTGAAATCGTACGAGAACGTTCTATGTTGCGTCAGTTAGTCGCTGTTGCAGACGAGATAGCAACCATGGCATTTCAACCTAATGGTCGCCAAGCACGGCAACTATTAGATGAAGCAGAGGCAAAAGTCTTTAAGATTTCTCAGGATAATGGAGCGGGTGCAAAAGATTTTCATACGATGCCAAATGTGATGGTACAAGTCATAGAAGAGCTCGAAAAATTAGCAGCACGTGATAATGATTCTCTTGTGACAGGTATCAGTACAGGATTTACCGATTTAGATGCACGTACAGCAGGTATGCATAGTGGTCAGTTAATTATTGTAGCAGGTCGCCCTGCAATGGGTAAAACCTCTTTTGCGATGAATATTGTCGAGCATGTCGCTATTCATGAAAAATTACCCGTTGCTGTTTTTAGTATGGAGATGGATGCGGTTCAGTTAGGGCATCGTTTATTGGGTTCTGTGGGTAAAATTGATCAGCAACGTATGCGTACAGGACGATTACGAGATGAGGATTGGCCAGGTATTATCCATGCAACTTCTCTTTTACAAGATGCTAAGATTTTTATTGATGAAACCCCAGCTTTAACACCGATTGATTTACGAGCAAGGGCTCGCCGTCTGAAAAGTAAAGAAGGGGAGTTAGGATTAATCGTTGTTGATTATTTACAGTTAATGTCTGGTAATGGACGCAATGATAATCGTACAGCAGAAATCTCTGAAATTAGCCGTTCTCTAAAACAATTAGCACGTGATTTAAAATGCCCTATTATTGCGCTTTCACAGCTTAATCGTGGATTGGAGCAACGAACAAATAAACGACCTATTATGTCAGATTTACGTGAATCTGGGGCGATTGAGCAAGATGCAGACGTTATTCTCTTTATCTATCGTGATGAAGTCTATAATCCTGAATCACCTGATAAAGGGACGGCAGAAATTATTATTGGGAAACAGCGTGCGGGTTCGATCGGCACAGTACGTCTTACTTTTGCGGGTGAATATACCAAGTTCTTTAACTATACGGGTGCTGGAGCGGCATTTGTAGGAGAATAATCGTATATGAGGATTAAGTGCAATACTTTTTAATTTATTATGTATAAAGTATTGCACTTTTAATTTGAACGTAAACTAATAAATATAAGAGAAAATGATAGTAAATATTAGTTTAAAGCATAGTTTTCTATATTATTAACCACGCCCTGTACTACCAAAACCGCCTTCGCCGCGATGACTTTCTGTAAACTCTTCTACAATATTAAAATCAACTTGTTGAACAGGAACAATAACGAGCTGTGCCATACGTTCAAATGGTTCCAGTTTAAAAGCAGTCTGACCACGATTCCATACAGAAACCATCAGTTGTCCTTGATAATCTGAATCAATTAGACCTACAAGATTACCCAGTACAATACCGTGTTTATGTCCTAAACCTGAACGGGGTAGAATAAGAGCAGCATAACGGGGATCGTCTAAATGTATGGCTAAACCCGTTGGAATAAGTTCAGTTTGTCCTGGGGCTAAAGTAATGGCTTCATCAATACATGCACGTAAATCTAGCCCTGCTGAACCTGTTGTAGCATAATGAGGCAACTGGTCTTTAATACGTGTATCTAGGATTTTTAAATCAACTTTCATTTCTGTTCCTTTTTATATAAACTGCAAGCTTACCATAATATTGTAGAGCTAAGGATAATTTATTGGTTATTCATATACCTTTAATAATGACTATATTAAATAGGGATAGGGGTTATTTATAACTATATCTGGATTATAGATGGTGATAAGAATTAATTTTTACTATCTTTTACACTAAGGTAAAGTATTAAATACTTCTTAGAATAAGTATATTCGCAAAAAATAACCCTTACTTTATAAGGTAAGGGTTAAATGAGATTATCGCTTAGGATTGATCCGTTTTATCTGACATTAACGTATCTGAATTTGTTTTACTTTTTCGTGAAGTAATAAAAAAGTAAATGACTATACCAACACCGAGAACAACAGATAAGATAGTTAATATCTCACCAATTCCAACGCCTGTTTTTGCTGAAAGGGTTTGAGCGCCTTTTGCTGAAAAATAACCGGGTGATAGCATAACAGGTAACCAAATAATGGCTGAGGTAATATTAGCGAGTTGGAATTTGCTGTGCTTTAATTCCATGACTCCTGCTACAGTTGGAATGGTTGAGCGAATGGGTCCCATAAAGCGACCTAAGAAAACAGATAAAGTACCGTATTTTTCAAAGAACTTATGTGCTTTTACAAAGAAGAGATAATATTGATTAAAGGGAGGTTTTTTGGTAATTTCCCAACCAAACCAGCGTCCGATATAATAAGAAACAGCATCACCTAAAACAGCCCCTATAAATCCCCAAATAAAAACACCCGTAGGGTCTAGTGTACCTGTCCCAATAAGTCCACCTGTAAAGATAAGAATAGCGGTAGCAGGAATCATAATACCAATGACGAGTAAAGATTCACCAAAGCAAAGTAAACCAATAATGGGTCCAGCCCAAACTTGATTATTAGAAATAAAGTTATTAATTAATTGAATATAGTCATTCATTCTGTATATCGTTCTAAAAAGAGAAAGAGTGTGCCTATTGTAAACTAAGTTGCCTCTTTTAGTATAAAAGAAAGTAAAATTTCTTATTAACATGTGAGTGGATAATCAGCATATAGGAATTAATTTTACTAGTAGATATTAATTCCTAGATAAGAGTAATATGAAGATAATATATGTGAATACGCATTGAATCCATAGGCTATTTGATGCTTTAATGGAGATAGCTCTAATACGTCATGGTATATAAGCAATAGATTAGTGTTATTTTATCCCAATAATAGCAGGAGACAAATTGACAGTAGATGTATTGCTTATACAAAGTAAAATGACTTAATCTCTTATCTAAACCTAAACAACTATACTATGAAGATACTTTTTAATAAAGAGAAACTATACCCTATCAGTAATGATTAGGTTTTTAAATGACTGATTGATGCTGATGTATAACGTTTAGCAATTGCTTCAATCAATCGTTGTGCCGCTTCATCCTTAGGCAAAGTAGGTAACTGTTCTTCACCCTTATCATCAAATAAAACCATTGTAGTGGTATCTGCTTCCATTACTTGTTGTGCAAGATTACCTACCAAGAGGGGAACGCCTTTACGAAGACGTTTTTCTTGAGCATACAGGTTTAAGTTTTCTGTTTCAGCTGCAAAGCCTACACACCATGGGGCTTTATCCAGATGAGCAACCTCTGCCAAAATATCAGGATTAGGGGAAAAGTGTAGCTGTAAACCTTGTTGGTCTTGTTTTTTTTGCTTGTGTTCGGTGTAATTATCAATATGCCAATCAGCAACAGCCGCTACACTAATAAAAATATCATAGGTGCTTGCTTGTGATAAAACCGCTTGATGCATTTCTCTAGCGGTGCGTACCTTTTCAATAGTAACCCCATAAGGTGTTGCTAGGGTAGTAGGTCCACTAATAAGATGCACATTAGCCCCAGCATTAAATGCTGCTTGTGCAATGGCATAGCCCATTTTGCCTGATGAACGATTCGTAATCATTCTAACAGGGTCAATAGGTTCTTCAGTCGGGCCTGCCGTGATTAATACTTTTTTTCCTACTAAGATTGATGGTGTGAAAAAAGCCTGACATTCAGCCATAATCTGAGGAACTTCTAACATACGACCATAGCCTGTTTCGCCACAGGCTTGTATGCCATTAGCAGGGCCCCAAATATGGATACTGTCTTGCTGTAAGAGGGAAATATTACGTTGGTTAGCAGGATTACTCCACATTTCCCGATTCATAGCAGGAACAATAGCAAGCGGACAAGCTCCTCTAGCAAGGCAAAGTGTAGAGAGTAAATCGTTAGCAAAACCATGGGCAAGTTTTGCGATAAAATCGGCACTACAAGGAGCAATTAAAATTAAGTCGGCTTGTCGGCTTAAATTAATATGTGCCATACTATTATCCATGCGGTCATCTTGTGTATTTATAAAAACAGGATGATGACTTAATGCTTGCATGGTGGTTGGTGTAATAAAGTGTGTTGCCGCTTCAGTCATTACCACGGTTACTTGAGCACCTTGATCAATCAGACGGCGGCAAAGTTCTGCACTTTTATAACAAGCAATTCCACCTGTTAGCCCTAGAACAATATGTTTACCTTGTAGTTTCATGATATGGCTTAATTATTTTTCCTAAAAAATAATTCTTCAATAATAATCAATGTTGCCCCTATCGTAATAAAGCAATCTGCCAAATTAAATGCAGGGAAATAAAATTGCCAGTCTTCCCAGTAGAACAACAGAAAATCAATAACATGACCATAGGCAATACGGTCAATAAGATTACCGGCTGCCCCTGCTAGAATAAGGGAAAGGGCAAAGCAAAAAAAGGGTTGCTCTTTATGCGTTTTGAGTAAATAAATAATAAAAGCACAAGCTCCAAAGGCTAAAGCGATAAAGAGCCAGCGTTGCCATCCTCCTGCTTCTGCGCCTATGCTAAAGGCAGCTCCTGTATTATAAATAAGGATAAAGTCGAAAAACGGCAATACATTGACACGCTCAGCAAACTCAAATGTATGTTCTACATAGAGTTTGCTTGCTTGGTCGAGTGCTATCAATATAATCGCTAGTATAGCCCAAAAAGAGAAGGGTTTTTGCACTAATTGAGAACTAGGCATATTGGCGAATTTCCCCATCTCCGTGAAGATTACTATCGCAACGACCACAAATATCAGGATGTTCGTGGTTATGACCAACATCTGCCGTATAGTGCCAGCAGCGATCGCATTTCTTCTCTGCCGAGGCGATAACCTCAAATAGTGGTTCTGTGGTATCGGCTTGTTTTAATGTTACTTTAGAAACAATAAAGACAAAGCGTAAATCTTCACCTAAGCTAGATAAAATAGCCATATCTTCAGCATTAACTGCTATTTGAACTTCTGCTTGAAGGGAAGAACCAATTAAGCCTTCGCTACGTTTATTTTCAAGCTCTTTATTAAGTAATGCACGAATCGTCAGGATACGATGCCATTTGTTTTCTAAACTATCTGCATTTACTATGTTAGGTACTTGTTCAAAAAGTTCTGTAAAGATAGTAATTGTATGAGCAAGTGGTGTATTTTTGAGGAAAGTCTGACGCATTTCTCCCCATGCTTCTTCTGCGGTAAAGGAGAGAATAGGGGCAATTAATTTCACCATGGTCATCGTGATATAGTAAAGTGCAGTCTGAGCTGAACGGCGAGCGAGACTATCTTTGCCTGATGTATATAGACGATCCTTGAGAATATCTAAATAGAATGCCCCTAAATCCTCTGAGCAGAAAATTTGGAGACGTGAAACAGCAGGGTGGAATTCAAATTTTTCATAGTTTGCCAATACTTGGTCTTGCATTGCTTTTGTAAAAACTAAAGCAAATTGATCCACTTCAAGTAATTTTTCAACAGGGATTAAATCTTTACTTGCATCAAAGTCACTTAAATTGCCCAGTAAGAAGTACAAAGTATTACGGATACGGCGATAGCTTTCCACAACACGTTTAAGAATTTGATCAGAAATAGAAAGTTCACCAGAGTAATCGGTTGAGGCTGTCCATAAACGAATAATTTCAGCACCTAATGTATCTGATACTTTTTGTGGTGCAATCACATTACCGAGTGATTTACTCATTTTACGACCTTCACCATCTACGACAAAGCCATGTGTTAATAAGGCTTTATAAGGTGCTTGACCAAAGAGCATAGAAGAGGTGAGTAAAGAAGAGTGGAACCAACCACGGTGTTGATCTGATCCCTCTAGGTATAAGTCAGCGGGCCATGCAAGGATATCCGAATGAGAACCTTGACAAGCGTGATCTTTACCACCCATGACTGTGTAATGGGTTGCACCAGAGTCAAACCATACATCAAGGGTATCACGATTTTTTTCATATACCGCGGCTTCTTCAGCAGGTAATAAATCGCTTGGTTCAATTTTTTGCCATGCTTCGATACCTTCTTTTTCGACACGCTGTGCAATTTGCTCAAGTAGTTCGGTGGTACGAGGATGTAGTTCGCCTGTTTCTTTATGAACAAAGAATGCCATTGGTACACCCCATTGACGTTGGCGAGAAAGCGTCCAGTCAGGGCGATTGCTAATCATGGCGTGTAAACGTGCGCGTCCCCAAGAGGGGAAGAAGCTAGTCTCATCAACCGCTTTAAGGGCTTTTTCACGAAGAGTGCCACTACCGTCATTTGGTTTTACATCCATACCTGCAAACCATTGACTGGTTGCACGGTAAATAACGGGTGTTTTATGACGCCAACAATGCATATAGCTATGTTTAAGATTTTTGACTTGTAGTAAAGTTCCTGCTAATTTTAGTGCTTCAATAATTTTAGGGTTGGCTTCCCAGATACTTAAACCACCGAATAAGGGTAAACTACTCGCATATTGACCATTTCCCATGACAGGATTAATGATTTGATCATCATGAATACCATTTGTTTTGCAAGATAGGAAGTCTTCTACACCATAAGCAGGGGCAGAGTGGACGATACCCGTACCTGCATCAATTGTTACATAATCAGCGAGGAAAATAGGCGATAGACGTGCATATCCCTCATTGGCTTTACTAAGAGGGTGATGGAACTGAATACCTGCTAATTTTTCACCTTTCGTTGTAGCAATGACCTTACCCTCGAGTTTCCATTGTTCTAAACAAGCTTGATAACGGTCTTTAGCTAATAGTAATAATTTGCCTGTTGGTAAGGCTTCATTTAATTCAACTAATACATAGTCTAAATCAGGGTGTGCATTTAAGGCTTGGTTAGAGGGAATTGTCCAAGGGGTAGTTGTCCAGATAACAATAGCACCATCTTCTACCTTATCCAAACCAAAAGCCTGTGCAAGTTTATCTTTTTCAGCAAAAGTAAAGGCGACATCAATAGCAGGGTCTTCTTTGTCTTTATACTCAACTTCGGCTTCAGCTAGTGCTGATTGACAATCAAAACACCAATTAACAGGTTTTAATCCTCGGAAGATATAGCCTTTGTCAATAAGGCCCGATAAAGCACGAATTTCATTGGCCTCATTACTATAGTTCATTGTCAGGTAAGGATTTGACCAGTCACCTAATACACCTAATCGTTTAAAGTCTTTACGTTGGCGTTCTACTTGCTCATATGCATAAGCTCGTGCTTTGGCTTGAACTTCAGCAACAGGAAGATGTTTACCATATTGTTTTTCGATTTGAATTTCAATAGGCATACCATGGCAATCCCAACCCGGTACATAAGGGGCATCAAAGCCACTCATACCACGACTTTTGATGATAATGTCTTTTAAGATTTTGTTAATAGCGTGACCAATATGAATATCGCCGTTTGCATAGGGAGGCCCATCATGTAAAATAAATTTAGGGCGTCCTTTACTAGCAGCACGAATGGCTTCATATACTTTATTTTCTTCCCATTGAGCTACCCATTGTGGTTCTCGTTTGGGTAAATTACCCCGCATAGGGAAATTGGTTTCTGGTAAGTTTAACGTATCTTTATAGTCCATGATCATCAAAATAATGTTGTGCGATGGCGATATCCTTTTGGATAGCACTCATCATTGTGGTTAAATCTGGGAATTTTTCCTCATCTCTGATGTAGTGATGAAAATCAATCGTTACCATTCTACCGTAAGCTGAGACAGAATGATTGAGAATATGCACTTCTAGTAACACTTCACCATGTAATTCAACTGTTGGTCGTACCCCTAAACTGGCGACTGCAGGTAAAGCATGTTCACTTAACCCTCGCACAGAGACCACATAAATACCTGATCGTAAAGCACAACGAGGCATAACGGGGATATTTAACGTGGGTATGCCAATGGTTCGACCCAGTTTTTTACCATGAATGACGTGTCCACTAATGCTATATCGGCGTCCTAAAAAGGAATTTGCCTTTTCAATTTGACCAAAAGCAAGGGCTTGACGTAGTTCTGTACTGGAATAGCGAATTTGATGGTTATCCAGTACGTCTTGCATGATTTCTACGGTAAAATGGTGCTGTTGGGCAGCTTCTTTGAGTAATTCAATATTACCACTACGGCGATGCCCAAACTGAAAGTCCTCTCCAACGTAGAGATAGCGTACTTGTAATTGCTCAAGTAAAACTTTTTGAATAAAGTCTTGTGCTGACATTTGAGCCATTGCTTGGTTAAAGGTTTGCAGATAAACAGCCTCTATCCCATGACAGTTTAGAGCCATTACTTTATCGCGTAAAGTAGAAATACGCGTAGGAATAAGCTCTTGACGCTGACCTCTCAACGCAAAGAATTCTCTTGGATGAGGGGTAAAGGTAAGTACCGAGGGTATCAAATGACGTGCATAAGCCTGCTTGACTAAATGCTCAAGCAAATGCTGATGTCCAATATGTACACCATCAAAATTACCAATGGTGAGGGCAGTTGGTTGAACTGCTTTTTCGTTACGATAGAGTTTAATAGAATTTTTCACGTCTAACAGTTTACAATTATTTTGTTATTTTGTAGGAGATTTTTCGTGTCTGAACAAAAACAAGCACAAAAACGATTTGTTATTTTAATCTCAGGAAGAGGTTCAAATATGCAAGCCATCGTTAATATGGCAAAAAAACGTGATGATATTCATATTGCGGCGGTGATTTCACATAAACCTAATAGTGTTGGATTGGTTTGGGCAAAAGAGCAGGGAATCGAAACAGCAGAGCTATTACATAAGTCATATCCTACGCGAGAGTCTTATGATGAGGCATTACGAGATTTAGTATTAAGTTATCAAGCTGATTATGTTATTTTGGCGGGGTTTATGCGAATTTTAACAGAGGTGTTTATTGAGCCTTTTAAAGGACGATTAATTAATATCCATCCCTCTTTATTACCTAGTTTTACAGGGTTAGATACACATGAACGAGCCATTGTGGAAGGGGTTAAGGTACATGGTTGTACCGTGCATTTTGTTACCCCTGTTTTAGATGTTGGGCCTATTATTGCTCAAGCGATTGTTCCTGTACATAAGAAAGATGATGCAGATACTTTAGCGGCACGTGTCCTGACGATGGAGCATCAAGTTTATCCTGCAGTAGTCGATTATTTAGCACAAGATTTACTTTCTTTGCATAATCAACAGGTTGAATACAAAAAGCCTGTTACTACCTTATTTGTGCATCCTGATATTGGCTAATAGTCGTTAGCTTTATACCCTTTGATATTTGTAGAAATTGATTTTAATGATGAAAAAAAACACCACTAAACATACTAAAAAACAGACGATAAAACGTCATGCAAACACAACTAGCTCATTTGCAAAATTACCCATACTTCAGCAACGTATTCAGCAAGTTGCGCAGGTATTGGATAAAGTTTTAAAGTTTAATCACCCTGCTGATGCTGTTTTATCGGCTTGGTTTAAAGAAAATCGTCAATTAGGCGGGAGAGATAGAGGGGAAGTTGCTGAGGCAGTATTTGATATTTTACGTCATTTACGTTTTTATCGTCATCTGGCTGAAAGTGGCGTAGGTCCAGCCCATCAACGTTTAGCAATCTTGGGTTTAGTACATACGGTAGGTCAAGAAAAGGTGCAAGAGGTACTTGATGTTGCTCAACAAGATTGGTTAATGCGTGTTTTAAAAATAGATCAAGGTACTGTGGCAGCTGCTGTACGTTTTAGTTTACCCGATTGGTTATTTGAAACACTACAACAACAAGAAAATCCTGAAGCCCTTATGCAAGCTCTAAATACAAAAGCACCATTGGATTTGCGTGTTAATCCTTTAAAGGTAGAGCGTGATGCAATATTAGCGACTTTACAAGCTGATGATGCCTTACGATTATTTAATGTTCAAGCAACACCTTATTCACCATGGGGAATCCGATTGGAAGGAAAGCCTGCGATTAATCGTTGGGCATTCTTTGAAAAAGGTGAGATTGAGGTACAAGATGAAGGAAGCCAATTACTTTGTCTTTTAGTCAGTCCTCGCCGTACCGATATGGTGATTGATTTCTGTGCTGGGGCAGGGGGAAAAACTTTATTATTAGGTGCAATGATGCGTTCACAAGGGCGATTATATGCCTTTGATGTGTCAGGTGCGCGTTTAGCTAAGGCTAAACCACGGATTGCTCGTAGTGGTTTATCTAATGTCATGTGTGTGCAAATTGAGAATGAAAATGATGTGAGAGTGAAGCGTTTACAAGGTAAAGCTCATCGTGTTTTAGTCGATGCGCCTTGTTCTGGTGTTGGCACTTTACGTCGTAATCCAGATCTAAAATGGCGACAAACTCCTCAAGATTTAGCCGAATTAACTGCATTACAAGCACGTATTTTAGAAAAAGCCTCTCGCTGTGTTGCTTCTGGAGGTCGTTTGATTTATTCAACGTGTAGTTTATTACCACAAGAAAATGAACAACAAGTGGAAGCGTTTTTAGCGAATCATCCAGCGTTTACTTTAGTCCCTTTTGAGCAAGTGCTAGGGGATCGCTTACCAAAAGGCTTGCAGTCGGTAAATGGTATGCTCAAATTACGTCCAGATGTACATGGTACAGATGGTTTTTTTGCTGCTGTTTTAGAGAAAGCCTAAGCAATGAGTAGAAGGATAATAAATAAAGATATAAATTAATAATCATTTTATTCCTAATACGAAAGATTTTATCAATAAAAATACTGGTATAATAACCAGTATTTTTGTATTTTAAAGATAAGTAAAAATATCTAGGTAGCGCATGATTAATATAGAACAACTCAATCCTGAACAACGCCTTGCTGTTACAACAGATGCACAGTATGTCCTCGTACTGGCAGGTGCTGGGAGTGGTAAGACTAAAGTGCTGACAACACGAATGGCATGGCTTATTGAACAAGGATTAGTGAGTCCCGGTGGTATATTAGCCGTTACTTTTACCAATAAAGCGGCTAAAGAGATGCTACAACGTATTCATGCTTTATTGTCTGTCAATACACGAGCAATGTGGGTAGGGACGTTTCATGGGCTTTGTAATCGTTTATTGCGTGCGCATTATCGTGATGCAGGTTTACCTCAGAATTTTCAAATACTTGATACGCAGGATCAGCTCTCAGCAATTAAGCGCTTACTTAAACTTTACAATATTGATACCGAGAAATACCCACCAAAAGAAGTTTTCTACTTTATTAATCGTCAAAAAGAAAAGGGTTTACGCCCACAAGATATTGCTCCGACTGACCCTCATGAGGTACGTTTAGTTGAATTATATGAACTTTATCAAAATCAATGCGATAAAGAAGGGGTAGTGGATTTTGCTGAACTCTTACTAAGAGCATTTGAATTACTCAAAAATAATATACCTATCCGAGAACATTATCAGCGCCGTTTTTCGCATATTTTGATTGATGAGTTTCAAGATACCAATGATCTACAGTATAAGTGGCTGCGATTATTAGCAGGGCAAAAAAATGCTGTTTTTGCCGTAGGAGATGATGACCAATCTATTTACTCATTTAGAGGGGCAAATGTAGGGAATATGCAAGACTTTGAGCGAGATTACGCAAAAGGTCATATTATTCGTTTAGAGCAGAATTACCGCTCTTATAATCATATTCTCCATTCAGCAAATGCATTAATTGCGCATAATAAAGACAGACTAGGGAAAAATCTATGGACAGAAAGAGGGCATGGTGAGCCTATTCGTATTAATGAGTTAAATGATGATCGTCAGGAAGCACAATGGATTGTAGATGAAGCTAAATCCTTAATTAGAGAGGGAGTAGATTATCAGCAGATTGCTGTTCTTTATCGTAGTAATGCACAATCGCGTGCGATAGAGCATGCTTTTTTCAGTGTGGGCTTACCTTATCGTGTCTATGGCGGGTTGCGTTTTTTTGAACGTCAAGAAATCAAACACGTACTTGCTTATTTACGGTTAATTCATCATCTTGATGATGATACCTCATTCTTGCGTGTGGTGAATTTCCCAGCGAGAGGAATAGGGGCAAGAACGCTTGAGCATTTGGGGGATGCCGCCAAAGAAATTGGTTGTAGTTTAGCCTTAGCTGTTGGTGCTTTAAAAGGGGCTTCTGCTGCTAAGTTGGCTGCCTTTGTTGATTTGATTAATCGCCTCAAGGATATGGCAAAAATACTGACGCTACCCGAATTGATTCAGCAAGTTATTCATGATACAGGTATTGAAGCCTTTTATGAAAATGAACGAGAGGGAGAAGAGCACTTAGAAAACTTAAACGAATTGGTCAATGCGGCTAAGGTGTTTTGTATAGAAGAGTCTTTTGAGAATATTCCAGCAGCACAAATGAATCAGGTCGTTGTGAATGCTGAAGAAGGGCAAACTACTACCGAATATCAATCTGCATTAGATATGTTTCTTAGCCATGCTAGTCTAGAAGGTGGTGATAACCAAGCAGAGCATGGTGCAAATGCTATCCAATTAATGACTATTCATGCGGCAAAAGGGTTAGAGTTTGATGTTGTTTTTGTATCAGGTTTAGAGCAAGGTTTATTTCCGCACCAAAATAGTCTTGTCGCTGAAGATGGTTTAGAAGAAGAACGCCGATTAATGTATGTAGCGATTACACGTGCCAGAGAACGTTTGTATTTATCAGGTGCTTATCAACGAATGCTTTATGGTCAAACGGAATACACCACTCGTTCACAATTTTTAGAAGAAATTCCAGAAGAGCATACTAAATGGCTTTGTCCCAAAGAAAAAGTCAATGCCTATATGAAAGATGATATATTTACCACATCATCTCATGGAAAAACAATCGCAAAAATAACGAATGGTGTACAGGTGGGGAATAAACTATTCAAAGTCGGTCAGCGTGTTCGTCATGCAAAGTTTGGTGAAGGTATGATTATTAATTTATCGGGTCAGGGCATGGATGCTCAAGCACAGATTATCTTTGAAACCGCAGGAGCCAAAACACTTGCCATTGCGATTGCCAAATTAGATATACTATAAGGGTAAAATGAGTTTATTATTTTGAGTATAAAGTATTTTTTAGGAAAAGATGATGAATAAAATAATAGTATTTAGTATGGCGTTATTACTCACTGCTTGCACTTCGGTTAATACTCATCATAATAGTGCTGTTACTCGTAGTGGTACACAGGTCGGTCATTCTACCCATACTAATGCAGTTCAACAAAAACCTAAAATAGAAGTTTATGGCATGATGGACGCGGGGATTGGTTATCACCGTACGAAAACCACTACGCATGATTAAAGTAAGTGTATAAGTGGAAGTGGCTATATAGTGTTAGCTAATTATTTATGATTTTGTATTAAGTTTTTCCTATTGATAAAAGGAGATTTTTTCTCATTTATCCATTCTGTATCTGTTTTTTTCTGACACAATAATAGGTTTCTCAACGTATAATAAAGACTTTGGTTATACTCTTTTTATTAGAAAATAGTTAGCTTATTTACTTTATTTAATCTTTTCTTTGAGGAAAAAATGTCAGAACAAACCGCCAGTGTTGCTCAATTAGAAAAATATACCGCTACAAAATCATATGAAGAAGCGTGCCAAGCACTACTTGCTATATTAAGACAATTAGATAGTAATTTTGGTCAGATAACAGCGATTGAATGTGATTTTCCTCCTCAGTTAGTCGAAGATAAAGATAAATTAGTCCATTTTTCTACAAGGGTAGCTAATTGTATAACAGATTTATTTTCAGATAAAAACTTAAAAATTTCTGAATCAGGGGCATTGCAATTTTTTACCTATCAGCGATGGTTATCGTTGATTTTTGCAAGTTCACCTTTTGTGAATGCCGATCATATTTTACAGGTGTATAACCTGAGTACCAATAAAGAAAGCGGTGAATTTATTTTAGAAAGTAATAATGATAGTTTAATAAAGTTCTGTATTCTTTATTTGATGGAATCCAATATTAATATTAATTTGGATTACTTATGGAATCTTAACCCAACATTATGTGCTTCATTATGTTTTGGCTTACAATCAGCCCGTTTTATTGGTACAAAGGTCGCTTTTAATAAAAGGGGAACAATTCTTCAGTGGTTCCCTGAAAAGTTAGCAACATTAGAAGGGCTTAATGATATACCAGCAAATATATCACATGATGTTTATATGCATTGTAGTTATGATATTGCGACTAATAAACATTGGGTTAAGAAATCATTAAACCAAGTTATTCGCCGTTATTTATTAAGTTTAGGCTGGCAAGATAGAGAAATTAGATCTATCAATCGAACACGTTATGGTAAACCTGTGATGATGGTTTTGCTTGAGCATTTTAATTCAGCCCACTCTATTTATCGTACGCATTCTACCTCAATGATTGCTGCTAGAGAGCATTTTTACTTGATCGGTTTAGGCTCTTCGGCGGTAGATGAAGCAGGAAGACAAGTTTTTGATGCATTTTATGAGTTAAACGAAACCAGCGTGATGGGGAAACTTGAAACGCTTAAAAAAGTTGCTCAAGAGCATGATGCCAGTGTCTTTTATATGCCAAGTATTGGTATGGATTTGACGACTATTTTTGCGAGCAATACACGTCTAGCGCCTATTCAAGTGATTGCATTAGGACATCCTGCGACAACCCATTCTGACTTTATTGAATATGTAATCGTAGAAGATGATTATGTCGGTAGTGAAGAGTGTTTTAGTGAGACTTTATTACGATTACCAAAAGATGCTTTACCTTATGTCCCATCTTCTCTTGTACCTGAGCAAGTAAACTATATGTTAAGAGAAAATCCAGAAGTAGTACATATTGGTATTGCCTCAACAACGATGAAATTAAATCCTTATTTCTTAGAGGCGTGTCAGGCGATTAGAGATAGAGCAAAGGTTAAAGTGCATTTTCATTTTGCCTTAGGGCAGTGTATCGGTATTGTCTATCCTTATGTAGAGCGATTTATCCGTTCATATCTAGGTAATTCTGCTTCTGTTAATGCCCATCTTCCTTATCAACAGTATCTACAAGTATTACATCAGTGTGATATGATGATTAATCCTTTCCCTTTTGGCAATACGAATGGGATTATTGATATGGTAACGCTAGGGCTAGTTGGGATATGTAAGACAGGCCCAGAAGTGCATGAACATATTGATGAGGGATTATTTAAGCGTTTAGGTTTACCTGATTGGTTGATAGCGAATACTGTTGATGATTATATTGAAAAAGCTATCCGTTTAGCTGAAAACCATGAGGAGCGTCTTGCCTTACGCCGACAAATTATTAATAATAATGGTTTACAAACGCTTTTCTCAGGTAATCCAAAGCCTATGGGTGAGGTATTACTGAAAAAAGTGCAAGAATGGGAAGTGGCTCATTCTTCGATTACAAATTAGTTAATATATAAAAATGAATGATTAAACCAAAATGATTTAAAAATAATTAAATTGTTTTGTGTATAAAGCATAAAAGGCTATCTTAATGGGTAGCCCTTTTGTTTGAATAAAAATAGTAGGGGAGTTATTTATCAGTAAGAGGGGAAAAAAGCGTTGAATATGAGGGTTAAAGCAATAGATCTAGAATAGAAATTTTATATATTAATTCTTTTTATTATTGTGAATACTTAGTATTATTCAGTATATTTATTTTAAATTAATATTATATTTACTTATTAAAATTCCCTATAGATAACCCCCTATAATCATAAATACAGGGGGTAGCAGATACTCTCCATAAGTTAAAAATTTAATAATTATGATTGGATACTCGGTAAGGGTTGTAGCCCTAATAAAATAGCAAAATAGACCAGTAAAACACCTGAAATAGCAATCGTTACTCGACTAAGATTTCCACTTCCTTTATTTAGCGTAAATTTATTGACAAAAAAGGTCATTACCGTAAACCATATTGCTATGGTGAGTACATGTATGCTAATCAGTATAGTACCGCTAAGATAATAATGAGGACTATTAAAATTAATAAACTGAGGAAAGGCAGCGATATAAAATGTAGAGACTTTAGGATTGAGTATCTGTGTAATAAAGCCAGCAGAGAAATTTTTAATAACAGATAGTTTTTTTACTTTAGCAATAGTGGGTGCTTTTTTAGAAAAAAACCAAGCCTGCCAAATAAATTTAGCCCCTAAATAAAACAGATAAAGTGCGCCTAATATCTTGATAGTATTAAATAGAATGGGAGATTTTAAGACAATCAGAGAAATCCCAAATAAGGATAAGAAGCCATGACAATAAGTTGCTATGACTAGCCCTAGGATTTTGAGTAAAGCATCATTTTTACCTGCACTACTAGCGGTGCTAAAGATAAGAAATGTATTAGGTCCGGGTGATATAACTAATACTAAACACAGTAAGATATAAGGGATAAGATTGTCTATTAGCATTTTATTTTCCGAATGATCTTTATAAATAAGATAGATTTTCCTAATAAACCCAGATGATATGTGTATCAATCGTTCCTTGGCAGACTTGAAAAACGTTGTTGTCTATCTATTTTTGCCCTTTAACAATAGTGGGTAGATGGCTTAACATACAATAAATTTCTGAATTATCTAGGATAGGAATCTAAATGATTTAAAACAGTGATTTATACTATTTTATAGAAAATAGTTAATAAATATTATATTTTATTGCATTTATTCATAATTTTAATTTTTATATAAAAATAAGTATAAAAACTAGGATAAAAACCTCTCAATAATGCTTTTATTCCTTTCTTTTTTGCCACATACTAAGGGAAATTTTTGGCTGATATTTTACTTTCTATACGCTACTCGTTATTAGAGAAAAGATTTTGCATTTATTAGTAGGGGGGATATGAGTTTATCGGTTGTAAGGAGTTGTGCTTTGATGGGTTTACAAGCCCCTGTCGTTGATGTGGAAGTACATATGGCATCAGGGCTTCCTGCTTTTAATATTGTTGGTTTACCTGATATGGGTGTCAAGGAGAGTAAGGAGAGGGTGCGTTCGGCGATTGATTTTTGTGGTTGGGATTTTCCTGCAGGGCGATTTACGGTTAATTTAGCCCCCACTGCTTTACCGAAAGAGTCAGGACGATTTGATTTACCTATTGCGTTGGGTGTGTTGTTGGTAACAGGACAATTAATTCTATCGCCTGAATATGAGGCACAATTTTCCCATCTTTATTTTGTGGGGGAGTTATCGCTAACAGGAGCATTAATTTCAGTGCAAGCCCCTTTGATTATTGCTTTATCAATTTATAGACAAGATCCACAAGCCATTTTAATCCTCCCTAAAGAAGATGCTAATGTAGCCGCTAGGATTGAGGGACTAACGGTTATTGGTGTAGAAACGTTAGATGAGGTAATGTGTTTGCTCAATGGTCAGATGCGTATTGAGGCAAGCCATTACCAAGAGGAGGAAACAGTTGCGGCTGAAGCAGGTTTGTGCTTATCGGATATAAGAGGGCAGGCTTATGCTTGTCAAGTACTTGAAATTGTAGCCAGTGGAGGGCATGGTTTATTACTCTCTGGCTCTCCGGGAGTCGGTAAAAGTATGCTTGCACACCGTCTGCCAACCTTATTACCTCCGTTAAATAAACAACAGCAGTTAGATGTGATTGCGATTTATAGTTTATCGCGTACAGCAAATATGCCTATACTTCAAACAGCCCCTTTTCGTGCGCCACATCATTCTGCCTCAATGGTATCGTTAGTGGGAGGCGGGGCAAATGCAAGTCCAGGTGAGATTAGTCTTGCACATCATGGGGTGCTTTTTTTAGATGAACTCCCTGAATTTGATCGCCGTGCTTTAGAGGCATTAAGAGAACCTTTAGAAACAGGAGAAATCCATATTTCTCGTGCGAGAAAAAGCCAGACTTATCCTGCTCGTTTTCAATTGATTGCCGCCTATAACCCTTGCCCTTGTGGTTATCTAGGACATCCCACAAAATTATGTAAATGTACCCCTGATAAGATTACACGCTACCAGAATAAATTATCAGGCCCATTGTTAGATCGTATTGATGTGCATCTTCATCTCCATGCCATCGGAAAAGAGTGGTTAAATGCAGAAAAAGCAGAGCGATCGGATATTGTTAGAGAGCGAGTAATAGCGTGTCGAGAAAGACAATATAAAAGGCAGGGGGTACTTAATGCCTATCTGACCGATGCTCAACTATCCGAATATTGTGGACTACATCAAGAAACCCAACAAATCTTATCAAAAGCTATGCATCAGTTTTCTTGGTCTGCACGTGTGAGTCAGCGAGTTCTTAAAGTTGCTCGAACGATTGCGGATATGCAATTACATGACACCATACAGGTGAGTGATTTATCTCAAGCGATTATGTGTCGTAGTGAACATTAGTGTTTGTGGATATTTGTATGATATTGGTGCATTATTCTGATAAAAATAGTGCAAAAAAAATTAAAAACCGCTAAACTATGCTTTTGTTATAAGCATTACTCAATTTATTCACAGGGAGTAGTAATGGCTTGTACCATTTAAAGCGAATGAAAAATTTTGCCTAATGTAATAGGTGTAATGAAATCGCTTTTAATGAAAATTGATGCATACATTTTAGGAGAAATCAAGATGGCAAAAAGTGTTAATGATGTATTACACTTAATGAGTGAACATGAAATTAAGTTTGTTGACTTTCGGTTTACCGATACGCTAGGTCAAGAGCATCATATCACAGTCCCAGCACATCAAGTTGATGAAGATAAATTTGAATCGGGCCAGCCATTTGATGGTTCTTCAATGATAGGTTGGAAAGGTATTGAAGCATCAGATATGCTATTAATTCCTGATCCTGACACGGTACGCATGGATCCTTTCCGTGAAGAGCCAACATTGATTTTAACGTGTGATGTGGTAGAACCTACTGATCTAAAAGGTTATGATCGAGATCCTCGTTCATTAGCACGTCGTGCAGAAGCTTATTTAAAAGCAACAGGTATTGGTGATACGGCTTATTTTGGCCCAGAACCAGAGTTCTTCGTTTTTGATGGTATCTCATGGGGCGATGATATGTATAATCGCTTTGTTAAGATCCATTCTGATGAAGCTGCTTATGCTAGTGCACTTGATAATGAGGGGCGTAATCATGGTCATCGTAACCGTGTGAAAGGGGGGTATGTTCCTGTATCACCTATTGATTCATTTAGTGATATGCGTGCAGAAATGTGTCTTGTCATGGAGCAACAAGGCGTACCTGTAGAAATCCATCATCACGAAGTAGGCAACGCAGGTCAATTAGAAATTGGTACACAATTCAGTACATTAGTAAAACGTGCTGACTGGAACCAAATTATGAAATACACCATTCACAATGTTGCTCATATGTATGGTAAAACAGCAACGTTTATGCCTAAACCAATAGTAGGTGATAATGGCTCTGGTATGCACGTTCACCAATCTATTTGGAAAGATGGTCAAAACTTATTTGCTGGTAATGGTTATGCAGGACTGTCTGAATTAGCCCTTTATTATATTGGGGGGATTATTAAACATGCACGTGCCTTAAATGCGATTACGAATCCGGGTACTAACTCATACAAGCGTTTAGTACCGCATTTTGAAGCACCGGTGAAGTTAGCCTATTCTGCAAGAAACCGTTCTGCTTCTATTCGTATTCCTTATTCAAGTAGTCCTAAAGGTCGCCGTATTGAGGCACGTTTCCCTGATCCATTGGCTAATCCGTATCTAGCATTCTCTGCTTTATTAATGGCAGGTTTAGATGGTATTCAAAACAAAATTCACCCAGGTGATCCAGCTGATAAGAATCTATATGACTTACCGCCAGAAGAGGATAAAAAAGTCCCAACAGTAGCGGTTTCTCTTGAGCAAGCATTAGAAGCCTTGGATGCGGATAGAGAGTTCCTCACTCGTGGAGGGGTGTTTAGTCATGATATGATTGATGCTTATCTTGCTGTAAAAGAACAAGAGGTGAATCGTTTACGTATGACAACACATCCTGTTGAGTTTGATCTATATTATTCACTGTAATTTATTTTAAGCATAAACTTTTTAGCTATATCTAAGTTTCTTGCAAAAAATAAATGTAACCCTTTAGCTAGTTACGAATACCCTTATATTGTTACAGCAATATAAGGGTAAATTTATATCTTAGTTTTTTAGGGATTGAGTGGAAAGTAGTTGTTTGTAGTATCACTATTTAAAATGAGATACTTTTATACTTGTAAATTTTATATGACAAATTAAAAGGGGCTATGATGAGTAGCCCCTTTATTTATTCAAGTGTCAAATATTTATTATGAAAGGGTTGTAATGTTCCACGGTGTCCTACACTGAGGATAATCATATGAGGAAGTCGTGTTTTAATTAATTGATAGAGTAAGGCTTCTGTCGGTTCATCTAAAGCAGAACTGGTTTCATCTAAAAAGACAACATCGGGTTTGCTCAAGAGAATACGAATAAAGGCGACTCGTTGTAATTCACCCGGTGAAAGAATAACTTGCCAATCATTTTCATTATCTAAGGCATGGATATATTTCTCTAAGCGACAGTCTTTCATTGTTTGTATAAGTTCAGAGTGGTGGGGATTGATATTAGGATAGCAAATAGCTTCCCGAAGTGAACCTTGTGGCATATAGGGACGTTGAGGTAAAAATAAAATGACAGCATTACAAGGGCATTCGGCTTTACCTATCGTTTCAAATGGATAAATACCTGCAATCGTTTTTAATAATGTTGTTTTTCCTTTACCTGAAGCACCTTGAATAAGTAAAGCATCACCATGTTTAAGATAAATATTAAGATGTTGGGCAAGAATATTCCCATACTGGTCTTTAAATCCAAAATCATGTAAGGCAACATAGTTAGCACATTCAATTGGTGTATGGATTTCTGTTGTTTTAAGCTCATGTAGTTTATGAATAAAACCAGCTAAACGATTCAAACGAGCTTGATATAAGGTAAAGTCTTCGTAGAAAAGACGAAAGAATGATAAGGCACGCATCAGGCGATTAAATGCTTGTACGGTCTGGTGCATATCGCCTAATTGAATCTGTCCCGCAAAGAAACGAGGGGCTTGTAAAATCAGGGGAAGAATCATCGCAATCTGTGTTACCCCAGTATTAAAGCCATCTAAACCAAGCATACGTTTAACAATTAACCAGCGGTTTTTAATGATTGTATTAAATCGGTCTGTAAGGTGGTTAAATTCACGAGTTTCTCCATGATAGAAAGCAATGCTCTCTGCATGATCTCGTACTCGAATAAGGGAATAACGGTAATCACCACTAAAATGTTCTTTCTCAAAATTAAGTCTAACCAGTGGTGAACCTATCCATACTGAAATCACTGTTGCAGTAATGATAAAGAGATAGATAAAATAAACCACACCTTTAGGAATATGTAAACCAAATATGGCTAATATGCCAGATAATCCCCAAAGAATAATAGTAAATTCAATAATAGAAACAAGGGAATTAATTACACCTCTTACCATTTCAACAGTTCCAGTGATAAATTCTCTTGCATCTTGTTCAATACGCTGATCAATATTATCGGGGAGTTCTTTTTCGTATTTGATACGGTAGTAATTTTTATGGGATAACCAGCGACTGAGCATTTCATGGTTTAGCTTTTCTAACCAACGAATTTCAAATACTTGGGTCATCAAATAATCTAAAAGATAATGGATAATTTTAAAAATAACGAGTAGTGCATTGATAGAAGCAAAGAACCAGAAGGCATTAGCATCACCATGTTGTAATGAACTATATAAACCATTATAAAAGTAGGTATTTAAGACACTGATGCGGACTTCTAATAGCACTAGTAGAAAAAGCACTAAAATAAGGCTAATCACTTTAAGACGATTGGACTGGTCTAAACAGGGTTTTGTGATTAGCCAGAATTTTTGTCCAAAAGTGGTTTTTCTAATGCAAAAGGCAAAAACAATAAAAATACCACTAACGGTAAGTAGGGCATATAAAAGCCATAAAGGTGTATGGTAAAGTGCTGTTTGCCAATCCGTTTTCATATTAACTATTCCTAAAATACAGCATGGAATGTTTTGATGGGTTATGTAATAATGTTTGTATTCAATGTGATAGTGGCTAAGATGATGTAATAGGGAAATAAGGTACAAATAAAATATGGATTTCTATATTTATTTCGTTAAATTAGGACTGAATAAAAATCACTGCAAATAGCGTTAAGTCGTAGTTCCTCACTGTGTACGCAAAACTCGCTTAGTTAATCGCTATTTCTCCGTTCTTTTTATGGTGAATAAATTTTACGTAAATAAAACCTCAAAATAATATTTCATTCCTATACTTATTGCCATAACATGCTATATTGATAATGAATACAACAATAAGGTAGTTACCATTTATAAAATACCTTTTTAAAAACGATAACTACCTTAACTTGGAAAGTAGTATTAGAACTCTACTTTCGCATTGAGGAAAAACTCTCTACCATAACCAATGGAAACAGGAATAATACGATTATCTGCGACACCAGAAGTAGATTGATAGTATGTTTTATCGGTTAGGTTTTTCACATTAAATTGAAAATCCACTTTTTTACCCGTAATTTTTGTTTCATAGGAAGCAAAGGCATCACCAATAACGGCACTTGGGATTTTATAGACATTGGTATAGGTACTATTATAGGCATTCCATGAGCCAAGGTATTTAATACCGCCCCCTATACGTAACTGGCCAGGGCCTACTGTACCAATATCATAGCTAAGGTATAATGCACCTTGATGTTTAGGAACACCATTGAGTTGTTTGCCAACGGTAGCAGGTTTGTAGCGATGGCTTAATGATTTTACATCGGTATAAGTATAGGTTAAGGCAGCACTTAGTTTATCGGTAATATAGCCATTAATATCTACTTCTATACCACGAGAGCGTTGCTTACCAGCAATAACAACTTCACTGTTACCATTGATTGATATCGTATCACTGACATTATGTTTATTAATATTAAAGAAAGCTAATGTTGCATTGATATTGGTACTTTCATATTTAGTACCTACTTCAAAGGATTTACCTTTTTCAGGGGGAAGTCCTGCATCCGTATAAGCGGCAATTTCTGCTTGTGGTCTAAAGGATTCTGCATAATTGGCATAGACAGCCCATTGAGGGGTAAATTTATAGACAGTTCCTAATTGGTAGAGAAACTTACCATCACTTTGATCTACGTTTGGTCTAAAGGCAGCACCAATAGCATGACGACCAGCAACTTGATCAAAGTATTCGTATCGAACCCCTCCTGTGACAATCAATTTATCAGTGAGGTAGGCAGTATCTTGGATATAAAGTCCTAAGGTTTTGATATGGTTAATTTGCCAGTTGTTGGCAGCGATTAGGTTAGCACCTCTTCTTAAAGGAGGATTGGTATAAATAGGGTTATCAATATTAAGTCTACTTGTACCGCCATTATTATAAACAGGCCCTGTATCACGATAATTACGACTAGCATCTGCCCCGATAATAAAGCGGTTGGCAATATTACCAATGGCAAATTCACCGACTAAGTTAAGAGATGCAGAGTGTACTGTTTGTTTGGCTGCTTGTTGTTCCATACGGCGAAGGGCAGTACGAGGAGGTAATGAAATTCTGTCTGAAAATAGCTTATTATCCGTATAGCTTGTATTAATATCTTGTACTCGTGTTTGATAATAGCTATATTCATCACGTACGTAACCATAAGCAGCATTGATTTTCCATTCATCATTGAGTTGATGCTCTATTTTGAGTTGGAAATTATCTACTTTACCAATGGTTTGATTGTTGGGTTCATCTAAACGGCGAGAAATAGGAATATTCGGTTTACGACCGCCATCACTCACAACCAAAGCTGTTCCTCGGTCAAAAGGTTGTTCATAGTCTAAATGTTCATAAGCCATTAAGATTTTGGTTTTATTATTTTCCCATGAGAGAGAAGGGGCATAAGTAGTGCTTTTAATACGACCAAAATTACGCCAATAATCTTTATCTTGTTTATCATAAATAAAACGATAGGCAAAACCATTTCCCAATGGACCTGTAAAGTCTAACTGTGTTCCCCAAGCACTATGATTGCCTGAACCAACACTAAGGGCATATTTAGGGGTGTTTAATGGCTTTTTGGTGACAACATTAATCACACCACCCGGGTCTTGGATACCGTATAGTACAGATGCTGGACCTTTGAGCACTTCTACGGTTTCAGTGGTTGCTCCAAAGTTATGAGAAGGGCCTGCTTGCATACCATTACGCATAATAGAATTATCACGGTTTCCACCAAACCCTCGTTTTTGAACGGCATCAAAAATTCCCCCGAGTGTATTTGCCTCACTAACACCACTGACTGTTGCTAATGCATCTACTAAATTATTAGGACGGCGATCTTGTATCAGTTGAGAGGTAACAACATTCACTGTGGTTGGGGTGTCAATAATAGGGACATCAACTTTAGATACGGCAGATGTACCAATGGCATGATAACCTAATTGTTTGAGTTCGCCCGATGTAACATCGATTTGATCTAACTCATCATTGTCGGTCAGTGTTTCTGCAAAAGCAGGCGAGGAAAAAGCAAGTAAAAGAGTAGAGGAGATGAGGGTTAATTTGAATTGTTGCATAACTTACATTTAAAGAAAATTATAAAAAATATGAAAAAATAATTTTATAAAATGCGAAAACCCCTAAAAAGGGGTTTTCGTTTGCCGATTAACGAATGGAAAACTTAATCGGTATGGTGAGAGAGGAGGCTACACCAGGCGGTTTAGGGCCAATTGATCTTGCCCGTTTCACGGCTTGTACAGCAGCATTATCTAAATCATCCGAACCAGATGATTTAACCAACCGTATATTACTAAGACTACCATCATTATTTAGGGTAAAACTGACAGTGGCTATACCTTGTT
The DNA here is from genome assembly GCF_009833965.1 of Pelistega ratti. Lineage (NCBI taxonomy): Bacteria > Pseudomonadati > Pseudomonadota > Betaproteobacteria > Burkholderiales > Alcaligenaceae > Pelistega > Pelistega ratti. Next base: position 230,324 of record NZ_CP047165.1, read on the forward strand.
TACGCATCATTCTTGCCCGTTGAGGGTAGGTTTTGTTGCGTTCAATTTCACGGCGTAAAGCACTTTGATAGGCTTTTACTTCATCGCCACCTCTGCCTGGCCCTACAAGATTAGGGTTTGTCGTGGTCGCACCATCAATACCTGTCGCTACAGAGTTTACTTTTGCGTCTGAATTTACATTACGATCGCCAATAGGTAAATCTTTACGGATAGGTTTTTCCTTCGTATGCTTAGGTTTCTCTTTTGGTGGTTTAGGTTTAGGCTTATCCTTAGGAGGTTTTGGTTTCTCCTTAGGTTTTTCCGGTTCAGGTTTTTGAGGGGGAGGTTCAGGCTTAATCGTAGGATCAGCAACCTCTTCTTTAGGCTCTTCCTGAACAATAGGTTCTGGCTCGGGTTCTGGTTCAGGCTCAGGTTCTGCTACGACCATTCCTTGTAGCATTTCCATTGAAATACTGGTAGAAATAATCTCAGCAGTATGCCCATTTGCACTCTCATCTTCATGAAAAATAGCATAATATATTGCTGCAAAAAGCGAAGAGTGAAAGAGCAAGGAAACCAGAAAACCTAACCAAAAAGGTTGTTTATTTGTCATTGCTACTCGCCTTTTCTTTCATAGTGACAATGGCGACATTTTTAATGTCATTTTTTGCCATGATATCGGTCAAGGTAACAAAGTCTTGAAATGTAGCACTTGCATCTACTTTAAGCGTTACTTTTTGTGCTTTATCCCATGAGGCAATCTCTTTTTCTAAACTTTCAATATCAATCGGTTTATCATTAAAAAAGATTTCACCTTTATCCGTTACCGTTAAAAGTTTTGCTAAATCATCGGATTTAAAGGCAACGGTACTACTTGCTTTAGGTACATTAACTTGAATCTTACCCTGAGAAATAAAAGAGGCGGTGATTAGCACAATTGCTAGTAAGACCAGCATAATGTCGATGAAAGGAATGATATTAATTTCATCAAACTTCTTGGCGTTTTTCACCTTTATTCTCCTGTGTGATGCGTACCGTTTAATGCTTGCCATTTAAGGCGGTTTACTTCTACTTTACGGTTAAGACCGTTGTAGCAAACCATAGCAGGAATGGCAACAAGAATACCGACAGCAGTTGCTTTAAGGGCTAGTGATAGGTTTAGCATAATTGCAGATGCATCAATATCACCACCTGAATTACCTAATTCGTAGAAAGTTAATAAGATACCGATAACAGTACCTAATAAACCTACATAAGGGGCGTTAGAGCCAATAGTTGAAATAATAGTGAGGTTACGGTTTAAATCAATATCTAATTGATGGATGTTTTCATATTTAGCGACATTAACACGGCTTAAAAATATAAAACGTTCAATGACAAACCAAACGAGTAAAAAACTCATAAAAGCAAGTAATCCAAGAATGATATAGTCAATGTAGGCATGTAAAAAATCAAACAATTGTGACATTATATGAAACACCTTTAATGATAAATAATATAAATCTAATTGATAACTAATATCAATTAGATTGCCTATTGTAGCAAAAGTGAATGATTACGCAAGTAAAATCAGCTTTATATGACAAAAATATTATGTCGTTCTTTATTGTAATCAAATAAAAAAGTCAAAATAACAATTAGGAAAATTTATTACTAATTAGTACGTTAAGTAGATGAAATTTGTTAGAATGGAAAACGCTATAGATTACTTATCAAGATGAGTATTGCCTACGATAAAATATCTGTAGTGGTCGTATGATATGTTTTTATGATAGGTAATATAGGTGCTGTGGAAAATAACCATAAGCACTAATGAATTTATTTTTAAGGAGAAATGATGAGTCAAAAATCAGTTATTCATACCGATAAAGCCCCTGCAGCGATTGGACCTTATTCACAAGCCGTTGTTGCGCCTGTTGGTAAAACAGTTTTTTTATCAGGACAAATTGGATTAAATCCAGCAACAGGTGAATTGGTTTCTGATCAAATAGAAGCACAAGCACGTCAAGCATTTGCCAATATGACAGAGGTAATTAAAGCCGCGGGTGGTACATTGGATAATATTGTAAAACTAACGTTATTCGTTACCGATTTAAAAGATTTTGGTGTGGTGAATTCGGTAATGTCTTCTTTAATACCAGAGCCTTTTCCTGCACGTTCAACAGTTGAGGTAAGTGGTTTACCTAAAGGTGCTTTATTTGAGGTAGAAGCCATTATTGTTATTTAATGTCTTGTCGTTTAGCGAAGATAATCTTTAAGTATCTTATTGCTATTAATTGATAATCTGTCAGTAAGGTGGTTATGATAGCTATCTTACTGTACAGTTCCAAATATTAGTATGGTATAACGGTGTAGAGATGCCACAAATAGCATACTTAATTCACGGTTACCATTTATTATATTTAGAGAAAATCCCTTTTGTCAGTGAATTTTTAGTACATGACGACTCCCAAAAAAAACGCTTCTAACACTTCATCAAAGGAAAAAATGGCTACATTAGGCTTAATCAGTGATTTTGATTTCGCCTTACATTTGCCGCTACGTTATGAAGATGAAACAAGGCTTTATAAAGTAAATGAAGTCTATCCTGGGCAAGTCGTGCAATTAGAGGGCGTAGTTGAAAACATACACGTTAATTTCGGACACCGTAAGCAACTGACCGCTACTTTTAAGGATGATACAGGAAAAATAGCGCTTAGATGGATACATTATTATCCTAGTCAGAAAGCACAATTAGAAAAAGCAGGGCTTATTCGTATCCGAGGTGAAATTCGCGGTAGTAGTATGTGGGGCTATGAAATTATTCATCCCAAGGTGAGTAAAGCAGGGCAGAGCTTACCCCAAACACTAACACCTGTTTATCCTAGTACAGATGGTTTAACACAGATTATGTTGCGTAAGGCGATTACAGAAGCCTTAACGCGTGTTAAAGTACATGATAGCCTGCCAGAGAGTATTCAGCAAAAATATCATTTACCGTCATTAAGTGAATCTATTCATACCTTACACCATCCGCGGGTAGATATGGATACGCAAGCGTTAATGGATAAAACACACCCAGCTTGGGAGAGAGTGAAGTTTGATGAGTTATTGGCACAACAAATTGCCTTACATTTAGCCAGAGAAGCGAGGGTACAGTTACAAGCACCTCAGATGGTTTTACAAGATACACATTTATTTGATCAAGTATTAACAGCATTTGGTTTATCATTGACTAAAGCACAACAGCGTGTATTAACGGAAATTCAGGTAGATTTACAGCGTAGCTACCCCATGCATCGTCTTTTACAAGGGGATGTAGGAAGTGGTAAGACAATTGTGGCTGCTTTAACAGCTGCTTTGGTTATTCAGGCAGGTTATCAAGTGGCTATTATGGCACCAACAGAAATTTTAGCTGAACAGCATTTTATAAAAATGCAAAAATGGTTTGCGCAAACAGATATAGAAGTTGTTTGGCTATCAGGTAGTCTAAAGGTAAAAGAAAAACGAGAAACAATACAAAAAATTGTATCAGGTCAAGCACGGCTAGTTGTAGGGACACAAGCCTTAATTCAAAAGGGAGTGGTGTTTCAGCGTCTGGGGCTGATGATTGTCGATGAGCAACATCGTTTTGGGGTTATTCAGCGATTAAGTCTTAGTAAAAAGGGTGAAACGCAAACGCATGATAGTATTCCGCATCAATTAAGTATGAGTGCCACGCCTATTCCTCGAACATTAGCCATGAGTTATTTGGCAGATTTAGATGTTTCTGTAATTGATGAGCTACCACCGGGAAGACAAGCTATTATGACAAAATTAATGGTAGATGAGCGAAGAGATGATTTGTTAAAGCACCTACGGATTGAATGTCAGCAAGGAAAACAGGCTTATTGGGTGTGTCCTTTGGTTGAGGAGAGTGAGGCTTTACAATTACAAACAGCAGTAGATACATATCAGTATTTACAAACAGCTTTACCTGATTTACGGATTGGTCTTGTGCATGGGCGATTAAGTCCAGTGGAAAAAGCACAGGTAATGCAAGATTTTGTTCAGCATCATATTGATATTTTAGTCGCAACAACGGTTATTGAAGTGGGTGTTGATGTACCGAATGCAAGTATTATGATAATTGAACATGCAGAGCGGTTTGGTTTGGCTCAATTGCATCAATTAAGGGGGCGTGTTGGGCGAGGGCAGGCAGCATCTATTTGTATTTTGCTTTATCAGAATCCTTTATCGCAACAGGCTAAATTACGCTTAAAGGCATTGCATGAAACGAATGATGGTTTTGAGATTGCAAAAAGAGATTTAGAGCAACGAGGGCCCGGTGAGTTTTTAGGCTTACGGCAATCTGGTGAGCAGATGCTGCGTTTTGCTGATATTGAGGTAGATACTGATGTGCTAGAAAATGCAAGAGAAGCAGCAGCTATTATGTTGAAAGAGTATCCTCAAGCAGCAGAAGCACATATGAAGCGGTGGATTAAGGGGAGAGAGGATTATTTGCGATCATAATAGCAAGGGTTAATTTTGTTTTGCTAAAAATAGTATAAACACCCTACAAAATGCTTTGTGAGTCGCTCGAATAGTTCCTCACTTTGGTTTGTAAAACTTGTTTTATATGGTTTAAATATATTGTATCTTATGCGGATAAAAAGGGAATTCTTTAAATAACTAAAAAATTCCCTTATTTTTGTTAGATAATGACGTAATCAGCCAGTTATTATGTTGTTGTATCTGCTGTTACGGTAGAAGACCATGCATTAACAACGGATTTTACTAAAGTAGCGAGTGGAATAGCAAAAAATACACCCCAGAATCCCCATAACCCACCAAAAATAATAACGGCAATAATAATAGTAAGTGGGTGTAAATTAACGGCTTCTGAAAATAGGAATGGAACAAGTAGATTGCCGTCAAGTAATTGGCTAACAATATAAGCAATCATTAAATACCAGAAGGTAGAACCAATACCAAATTGAAAAATAGCTACTACTATAATAGGAATAGTGACAATAACAGCACCAATATAAGGAACAAGCACAGAAATGCCTACGGCAAGTGCTAATAGCAGTGCATAATTTAATCCAAAGAAAAGGAAAATGATATAACTCACAATAGCAACAATGATAATCTCAAAAATTTTTCCTTGAATATAGTTAGCGATTTGTTGTCGCATTTCCTGCCAGACTTGAGAGACTAATGTACGGTTACGAGGTAGGAAACGACTGATATAAGCAATCAGAACTTCTTTATCCTTTAATAAAAAGAATGTCATTAGAGGGACTAAAAAAGCATATACCCCTAAAGTAACAAGACTTAATAATGAGGTAAGGGATAATTTGAGTGCAGATTCTCCAAAAGCAAGGCTTTTCTCTTTGATGGTATTAAAAAGAGAATCAATAATTTGGGTATCAACAATTTCAGGGTATTGTTGTGGTAAATCCATTAACCAAACATTAAGCCGTTCAAACATATAAGGTAGGTTGTGGATAAGGCTAGTTGCTTGGTTCCATAAAATAGGTGTAAGAACAATAGATGTAAAAATGAGACACCCAAAGAAACAGCCAACAACAAATATGGTGGCGAGTGAGCGAGGAAACTTGAAATGCTTGGTGAGCATACGAATAGGCCACTCTAATAGATAAGCAAAAACGATGGCAATGAGCAATGGTGCTAGTAAATTACCAAAGAAATAGAGTAAGAAAAAACTAAATAGTAATAAACCAAGTAGTGCCACTGCTTGAGGATCACTAAAGTGGCGAATATACCAGTTTTTGAACATTGCAAACATAAAGCTTGTTGCTCCAACTTAGGGGTAAAACATAAAAGAGATATTGTACGCAAGAATAACGTTATAAACTAGGTTTTAATCAACCCTTTAGTATAAAGTTATCGCATTACAAAATCGTTACAAAGAGGAAACAATCGGTTTTATCTAAAAAAATCATAATATGATAGAATTAGGCGTTCTATTTTTTGATGAAATCAACGTGGAATTTATTAAAAACCTAAAAGAAGAGAATGCCGTTTCTCACTTGGTTTTAGTGGGAGATTGGACGGTTAATAATTTTGAAAAAATTAAATCAAAATTACAACCGTATTCTACTCAAAACCAGGAGAAATTTTCTCTTAAACTTGATCATATTCGACAATTAGATACAGCAGGGGTGTTGCTGATTGCTGATACTTTTGGACGGCAATCTTTAGAAAAAGCTTTAGAAAATCATGCACTGTCAAAAGAGCGACAAGCTATGATTCAAGCGGTAATTAAAGCGATACCCCAAGAAGAGAGTATCCAGCCTGCTCCTAAAGAGGCATGGCCTATTCGCTTATTTGAAAATGTCGGTTTAGCAGTGAGCAATACATGGAAGGAATTTATTCACTGGATAGGTTTCTTCGGCATGGTAATTGCTTCTTTTTTGTATATATTGAGTCATCGTAAAGAATGGCGGATGACCTCTCTTATTGCCAATATTGATAATAGCGGTTTTAAAGCAGCCCCTATTGTTATGCTACTTTGTTTTATGGTGGGTGCAGTGGTTGCTTTTTTGGGGGCAACTGTACTTGAAAGCTTTGGCGCACAGGTTTATACCGTTCATTTGGTAACGTATTCTTTCTTACGGGAATTTGCCATTATTTTAACGGCAATTCTTGTGGCAGGACGAACAGCAAGTGCCTATACAGCACAGTTAGGCTCTATGAAAGTCAATGAAGAAATTGATGCCTTACGAGCAAGTGGTGTTGATCCACTGTCTATATTAGTTGTCCCTCGTGTATTAGCTTTAATCATTGCAATGCCTATTCTGACTTTTCTAGGCATGTTATCTGGTATTTTGGGTGGAATGTTGGTGGCAGCATTGTCAATGGATATTTCCCCCAGACTATTCTTCGATATTATTAATAACACAGTAGATGTTAAGCACTTTTTGGTGGGTATAGGTAAAGCACCTATTTTTGCTGTAGTGGTTGCCATTACTGGTTGTTTAGAAGGTTTTAATGTATCAGGGAGTGCTGAGTCAGTAGGGCAGCATACAACAGCAAGTGTAGTGAAGTGTATCTTTTTAGTGATTTTATTAGATGCCTTATTTGCTATATTTTTCATGGAGATGGGTTGGTAATGCAGACACAAACCACTTCAAATAAAGAACTTGTTATTAAGGTACGCAACCTTGATAATGCCTTTAATGGCTTTTATGTTCATCAAGGATTAGATTTGGATGTTTATAAAGGTGATATTTTAGGGGTTGTCGGAGGATCAGGTACAGGGAAATCTGTGCTTTTGCGTACGATTGTAGGATTGCGTAAGCCAACAGCAGGCAATATTGAAGTCTTAGGGAAGTCTATGCTAGATCTAAGTGGTGAAGAGCGTCAGGCACTGGGTAGGCAATTAGGGGTGTTATTCCAAGGAGGGGCATTGTACTCTTCTTTGACTGTTGTCGAAAATATTGCTTTCCCCCTGATTGAGCAGTTAAAACTTCCTCGAAAAGATGCAGAACATATTGCAATGCTCAAAATTTTATTAGTTGGTTTACCTGCAAATGCCGCTGATAAGTATCCTTCAGAATTATCAGGAGGTATGGTCAAACGAGCTTCTTTAGCACGTGCATTAGCTCTAGATCCTGCGATTTTATTTTTAGATGAACCAACAGCAGGACTTGATCCGATTGGTGCAGCAGCATTTGATCAGTTAATGCTGACATTGCGAGATGCCCTTGGTTTAACAATGTTTTTAGTAACCCATGATTTAGATACTTTATATACTGCTTGTAACCGTGTTGCTGTATTGTCACAGAAAAAAGTATTAGTGAATGACACGATTAATCAGGTAGAAAAAGTTGATAATGAATGGATTCAAGAGTATTTTAATGGTCCTCGTGGTAGGGCTGCTTATGACGCACATCAAGCGTTAGGAGAAAAGTAAGAATGGAACCTAAAGCAAGGCATATATTAATTGGTGCTTTTACAGTAGGATGTATTATCGCTATCCTTTTATTTGGATTATGGTTAACTCGATCAGGGATTAATCAAAATAGCCAACGTTATGTTGTACACTTTAAAGAGAGTGTAAGTGGTTTATCTCGCGGTAGTGCTGTTTTATTCAGTGGTATGAGTGTGGGTGAAGTAGTTGATTTATCGCTTGATAAAAAAGATCCTAGTCATGTTTATGCACTTATCTCTGTCAAAAAAGAAGTCCCTTTACATGAAGGGGTGCAAGCCCGTTTGCAATTGATGGGGATTACAGGGCAACAAGTGATTGCATTAAGAGGCGGTGATACGACTAAACCGTTATTAATCCATTCAACCGTAGTTGAAAAAGAAGATGATTTACCTGTTATTACGGCAGTTCCCTCACCTTTAAGTGCTTTATTTGAGGGAGGGCAAAATGCTGTTTCTAATCTAACCGAGATTAGTGTAAACTTAAAAACATTATTTTCAAAAGAAAATATGCAACATATTGGTAATATTCTTAACCATATTGATAGTGTGACAGGTGCTGTAGCGAGTGAAGATGAAGCAATTAAAAGTATCGTGAATGTTGCGAGTAAAAGTATGGTAGAACTCAATAAAACACTTGAGAGCTTTAGCCAGCTGGCAGGCAATATAACACATTTATTAAATGATGAAGGGAAAAAAGCCTTATCTAGTGCTGTCAATGCAATGAATAGCTTAGCCGTATCAAGTCAGCATATCCAACGTCTTGTACTAAATAATGAAACCAACTTAAATCAAGGGTTACAAGGGTTTAAAGAAATAACTCCTGCGATTATTGAATTTAAACGGGCGTTTGGTACATTACAAAATATTTTGCGTAATATGGAAGATAATCCTGCTGGGTACTTTATAGACGGCAGTTCATTAAAGGAATTTAAACCATGAAGTTAATTCGTCTTAGTATCGCTAGTTTAGCGGTAGTATTAGGGGCTTGTAGTATTTTACCGAGTAACCCACCTACAGATGCTTATCGTTTACCTGATAGCCAAGTGAGTGTTCAATTTGCACCAAAACAATTGGGTATTGTGATACCTGAACCGTATGCTAATCGTTTTCTTAATCATCAACGTTTAACGGTAGTGCTTGAAAACAACGAAGTACAGGCATATAGTGGAATAAATTGGGTAGATATTGTACCGAAAGTATTTAGAGATCGTTTAGTTGATGATTTTAGACGGGCAAGGGCATATCAAACTGTTGTTAAGAATGATGAGCTGATCAATTTAGATCGCTTATTACAAACAGATATTCAGGCTTACCAGATTCAATATCAACAGGGTAAACCTTATGTGGTTATTGATGTGAATGTCGCTTTGATTAATCGCCGTCAGGGTAATATTATTGGGGCGAGTAATTTCCGTCAAGAAAGAGAACTCTCTTCGGCTCAGATAGAGACCGTAATGCAAGCATTTGGTGAAGTGAGTGATCAAATGAATACGCAGATTTTACAGTGGGTTCGAGCGCAAGAGTAGGGTAATTTATCATGAAAGTCCTTATCCAAAAAGTATCTCAAGCCTCTGTAACAGTAGAACAACAGTGCGTTGCTCAGATTAATGAAGGATTATTATTACTAGTTGGTATTGGGCATGAGGATACACAGGAAGATATTGACTATTTAGTGCGTAAAATTAGTCAGATGCGAATCTTTGAAGATGAACAGGGTGTGATGAATTTATCGGTTTTAGATAAAAAAGCAGATGTACTCTGTGTTAGTCAATTTACATTAATGGCATCGACTAAAAAAGGGAATCGTCCTTCTTATAGCCAAGCAGCACGTCCTGAAATTGCTTTACCCCTTTTTGATACTTTTGTCGATCAGATGGCTCAAACAATAGGAAAGCCTGTTCCTAAAGGGGTATTTGGTGCTTTTATGGAGGTAGCCTTGACCAATAGTGGCCCTGTTACAATATGGGTAGATAGTAAACAGTTGGTATAATATGGTGGGTGTAGAAGATACCAATGCGTTGGTACGATTTGAAGGATTATCACGTTATGATACATTAAGTGGACGTGTTTTTTTTAAATCCTTTTCGCAGGCAATTTATCCTAATGATCGAATTTTATTAGATGGTGCTTCTGGTGCAGGAAAGTCTGTATTTTTACGGACATTGGCATTTTTGGATCAGATGCAAGAAGGGGTAATTTATTTTAAAAATGAAGCTATCACTCCCAAAAATGTGACTTATTACCGTAGTCAAGTTGCATATGTGCATCAACAGGCTATCCTTTTTGAAGGAACAGTCGAAGAAAATATTCATTTACCTTGGCAGCTAAAAATACACCAAGGCAAAGTATTTGATCAGTCTCTATTAATGACTTATTTATCATGTCTTGAAAAACCAGCAGATTTTTTAAAAAAATCAAGTAAAACATTATCAGGGGGAGAACAACAAATTTGCCATTTATTGAGAACATTAATGCTAAATCCAAGTGTTCTTTTATTAGATGAGCCAACATCTGCTTTAGATGCTGAGGCAGTTATTCTTGTTGAAAACTTACTGAATCATTGGTGTCATCAAGATAAAGCATGGGTTTGGGTCAGTCATGATCAAGGGCAAAAACAACGAGTAGGGCAACAACAGTGGCGAATTGATCAAGCTACTATTACGGTAGGGAATAATATATGAGTCCTTATGAAATAACGTGGATAGATATCGCAATAGCTGCCTCATTAGTGCTTATTAATGGTGTTATTTCTTTTACGCTTCGATTAGGATTAGGGAAGTCTTTGCTTATTGGCAGTATCCGTACGATAGTACAATTAAGTCTGATTGGTTTAATTTTACGTTGGGTATTTGCACTTGATAATGTCTTTATTGTGCTAGGTATCTTGTTAATGATGACTACAGTAGCGGCTTTTTCTGTTAAAGGAAGAATGCCAGTGATATATACAGGACTCTTTCAAGATACTTTTATTGCGATTTTTTTACCGTCATGGGTTATTTTATTTATTGGGGTTAATATTGTATTGCACGTAGAACCTTGGTATAAGCCACAATATATTATTCCTATTGCGGGTATGATTATTGGTAATGTACTAACAGGTGTGTCTCTTGTGATGGATAGATTGTTATCTGAGTTAAAAGATAAACAAGGTGAGATTGAAACATTAATTACACTAGGGGCAACCTCTTGGGAGGCCTATGAAAAAAGAGCCAAAAAAGCCATAAAAGCAGGTATGATGCCTACTATTAATAGTATGATGGTCGTTGGCTTAGTGAGCTTACCCGGAATGATGACAGGGCAAGTCTTGGCTGGTCAAGATCCTGAACAGGCTGTCCGTTATCAAATTATGATGATGTTCTTTTTAACAGCAACAACAGGTTTGGCTTGTATTTTAGTCGTATTTGCAGTATTTAAACGTATTTTTAATAAGAATGGGGTTTTTCTTTCTCAACGACTTATCGATATAAAAACATCATGATAGAACCGACTTACTTAATAATAGATGATGAACCTTTGATTTGGCAATCTGAACATCAAGCTAAACTACCGAAACAGTATATAAAAGTAGATGATACCTTAACCGCAAATAAAGCCTTACAATTTGCACGTTCAGGGTGTGCTATGATTTGGCAAGGTGATTTTATCAATGCGAAGCAACTCTTGAGTGCGATGGCAAGAAAAATTGATCGGAAAAAAAGTAAAGTTGCCCCCGATATTCAGACACAATTTCATCTTTACCGTTTAGCACAAGCGCAAAAGGCACAATTATTAGGAATGTTGTTAATCCGAGTGGAAAAAGACTTTTTGATTCAACTAAGACGAGCCCCTGATATTAAAGCGGCTGCTGAGCAAGTATGGTCTTGGCAAGCCCCTTTTGTTGTTTCTTTAAGAGAGTTGTTAGGTGTTATTGGTGCTTATGAATGGCGAAAAAAAGGTGTGTCAGTGCCGGTATTAGGTGCAAAAATATATCCCTTTTATGGTGTTTTTTCTCCTATTCGGGGAGAGTATATTGATTTAGTGGCAAACGCACCTCTGCCTGAAAAAAGAGATCTTGCTATTGAGATTGGGGTAGGGACAGGCGTTTTATCCGCTGTGCTGGCGAGACGAGGATATACAACTGTATTAGCAACGGATACTTCGGATAGAGCGGTAGCGTGTGCAACATATAATATCAAGCAATTAGGCATTGATAAGCAGGTACAGATTATGAATCAGGCTTTTTTTCCTGATCAAAAAGCGGATTTAATCCTTTGTAATCCTCCTTGGCTACCCTCAAAAGCAAGTACAACATTAGAATCAGCGGTATATGATCCGCAAAGTATGATGTTAAAAGGTTTTTTAGCAGGATTAGCTGATCATTTGAACCCTCAAGGACAAGGGTGGCTAATTTTATCGGATTTAGCTGAACATTTATCACTAAGAACAAGGGAAGAGTTATTAACATGGATTACCCTAGCAGGATTAAAGGTTGTGGCTAAATATGATACGCAGCCTAAACATAAAAAAGTAATGAATGATACAAGTCCCTTAGCGATGGCAAGGCAACAAGAAATAACAAGCCTTTGGGTGTTAGAGGCTGTATCCGACTTATAATAGTTTTGTAATTTGCTAATTGCTTGAATAGGTTTTTGCTTTACTTATAAAATTTGTTTAATTATTAACGATTTTTATGGGTGTTTTTTTAGGAAAAGTCCTCTTACTGTTATTTAACACTATTCTAGATAGTAAATAGATTTTAATGTTTAAATATTAATGACTTTTCTAGTGTTAGTCATGATTAAAAATGAAAGAATTTTTAATCAAAGACGGATAGATAATATGAAATATTATTACCTATCATCCGTCTTTTAATATATTCATTAGTGGCAAGAGAACGTCATAAAATAGGAATCATCAGGAGCACCTGATCCAACAGGAGGTAGCTGTTGGATATTACCCACTTGTTGTGGTGCGCATAATTGCTGAGCTGTTGCCATACAACCTTCCCAATTGGGTTCACTATTGGCATTATGCGAGCATTTAAGACCAAAACTATTACGGTTGCTTAGATCAATATTACCCGTTGTGGTACAAGCTGCTAATAAGGCGGCGAGAGAAATAATAATGAGTTTTTTCATAGAAATAATTCTTGGTGAAAGTAGCATAAAATTTATCTACCTAGTAAAAGACCTTGGCAGTTTTGTTAAATAGCCTAGTGGTATTTACTAAAGTATTTTCATTATAACATTGTAAATTTTAGAGTTATAGCATTATATGGTACGCTTGCAACAGTTTACGGATGGGGAATGTTATTTTTAGGGCGTGTTGGCGTGTTATTTTTTAGCTGGTAGTGTAGTAGATTATTTTTGCTCAAGTAAAAAGGGAAGTCGTGATATTGAGTTGGTCTAAATAATTTACGCTTTCGTATCAGTAAAAGATATAAATGCTTTATAAAGAAAGAGGGGGGTTTATTATTAAAAGATAAAAATAGTTTTTTTGAAACCAAGCGTAATGAATAATTGATAAGTGTATTTTCTAAAATAGTATTATTTGTTATGCTGATAAGAGTCGTTTATTATTAATGAGGAGTCTTAATGATGAAAAAGAAAGTGCTATTATGGTGCATGGTTCTATCAAGTGTTATGGCAAGTGCTGTTGCTCAAGAAGTAGATAATCGACCGGCTTCTCAAAAAGCACAAGATGTTTATGTTGAGCCAACCTTACGAATGACACAAACACAGACAATAGGGATTACCGATGATAAAACGCAACAAGTATCTGTTGTTGGTGTTGAAACGAAAACATCAGTAATCGATCACCAAGGTAATGTGATTGAATCAAGTGAAGAAAGAACAGATGTTCAACCCATTGAACAGAAAGCGATACCGCAAGTACCTGCACAAAAAGCACCTATAGAGAAAGCCATTACCGATAAAAGTCGTTCAATGCCATAAGGTGAGATGACGATATTAAATAACACCATTTAGTCTTTTTAATATGATTAAATGGTGTTATTTTTTTATCCTTTAATTTTAAGATTGAAGTACAGCACGTTACATCATCAATTGAAAGTGTAAGAGGGCTATATGGTACTTTGGTGCGTTTATTAGAAAATTTTTAAACGTATCTAAAAACTTAACCCTATATCAAATTTATTCTATATTTTGAGCCTGTTCTCTGAGTTGTTCAACTAATAGTTTGAGTTCAATCACTGCTTGTGTGATTTCAATAGCGGTTGATTTTGAACCTAATGTATTAATCTCTCGATTCATTTCTTGAAAAAGAAAATCAAGACGCTTTCCAAGGCTTTGTTTATTTTTGGTTTGCGGAATATCTGCTTCTGAAATAACTTGTTGATGGCTGAGTAAAGTATGTAGTTCTTTTTGATGTGAGTCTAATCGATCTAACTCTTCAGCAACATCAATACGCAAGCTAAAGAGAGAAGATTCGGCGGCAATACGAGCGCTGAGTTCTTCTCCTTTAATTTGCTCAAATCCATTTGGGGCAATATTTTCAAGAACTTCGCGTAATTTACGGCTTAGCTTTTCTTGGTACTCTACCTGTGTTTGAGGTAAACGTTCTTTGACTTTATTAAGAATTTCTTGAATTTGATGCGTATAGGCTAGCATGGTTTCTGCTAGGCGATAACCTTCTCTTGCACGCATTAGGATAAAGGTATCTAGGGCTTTATGTAAGGTTGAAATACAGAGTGTTTGCCATTGCTTACTTATTTCATCATCTTTAGTCGTTTGTTGATTGAGGCTAAGCGTAATAAGCTCTTGCAAAGAGGGGGCTTTGGTTTCAGGAATAAATTCTCTTGCTTGAATAAGCTGTTGTTTCAGGGCATTAAGTAAATTCTTATCAAGTTGAATATTGTCAGTATTTTTATTTTTCGTCAGACTAATACGGACTTCTACTTTACCCCGACTAAGGCGATTATTTAGGATTTCGCGTAGTGTGTTTTCGATTATCCGACATTCATCAGGAATACGAAAATGTAAGTCTAAAAAACGGTTATTAACACTTTTAAGTTCAATCGTGAGTTGTCCCAGTTCATGTTCATTTTGCTGGCTAGCAAAAGCAGTCATACTATATATCATTATATTAACTCTTTGGTTTTTTAAGGAAGTAATATCGTTTACAATCTATACCATTAGGCTAAAATAGGTCTTTCTAACCAGACCAATGTTCTCTATTTTACTAGAAAGCGAGTAGTTTATGAGTAATTCTTCTTTTTCACGGGTGAGTGGGCGTGCATTTGATGGCTTGCGTCCTGTTTATATTCAACGATCTTATACGGCTTATGCAGAAGGTTCTGTCCTTATCCAGATAGGTAATACCCATGTATTATGTAATGCCAGTGTTTTAGAAAAAGTTCCTCCTTTCTTAAAAGATACAGGAAAAGGATGGGTAACGGCTGAATATGGTATGTTACCGCGAGCAACGCATTCTCGTATGGATAGAGAGGCTGCCAAAGGTAAGCAATCAGGAAGAACACAAGAGATTCAACGTTTAATTGGTCGTAGCTTGCGTGCGGTAGTTGATTTGGAAAAATTAGGGGCGAGAACCATTCATATCGATTGTGATGTTATTCAGGCAGATGGTGGTACACGTTGTGCGAGTATTACAGGGGCTTGGATTGCTTTAGCAGATGCTATTCAACAATTAATAGCGAAGGGAATATTAACGGAAAATCCGATAAAAGATAATGTTGCTGCTATTTCTGTGGGGATAGTCAATGGACAAACCGTTTTGGATCTGGATTATGTAGAAGATTCAGCCTGTGATGCAGATATGAATATTGTGATGACAGGGGCAGAACAATTTGTTGAAATACAGGGAACGGCAGAAGGGCAAACCTTTGCTCGTCAGGAATTGGATCAATTATTGCAATTGGCTCAAAAGGGTATTAGTGAATTAATTCAATTACAAAACCAATCACGTACAGAATAGAGAGATGATAAATGAATAAAATTGTTTTAGCATCAAATAATAAAGGAAAACTGGCAGAGTTTCAGGCGTTATTTCAACCATTAGGGATTGAATTAATTAATCAAGGAGCATTAGGGGTAGGTGAGTGTGAAGAACCTTATTTTACTTTTTTAGAAAATGCATTAGCTAAAGCAAGATTTGCAAGCCACCATACAGGATTACCTGCTATTGCCGATGATTCTGGTCTAGTTGTGCCTGCCTTAGATGGTGCGCCGGGGGTATTATCTGCTCGTTATGCACAGACACAAGGCGGAGAAAAATCAGATGCAGCTAATAATGCGTATTTATTAAAAGCCTTAGAAGGTGTTGAAAACCGTCAGTGTTTCTATGTGGCTTGCTTGGTCTATGTTCGTTCAGCACATGATCCTTGTCCTATGGTAGCACAAGCATTTTGGCAAGGAGAAATCATTGATCAGGCACGTGGAGAAAATGGTTTTGGGTATGATCCCCATTTTTATATCCCTACATTAGATAAAACAGCGGCTGAATTATTGCCAGAAGAAAAAAATAAAATTAGCCATCGAGCAAAGGCCTTAAAAATATTATTAGAGATGATTAAAGCACATACATAAAATAGGTTTTCACTTTGTCTATTGACCATATAACGTACAATGATGGTACTTTATACTAAGGGTAATGATAAAGAGTTGTGGACGTTAAAATAAACTTTCCAGTATCTAGTCGTATAAAGGTAAATATCCTAAAAAGAGTATGGTTAGTATCATAAAGATAGATAGTATTCAATATGCAGTTAAATGAAATCAAACGAAATGGGGGGCAAGTAATCGCTTCATCTAATAGCGTTATCCCATTACAAAAAAATGTACAATTTACCAAATCACTTCCCCCCTTATCACTTTATATCCATGTGCCTTGGTGTGTGCGTAAATGTCCTTACTGTGATTTTAATTCACATGCGCATCAAGGAAAAATCCCAGAAGATGCCTATTTGGCAGCCCTAGAGCAAGACCTTATTAGTGTTCTTCCTTCTGTATGGGGACGAGCGATTCATACGGTCTTTATTGGGGGAGGTACCCCCAGTTTATTATCCTCAAAAGCATTAGATCGACTACTTACAATAGTGAGAAATCTTTTTAATCTAGCACCCGGTACAGAAATTACAATGGAAGCTAATCCCGGTACGGTAGAAGCCTCTCGTTTTGCGGATTATGCAGCATCAGGTGTTAATCGGATTTCATTAGGTGTGCAGAGCTTTAATGATGATAGCCTTAAACGCTTAGGGCGTATTCATGATAGCGAACAAGCCAAAAGAGCAATTGTAATGGCACAAGAGGCATTTGCCCGGGTTAATATTGATTTGATGTATGCCTTACCGCATCAGACATTAGCTGCATGTCAGCAAGATATACAGACGGCTTTATCCTTTGGGACGGAGCATTTATCTTTATATAATCTTACCTTGGAGCCGAATACTGTTTTTGCGAAATATCCACCAGATGGGATTCCTGATGATGATTTGGCTGGCGATATGCAGGATTTACTGATTGATATGACAGCCAGTCAAGGGTTTGAACAATATGAAGTATCTGCCTATGCTCGTCAATATGCCTATTGTCAGCATAATTTGAATTATTGGCAATTTGGGGACTATATTGGGGTAGGTCCAGGGGCACATGGCAAAATCTCTACACATGATAGTATTCACCGTACAGCAAGAGTTAAAAATCCTGATAGTTGGATGCAAAAAGTACAAACAGGAGAGCAATTAGCAGAATCCCGTTATTTAAGCTATAAAGAACTACCTTTTGAGTTTATGCTTAATGCGTTAAGGTTAAAGCAAGGCGTTCCTACACATTACTTTGCAGATCACTGTGGTATCAACCTTAATATTATGTTGCCCATGATAGAAAAAGCAGTTAATAAGGGATTATTAGATAGTGATCCTAATCGCTTAAAGGCAACACCATTGGGATGGCGATACTTAAATGATTTACAAGAGATTTTCTTATTATAGAGAAAAGTATTATGATTAAATTTGAGTTTTTAGGGACAGGAAGCTCATCGCAAGTGCCTGTTTATAATTGTTCATGTATAGCTTGTCAGCGTGCCGTCAATGATAGTCGTTATATTCGCCGTCCTGCAAGTGCGGTGATAAGTGATACACAAGGGAAGTGGTTAATAGATAGTGGTCGTATGGATTTAACAATCCTCTTTGCTCCACAAGCATTAAAAGGTATTTTTCAAACCCATTATCATGCCGATCATGCACAAGGACTTTTACAATTACGATGGGGTGTTAATGTAAAGATTCCTGTCTATGGTCCTATAGATGAGGTAGGTTTTGCGGATTTGTATAAACACCCCGGGATATTAGATTTTCAAGCAGGCTTTGAACCCTTTGATATTCGTAATTTTGGTGATTTTTCGATGATGGCATTGCCGTTAGAGCATTCAAAACCGACAGTGGGTTATTTACTATCTACACCGAACGGGGA
Organism: Pelistega ratti; assembly: GCF_009833965.1. Lineage (NCBI taxonomy): Bacteria > Pseudomonadati > Pseudomonadota > Betaproteobacteria > Burkholderiales > Alcaligenaceae > Pelistega > Pelistega ratti. Next base: position 248,647 of record NZ_CP047165.1, read on the forward strand.
AAATCTGGTTTATCTTACGGATACTATTGGTTTACGAGAAGATGTTTTGCAGTTTTTAGGGGCTATTCCCTTAAAGTATGCGGTTATAGATTGTTCTTATCCACCAGCGACTGAACCACGCAATCATAATGATTTAACGATGGCATTATCGCTGTTGGAAGTGTTAGGCGCAGAGCAGAGTTTTCTAACACATATTGATCATAAGCTAGATGCTTATTTAATAGAAAATCCTGATGTATTACCTGAACATATTGCTTTAGCTCAAGATGGAATGTCAGTTATCTTGAGGTAGAGTAGGGGTAAGGGGGCTATTGTTTAAGGTTAATGAGCAAGTAAGAATAGGGATTTATAGAATTTAATGAATAATAGTCGTTAATGAAATAATAGGGTCAGTAAAAATAAATTGAACTTTATAAGAAAGTTATGTTAGAATAGCTCCTTTGTTGTCGGGGCGTAGCGCAGCCTGGTAGCGCACTTGCATGGGGTGCAAGGGGTCGCGAGTTCGAATCCCGCCGCTCCGACCAATTTTGTTTATAAATATAAAAATAATTTAGTTATTTTAAAAATATTTTTTCAGTTTTCTATATAAAAGTTCTACAAAATATACTGTTGTGTGGCTTAGGTAGTTTTCATATTGTTCACAAAATTCGCTTTGTTATCAAATATTTTATGCTGTTAAAAATAGCGTTTTATCGTGTTAAAAATCATATAATAATTCATTAAGTTTGATAAGTATTTTAAGTATAAAATGAAAGGTATTATTTTTCTAATAAGCTTGTTGATAAGCTCAACCGTATGGGCTACATCTTTTGTAGGATATGTTGTTGGTGTGTTGGATGGTGATACGATTGAAGTAATAGATAAGGATAAAAATCGTTTTAGAATACGCTTAAATCAAATTGATGCCCCTGAAAAATCACAGCCTTACGGTAAAAAAGCAAAGCAATTTTTATCAAATCTTATTTTTCAAAAACAAGTGATAATTAAATGGACAAAAAAAGATCGTTATCATCGAATTCTTGGTCAGGTATATCATCATCATCAAGATATTAATTTATTGATGATACAAAATGGCTATGCGTGGGCTTATACGCGTTATTTGAAAGATGATTATTATTTACTTGCACAAAAAAGAGCAGAAAAAGAAAAGCTAGGATTATGGGCTAGCCATCAGCCTGCTATTGCACCATGGGAGTGGAGAAGAAATAAGAGAAAATAAATAATTGAGTTTCTGTCTCTTAAATTAAAAAATTATCTACTACCCGTATATTTAACAGTAAGCTCATACAAAAAATATTTTAAATATTATTTAAATTTCATTTATATGTAAAAATTATTGAATACTATTCAATAACGTAATGAATAAAACAAGGTTTATCCCTTATTCTTCCTAAAGATATAATACTGCTGAGTTTGATATTTTAGATATGAGGAATCAATATGAAGAAATCTTCATTACTTTTAGCGGTATTGTCATTAGCGGTATTAGTAGGGTGTCAGCATATCCCTTCATCTACTTTATATATCGAAAAACAAGGTAGTTTTACGGTTGGTGGACGTTATATTACGCATAAAGGGACTTTTTCAGCAGAAAACTTTATCTCCCCTGAAGGACAGCGTGCTTATGGTGATTTTGCTTATGTCAATTATCAAATACCTGTTAATGCCAAACCCTATCCACTTATCTTCCAACATGGGGGTGCGCAATCAAAACGAACTTGGGAAAGTACAGTAGATGGTCGTGAAGGGTTTAATAATCTCTTTTTAAGAAAAGGTTATAGTGTTTATTTACTGGATCAGCCGCGTAGTGGTGAGTCTAATCTTTCTACTGAAGCACTAGATCCAGCGACACCTTGGGCAAGTAATCCAATGTATGGTGATAAAACATTCTATATTCTATCGCGTATAGGGCATTATGATCAACAAGGTAATCCTGTTCCCAATGCACAATTTCCTGTTGGAGAAAGTTATTATCAAGCATTTCAGCAAAGCTGGTCGGTGGGTTCAGGACCACTGGATAATGATTTAAATGCCGATGTATTAGTACAACTCACTAATCAAACAGAGGGAGCGATATTGGTAACGCACTCTATGGGGGGTACGATTGGTTGGCGTGCGGCTATTCGGAGCGATAAGGTAAAAGCTATTGTAGCGTATGAACCGGGTGGTACACCTTTTATCTTCCCTGAAACAGAAATGCCTACTATTACAAAAGCACGTTTTGAACATTTATCGGCAACAGCAATGGGTGTTCCTATGAATGACTTTTTAAAATTAACCCAAATTCCAATCGTATTGTATTACGGTGATTATATTCAGCTTGGGTCAGAGAATGTTGGTGAGGATAAATGGGGAACAGAGTTTGCAATGGCAAAACAGTTTGTGGATGCAATTAATAGACATGGTGGTGATGCGACTTTAGTGCATTTACCAACAATGGGTATTCATGGTAATTCACATTTTTTAATGGGTGAAAAAAATAACCAACGATTAGCCGATTTAATGGAAAAATGGTTAAAAGAAAAAGGTTTAGATAAGTAGGATTTTGTATATTTTGCTATAGCGTGAAAGAACGGGGTGGTTTATCTGTTCTATGTTGAAATTTACATATTTAGAATGATTAAAACTGCCTCTTTTTTTGTCTTACTGATTTGTCAAATAGTTTACGTAATGAGTAAAAGAACCGTTATAGCGCTTAATGATTGAACTAAAAAGAGTCGCTAAATTGGACTTATCCATAGTATCAATTTGGCTACTTATTCTCTCTCTATCACTATATTATTACGATTATTCTTAATGAAAAAACTATTCCTTTCTTCTTTTTATGTCTTTTGTTTGACACCAACATATGCGCTGACTTTAGTAGAAACAGGGCAGACTAAAGTAGAATTAACTGGATCACTTAGAGTGAATGTCAGTGGTTCATCTACTCGAACAGAATTTGCGGATGGTACTACTCAACGAGTAAGCCGTTCACCGGCTTTTACAAATGACAGTTCACGTTTTGGGTTTAAATTAACACAAAATTTAATGAATGGATTTTATGCGGTAGGGAATGTAGAGTGGCGTTTTAGGGGTACATCCGATTCAAGACATAATTTTGATGATATTTATACGCGCCAATTAAATGCTGGTATTGGACATCTACAATATGGTGAATTGCTATATGGCAATATATTATCCATTGCTGATGAGGTCAGACGGACAGACTTGGCAAATGATTTGACGATATCCTATCCTTTATTGCCTGCACTGCACCGTAGAATTTTACAATATACTAATGCGATTGATCCTGTACGGATAGGGATATTTTATGGAGGAGAAAGTAAACGTAATGGTTTAGGGTTAGATTTAACGAATCACCGTAAAAATGTATGGGGTACAGGTATTATTTATACCCATCAGATTAATGAGTCTAATAGTATTAAAATTTCTTCAGGATTGGTGAGAGAGCAGTTTTATCACCGTCAAGCAGGGGGCAAATATACCATACAGACCTATGCCGTAGGGGCAAGTTATATTTATCGAGATACAACAATAGCGATAGATTGGGAACAGCGAAAAACTAAAGATCAAATAATGAGCCATGATAAGCGATTAGAGAATGATATTCGGTTTGCACTTGTTCAGCAACTTACGCCGAGATGGCGAGTATATGGGCAATACGGACGTAGTTTACATAAATTTCATCGTCCCATAGGCAGTCATACACGAGAGACTGGCTATCGTTATACGATCGGTACAGATTATTTTGTTATTCCTCAGTATGTGCGTGCATTTGTTGAGTTTCGTCAGGATTACCGTAAGCACTATACTAACCAGATTTTTCAACGAAAGGTTAAAGAGCAGATAACAGCAGTGGGTGTGCGTGTTTATTGGTAAGTAGGTGATAGGGATAATTAGTCTATAAGCTGTTATGAAGGATTTTTAGGTGTATAAGATAAGGAAGATTATTAACTCAATAAACATTCACTTAATAAAAAAGGCTTTACCCTTAAAGAGTAAAGCCTTTTATTTTTTGTTTATTTTGCTTCTGAAAAATTTAATATCGCTTCAGGTAAGCGTAAACCTACTATTTCAATGGTTTCTAATTCTTGATGAAATTGTGTGAGTTCATCTGCTGTTAATTGTATATCATCTGCACCTAAGTTATCTAATAAATGGTGTACTTTTGTTGTACCGGGGATAGGAACAATAAAGGGTTTTTGTGCCATTAACCATGCTAGGGCGGTTAAACCACCTGTTTTTAATAAATGACGTTTAGCATGATTGACCATTTTTTATTCCTGATAAAGATGGATAATGGTTTATTGTAAAGTGAAAAGCGTATTTTGATTAAGTAGGAAAAATGGGATAGGTTGTTGAATGAAATTCAATAAAAATATTAAAAACTTATAGATTTTTATACTAAATATTCTGTTCTATTTTTCGGGTATTATAAAAATGATAGTAAAATTTATTAAAATTCAAGATAAGGCAAAAAATTATTGACTGATAGGATATGAAATGGCGAAAAAATCAATACAATCTATTGAGCCTAATATTGCAGATTTAGCGAATGGCTGGTTGAAAAAATATAAATTAGATTACAAATTAGAACAAGAGTCACTTAATGATGAAATTGATAAAGCGTTGAAGGATTATTTTTCTAAAAATGGTGGTGTGGGGGCAAATCGTCCTGATGTAAAGTTGTTGTTACAGACTGCCAATATGGAATATTATCCCATTTTGATCGAATACAAAGGCTATGGTGACAAATTGGTCAAATTAGATGCCGAAGGCAATGTGGATAATCGTACGGTGAAAAATGAACCGAATTTTAAACATATCAATGGCTATGCGGTTAATGGTGCTGTGCATTATGCCAATGCATTACTCCATCACACTAGTTACACGGATATTATCGCTATAGGTATGACAGGCGAGAAAAATGAAAAGGGTGAAATTCGTCATCAAATCGGGGTTTATTATGTTTCTAAATCCAACCTTGGAGTGGGGCAAAAAGTTGGAGATTTTACCGATTTTTCTTTTCTCACCAAAGAAAATTTTGATGATTTTATTGTACAGGTTAAGCAACTTACACTTTCTCCAGAAGAATTAGAAAAAATCAAAGAAAAGCGTGAAAAAGAAATTGACTCCAGTCTAACCAAACTCAATAATGATATTTACCAAAACGAAAAAGGCTTAGGTGAAAATGACCGTGTTTATCTTGTTGCTGCATCAATTATTGCGACACTGGGAGTGGCAGGTAAAGTAAAACCGCTAGAAAAATCCGATTTAAAATCCTCGGAAGAAGAGGGTAATCGAGATGGCGATATTATTATTCGTAAAATCAATGCCTTTTTTAATGAAAAACAATTACCGAAAGATAAAAAAGAGTTAATTATTCGTACTCTGTCTAATACACTTTTAACTGATAATATCAATAAACCACAAAATGGTGAAAGTCAGCTTAAACGGGTATTTACCAAAATTGTTGATGATTTGGGAATTTATTACAAAATTGGTTTGACAACAGATTTTACTGGTAAGCTGTTTAATGAAATGTACTCTTGGCTTGGTTTTACCCAAGACAAACTCAACGATGTGGTTTTAACGCCGTCTTATGTGGCAACTTTATTGGTTAAATTGGCTAGAGTGAATAAAGATAGCTATGTTTGGGACTTTGCTACAGGCTCAGCAGGGCTATTGGTTGCTGCAATGAATGAAATGCTTAGAGATGCCAAAGCCACTATTCAATCGCCTGAAGAACTACGCAAAAAGGAAGCTCATATTAAAGCTAAACAACTGTTGGGTTTAGAACTGCTTTCTAGCGTTTATATGCTTGCTATTTTAAATATGATTATGATGGGTGACGGTAGTTCAAATATCATTAATAAAAACTCATTGACTGATTTTGATGGTAAATATGGTTTTGGTAATACTCATGATAAATTCCCTGCAGATGCTTTTATTCTGAATCCGCCTTATTCTGTTACAGGCAATGGTATGAACTTTGTGGAAACCGCATTGAATATGATGAACAAAGGCTATGCAGCAGTTATTGTTCAAAATTCAGCAGGTAGTGGTAAAGCAAAAGAAATCAATCAACGTATTTTGCAAAAACATACTTTGCTTGCCAGTATTAAAATGCCAATTGATTTATTTATTGGTAAATCAAGTGTGCAGACAAATATTTATGTATTTAAAGTAGGTGAAAGACATGAAAAAGATGAATTAGTTAAATTTATTGATTTTTCTAATGATGGCTATACTCGTACTAATCGTAAAAAAGCGAGTAATAATTTAAAAGATACAGATAATGCCCGTGAGCGTTATCAGGAAGTAGTAGATTTAGTCCGTTTTGGTGAAAGAAAATTAAAATTATTTACTAAGAACGAATATTATGAAAATACTATTGACCCGACAAATGGAGCAGACTGGAACCAAATCGCCCCGATAGACACTAAGCCAACGCTTGAGGATTTTAAAAAAACTGTTAGTGATTATTTAGCGTGGGAAGTAGCAAATATTCTGAAACAACAAGGTTCAAGTAATGAACATTTGGGAAAATAGAAGCCCATTTAGCACAAGAATTGCAACAAGTTAAATGGGCAGAGTTTGAGTTGCAGGATATTTTTGAAGTAAAATCGTCTAAAAAAAGATTTGATGCAAATAAAATACAACTTGTTGATATTGGGTATCCTTATGTAGTGAGAATTGCCAGTAATAATGGAATTAGAGGATTCTTAGATGAAGATGAAGAGTACTTAAATGATGGAAATACTATTTCATTTGGACAAGATACAGCAACAATGTTCTATCAAGAAAAGCCTTATTTTACTGGCGATAAAATTAAAATTCTCAAATGCAAAACAGATAAGTTTAATAAAAAGAACGCTCAGTTCTTTATTCCTATGATGAGCCGAGCATTTAGTTCTTTTTCTTGGGGAAGTTCAAGTTTCAGTGAAGAGGTGATTAAAGATCAATGTTTTTCTTTACCAATAAAATCAGATCAATCTTTAGAAAAAATAGATCAGATTAATTTTGATTTTATGGAAAATTTTATCACCCAGCTCGAGGCGTACCGCCTCTCGCAGCTCGAGGCGTACCTCTTGGTTACTGGATTGAAAGATTACCAACTAACAATAGAAGAAGAGCAGGTGCTGGTGGATTTCCAAAATGGGAAATTCAAATGGCAAGAATATAATTTACAAAAGCTATTTGGTAAATCGACACGAGGAAAACGTTTAAAAAGTGCGGATAGAATTGATGGAAATTTACCTTTTGTTACTGCAGGTGAGGCGGATACAGGTATTTCTGCATTTATTGGTAATGCGGTAGAGATCTTCAAAGCAAATACCACAACCATTGATATGTTTGGTTCTGCAAAATATCGTAACTATGATTATGGCGGAGATGATCATATTGCTGTTGTACATACCGAGAAGTTAAATAAATTTGCCTCTATTTTTGTTACATCGGCAATACATAAAGCATCATATACTGGGAAATTTAGTTATTCTCGCAATTTTTATGCTAAAGATGCTGATGAGTTAAATATCTTCTTACCTGAAGGTAGTGATGAACCTGATTACCAAACCATGCAAACGCTCATTTCTGCCGTGCAAAAATTAGTGATTAAAGAAGTGGTACGTTATGCCGATAATAAAATTGCTATAACAAAACAGATTATTGATAAATAAATCAATTTTATAATATTGATAAAAATAAAGCGGTTAATTTTGTAAAAAATTAACCGCTTCTTAATTTACGATTAGGCTTATTAAAAATTTTATTATATTGACAAATCTAGTTTTATAGATATATAATAAAAAAATGGAAACACTAGATATTTTTAAAGCTCTTTCAAATGAGTACCGTTTACAGATGTTGTTATGGTTAAAAAATCCTCAACAGCATTTTACAGCAAAGCAACTAGAGTCAGAAGCTGTTAATTTTGATGGCGGTGTTTGTGTGGGTTCTATTACAGAAAAAGCAGGATTGGCACAATCAGTTGTTTCTAGCTATTTAAATGCTTTAAAACAAGTGGGATTAGTTGAAACTCAACGAGTGGGGAAGTGGACGTATTATCGTTATAATGCCTCTGCTATTAACCAGTTCATAGAAAATTTGTATCAGCAGTTATAAAGCAAGTCGATATTTTTTATTTTAATAAATCTATATTTATAGATATTTAAATTTAAGGAATTGTATATGTCGTTATCATCAACTTTACGTTTAACCTTTCCACAATGGCAAGGAGGAGGTTTTGATAATATTTCCCAATTAGTACCAGAGTTACCTTATCAAGAGGCTATTCAAGGCTATTATTTAGGAAGTCAGCTTTTAGAATGGTTAGCACCAAAAAGTAATCATATTACAGCGACTGTTCCAGTTAGTTTATCTTTGGATAAAGCAGAAGTAGCGACTGAAAATGGTATTCAAGCATACCCAATACTTAAAAAACAATTAAAAGCCGCATTAGATATTATAGAAGTACATCAACCAGCTAAAGTAGTAACACTAGGGGGGGAATGCTCGGTAAGTATACCTGCCTTTTCTTATTTAGCAAAACAATATGAGGATGATGTTGCTGTTATTTGGCTTGATGCACATCGTGATTTGACGGTTCCAACAGATCATTATAATGGTTATCATGCAATGGCTTTGACTACCTTATTGGGAGTAGGTGATAAAGCAATTGTTGATACTTTACCTGCCATAATTAAACCCGAAAATGCTTTGATTGTTGGCTTACGTTCAGAAGATGAGGCAGTACAGCGTCAAAAAGATTTGGGCGTAAAATCATTATCTCCAGAAGAGGTTAAACAAAATAGTCAAGCTATTATTAGTTGGTTAAAACAAACAGGTAAACGTAAAGTATTAATCCATTTTGATTTAGATGTATTAGATCCAGCAGAATTTCATATTGCGGTAGGTAAAGATCCTAATGGATTAACTATGGCAGAAACGATTCGGATTATTCAGGATATTGATCAATTTGCTGATACAGAATTGGTTGGTTTAACGATTGCAGAACCTATGCCAAAAGCTGTGATTATATTACGTCGTTTATTGCATTCATTACCATTAATGAAATGAATGGTTATTCTCTACCCAAAAGATTTTTTGGGTAGGATTTTGAAGTGGTTAATAAGGTTAGTCTGAATGATAAAATGAGAAAAATAGTCTATTAATAGATTAGTGTAATAGCTAAATTGAAAAGTTATCTTTCTTCATAAACCGCTTTTGCCACTGTTTTGGGCTTATTTGATGTTTTTGTTTAAAGTGGTGCCGAAAAGCGGTGGTAGAATGAAAACCAATTTGTTGGGTAATTTCTTCAATGGTTAGGGTTGTACTTTCTAATAACTCACGCCCCTTTTGTAATCTACTATCAATAAGCCATTGGGTAAATGATATTCCTGTAGTATGACGAAAATGGCGAGTGAAAGTGCTTCGGCTCATCATTAACCGTTTAGCGAGTTGATCAATTGAATAGTTTTCACTTAGATGTGTGCGAATATCTTCTAACAGCTCATTAATATTTTCATGTGATGTTTTGCGTGTTATGGGTTTTTCAACAACTTGTACTTGACTGCCTTCGCGATGAGGTGAAATAACAAGAATTTTGGCTAGTTGATTGGCAATTTTAATCCCATATTGTTGCCGAACAATTGCTAGGCAACAATCTAATCCTGCTGCTGTACCTGCTGCAGTGATGATATTTTCTTCTTCAATATAAATAGATTGGCAATCAAGTATAATTTGAGGAAAACGTTGTCTAAAATCCTCCTCACCCAACCAGTGAATAGTTGCTTTTTTACCATTGAGTAAACCAGAATAGGCAAGGGGGTAACTACCATAACAAAGCCCAACAAGTGTCGCTCCACGATGATGTGCTTGTTGTAAGGCGAGTTTTAAGGCTTCAGATGGTGTCTCTTCAGGCTTATCCCAACCACAGATAATAATAAAATCAGCGTGTTGTAAAAGGTCTAAGCCACCATCGGTTTGGATAGAAACAGGGGAAGATTGGCTAATTTGCTGATTTTCCGCTACGATATGTACATTAAATAAAGCCTGATTCTGTATTTTACTGGTAAATACCATATACGGAATAGAAAAATGAAAAAGATTAAAGTTAGGATATAAAACTAAAGCAACAGTAGGAAGAGTCATTTTTTGAAAATCTAAACAAATTGACCCAAATTTTATACTTTTTGATAGTTAAGTCAATATTTTCTTTTTATAAGTAACGATAAAATAGTTATACGATCAAAATTTTATAAAGGGAAAATCAATGAAAGTAAAATCAGTTTTATCTTTTCTTGCGTTAAGTACATTATTAACGACTACTGCTCAAGCAGCAATAAATTATCAACATATCCGAAATGCAACGGCTAAAATTCACTATGGTCAAACAACTTTTTTAGTCGATCCTTATCTTGCACCTAAGGGTACTTATGAGGGATTTAAGGGAACAATAAATAGTGAAAAAAGAAATCCATTAATTGAAATGGCTGAACCTGTAGAAAGTGTATTAAAAGGAGTTGATGCAGTCATTGTGACACATACACATGATGACCATTGGGATGAATATGCACAAAAAGCTATTCCTAAAGATTTGCCTATTTTTGTTCAAAATGCAGGAGATGCTAAGATTATTCGTTCACAAGGATTTAAAGATGTCCGTGTTCTTGGTAAAAATACTGAATTTAATCAAGTTAAGTTAAGTAAAACAGGTGGACAGCATGGTACAGATGAAATGTATGCTAATCCACAACTGGCTGAATTATTAGGTGATGCTATGGGTGTTGTCATGCAAGCAGCTGATGAGAAAACACTGTATATTGTTGGTGATACTATTTGGAATTATGAGGTTGATACTGCACTTGAGCGTTATAAACCAGATGTTGTGGTTATGAATACGGGCTATGCACAACTAGAAGGTATTCCAAATAGCAGTATTATCATGGGAACAGAAGATGTTGCTAAGATGCGTCAAGTTGCCCCTAATGCTGATATTATTACAGTCCATATGGATGCTGTTAATCATGCCGCACTTTCATCAAATGATATGCGAGCATTTGTTGAAAAACAGAAATTACAAAAAGTGGCAGTACCTAAAGAGGGTGAAGTATTAACATACTAAGGAATATAATTTAACCACTTTTTTGTATAGAAATAATATACAAATAAAAAATCCCCCAACATTTTTATGAAGGGGGATTTTTGATATTAAGGACGTGTTACTTGATAACCGTTACGGATCTGTTGATTTGCTAATGCTGTCGCTAAATCGGCAACAGAAGCTGCGTAAAAATAGCTACGATTATATTTGGTAATGGTAAAAAAGTTCTGTGTGGCAACTCGATATTCATGATTACCACGCACTTCATCTTTTAAATCAATGACCCCAAGTTGTTTTCCTTTTTGCCATGAAGCATTTTTACTCTGGCTACTTGCTCCTTTTTGTTGTAAGGCTTGCCATGTAAAAGTTGGTTCTAAACCACCACTCACAAGTGATGCTGGAGAGGGGGGGAGTTGAACTGGTGGGAAAACAGGCATATTGGCTTGCCATCCATGTTGAACAAGGAAGTTGGCAACAGAAAAAATCGCATCTTTAGGACTATTTTTTAAATCTACTTTACCATCTTTATCGGCATCTACGCCATAATGTAAGATACTGATTGGCATAAATTGCCCTAATCCGTAAGCACCAGCAAAAGAGCCTGTTGCGGTATGAATATCTAATTTACCTTCATAGGCTAAAGCAATCAAAGCTGCTAGTTGATTACGGAACATTTGGCTTCTTTCTGGGCGAGTTTTATCAGGATGATAAAAACCTAGTGTATAAAGAGCATCTAGGAGTTTAAATGATCCTGTATTTTGCCCGTAAATGGTTTCGACACCAATAATAGCAGTAATAATAGCCGCAGGAACACCATATTGTTTTTCTGCGGCTGCTAATGTTTGACGATGAGTATCCCAAAATGCTGTTCCTTTACGAATACGGATAGGTTCAACAAAGCGGTTACGGTAAGTTTGCCAATGACGTTTAATCGAAGCAATACGCTTTGGACTTACTAATGTAATCACACGATCATTGACTTGTGCTTGGTTAAGTTGTTGCTGAATAAAGTTCTCTGGTATCTGATAGCGTTGTGCAACTTGTTTTACAAAGCTATTTTGATTCGCACTAAGGGCTGTATTTTCTACTTGCCAAGCAGAAGAACCTTGTTGATGTGTTTTTTGAGGTATTGGTAAAGTGGTATTAGAAGGTTGTTCAGTAATTGCTGTTGAACTAGCACAAGCACCTAGTAATACGGTTAATCCAATCAATGAATAACGAGGGAGTGATAACACAGTAAATAACCCTTTAGAAATAAAATAATAAAAAACCATAGTTGTGGATACTATTTCGCTATTTTACTGTTTTTTAAGAGAATTGTGCTATGAGTCTTTTATCTATTCAACGCTTGGGTGAAATATAAGATTGGTAAGTGGTGTTGGTGATTTTCTTATTCATATAGAAGATCTACTAGTGAAAGAAGAAGATTAGTGTACTATTGATACAGAAGAGATAACTTTAAAATACCTATACAGCTATTGAGTATGTATGCATAAAGGGCTATTAACGGTAGATAATAGACTAAAAAACGAAAAGGATAGTGATGTGTTATTAAGTGCTATTTAAAATAAAGATATCTACCAATAGGATAGAAATTTAATTTTCTTGTGCTTGAATGAAGAAATTCTTTGGGTAAACGTGTATGATAAGAATAATTTTTGCTAGAATTATCCAAGGAGATAAATGGATGAAGGTATTAGTACCTGTGAAACGTGTAGTTGACTATAATGTCAAAGTCCTTGTCAAATCAGATAATACAGATGTGGACATTGCCAATGTCAAAATGTCAATGAATCCTTTTGATGAAATTGCTGTAGAAGAGGCGACCCGTCTTAAAGAAAAAGGCATTGCTACTGAAATTGTTGCTGTGTCATGCGGTGTAACACAATGTCAGGAACAAATTCGTTCAGCGATGGCAATTGGGGCGGATAGAGGTGTTTTGGTAGAAACTACGTCATTATTACAACCGTTAGCGGTGGCTAAACTCTTAAAAGCAGTCGTGGATAAAGAACAACCACGGCTCGTTATTTTAGGTAAACAAGCGATTGATGATGATGCAAATCAAACAGGGCAAATGTTGGCAGCTTTATTAGATTGGCCTCAAGCAACTTTTGCTAGTCAGGTAGAAGTAGAGGGTGATTCTGTTAAAGTAACGCGTGAGATTGATGGTGGTTTAGAAATATTACAACTTAAACTGCCTGCTATTATCACAACAGATTTACGTCTAAATGAACCTCGTTTTGCGACCTTACCTAAAATTATGCAAGCTAAGAAAAAACCAATTGAAACACTCACACCAGAATCATTAGGTGTTGATATTGAACCTCGTTTACAAGTGCTTAAAGTGAATGAACCCCCTGCTCGTAAAGCAGGTATCAAGGTATCAAGTGTAGCAGAGCTTGTAGATAAACTAAAAAATGAAGCAAAGGTGATCTAAGATGACAGTACTTGTAATTGCAGAACATGATAATGGTGTACTAAAAAAAGCAACATTGAATACCCTAGGTGCTGCTTTTAAATTAAGTAGTGATGTACACGTATTGTTGGCAGGTAAAGGGGTAGATGCTGTTGCTACACAAATAGCGAATATTGCGGGGGTTACCAAAGTATTAGTTGCTGATGGTGATGCTTTAGCACATGATTTAGCAGAGAATCTTTCTCGTCAAGTCTTACAAATAGCCGATGCTTATACACATATTGTATTTGCAGGTACAACTTCAGGTAAAAATACTGCTCCACGAGTAGCCGCTAAATGCGATGTGGCTCAAATTTCAGAAATTACGGCAGTCATTGATTCTGATACGTTTGAGCGTCCGATTTATGCTGGTAGTGCTATAGCAACAGTTAAAAGTCTTGACAAGCAAAAAGTGATAACAGTACGAACAACTGCATTTGAAGCTGTTCCTGCAACAGGGGGAAGTGCGGGTATCGAAGCGATTCCTGTAGTAGCGGATAGTGGTTTAAGTACATTTGTTGGTCGTGAAATTGTTAAGTCTGAACGTCCAGAGCTTACCAATGCGGCTGTTATTGTATCGGGTGGTCGTGCCCTAGGTAGTGCGGAAAACTTCCAATTATTAGAAAAATTGGCGGATAAATTAGGGGCTGCGGTAGGGGCTTCTCGTGCAGCAGTTGATGCAGGCTATGCACCAAATGATTTACAAGTCGGACAAACAGGTAAAGTCGTTGCACCACAACTTTATATTGCTGTGGGTATTTCTGGGGCGATTCAACATTTAGCAGGTATTAAAGATGCTAAAGTTATTGTAGCGATTAATAAAGATGCAGATGCTCCTATTTTTGGGGTGGCTGATTATGGTTTAGTTGCTGATTTATTTACTGCTGTACCTGAATTAACAGAGGCTTTATAAGTTTATTTATTAGCTTTTGAATAGGATAAGACAGAAAAATTCATTTTATATAGATTATTTTCTGTCTTTTTATAAGAATAGGGAATGTATATGAACATTCCCTGTTTTTTGTGGACATAATAGTCAGTAAACTTGATGTATTTACTGACTAAATAGTTATCAGTCCTTTTTATTTCATGTTAGCAATACGTTCTGCTCGTTTGAGTGAATCTGGGTGAGAAGAGAGTATAGAAGCATTTGAACCTCCATTTAGTGATGCTAATTTACGTAAAGCACTCACACCAGCTTCTTTAGGACGATTATTTTCTTTTAGGATTTTTAGCCCAAAAGTATCGGCATCATATTCTTGTGATTGAGAGTATTGAGCATTAACAAAATTATGCGCTAATTCACCAATTTCACCAGATGATAGGGTAGATGCAATAGAATTACCACTTGCCACAGCTGCTTGACGAGCAGCGGTAGCGAGTAAATTTGTTCTCATGCGTGCTTTAGAATGTCCTTCAATCACATGACCAATTTCATGCCCCACAACAAATAGGACTTCATCATCTGTCATTAGATCCATTAACCCAGCATAAACACGGACATCACCATTTGGTAAAGCAAAGGCATTAACTGATTTAGTGAGATATACTTTAAAGTTAAGGGGAATACCATTGTATGATTTGAAGTTTTTGGTGATTTTATTTAGGCGTTTGGCATAAGCATTTGATGCAGGGGCAGTTTTATTTTCAGCATCTAGTTTTTTGGCAGATTGTAAACCAATGGCTTTCATCTCATCATCACTAATAGAGGCGGCTTGGAATAATGATGATCCTGCTTCAATGGCAGAAGCAACATCAAGTGTCTTACACGCACCGAGTGAAAGTGCAAGTAAACTAGCGAATAATACTTTTTTCATTATGCTATTCTCCAAAAAGAGTACCTATTGACCTTAATAAGATAGGCTATATTAATAAAATATGGAATAGAAACCTACTGTCTATAAAATATATTTGTTATATACATAAAAATGTATTAAATAATTACTGTTTATTATGTGTTAATTGTTTGTTTTCCATAAAAAATTTCCATATAAGCAGCAAAGAGGCAATTATAAAAATAGGCAGAAATTGCACTTACTTCAATAAAAACAAATAAAATCCCTATTCTTGATAAGCTAGGAAAAAACTGTGTAATTAAGATAACACTAATGCTTATTAAGGCAAAGTAGAAAATGATTAAAAAACTTAATGCAATAGCATTAGAGGCGGTGGCTTTGAGGGACTGTTTAAATGCCTCTAAAACAGTTAAATTTTCCCATGTGATTAATGGATATACCCATGAAGTCAATAGAAAATAAATACATACTCCAAGAATGACTGGGAGAAAGTTTGAGAATGTTATATAAGATGCCATTAATACTACTATTTCTTCATTACTTATATTCATTAATGTTTCAATTGGTACAGGTAATGGTGGTAGGGTAATAATGAGGATAATATTCGTTAAAATGATATTAATAAGGGAAGCTAGGATTAATTTTGACCATATACTTTTTTCACGAAGTTTTTGTAATAAATCCTGCTGTGTAAAATAGCCACGTAGTTTAACACCATAGGCAGCGTTAAAAATCACCATCTGTAGGAGTGGTAAGCAGATAATACCGACAATAAGACTAATAAAGGGAATACTAGCACTTAGTAGATTAAGCATGAAAATAGTGATAAATAAAAGTGTAAAGGGAATAAACCGTTTAAAAAATACGTTAAACCCTTGAGTTGCCCACCGTACTGTTGCACTAGGGCCATAAGCGTGAATAACTGCCATAATAATTTTGTTAAATAAAATAAAAATACTAAGGTAATGTAGGGATATATCCGGTAAAACGCTGTTGTAGCACACGTTCAAAATGTGTGGGATCATGTGGTTTTAAGGTTTCTGCTGCTCTTGGAAGATAAAAGTCATATAAGCGAGATGTCCAAAATCGTAAAGCAGCTGCACGTAGGGCTTGTGGCCAGACTTCTCGTTCTTCCTTGGTGAATGGGCGAACTTTATGATAGGCATCTAACCATGCTTTAACATGGGGACGAATAAATTCTCCTGTATCTCGATGGATACACCAATCATTCACAGCAACAGCGACATCAAAAATCCATTTATCAACCCCAGCAAAGTAAAAATCAATAACACCGCCCATAGCAGGAGATTGATAAGTTCCATCAAATAGTACATTATCACGGAATAAGTCGCAGTGGCAGGCACTACTAGGGAGGCTTTTCCATAAGGAAGATTCTTGTAGTGTGATTTGCTCATTGAGTGCTTTTTGATAAAAAGAATTGAGTTCATCACTTAAAAAGGGGGCGATTTTAGGATAATTGGCTTGCCACCAAGGTAGTCCGCGCAGGTTTTCTTGGTAAAGAGGGTAGTCTTGGGTGGCTAAATGGATATGGGCTTGTATATCTGCAGCTAGCATACAGTGTGTTTTACTGGGTGTAGCCTCATAGCCCCCAGATAAACGTGTCACAATACTAGCAGGTTTTCCCATAAGATGACCAATTAATTCACCATCTTTTCGGACTTGAGGCATTGGTACTTTGATACCCTTTTGAGCAAGGTGATACATCAATTGGATATAAAAGGGCAATTGTTCAAAAGTAAGTACTTCAAAAATAGTTAAAACAAACTCACCTTTGGTGGTATTGAGAAAAAAATTTGTATTTTCAATACCTGCTGTAATACCTTGTAGAGATACTAGTTCTCCTAGGTTGTAATGCAGTAAAAAATCTTGTGTTTGTTCTGTTGTTAGGGGGGTAAAAACAGCCATTCTTATCTCTATTTTCTTAAAAATAATGCTTATTCTAACAAATAAATATAGCCATTGATATTATCAGGAATCATTTTGATGGGTTTATTTAATAAATAGCATGGTATATCTTAATAAGAGGGGGGGGGAGGGATCTTTTACTTTTATTATTAGAACGGGATAATTTTTACCTATGCCGTGTTGAATGTTGTGTATTTTAATAGGCGTTAGAATAAGATTTATAACTACTTAAAGATGGGCTAGCTCATTATATAGGTCTCAAATCCATCTGTATGAAAAGTAGTCTATAAAAGAGTAGGAGTATATGAATGAAAATGTTTATAATATGGGCTGATTAATAAATAGTAAATAGATTTTATGACTATATCCTTATCTGGACTTTACCAATCACCTCTCAAACCTTGGCGACTATCTGTTGCACCTATGCTTGATGTTACAGATAGACATTGTCGCTATTTTCACCGCTTATTAGCACCGAATGCTTTGCTTTATACGGAAATGGTGACAACAGGTGCATTAATTTACGGTGATGTTCCTCGCCACCTACAGTTTAATGAACAAGAACATCCTGTTGCTTTACAGCTTGGGGGAAGTGAGCCTGATGCCTTAGTGCAGTGTGCTAAATTAGGGCAGCAATGGGGATATGATGAAATTAATCTAAATTGTGGTTGCCCCTCAGAACGAGTACAAAAGGGGGCTTTTGGTGCTTGTTTAATGGCAGAAGCAGATTTGGTGGCGCAATGTATTCAAGCAATGCAAGCAGCAGTAGATATTCCTGTTACCGTTAAGCACCGCTTGGGATTAGATTACGAAGACTCTTATGATTTTGTGAGAGATTTTGTTGGTAAAATCTATGATGTAGGGTGTCGAGTATTTATTACACATGCACGTAATGCTGTATTAAAAGGACTTTCTCCAAAGGATAATAGAGAAATTCCACCCCTTCGCTATGATAGGGTAATGCAACTTAAAAAAGACTTCCCTGATGCATTGTTTATTTTAAATGGTGGTATTCATCAATTAGCGCAAGCAAGTGCATTGTTATCCGAGTTTGATGGCATTATGATAGGAAGGGCAGCATGGCATGAGCCTTATTTATTAAGAGAGCTTAGTCAATTGATTTGGGCGGATAGCCAACCTGCCGATAATGCCCGTATTTGTGCAGAAATGACTACTTATGCTGAAAAAGCACTGAGTGAGGGGGCTCCGTTAAGGGCTGTTGTTAAACCAATGTTAGGGTTGATGAACGGACAAGCAGGTGCTAAGTATTTTAGACGCTTACTTTCAGATGTTAAACGTCTAAATGCACAGGATATTCGTTTAATAGAAGAGGCTTTTAGTGGGTTTATTTAATGATCATTTACATAATGAGATTTAATAATCGTAGTAATTACTTGAGTCTAGCCACAGTATCGTTCAATTCTATGTATTAAATCTTGGATATGTTGTTCTATAGAAGGATTATATTTTAAGCATGATAAAGGATTTGTTATTCGATATTTTTTCTGGAGAGCATATTCTACTGATTGATGAATAACCTGATTCAAATGTGTTTTTTCATCTCGATTAAATGTAAAACCAAATTGATGCTGTAAAACTTCTAAACAACCAATGTTATTAGCAAAGACAATAGGAGTACCGCATAAAATAGATTCGATGCCTACTAAACCGAATGGTTCATAAAGAGACGCCATAATGGTGTAATCAGCCATTTGATAAAGTTCTACCATATTAGTACAGTATCCTAAAGATGAAATGTGGGGTTCTTCAGTAACAGGTGTTCCTACAACGACCAAACGGATGGGTAGAGTAGTCTGAGAAAAGTAATTTCTTAATATAGAAAACCCTTTTCGAGTATGCCCTGTGGATGGAAATAGATAAATAATTTCATTTGACTTAAATCCATATTTTGCACGAATATATTCTCTGTTTTGTTCGGTAGTAATTAAAAATTTGTTGGTATCAACAGGAGGGTAAATAATTTCTATTTTATTTTGATCAATATGATAAAACTTTGAAATTTCATCTTTCATTAATTTGGAATGTGCAATAATTAAATCTGCTTGATTAAAGCAAGATTTTTCATTATGAATTTTTAGCCTACTTAGATAAGAGGGACGTTTACCTAAGGCATTTATATAACCTAGATGGTTTCCTCCACAAATAATAATATCTGCTTTTGTGAATATAAGTGATATAAGTTTATCATTGAGAGTTTTTTGTTTATTGGTTTGGTAAGAAAGAAAAAAATGACGTAATTTTTTAGGGATGAAAGATAAGTTAATCTTTTTAGGAGTAATAAGACCATACTCTTTTATTGTTTGATCAAAATTTGTAGCATAGACATTGATTTTATGATTTTTTTTATTATAAGTATAAAAACCATTGACTAAATCTATTGTATAGCGTTCTATACCACCACCATTTTGAAATTTATTACATACCAAAGAAATCTGCATTTTATACCTTATGTCAGTTGTTAAAAATAGTATTTTTTATTTTATTTTTACAAATTTTCTCATTTTATTTATTTATTTTTTTTTTTTTTTTTTTTTTTCAAGTGGTTAGACTAATTTAAGCCCTTTTTTATCTTAATTTTATAGATTAAGTAATAAATGGTTGTTTTTAAGAAAATTACTTTATTTTGTTACTTCAAAATGATAAATAGCTAGAGAAAATATAATAAACCTGATAGAGTGTATTTCTATAAGTACTCTTATTTTCCTTAATATTTTTACTTCTCCCAAGACCAAGATGAGCTTTCCTAAAATTGATGTTGTTATCCCTTGTTTTAATGCTGAAAGCACGTTAGAGCGTGCGGTGCAATCGGTATTAGTACAAAAAATATCTTGGGCGACTTTATTTAATTGATGACTGTTCTCAAGATAATACATTTACCCTCATTCAACAATTAGCCACACAGTATCCAGAGCATATTTATTTTGCTCAATTAGCACAAAATAGCGGTGTAGCACAGGCACGTAATTTTGGTACTTTTTTAGCTCAGCATAATAATGTGGATTTTGTGGCTTTTTTAGATGCGGATGATGCTTATGAAGAGGGGGCTTTAGAGGTAGCTGCAGCGACTTTTTATTTTCAGCCTGAAACACAAGTTGTACGTTTAGATTTAAAGCCTGTTCATTTAGCACCACGTTATGCACAGCACGAACACATTGATTTAGCATGGCAGTATATGCGTATGACAGGTGCTGGGAATACGGTGTTTAATAAAACTTTTTTTGCTGCTTGTGGAGGCTTTCCGACAGATGACTTATTTCGTGAATTAGGAGGAGAGGATGGGGCATTGGGTATTGCCACAACAAAAGTTGCCAAAGTAGCAACCCTCTTTAAAGAGGCAGGTGTACTATACTTCTGTCGTGAGGGTATGCATGCAGAAAGATTATTAGATGCTATTTTATTTGATAAAAAAGACCCACGTATTACACCTGACAAAATAGCACAAGCTGATGCAGTAACAGAAAGTATTTGTACTCGGATTAATGCGTTGAAAAAAGGATTAAATTCTGATCAGATAGGTGTATTCCCTCAGGAGGTTAAGCGTTAATCGTGTATCATCATAAAAATAATAAATTTTTAATATATTATTCCAAATAATGCAGTGATAAGCTATTTACCTATTATTAATTTAGTGTGTAGTACAAATTTAAAAAGCTACAAAATTTATCTGGAAAAATAATTTTAAAGAAAAGATAAATTGTATTTTTATTCGATTTTATTAGGGGTATTGTCTAAAAGAGTATTTTCTCTGATTAAGCCCTTATTTACTTTTATATATAAATACTAGGTAGTTCGTAATAATTTCTTGTGTTTACTATTAAATTATTACTATAGGTTTTCTTTACACCTGATAATCAGTCTTTTAAAATTTAGATCTATTTATACTCGTATAGGGCGTTTTATGGATCTTGGTCTTACGGCGTTAATGCTAGCTCGTATTCAGTTTGCATTTACCGTCTCTTTTCATATTATTTTTCCAGCTACTTCGATTGGTTTAGCATGTTTCTTAGCTTTTATTGAATGGCGATGGTTACGTACTAAAAACCCTATTTATCAAGACTTATTTAAATTTTGGGTAAAGGTCTTTGCACTTGCTTTTGCGATGGGGGTTGTCTCAGGTATTGTGATGAGTTATCAATTCGGTACAAACTGGAGTGAGTTTTCTCGTATTGCTGGTAGTGTAACTGGACCTCTTTTGACCTATGAAGTATTGAGTGCCTTCTTTTTAGAAGCAGGGTTTCTTGGAATTATGCTATTTGGCTGGGGGCGAGTAAGTGAAAAAGCACACTTTTTTGCAACACTGATGGTAGCGATAGGGACGTGTATTTCAATGTTTTGGATTTTATCATCAAATAGTTGGATGCAAACCCCCCAAGGTTTTTATATGGAAAACGGTATTGTTGTTCCGGAAGATTGGTGGGCAATCGTATTTAATCCATCTTTTCCTTATCGTCTCGCACATATGGGTGTTGCCGTTTTTCTAGTGTCAGCTCTTTTAGTGATAGGGACAGCAGGTTGGCATCTGTTACGAGGTCGCCGTGATGCTTTAATCAAAAAGTCATTTTCATATAGCTTATGGCTACTCTTGTTTGCTTCCATCGCTCAAATGGTTATAGGTGATTTGCATGGTTTGAATACACTAAAACATCAACCTGCCAAAATTGCTGCATTGGAAGGACATTGGGAAACCAATCACGATCATGCGATGCCATTATTGCTATTTGCTATCCCTGATATGGAGAATGAGCGTAATCATTTTGAAATTGGAATTCCTCATTTAGGAAGTATGATTTTAACGCATACCCTAGATGGTACGGTAACAGGGTTAAAAGCGTTTGAACCTCAGGATCGTCCTAATGTACCTATTATGTTCTGGAGTTTTAGAATAATGGTAGGGATTGGTTTATTAATGATAATAATGTCTGTAATAGGGCTATGGTTAAGAAAAAAACATACTTTATATGAGAATAAATACTTTCATTGGTTTACTGTTTTTATGGCACCACTCGGCTATGTTGCGCTATTAGCAGGTTGGGTAGTCACTGAAGTAGGACGTCAGCCTTGGACTATTTACGGAATACTGCGAACAGAGGATTCGCTATCGCATACTGTTTCTGCTGATCAAGTTGGATTAAGCCTTATTGTTTTTGTTATCGTGTATGCCATTGTTTTTGGGTGTGGTATTTATTATATGTTACGTCACTTGATGAAAGGCCCAGAAATTGTCTATTCAGCGGAGGGTAAATAATGGATATAACACTTGTTTGGTTTGCGATTATTGGCTTAGGTGTATTGTTATATGTCGTACTAGATGGTTTTGACTTAGGTATTGGTATTTTATTTCCTTTTATCAGGGCAAAAGCGGAAAGGGATACGATGATGAATACCGTTGCACCGGTATGGGATGGGAATGAAACTTGGATGGTACTTGGTGGTGCTGGATTATTTGCTGCATTCCCCCTTGCGTATGCAACAATATTATCAGCACTTTATATGCCAATTACGTTAATGGCACTAGCGCTGATTTTTAGGGGAGTATCATTTGAGTTTCGCTTTAAAATGAGCCGATTACAGAAATGTTGGGATTATGCCTTTATGTGGGGATCGATATTATCTGCTTTCTTTCAGGGGGTTGTATTAGGTGCCGTTATCCAAGGTATTAAAACAACAGAAGGTATTTTTTCAGGTGAAACATTTGATTGGCTTACTCCGTTTACCGTATTAACAGGTATTGGGGTAGTGGTGATGTA
Source organism: Pelistega ratti (assembly GCF_009833965.1). Lineage (NCBI taxonomy): Bacteria > Pseudomonadati > Pseudomonadota > Betaproteobacteria > Burkholderiales > Alcaligenaceae > Pelistega > Pelistega ratti. Next base: position 271,702 of record NZ_CP047165.1, read on the forward strand.
TGCTACTTTAGGCTGTGCATGGTTGATTTATAAAACAACGGATCATCTTCAACAAAAAATGTATCGTGCTATGCCTAAAATACTTATGATGCTATTAGGAATATTTGCACTGGTACTTATCGCTTCTGTATGGGTTCAACCGAGTATCGTAGAGCGTTGGTTTGTTGCGTCTCATCGAATTTATTTTGGTTTACTCGTTATCATCACACTCTTTATGTTTGGGTGGATTTTTAGAGCGGTTCAGCAACAAAAAGAACGACAACCCTTTATTTATACTATTTTATTATTGTTAGTTGCTTTTATAAGCTTACTATTAAGTATATTCCCTTATATTATCCCTCCCTCTATTGATATTTGGCAGGCGGCAGCACCACGTTCAAGTCAAGTATTTACATTGATTGGGGCGCTAATTTTTATCCCTATGATTATTGCCTATAGCTTATTTTCATATTGGGTATTTAGGGGTAAAGTACGTGTCGGTGATAGTGGGTATCATTGATGAAACAAAAAAGAAAGTTAAGTTCAATACAATGGTTTATTTTGTTATGGTTAGCTGGCTTTGTCGGGCTAGCGGTTATCGCTGGTTTATTTAGACTATTATTGTATTGGGCATATTAATAAAATAACCCGATATTCAGTTGAGTATCGGGTTTTTAGTGAGTAAAATAGAGCATCAATACACCCTAATAGAGGGGTAAATTTTACTTATGAATAATACATTTAGTTTCTTCTTTTATGACTATGAGAGTTTTGGTGTTGATCCTGCCCGTGATCGACCCGCTCAATTTGCAGGTATCCGTACAGATGCTGATTTTAATATTATTGGTGAACCTGTTATGTTGTATTGTAAGCAAACAGATGATTATTTACCATCACCTGAAGCGGTTATTATTACGGGTATCACACCGCAGCTTTGCAATGAAAAAGGTATTTCTGAACCTGAGTTTGCACAACGTATTCATGCGGAGTTTAGTCAAGCGAATACCTGTATCGTAGGATTCAATAATATTCGCTATGATGATGAAATGACACGTTATATATTTTATCGGAATTTTATTGATCCGTATGAGTATGCGTGGAAAAATGGTAACTCTCGGTGGGATTTATTGGATGTTGTTAGGGCGTGTTATGCATTGCGTCCAGAAGGTATTCAATGGCCTGTCGATGAAGAGGGAATTCCCTCTTTTAAATTAGAAAATTTAACGAAAGCAAATGGTATTGAGCATAGTCACGCACATGATGCGATGTCTGATGTTTATGCGACGATTGCTATTGCTAAATTAATAAAAGAAAAACAACCCAAACTTTTTCAGTATTTTTTTGAGCATCGACATAAAAAAACACTAGAACAATTGATTGATACACGAGCAATGACACCTTTGGTTCATGTATCAGGTATGTTAGGTAATTATCGAGGAAATTGTACTTGGATTGCTCCTATTGCTTGGCATCCTACTAATCCTAATGCCGTGATTGTATGTGATTTAGCAGGTGATATAAATGATTTATTGTCTAAAGATGCAGATATATTACGCACCTATCTTTATACTAAAAAAGAGGATTTGACGCAACAAGGTATATTGCCTGTTCCTTTAAAATTAGTGCATATTAATAAATGCCCTATTTTAGCACCAGCTAAGACACTGCTACCTGAAACAGCAGAACGATTGGGGATCAATCGTGAACAGTGTTTGGCAAACCTAAAAACCTTAAAACAATCGGCAGATATTTGTGAAAAAGTAGAGGCTATTTTTTCAGAAGAACGTGTGTTTGATACAGATAAAGAAGATGTAGAAGCAGCACTTTATCAAGGATTTTATAGCTATGATGATAAATATAGCTTAGAAGTATTGAAAGGGCTACCGCTAGAATCTCTAGCTAATCATGGTTTAGTCTTTCAAGATGAGCGTATTCCTACATTATTATTTCATTATCGGGCTCGTCATTTTTATAAGACACTTAGCCGTGCTGAACAAATGCGATGGGAAAAATATCGACATAAGAAAATTGATGCTAAAGTACCCGTATTTACACAAAGTTTGCAACAACTTTCAGAGCAATATGCTAATCATGCTGATAAATTAGCTCTTTTAGAACAAGTATATGCCTATGGGCAGCGAATAGCAGAATAGTGCTAGGAGAAACATTACTGATTGAGGGTAAATAGTTTTTAAAAAAGAACTGCTTGTTATATACAAAAACTTTATTCATTATTATTTGCTTTTTGTCTATTTATTGCGGTAGAAAAATAGAGTATTTTTAGCATTAAGACTAAAAATAAACTGACCTTAATATATGTGATAATAAGGTCAGTTTGTTTATTAAAGAATATACTGATTAACCTGTAAAAATAATTTTAGGTAATACACCCCATTTAATTAAAAATGGAATAAGGATAATAAGAATACCTGCCAAAAATGTTATTGCTAGAGCAATATTACCACCTGCGACACGATAGGGGAGATTAGGGTGTTGTTGTCGTGCTTTCCATACTAATCCGACCGGTAAAATAACACCGTAGAAAGCGAATAATAAACCAGCATAGGCAAGAGCAGCAGCAAAACCTTCTGGATAAAAGAGGGCAAAAATAAGCGGTGGAATAAAAGTAAGTGGAGCAAGCGACTTACGATTAGCGGGTAACTTAAATCGTTTTAATAAATCACCAACTCCTTCAAAGATACCCATTGCTACGCCTAGGAAAGAGGTAATAAGGGCTAATGAGGCAAAAATCCGCATAATCCCGCCTAATACCGTACTTTCTGTTATTTGAGTTGTTGCTTGTACAAGGCCATCAGGAGAAGGATTTTTTTGTAAAATAGCCATAAAGGTTTGTTGACTGAGTACACTATGTGTTGCCAGTTGCCATAGGCTATAAGCAACGAGAGGGATTAATGCACCAATAATAACAGCCTTTCTGATTTTACGAATATCTGCTTGTAGATAAGTATTGATACTTGCCATAATGACATGGAAACCAAATGCGGTAAAAAAAATAGGTACAGCAGAGAGGATAAGATAATGATCGGTTGGTAAAATAAGGAGATTTTCTACTTTAGCATGGGGTAGCATCATAGCCAAAAGAATAACAAAGGCAATAATCTTTCCAAGGAATAACAAACGGGTTAAACCATCGACTCCCCGAATACCAAAGATAACAAATGAGCCTAAAATAAGGGTAAATAATAAAATAGCAATGTGTTTTGTAATCAATACACCGCCTAAATGAATATCAGGTAATATTCCAGCTAGTAGAGAACCTCCGCCAGTAATATACGCAGCAAGTAAAGCATATAATAAGATTAATAAACTAAGTGTCGTAACAATACGTCCAATTGCCCCAAAATATTGTTCTGCTAAGCTAGCCACACCTGCATCCATACGAGGGGCTGTTTGGTAAACTTCCATAAAAAGTAGCCCAGTGTAGGTGAGTAGCCCCCACAGAATAACTAGCAAAAAAATAGTTGCGCCAAAACCCATATCTGCTGAGGTTAATGGCATTGCTAACATTCCTGCACCGATGGCAGTACCTGCAATAATCAGTGCACTTCCTAGAATTCTATTTTTCATAAGCCCTCGAAGAGATAATAAGAAGAAATATCATCTTTCTTCTATCTTTATAATCACTATTTAGCCCTCCATATTAACCGAACTTTTATGTTTTGTGTAAGAGAACGTAATAAATAGAGAGAATATGCCTTTGTATCTGTGGATACTTTGTTTATAGTCAGAAAGGGTAGAATAAAAATTTGATCATACTGTCAAGTTAATAAATATTGCTACTTTTACGGGTCTAGTATTGATGATAAATATAAAACGCTCCGACACATTACCATTAAATAAAAGATAATTTTTCAAGTATTACCACTTTTGAAGGTTTTGGCATATAATGAGAAGTTACTTATTTTTTATGCTAAAACCAGTAATGAAAACAGCTGATATTCGTTCTAAATTTTTGAATTTTTTTCACTCAAAAAATCATACAATTGTTAAATCATCTTCTTTAATTCCTGCTAATGATCCTACATTGCTTTTTACCAATTCAGGTATGGTGCAATTTAAGGATGTATTTACAGGTAAAGATACCCGCCCTTACAAACGTGCGACAACGGCACAACGCTCTCTACGAGCAGGTGGTAAACATAATGATCTTGAAAATGTAGGTTATACTGCACGCCACCATACTTTCTTTGAAATGTTAGGAAATTTTAGTTTTGGGGATTATTTCAAAGAAGAAGCCATCCAATTTGCTTGGGAGCTATTGACAACCGTTTATATGTTGCCGAAAGAAAAACTCTGGGTAACAGTTTATTTTGAAGATGATCAGGCTTATGATATTTGGAAAAATAAAATAGGTGTTCCTGAAGAACGAATTATCCGTATTGGTGATAATAAAGGGGCTCGCTATGCCTCTGATAATTTCTGGCAAATGGCTGATACAGGTCCTTGTGGTCCTTGTTCAGAGATCTTTTATGATCATGGTCCAGAAGTATGGGGAGGTCCTCCAGGATCACCCGAAGAAGATGGTGATCGTTATATTGAAATTTGGAATCTAGTCTTTATGCAATTTGACCGTGATAAAGACGGTGTTTTGCATCCGCTACCACACCCATGTGTGGATACAGGTATGGGGTTAGAACGTATTGCTGCTGTTTTACAGCATGTACATTCTAATTATGATATTGACTTATTCCAGCATCTTATTCAAGCAGCTGCGCGTGAGACGAATACAAGTGATTTAACTAACAATTCCCTTAAAGTAATTGCTGACCATATTCGTGCCTGTAGTTTTATGATTGTGGATGGTGTTATTCCGGGTAATGAAGGGCGAGGGTATGTCTTGCGCCGTATTATTCGCCGTGCATTACGTCATGGTTATCAATTAGGGCAAACAAAACCATTCTTTCATAAATTAGTTGCTGATGTAGTGGCTGAAATGGGGGCAGCTTATCCTGAGTTGGCAGAACAACAAGAACGCGTTGTTGCTGTCTTAAAACTTGAAGAGGAGCGTTTCCAAGCAACCCTTGAAAAAGGGATGAAGATTTTAGAAGAGAACTTAGCAACCCTTAAAAAGGGCGATGTTCTTGATGGTAAGACAGTCTTTACGCTTTATGATACCTATGGTTTCCCATTTGACCTAACCGCAGATATTTGTCGTGAGCGCGGTGTATCACTTGATGAAAAAGGGTTTGATATTGCTATGCAGCATCAACGTGAAATGGCACGAGCAAGTGGTAAATTTAAAACCAATCAACAACTTAGCTACACAGGTGATAACACAGATTTCCAAGGTTATGTTACTTTAGAGACAGGCTCTACCATTTTAGCAATTTATCGTGATGGTACTGCTGTACAAGAAGCGGATGAAGGACAAGATGTGGTGTTAGTTCTTGACCGTACACCCTTTTATGCCGAATCAGGTGGTCAGGTTGGTGATGCAGGGGTATTAACTGGTTTTGGTAATGCCGTTGAGGTATATGATACACAGAAAATTACGGCGAATGTCTTTGGTCACTATGGTACAGTAAGTCTAGGGCATATCAAAGTAGGTGATACCGTTCAAGCCCATGTTAATGCACAACGTCGTAAAAGTATTACTCGTAATCACTCAGCAACTCATTTGATGCATAAGGCGTTACGACAAGTATTAGGTAGTCATGTTCAGCAAAAGGGCTCTTTGGTTGATGCAGAGAAAACCCGTTTTGACTTTTCGCATGATGCACCTGTTACACCCGCGCAAATTGCGGAGGTAGAGGCGATTGTCAATGCAGAAATTCTTGCTAATACTGAAGTGCATGACCAAATTATGGATTTTGATGCTGCCGTTGAAGGTGGTGCAATGGCACTCTTTGGTGAGAAATATGGCGATAAAGTTCGTGTATTAGATATTGGTTTCTCACGTGAGTTATGTGGTGGTGTACACGTTAAGCGTACGGGTGATATTGGTCTATTCAAAATTGTTTCAGAAGGTGGGATTGCTTCAGGTATTCGCCGTGTTGAAGCTGTAACAGGTGAAAATGCCTTACATTGGCTCAAAAACCTTAATGATAATGTCAATAAAACAGCGGCATTATTAAAATCACCGCCATCAGAGTTATTTGAACGCTCTAAATTAGTACAGGATCAAGTTCGTCAACTAGAAAAAGAGTTAGAACAGACCAAGGAAAAATTAGCCGTAGCAATGGCATCTGATCTAGCGGCACAAGCACAAGATATACAAGGAGTAAAAGTATTAGTTACGACCCTTAAAGGGGCTGATGCAAAATTCCTACGTGAAATGATCCCTGTACTAAAAGACAAATTACAGTCTGGTGTTGTGGTGTTGGCTTCTGATGCTGAAGGTAAAGCAACTGTTGCAGTAGGCGTTACAAGTGATAAAACAGCAGCGATTAAAGCAGGTGAACTTGTATCCTTTGTTTCTGCAAAAGTAGGCGGTAAAGGTGGTGGTCGTCCTGATATGGCGATGGGGGGTGGTACAGATGTTGCTGCGCTACCTACTGCCTTAGCAGAAGTGCCTGCATGGATTCAAGCGAAACTATAAGGATGATATGAGTCATATTACTTATCCTGAGTTTGTAGCGGCAATTGATACGTCTGGATTAACGTGTCCTTTGCCATTGCTTCGTACCAAAAAAGCCTTACAGACAGTGGAAAGTGGTCAGGTACTTAAAGTTTTGACAACAGATCCTAGTGCTGTAGGTGATTTTCAAGCTTTTGCTAAGCAAACAGGGCATATTATTCTCTTGCAAGCACCTGTTACGGAAGGAATGGTACATTTTATCCAAAAACGCTAGTGTTGTAATTTAGTGGTTATTTCTAAAAAATATGGATTATCTATTGATTTATTTAGTAAAAACCACTAAAATTACTCGTTTATTGAATTTGATTTAACTAACTTTTAAGAGGAATAACCCCCATGGTGGTGATTCGTTTAGCCCGTGGTGGCTCTAAAAAACGTCCGTTTTATAATATCGTAGCAGCTGACTCACGTAATCGTCGTGATGGTCGCTTTATTGAGCGTGTTGGCTTTTATAACCCAGTAGGTAATCCTAATGTTGAAAACTTACGTATTGCTTTAGATCGCGTAAATTACTGGGTATCTAATGGTGCTCAAGTTTCTGAAGCAGTTGCTCGTTTATTGAAAACATACAAACCTGCTTAATAATAAGCTTCGTTGTAATAGGCAAGTGTCTAGCCTTATTGACAACGTGATATAAGCAAAACACAACGATCGTTAGTTAGGCTGACGGTCGTTTTGTTTTTTAGGGTTGATAAGCGTATTTGAGCATAAAAGCATATTTTAGTAAAAGGTGAGTATATGCAAGAGACGGTTCCAGATGATTTAGTGGCGGTTGGTCGTATTAGTGATGCTTATGGTGTGCAGGGTATGATTAAGGTTATTCCTTTTTCAGAACAACATACTATTTTATTGGATGTGAATCAATGGTGGTTAATGCGAAGTGACCTTAAAGGTAATCCGTTGGAATCTATGCGTGATGCCAAATTAGTACGTAGTCGTCCACAAGGAAATGCAGTAGTGGCACGTTTACGTGGTATTGCTGATCGAGATCAAGCACAAGCATTAAAAGGAACAACGGTCTATATTGCACGACAAGATTTTCCGCCGGAAGATGAAGATGAATTCTATTGGGTAGATTTGATAGGTTGTTCTGTCTATAGTATGCAAACTGAACCACATACCTTAATTGGTATTGTCAGAGAAGTATCTGAAAATGGTGTACATGGTGTTTTACACGTACAGCATCAAATTCAAATCGCTGAACAACAATGGGAAGCGAAAGTTAATGCCAAAGGAAGACCTGTAGAAAGTCTTATTCCTTTTGTAAAGCAAATTGTACCTGAAGTAGATTTAGCAAAACGCTATATTCTTGCTGATTGGCCGCTTGATTTTTAGGTAGATAAAACAAGGAATACAGAGTGCGGATAGATGTTATTACGCTTTTTCCAGAGATGTTTTCGGTGGTTTCGCAGTTAGGTGTAACAGGGCGGGCACACCAGAAAGGTATTTGGTCGCTTAAAACATGGAATCCTCGAGATTTTACCCAAGATGTACACCATACTGTTGATGATCGCCCTTATGGGGGAGGGCCAGGGATGGTGATGCTAGCTGAACCTCTTGTTAAAACAGTGATGGCAATTAAAAAAGAGCATGAAGCATTGGGCTTGTCTCATCCACTTTATTTATTGAGTCCTGTTGGCGACGTATTTAAGCAAGAAAAAGCACAAGATTTAAGCCAATCTACAGGATTTATTCTTTTGTGTGGTCGCTATGAGGGGATTGATCAACGTTTTATTGATCGCTATGTTGATGCGCAAATCTCTTTAGGTGATTTTGTGTTATCGGGAGGCGAAATAGCTGCATTAGCGGTGATTGATAGTATGGTTCGTTTATTATCTGGTGTTTTACATACCGCAGAATCAGCATTGCAGGATTCATTTCATGCAACACAGTCAGGTTTATTAGATAGTCCGCATTATACACGTCCTGAAAATTTTGAGGGAATGACTGTCCCAGCAGTATTATTATCAGGTCATCACCAGAATATTAGTCGATGGCGTAGAGAACAATCTTTACAATTAACGGCTAAATATCGTCCTGATTTGCTCAAAAGAGCGCAACAAGAGAATTTGCTTTCAAAAGAGGATATTCGTTTTCTAAAGACAATTGATTTCTTCTCTTATTGACGTTGTTTAGACAAAACGCTTTTAAAAAAAACTTGAAAAATGAGGTATTTTAGTTCAAACTATTAGGCTATGGATACAAAAATACTTTTCGTCAGCATGGGTGGTATTTGTCGTCCACCAAGTGCGGTGGGGGTCTTACGTCATCTTGTTCAAGAAGCAGGATTGCAGGATCATATCAAAATAGACTGTGCTGCTACACATGATTATCATATTGGTGAGCCTCCCGACGGGCGTGCTCAATTTGTTTCGCGTAAGCATGGTTATGATATTAGCGATATTAGAACGCGTCTTATTACCTTAGAAGATATTAAGGAGTTTGACTTGATTTTAGCCATGAGTTGGGAAACTTTGTCGTTTCTACAACAAATGGCACCGCGTAAGGAATATCATAAACTCATGCTATTAATGCGTTATGCGAATGACTATGAAGAAGCCACAGTACCTGATCCTTACTATGGTGGGGTGGATGCTTTTTTCAAAATGTTGGATTATTTAGAAGATGCCTGTCAGGGTATGTTTGAGGTCATTAGTAAAAGAGTTACTCAATATCAGCCATTATCATCTTCATAAAATTACCGAACCTTAGTCAATTAAAAGAGGTATGTTTTTTAGCATTGCCTCTTTTTTGTTAGATCATTATAAAAAGAATAGTAGAAAAATAGAGGGTATTAGTAGCCTAATAGTGAAAGTGGTATAATGAATATCCATTTTATGAGTAGTGTTATTCATCAAAGAAAATTTTAAAAAATACAGTGTTAAATATACTTTATTTGATAAAAATCATATATTTTAAGCTAATACTTTAAGTTTCACCGTATAATGGGAGTTTTAAGGGGCTGTTTTTCAGAGGGATGTGTTGCTTAAAAACATAATTCCCTAGTAAATTACTCGGGAATTTGCTATAATTGAGTAAATTACTTGGTTATTATGGAATACATCATGAGATTAACAACAAAAGGTCGTTTTGCAGTAACTGCTATGATTGACTTAGGTTTACGTCATCATACAGGTCCTATTACATTAGCGGCTATTAGTCGTCGTCAGAATATTTCCCTCTCTTATCTTGAGCAGTTATTTGGCAAACTGCGCCGTCATGAACTTGTTGAGAGTGTGCGTGGTCCAGGAGGTGGTTATACCTTAGCCAAATATGCTCGTGAGATCACCATCGCAGATATTATTCTTGCTGTTGATGAGCCGTTAGATGCAACGGGCTGTGGTAATAAAAAACCCTGTACGAGTGGCAGAGACGGAAGAGATTCTGGACATTGTATGACACATGATCTCTGGAATAATTTAAATCGCCGTATGGTGGATTATTTAGATTCTGTTAGTTTACAAGAGTTGGTTGATCAACAAAGAATGCGTCAAGTGCAAACGGCAGAGTCCAATACTATCCATATTCAACCTAGAGCAGATGCGTTACGTTCTGTTTTAGCTTAAAGTATGACAATATTAAGAGGTTTTATATGTCAACTCGTCCTATTTATTTAGATTATTCTGCTACTACACCTATTGATCCGCGTGTAGCAGAAGAAATGATTCCTTGGTTAGTTGAAAAATTTGGTAATCCTGCTTCTCGCAGCCATGCATATGGTTGGGAAGCAGAAGAGGCGGTAGAAAAAGCACGTGCTCAAGTAGCTGATTTACTGAATGCTGACCCAAGAGAAATTGTATGGACTTCAGGTGCAACTGAATCAAATAACCTAGCTATTAAAGGTGCGGCTCATTTTTATCAAGAAAAAGGAAAACACTTAATTACAGTACGCACCGAACACAAAGCCGTATTAGATACGATGCGTGAATTGGAACGTCAAGGATTTGAAGTAACTTATCTGGATGTTCAGGAAAATGGCTTATTAGATTTAGATGTATTAAAAGCCGCTATTCGCCCAGATACCATTCTTATTTCTGTCATGATGGTCAATAATGAAATTGGTGTTATTCAAGATATTGAAGCGATTGGTGAAATAGCACGTGATAAAGGAATTGTTTTTCACGTTGATGCCGCTCAAGCAGCTGGTAAAGTTGAGATTGATTTAAAAAAATTGAAAGTCGATTTGATGTCTTTATCGGCACACAAGATTTATGGTCCTAAAGGTATTGGTGCTTTATATGTTCGCCGTAAACCACGTGTCCGTTTAGAAGCACAAATGCATGGTGGTGGTCATGAGCGGGGTTTACGTTCGGGTACATTAGCCACTCATCAAATTGTAGGTATGGGTAAGGCATTTGCTTTAGCAAAAGAGTTAATGGCAGAAGAAAGTAAACGAATTGGTGCTTTGCGTGATCGTTTATTAGAGGGTTTATCTGAAATCCAAGAAACATATGTAAACGGTGATATGGTACATCGTGTTCCGCATAACCTTAACATTAGTTTTAACTATGTAGAAGGTGAGTCACTTATTATGGCAATCAAAGAGTTAGCGGTATCAAGTGGTTCTGCTTGTACGTCAGCAAGTTTAGAGCCTTCTTATGTATTACGTGCTTTAGGACGTAATGATGAGTTAGCACATAGCTCAATTCGCTTTACAATCGGACGTTTTACAACAGAAGAAGAAATTGAAAAAGCAATTGAATTACTCAAAGCCCGTGTAGGTAAATTACGTGATATGTCACCTCTATGGGAAATGGCACAAGCAGGTATTGATTTAAATACCGTACAATGGGCAGCTCACTAATTTTAGAAAGGAATTTTTATTATGGCATATAGTGATAAAGTATTAGATCATTACGAAAACCCACGTAACGTAGGCTCTTTTGAAAGTGGTGATGATAGTATTGGTACAGGTATGGTAGGTGCACCAGCCTGTGGGGACGTGATGAAATTACAAATTAAAGTCAATAATAACGGTGTTATCGAAGATGCACGTTTTAAAACATATGGCTGTGGTTCAGCAATTGCCTCTAGCTCTTTGGTAACAGAATGGGTAAAAGGTAAAACGCTAGATCAAGCATTAGCAATTAAAAATGCAGATATTGCTGAGGAATTAGCATTACCTCCTGTAAAAATCCACTGCTCAATTTTAGCTGAAGATGCGATTAAAGCAGCAGTGGCAGATTACAAAAGTAAAAAAGCATAGGTGATTAAGATAATGGCTATTACGCTTACAGAAAAAGCAGCAAAACATATTCAGCAGAATATTGATAAAAGAGGTAAGGGGATTGGTTTACGCGTTGGTGTCCGTACCTCAGGCTGCTCAGGAATGGCTTACAAACTTGAATATGTCGATGATGATATTGATCCCGTCGATCAAGTATTTGAGAGCTTTAATGTCAAAGTATTCGTTGATCCTAAAAGCTTGCCTTATATTGATGGAACAGAGTTAGACTTTGTTCGTGAAGGGTTAAATGAAGGATTTAAATTCAAAAACCCTAAAGAAAAAGCAAGTTGTGGTTGCGGAGAGTCTTTTTCTGTTTAACCTGTCTATATCATATCAATGGATACTTATTTTAGTTTATTAAATATTGCTCCTATATTTGCTCTGGATAAAGATCAACTAGAGAAAGCATGGCGAGAAGCTTCTTCGCGCGTACACCCTGATCGTTTTGCGATGGCAAGTGCTGCTGAGAAGCGTATCGCTATGCAGTGGGCATCACGTATTAATCAAGCGTATGATGTTTTAAAAAGCCCTGTTAAACGAGCAGCTTATTTATGTGAATTAGCAGGTTTTGCTATCAATGCTGAAAGTAATACGAGTATGGATACTGCCTTTCTAATGAAACAAATGCAGTGGCGAGAAGAGCTTGATCAGGTCAGAGCAGATACCGAGGGGTTGTCTCGTTTACTAAGTACGATTTCTACAGAAGAAAAAGTACTAGAGCAATGTATTACGGAATTATTGGATAACAAAAAAGATTATGCTAAGGCGAGTGAAAAAATTCGTCAATTAATGTTTGTTACCAAAGTTCAACAAGAAATTCAATCTTTATTAATATAAAAATATGGCACTTCTACAAATTTCAGAACCGGGTCAATCTCCAGTACCGCATCAGAGGAACTTGGCGATAGGCATTGATTTAGGAACAACTCATTCTCTTGTTGCAACTGTTAAAAGTAGTATAGCAGAAGTGATTAAGGATGAAGATGGTAAGGCTTTATTACCTTCTGCGGTACGCTACCTTAAAGATGGTTCTGTTCAGATAGGTTTTCCAGCCTTACAGGCTAAAAACAAAGATCCTTACAATACCTTATTGTCTATTAAGCGTTTGATGGGGCGATCATATGAAGAGTCAGTAGAGACTTTTTTACCTTATGAACTTGAAAAAGCAGATGGTAGTGTGAGTATTCGTACGGTGCAAGGTAATGTTAGTCCTGTTGAAGTGTCTGCACAAATTTTAGCAAAATTACGCCAACGAGCAGAAGATGCGTTAGGTGATAGTGTTACTTCTGCTGTTATTACAGTGCCAGCTTATTTTGATGATGCACAGCGACAAGCCACGCGTGATGCTGCACGGTTAGCGGGTTTGCACGTTTTACGCTTACTTAATGAACCAACCGCTGCAGCAATTGCCTATGGTTTGGATAATGCGGCAGAGGGAATCTATGCTGTATATGATCTTGGTGGTGGTACTTTTGATATTTCTATTCTAAAACTCAGTAAAGGTGTTTTTGAAGTTGTCGCAACGGGTGGTGATACGCAATTAGGTGGCGATGATTTTGACCAACTTATTGTTGATGACGTGATGAAACATCATGATATGAGTCAATTAACAGGACATGATCAGCGTTTTTTACTTTCTGTTGCTAAAACAGTGAGAGAGCGATTAAGTAAACAAAATCGAGCTTATTTTGAAGCAGTATTATCAGATGGTTTACATTTGGATTTAAACTATCCTCGTGTTCATTTTGATAATTTAGCAGCCCCACTAGTTAATAGAACGCTTGAACGTGCTAAGCAAGCCTTAAAAGATGCACAGTTGAGTACTCAAGATATTAAAGGGGTAGTAATGGTGGGTGGTGCTACCCGTATGCCTATTGTTCAAAAAATGGTAGGCGAGTTTTTTGGTACAACACCGCTTACTAATTTAGACCCAGATCAAGTTGTCGCATTGGGAGCAGCATTACAAGCTAATAAATTAGTGGGTAATCGTACAGCAGATGATGATTGGCTCTTGTTAGATGTAACGCCTCTTTCATTAGGTATCGAAACAATGGGAGGATTGGTTGAGCGTATTATTGATCGTAATAGTACGATTCCTGTTGCTCGTGCTCAAGAATTTACTACCTTTAAAGATGGTCAAACGGCAATGCGTATTCATGTCGTGCAAGGTGAACGAGAAATTGTTGATGCTAACCGTTCTTTAGCTCGTTTTGAGTTACGAGGTATTCCACCAATGGTGGCAGGGGCTGCTCGTATTCGAGTAACATTTCAAGTAGATGCAGACGGTTTACTTAGCGTGACGGCGCGTGAAATGAGTACAGGGATTGAATCTTCTGTGACGGTTAAACCAAGCTATGGGTTAAGTGATGAAACGATTACTAAAATGCTCTCAGAGGGGATGTCTCAATCAGATTATGATGCACAACAACGTATGTTACGTGAAGAGCAAGTCAATGCCCGTCAATTAGTAGAGTCTGTGCAGTCTGCATTAGCTGAAGATAAGGACTTGCTTTCAGAGCAAGAGTTAGCGGATATTTTAGTATTATTAACACAAACAGAAAGTGCATTGCATTCTGATGATGTGAATAAAATTCGTGAGCAAATTGCATTGTTATCAAAGCAAACAGATGAATTTGCTGCTCGCCGTATGGATAGAAGTATCCGCCGAGCTTTAGCAGGTAAAACACTAGATCAACTTTAAATAGGAAATAAATTTATGCCTAAAATAACAGTTCTACCGCATGAAACATTAGCACCGGAAGGAAAAGTGATTGAGAATGTATCCTCTGGTGAGTCTATCTTAGAAGTATTATTGGCTAATGGTATTGAATTAGAGCATGCCTGTGAAATGTCTTGTGCCTGTACAACCTGTCATGTGGTGGTAAAAGAGGGATTTTCTTCGCTAGAAGAGGCTAGTGATGAAGAGGAAGATTTATTAGATAAAGCATGGGGATTAAAACCAACTTCTCGTCTTTCTTGTCAAGCATTAGTTGCAGATAAAGATCTTATTATTGAAATTCCTAAATATACGATTAATCATGCTAAAGAAAATCACTAGATAGTAATCGATTTTTAGATACTTATGTCATTATATTTATGCCCTCATTGTTTTTAATCAGTGAGGGTATAGTTTTTTGTATATCAGTTGTGTATATCAGAATAAGGCTATATTTTATGGTTCCTTATTTTTAACGATACTTTTAGCCTACTAAAATGATATGAAAAAGTATCTTCTTTTAAATATAAAGAACATATCATCAATGCGTTAAATAATAAGTGATTTCTATAAAATGTATGGTTAAGTTAATCTTTTTTATTTGGGTTTGATATACTTCATTCATTGATTTATAAAGATAGAATTACCGTGTGAGGATTTATGCTATTGTCTCGTTTTTTTCATCTATTTTTTGCGATTAGTTGCTTACTGATTACTCAAGTAAGTTCTGCTAAAACGTATATAGAAAACCGTTTAAATAAGCCTGTTCCCGGTGGGGTAGCCGTAGTAAAATTAGGTGATGGGGTATCTACTGAAAAATTACCGCAGGTTTCTTATAATGGACATCAAGTATTAGTGGTTAAATCAGAGGGTGAAGTTTTAGCAATCGTTGGTATTCCTCTGACGGCTAAGGTAGGGCAGCACCATATTGATGTTGTTTCTAATACAGGTAAACATCAAACAGTTACATTTAATGTTTCGTCTAAAAAATATACGGAGCAACACATTAAATTACCCTCTAATAAGCATGTTACACCCTCAGCTGCTAATCAAGCACGATTTAAGCGAGAATTAGAAGAGCAGTTACAGGCATATGCTCAGTTTCGTGAAACGATACCTAGTAATGTTGTCTTGGATAGACCTGTTGATGGAGGGCGATACTCAAGTCCTTTTGGGTTAAGACGCTTTTTTAATGGTCAAGAGCGTAATCCTCATTCTGGCTTAGATATTGCTGTGCCGACAGGTACACCAGTTAAAGCCTCCGCTGATGGAGTGATTACCATTGTAGGGGATTATTTCTTTAATGGTAAAACTGTTTTTGTCGATCATGGGCAAGGGCTGATTAGTATGTATTGCCATTTGTCTGAAATAGATGTTAAAAAGGGGCAAGTGGTTAAAAGAGGGGAAGTTGTTGGTAAAGTAGGTGCAACAGGACGAGCAACAGGCCCTCATCTTCATTGGAATGTTAGTTTAAATAATGTGCGTGTTGATCCTGCGATATTTGTCGGTGCTTTTCAGCCCTAAATATTTAGGGTAGGTTACTCTCTAGTAAGAAAAGCGTTTGATTCAGAAATCAGTTGATAAAACATTATGGATAAAGGTATTCATTAATAGTGTGTAATCTTATATAAAAATATAACGCATAATGAGTACCTTATTCCGTTTGTTTTGCAACATTAATCTATTGATTTTCTTATAAATTATAGACAAGAAATAAATTTTTTGCTAAACTTATGGACTTACCTTAATTCTTAGGCTTTGTTATTAGGTTCGAACGAAATAGAGGTAAACAAAGTTAGCTTAGGTTATAAAAGACTTGGTAACTATATCAAGCACCTAAAGTTAAGACATACTTTATAAGAGTAAATTATGCCAAAAATGAAAACCAAGAAAAGTGCTGCCAAGCGCTTTCAGGTACGCGGTAGCGGTTCTATTAAGCGTGGTCAAGCGTACAAACGCCACATTCTTACTAAGAAAACCACTAAAAATAAACGTCAATTACGCGGTTCTGCTGCAGTTCACGAGTCTAACGTGGCTTCAGTTCGCGCAATGATGCCATTTGCTTAATAGGAGAATAATATGCCTCGCGTAAAACGCGGTGTAACCGCACGTGCTCGTCACAAAAAAGTTATTAATGCTGCTAAAGGTTATCGTGGTCGTCGTGGTAACGTATTCCGTATTGCTAAACAAGCGGTAATGCGTGCTGGTCAATACGCCTATCGTGATCGTCGCAACAAAAAACGCACTTTCCGTGCTTTATGGATTACTCGTATCAATGCTGCTGTTCGTGAACAAGGTTTAACCTACAGTGCATTTATCGCTGGTTTGAAAAAAGCAGCTATTGAGTTAGATCGTAAAGTGCTTGCCGATATGGCGGTTAATGATAAAGCAGGTTTTGCTACAATTGTTAACCAAGCTAAATCAGCCCTTGGTGCTTAATCAATCGTTTTAATTTTTAAAACATTGATTTAACTCAAACCACAAGCGGGGTTCATTTTGGGCTCCGTTTGTTTTTTACAGAATGGTAAAATGTCATGTCTCAGACTCTCGATGATTTAATTTTGCAGGCAAAGCAAAGTTTTGAAAATGCCCCTAATGTTGCTGAATTAGAAAATGAAAAAGCAAAGTTTTTAGGGAAAAGTGGTAGTATCACCGCATTAATGAAAGGTTTAGCAACATTATCACCCGAAGAAAAAAAAGTAGAAGGGGCAAGGATTAATCAAGCTAAACAAGCGATTGAACAGTTTTTAAGAGAACGCCGTGATGCGTTTGCTCAAGCTGAATTACAAGCAAAATTAGCCGCAGAAACCATCGATGTTACCTTAGCAGGAAGAGGCGAGCATACAGGTGGTATTCACCCTGTTATCCAGACATGGCTGCGCATTGAAAGTATTTTTAGATCGATTGGTTTTGCTGTAGCAGATGGTCCAGAAATTGAAGATGACTGGACAAATTTTACAGCATTAAATAATCCAGAGAATCATCCTGCTCGTTCTATGCAAGATACATTTTATGTTGATATGCAAGATAAAAAAGGATTGCCCTTATTACTGCGTACCCATACCAGTCCTATGCAAGTACGCTACGCACGTATGCATAAACCACCTATTAAGGTGATTGCTCCGGGACGTACTTATCGTGTAGATTCAGATGCAACACATTCTCCTATGTTCCATCAAGTTGAGGGATTATGGATTGATGAAAATATCTCTTTTGCTGATCTTAAAGGGGTTTATACGAATTTCTTACGTGCTTTCTTTGAAACAGATGATTTATGCGTACGTTTTCGTCCTTCTTTTTTCCCCTTTACAGAGCCATCAGCAGAAATTGATATGATGTTTACATCAGGCCCTAATAAAGGGCGTTGGTTAGAAATATCAGGATCTGGTCAAGTACATCCCGTCGTGATTCGTAATTATGGATTAGACCCTGAAAAATATGTAGGGTTTGCATTTGGTTCTGGTATTGAACGCTTAACCATGCTACGTTATGGTGTGAATGATTTACGACAATTTTATGAAGGTGATTTGCGTTTCTTAAAGCAATTCAATGTGTAAACCTCTCAAATCATCTGGAAAGTTATTATGTTAGTTTTAGAATCTTGGTTACGTGAAGTTGTTAATCCTTCAATTGATACAGAAGAATTAACGCACCGTTTAACAATGGCAGGTTTAGAGGTAGAAGGTGTTGCATCTGTTGCCCCTGATTTTTCTGGTGTTGTAGTAGCAGAAATTAAGGAAATTGCTCCTCACCCTAATGCTGATAAATTACGCATTTGTCAAGTAGATGCGGGCAAGGGCGAGTTATTACAAATTGTCTGCGGTGCCCCTAATGCCGCACAAGGTATCAAAGTACCTCTTGCTACTATTGGTGCGGTATTACCAGGTAATTTTAAAATTAGTAAAGGTAAACTGCGTGGTGAAGAATCCTTTGGTATGCTATGTTCAGCAAAAGAATTGGGTATTTCAGAGGAAAGTGCAGGTTTACTGATTTTAGATGAAAGTAGTATCGTTGGTCAGGATATTAGAGAAGCACTCCGTCTTGATGATAAAGTTATTGAGATTAAACTCACCCCTAATCGTGCTGATTGTTTATCTATTTATGGTGTTGCACGTGAGGTGGCAACACTGACAAATACACCACTTAAAACATTTGATTTTAGTCCGAATAAAACAGATATTACTGATACTGTTAATGTTAATATCCATGCTCCTGATTTATGTGGTCGTTTTGCTGGTCGTGTCATTCGTGGTGTTAATGCTAAAGCAAAAACACCTGATTGGATGAAAGAACGCTTAGAGCGATCTGGTCAACGTTCAGTTTCTGCATTAGTTGATATTTCTAACTACGTTATGTTAGAGTTAGGTCGTCCAACCCATATTTTTGATTTACAAAAAATCAAAGGTGATTTAAATGTACGTTGGGCAAAAGAGGGTGAGTTACTTACCTTATTAAATGGTCAAACTGTTGAGCTGAATACCGATGTTGGTGTTGTCGCTGCAGGTGATATTGTTGAAAGTATGGCAGGTATTATGGGTGGTGATGAAACGGCTGTTTCGTTAGATACTCAGGATATTTATGTAGAAGCTGCTTTTTGGTATCCTGAAGCGATTGCGGGTCGAGCTAGACGTTTTAAATTAACCTCTGAAGCGAGCCATCGTTTTGAGCGTGGTGTTGATTTCCAACAAATTCCTGAGCATATTGAGTATATTACACGTCTTATTCAGACTATTTGTGGTGGTAGAGTAGGGCCTATTCAAGATGAAATCGTACAATTACCTACGCGACATCCTGTTAAAATGCGTCTTGAGCGTTGCCAAAAAATCTTGGGTATTACCGTTAGTAAACAACAAGTTGCTGATATTTTCACTCGCTTAGGGTTGGATTTTACAGAAGAGAATGATGTTTTCACTATCAATCCTCCTTCATTCCGCTTTGATATTGAGATAGAAGAAGACCTTATCGAAGAAGTTGCTCGTATTTATGGGTTTGAAAATATCCCTGATATTGCCCCTAAAGCATCTGCAACAATGTTATATACAGAAGAAACAGTCCGTTCTGAACATATGATGCGTCAATCTTTGGCGGCTCAGGGTTATCAAGAAGTTGTTAATTACAGCTTTGTAGAAAAAGAGTGGGAACAAAAGTTAATGGGAAATGATGATCCTATTACTTTATTGAATCCTATCGCAAGTCAATTAGCGGTTATGCGTTCAGGTCTAATTGCTGGATTAGTGGCGAATATTGTATATAATGCTAAACGTAAGCAAAATAGGGTTAAGGTATTTGAGTTAGGGCGTGTGTTTAAACGCAATCCTATGATTGTTGAAGGCGATTTATCAGTAGCTGGCGTAGAACAACCCTTACACATTGCAGGTGCAGCATGGGGATTAGCTTATCCTGAACAATGGGGGATAGGTACTCGTCAAGTTGATTTCTTTGATGTTAAAAAAGATTTACAGAATCTTTATGGGTCAACTGCCAATCAGCTTTCATTTGTGCCGCTAGACGATCATCCTGCTTTGCATCCTGGACGGAGTGCTAAGATTATCTTAGCCGATCAACAGGTAGGCTTTATTGGTGAATTACACCCTAGTTGGGTACAACATTATGAGTTACATCATGCGCCCGTTGTTTTTGAAGTAACGGTTGATTCACTTAAAACATTAACCTTACATCAAGCGAAAGAGTTATCAAAACAGCCTGTTGTTATCCGTGATTTAGCGATTTGGGCACCAAATACACTTGCTGTACAGTCATTACTTGATGTTATTCAGAAAGCAATTCGTTCTGTACCAGAACTAGCCATTATTCAGGATATTAATCTTTTTGATATTTGGAAAGATGAAAAAAGTGATGCTGCTGAACGTAGCTTGGCTTTCCGTTTTGTTTTACAAGATCCTGCTGTTACATTGGAAGATGCTCGTGTTGAACAATGTATGGCAAAAGTATTAGAAACTTGGGTAACAACATTTGGCGTACGTCAACGTTAGAAAGAGGATAAAAAGATGTTGGGAGAAAATAAAACCTTAACAAAAGCAGATTTAGCAGAATTATTATTTGACTATGTTGGTCTTAATAAACGTGAAGCTAAAGATATTGTGGATACTTTCTTTGATCAAATCCGTGAATCATTAGCTAGCGGTGATGCGGTCAAATTGACGGGGTTTGGTAATTTTCAGGTACGAGATAAACCATCACGTCCGGGGCGTAATCCTAAAACAGGAGAAGTGATTCCTATCGAGGCGCGCCGTGTAGTGACTTTCCATGCAAGTCAAAAACTTAAAGCAATTATTGAAGAATCATCAGATATGCCTCATTAATTGTTTTATGTATTGATAAAAACCCTTTATATGATAACGATATAAGGGGTTTTTTATTGTTAAGTATAATCTTCATCATTTCTGATATACCAGAATAGATTGATAGTCGATATAGAGATTTTTGTTTACTGTTATTATTGTTGTTTATCGCTTATTTACTATTTATCTTATAGTTAGGATTAGAAGTGTGATTGATGTCGCAAGAATATATGTCAATATTATTATTTTTTTGTATCAATAATAAAAAATAACATTTATCATAGAATAGTTATATTAAAATGCCAAAAAGTTATTAAAAGGAGAGAATTTTAGTATGTCAAAACTTACTTGCGCTGAACAAGCCTCATTTTTAGATCAATTTCATTGTTATATGAATGCATTAAGCTCACCTATGTGGGAATACTTAGTGTGGGTATTAGTAGGAGTAGGGCTTTATTTCACCCTTTTCACAGGATTTGTACAAATTCGTTTATTTAGGCAAAGTGTTAGAGCTATGCTTAGTG
Organism: Pelistega ratti; assembly: GCF_009833965.1. Lineage (NCBI taxonomy): Bacteria > Pseudomonadati > Pseudomonadota > Betaproteobacteria > Burkholderiales > Alcaligenaceae > Pelistega > Pelistega ratti. Next base: position 293,048 of record NZ_CP047165.1, read on the forward strand.
GACGACAAAAGAATGGTGAACATGGCATTACCGCTTTTCAGGCTTTTGTGACAGGTTTAGCGAGTCGTGTTGGTACAGGTAATATTGCTGGGGTGGCTATAGCCATTTCTACAGGTGGACCAGGTGCTGTGTTTTGGATGTGGCTGACGGCTTTAATTGGTATGAGTTCTGCTTTTGCAGAATCAACGCTAGCACAACTTTTTAAAGTTCGTGATACTGAAAATGGTCAATTCCGAGGTGGTCCAGCCTATTACATCACACATGGTTTAAAACAAAAATGGTTAGCTATTTTATTTGCCATTAGTCTTATTTTTTGTTTTGGCTTTGTTTTTAATGCTATCCAGTCTAATACGATTGTATTAGCTATTCAATCGGCTGCCAATCTTACCGCAGAGCATGGTGTATCAGAAGAGCAATGGGCTGTTTATAAACATTTAATCGGTGCTATTTTGTTGATTATTACTGCGCCTATTATTTTTGGTGGTATTAAACGTGTTGCCCGTATTTCGGAGGCATTAGTACCTGTCATGGCATTAATTTACTTAATTATTGCTGTTTATGTTGTTTTTGTGAATGCATCAGAAATCCCCCGAATTATTGGTTTGATTCTTGATGATGCTTTTAGTTTTAAAGCGGCTGGCGGCGGTTTATTAGGTGGTTTAGTATCTCAAGCAATGCTATTAGGTATTAAACGTGGTTTATTCTCTAATGAGGCAGGCATGGGTTCTGCTCCTAATGCGGCGGCTGCAGCTGATGTTAAACACCCTGTTTCTCAAGGTATGATCCAAATGTTAGGTGTTTTTGTTGATACTATTATTGTTTGCTCATGCACGGCATTTATTATTCTATTAGCACAATTACCTGCCGATCATGGATTAGATGGGATTCAATTAACACAAGCTGCCTTAGAAAACCATATTGGTTCATGGGGACAAACTTTATTAGCGGTTATTCTCTTTATGTTCTGTTTCTCATCTGTTATTGGTAATTATGCTTATGCAGAATCTAATATACAGTTTATTAAAAATAACCGTGTATTAATGGTTGTATTTAGAATGTTAGTTTTAGGTTTTGTGTACTTTGGTGCAGTGAATAAATCTTCACTTATTTGGGATATGGGTGATTTTACAATGGCAATTATGAGTTTTATTAATTTAGTAGCAATTGTATTATTGTCAAAATGGGTATTTACTTTGTTGGGAGACTATGTGAAACAGCTTAAAGTAGGTAAAGAACCTGAGTTTAAAGCAGAAAATTATCCTGCACTAAAAGACAAAATTAATTCTACCATTTGGTAAGATTAATCGATAAAGTATTTATTTAATAGTACATGATACCGTTAAATAAAAATGCTAGTAAAAACTCCATCTGTGATTTAAATAGGTGGAGTTTTTTATATGTAGAATAGGGGGGTAAGTCTAGGTTTTTATTTATCTCTATTTTGTATGTTGTGTAAGTTATTGAAATAATTGTGTTTTTAAAAGAAATATTTTTGAAATAGTTTATCATGCATAATAAAGCTGTATCAAGTAATCAGGTGATTATTTGGTATTTTCTCATCTACATTTTCTCTCCCTTATGATAGCCTCGGTTTTTACCGAGGTTTTTTTTGCTTATAACAGTGAATGTTTTATTCTATACACTAAGATAATATATAAAAAACCTTACTTATTCATTCTTTTGATAAAATTAAACTATAATGGGCTTATAATAGTGTTTGATAATTTATTTAAGTTGTAAATAATATTGATTTAATAAGATAAATCCTATATTATTCTTCAAGTACCAAAAATTTGGCAAAATTCTGTTATAACAACCATTTGGATTAAAACATTGTTTTAATCTTAAACTTATTTTTAAGAAAATTAGTAAAAATAACAACAAAAATCTCTAATTATTGATACAAAATCACGTCATTTGATAATTGTCAATTACCTTTGTAAATACCTTATGTTACAGTGAAACAGTACAAGTTGTTAGCAGTAGGTTTTTTATGTTCATCATTAAATTACTTCATTCCTGTCAGAAGTATGTTCTTTTTTCCCTCTTTATTTTATTAAGTCATATTTTTAGCATAAATGCTTATGCCGAAAGACTTCCTGAATTTTTATCTAAAGTTCCCCCGTCAGAAATTTTCCCCGGTGCAACTAGTTATGGTAAGCCCGAAGGTAACCCATTGGTTGCTCGTGTTTTCCAAGAAGATAAACCAGTAGGGTTTGTGTATATCACAACCGATTTAGTAAATACTCGAGGTTATTCTAGTAAACCAATTGATATGATGATAGGTATTGCTGATGATGGTACGATTAAAGGTGCAAAATTAGTCGAACATCATGAGCCTATCGTATTGATTGGTATTCCAGAAGAAAAAGTAAATGTATTTATTCAACATTATATTGGCTTAAATTTTGTCAAAAATCCTCCTCAAACAGGTAAAGCACCTGCTGATATTATTAGTGGAGCTACTGTTACCTTGATGGTGATTAATGATAGTATTCAACGTTCAGTAAAACGTCTGACACAGCAATATAAGTTGGGTTCGGCAGATGTTGCTTTATCATCATCTAGTGGTGCTACCGTTGCCACTCAAGAAACAACAGAAAAACGTGTCATCAATGAAGATAAACAAGATATTCTTACATGGGATGAATTACTTGCACAAAAAGCCGTGCAAGAGCTTTATCTTTCTGTTGCGGATGTGAACCGTTTATTTGAAGAGTTTGGTGGAGCAGATGCCGCTAAAGTACCTGAAAAAGGTCCTGATACAGATACCTTTATTCGCTTATATGCCGCAGTTGTGGATCAACCCTCTATCGGTCAAAGCCTATTGGGTAAAATGGGTTGGGAGAATCTCAAAAAACGTCTAAAACCAGGTCAGCATGCGATGGTTATTATGGGCGATGGGCGTTATTCATTTAAAGGTTCAGGCTATGTTCGTGGCGGTATCTTTGACCGGATTGAAGTTATCCAAAATGAAACGAGTTTCCGCTTTATTGATTTGAACCATGAACGCTTACCGAGCTTATCAGCAAAAGGTGCGCCCCGCTATAAAGAAATAGGTATTTTTGTTTCACCAGAGGATGTTAATTTTAATCCGGCTGAACCGTGGCGATTACAGTTAATGATTCAACGTACGCTTAATGTCAATGATAAAGCGTTTGTAACGTCTGATTTACACTATACCTTACCAGATGCGTTTGTTAAAGTAGAGAAGAGTGCTACCCCTCCTGCTACTGAACAACCAGCACAGACAGTTGCTCAAGTTGAACAGCAGCAAGCACAGGTAACAGAAGAAGCCACAGAAGAGGCAAAACCATTATGGCAAATGATTTGGGAAGAAAAACTTGGACAAATCATTGTCATTAGTATTGCCTTGATTATCCTTATTGCGGTATTCTTTTTCCAAAATACCTTAACAAGTTATCCTGTCTTTTATAAACGATTCCGTACTATTTTCTTACTGTTCAGTGTCGTTTATATTGGTTGGTATGCACAAGCACAACTATCCGTGGTGAATGTATTTACCTTTACCGACTCTTTACGGACAGGCTTTAGTTGGGAATACTTCCTCATGGATCCTTTAGTATTCATTATGTGGAGTGCTACCGCTATTTCTATCCTATTCTGGAATCGAGGAGCTTTCTGTGGTTGGTTATGTCCATTTGGTTCTTTACAAGAGTTGCTTAATCAATTGGCACGCAAAATAGGTATCAAGCAAATCAAAGTACCTTATACTGTACAAACACGATTAGCGGCATTGAAGTATGTCATCTTTATGGGTTTATTTGGGGTTTCTCTCTATTCATTAGGATTAGCCGAAAAATTAGCAGAGGTAGAGCCTTTTAAAACAGCGATTATCCTGAAATTTGTTCGTGAATGGTGGTTTGTACTCTTTGCGGTAACATTATTAGTCTTAGGTTTATTTATTGAGCGGTTCTATTGCCGTTATTTATGCCCATTGGGTGCAGCATTGGCAATTCCCGCTAAATTAAGAGTATTTGACTGGTTAAGACGCTATAAAATGTGTGGTGATCCTTGTCAGCGTTGTGCGAATGACTGTCCTGTACAGGCTATTCATCCCACAGGAGAAATTGATGCAAATGAATGTATTCAATGCTTAAATTGTCAAATGCTTTATCACCATCAAACTAAATGTCCGCATTTAGTGCAAAAAAACAAGGTGAGAAACAAAATGGCAGATGCAAAAGCAGCTGCTGAGGAAAAGAAAGTAACTTTAGTAAAAAAAGAAGATCTTGGTCTTCTTAAATAGAGAGGTTGAAATGAGGAAATAAATAGGTTGTTTATATTTATATTTCTTGTTTTTATTAAAAATGTTCTTACATTTTAGGAGTGAAAGTATGAGTAAGAATGATAAAGTGAGCGTAAGCCGTCGCTCGTTTTTAGGTACTGTTGCCGCATCAGGCACAGGTTTGGCAGGGGCTGGATTACTAGGTTTTACAGCAGGGTCAAATACGGTTGAAGCAGCTAGTGGTGATAATAAACCATTAGACTACGTTGCACCAGGTGAGTTAGACGAGTACTATGCGTTTAACTCTGGTGGTCAGTCAGGTGAGCTTCGAATTTTAGGCCTACCTTCTATGCGTGAATTAGTACGTATCCCTGTATTTAACATTTGTAGTGCTACGGGTTGGGGTATTACTAATGAAAGTCGTAAGATTCTTAATGAAAATCTTACACCTGAAACACGTAAATTCTTAGAAGATACGCATCAAGCCGTATTACCAAATGGTGACTTACACCATCCTCATATGTCGTTTGAAGATGGTACTTATGATGGCCGTTATATCTTCGTTAACGATAAAGCGAATAACCGTGTTGCTCGTATTCGTTGTGATGTAATGAAAACGGATAAAGTGCTTGAAATCCCTAATATTTCTGGTGTACATGGTTTACGTCCACAACGTTATCCTCGTACAGGTTATGTGTTTGCCAATGGTGAGCATATTGTACCTATCCCTAACGATGGTAGCGTTTTTGGTGATCCAGTCAAAAATTACTTTGCTGTTTATACTGCTATTGATGGTGATACCATGGAAGTGGCTTGGCAAGTAATGGTAGATGGTAACCTTGATAATGGTGATGCTGACTACCAAGGTAAATACTCTTTTGCTACTTGCTATAACTCAGAAAAAGGTTTAACACTTAGTGGTACGACAGGTAATGAGCAAGACTGGTGCGTAGTTTTCAATATTAAAGCGATTGAAGAGGGTATCAAAGCAGGTGATTATAAAGAAGTCAATGGTGTCAAAATTGTTGATGGTCGCCATGGTTCTAAATATACTCGTTATGTACCTGTTCCTAACTCACCACATGGATGTAATGCATCTCCAGATGGTAACTATATTGCATTAAATGGTAAGTTATCACCAACAGTTACATTGATTGATGTTAGAAGATTAGATGATTTATTTGCTGGCAAAATCAAAGAGCGTGATGTCGTTGTTGCTGAACCACATCTTGGTTTAGGTCCATTGCATACTGCCTTTGACGGTCGTGGTAATGCCTATACAACATTATTCATTGATAGCCAATTAGTTAAATGGAATATTGACAAAGCAATTAGAAAATTTGCGGGTGAAGATGTTGATCCGATTGTTCAAAAAGTGGATGTTCACTATCAACCAGGACATAACCATACGACAATGGGTGAAACAAAAGAGGCTGATGGTAAATACCTTGTTTCATTGAACAAATTCTCTAAAGACCGTTTCTTAAACGCAGGTCCTTTAAAACCAGAAAATGATCAATTATTTGATATTTCAGGTGATGAAATGAAACTTCTTCATGATGGTCCAAGTTTTGCTGAGCCACATGATATGTTATTGGTGCATTCATCAAAAGTACATCCTCGCCATGTTTGGGATCGTAATGACAAAATGTGGGAAGATGCACGTAAATGGGCTGAAAAAGACGGTGTTAATTTAGAGAGTGATTCTAAAGTTATCCGTGATGGTAATAAAGTTCGTGTTTATATGGTAGCCATTGCGCCTGTTTACGGTGTAACTAATTTTGAAGTGAACGAGGGTGATGAGGTTACTGTATTTGTAACGAATATGGATACTATTGAAGACCTTACTCATGGCTTTACATTAGAAGGTCATGGTATTGCGATGGAAATTAGTCCACAAGCGACTTCATCTGTTACCTTTATTGCACATCGTCCTGGTGTACATTGGTACTATTGCCAATGGTTCTGCCATGCTTTACATATGGAAATGTCAGGACAAATGAACGTTATTCCTAAGAAAAAAGCTTAGAGTTATTAATGTTGTATGAGGAACGTTAATTTTCCAAAATACATACTACCCAGTGTGATACTGGGTAGTATCGCTTCAATTGCTTCTGCTGAGGTGATCCATGTACAACCAACAGATAATCTGCAACTTGTCATTGATCAAGCCAGTAGTGGTGATGTATTAGTATTATCTTCTGGTACTTATCGGGGTCAGTTTGTTATTAATAAACCTTTAACCTTGACGGGTCCAGAGGATAGAAGCGCTATTTTAGAGGGTCAAAGACAAGGACGCACATTATTTGTAGATGCAGAAGATGTGGTTGTTCGACATTTGACCGTTACGCAATCGGGTATGAATCTCCCCCAAATGGATGCGGGTATTTTTCTGAATAATACCGCAACCAGAGCCTTGATTGAGCAAAATGATTTGCTTGATAATTTAATGGGTGTTTATATATGGGGGACACAAGATGCCATCGTTCAACATAATCGCATTGTTGGGAATAATGAGTTTCGTGTTAATGAACGAGGAAATGGTGTTTCGGTTTGGAATGCACCAGGGTCAAAAGTGCTTGAAAATGATATTTCTCTAGGAAGAGATGGTATCTTTTCTAATAATAGTAGCCATAATGTTTTCAAAGGAAATACGTTTACTAACTTACGATATGGTGTGCATTATATGTACACAAATGATAGTGAGGTCAGTGAGAATATTTCGGTTGATAATGAGATCGGCTATGCATTGATGTTCTCTGATCGCCTTAAAGTGACAAATAATATTGCCGTAAGAAGTAAAGCCCAAGGTATTATGGTGAACTATACTAACCATTCGATTATTGTGGGTAATCAAGTGGCTAGGGCGGAGAAGTGTTTATTTGCCTATAATGCCAATATGAATACTATCCGTAATAACTATTTCAGACAATGTGATATGGGTATTCACTATACGGCAGCAGGTCAAGGTAATCATATATCGGGTAATGCTTTTGTAGATAATCAAAATCAAGTGAAGTACGTTGGTACTCGGTATATGGAATGGTCTCATGAGCAGAAAGGGAATTACTGGAGTGATAATAGTGCCTTTGACTTAAATGCTGATGGTATTGCTGATACGGCTTATCGTCCTAATGGGATTATTGATCAAGTGGTCTGGAGAGCGCCTGCTGCCCGATTATTATTGAATAGTCCTGCGGTCAGTATAGTGAAATGGGCTCAAACACAATTTCCAGCGATTCTTCCCGGTGGGATTATTGATAGCTATCCATTGATGGGTATTCCAGCCGAGATAGATTTACGAAAGATAAAGGAACTTTATGAGTAAAGAAGCTTATATTGTACTCAAAAACATCAGCAAAACATTTAAACAAATGCAAGCCTTAAAAGAGGTTGATTTAAGTTTATATGCAGGTGAATGTGTCGGTTTAGTAGGACATAATGGTGCTGGTAAAAGTACACTCATTAAGTTAATTTTAGGCTTAATTCAGCCGACAGAAGGAAGTATTCAGCTATTTAATCAAGACTTTTCACTTAAAAATGCAAGTGAGTTACGTCGTCAAATTGGTTATTTGCCTGAAACTGTTGCCTTGCATGGCGCATTAACGGGAGAAGAAACCTTAAATTTCTATGCGAGATTAAAAGGTGTTCCGTTAGAAGATAACCCGTCTTTATTAGCAAGAGTAGGTATTGCTCAAGCCGCTAATCGAAGAGTAGGGACATATTCTAAGGGTATGAGACAGCGTTTAGCCTTAGCACAAGCCTTACTGGGTGAACCTAAAGTCTTATTATTTGATGAGCCAACAACTGGGTTAGATCCAGCCTCTCGACAAATGTTTTATGACATTGTAGGTGAATTAAAAGCCAAAGGAACGACTATCTTATTGAGTACGCACGCACTGGCAGAGCTAGAAGGATATGCGGATAGAATTGTCGTGATGAAAAATGGCGTGAAATTAGCGGATGGAACGTTGAAAACGCTTCAGTCACAAAGTGGTTTACCAGAGCGAATAGAGGTTAAATTTAAATCAGCAACAAATCTACCATCTCATTGGGAAAAAATTGGTGAAAATGCGTATAGTACGCAGAGCCTTGGTGATCAAAAAATTACCTTACTAAAAGAGTTAGGTGATTTAGATCTATTAGCATCGCTTGATATTTATACACCAAGTTTAGATGAAATGTATATGCATATGCTGAAAAGAGAGGATATATGAGTCCTATTATTATTGTCATGCAAAAAGAAATTAAAGATAGTTTGCGTAATCGCTGGGTGATGGCAGCTACTTTATTATTGGCACTTTTAGCCCTTTCTTTAGGTTTTCTAGGTAGTTCTCCGACTGGACAAGAGGTAAAAGCAGATTTATTAACGGTAACAGTCGTTAGTTTATCCAGTTTATCTATATTCCTTGTCCCTTTGATTGCTATGTTACTATCTCATGATGCTTTAATTGGTGAAATAGAGCGAGGAACAATGGCATTACTCCTTAGTTATCCTATATCCAGAACGCAAGTGTTAGCAGGAAAGTTTTTAGGGCATGTTGTCGTGTTACTATTAGCTGTTACCTTGGGTTATGGTTTAGCCGGTTTAGCCTTACAACTCTCTGCAGGAATATTGAGTTTACAAGGATGGAAACCTTTAGGCTTGTTAATTCTAGCGAGCATTTTATTAGGTGCTTCTTTTCTTTCAATGGGATATGTAATCAGTGCCTATGTAAAAGAAAGAGGAACAGCAGCAGGGATTGCTATTGCGGTATGGTTGTTCTTTGTTGTTATTTTTGATATGGCAGTGTTGGGTATATTAGTTGCTGATACGCAGCAAAATATAACAGCTGGAATGGTAGAATATATTTTATTATTTAATCCTGCTGATATTTATCGTCTATTGAATCTAACAGGCTATGAAAATACAGCAATGTATGCAGGTATGGCAGGGTTAAGCAATCAATTATCACTGTCAAAAGAGATCTTATTTTTAATGCAATGGGTATGGATTATCGTACCGTTTATCTTGGCGATTTTAATCTTTAGGAGACGTCAGTTATGAAGAAATTTTTGATAATATTAAGTATATTATTAGCGGCTTGCAGTCAGCAAGAACAGGATGTTACACCACCGACTGCTCAATTAATTGATGGCGATTCTATTGGTCATTATTGCTCAATGAACTTAGATGAGCATATTGGGCCTAAGGCACAATTATTTATTAAATCGCGAATGGATAAACCCTATTGGTTCTCTACTGTTAAGCAAATGTTTGTCTTCCGTGTACTACCAGAAGAGCCCAAGGATATAGTGGCTATTTATGTAACGGATATGTCAAATGTGACTGACTGGAGTAACCCAACGGCTGATGAAAATTGGATTGATGCTTATCAAGCCTATTATGTAATTAAGAGTAATTTTATCGGTGGTATGGGAACAGAAGATGCCTTACCTTTCTCTGATTTAAGTAAAGCACAAGCATTTGTGGCTAAAAATGGTGGTGAAATTAAAAAATTAGATGAATTAGATGAAGCGTATATTTTTGATGGAGGGGCAAGTGAAGCACCTTCTTTCTCGCAACATCATTCTTCACATGATGGACATGGAAATCATGGTGCTCATCAATCACATGATATGAGTAATATGACATCATCTTCGCATAATCATCAGAATGCACATGATATGCAAAATAATGATCAGCCATCTCATGATAATCATCATTAATCCTATCGTGTGATGACTACGGCTTTAGTGTATTTAATATTTTAAGGATGATTTACTTACTATATTAATGCACTAGAGCGGTCCAATAAGTAAAAAACTAAAGGAAAATAGTGTGAAATATTGGTTGTTCTGCCTAAAACTGAGTATTATATTTTTAATGACAAGTAGTTGGGCAAAACCAGTAGAACCGGTTATTTGGCAAGGAATGGCATTAGGGGCTGCAGCTGACATTCGTTTTTTTGATGTTTCCCAAGAAAAAGTTGATCAGCTCATGCCAACAATAGAAAAAGAAATAGAACGGTTAGAGCATATTTTTAGCTTATATCAAGAAAAAAGTGTGTTAAATGAACTTAATCAAAAAGGTTTTTTAGCTTATCCTCCTGCAGATTTACTCACTGTGCTTTCGCAAAGTCAATACGTTTATCGACTTACAAAGGGGAAATTTGATCCTAGCATACAAGTTTTATGGAAGGTATATGCAGAAGCCTTGGAAAAAAATCCTCGCCACTTACAGCCACCCTCAAAAGAAGTGATACAGCAAACATTAAATCTTGTTGATTTTTCGGCGGTAGAGTTTAATGAAAATTATATTAAATACCATAAACAAGGTTTAGCCTTGAGTTTAAATGCAATTGCTCAAGGTTATATTACGGATAAAGTAACGGATATTATTCGACAAGCTGGTATTAAGCGAGCCTTAATTAATGTGGGAGAAATTCGAGGATTAGATAGTGAGCAAAAAGGAGAATGGCAAGTAGGGATTAAAAATCCAATGGATCAAGAGAGTATTTTTTTTACAATCCCTTTACAAAATGGAGGAGTATCTACTTCAGGGGGGTATGGAACAGTTTTTGATCAGCAAGGGCAATTTACCCATTTATTTAATCCCAAAACAGGTGATAATAAAGATACCTATCAAAGCGTAACGGTAGTAGCACCCACAGCAAGTTTGGCAGATGCCTTATCAACAGCTTTTGCCGTTAGTTCATTAGATGAAATAAAAGCTGTTCTTCAAACATTACCTGAACTAAAAGTTTGGGTAGTTGATTATCAAGGTAAGGTACTTTTTAAAAAAGAATAGTTAGCCTAAATAGGTAGGTTCAGTATAATAAGTTGTTATAGTAAGGATTAATCTACTATAGTTTTTTATTAGGATAGAAAGAGAGATAAATGTTTTTAAAGAAATATTGGAAGTATCATTTATTTATTATTTTTATTCTATTTAGTTTTACACTTTTTGATCGGTATGTAGATGCTTATCCACTCCCTATCTTTAAAGTTTTATCTAAAGCGTATTTTTAGGATAGTGTTATTGTTTATAGTGGTATTTATATAGTATCTGTTTTATTTATTAGTTTTTTAGTATTTTTATTGAAAAGCTTTTATAAAAATAAGACATAATAGTAGAAATTTTTTCTGAATAGAGTTTTTGTAAAAGAAGGAATTCTAATGAAAAAAATTATATTTTTGCTTTCTAGTTGTTGTTTTGCACAAGAAAGAGAAGATGCTTTAAATGCTAAAGATTTTATGCTGGGATATTGTTTATCGCTTAACTACGATAAGATTGATAAGAATAATGTGATGAATAATGATAGTTTTACACTCCTTGATAAATACTCTCCTGATGATTGGGATAAAATTATAAAATTTACTAAGGATAATACAAGTGAGTTTTATAAAGAGACAGTGCATTGACATTTTGATAAAAGCGAAGATGAAGAGAACAATATTATTTTTACGTAAGGCATAAAGTTTTATCATTCAGATAAAATGAAAAAATTTATTAAGATGTGTCGGTACTAGATTGTGATCATAAACGATAGATATGAGTAACGAGAAAGAAAAGTGAAAGAAAAAAGTGTTAAGTTTAAGATGGTTATAAGGATTATTTTATCTTTATTTATGATATTTTTTTGTAAACTTTCTTTTGCTAGTTATGAAATAAAAGATAATATTATTTATTTAGATGGTCATGCTATAACGAGTGATTTAGTCAATGAATCTCTTGGAAGTATAGTAAGTGATGATGGAGAGTATTTTAAAATATCAAATCATTACAATGCTGCATATCATACGAAGACTGAAGTTAATTATATATTTGATAAGAAAAATGGTAATTTATTAAAGTTTAATAAAATAAACTACTCTCCGGAATATGAAATATATTATGGCCATGAGGTTGGTTTTAACAATAAACGAATTGATAATGTTGATGCTGATTATTTTGATGAGCTAGATGAAAAATTAGGGTTTATTGATTATAAATTTACTAAATTAAATGAAGGTTTACGAGTAAACTTAGTAAGTTCTTCAAAGGAAATTGAATTTTTAACAAAAACTAAAGGACGGGTATATCTATTTAAAAGTATGATAAATGGAAATGATATTTCAACATCAAACTATTATGAGTGTCATATTTCAGATTTTGAAATAGATTATAATTCGTGCGATAGAATTGGGATTATAAATAAAAAATCATATCTATATAGGTATCCAAATTCATCTAATGATATTACTAAAATATACTTATTAAAAGGTGATAAGGTATATATTTTAAAAGAGAAAAAAGATGAAAGAGGTAATGATTGGTATTTTGTTAGATATGAAGGAAAAAAAGAAATCACAATGTGGATTAAATCGGATTCGGTTGATTTTCATTAATTTATGAATGATACTTTATAATAAATCGTTAGCTGGAGGATCGGTCAGAGTTGAAAACCGGCTTATAGAAGAAGCTGACAATATGATGAAAAACTGATTGTATTTTGAGATTAATAGTTTGAAAGTGTGATTTTTCTTATTGTTTATCTCTCAAATGATTAAAATTGATTTAAAGCGATATTCACTTGTTATTATTCTACAGTTAAATTAATTAATAAGTAATCTTGAGTATAGAATAAGTTTTGGCGGTTAAATGAAAAAAATTATTTTCTTACTTTTGCTTTCTAGTTGTTGTTTTGCGCAAGAAAGAGAAGATGCTTTAAATGCTAAAGATTATATGCTGAGATATTGTTTATCGCTTAATTACGCTAAGATTGATAAGAATAATGTGATGAATAATGATAGTTTTACACTCCTTGATAAATACTCTCCAGATGATTGGGATAGAATTTTGAAATTTACTAAGGATAATACAAGTGAGTTCTATAAAGAGACAGTATATTTACACTTTGATGAGGGAGAAGATAAAGAGAAAAATATTATTTTTACGTAAGGCATAAAGTTTTATCATTCAGATAAAATGAGAAAGTTTATTAAGAAGTATCGATATTAGATTGTAATAACTTATTGATGCGGATTTTATTGATTTAAAATAATCTTCATGTTGTAGGATAGGACAACAATAGTGTAAAATTAGGTAATAGATTAGATTTATTGGCTACCCTTATGATTCAGACAGAGATTTTACCTCAAAATACCTTGCCACCAATACCTGCCAAACGATATTTTACGATTGGTGAGGTGGCTGAATTGTGTAATGTAAAACCCCATGTTTTACGCTATTGGGAACAGGAGTTTACACAGTTAAATCCTGTTAAACGACGTGGAAATCGCCGTTATTATCAACATCATGAGGTGTTATTAATTCGTAAAATCCGTGATTTACTGTACGATCAAGGTTTTACCATTAGTGGGGCTCGTAATCGTTTGGGTGATGTACGAGAGAGTAAATCAACAGTTGATGCAGCTGTTCGTTTTAGCGCCCAAGAAATACAAAATTTGCGTATAGAATTAAATCAAATTTTGACAGATTTAGATAAGGTACTAGAAAAAGAATCTACTTTTTAAGCCTTTTTATCATTAATGAAATAGCTAGTTATTAGCTTATTGGTAAAAGTGCGTGAATATAATAAATACTTGAATTAAACAGTATAGCAATATAAAGGTGAACAATAGGCTCACCTTTTTTATTGATGTATCAGATGTTGATAGGGGTGTTAATCCTTATTTATTGCGATTTTTATATATTAATCTTGTGGTACTTGCGTTTCTAATACCAAGGCATGGATAGGATAGGGCATTAAATCTGCAACGGTAGCATAGACAAGTCGTTGCTGTGCAATTTTATTTAACCCCTTAAATTGGGTAGATGCAATACAGACTTTAAAATGACTAGCTCCTTCTCGATTAGCAGCGTGTCCTGCGTGTAAATGCGACTGGTCTTCGATAATTAATGTTTGTGGATTGAGTTGTTGTAAACGTTCTCGAATAAGTTCTGTACGATTTTCTGCCATGATGGTATATCTATCAAAAGTGGTTGTAAAAAGAGAGTAAATAGTATTTTTATCTCTGAAATGCTTAGAATTTTAACTGCTTTTTTATAGTGAAATCAAGAATTCTCCGTACCCATTAGAAGAGATGTTAGGTTAAAGCATATTTTATACATTTATAATATAGTAGTATTAGTAATAGTATAAATAATAGGCTTGTTAAAATTATAAAATCATTGATAATAGGCATATTAAATGAATTATTTATCGCACTAAAACGTGGAGAATCGCAATGGCAAAAACACTTTATGACAAACTTTGGGACGCTCATGTAGTAAGTCAAGAAGAAGATGGTACCTGTTTGATCTATATTGATCGTCAGCTTTTACATGAAGTCACAAGCCCTCAGGCTTTTGAAGGGTTGGCAATGGCTAAACGTCAGCCTTGGCGATTAAGTGCTAATTTAGCAGTGGCAGACCATAATGTTCCAACGAGTAATCGTGCGGGAGGAATTACCGATCCTATTTCTAAACTTCAAGTCGATACTTTAGATAAAAACTGTCAAGAATATGGTATTACAGAATTCAAAATGAATGATATTCGCCAAGGTATTGTACATGTGGTTGGGCCAGAGCAAGGTGCTACTTTACCGGGAATGACGGTTGTTTGTGGTGATTCACATACCAGTACACATGGGGCAATGGGGGCATTGGCTTTTGGTATTGGTACATCAGAAGTAGAACATGTACTAGCAACACAAACCTTATTAATGAAAAAAAATAAAAATATGTTGATTAAGGTAGAGGGTAAACTCCCCATTGGCTGTACCGCAAAAGATGTTGTCTTACATATTATTGGTGTGATAGGTACAGCAGGGGGAACAGGCTATGCAATTGAATTTGCAGGAAGCACTATTCGTGATCTTTCTATGGAGGGTCGCTTAACCGTCTGTAATATGTCGATTGAAGCAGGTGCACGGTCAGGCTTAGTAGCGGTTGATGATAAAACAATTGAGTATTTCCGAGGTCGCCCTTACTCACCCAAAGGTGAAAATTGGGATAAAGCAGTCGCTTATTGGAAAACCTTACATTCTGATGAGGGGGCTTATTTTGATCGTGTTATTGAAATTAATGCGGCAGATATTAAACCACAGGTAACCTGGGGAACATCACCAGAAATGGTTTTAAGTATTGAGGATAGAGTACCTAACCCTGCCTTAGAAAGTGATCCTGTTAAACGTAGCAGTATGGAGCGTGCATTAAGCTATATGGGCTTAACAGCTGATATGCCGATTACGGATATTATGATTGATCGAGTCTTTATTGGTTCTTGTACGAATTCACGTATTGAGGATTTGCGTGCGGCTGCTGAGGTCATTAAAGGCCGTAAGGTAGCGACAAATGTTAAGCAAGCAATGGTAGTCCCCGGTTCAGGACTAGTAAAATTCCAAGCAGAGGAAGAAGGGTTAGATAAAATCTTTATTGAGGCGGGTTTTGAGTGGCGAGAGCCGGGCTGTTCTATGTGTTTAGCAATGAATGCAGATCGCTTAGAGCCTGGTGAACGTTGTGCATCAACCTCTAATCGTAATTTTGAGGGTCGTCAAGGACAAGGTGGTCGTACACATTTAGTCAGTCCTGCAATGGCAGCATCAGCCGCTATAGCGGGTCATTTTGTTGATGTTAGAAAATTTTAATAAGGAATTTATCATGCAAGCATTTACAGTACATAATGGTTTAGTTGCTCCTTTAGATCGAGAAAATGTAGATACGGATTTGATTATTCCTAAACAATTTTTAAAATCTATCAAACGTACAGGGTTTGGTCCTAATCTTTTTGATGAATTGCGCTATCTTGATCATGGTGAGCCAGGTATGGATAATAGCAAACGTCCCTTAAACCCTGATTTTGTATTGAATAAACCGCGTTATCAAGGTGCTTCTGTTTTACTTGCCCGTAAAAATTTTGGCTGTGGTTCAAGTCGTGAACATGCACCTTGGGCGTTAGTGCAATATGGGTTTAGAGTGATTATTGCCCCATCATTTGCCGATATTTTCTTTAATAATAGTTTTAAAAATGGCTTATTACCTATTTGTTTATCAGAAGAGGAAGTCGCTACCCTATTTGATGAAGTTAATCATCAAGAGGGTTATACCTTAACCGTTGACTTAGAGCAACAACGCATTACTACACCTTCAGGACGTGAAATTGCCTTTGATGTAGAACCATTCCGCCGTTATTGCTTATTAAATGGTTTTGATGACATTGGGCTTACTCTTAGACAAGCCGACAAAATTAAAACTTTTGAAAATCAACGTTTAATGCAGATGCCATGGTTAGTTGGTATGGCTGAATAAGTAGAGGAATAAATGTCAAATTTAGTTGCAGTATTACCCGGTGATGGGATTGGTGAAGAAATTATTGAACAGGCAGTGCGTGTTTTATCTGCGTTAAAACTAGACTTACAGCTAGAAAAAGCAGATGTAGGGGGACGAGCTTATGATGTATATGGGCATCCTTTACCAGAGCATACACTTACCCTTGCGAAGAAAGCGAAAGCGGTTTTATTTGGGGCGGTAGGTGATTGGAAGTATGATACTTTACCTAGAGAGTTTCGTCCTGAACAAGCTATTTTAGGGTTAAGAAAAAATTTAGGACTTTTTGCGAATCTTCGTCCTGCCATTTTATATCCTCAGCTTGCGAATGCTTCTACCCTAAAACCAGAAATTGTTTCAGGTCTAGATATATTAATTGTACGAGAATTAACGGGTGATGTGTATTTTGGTACACCGAGAGGGAATAGAAGAGTAGAAGAAGGGCCTTTTAAAGGAGAGCAAGAGGGCTTTGATACGATGCGTTATGCAGAAACGGAAGTACGCCGTATTGCACATATTGCCTTTCAAGCCGCTCAGAAACGTCAGAAGAAACTTTGCTCTGTTGATAAAGCGAATGTTTTAGAAACTTCTCAATTTTGGCGGCATATTATGTTAGAGGTTGCGCAAGAATACCCTGATGTTACCCTAACACATATGTATATTGATAATGCGGCTATGCAATTAGTCCGTGCCCCAAAAGCATTTGATGTGATTGTAACGGGTAATTTATTTGGGGATATTCTTTCTGATGAAGCCTCTATGCTAACAGGTTCTATTGGTATGTTACCTTCTGCATCATTAAATGCTAGCCAACAAGGGCTTTATGAACCAAGTCATGGATCAGCTCCTGATATTGCAGGTAAAAATTTAGCTAACCCATTAGCCACCATTCTTTCAGCGGCGATGATGCTACGTTTTTCTTTCCAAAATGAAGAGGCTGCTTTACGTATTGAAAAAGCAGTTGCTCAAGTGTTGGAGCAAGGATATAGAACACCTGATATTTATGAAGAAGGGACAACGAAAGTAAGCACTTCAGAGATGGGAGATGCCGTAATTGCTACATTAATATAAGATATTGTAGTAAACTTTTACTTATTTTTATTTTTTATAGTTAAACTAATTTTTTGGGTGGTAAACAAATGATGCAGTCTGTTGGTATTGTTGGTTGGCGTGGTATGGTTGGCTCAGTGTTGATGCAACGTATGCGAGAAGAGGGTGATTTTAAACTGATTAATCCTGTTTTTTTCTCGACAAGTAATGCAGGTGGTGCTGCACCAAGTTGGGCAGAGGGTGCTGGGCTTCTTCAAGATGCTTATGATATAGATACGCTTAAAAAATTGCCAATTATACTAACCGCTCAGGGGGGGGATTATACGACTAAAGTTTATCCTCAATTGCGTGCTGCTGGTTGGGACGGTATTTGGATTGATGCGGCGAGTACATTACGTATGAATGATGATGCGATTATCGTTCTTGATCCTGTTAATCGTCATGTGATTGATACGGCTATGCAAAAAGGTATCAAAAACTATATTGGTGGGAATTGTACTGTTAGTTGTATGTTGATGGGTTTAGCAGGGCTATTCCGTGAAGATGTTGTAGAGTGGATGACTTCTATGACATACCAAGCTGCATCAGGTGGTGGTGCTAAACATATGCGTGAGTTAATTTCACAATTTGGTATTCTTAATCATACTGTTAGTGATTTACTGGCTGATCCTGCTTCTGCTATTTTAGAAATTGATCGTCAGGTATTAGCTCAACAGCGTGATCCACAACTTCCTCGTGATAATTTTGGTGTACCGTTAGCTGGTAATTTAATTCCTTGGATCGATAAAGATTTAGGTAATGGTCAATCTCGTGAAGAGTGGAAGGCACAAGCAGAAACCAATAAAATTCTTGGTCGTGGGGAAGGGTTTGATCTACCACTGATTCCTATTGATGGTCTATGCGTGCGTATTGGTGCAATGCGTTCTCATAGCCAAGCATTGACGATCAAATTAAAACGTGACATTCCTTTAGATGAAATCGAAGATATGATTAAATCAGGAACACCATGGGCTCGTTATATCCCTAATGTACGAGAAAATTCAATGAATGAATTAACCCCTGTGGCTATTTCAGGTACTTTGGATATTCCTGTCGGTCGCTTGCGTAAACTTAATATGGGATCTGACTATATTAGTGCCTTTACGGTAGGTGACCAATTATTATGGGGGGCTGCTGAGCCTTTACGTCGTATGTTACGTATTGCGATTGGTGAACTATAAACCATGCCGGTATACAAACGCATGGCATTAGGGATTGCTTATGATGGGCAATCCTTTAATGGTTGGCAAACACAGCCCAATGGTAATACCGTTCAAGACTTTCTTGAAAACGCATTGACGCAATTTACTGCTGAGCCTATTCATACCATTTGTGCAGGACGTACAGATACAGGTGTACATGGTCTAGGGCAAATCGTTCATTTTGATACAGTGGCAGAACGGCAATTATTCTCATGGGTAAGGGGGGTAAATGCTTTATTGCCGCCCAGTATTCGCGTGCGTTGGGCGCATGAGGTAAGTGGTGATTTTCATGCACGGTTTAGTGCGTGTTCTCGTACCTATGTATATATTATTCGTAATGAAATGAATCTTGCTCCTAGCTGGCAAGGACGAGCAGGTTGGGATTTTCACCCCTTAGATACTACTTTAATGCAACAAGCGGCAAGCTATTTGATTGGTACACATGACTTTACGTCTTTTCGCTCTTCTATTTGTCAGGCGGCTAGTCCCATCAGAACATTAGAGCAATTAACGATTGAGCAACATGGTGTCTTCATTGTTTTTACCCTAAAAGCGAATGCTTTTTTACACCATATGGTACGCAATATTATTGGTGCTTTAGTATATGTAGGAAAAGGGCGTTTTCCACCCGAATGGATACAACAGTTGTTATATCAAAGGAATCGTTCTTTTTCTGCACCTACATTTATGGCTGATGGTCTTTATCTAGTGAATGTGGATTACCCTGAACAGTTTGGATTACAAGTATATCAACAATTTGATATACACCATGCGTTTGATAGCTTAATTCAATCTATTTAACAAAAGATTATTTTAGATATAAACTACTTATATACGTTAAGTATATAAGTAAAAGATAGTTGTTTTTTATTGATTATTGAGATACTTATGAAAGGCTTACTTTTATTATCCAGAGCAATTGATAATTTTATTACATGGATAGGTAAAGCGGTAACGTGGATTACATTGATTGTGGTGATTATCAGTGCAGGTAATGCGATTGTCCGTAAAACTTTTCATATCAGTTCTAACGCGTGGTTAGAAATTCAGTGGTATTTATTTGGTGCTATTTTCTTATTGGCAGCTGCTTATACCTTTATTAGAAATGAACATGTCAGGGTCGATATTTTAAATCAACGTTTTTCATCACGCACACAAGTGATTATTGATATAGTGGGTGTTGTCTTTTTTATGTTACCAGCTTGTCTATTAATCGTATATCTTTCGATTCCTTTTGTTGAACTTGCTTTTGTAACAGGGGAACAGTCTTCTAATTCAGGGGGACTTATCCGTTGGCCTGTAAAATTATTAATTCCAGTTGGCTTTTCTTTATTAATACTAGCTGGTTTTTCTCATTTGATTAAGTGTATTGCTTTTTTAAAGGGGATAGCACCTAATCCACTTGTACATCACCGTACCGAAACCGATGAAGAAGCTTTAGCAAAAGAAATTACGGTTAGAGTTGAAAATAAACAATAAAGAGGAAAATAAAAATGGAGTTTTTGATTGCGAATATGCCACCTATTATGTTCCTTACCCTAATTGGGTTTTTATTAATGGGTTTTCCTGTCGCCTTTTCTTTAGCGGCAAATGGTATTTTATATATTATCCTAGGTATTTACTTAGGGGAATTTCCTTTTGAGTTTTTAGGGGCATTACCAGAACGTATTTTTGGTATTGTACAAAATGATTCATTATTAGCTGTTCCTTTCTTTACGTTAATGGGCTTAGTATTAGAACGATCAGGGATGGCTGAAGATCTCTTAGAAACAATTGGTCAATTGTTTGGATCGGTAAGAGGGGGGCTAGCCTATGCGGTGATCTTTGTGGGAGCTATGTTGGCAGCAACAACAGGGGTAATGTCGGCATCAGTTATTTCTATGGGACTGATTTCTCTACCGATTATGTTACGTTATGGCTATGACCGTAAATTGGCAACAGGGGTTATTGCAGCGGCAGGAACATTATCACAAATTATTCCACCTTCTATTGTTCTTATTATTCTAGCGGATCAATTAGGTCGTTCTATCGGTGATATGTATCGTGGCGCTATGCTCCCGGGCTTATTACTCACTGGTGCCTATATGGTTTATGTACTTATTACGGGTTTATTTAAGCCTAATGCAACACCTGCTATTCCAGAAAGTGATCGTATTTATAAAGAATCTAATGGAAAATCAGGTTTATTATCTCTTCTTATCTTGAGTGTAATTGCTGGTGTAATAGCTTACTTTTTTGTATTAGAGACATTTAGTGCAAAAGCCGCTTTAGATGAAAAAATCTTAACTGGACTATTGATTTGGGGATGTGTCGCCTTTATTGTAGCGATTATCAATAAAGTGCTTAAACTTGGTCTATTATCCAAGATTGCAGAGCGAGTTGTTTTTGTGATGATTCCTCCTTTATTCCTTATCTTTTTGGTATTAGGAACAATTTTTATTGGTGTGGCAACACCAACAGAAGGCGGGGCAATGGGTGCAGTTGGGGCTATTTTATTAGCACTAGCGCGTGGTCGTTTAAATATGCCGTTATTAAAACAAGCGATGGAGAGTACGACTAAATTAACCAGTTTTGTTATCTTTATCCTTGTTGGTTCTACTATCTTTACCCTTACATTTACAGGTTTTGGTGGTCAGCATTGGGTGGAAGGGTTATTTGCTTCTCTACCGGGCGGTGAGATTGGCTTTTTGATTGTTGTTAGTATTGCAACATTCCTATTAGCATTTTTCTTGGATTTCTTTGAGTTAGCCTTTATTATTGTGCCTTTATTAGCCCCTGTGGCTGAGTCAATGGGAATTGATTTAATCTGGTTTGGTGTATTATTAGCAGTAAATATGCAAACCTCCTTTATGCATCCTCCATTTGGCTTTGCACTATTTTTCTTACGCTCAGTCGCACCCAAAGAGGACTATAAAGATAAAGTCACGGGTAGGCTGATTGAACGAGTGAAAACAAGTGATATTTACCGTGGTTCAATTCCATTTATTATCATTCAATTATTAATGGTGGCAATTGTAATGGCTTTTCCAAAAGTGGTAACGCATTATAAGCATACGGATACTCATATTGATCCCAATACGATTATTATTGATGCAGGTGTTCCAAGTAATGAAGAAGAGCCAGCTTTCTTCTAAGGTAAAGGATGAAAGTAGATGAAAGTCAAAATATGTGGATTACGGCAAGTACAAGAAATTCAGCTTGCAGAACAACTGGGTGTAGATGCGATTGGTCTTGTACTTTATCCTAAGAGTAAGAGGGCATTAACCTTAGCACAAGCTAAACGGTTACGAGCAGCTATACCTGATACGATGCAATGTATTGTGCTGCTTGTAAATCCTAGTGTAGAGGAAGTAAACACAGTGATTGCTGAGTTAAAACCCTCTGCCATACAGTTTCATGGTAATGAAACGGGTGAGTTTTGTGAGCAATTTCAGTATCCCTATTGGCGAGCCGTGCGAGTAGGGGCTGAAAATCTTACTACAACAGAAGAAATCCAAGCCTATATCCAACAATACCCTCACAGTGAACAGTTTCTCTTTGATGCTTATAGTAGCGAGTACGGGGGAGCAGGTATTCGATTTAATCTGGATATTTTAAAGGAATTAGATTTACCCTTAGAGCGAATGATTATTGCAGGGGGTATTCATGAGGGTAATGTGGGTGAATTACTTGATCACTATGCCTTTATTGATCTGAGTAGTGGCGTAGAAGAAATACCGGGTGTAAAATCGCTAGAAAAAATGGAACGATTTATGCAGAAAGTGCATAAAAGTACCAAGAAGAATATTTATTAATGCCTTCTAAATAAGACGTATAAACCCCAAAACCCACCCTTATTTTTAGTTTAATCAACACTTAGTCGTACATCATAACAATAAATAATACACATTAAGCAATATTGGGCGACACGGTAATCATAAAAATGGACTGCCCTTCGTCCTATCTAATGTGTAAGGAATATCGCTTTTTACCCTAAGCGAAAAGAGGGGTAGTGTTCGTCTTAAACCAAAAATACACCTAAAAACTTAATAAAGTATTATAAATCATTCTCCCAATTGGCTTGTTGGATTTTGGTATCTAATTCACGGTGTTGTCGTGCAATATCATCTGCTTTTTTGTGGATTTGACGAATATCGACTGAAGCAACCATTTTAATTTCAGATCGACTATAGCGAGATTGATCGGGTGTTGCGTTACTGGCAAGGTTAATCAGCATACTATGTGTTGCTTTAAGATGATCTCGTTTAGCCAGTGCTTGCACCATACTAAGACCGTTATCTAATTGGATATGGTAGTTTGCCTTATTGATACTGACAATTAAATCTTCTAATTGTGCAGAAATACTATAATACTCTGCTAATAAATCATTAGGATGTTCAGCAGGTTCTTCCCCCTCTTGATGCTTAGCATTTTGAACTAAACGTTGATTTAATTGTGATAAACGGCGTTGTAATTCGGCACGTTCAATTAAGGCTTCGGCTAATTTCATCGGTATTCCTCTTTATATGATGATAGCGTGATAATACGGATAATATATCTTCTTAAAAAAGATTAGCGGGCATGATTTTATCACCTTTCCCATTATATCTGAATATCTTTACCTTTTACTCTATCTTTACGCTGGAGATGCAATAGTATGGGGTATAGCATATAGAGATGTATTACTAAGAATACTTTTTGGGATAAACTATTCAGCATTAATCGCTTCAATTTGTTCTAGTAATGTCATCCATTCTTCTTCCAAAATACTAGTATCACGGCTTAAATTACCATGTTCTTCGAGTAGCTTTACTCTTTCTTCTCTACGTGCTTCACTATAAAAATCTTCATCAGCGATAAAGGTATCAATCTGGGCAAGACGCGCTTGGTTTTGCTCAACGGTTTTCTCAATCGTAGCAATACGTTTTTCGAGTGGTTTACGTAAAGCAGATTTACGTTGTCTTTCTTCTGCTTCAAAACGTTTTTGGTCTTTGCGAGTATTGGATATATTGACTTGGGTGTCTCGTTCTTCACGTTTTTGTTGTTGCTGTCGATTAGATAACCATGTTTGATAATCTTCTAAATCCCCCTCAAACTCTAGTACGGTTCCATCAGCAACAATCCAAAAACTATCAACAGTTGTTCTTAATAAATGGCGGTCATGGGATACCATTAGTACACTACCATCAAATTCTGCTAATGCTGTTGCTAATGCTTCACGGGTTTCTACATCAAGATGGTTACTTGGTTCATCCAGTAATAATAAATTAGGTTTTTGCCATACAACGAGTGATAAGGCTAAACGTGCTTTTTCACCTCCTGAAAAAGGGGTAATAGGACTATTAACACTATCTCCACTAAAGCCAAACATACCGAGATAGTTTCTCAGTTCTTGTTCTCTAATATGGGTATCAGCAATGCGTTGAAGGTGTGTCAGAGGGGAAGCTTGCATATCAAGCATATCAAGCTGATGCTGTGCAAAATAACCAATAGATAAGCCCTTAGAGGGTTTAAACTCACCTGCTAAGGGTTCAAGCTCATGTGCAATTGTTTTAATCAGTGTTGATTTACCTGCACCATTAACACCTAATACACCAATACGAGCACCACCACGAAGCATGAGGTTAATATTTTTTAAAATAGGTTTTTGCCCTTGATCTGTTGTATAGCCCACACTTAATTTATCCATAATCATTAGAGGATCTGGCATATTAAGTGGATCAGGAATACGAATATCAATACTGGATTCTGCTTTAATAGGGGAGAGTACCTGCATTCGGGCTAATGCTTTTACGCGACTTTGTGCTTGCTTTGCTTTACTTGCTTTTGCTTTAAAACGATCGATAAATTGTTGTAAACGTTGTGTTTCACGTGTTTGTCTATCAATAGCAATTTGCATTTGACGGATACGTTCTGCTTTTTGGGTTAAAAAACTATCGTAATTACCTTTGTAGCGGATAAGTTTTTGTGCCTCAAAGTTAAGAATAGTTTTAGCTACTGCATTTAAGAATTCAGTATCATGAGAAATAAGAATGACTGTTCCTTCATAGTGTTGTAGCCATTTTTCTAACCAAAGCATAGCATCTAAGTCTAGGTGGTTAGTTGGTTCATCAAGGAGCAATAAATCGGAAGGCATCATTAAAGCACGGGCTAAGGCAAGTCGTACTTGCCAACCACCAGAAAAGCTTTCAATAGATTGTTCCCATTGCTCAGGTGTAAACCCTAAACCTGCTAATAATTGCTCTGCTCGAGAGCGAGCTGTCCAATGTCCTGCTTCGGTTAATTCACCTTCTAATTCAGCGATTGCTTGTCCGTCTGTATCAGGTACAACAGCCCGTAAAGCTTGTAATTGACGAAGATGTGTATCCCCATCGATTACGAATTCTCTTGCACTTTGTTGACCTACTAAGGTTTCTTGTTTAACATGAGATATACGCCAGCTTGAGGGAATATCAACTTCACCGGCATCTTGGTCTATCATACCTAGTAGTAAAGCAAAAAGGCTTGATTTACCAGCGCCATTTTTACCGACAATACCTACCCGTTCTTTGGGATGTATCACAAAATCGGTATTTTCTAATAAAACTTTATTGCCTCGACGCAGTGTTAAGCCTGTTGCTCTAATCATTTTAGGTATAAATTATTTAAAGTTAAAATAAATATCATTCTTTTTAAGAATAAAAAGAATAACTAATCTAACATCAGTAAATCTTCTCGTGTTAATAATAAGATACTCTCATCGGTTGTTTCCGTTTCTAATAATGTTGGTGTTATAGAGGGGAATGCTGTAAGAAAGTTCTCATATTCATGACCAATTTCGAGTAAAAGAAATCCATTCTCTGTGAGATAATTCGGTGTTGCATAGAGAATTTTACGGATAATGTCCATACCATCTTCTCCTCCTGCTAAGGCGAGTTGTGGTTCGTTTTTGTATTCATCTGGTAGTTCCTGCATAGAGGTGCTATTGACATAAGGAGGATTGCAGATGATGACATCATAAAGCTTTACGGGAATATGATCAAATAAATCTGACTCATATAAATGCACTTGGTGTTGAAGTTTGTATAAATGGATGTTTTGTTTCGCTACCTCCAGTGCTTTAGGTGAAATATCTGCCGCATCGACAAAAGCATGAGGAAATTGTAATGCCGCTAGAATAGCTAAATTACCTGAACCTGTGCATAAATCCAGAATATTAAGCGGTGCTTCGGGATCCATTATCCATGGTTGTAATCCCTCACTGATAAGTTCAGAAATAGGAGAGCGAGGCACAAGTACGTCAGGTGTTACCATAAAGCGATATCCTTGTAACCAAGCCTCACCCGTTAGGTAGGCTAAAGGAACACGTTTTTCAACACGTTGGTGAATAAGGTCAAGGCAACGCTGTTTTTCTATTTGAAGTAAATGTGCATCTAAAAAGGGTTCAAGATGATCTAGGGGTAAATGAAGTGAAAATAAGGTTAGATACACTGCCTCATCCCATGCATTATCAGAACCATGTCCAAAATATAATTTTGCTTGATGAAAGGCAGAAACAGCATAGCGAATCATATCGCGGACTGTTTTTAGTTCATCATAATTGTTAAGAGATGCAGACATATTATTTCCTTTAATATAAATATTGTATGAGGTATTGAGTGTATTACTCGCTAAGCAATAGCTTTTCTAAAGAACGCTTATAAATATTTTTCAGTGTTGTAATATCATTGACAGCAACACATTCATTGACCTGATGAATAGTGGCATTGATAGGTCCAAACTCTAAAATTTGTGGGCAAATCTTAGCAATAAAACGTCCATCAGATGTACCACCTGTTGTACTTAGTGAGGCATGTACTCCTGTTTGTTCAAAAATAGCTTCTTGTACAATATCGGTGAGTTTACCTTTTTCCGTTAAGAAAGGTGATCCCCCTAATACCCATTCAAGATCATAGTCTAATTGATATTTATCGAGAATAGCATGGACTTTTTGCTTTAGTGAATCGGGTGTACTTTCTGTTGAGAAACGAAAATTAAAAATAAGTTGAGCCACATAAGGAACAACATTAGTTGCACCTGTTCCTGAATGGTAGTTAGAAATCTGAAAACTTGTTGCTGGGAAATAATCGTTCCCATTATCCCATGTGGTGGCGACTAATTCAGCGATAGCGGCTGCACCAAGATGAATAGGATTACGGACTTTTTCAGGATAAGCGACATGACCTTGTTTGCCTTTGATGGTTAGTGTACCTGTTAAAGAACCACGGCGACCATTTTTAATCGTGTCTCCAAATATTTTATCAGAGGTGGGTTCGCCAACAATACAATAGTCTAGCTGTTCACCGCGTTTTTCGAGTGTTTCACAGACTTTAACTGTACCATTAATAGAAGGGCCTTCTTCATCTGATGTAATTAATAAAGCAATAGAGCCTTTATGTTGAGGATATTCTTGGACAAATTCTCGGCAAGCTATTGTAAAGGCGGCAACACCTGTTTTCATATCGGCAGCACCGCGTCCATATAAATAGCCATCTTCTTTGATAGTAGCTGTAAAAGGAGGAGTATCCCATCGCTCAATAGGGCCAGTTGGTACAACATCGGTATGTCCAGCAAAAACAACGAGTGGGGCTTGTGTACCTTTACGAATCCATAAGTTTTGTACTTCTTCAAAGGGAAGGTATTCTGCGGTAAATCCGACTTCTTCAAGTAATTCTGCAATACGTTCTTGACAACCTTTGTCTTGAGGGGTAACGGAATCTCGATTAATAAGATCAATGGTTAAATCAACAGCGGTAATAGTGTTATGGCTCATGGTTCTTTTTGAGTAAAAAGGAGGCGGTTTTTTATCCGCCTACCTCTAATAAAGTGATAAGAAAGTATTAAGCACGTAATAGATCATTAATGCTTGTTTTTGAGCGTGTTTGTGCATCAACCCGTTTGACAATAACAGCGCAAGCAAGGCTATGAGAACCATCTGCGCTTGGTAAAGAACCGGGTACGACAACTGAACCAGATGGAATACGTCCGTAGGTGATTTCACCTGTTTCACGATTGTAGATTTTGGTACTTTGAGAAAGATAAACACCCATTGCTAAAACAGAGTTTTCTTCTACAACAACCCCTTCAACAATTTCAGAGCGAGCCCCGATAAAGCAGTTATCTTCAATAATGGTTGGATTGGCTTGTAGTGGCTCTAATACACCCCCAATGCCTACTCCACCAGATAAATGTACATTTTTACCAATTTGAGCGCATGAGCCAACGGTTGCCCATGTATCTACCATCGTTCCTTCATCAACATATGCGCCAATATTGACATAAGAGGGCATTAAAATAACATTTTTACCAATAAAAGCACCACGGCGAGCCACAGCAGGAGGTACTACACGAAAACCTGCTTGTTTAAAGTCTTCTGTCGTATAGTCTTGGAATTTAAGAGGTACTTTATCGTAGAACTGCATAGGCGTATCATTAACGACCATATTATCATTAAGGCGGAATGATAATAAAACGGCTTTTTTTAGCCACTGGTGCACATGCCATTGACCATTAATTTTTTCAGCAACTCGTAAAGTCCCAGTATCTAAGCCAGCAATAGCAGTATTAACAGCTTCTTTTAACTCAGCAGATGCTGTTGTGATAGAAATATTGGCACGGTCTTCCCATGCTTGTTCTAAAATAGATTGTAACTGTTGTGTCATCATCTTCTTCTTTCAATAAAATAATAATAAATAATTTATCTAATAGTATCGATAAATACAGTATAGATATGGATAGATTTTAGCATTAAAATGAATCTTCCGATAAAGGGTATGGAGTATGGCAAGGTGTATTCTGATTTAAAAAAGAGAGGATAGTTTTTAACATATAAGGAATTAAAATTAGGTTTTTTCCAATGTATCCATTTCTTCTGCTAATTGATCCACTTGATACCATAGCTTACCCATATCATCAAAATGTACTTGTACATCAAAAAGCTCAAGATTATCACTTTGTAATGCCCCTCCTAAGACGGGCGGTTCTTTAAAGCTATAAACGGTATTCTCTGGCATCTCAAGATGGATAAGAGGTGCTAATAGCTCTAGAGAAAAGTAATCAATGACAAAATCTTGATCGGCTAATAATTGCCGAAAATCACTGACAGAATCAGCAATAGATTCTAGTTCACCGTCTAATGTATCTAAAAAGAAAATCTCGCCACTTTGTGGTTCAATTAAAAAAGCATCGCCTAGCTTGGTAATCATTACAATTTCAAAGCGAGGTTCAAAAAGCCACGTCCAATTTCTGAGTAATTGACTAGCTTCTAAATGTTGATGCGGAATAGTAAGGTGTTGAATTTCCATAATAAGATAACTTTAGTGAGGATATTTAATTGAAAACGTTTCATCTGACATGAAGAGAAAATGTAAGGCATCAATAAGACTAAGTAAAATAGAGAAGGGCGTAAAGAGAATAGATAAGATAATATAAATTAGCCCTAATCCAATTTGATTATTATAAAAACGGTGTGCCCCTAACCAGCCAAGAAAGATGGCTAAGAGAATAGCGATTTTGTGGCGACTATTGGGTTGGGTGATAACTTGCTCTTTTTGATGGAATAACCAGAAAGAGACAATTGCCGTAATAATTAAGGCAAGAATAATTTTATAAGGATGAAGGCTGATAAAATGACCAAGATAATCAAAAATATCTTGCCAATATTCATAGATACCAAAATAAATAATTTGGATAAAATGACCTAAAGAGCGAAGGACTCCTTCACCAAAAGTGAGTGCCATCAGAGAAGCGATAAAGACTAATAGAATAATGAAAAACTTTTGCATCATAATCCTTTATAAATAATAAATGCCTTGTGGTAAAACCTGTATAAAATTTTCTGATAAAGAAGGAAAACCCTATAAGAATAAATGTATCGAATTATCTATAAAATTGTATAGCATAATAGGAAGAAGAGCATGAATAAATTTAATATTCCTACAAGGATTGCAACCAATCTATCTCTTCTTGTGTAAATCCTGCTTTTATTCTATCGGCTATATTAAAAGGTCCTTTGGGTTTATTGGCATGATAGCGTATCAGGAGTTCAGCATAATATTGAATAGGGTCTAAATGTTGCTCTTGGCACATATATTTATACCAACGATTTCCAATTTCGACATGACCAATTTCATCGCGTAGAATAATACTTAAAATTTCTACTGCTTTGGTATCACCGATTTGTTTAAATTTTTCTTGCATGGCTG
The DNA here is from genome assembly GCF_009833965.1 of Pelistega ratti. Classification (NCBI taxonomy): domain Bacteria; kingdom Pseudomonadati; phylum Pseudomonadota; class Betaproteobacteria; order Burkholderiales; family Alcaligenaceae; genus Pelistega; species Pelistega ratti. Next base: position 323,081 of record NZ_CP047165.1, read on the forward strand.
GATTGACATCTAGTCCTCTTGCTTCTAATGTTCTAGGGACTAGGGCGAGTCTTGCGATAAGGTCATTTTGTGTTTTTTCAGACATATCCCACAAGCCACTATGCGCACTGAAATCACCGTATTGAAAACCTAGTTGATTAAGATGTTCGTGTATTAGGGTGAAATGATAGACCTCTTCTTTAGCAACGCGTAACCAATCCGTATAAAACTGAGGGGGCATATGAGGAAAACGCCAAATAATATCAAGTGCTAAATTAATAGCGTTAAACTCAATGTGAGCAATAGCATGTAAGAGTGTCGCTCGCCCTTGCTCTGAACCGACAGAACGTACTTTTACAGAGCGAGGATCAACAAGTTCGGGGCGATCAGGTCGTCCAGGTAAGGGTAGGGTATTGGTGATAATCTGCTCTGATAAGAGAGGATGTGTTTCCAGACTAATATTACGTACTAATTGTGATTTTTGGGCAATATCGGTTTGTTGAAGGGCAAAAAGCGCTTGTTCTCTAAAATTCATAATACGGTTATGACAAATAGTAATTGAGTGATACCTATATTGTACGGTAGATTGTTATATAAATCTGGGTTTCATTAAAAAGTGGGTTGTGCTAAGGGATTTAAGATAGTGTTCTTAAGATAGAAATTTGGAGAACTATGGTAAACTTAATGATTGTTATTTTAAATAGTATTTGTCTGCTGTTTAATAGAAGAGAGCAGGTAAGATTAGCAAAAAATAGGTTTTTATGGATTGGACAAAAGAGCTTTTAGAGAGTGCATTATGGGTAGGTAGTGCATTTTTAATTTCATCTTTATTACTCGTTATTATCGGTTTTATTCTGATTAAAACGACTAAATGGGCTGCCCAGTTTTGGCAATTATCAGGACATTACTTTAACCCCGTCAAAAATCCTCTTACTGTATTTACTTTTGCTTTTATTCTTTTGTTAAGCCTTTTTGGGGTAAGGATAAGTGTACTATTTTCAAACTGGTATAACGTTATGTACTCGGCTTTACAAAAGTTAGATGAACATACTTTTTGGGTTCAGTCAGTTGTTTTTGCAGTGCTTGCCTCTATTCATATCGTTCGAGCCTTATTATCGTATTACCTACAGCAACGCTTTACCATTAAATGGCGAGAAACATTAAATAATACCTTATTAGATCGTTGGATGGCTAAGAAAAACTATTATCGTCTTTATTATTTACCAGATGCAGCAGATAACCCTGATCAACGTATTCAACAAGATATTTTAAGTTTTGCTCAACTCTCCTTAGAGCTTGTTCTTGGTGTTATTTCTTCTATGGTATCGGCGGTAGCTTTTACGATTATTCTATGGAATTTATCAGGTGAAATACAGATTTTAGGCTTTACGATTGATAGAGGCATGGTTTTTGCTCTCTTTATCTATGTATTAGTTGCAACCGTATTTGCATTTAAAATTGGACGACCTTTAATCCAGCTAAATTTTTTAAATGAACGGCTCAATGCGAACTATCGTTATTCTCTTATTCGTGTAAGAGAATATGCGGATAGTATTGCTGTCTATGCGGGTGAAAAGATTGAACAAAATCAGCTGGCTCAACGCTTTACTAACGTGATTAATAATATGTGGGATATTGTACATAGGAATATTAAGTTTCAAGGATTTAATTTCTTTATTACTCAAACATCTGCTATTTTCCCATTTATTCTTCAAGCCCCTCGTTATTTCGCAGGTAAATTAGATTTAGGTGGTATGGTTCAAACGGCACAGGCTTTTGGTAACTTATCAGATAATTTATCGTTCTTCCGTAATGCTTATGATAGCTTTGCACAATATCGTGCGGTATTGGATCGCTTAACGGGTTTTCAGTATAACTTGGAACAAGCAGAGGATTTACCCACCCCTAATATTGAAGAGCAAGGTGATATGATACGGTTAGAAAATGTATCGGTTTCAACCCCTGATGGACGTTGTTTAGTTAAAAATGTTTCTTTAGAAGTCAATGAGGGAGAAGCTCTATTAATCCAAGGACAAACGGGGTCAGGAAAGACAACCTTATTACGGGCAATGGCAGGATTATGGCCCTATTGTGAGGGAAAAATTATACGTCCGTCTAAAGATATTTTATTTATCTCTCAAAATACTTATATTCCTGAGGGGCGACTATTAGACGCATTATTTTATCCTGATGTGATACCTGATAATGCAGAGGTTTTGGCTAAAGAGGTTTTACATAAAGTTTCGTTATCACATCTTATTGATAAATTAACACAAGAAGTGAATTGGTCTTCTGTTCTATCGACAGGTGAAAAGCAACGTATTGCTTTTGCGCGTATATTATTGAATCAACCTAAAGTGGCTGTATTAGATGAAGCAACAGCGGCTTTAGATGAAGGTTTAGAGTATGCTATGTATAAATTGATTAGAGAGACACTTCCTCAGCTTCGTTTAGTCAGTATAGGTCATCGTAGTACTTTATATACACACCATACAGCATTGTTGAAGATTGAAGGAAAAGGGCAGTGGACAATTCAATCATTAAATTAAGCAGAATATAAGCGTATCTATTGATTGATTTTTGCTTGTTATGCTAGAGATAAGTAGTGGTGAAAGTTATAGTATCATCTAAATAATCTATCTTTAGCGTCTTATATTGTCCCAATTGTTTTTAGGAATAGAGAAATGCGTAGTAAAACATTAGAAGATTTAAATTTATCTTTAGCTCTTGGTTCATGGTTACAGCTTGGAGAGGCTGCTAGTAAAGTGCGATTTGAAGTTTTTGTTCATGAGCAAAATGTACCTATTGAGATAGAACTGGATGAAATGGACGAAAGTAGCCTACACGCAGTCGTGTTTAACCATGCTCATGAAGCGGTAGCAACAGGTCGCTTATTACCAGATGGGCATATAGGACGTATGGCGGTATCCAAATCAGTACGAGGCAGTGGGGTTGGTGGTATTATTTTACAAACCTTAATCGAAGAGGCTCGTCAGCGAGGGTATAAAGAGGTTGTACTTTCGGCGCAATTACACGCTATGGGATTTTATGAGCGGTATGGCTTTAAGGCAGAGGGTGATATTTATTTAGATGCTAGCATTGAACATAAAACAATGCGTTTGGTATTTTAAGTCAGCTAATCAAAAAATCGTCAGTTTACGATTTAATAAACTGACGATTTTTATATGAATAGATGGTATTTTTAAGCTGCAAACCATGAAAGTGGACTTTTATAAATAGCCACACCTACAATCATTATAAATACAAATAAGGTTACGGCTGTTCCTATTAATTTACCTATGAGTGTTTTCGCCACACGAAGTGTCATATAACCACAACCAATATAAACGCAGAGTAATATAATTTTTACGAGAATAAAGGGGTGATTAGGTCCAATAACGGTCAGCATTAGCATCGCACAGGTTAATAAAACGGTATCAATCACATGAGGAAGATATTTAAGTGTTGCCTGCTCTAATAGTGCTGGTCGATAGACTGATAAGAAGATTCTGAGAAGTAATAAAGAAATGCTTAAATAAGCACAACTCATATGAATTGATTTGATGGTTAAGTAGTATTCTGCCATTTTATTTCCAAAAATTTCTTAAACGCTATATAGATGCCTAATAATAGCGTAATATGAATAAGTTTTCTATTCTGATTGATATTTTTCATTATTTTTATGGATTTAAATTTTACATGGGAATTATTGCTACTATTCTTTTTTGTAGCTATCTTGGCAGGGTTTATTGATGCGATTGCTGGAGGAGGTGGTTTAATCTGTATTCCTGTATTATTATTGGCGCAGATTCCACCTCTTAATGCGTTGGCAACAAATAAAATTCAAGGGATGGCAGGTTCTCTTACTGCTTCTCTGACGATGATTAAAAAACGTGTAGTGAATCCTAGGCAAATAGTATTTGCGGCAATTATGTCCTTTGTTGGTGCGGCGATTGGGACAATTATTGTTCATTTTATCAATGTATCGGTATTGGATATTTTTATCCCTATTGTATTAATACTAATTGGTCTTTATTTCTTATTAGTACCCAATATGGGAGATATTGAGAAAAAACCCAGAATATCAGAAAAATCTTTTAATACGATTGTTGTTCCTTCTATTGGATTTTATGATGGTGTCTTAGGCCCAGGAACAGGCTCTTTTTTCTCACTAGCCAATATTGCATTAAGAGGTCAGCAAATTATTACCGCTACAGGTCATGCAAAAGTGCTTAATTTTGCCAGTAATATTGCTTCTGTTATTGTCTTTGCATTGAGTGGGAAAGTGCTTTGGGTAGTTGGGGGATTAATGATTATCGGACAAATTATAGGGGCTTATTTAGGCTCATTAATGGTGATTAATAAAGGTGGTAAATTAATTAGACCACTTGTGGTTATCATGTGTTTTTTGATGGTAGCACGTTATCTTTATGATAAATTTTAAAAATTATTTTTTAATAAATTATCTAAAACTAAAATAATCTTGAAAGATGTATTAATATCTTTTTAATCAAAGAAAAATGGTTTTGTTGTCAACGTCATAAAGAAGTAATGTTATTCTTTTATAATGAAATTACTTTTTATGAAGAAAAATAATGGAGAGACCCTTTTGGTCATACGCAATACAAATACCCCCATTGATATGGGAATACAATTTGATCCTGATGTACCAAGCCGTGAAGCGATATTGGCATTTATGCGGGAATATAAAAAACAAATTAGGCTAGATGCATTAGCACGTCATTTTGCTTTATCACGAGATACTGGCATACAAGGATTAGAAAAACGATTGACTGCCATGTTAAGAGATGGGCAATTAATACAAGTACGACAGGGCTATAAAATTAATGATCAGAATGAAGCAGTTGTTATTGGTAAGGTACAAGGGCATCGAGATGGTTTTGGTTTTCTTATTCCAATAGAGGAAGGCGAAGATATTTTTCTTCCTAATCGAGAGATGCTCAAAGTGCTTCATGGTGATACAGTGAGTGTCAAAATTACGGATAAAGATGAACGAGGTCGTTTAGTTGGTACGATTTTAGAGATTATTGAACGAGGCACTACCCGACTGGTTGGTCGTATTTTGTATGAGCAAGGGCAGTGGTTAGTTGTACCAGAAGACCAACGGATTAAGCATGATATTATCATTCCAGTTGCTGAAACCTTATCTGCAGAACATGGGCAAGTTGTTGTTATTGATATTACACAACAGCCGACACGCTATAGTCAGCCTATGGGTAAGGTTATTGAGGTATTAGGGGAAATAGATGACCCTGGTATGGAAATTGAAATTGCTATTCGTAAGTTTGATATTCCTGCTGAATTCTCAAAAGCTGCACTACAGCAGGCTGATAAATTACCCGATCATGTAAAACCAAGTGACTTAAAGGGACGAATTGATTTACGTGATATTCCATTTATTACAATTGATGGTGAAGATGCGCGAGATTTTGATGATGCCGTATATGCAGAAGCTATTAATTTAGGTACAGAAAAGCGTAAACGTAAAGGGTGGCGATTATTAGTTGCGATTGCGGATGTTTCACATTATGTAAAAGCTCAAGATAGTTTAGACAAAGATGCTTTGCTACGAGGAACATCTGTGTATTTCCCTCGCCGTGTTATTCCTATGCTACCAGAGGCGCTATCTAATGGATTATGTTCTTTAAATCCAGCGGTAGATCGTTTGGTATTGGTTTGTGATATGGTCATTCCAGCAACGGGAGCAAAAGCAGGGACTGTACAAGCCTATCAATTTTATAATGCGGTGATTCATTCTCATGCAAGAACAACCTATACCCAAGTCTGGGATAGTTTACAGCAAGCAGAAGGCCCAACAGCTAAAAAGCTAAAAGCCGTTCTTCCCCATATACATGATTTGTATCAACTTTATCAGCTTTTATTTGATGCTCGTAAACAAAGAGGAGCAATGGAGTTTGAGACGGTAGAGACTAAAATTATCAGTAATGATATGGGTAAAATTGAGCAAATTGTACCTGCTATTCGTAATGATGCACACCGTCTTATTGAAGAATGTATGCTTGCTGCTAATACATGTGCGGCTGATTTTATCTTACGACATAAACGTTTAGGGCTATTCAGGGTACATGAAGGCCCAACGGTAGAAAAACTTGCTAGTCTTAGAGATTTTCTAAAACAGTTAGGTTTACAACTAGCAGGGGGGACTGAACCTCAGGGTAAAGATTATGCGGAGTTATTAGAAAGTGCAAGAGTCAGACCCGATTATCAGGTAGTACAGACGATGGCTTTACGCTCTATGCAGCAGGCGATTTATAGTCCTGATAATGTAGGGCATTTTGGTCTAGCATATGAGGCTTATACGCATTTTACCTCTCCTATTCGCCGATACCCTGATTTACTCGTACATCGTATTATCAAAGCGATTTTAAGCGAACAAAAATATACCCCGACAATAGATGGGGTAGAGCGCATTAAGGGTGAACCATTAAAAGCTTATGAACATGCTGTATGGGAACGCTTAGGTTTACAATTGTCAGCGACAGAGTGCCGTGCAGATGAGGCATCTCGTGATGTGGAGGCATGGCTTAAATGTTGGTATGTACGTGAACGTATTGGTGAAGTATTCAGCGGTAAAGTAACGGGTGTAACGAGCTTTGGCTTATTTGTGACCTTAGATACGCTTTTTGTTGAGGGATTAATTCATATTTCTGAACTAGGGTCAGATTATTTTGTCTTTTCAGAAACAAATCATGAGCTTTGTGGACAGCGTACGGGTATTCGCTATCGTTTGGGTGATACTGTACATATTCAGGTTGCTCGTGTTGATTTAGAGGCGCGCCGAATTGATTTTATTCCTGTCAAAGGATTAAATTATACCTCTGTACAAAAAGAGTTAAATACATCACAAAGAGAAGTTTCTCGTCAAGTAAAAAAAGCGGCTAAACCAAAACCTCATGCACTTAAGGGACAAACAGCCCGTCAGCGTAGAGCAGCTGCCAAAAGAGAAACTAAGAAAGTAAATAAACGGGTAAGTGCCTCTAAAAAATCAAACCGAAAAAAACGGTAAATTATAATAGGAATAGCCTATTATAAAAAAGAGTATGATAGGCTATTAAGATAGTAGTGTATGGATAAAACCATATAAGTAATTGTTTTAAGCTTATTCTTTTTATAAAGATACAAATCGTTTTCTATTCGAACAATTCGCAAAAATGAATTACTTTTAATAAGTAAGCCTATATAATGAGAGTATTCATTTTAAAAAAGGTAGTAAAACGTGGCTTCTCATCAAATTTTGGCGGGTTTTCATGCGGTTACAGCACGATTACGTCATGCACCAGATTCTATTAAAGAGATTTATATTGAAGCCTCTCGAAAAGATAAGCGTATGCTAACGCTTGTTGAGCAGGCTGATCGTTATCAAGTAAAAATTTATGCGGTTTCTATGGATCGCTTAGATGGTCTTGCCAAGGGGGTAAGGCATCAAGGGGTTGTCGCACTGGCTGAACCTCGTCAATTAGCGGTTAATATTCATGATGTATTAGATGTCATAACAGGTCCCGCTTTCTTTTTAATTCTTGATTCGGTGACAGATCCTCATAATTTGGGGGCTTGTTTGCGTACGGCAGATGCGGCAGGTGTTCATGCCGTGATTGCACCTAAAGATAAGGCTGTTGGTTTAAATACAACGGTTCAGCGCGTTGCTTGTGGAGCAGCAGATACAGTACCTTATCTTATGGTAACCAATTTAGCGCGTACTATGCGTGAGTTAAAAGAACGGGATGTGTGGTTAGTGGGTACTACTGATCAAGCAGAACAGGATATTTATCAAGTAGATGCGACTCGTTCTATTGCTTGGGTGATGGGGGCTGAAGGAGAGGGAATGCGTCGCCTAACAGCTGAAACGTGTGATGAATTAGTTAGAATTCCTATGGCGGGTTCTGTCGAAAGTCTTAATGTGAGTGTTGCAAGTGGCGTGTGCTTGTATGAAACGCATCGTCAACGTTCCTTAAAGGGGAAATAAAATGTATAAAGAACATATTGAATCTCAATTACTTCATGCAGATCGCCGTCAATCAGTAGAACATAATGCGATACATAAACCTCTGCATATATCAGCACAGTATTCTTTTAAAGATGTACGAGACCTAATTGCCGTTTTTGGAAATACCCCCGGTTATGCGTATTCACGACAAGGGACACCTACGGTAGCAGCATTAGAGAACAAAATCACGTTGTTAGAAGAGGGGACAGGTAGTGTTTGCTTTGCCTCTGGTATGGCAGCAATTGCTGCTGTTATGCTAACGTTACTCAATAAAGGGGATCATTTTATTACTAGTCGTTATATCTTCGGTAATACAAAGAGCTTATTTAGTACCTTAGAGCGATTTGGGGTGGAAATGAGTGTGGTTGATACCACTGATATTCAAGATGTACAAAAAAATATTCGACCCAATACGCGATTAGTATTTACTGAAGCGATTGCGAACCCTGTTACACAAGTCAGTGATTTAAAAGCGATAGGTGATTTATGTGAACAACATAAACTCGTGTATTTTGCAGATATGACGATGGCTACGCCTTATTTATTGAAAGGAAAGGATATTAAAGCCTCTTTGGTGGTTCATTCGTTGTCTAAAGCGATTTGTGGTCATGCAACAGCATTAGGTGGATCTATTACGAATACAGGGCTTTATGATTGGGAATACTATCCGAATATTATGGAAATATATAAAGCCTACCCCACTCAAAATAGGGCATTAATTCAAATTAAGAAAAAAGCCTTACGTGATATGGGTGCAACCATGACATCTGATACGGCTAATCGTATCGCTATTGGTGCAGAAACATTAACATTGCGCGTACAAAAGAGTAATGAGAATGCCTTAGCATTGGCTCGTTATATGCAAGAAAGTCCTATCTTTTCCGAAGTAAAATATCCTGGTTTAGATACACATCCACAGCATCAGTTAGCAAAATCATTATTTAATGGTAAAGGTTATGGCTCTCTGATTGCTGCTTCTCTACGAGAAGATATTGATTTAATAACATTCCTTAATCATTTAAACATGATTGTATTAGCAACGCATCTTGGTGATAACAGAACACTTTGTTTACCTGTTGCACCAACTATTTATGCGGAAACACCGCCAGAAGAACGTGCTAAAATGGGTATCTCGAATAATCTCTTGCGCATTTCGGTAGGTATTGAGAATATTCAGGATTTAATCGCTGATATTGAACAAGCATATACGAAAACAATGCAGTCAAATGTATAGAAAAAACAATTGTCTGTGATAAAAAACCTACATTATTACCTTCTTTAGTGATAAAAAGTAGCCATATCACTAAAAATAAAAGGAAATTTTGAAGGATTTACTTGACAGGTTTATCTATTCAAGCGATTATAGTAGCAGTAGTTTTGTTATTTTATAGGGGTAATTTGATGAACAAGACCGAATTAGTAGAAAAAATTGCTGAAAGTGCTGAAATTTCAAAAGCAGCAGCAGCTCGTGCATTAGACGCAACCATTGAAACCGTGAAAAAAACCCTTAAAAAAGGTGATACTGTCACTTTAGTTGGTTTTGGTACTTTCCGTGTTACTGAACGTCAAGCACGTACTGGACGCAATCCACGCACTGGAGAAGAGATCAAAATCAAAAAAGCTAAAGTACCTAAATTTGTACCAGGTAAAGCTTTAAAAGACGCTGTTCAATCAAAGCGTTAATCAAAAAAGCGAAGTAATTTTTCAAAAGACTACTATGAAGACCAGTAACTTAAATTACTGGTTTTTGTTTTTATAACAATACTAGGTAAGGTATCAGTAAATCGTATTTTTATACCTCAATTTATAAAAATAAGGTATCTGCTACTATTGATGGAAGATCACAAAAGTAGTTGATAAGAATATATGTGAATAATGGCTTGTATGCTCACTGTTCATTGTGCGTTATTGAAGTATGACTATTGCTGTTTCATTAGAATAGTCTGAATGACAAATAAAAATCATATATCTATAATACTTTCTATAGATTTTTAAAAATATTTGTAAAAATACAACGAATAATACTTATAAATTATTTGTTTTTATAAAATACTTGCCTAAATGTAAAAAGCTCTTTATAATTCTAATCTTTAACGCATACAACGGGTGCTTAGCTCAGTTGGTAGAGCGGCGCCCTTACAAGGCGTAGGTCACAGGTTCGACCCCTGTAGCACCCACCACGTTTTATGTGTTACTACCCATTTGATGGGTGCTTAGCTCAGTTGGTAGAGCGGCGCCCTTACAAGGCGTAGGTCACAGGTTCGACCCCTGTAGCACCCACCATCAAATCGCATTAACCTCTGATTGTATCAGGGGTTTTTTGTTGTCTTTTATCTCTAGCCTTATGTCAGAAAATATGGTTTTTCTTCTATTTTTTATAATGTGTAGAAAATAGTAGATAAGCAATGTATCTTTTTATTTACATGGTAAAAAATCATTTTATCCATATAATTCTAGTGTAGTATGGTTCTTATGCTTAATAGTTAAGAGCGCTATTTTTATTATTTTTTTATCTCTTATCTGGATTATGCGGTAGATATAAAAAGGGCCTGTTAGCATGATTAAAACCAACAGACCCAAAGGGAGAAAAGGTTTATTTAGCTGCTTGATTGGCTGCTATTTCAGCATGAATTTTTTCCATATCAACTGCTTTAACCTGTGCGATTAAATCATCAAGTGCGGCAGGAGGTAGTGCACCTGATTGATTAACTAATAATACTTTTTCTCTAAAAATCATTAAAGTAGGAATAGAGCGGATATTAAAAGAACTTGCTAGCCCTTGTTCTTCTTCGGTATTTACCTTAGCAAAGGTAATATCACTATGTTTTTCAGCAGCAGCTTCAAAAACAGGTGCAAATTGACGGCAAGGGCCACACCATGGAGCCCAAAAGTCAATAATCACAATATCATTATTGGTAATCGTTTCAGCAAGATTATTTTCGTTAAGTACTTTAACTGTCATAAGATAATTCCTTCCTAAATTATTTGTTTCTATAATATGGAGAAAAAAATAAAGAATTCAAGGGTAAGATGATGGGGATTAGTTATTTTTATATAACTTTATCTTATCTATATGATTGGGTATAAGGCTGAGATCAGGTAGGATAGGCTATTATGAGATAATTAATAAATAAAAGGGGCTATTTTGTATAGCCCCAAGCGTTTTTATAACTCACTGATTTAAATAGATTGCGTGATTAGATGTCTATCTCTATAACCTACTACTTATTTAGACTAAAGCAAAACGTATGATAAATAAGCTTGCTACTAAAACAGTAGCTGGATGAATTTCTTTAATACGTCCTGTACATGTTTTTAGAATAACGTAACTAATAAAACCGAATGCAATACCTTCTGCAATAGAGTAGGTAAATGGGGTGAAGATAACTGTGATAGCAGCAGGTACAACATCAGTCATATCTTTCCAATTAATATCAGTGAGTTCACGTAACATTAAGATAGCAACATATACAAGAGCAGGTGCTGTTGCATAGGGAGGAACAATACCAGCCACTGGTGAGAATAATAAAGAAAGTAGGAAAAGTACACCAATCACAAAAGCAGTTAATCCCGTACGTCCACCTGCTTGCACACCAGCAATACTTTCAACATAGGCTGTTGTACTACTTGTTCCAATTAATGAGCCAGATAAAATAGCGGTTGAATCAGCAAATAAAGCACGTCCTAAATTGTTTCTCTTGCCTGTAGTTACAAGACCTGCTTTTCTGGCAATGCCGATCATCGTACCTGTTGCATCAAAAATTTCAACTAATACAAAAACGAGAATAACATTAAAGAGTCCCTTGTCAAATGCCCCAATAATATCTAACTGTAAGAAAGTAGGTGCAATAGAAGGGGGGAGTGATAAAATAGATTCAGGTGTCGCGGTATGGCCTGTTAAGATGGATAATAGCGTAATACTTAAAATCCCAATAAGAATAGCCCCTTTAATCTGTAATACATCAAGTACCACAATAATGAAAAAACCTAAAAAAGCAAAAAGAACAGGTGCGGATTTTAAATCACCGTGACTTGTAAGGGTGGCAGGATTATCAACAACGATACCAGCAGACTGTAAGCCAATAAAGGCTAAAAATAGACCAATACCTGCTACTATAGCAGAGCGAAGGGAGTGTGGAATACCATCAATTAACCACTTACGTATGCCTGTGATGGTTAGGATTAAGAAAATAATACCTGAAATAAAAACAGCCCCTAATGCTTGTTGCCATGAATAACCCATTGAACCGACTGCAACAAAAGCAAAAAAAGCATTAAGCCCCATTCCCGGTGCCATACCGATTGGCCAATTTGCTACAAATGCCATAATAAATGAGCCTACAGCAGCTGCTAGACATGTTGCAACAAAAATAGAGCCAGTATCCATTCCTGTGGTTTCTAGGATTTTAGGATTAACAAAAATAATATAAGCCATTGTTAAGAAAGTGGTTAACCCAGCTAATACTTCAGTACGAATATCGGTGCCGTTTTCTCGTAGCTTAAATAGAGGTTCTAGCATAGAAATGTTCCAATAGGTTACATGATAAAGTGTATATTTTAGTCTTGCCTAAGTTGCTTATGGGATTTATTCCAACTTACTGATAAAATTATAGGGAATAAAAAAGCGGTTCGTCTTAAATTTACAACAAATGGCTATAGAAAATAATGAAAATTTTAGGAATAGAAAGTTCTTGTGATGAAACAGGTGTCGCTATTGTCGATACTGAACAGGGGTTATTGGCACACGCTTTGCATACGCAAATTGCCATGCATCAGGCTTATGGAGGGGTAGTACCCGAATTGGCTTCTCGGGATCATATTCGCCGTGTTATTCCTTTAATTGAAACGGTGATAAAAGAGGCTAATCTTTCTTTGCAAGACATTGATGCTGTTGCTTATACTGCAGGGCCTGGTTTAGCAGGTGCTTTATTAGTAGGGGCTTCTGTTGCACAGGCATTTGCATGGAGTCATAACTTACCAGCTATTCCTATTCACCACTTAGAAGGGCATTTGCTTTCACCTATGTTGGCGGATCCTGTCCCTGCGTTTCCCTTTATTGCTTTATTGGTATCGGGTGGACATACACAAATTATGCGAGTAGATGGGGTAGGGCAATATGAATTATTAGGAGAAACCTTAGATGATGCTGCTGGCGAGGCTTTTGATAAATCAGCTAAATTGTTAGGATTGCCCTATCCTGGTGGCCCTCATCTTTCTAAGTTAGCTGAACAAGGGGATGAAACCGTTTATTCATTACCTCGTCCTATGAAATATAGTCATGATTTAGATTTTAGCTTTAGTGGGCTTAAAACGGCAGTCCTCACTACTTTACATAAAATAGAAGCAGAAAAGGGTACTCTTGATACTCAAGATAAAGCTAATCTTGCGGCTAGTGTACAAGCTGCTATTGTAGATGTGCTGGGTTTTAAAGCAATTAAAGCCGTTAAAGAGAGTGGATTAAAAAGATTAGTCGTGGCTGGCGGTGTTGGTGCTAATAAACAACTGCGCGCATTTTTAACGGCTGAAATGCAAAAAAGAGGTGGAACGGTATATTTTCCTCCACTTCAACTTTGTACGGATAATGGTGCAATGATTGCTCATGCCACGAGTGAAAGGGTGAAAGCAGGCTTAGTTGATTTGTCTCACAAACAATATGGGGAAAGTGTGCGACCACGTTGGGCTTTAGATGAGTTATAGGTACTGTATTAGTTTTAATATAAGTTAAAATTTCAGTGAGATACCTTCATAAGAAAAGCACTTTTAATTGAAAAAGTGCTTTTTGTGATGGTAGTATTGAGTGTTATTATTTTATTAAAATCTAACACCATTAATGCCGTTTTTTACGAGAAGCTTTTTTTGAAAATTTAGCTTCTTTACCGGTTAATAATTTAGTGATATTCGCTTTATGACGATAAATAAGCAAAATAGAAATCACCAGAATGGCTATAAATAGACTTCCATCGAATCGGTAATCTTGTAGTGATAGAATAAGATATAAAAAAGGTGCATTTAAAGCAGCAATAAGTGCGGCTAGTGATGAATAACGGAATAATAAAAAAACCAGTAACCAGATAATAATAAGAATAATTGCTAGCATAGGGTCGCAGGCTAATAATACACCAATAGCAGTTGCTACGCCTTTACCACCTTTAAATGAAAGGAAAATAGAATAGAGATGACCTAAAAATACAGCGACTGCAACAATAGCAATGCTAGTTGTATGGTGAGGGAAATATTGTTGTGCTAAATAAACGGCGATCCATCCTTTAAAAGCATCACCAAATAGTGTCAATGCCGCTGCAATTTTATGGCCACTTCTGAGTACATTAGTTGCACCAGGATTACCTGAACCAAATTGTCTAGGGTCTTGTAATTTAAATAAACGACTCGTAATGATTGCAAAAGGAATTGAACCAATAAGGTAGGCAATAATGGCAGCAATAATTGTATAAAGCACAAGCATAATAAATATCGAATGAATGGTTAAGGTAAGCAATGATCCTTTGATGAAACATTGATTACCAAGAAAAATTAGTTCATTATATACAGATAAAATAGGGATAGGGTCTATCGTTAAAAATCCTTTTAAAATAAAGTGAATAAAGCGAGAGGATTGTTTTAGATAAGTTGATTTTTTTGCTTTTAGTTTTTGATAAAAAACAGGTAAAATACGGTCTGTTTTGTTTTACTCGTCTAATGAGAGATAAAAATATTTTTGATGTTTTTAGTGTTTATAGTATATTGAGTAAAATTCTGAAAATGGTGATAAATAATGAAAAAGCGTATTTTACTTTCTAATGATGATGGTTATAATGCACTGGGGTTAGAACGCTTATACCATGCTTTGTCAGCGTGGGCAGATGTAACGGTGTTTGCACCCGAAGTTAATCATAGTGGTGCGTCTAATTCGTTAAGTGTTAATCGTCCCCTGTCGGTTAAACAAGCGCCTAATGGTTTTTTTTATGTTAATGGTACACCAAGTGATTGTATCCATGTTGCCTTAACAGGTATATTGGATTTTAAACCTGATTTAGTGGTTTCTGGTATTAATAATGGGGCTAATTTAGGAGAGGATACTTTATATTCTGGTACGGTAGCAGCAGCGACAGAGGGATTTTTATTTGGCTATTCAGCGATTGCTTTTTCTTTAACTGAACGTAATTGGACCAATCTTGATGCTGCTGTTGATATTGCTAATCAAATTGTTCAACACCAAATAGCCTATCCTCATCCTTCTAGTACCTTGTTAAATGTGAATATTCCTCCCTTACCACACCATAATTTTGAAGATATTCAAATTACGCGTTTAGGGCGCCGTCATCCTAGTCAAGATGTTATTAAAAGTCAAAACCCTCATGGCGATCCTATTTACTGGATAGGGCCTGTTGGTGAAATTTTGGATACAAGTGAAGATACGGATTTTATGGCAATCAAAAGAGGGCAAGTGTCTATTACGCCATTACAGCTAGACCTAACACATTTTGAGCTATTGTCTCAGACCAAGCAGTGGATTAAACAATAATGCATAAAAAGGCTAAAATTACGCTAAGTAATAGTAATGCAAGGCTTATACAGGGAAGTAACACCGTTCGTTTTGCTAAGCCAACACTATCTTCTCGAGGTGTTAGTCTTTCTCAAAATAGTAATACAAAGGTGAGAAAAGGAAACCAACAAGAGGGTAGTCCTATTGGTCGTGCTTTACGCGAGCAGGTGCAAAGTGCTTTATTACAAAATAAAGGACTTAATTCAGACCAATTGCGGATTAATATGGTGCATCGGTTAAAGGTGGTCAATGGGATTACAGATGATAGAGTGCTTAAAGCCTTAATGCAAATAAAGCGACATCATTTTATGGATCAAGGAACAGCTGTACGAGCCTATGAAGATGAAGCATTGCCTATTGGTTTTGGTCAAACTATTTCTATGCCATCTGTTGTAGCAAGAATGATTTCTTTACTAATTGAGCAACGTACTGCAAAAAAAGTATTGGAAATCGGCACGGGTTGTGGCTATCAAGCAGCTGTTCTAGCTTGTATTTTCCAAGAAGTGTATTCAATTGAACGAATTGAGGGTTTATATCACTTAGCTAAGCAGAATATTGCTAAAATGATAGGTTTACCGCCTATCCATTCTATATTAGGCGATGGAATGCAAGGTTTACCAACTCATGCCCCTTTTGATGCTATCATTATTGCAGCAGCTGGTTTGAAAATTCCACAAGCCTTATTATCACAGCTTGCTATTGGTGGGCGATTAATAGCACCAGAAGGAACGTCTCAACAACGATTAGTATTGATTGAACGTAAAGGTCAGCAAGATTGGGTACGTACAGAATTGGAAGAAACACGTTTTGTACCGCTCTTAGCAGGGGTACAACGTTGATATTTTTTAGAAGTTATAAATAGGTTTAATGAATGATGAAAAAGTCTTATATAGTTGGTTTGAGTCTTGTTGCTGCCGTATTAGCGGGATGTGCAGGCAGCAATAAAGCACCTATTTCTACCATTGGTGGATCAAGTGGCGCTTATAGTGGATCGGGTGTGCATATTGTACAAAAGGGGGACACACTTTATAGTATTTCTCGTCGTTATAATGTACCTGTTAATCGCATTTTGAGTTTAAACAGTATTGCTGACCCCTCTCAAATTGAAGTAGGGCAACGTATTCGACTTTCTGATGGAGCAAGTAATGCTTCTCGTACAACAGCAGCTAGTAGTGCAAATCGTACAACAAATAATGCAACCGCAAGCAAAACCAATAACACAAATGTTGCGAGAGCATCTGATGCATCATTAATTGCTTGGGAATGGCCTCATCGCGGTAATATTATTACAGGGTACTCAAGTAGCACACGTGGTATTGATATTGCGGGTAAGATTGGTGATCCTGTTAAAGCAGCCGCAGCTGGTACTGTTTCTTATGTCGGAAATGGCTTGCGTGGTTTAGGTAATTTAGTCTTGATTACGCATAGTAATGGTTTTATTTCTGCCTATGCACATAATAGCAAATTATTAGTCAGACAAAATCAGCAAGTTTCTAAGGGACAAACAATTGCTGAGTTAGGTCAATCTGATACGACATCGCCTCGTTTACACTTTGAGATTCGTCGTAATGGAACACCTGTTAATCCCCAATCTTATTTGCCTAAGTAAGTATAACTCTTGGTTGGGTATAGATGGGTATAGAGAGCATTCTGATAAAAAGAATGCTCTTTTTTAGCAATATAACTTATCAAATAAATATAGGTATTAGAAGTTACTGGTTAAGAATATTGCTCGTTTTAGGCGAACTATATTTTGCTATTTTTACCTTATTTCGACTAATACTCTGGTATTGCTGGTAAAAAAAGCATTTATTGCTACTTAATAATAGCTGAAAGAGAAAGAAATAATTTAACTTTGTTGCGAAATATATTTGAAATTGCTTGTTTGTCATAATGACATCACTAATTTATTTATGAGTACATAACAAAGGAGTACATAATGAAAACAGCTTCATTAAAAAAACTTTTATTAACTTCAGCATTAGCATTTGGTATTGTAGGTACTGGTTTTGCACAAGAAACTCAGATAGCCCCAGAAGCAAAAGCAGAATATAGCCAAAAATCATTTCATGAAAATAAACAAGGTCATGCAAAGTTTGGGTTATTTAGCCCTAAATTAATTAAAGAGCTTGATCTTAATGCAGATCAAAAAGCTAAATTTGATGCTATTGGTGAAGCAAGAAAAGCTGCATTTGAAGCACGTAAAAATGAAATGAACAAAATCGCTGAACAGCGTAAAGCTTTATTAGCTGAAAAAGTCGTTGATTTAAAAGCTTTACTTGAAAATGGTGATCAAGCTAAAGCCCAGTTGGAAAAAAATAGAGAAGATATTCGTGCTAAAACACTTACTTTTTGGGATAGCTTAGACGATACACAGAAAGAAAAAGCAACAACTCATCTTCGCCAGAACCATGATAAAAAAGCGTTCGGTCAGAAAAATTATGATCATAAAGGCAAAAAAGGTGATAAACATGATGGGCATCATGGTAAACAATAATCACCACTGATTCTTTAAATCGATTAAAGTAAAACACCGCTTAAATAAGCGGTGTTTTTAGTAATAAGAAGTGTTAGGTTTAGCGTATCTATTAGGAAACTCGGTATTTAATTGAGTAATCTATGCTTGTTATGGAAAAGTAGTAAATAGTGTTTAAATAATAGGTTTATTTTTAAAATATACAAATAAAAATTGACTAGATTGTCATGGTGATTTAAAAGCCCTAACTCATTGATTTATTTTGTTATTTAATAAATTTATATCGGTGTGAAAGAGAATGAAATATTTAAGGGGGATGTGTAATGATTTTGAAATGAACTTTAGGGCATAATAGAGTCAATGTTTAGTGAATTGATGGTTTATTAAACATCTTCTCATTTAAATTTTCCTCTCCCTGTTTGCCTCGGTTTTTATGCCGAGGTTTTTTTTGGCTAGTATATAGTCAAGCGTCATCAATATAAAATAGTATGTGTGATAGAAGTATGTGCTTCATATACGTAAATCTACTAAAAAGAATAATATTTTCAATAAGTTAATACTATAGTTATTAATAAAAATATTTTATAGTGAAAGATTTAAAAAGGATTATTTTCATTGAATATTGATAATTTATTCTATCTATAACATAGGGGATTTATAGTAAAATACTTTCTTTTTTATCCTTGGTTAGGAAGTATAATGTCTGAAATTTTATCCATTGAATCCCTTGATAACGAGGCCCGTGGTATCGCTCGTCGAGAGGGGAAAGTTGTTTTTGTGGAAGGTGCTTTACCCAGAGAGGTAGTAGAAGCCAATATTTATCGTAAAAAAGAAGCGTACGAGAATGCACATACTGTACGAGTAATTAAAGAGTCTTTTATGCGAGTAACACCAAAATGCCCTAATTTTGGTATCTGTGGTGGTTGTGCTATGCAACATGTTGAGCCCTCTGCACAGGTTGCTGCTAAACAAAGAACATTGGAAGATAATTTCAAACATATTGCTCAACTAACGATTCCTCATGTCTTACCGCCTATTTATGGACCAACATGGGGATACCGTTTCCGTGCGCGTCTATCGGTTCGTTATGTTCGTAAGAAGGGCGAAGTATTAGTTGGTTTTAGAGAGAAAAAAGGCCGTTATGTTGTTGATATGAAAGAATGCCTTGTTCTTCCTAAAGAGGTATCTGATTTGCTTATACCACTACGCACCTTAATAGGGGGATTAAGTGTAAAAGAAGAAGTACCTCAAATTGAAGTGGCAGTTGGTGATACCTGTATTGTCTTGGCACTTCGTCATATGGTGCCATTATTGCCGAGTGATATTGAACAAATGGATCAATTTGCTCAGCAGCATAATATTGTTTGGTGGACACAAGCCAAAGGACCCGATACCTTAAAACCATTACATCTAGAAGATGAAAACCGTTTAGCCTATACGCTACCACAGTTTGGTTTGCGAATGCACTATAAGCCTAGTGACTTTACACAGGTGAATTACTTTATTAATCGTAGTTTAATTGCTAAAGCACTTAGTTTATTAGAAGTTAAACCAACAGATAGAGTGGCTGATTTATTTTGTGGATTAGGTAATTTTACCTTACCCTTAGCCACGCAAGCGAAAGAAGTCGTTGGTATAGAAGGAAGTTCTGCTTTAACAGATAGGGCGCTTGCTGCTACAGCACAGCATGGTTTAGATAATAAAACACGTTTTTCAACATTAAACTTATTTGAAGTGGATGTACAGTGGCTGCGTGATTTAGGCTATTTTGATCGTATGTTGATTGATCCTCCTCGAGAGGGAGCTTTTGCAGTCGCTAAGGCACTGGCTCAATTAAAAGAAAATGAGCGACCAAAACGGATTGTCTATGTTTCCTGTAATCCTGCAACATTAGCAAGAGATGCGGGCGTATTGGTAAAACAAGGAGGCTATCGTTTAATAAGTGCTGGTGTGGTTAATATGTTCCCACATACTGCTCATGTGGAATCAATAGCAGTCTTTGAATGGCATGAGGGAGATATTATCCCTGAGGTAGAAGTAACAACGGAAGAAACTGCTTAAAAAGCATAAAAAATATTTGTTTTTAACGGCTTTAATAGGTTACAATAAACCTAGTTGACATATTCCTTAGGGAATGAGTGCCGACAATTTCGTTTTTTTGTGCTCTTATAGATTTAAGGGTTTTATTCACTTCTTATAGGTTAACTATGAAGATTCATGAGTATCAAGGCAAAGAACTTCTGAAAGGATTTGGCGTGAATGTACCTCGTGGCATTCCTGCTTTTTCTGTTGAAGAAGCTGTTAAAGCTGCCGAACAATTAGGTGGTCCAGTTTGGGTTGTTAAAGCTCAAATTCACGCGGGTGGTCGCGGTAAAGGTGGTGGTGTTAAATTAGCACGCTCTATCGAAGAAGTACGCGAACTTTCTTCTCAAATTTTGGGTATGCAGTTAGTCACTCATCAAACAGGTCCACAAGGTCAAAAAGTTAATCGCTTATTGATCGAAGAAGGTGCCGATATTAAAAAAGAGTACTATGTTGGTATCGTAACAGATCGTAATACACAACGTGTTTGCGTGATGGCATCAAGCGAAGGCGGCATGGATATTGAAGAAGTTGCTGCTAAAACACCAGAGAAAATTCTTAAAGTTTTTGTAGATCCACTTGTTGGATTGACAACAGAAGAAGCTTCACAATTAGCGCGTGGTATTGGTATTCCAGAAGAAACCGTTGCTGAAGCAGCAGATCAATTCCAAAAACTATACAAAGCGTATTGGGATACAGATGCTTCTTTAGCAGAGATTAATCCATTAATTCTTACGGGTGATGGCCATGTACGTGCGTTAGATGCTAAGTTTAATTTTGACTCTAATGCTTTATTCCGTCATCCAGAAATCGTTGAATACCGTGACTTAGACGAAGAAGATCCTGCTGAAGTTGAAGCTAGTAAATTTGATCTTGCTTACATTCAGTTAGATGGTAATATTGGTTGCTTAGTAAACGGTGCTGGTTTAGCGATGGCAACAATGGATACTATTAAACTATTTGGTGGTGAACCCGCTAACTTCCTTGACGTTGGTGGTGGTGCAACAGCAGAGAAAGTGACTGAAGCCTTCAAAATTATGTTGAAAAATGAAGGGGTTAAAGCGATTCTGGTAAATATCTTTGGTGGTATCATGCGTTGTGATGTT
Source organism: Pelistega ratti (assembly GCF_009833965.1). Lineage (NCBI taxonomy): Bacteria > Pseudomonadati > Pseudomonadota > Betaproteobacteria > Burkholderiales > Alcaligenaceae > Pelistega > Pelistega ratti. Next base: position 344,293 of record NZ_CP047165.1, read on the forward strand.
ATTGCTGAAGGGATTATCCAAGCGTGCCATGCTGTGCAATTAGATGTACCACTTGTTGTTCGTATGAAAGGGACAAACGAAGAATTAGGTAAACAAATGTTGGCTGACTCTGGTTTGCCTATTATCAGTGCTGACACAATGGCTGAAGCAGCGACTAAAGTTGTTGAAGCTGCTAATAAATAAGGAATCGAGCAATGTCTATTCTTATTAATAAAGATACCAAAGTGATTACCCAAGGGATCACAGGTAAAACAGGGCAATTTCACACTCGTATGTGCCGTGAATATGCCAATGGTAAAGAGTGTTTTGTTGCAGGTGTAAATCCTAAACGTGCGGGCGAAGACTTTGAAGGTATTCCTATTTATGGTACTGTCAAAGATGCTAAAGAACAAACAGGTGCAACAGTTTCTGTTATTTATGTACCACCAGCAGGTGCAGCAGCGGCAATTCTTGAAGCCGTTGAAGCAGAGTTAGATTTAGCTATTTGTATTACAGAAGGTATCCCTGTTCGTGATATGTTAATGGTGCGTAGCCGTATGCGTGAAATGAACAGTAAAACACTACTACTAGGCCCTAACTGCCCTGGTTTAATTACACCTGATGAAATTAAAATCGGTATTATGCCTGGTCATATTCATCGTAAAGGTCGTATTGGTATTGTATCTCGTTCAGGTACATTAACTTATGAAGCAGTTGCTCAAGTAACTGGTCTTGGTTTAGGTCAATCAACAGCTGTTGGTATTGGTGGTGATCCAATTAATGGTCTAAAACATATTGATATTCTCAAAATGTTTAATGATGATCCTGATACAGATGCGGTTATCATGATTGGTGAAATCGGTGGTCCTGATGAAGTCAATGCGGCATTATGGGCAAAAGACAATATGAAAAAACCAATCGTTGGCTTTATTGCAGGTGTGACAGCGCCAGCAGGTAAACGTATGGGTCATGCAGGTGCGTTAATTTCTGGTGGTGCTGATACAGCAGATGCAAAACTTGCTGTTATGGAAGAGTGCGGTATCAAAACTACTCGTAATCCATCTGAAATGGGTAAATTATTGAAAACTGTTCTTTAATTTGACCTTTTAATGCATAAAACCGTCATTACTTTTAGTAGTGGCGGTTTTTATTTGTTTACAAAAACTTTATTAAAAAACAAGGTAATCCTAATAGGCATACGATAAATTGTAGGATACAATAAGCGTAATTTTGCTAAAATTTAGCGTAATTTTTCATTTAAAGGAATAAGATGATAGAGTGGTTTGAAACGATACATTGGGGTGTTGTTGGTGGTATTGTACTGATTGATATTTTATTAGGAGGCGATAATGCGGTGATTATTGCATTAGCGTCTCGTAATTTAGAAAAAAGTAAACGTATGCAAGGTATCTTATGGGGTACATTTGGTGCGATTGCTATGCGAATTGTCTTAATTTTCTTCGCTATGCAGCTTTTAAATATTCCCTTCTTAAAAGTAATTGGTGGGGTATTATTGCTTTGGATTGGCATTAAGTTATTATTGCCAGAGCATGATGATCATAATAGTATCCAAGGTGGTACAACTGTATGGTCAGCAGTTAAGACGATTTTAATTGCGGATTTTGTGATGAGTCTTGATAATGTACTGGCGATTGCAGGGACAGCACAGCATGCGGATCCAGAACATCAATATTTTTATGTTATCTTTGGTTTATTGGTTTCTGTTCCTATCATTATTTGGGGAAGTACATTAGTTCTTAAACTAATTGATAAATTTCCTATCGTGATTATTGGTGGGGCTGGTCTATTGGGTTGGATTGCTGGGGGTATGCTTATTAGTGATGTTAAAGTGGTTGAATACTTCTTTAATGGAGAATCGGCATCTGTAGCGATGAAATATGCGGCTGAAATTATCGGTGCTTTATTTGTTATTACCATAGGCTTATTACTTGCCAAACGTAAAAAAGCAAGTATGCAAGTAGAAGCAACAAAATAATGCATTGATTAATGGTAGAATAGCTACTATGTTTTATAAGAGCCAGATAGATTATCTGGCTTTCTTTTAGTTTGGGTATATTAGAAATAACAGGTGTTAATCTTAGATTTCTTATATATCAAGTAAATTTAACTTTATTTTGTGTAGGAACATATATGTCATCAATAAAAATTCCTGAAAAATTAGTAATTGCTACGCGTGAAAGTCGTTTGGCATTGTGGCAGGCAGAATATGTGCAAGCTAAATTATCTGCTTTATACCCACAGACTAAAGTTGAATTATTAAAGATGACAACAAGAGGGGATCAGATTTTAGATAAAACTTTATCAAAAGTGGGTGGAAAAGGTTTATTTGTTAAAGAACTTGAGACGGCTTTATTAGATGGACGGGCTGATTTAGCAGTGCATTCCCTTAAAGATGTACCTGTGGACTTACAGCATCCTTTTCAATTGGCGTGTGTGATGGAAAGAGAAGATCCTCGAGATGCTTTTGTTTCTAATGATTATACTCAGTTATCAGATTTACCAGCAGGTGCAATTGTTGGTACATCTAGTTTACGTCGAGAATCACAAATTCGTGAACGTTATCCCCACCTTATCGTTAAGTCATTACGAGGTAATCTGGATACACGATTGCGTAAATTAGATGAAGGGCAGTATGCTGCGATTATTTTGGCAGCAGCAGGGCTTAAACGATTAAAACTAGTAGAACGAATCCAATCTTATATTACTATTGAAGAGAGTTTACCAGCAGCAGGGCAAGGTGCATTAGGTATTGAGATTCTAGCAGCTCGTCAAGATATGTATGATTTATTACAAGCCTTAAAACATGATAATACACAGGCATGTACGATAGCAGAAAGGGCAGTTTCTTTTGCATTAGGGGGGTCTTGCCAAGTGCCTCTAGCAGCTCATGCGGTATTGGAAAATGACACCTTATATCTTCGTGCCTTAGTGGCGGCTACCGATGGGTCACATATTATTCGTGCTGAAAAAAGAGGGCATATGACTCAGGCCTATACCTTAGGTATTGAAGTAGCAGATGTATTAAAACAGTCTGGCGCAAAAGTATTAATTGAACAAGCTATTAATGCAGCAAAGTTGGATAAATAGTGTATGCAACATCTTATTGTACTGACAAGATCTATTGATAAGAATCATCATTTATCAGGTTTATTAAAGCAATCACTTGCTCAAGTACAACAATCGGCTACTGTTCTTTCTGTACCTGCACTTGTGCTGAAACCTTTTCGTTTGTCAGATTTAACAGATAATGAACGTTGGTCTTTACGCCATTTAGAGGAGTTTGATGCGATATTTTGTGTTAGTTCAAGTGCTGCAGAATATTTTTTTAATTTAGTTAAAGAAGGACAATATCTTATAAACCCCTCTACTTACTTTCTTTGTGTAGGGCAGGCGACTCAGGCATATTTATTGCAGCAAGGTATTTCGGTGCAACAAATAATTTGTGCTGAGAAAGGAAATGATTCTGAAGCATTGTGGCGTACGATAGAGCATCAAGGCATGGTTTTTTCCTCTGTTTTAATTGTAAGGGCAGAAACGGGTAGAGAATGGTTTAAGCATACGCTACAGCAAAAGGGGATAAAGGTTAAAACCTTGGCTGTTTATTGCCGAGGGCCCGCTTTATTGAGTAATGAAGTGTATCAAACCTTTAGCCATCTTCATCAACAAACAAAGGTTCAATGGGTTTTTACGAGTCGTGAGGGAGTTTTAGCACTATTGCCTCAATTGTATTCTCTACCTATTTTTCAACAATTAGTCCATCATCAATTTATTGTTATTCATCCTAAAATTGCGATACTATTAAAAGAAGAAATAGCACGATTAAGTGCTAATCAGTATCTACTAAAGGATGAACAAATACACTTATCTCCAGCAGATGATCAAGCAATAGTTAGTGTACTAAAGGCATCTATAATTTAAATTTTACAAAAAATTAAAATTCTTAATTTTCAATTAGTTACAGTAAGAATAGAACTAATTAGTCCTTTTATTAGGGTAATTCCCTATATTTGTTTTAATGCAAAAACTTTTATTTTTATTGTAAATAGGTTATATTGCTTGCCGTTATATTTATTATATAAGTGGTTACAAATGACAACAGAGCAGCAAAGTGAACACAGATTACAACGAAATTTACAGAATAGACACTTACAATTAATTGCTATTGGTGGCGCTATTGGTACAGGTTTATTTATGGGGTCAGGTAAAACGATTAGTTTGGCAGGCCCTTCGGTACTATTCGCCTATATGCTGATTGGTTTAGTTTTGTTCTTTATTATGCGTGCAATGGGGGAGTTATTACTATCCAATTTGGAATATAAGTCATTTACCGATTTTACGCATGATTTATTAGGCCCTTGTGCTGGTTTCTTTGTTGGTTGGACATATTGGTTTTGTTGGGTTGTTATTGGTATCGCTGATATTATTGCTATTACTGATTATGTACGTTTTTGGTGGCCTGATATACCTCTTTGGTTGCCTGGTGTAATTTGTATCATAGTCATGTGTACCATGAATCTATTGACAGTGAAACTTTTTGGCGAAATGGAATTTTGGTTTGCCCTAATTAAAATTATTGCCATTCTTGCTTTAGTTATTGTTGGTATTTACTTAGTATTCACGGGTTTTACGAATCCACAAACAGGTGTAAAGGCTTCTTTGAGTCATTTATGGGCAAGAGAAGGGGGAGTCTTTCCTCATGGAATAAGTGGCTTTTTCTCAGCGTTTCAAATTGCTGTTTTTGCATGTTTAGGAATGGAATTAGTAGGTACTGCTGCTGCCGAAACAAAAGACCCTTATAAAAATCTTCCTGTTGCGATTAACCGTATTCCTATTCGCATTATTGTATTCTATATCCTTGCACTTTGTGTGATTATGACCGTAACCCCTTGGGATATGGTTAGTCCTGATAAAAGTCCTTTTGTCAATATGTTTATGCTTATTGGTATTCCTATTGCAGCAAGTTTAATCAATTTAGTCGTTTTAACCTCTGCTATTTCATCTGCCAATAGTGGAATGTTCTCAACAGGTCGTATGATTTATGGTTTGGCACAAAGTAAATCAGCACCTGGTATTTTGGGTAAACTCAATAAAAATGGTGTACCTGCATTAGGGTTGATGTATTCATGTATCTATCTTGTTATTGGCATTTTCTTACTTTATCAACAAGGGGATATTATGGAGGCATTTACAATTGTTTCGACTGTATCCAGTATTGGTTTTATTTTTGTATGGTCGATGATTTTATTATCTTATCTAAAATATCGAAAATTACGTCCCCAACAGCATCAACAGTCTATCTATAAAATGCCGGGTGGTGTGATAATGACGTGGGTATGTCTAGGATTTTTAATTTTTGTGCTATATTTATTTTCACGTGATGCAGATACTTTAAAAGGTTTAATAGCTATGCCAGTATGGTTTTTAATTTTGGGTATTTGTTATCAGTTTTATCGTAAAAATCATAAAGTATAGTAAGGGATTAACCCGTCAAAAGAAAATCATTCATATAACAAGGTTGTATGAATGATTTTTTTATATGGTCTATTTTTTTATTCGCTTATTATAATAAAGATCATAAATAAAGCAAAAACAGTTTTCTAGTATATCCCTGAATATATTATTATTTCTTATAAAAAAAGTATAAAATATTACAAATTATAGAGAATAAGCAACTAACTTTAATGCTTTTTATGCAGTATATTTCATATTTGCATCCATTTTGTCATACTGATTGTAGAAGTAGGAAAAATCATGAGTCATGTACAAGAGCAAGGTTTACAGCGTAAGCTACAAAATCGTCATTTACAACTAATTGCTATTGGTGGTGCTATTGGAACGGGTCTTTTTATGGGCTCAGGTAGAACGATTAGCCTAGCAGGTCCTTCGGTACTGTTTACCTATATGATTATTGGTTTTTTCTTATTCTTTGTTATGCGTGCAATGGGTGAGTTATTACTTTCTAATCTAAACTATAAATCTTTTACGGATTTCACCTATGATTTATTAGGCCCATGTGCTGGTTTTTTTGTAGGCTGGACATATTGGTTCTGTTGGTTAGTATTAGGTATTGCAGATATTATTGCGATTACAAATTATGCTCAATTCTGGTGGCCAGATATACCCCTTTGGATGCCTGGTGTTATCTGTATTGCAACCATGTGCTTAATGAACTTACTAACCGTAAAATTATTTGGTGAAGTAGAGTTTTGGTTTGCCTTAATTAAAGTAATTGCCATTATTGCCCTAGTATTTGTGGGTATTTATCTATTGATGACAGGGTTTGTTGATCCAACAACCGGTATTCAAGCATCTGTTACGCATTTATGGGCGAGAGAAGGGGGGATGTTTCCACATGGTATTTCAGGCTTTTTTGCGGCATTCCAAATTGCTTTTTTTGCCTTTGTGGGGATTGAATTAGTTGGAACAGCTGCTGCAGAAACACAAGATCCTTGTAAAAATTTACCTGCTGCAATTAATCGTATTCCTATCCGTGTGGTTGTTTTTTATGTATTAGCCTTATGTGTCATTATGACGGTAACACCTTGGGATAAAGTCGTACCAGACCGTAGTCCTTTTGTGAATATGTTTATGCTGATTGGGATTCCTGCAGCAGCAAGTATTGTTAATTTAGTGGTACTTACATCAGCAATGTCTTCTGCGAATAGTGGTGTTTTTTCTACAGGAAGAATGCTATATGGTTTAGCAGAAACAAAATCAGCACCGCGTATTTTTAGTAAACTCAATAAGGGTGGGGTGCCAGCGTTAGGATTACTTTACTCAAGTGTATATTTATTGATTGGTGTCTTTTTGCTATACCAAGATGGTAATATCATGAAAATGTTTACTATCGTAACAACCGTATCCAGTATTGGTTTTATGTTTGTATGGATTATGATTTTGGTATGTTATATTAAATATGCTAAAACAAGACCAACCTTACATCAACAGTCTATCTATAAATTACCGGGTGGTGCTATGATGGCATGGGCATGTTTAATTTTCTTACTATTTGCTTTTTATCTCTTCTCCCAAGATGCAGATACTTTAAAAGGATTATTAGCGATGCCAGTTTGGTTTGGTCTATTAGGTATTAGTTATTTATTCTACCGAAAACATCATACTACTTCTAAAAAACCTTGATGTATATTTATCAATGATATATCCTATCGCTCTTGATAAAAAAGAGAGTGATAGGGATAAAATTCTTATAATGGGTTTTAAAACGTCACATTAGACGTATAAAATGTGTATAGTTATTCTTATAAACAATATAGTACCAAAAAGGGGTTTATAGACATGGATGAACAAAAATCAACGTTAGAGCAAGTAGAAACAAAACCAAAAGAGGGTAATGTGGATACTAAAAAAACGTCTTCTACACCTAATACAGATATTGTAATGATGACAATGACCCATGCTAAGAAAAAAGTCAAGGAACAAAAAAAAGCAGAAAATGTGTCAGAGTCACCTGTAGATGATATAAACCAAGCGGTTCATTCAGATCAGTCTATAGAGCAAGCCCCTGTAGAAGAAAGTATAAAAGAATCCTCTACCGCAGAGGAGGAACTACCTCTTGAGCAAAAATCATCAAAAGGTGGTTTAGGTAAAACGATAGCGATTGTTGCTTGTTTGGCTGCTTTAGGTGGTGGTGCTTATTATGCACAACAACAGGGTTGGTTAAATGATCTGATACCAAGTTCGACAACACCTCCTAGTGTATCTACACAAGAGAATACTACGGATAATACGGTACATCATGAGGTAAGCACTACTGAAGCGGATACACCAGTAATGGCAGAATCAACAGAAAATAGTAGTGTTACAGAACCTCCCTCAATGGCGCATATTGATCATACTCCTACAGCAGAAGCATCTGTAGATATACCAGTAGATATCGCTTCTGAGGTAAAAACGCCAGCAGATACTTCAATAACAAACTTACAAGAGGAAGAGCCAAAAGAGGCGGTATCAACTGAATCTGAGCAGACTACGAATGTAGTATCAACGCAAGCACTTGTATTAGATAATCAGGCGATTAATCCTGCGGCTGATTCTGAGGAAGTTATTTATTTAAAAAATAGAATTAATGAACAAAATCAGCAAATTGCACAGCTTACTCAGCAATTACAAGCAACTCAGCATGAAATAGCCAATCAACAAACACAATTACAAAAAACACAACAATCATTGGTAACGGATATACTACGTTATTACAATGCGGCTGATTTTGAGAGAACAGTCAATTTTAATAAAGATCGTACCATTAAAGCATTATCGGCTATCCAAGTAGCAATTGCGGATCAAAGAGGGGAACAATGGTCTGCACTGAGTTTAGCGATTGATAAAGATATTTCCGCTCTTAATACCGCTAAAGTTGCTGATATCAATGCCTTGTTTAATTTAAGTAAAGCCTTAGATGAAGCCCTTCAAACAGCTCCCTTTATGAGTCCAGAAAGTGTAACAGGTGTTGTACCAAGTGCGACCTCATCAATGGCAAATACGAGTGAAGTTGATCAAGAAATACCTTGGTTAGATAGAGCAATAAATCAAGTAGAACGGTTACCAGCAGAGGCATTTGAGGCGATTCGTTCTGATTTAGGTGGTTTAGTGCGAGTTGAAAAACTTTCTGATCCCGCCTTGGCTACATTGTCTTTAGCTGAAGTTAAGTTACAGCGGGAAGCCACATTAGCACAATTGCGTATTGCACAAGAAGCCTTACTTAAACGTGAGGATGCTATTTGGAAATCGGCTATGCAAAAAGTTGAACAGCAATTAATGAAATACTACAACTTAAATGCTGAGAAAACACAACAGGCAATTGCTATTGTGCGTCAATTAATAGCAACACCTATTCATACTGATTTACCTAAGCTATCTTATACACAGCAGGTAATCGATCAAATTAACCATGATTTAAGCAAAGAAAACTAAGAGGAAACAATACAATGCGATCACTGATTAAGTTACTCATTTTATTTGGCTTAGCGATTCTTGCTGTGCTTTTATTAAAGAATAATCATGATGTGGTGATGATTATTACAGGTGATGAGCGCCGTACTATGTCATTATTAACGGCGGTTATGCTTTTATTAATTATCTTCGCCCTTTTTTACATCGTACTACGATTGATAGCAAAAGTGCTTCATTTACCACTGACTTTTTCAAATTGGTCTGAAAAACGTCATGAGCATAAAGATATTGCTTTATTAGAGCAAGGGTGGACTGATTTTCTAGAAGGACGTTCACAACAAGCAGAAAAGCATTTATTACGCTTAATTAAACATACACATCATGATAAGCGTCAAGTTTTGGCTAGTATGGCGGCAGCTCGTGTTACACATGATTTAGGTAATACGCATAAGAGAGATGAATTATTAGCGCAAGCTCGCCGTATCAGTAAATCTAATCCGCGATTAGAAGCAGCGGTAGCAACTGTTCAGGCAGAATTACTGTTGGAAGAAGGGCAGAGTACAGCAGCCTTAGCACATTTAGATTTTGTCGAAAAAGTCGGTCAAAAGAGTGTCCATCTTCAGGAGTTGATGTTACGAGCTTACCGCCAAACAGGTCAAACCCTCAAAATGTTTGATATTGCACGACAATTACATCGCAAAAAAATCTTAACAGATGAAGAAGTTCAAACACTATTAGTGCATTATGGTCCTATTTATATTGCGAATACATCTTATAAGGAAGCTATTAGTTTTTATCAATCACTAGCGCGTGAAGAGAAAGCTACAACACAAATCGCAATGGCAATGGCACTACGTTATGAGTCTGCTGAGGAATATCGTAAGGCAGGAGAGGTTCTAGAGCTTTCTTTAAATACTAAAATAGATAATACTATCTTATTGCATTATGCAAAATCTCCAGAGAAAGAGGTAGGTGAGCGTCTTTCTTTTGCACAACAACTGTTAAAAAGTGATGAAAATAATTCAAATCTTTTAACGGCTTTAGGACAATTATGTCTGATGCAAAAACTTTGGGGGCAAGCCGATCGCTATTTAACCAAAAGCTTATCTTTGACAGAAAATCCTCGTACTTATGCCTTATTAGGTATTTTAAATGATCGACAAGGTAAATTACAGGAAGCAATTCGATACTGGAGATTAGCTTCTAATTCATTTGTTCTCTTAGACAAGAATGAAGAAAAAGTATTAGTAGCGGCTGATACGAGTAATGATCCAGCCCCACCTGATGTAAAAAGTTTAGCGCATCCTGATGAACATCTACTTGTAAATCAGGTAGAATTTGCGCATGATGTTATACAAGAGCAAAAAGCACCCGATGAAGCGCTTTTTGACTCTGCACCTCTCCCAGGTGTTAATCATCAAACACCTAAAATATAATTTTTATTGTTATAAGGAAATAAATATGAGTTTAGCCAATGTACCTGCTGGTTCTAAATTGCCAGAAGAGTTCAATGTAGTGATTGAAATTCCAATGAATTCAGATCCTATTAAATATGAAGTAGATAAAGAAAGTGGTGCTCTTTTTGTAGATCGCTTTATGCTAACAGCAATGCATTATCCATGTAACTACGGTTATATCCCTCAAACCTTGTCATTAGATGGTGATCCTGTGGATGTACTGGTCAAGACACCTTTTGCTGTACAGGCAGGTTCAGTGATTAAATGTCGTGCTATTGGTGTTTTACAGATGGAAGATGAAGCGGGTCAAGATGCTAAACTACTTGCTGTGCCTGTTGATAAACTTTACCCTGTTTATAGCAATATTAAAACTGTTGAAGATTTACCAGAAGTTGAATTAAAACAAATCCAACACTTTTTTGAACATTATAAAGATTTAGAAAAAGGTAAATGGGTAAAAGTAACAGGTTGGGCAGGCCCAGATGTAGCGAAAGAAGAAATCACCAGCAGTGCTGATCGTTACCAAAAAGCATAAGGTCTGATCTTTTTCATCATAAATAAAACCCCTAAAATCTTTTAGGGGTTTTTATTTTGCCTATATTATATAAGCCGTGATTCAGGCTAGAAATATCATAGAGCGAGTTTATATCTCTTATGATAAAAAATAGAGAGTGTATTAACGGTGGCCTGCTTTACTCTCAATACGCATACGCAGTGCATTTAGTTTGATAAAACCACCTGCATCAGCTTGATCATATGCACCACCATCATCATCAAAAGTCGCAATTGTTTTATCAAAAAGACTATCTTTTGAATCACGTGAAACAGTATATACACCACCTTTATAAAGTTTAAGGCGGACAAAGCCATTCACATATTCTTGGGTATGATCAATAAGGACTTGAAGGGCTTTACGCTCTGGAGACCACCAATAACCGTTATAAACTAATGCAGCATAACGAGGCATTAAATCATCTTTAAGGTGAGCAACTTCACGATCAAGGGTAATAGATTCAATAGCACGATGGGCTTTTAGCATAATTGTACCTCCTGGGGTTTCATAACATCCACGAGATTTCATACCAACATAGCGATTTTCAACTAAGTCTAAACGACCAATACCATGTTTACCGCCTAAAGTATTGAGTTGTGTCAATACTTGCGCAGGGCTAAGACGAACACCATTAATGGCGACAATATCACCACGTTCATATTCTAAATCAATATATTCAGGTGTATCAGGAGCTTCTTCAGGAGAAGATGTCCAACGCCACATACTGTCCTCTGCCTCTGCATTAGGATCTTCTAAATGACGACCTTCATAGCTGATATGGAGTAAATTAGCATCCATAGAATAAGGTGCGCCACCTTGTTTATGCTTCATATCGATCTCAATTCCTGCCTTTTCAGCATAAGCAAGTAGTTTTTCGCGTGATAGTAAATCCCATTCACGCCATGGTGCAATAATACGAATATTAGGGTTTAATGCATAATAACCGAGTTCAAAACGAACCTGATCATTTCCTTTACCTGTTGCACCATGAGAAACGGCATCAGCATTGACTTGATTTGCAATTTCAATTTGGCGTTTTGCAATTAAAGGGCGAGCAATAGAAGTACCAAGTAAGTATTCACCTTCATAAATAGCATTGGCACGGAACATTGGGAATACAAAATCACGGACAAACTCTTCACGCAGATCATCAATAAAAATATTTTCTGGTTTAATACCAAATTTTAATGCTTTGGTGCGTGCGGGTTCTAATTCTTCTCCTTGACCAATATCTGCAGTAAAAGTAACCACTTCACATTGATAAGTATCTTGTAACCACTTTAGGATAACTGATGTATCTAAACCGCCAGAGTAGGCGAGTACTACTTTATTAATATTACTCATGAATTCACTCGAAAAAAAGATAAATAATGGTTTACTATTGTACGCTTTCGTATTATTGATTGCAAAAACTTTTAAGGGCATATTTAAAAGAATATGGTTCTATTAAAAATAGCAATCAACTAACTCGTATATTTTTATCTCATAAGGGATAATAAAGTCTTATCTGTTAAATGAATAACAGCATATCCCTTTATTAGACAGAAATATTATAGTAATAATTGAGGGGTTTCTTGCTTACCTAGCACTAAAAACTCCATTAATGCTTTTTGAACGTGGAGACGGTTTTCTGCTTCATCCCATACAACACTTTGAGGTCCATCAATAACATCTGCTGTTACTTCTTCTCCGCGGTGAGCAGGTAAACAGTGCATGAAAATAGCATCTTTATTGGCTAATGCCATCATATCCTGATCCACCATCCAATTGGCAAAGGCGATACGACGACGTTCATTTTCTTGTTCGTATCCCATACTTGTCCATACATCTGTTGTGATTAAATCTGCACCAACAGCAGCTTGCATAGGATCATCAAATTCTTGTAGATATTTAGCATCAACCTTACCGATACGATGATGGTCTAATTGATAGCCTTTAGGTGCGGATACATGAAGTTTAAAATCAAGTAATTGAGCAGCTTGTAGCCATGTATAAGACATATTATTGGCATCACCAATCCACGCAACAGTCTTCCCTTGAATAGACCCTTTATATTCTACAAAAGTGAGTAAATCTGCTAGGATTTGGCAAGGATGATATTCATTTGTAAGTCCATTGATAACAGGAACACGAGAATGAGCAGCAAAGCGTTCAAGACGTGTTTGTTCAAAGGTACGAATCATCACAATATCTACCATACGTGTAATAACACGAGCCGTATCTTCAATGGGTTCAGAACGTCCTAATTGTGAATCATTAGAGGTAAGATTAATCACTAATCCACCCATTTGATACATACCTGCCTCAAAAGACACTCGTGTACGTGTGCTTGCTTTTTCAAAAACCATAGCTAATGTACGATCATGTAAAGGCATATGTGGCTCGTATCGTTTAAATTTTTGCTTAATATAATAGGCACGCTCTAGGATATAGAGTATTTCTTGTGCAGAAAAGTCAGTGAGCTGTAGAAAATGCCGCATAGGTGCGTTATGGTTTTGAATATTCATAGATCAATTACTAAAAAGAGAATGTTTAATAATAAAGGGTTTTTACCCGTCCTTTTAGTAATAATAAACAATAATAGGAAAAATTGTCGAAATTTTTCCCTAAATAGAATAAAATATTACATTCCTTGCTATTGGGCTAAACAAGTGCAACAGTTAATTATTTACGGTGTAACCAAAAAAGGTCAGACATTTCGACCTAGTGATTGGGCAGAGCGTCTAGCGGGCGTGATGTCTCAGTTTCGTCCTGCTGGTCTAACAAACAACCATATTGCCTATTCACCTTACGTTGTTCCTAATAATATTGATGGAAAAAAATGTATTGTGGTTGACGAGCGTTTGCGTGCATTAGAACCACGAGCCTGGAAGTTTATCTACGACTTTGCAAATGATAATGATTTAGTGGTAGAGCTAAGAGGAGAGCCTACACTATAGCGTTATTGTTAATTTATTATATTCATCACGCTACCGCAGCATAAATCTTTTATAGAAAATTTATTGTTCTAAAAATTATCTTATTTGTGTATGTGTATTTCCATAGAAAAAAGACGCCATTTAAAATAGCGTCTTTTTTATGCTGAACCCTAGTGTAGAAAAGAGGACATCTCTACACAAACTTAATATTTATATCCTAAAAAATTAAGCGAGGGCTTTAATCGCTGCAGCCAAACGGCTTTTATGACGAGCAGCTTTATTTTTGTGAATGATTTTTTTATCAGCAACACGGTCGATAACACTAGTTGCTTTAGAGAAAACTTCGTTAGCTTTAGCTTTATCACCAGCTTCGATAGCTTGACGTACACGTTTGATAGAGGTGCGTAATAAAGAGCGTAAGCTAGAATTGTGTTTATTGCGTGCTACAGCTTGGCGAGCACGTTTACGAGCTTGGGCAGTATTGGCCATATGTATAATCTTCTATTAAGTTAATTCAGCAAAGCTAGCATTTTAACAGTAAGTGCTTAATTAAGCAAGTTTTTGAGTAAAAATCTCTAAAAACCAACAGATATAAATACAAAAAGTGACGTATTTGCGTATAAATCTAAATGATATATAAGAAAAATAGGTTTATTTAACCTAATATGCTTTTATGATTAGGGTAATAGTTTATTTTTGCTTATAACGATCTACCTCTTTTATTCATTGCGATAAAAAAGCAGCTAGCTTTGCTTTATCGGGTAGGGCAGACATAGCTCCCTTGGCAGTTGTTGCCAACGCACCACAAGCATTGGCTTGACAAATAATCTGCTCTAATATGGTTTTATCATAATGCCAATTGGTATGTTGTGCTAAACCTGCTAATAATCCGCCCACAAAGGCATCACCTGCACCTGTTGTATCAACGGGTTCTAGTGCTTTGCCTGCTATAACGGCACTTTCTCCTTTAAAGTAATAAAGCGTTCCTTTCTCACCTAGCGTAATTAGAATTAATTTATCGCTAAATTGAGAAGTAATATATTGAATAGCTTGTTCTAAGCGATTTGTATTGGTGAGAAGTGTGAGCTCTTCCTCTGAGAATTTTAAGACATCGGCTAAGGCGACAGCTTGCATCACAACCGTTTTCATTTCCTCTAAAGAGTCCCAGAGCGATTCTCGTAAATTAGGATCAAACGAAAAGAATCCACCAGCCACTTTAATTCGGCGAATCGCTTCAAAAGTTGCTTCTCGAGAAGGATTATTGACTAATGCAATAGAACAACAATGTAGCCACTCACCAGCATGAAAAGGGGGTAAATCATTTGTCTGTAGAAATTGATCGGCACTAGGTTTCACCATAAACGTAAAACTACGTTCTCCATTGTCTAGACCAACAATAACCGTAGAAGTGCGTTGTTGAGGATCTAAAATCATATGGGTTGTTTGTACATTTTCAGCGGCAAGTGTTTGTTGCATAAACTTGCCGAGTGGATCATTACCCACACGTCCAATAAAGGCACTGGGTACACCAAGACGGGCAATACCAACGGCCACATTGGCTGGTGCTCCGCCTGCGCAGCGTAAATAATGATTTTCTCCATCTGGAATTAAATCGACAACAGCATCACCTATTACCCAGATCTTAGTCATTTTGTTATCCTTTTATTTATTAAAACCTCCGCAAGTTTACCAAACAACAGATTGACTTTAAAGAAAATTTAAATATAAAAACAAAATTATATGAATAAAACTGCACAGTGATGTAGCTTATTAAGGGTGATTAGTGAGGTGCTTTTATTTAATATGTCAAATTACTTTTAATCAAAAAAGGATAGAAGTAGTAATGTTTTATATTTAAAATAAAAATGACGCAATAATGGCTATTGCGTCAAATAATTTATTAGAATTTATCGTTTATTTATTTTAATAAAGGACGAGTTTTTTCCTTAATTAATTCTGTGTTATCTGCATTTGAAGCGAGTAATTTTGCTTTGCCTTGCGTATCGAAAATATAAACCCCTTGAGCGTGCATAACTTCATAATTTAATGGATCATCACCGGGTTTAGGTTTTTCAATTTGGTAAGCCACACGGTAGCGTTTTGCAATCTCTGCAATTTGTTTATCTGTTCCTGTAAGACCGATAGCCCCATTGTGAAAGGCATCTACGTAGGCTTGTAGTACGGCAGGTGTATCACGGTGTGGATCAACACTGATAAAAACGATCTGCAATTTGTCTTTTTCAGCATCACTTAATTCATCACGAAATGCACTTAATTCAGCCATAGTTGTTGGGCAAATATCGGGGCAAGAAGCATAGCCAAAAAACACCATAACAACTTTACCTTTAAGGTCACTGGCTGAAACAGGCTTATCAACACCTTGTAGGGTAAACTCAAGATCGGGTAAATTACCCCCGATGTTATAGACAACAGTAGGTTTTGTCTCTTGAGCCATAGCAGGGGTATGGGTTAATAACACCGTGCTAGTGCATAGTACAGCAATGGATAATAGGGATTTAAGCATAGGTATCTCCTTATTTGTTTAGCATACCATTATGACGTAGTAGTGCATCTGGTTTAGGATCACGCCCACGGAAGTTTTTGAAAAATTCAGCAGCAGGAATAGAACCCCCGACAGCAAGAATCTCTTTTCTAAATAAAGCACCAATGTCAGGATTTAAGGTACTACCATCCGCAACTTTATTTTCTTCAAATAGACTGTATGCATCTGCTGAGAGAACCTCTGCCCATTTATAACTATAATAGCCAGCCCCATAGCCACCTGCAAAAAGGTGAGAGAAGTTATGAGGAAAACGATTCCAACTTGGGGGTATAATCACAGCGACTTCTTGGCGAACAGTATTTAAAATTTCTAGTACATCCTGAATAGTCAGCTGATGATTAGATTGATGAATGAGCATATCAAATAAAGCAAATTCAATTTGACGAACGGTTTGCATACCGCTTTGGAAGTTTTTCGCTGCCAGCATTTTGTTATAGAGTGTTTTAGGTAGTTTTTCGTTCGTTTGCCAGTGGCGAGAGAGTTGCTCAATAACTGCCCACTCCCATACAAAGTTTTCCATAAATTGAGAGGGAAGTTCAATGGCATCCCATTCTACGCTAGAAAAAGGAGATGCGGCAGGTTCATTTACCTCAGATAAAAGGGCATGTAAAGCGTGTCCACTTTCATGGAAAAGGGTAATAATATCATCAAGGGTTAATAAAGCAGGTTTATCACCTGTTTTAGGGGTAAAGTTACATGTTAAATAAACAATAGGAGGAATATAGGTATCACCATAGACATGACGACTGCGTTCTGAATCCACCCATGCACCACTTTGTTTACCGGTGCGTGCATATAAATCCATATAGAGATAACCAATTAATTTTTGCTTATCTTTGATGCTATAAACATTAACATCAGCGTGCCATACAGAGGCTTCAATAGGCTCAAAGGTAACTTGGAAGAGTTTTTCTATAACAGTTATAAAACCTTTGATAACGGTATCTTCTGGGAAAAATTGTTTGACTTCTTCATCAGAATAAGCGTATTTGGACTGACGTAGTTGTTCAGAAATATAGCTATAGTCCCAAGGATTAAGTGTATCTATGCCTAGTTTCTCTTTGGCAAAGGTACGAATTTCTTCTACGTCTTTTTGTGCAAAAGGTTTTGCTTTATTAGCTAAATCTCTTAGAAATTGTACAACTTGGGGGGCACTATCTGCCATACGGGTTTCTAGACGCATATCAGCAAAATGTTGATAGCCTAATAAATGAGCTTCTTCTTGACGTAAAGCAAGTAATTTTTCAATATTATCGGCATTATTAAAACGAGGATCACCTTGATCTGATGCAATGGTGGTAAAACCTCGATAGAGTGTTTCACGCAAAGTAGCATTTTGTGCATATTGCATGACAGGAAGATACGAAGGCATTTTTAGGGTAAATTTATAGCCTGTTTTTCCGTCTGCTTTGGCAGCTTCAGCGGCTGCATTAATCGCATCTTGTGGTAATCCTGCTAAATCTTTTTCATCATTGACAAAATATGCCCAGTTATCCACAGCGTCTAGGGCATTTTCACTAAATTTTTGAGAAAGTTGTGCCATTTCTTCACTGATTTTGGCATAATGCTCTTTGTCCTCACCCTCTAACTCAACACCACTCAGTTTGAAATCTCGTAAAGCTAATTCAATAATACGCTGACGGGTAGGGCTTAATGTATTAAATTCAGGGGAGGCTTTAATAGCTTTGTAGTGATTATAAAGATTTTTATTTAAACCTAACCATGTAGAGTATTCCGTTACTTTAGGAAGGACTTCATTGTAGGCAGCACGAAGCTCTGGCGTATTAACCACGGCATTAAGATGGTTCACAATATGCCATGCTCGCCATAAGGGGGCGCTAGCTATATCTAAATATTCAATATAACTTTCCCACGAAAGAGGGGCTTCTTTGGCTGCAATTTGCTCAACGATTTTTTTGTTTTTTTCAAGTAGTTGGGTAATAGCAGGGACAATATGTTCTGCCTTAACGTGTGCATAGTCAATAAGATGATGGATTGATTGTTGTAAAGGATTATTTGCCATAACGATAAAAATAATAAATAAGATGATTTTTGTTAATACTTAAAGTATTTTGTCACTCTTTAAGCGAGATAATAATGCAGACTAAGTGATGTCTTTTATTAAAAAAGCAAGGATTAAGTATTAAAAAAGAGCAGTAAAAAATAATATATCCTCCATTAAGGAGGATATGCAAATTAATACTACAACTGACGTTCTGCGGCCTCAATGGTATTGACCAGTAACATTGTAATTGTCATAGGACCAACACCGCCGGGGACAGGCGTAATAGCCCCTGCTACCTTGACAGCAGAAGAGAACTCTACATCGCCCCTTAGTTTGCCATCTTCTCCACGATTAATGCCAACATCAATAACAACGGCTCCGGGTTTAATCATATCGCCAGTAACCATTTCTGGGCGACCGGTTGCAACGACTAAAATATCAGCACGCTTTGTATGCGCCGCTAAATCTTTGGTTTTTGAATTGCAAATCGTAACGGTAGCACCTTCCTTTTGTAGTAAGAGTGCCATGGGTTTACCAACAATATTACTTGCACCGACAACAACTGCCTCTGCACCGCGTAAGGGTACTTGTTGAGTAGCAAGCATTTTCATCACACCGTAAGGGGTGCAAGGAATAAAGCGAGGGTGTCCAATCATTAAAGCACCTGCATTACTGATATGAAAACCGTCAACATCTTTTTCAGGTGCAATAGTATCAATAACCGTATGACTATCAATATGAGACGGAAGTGGTAACTGTACTAAAATACCATGTAGAAGAGGGTCTTGATTCAGTTCTTTAATCTTGTTTAGTAATGCTTCTTGTGTAATATTTGCAGGAAGATGTAAAACATCACTTTTTAAACCAAGTTGTGTAAAAGTATTATGTTTATTGCGGACATAAACAGCAGAGGCAGGGTCATCACCGACAAGAATAACGGTTAAAGCAGGGGTAATACCTTTGCTATTTAGGTGTGCAATGCGTTCATGTAGTTCTTCTTTAATAGTCTGGGCGAGTGCTTTTCCATCAATAATTGTGGCTGTCATATTATTCCTTTGTTGAGTGAAAATGAAGGGCAACTTTCATTAAATCAGCTACCGTTGATACTTGTAGTTTTTCCATAATATTAGCACGGTGTGCTTCAACCGTTTTAATACTGATGCTTAAATCATCGGCAATTTGTTTATTGAGCCGTCCTGCTACAATTCTACCTAATACTTGCTGCTCTCGAGTGGTCAGTTTACTAAGCAATTCTTCGTTAGCACGTTGGCTCTGTGCTTCATCAGCTCGGGCTTGTGCTTCGGCAGTGAGCTGAGAAATAACTTCTTGAATTTCGGTTAAGTTAAAGGGTTTTTCAATAAAATCAACCGCCCCTTTTTTCATCGTATCAACCGCCATCGGTACATTACCATGACCAGAGATAAATACAATAGGAATATTGATTTTACGGAGATTAAGCTCTTCTTGTAATTGTAATCCTGTCATACCTGGCATACGGACATCAGTGATTAAAATACTGACAAGATTGGGGTCATATTTTTCTAAAAACTCACTCCCGCTGGAAAAGGTAAGTACATTATACCCGGCAGTCTCTAATAAAAAACGAAGAGAATCTCTTACTGCATCATCATCATCAACAATGTAAATGGTGTAATTAATCATTATGTATCTCCTTATCTGTTGATATGGTATTGTTGGAATTGGCAAAAGGTATTTTGAATCTGAATATAGTACCACCATCTGGGTTAGGAGTGGCCCATAATTGACCATTATGAGATTCAATAATAGAGCGACAAATATTCAGCCCCATACCAAGTCCTTCTGGTTTTGTACTAAAAAATGGTTTAAATAGTTGATCAGGCTCTTTAATACCATAACCTCGGTCAATAACAGCGACTTCTACATATTTATTACTGCGATTAACCAGTACTCTGACAACTGTTTCTTTACTGTTTATCATTGATTCTAAACCATTTTTAATCAAATTCAAAAGAACTTGTTCAATAAGAATCGGATCAGCAAAAACATCGGGTAAATCAGGCTCAATATATGCCTCGATTTGTTTACCATGCTTACGTGCATCTATTTCTGCTAAATCAAGCGTATTAGAAACAATACGATTAATAGAAGCACGTTGGCGGCGAGGATCATTACGTTTAACAAAAGCACGAATACGGCTAATAATACGGCCAGCACGTTCTGCTTGAGTGGCTGATTTTTCCAATGCGGTAATTAGCATAGGATTTTCAGTTTGTCCAGATTTGAGTAAATTCATGGCGGCTGTATTATAGTTTACAATAGCGGTAAGCGGTTGGTTAAGTTCATGTGCTAGTGTAGATGCCATTTCTCCCATAGTGGTTAATCGGCTTGTAATTTGGATTTTTTCTTGTTGATTAAGGGATTCTTGTTCATGTTTGAGTCGTTCTGTAATATCACGAGCGACTTGTAGTCTTACTTTGCGACCGTCTGTCCAACTGAGCGTACGATGATGAACCTCAAACCAAATATTGACTAGTGGAATATAGTATTGGTTTGTATCATCTGTGCTGTCATTGTATTGCTTAAATAGCTCTTCATGCCCATAAGGTTGAGAGCCAAATAGGCGGCGGTATGTACGATTAGCAAATAAAATTTCAACACCATTGGGGGTATCTCTTGCCACTGAAATCGCATCATCTAGACTTTCAAGTACCGTCATAAACCGCTCATGTGCGGCGGATAAGGCTTCTCGTACACGTTTGGGCTCTGTAATATCTGTCATAGATGTCATCCAGCCAATTTGATGACCATCTGAATTACGCATGGGCGACACATATAAACGGGCGGTAAAACGAGAACCATCTTTTCGTTGTACCTCTAATTCAATACCAGAATTAGGGGTTTTCCCATTAAGAACCAGCTCCATATTTCGCATATGTTCTTTGTGTCGTCCAGGAACCCAATAAGGGTAAGGCTGAACAGCCCCTAGTAGGCTAGTTTCATCCCAACCAATAAGGCGACAGAAAGCAGGATTTACATAGATAATTTTGCCTGTCATATCGATCACACGCATACCAGTGAGAATAGAGTTTTCCATGGCACGTCTGAAAATAGTTTCTGTCTCTAATGCTGCCTCTGTTTTGAGTCGTTGCCGAATATAATGCCACATCACAAATAAACTCATAATAATGAGAATAGATAGGGCAATAATAGTGAGATTTAATAAGTGCTGTAATGCCTCGTTATTATCGATAAAATAAGGGAGAAGGTTTGTTTGGATTTTTTGTAAGCTGAAAAAAGCAATCATGACAGCGATATACAAAATAATCACAAAAACAGGGGCTAACCAATAAAAACGACGCGGTTTAGAGGTATAGCTTAGTGCTTTACTGATAAGATTGGTAGGAGAGGATTCTTCCATAATAATGATAGGTTTAGAAACATATAGAAAGTATTTTAAAGCGTTTTCTACTGTAATAGCGAAATTTACTATCTTCTTCTTTAAGAAGATTTAAAACAAAAACTTAGGCATAAGACATAAATTGTCTCTTTAAATACATAATAATATATTACATCACTAAAGATTATGTCTTTGCTACCTAACCTTTAGATTTAAATAATCATGAAAAGAAATTTATCTATTATTATGTTTTGTTAAATACATAAATATATTTTGACGTAAAAACTTATCATGAAATTCATAAAGTATTTCTATATAATAAGGGTTTACCCTAGGATTTGAGATATATCAGATAAGTAAAATGTTTTGATATATTTGTTTATAAACAGTTTTTCTTAATTAAAACACGATTTTATTGTCAAATGAACAATAAAAAAATATGGCATAATTAAGAGATGACGCAGTATCTTGGCTTGAGTGTAAAATCTTCAAATGATGAAATAGGCGTCAGCCTTAGTCAAAAGCTATTTAATAGGAGCACTACATGACGACAAATGAGCAACTTAACGATGTAGATGTGGCAGAAACCAAAGAATGGTTAGAAGCCTTAGAAGCTATTTTGGACAGAGAAGGTCCTGAGCGTGCGTATTATATTATCGAACAATTAACTGACTTAGCACGTCGTTCAGGTTCAAATATTCCTTATTCACCTAATACCGCTTATGTGAATACCATTCCTCCTGGGTTAGAACCACCTAATCCAGGTAATTTAGAGTTAGAAGCCCGTATCCGTGCTTATATCCGTTGGAATGCAATGGCAATGGTTGTTCGTGCTAACCGCCATGATGCCGATGATGGTGGTAGTTTAGGTGGACACATTGCCTCATTTGCTTCTTTAGCAACAATGATTGGTTGTGGTCAGAATCATTTCTGGCATGCTGAAACTGAAAACCACGGTGGGGACCTTGTTTATTTCCAAGGACATTCTTCTCCTGGTATTTATGCACGTGCTTTCTTAGAGGGACGTATTACAGAAGAGCAACTCAATAATTTCCGTCAAGAGGTAGATGGTAACGGTTTGCCTTCTTACCCACACCCTAAACTATTACCTGATTTTTGGCAGTTCCCAACAGTATCTATGGGTTTAGGGCCAATGATGGCAATTTATCAAGCACGTTTCCTCAAATATCTACATGCACGGGGTATTGCTGATACCTCTAATCGTAAAGTATGGTGCATCTGCGGTGATGGTGAAATGGATGAACCTGAGTCATTAGGTGCGATTAGTCTGGCTGCTCGTGAGAAACTTGATAATCTGATTTTTGTCATTAACTGCAATCTTCAACGTTTAGATGGTCCTGTTCGCGGTAACGGTAAAATTATCCAAGAGCTAGAAGGGGATTTCCGTGGTAGTGGTTGGAATGTGATCAAATTAATCTGGGGCTCATATTGGGATCCGCTATTAGCTCGTGATAAAGATGGTGTTTTACGCAAAATTATGGAAGAAACCGTTGATGGAGAATATCAAGCGTATAAAGCCAATGATGGTGCTTATGTGCGTGAACATTTCTTTGGTAAAGACCCACGTGCATTAGAAATGGTTAGCCGTATGAGTGACGAAGAAATTTGGCGCTTAAATCGTGGTGGTCATGATCCTAACAAAGTATATGCGGCTTTTGATGCAGCAATGAAAACAACAGGACAACCTACTGTTATTCTAGCTAAAACTATTAAAGGTTATGGCCTATTAAATGTGGCACAAGGTAAAAATCCAGCCCACCAGCAGAAAAAATTAGATGCGAAAACGGTGCGTGAGTTCCGTGATCGTTTTAATATTCCTATTCCTGATGATAAAGTGGATGAAATCCCTTACTTTAAACCATCAGAAGATTCTGCAGAGATGAAATATCTTCGCGGACAACGTGAAAAATTAGGAGGGTACTATCCTCGTCGTCGCCAAAATGCGGATGAAAAACTTAAAGTGCCTGCATTGGATAAATTCCAGGCGATTTTAGAACCGACAGCAGAAGGACGTACAATCTCAACAACACAAGCATTTGTACGTTTCCTTAACCAGCTACTACGAGAAAAAGAGCTTGGTGAGCGTGTTGTACCTATTTTATCGGATGAATCACGTACCTTTGGTATGGAGGGGTTATTCCGTCAAATTGGTATCTATGCACCAGAAGGGCAAAAATATGTCCCTGTTGATAAAGACCAAGTGATGTACTATCGTGAAGCAGCAAATGGTCAGTTATTGCAAGAGGGTATCAATGAAGCAGGGGCTTTCTGCTCATGGTTAGCTGCAGCAACCTCATACTCTGTTAGTAACCGTATCATGATTCCATTCTTTATTTACTACTCTATGTTTGGTTTCCAACGCTTTGGCGATTTTGCATGGGCGGCAGGTGATATACAAGCGCGTGGTTTCTTATTAGGTGGTACAGCAGGTCGTACAACCTTAAATGGTGAGGGTTTACAGCATGAAGATGGTCATAGCCATATTCTCGCCTCTACTATCCCTAACTGCGTTTCTTATGACCCAACGTTCGCCCATGAAGTTGCTGTGATTATGCAACATGGTCTTAAACGTATGGTGGAAAATCAAGAAAATGTCTTCTACTACATGACATTGATGAATGAAAACTATGCTCAACCTGGCTTAAAAACTGGGGATGAAGAAGGTATCATCAAGGGTATGTACAAGTTAAAAGAGGGTGAAAAAGGCGATCTTCGTGTTCAATTATTGGGTTCAGGTACAATTTTACGTGAAGTGATTGCTGCTCAAGAACTACTTCAAAAAGATTGGGGAATTGCAGCAGATGTATGGTCTTGCACTAGCTTTACAGAGTTACGCCGTGATGGTTTAGATTGTAATCGTGAAAACTTATTACATCCTACCGCTAAACCTAAAGTACCTTACGTTACGTCAATGCTAGAAAATACACAAGGTCCTGTTATTGCTTCTTCTGACTATATGAAGATTTTTGCAGACCAAATTCGTGAGTTTATTCCTGCTAATCGTACTTATCGTGTATTAGGAACAGATGGCTTTGGCCGTTCAGATTTCCGTTACAAATTACGTAATCACTTTGAGGTGGATCGCTACTTTGTCGTGTTATCAGCACTTAAAGCATTAGCTGATGAGGGTAAATTATCAGTAAGCAAAGTAGAAGAGGCGATTGCTAAATACGATGTTAATGTTAATAAAGCAAACCCTCACCACGCGTAATAAAGACAGTAATTGAATATGTTGGGTAAAAAATAATCTTTTTTACCCATTCATGAAAAGGAATGCAAGAATGAGTCAAATAGTTCAAGTAAAAGTCCCTGATATTGGTGATTTAGACGAGGTCGATGTCATTGAGATGATGGTTAATGTTGGTGATACCATCAGTGTCGATCAAAGTCTTATTACGGTAGAGTCTGATAAAGCCTCTATGGAGATCCCATCAAGTCATGCAGGTAAAGTGGTCGCCCTTAATGTGAAGGTAGGCGATAAGGTTCGTAAAGGTAGTGTGATTCTTGATGTAGAAGTCAGTGATACGGCTTCTGTTACGACAGAGAAACCAGTACAAGCACCAGAGTCAAAACAAGAAACCTCTCCAGTTGCTCCTACAGCGGTTAGTACACCAGCTCCTGCGGTAGCTCAAACAGGTGGTATCGTAGATGTTGTTGTTCCAGATATTGGTGATTTTGATGCGGTTGAAGTGATCGAAGTTATGGTAGCGGTAGGTGATACCATTAAAGAAGAACAAAGCCTTATTACGGTAGAGTCTGATAAAGCTTCTATGGAAATCCCATCAAGTCATGCAGGTAAAGTGGTCGCCCTTAATGTGAAGGTAGGCGATAAAATCAGTAAAGGTAGTCTTATCCTACAAGTAGAGACAAATGCTGCCTCAACAGCTGCACCTGCACCAGTTAAAACTGAGGTTACACCGAAAGTTGAGCCAACAGTGGTGAATAATACGGTAGTAAGTGCCACTCCTTCTTTAGATACCAGTACACGTCGTGCTTCTCCAACAGCTGCGTATGCATTGAGTGCAGCTGAGTTTAGAAATTTACCTTATGCGTCACCATCGGTTAGACATTTTGCTCGTGAGTTAGGGGTCGATTTAACACAGATAAAAGGTTCTGGTCGTAAAAATCGTATTACGGCGGATGATGTACGTGCATTTGTAAAAGCGGCTTTATCTGTTGCGCCTAATAACAATGTCAATACGGGTAATACCAGTGTTGGTGGCGGTTTATCTGTTCTTGATTGGCCAAAAATTGATTTTAGTAAATTTGGTCCAATAGAAACAAAACCATTATCACGTATCAAAAAAATCTCTGGTGCTAACCTGCACCGTAACTGGGTAATGATTCCTCATGTTACGAATAATGATGAGGCTGATATTACTGAATTAGAAGCTTTCCGTGTGAAATTGAATAAAGAATACGAGAAAGCAGGGGTAAAATTCACGATGCTAGCTTTCTTAATTAAAGCTGTTGTTCAGTGTTTGAAAAAATTCCCCGAATTTAATGCCTCATTAGATGGTGATAATTTAGTGCTGAAACAGTTCTATCATATTGGTTTTGCAGCCGATACCCCAAATGGTTTAGTCGTACCAGTTGTTCATGATGCGGATAAGAAAACTGTTTCAGAGATTGCGACTGAAACTGCTGAACTGGCTAAATTAGTGCGTGATGGTAAATTATCACCTGCTCAAATGCAAGGTGGTTGTTTTACTATTTCCTCATTAGGTGGCATTGGTGGTACGCATTTTACACCGATTATTAATGCACCAGAGGTTGCTATTTTAGGGGTAAGTCGTTCTTATCAAAAACCTGTTTGGAATGGTCATACGTTTGAACCAAGATTAACTATTCCACTATCGCTTTCTTATGACCACCGTGTTATTGATGGGGCAGCAGCAGCACGCTTTAACGTGTATTTAGCCCAATTATTAAGCGATTTCCGTCGTGCATTAATTTAAGAGGGAGATTTTATGACTGTTCAAGTAAAAGTCCCTGATATTGGTGATTTTGACAGTGTTGATGTTATTGAGATTTTGGTTAATGTTGGTGATACTATCCGAGTAGATCAAGGTCTTATCACCGTTGAGTCTGATAAAGCATCTATAGAAATTCCTAGCAGTACTGCAGGGGTGGTTAAGGCTATTCATGTCAAATTAGGTGATAAAGTGAGCCAAGGCTCTGTTATTTTAGATGTAGAGGCAGAGCAAACATCAGTGACAGCACCATCATCAGTAGAAAAAACAAGTTCACCAGAAAGTACCAAACCAACTGTTTCTGCACCTATTGGGGTAAAAACATCTGTTGGTGATGATGCTTTTGATGTGGTGGTATTAGGTGCGGGCCCAGGGGGATACTCGGCGGCTTTCCGTGCAGCTGATTTAGGTTTAAAAGTAGCGCTTATTGAACGTTATAATACATTGGGTGGAGTTTGCCTAAATGTGGGTTGTATCCCATCTAAGGCATTACTCCATAATGCTGCTGTACTTGAAGAGGCTAAACATTTATCCGCTAATGGTATTCAATTTGGTGAGCCTACTATTGATTTGGATAAATTGCGTAGCTATAAAGACAATGTTGTGGGTAAATTGACCACAGGTCTTAGTGGTATGGCAAAAGCACGAAAAGTAACTGTTATTACGGGTACGGCACAATTTAAAGATGATCATCACTTCATTGTTGAATTGACAAGTGGCGGTACACAAGAGATTGCTTTTAAAAATGCCATTATTGCGGCAGGTAGCCAATCAGTTAAATTACCTTTCTTACCGGAAGATGATCGTATTGTGGATTCAACAGGTGCGTTAGCATTAAAAGCGATTCCACAAAAAATGTTGATTATTGGTGGTGGCATTATTGGCCTAGAGATGGGAACAGTCTATTCTGCACTAGGTGCGCGTTTAGATGTTGTTGAAATGATGGATGGCCTTATGCAAGGTGCTGACCGTGATTTAGTCAAAATCTGGCAAAAGAAAAATGAACATCGTTTTGACCGTATTATGATTAATACCAAAACAGTAGGGGCTGAAGCAAAAGCTGATGGTATCTATGTGAGCTTTGAGGGTGAGGGTGCGCCTAAAGAACCTCAACGCTATGATTTGGTGCTACAAGCAGTAGGTCGTTCTCCTAATGGTAAGAAAATTGCTGCGGATAAGGCAGGTGTGATTGTGAATGAACGAGGCTTTATTCCTGTTGATACACAAATGCGTACTAATATTCCTCATATTTTTGCTATTGGTGATATTGTTGGACAGCCCATGTTGGCGCATAAAGCCGTACATGAAGGGCATGTGGCAGCCGAAGTAATTGCAGGTGAAAAAGCTGAGTTTGATGCTCGAGTCATTCCGGGCGTTGCCTTTACTGATCCAGAGGTTGCATGGGTAGGTTTAACAGAAGATCAAGCTAAGGCACAAGGGATTGCTATTGAAAAAGGTGTTTTCCCTTGGGCAGCTTCTGGTCGTGCTATTGCCAATGGTCGAGATGAAGGTGTGACTAAATTAATTTTTGATGCAGAAACACATCGAATTCTTGGTGGTGGTATTGTTGGTACGGGTGCTGGTGATTTAATTAGTGAAGTTTGCTTAGCCATTGAAATGGGGGCAGATATTACTGATATTGGTCATACCGTTCATCCACATCCTACCTTAGGAGAATCTGTTGGCATGGCGGCAGAAGTGGCACATGGCTCTTGCACAGACTTACCTCCACAAAGAAAACGTAAATAGTTTTCCTTTATATGGTAGAGTAAAAAGAGGTGAATGATTTATTCACCTCTTTTTGTCTGTTTATTAATATAAATAAGAGCGTTTAATACTAGTTTATATATAAACTATCTTAGTAAGATACAATATAAAAATATTCGATAATACACACTTTTAGATTGCATCAAACCATCTTTTGATAAGCAGTGATAACATCTTGACGAATATAATCTTTAACAGCAGAATCCGCTGGTGTATTGATAATCTCTTGCGCACTTGCCCATTGTAGCAATTGACCTTGTGAAATAATCCCAATTTTATCTGAAAAAACAAAGGCTTCAATTTGATTATGGGTAACAAGAATAGCACTTAGTTGTTTTTCTTTAAGAATAGCTCTTACATCAAGTGCAAGTTTCTCACGGGTATCAACATCAAGATTAGAAAAGGGCTCATCTAATAAAAGTAACTTAGGAGAGGGGGCTATTGCACGTGCTAAGGCAACACGTTGCTGCTGCCCACCTGATAATTCATGTGGATATGCTTTAGCGCTTTGTTGTAATCCAATTAGTTCTAACATTTCATCGGTAATTTTTTTTGCAGCTACTTTTGATAATTTATGTAATCCAAACGCAATATTTTTTTCAATAGTAAGATGAGGGAAAAGTGCATAATCCTGAAACATCATACCAATTTGACGTTCTTCAGGAGGAACCATACGGCCCTTTTCAGCTAATAGATGATTTTCTAGGTAAATATGCCCTTCATAGACAGGTTCAAAGCCTGAAATAGCACGTAGAACAGTCGTTTTACCACATCCAGACGAGCCAAGTAAAGAACCAATTTCCCCTTTTTGTAAATCAAGAGAAAAGTTTTGGATAATTTTTTTAAAAGAACTACCTTGAGAATAGCCAAGTGTTAATTGCTGAAGTTGAAGTAATGGATGCATAATATTATTCATTAGTAAGTATTTTTAAATTGTGTACGCGCTAAAAAAATAACGGGAAGTAAACCAACAAGAACGATGAGAAGTGCAGCAATAGCACCTTCTTCATACGTTCCCCGTGCGGCTTCTGCATATAACCATGTCGATAGGGTTTCAAAGTTTAATGGGCGTAATAATAAGGTCGCAGAAAGCTCTTTCATGGCATCTACAAAAACAAGTAAGGCTGCTGCACCCAGTGCTGGTTTTAGAAGAGGAAAATGTATTTTTCTAAAAATCTGTGTAGGAGAGTAACCGAGAGTTTGTGCTGCATTATCCAGTGATAATGGAATACGGGCATAACCAGATTCAACAGAGCCAATTCCCATTGCCATAAAGCGAATACAATAAGCGATAACGAGTCCTGCTATACTACCCATAAGATATAGTTGGGGTGGAAAAGAAAAAAACACTTCCATGATGTGGCTAATGGCACTATCAATCAATACTAAAGGAGAAAGTAGTCCAATAGCTAAAACAGAGCCGGGAATAGCATAACCTAAACTACCTAGACGGACCATCGCTTTACCATATTTAAATCGAGGTTGTCTGACCACCCATGCTATGATTAATCCTAAAAATACTGTTAATAAAGTGGCAATGGCTGCTAGTATGACCGTATTTATTGTACTGCTTAATAAAGCATTTGATACTGTTCCTACATTATGGATACGTTTTAGTGTTTCTATGATTAAATAAAGGGCAGGAAAGACAAAGCCAGCAATAACAGGTAGCCAGCCAAAGATAATGGCCAGTATTGCTTTCCAACCAGTGAGTATTTGTGGTTGAATGGCACGAGGACGTTGTGTATTAGCGTATCGTTGGCGCTGACGACTAAGACGTTCCACATAAATAATCATGGTGACAATAAAGAGCATAAAAATAGCAATCTGTGCTGCAGCGGATAGATTGGAGCGTGTAACCCATGCTGTATAGATGGAGACAGTTAATGTTTGAATACCTAAAAATTCAGAAGCCCCAATATCATTAAGCGTTTCTAGTAGAGCAAGACTAATCCCTACAGCAATAGCAGGGCGTGCCATAGGTAAAATAAGACGAATAAAGGCTTGTCTTGGTGTACAACCCAGTGTACGGGCAGCTTCAACCAGATTAGCTGATTGGCTCATAAACATCACTCGTACACTAAGATAGACATAAGGATAGAGTGCTAAACCCATAATAAAAATAGCACCTATCATAGAACGAATATCTGGTAACCTAAATTCTCGAGGAGAAGAATAGCCCAATAGCTCGCGAATAACACCTTGTATAGGCCCCAAAGGGTGTAGTAAATCTAAATAGGCGAATGCCATAATATAAGTAGGGACAGCTAGGGGGAGTAGTAATGCCCACATTAGTATTTTACGTGTAGGGAAATGGTAGGCAGAAGTCAGCCATGCACTACCTGTTCCTACTAATCCAACTACAATTGCAACACCTATTAGTAATAGTAATGTATTACTCAAGGCAGTTGGAATAACATATTGTAATAGATTATGCCAATGATCAAAATTACCTGTAATAGCCAGTATCAAAAGACTTAGAATAGGTGCAAGTACCATTAAAACGGTGATCCAGCCAAGTACTTGCCAAAGTGTTATTCTATGATTTTTTTGAAGTTTCATAAGAATTTAGATATAGAAAAGATAATCATTCTTATTCATTGTAACATATAACCTTACTAAAACAAGGTTTAGTGGAATGTAAGTGTTTTATAACTGTCATAATAATTCATTAAGTATTGTGATATAGTAGCCTCTACTATAGGGGTGATCATTGTGAATCAGAGAAAAGAATTTAGAATGCTTTATACCACCAAAAGTTAAATGCGTTTAAATAAAGAAAAAGGGTAGTTCACAGAGAAACCACCCTTGTAGAAAATTAAAATAAGTTATTGCTATGATTATTAATTATCAAAACCTACTTTATCGACTAATTCACTTGCTTTTTGACGATTTTTAGGTACTTCAGACATAGGAAGTGCATCTGCTTTAAACTCACCAAAAGAAGCAACGATAGGATCTAATTCTGTTCCTTTACGAACGGGATATTCATAGTTAATTTTGGCATACATAGCTTGTGCTTTATCACTCACAAGATACTCTAATAGTTTAACGGCATTCTCTTTATGAGGTGCGTATTTAGCGACAACTGCACCACTCACATTAGCATGTGTACCACCATCTTTTGCACTAGCAAAAACAGGACGAATCACTTTGATAGCATCACCCCATTGACGTTGTTCAGAGCCTTCTTTCTCATTACGCATACGGCCTACATAGTAAGAGTTGGCAATACCGATATCACAAATACCTGCCAAAATATCACGTGCTACTTCACGGTCTCCACCCGCAGCTTTACGTGCAAGGTTAGCTTTAATACCTTTTAACCATTCTTCTGTTTTTGCTTCACCATTATGCGCAATAAAAGCAGAAATTAAGCTAGTGTTATAAGGGTGTTGTCCTGAGCGAATGCACACTTTGCCTTTCCATTTAGGATCAGCAAGTTCTTCATAAGTAAAATGGTCAAGATCTAAATCTTTGGCAACATATAAGATACGATCACGCAATGATAAGGCGAACCATTCACCGTTAGGGTCACGGTATTGAGGTGGAATAACATCTTCTAGTACCGCAGATTTAATAGGTTGAGCAAGTCCTTTTTCTGATAATTCTGTTAGGCGACCAATATCTACCACCATTAGTATATCAGCAGGTGAACGATTGCCTTCATTAGTGACACGTTCAGCTAGACCATCTTTAACAAAAACAGTATTAACTTTTACACCAGTATCCTTGGTAAATTGATCAAGTAATGGTTGTAATAAACCTGGCTCACGAGTAGTATAAATATTTACTTCTTCTGTTGCATGAACCATAGAACTTGCTAATGTGCAAGCAAGAACGATAGGTTTTAAGAATGTAGAAAATTTCATTAAGTATCCTTTAAGAGTATAAATGAGAATAATTCTCATAAATGGTACTATGTTTAAGTAATTTTTTCAAGTTATTATGTTGAATAGTTATATTTTTTATCTATTTGTAATTAAATAAAATAACTTATTCATACTATTGATTAAAAAATGAGGGTGATAGTCTTAGTACATTGGTACGGTATTATCTATTTCTTGAGACCAAGCATGAATACCACCTTCAAGATTAAAAAGGTTTTCAAATCCCATTTCGGCTAGGTATTTTGCTGTTTGTAAGCTACGTACGCCATGATGACAATAAATTACAATAGGGTAGGTATCATCAATTTCTGTATGACGAATAGGAATAAGATGCATAGGTATATGTTGATAGCCTTTGATATAGGCATAGGCCACTTCATCATCTCGGCGTACATCTAGTAATGTAAAATGCTTACCTTGATCTTGCCAGTCTTTGAGTGTATGTACAGAAATAGAGGGAATATTAATCATATAAAATAATAATAGAGATAAATAGGAGG
Source organism: Pelistega ratti (assembly GCF_009833965.1). Taxonomy (NCBI): domain Bacteria; kingdom Pseudomonadati; phylum Pseudomonadota; class Betaproteobacteria; order Burkholderiales; family Alcaligenaceae; genus Pelistega; species Pelistega ratti. The sequence goes on from NZ_CP047165.1 coordinate 377,229, forward strand.
CTATTGTATCTGTTTTAGCGTATATATAAAAATTATTTTTAGCTATAAGGGGAAAATATTACTTTACTATATAGTCAATCACTAATAGAGATTAGGTAGTTAATTTATGAGATATATTGAGAATAAATAAAATGAATAGTTTATAAATGATGTAAATAATCTTTTACTTAATTTAAAGATATAGTGCTTATTGATTTCTATATTTTTAGTTTTATAGATATAGTATTGAAATGATTAATAATTCTCTTATTATTTTTATCTAAAAGGACTGTATTTTGTAATAAGTAATACAGTCCTTAATAAGTTCATTTAATAGTGCCTAGGGGTTGCTACCATACTTTTACCCACTTTATGGCATTATCAATAAAATTACTATAAATAAGTAATTTTACACAGGTAAGATACAGCGTTCTTATGAGAAAACTATTAAGTGGCTTTCTTTTCTCCACCTAATGCTTGTGTTAGATCATTAAGTAAGCCATTTAGTTCCCCAAACATTAATAACATTTCTGCATCAAAATGCTCAATAGCATCATCAGAATTAACCACTTCACGAGACTCTGCTAATACCTCAAGAGGTGTAATACGACGAATATCACCTGCATCATTTAACATAAAGGAAACCCTATCATTCCATGTTAAAGCAAGGCGCGTACACGTTTTTCCAGCCGTAATATGGCGAGTAATTTCTTCTTGTTCAGGAGAATGATTTGCATAGCGAACACTAATACGAGAGTCGGTCATAGACTTTAGCTCTGTATCCTGATCGATAGTAAAGGGTGTTGGTACTTCATCATCTACTAACCATCGGGTCATCGAACTTGTAGGTGATTGTTCTGTAATAAAGCTAAGAATCGGGAGTGGATCTAGTATTTTGGCTAGCATACCAATAACCTCATCTGCTTTATTACTAGCTCCTGTATCAATAATAAGCCAATGATTTTCAGTATCTATCCATACGCGTGTCTCACGATAGATACTAAAGGCTTTTGTCCGAAGAACAGCCGCTACATTTTCTTTAATCTCTTTCATTTGCTTGCGACCTACTTTATAGCCTTGTTGTTCTTCTATTTCTTGGGCTTTAGTTTTGGCAAATTGATTAATAACAGAAGTAGGAAGTAGTTTTTTTTCTACTTTTAATTTAAGTAAATATTGGTGTCCTATCTTATGTAGTAGCGTACCTTCTTCCTCAAAAAAAGGAGCCCACCCTAGATTAAGTGGTTCACCAGAAAATTGTTCAGGGACAAATAGCTGTTTCTCAAGTAAGGCTTCTAGTTCTTCAGAAGAGGGTTGCCATGTTGGCGAAAGACGAAAGATTTTTAAGTTTTTAAACCACATAAAAGACTCTTAGTAAGAATAAATTTACTTTAGTAATAAGGCGAATAATCATTATCTGATCATAGATTAAATGATTTAATGAATAATGTATTGTAACGCAAGAATGTTTAGCTAAATAATAACTTATTGGGATCGTTAAAATAGGTGTAGTAGAATAACGCAAATATAAGAGATTGGAAAGTTTTTATCGTGTAAGCAAATAATATGATTAAATCATAACATTATATTAACTATATGAAAATGAAAAGAAAAATAATGTTTTTTAAAATAGAAAGTAGAAAAAATAGTCGTAAAAGTGATGTAAATAAGCGATAAATTTATCCACTGTATAGACATACAGTATTTTTAATGGCATAATATTGTGTATAGTGTAAGTGAATAACACTTTATTGATTTTATAGGACCCTATTTTATGGATGATAAACAAACAAAAGCGGCAGCAGCCGAAAGAGAAAAAGCACTAAGTGCGGCCCTTGCTCAGATTGAAAAACAGTTTGGTAAAGGCTCGGTCATGCGATATGGTGATAATGAAGTCACGCATGATATCCAAGTCGTATCAACAGGCTCTTTAGGTCTTGATATTGCATTAGGTGTTGGGGGGTTACCGCGTGGACGAGTAATTGAAATATATGGTCCTGAATCAAGTGGTAAAACAACACTTACCTTACAAGCTATTGCCGAAATGCAAAAACTGGGTGGTACTTGTGCTTTTATTGATGCTGAGCATGCCTTAGATGTACAGTATGCAGCCAAATTAGGGGTTAATTTAGCTGATTTATTGATTTCTCAACCTGATACAGGGGAGCAAGCCTTAGAGATTACAGACGCTTTAGTTCGCTCAGGTTCAGTGGATTTAATTGTTGTGGACTCTGTAGCTGCTCTTGTACCTAAAGCTGAGATTGAAGGCGATATGGGAGATAATCTGCCCGGACTTCAAGCTCGCTTAATGAGTCAAGCATTACGCAAATTAACAGCCTCTATCAAACGTACCAATTGTATGGTTATTTTCATTAACCAAATTCGTATGAAAATTGGTGTAATGTTTGGTAGTCCTGAAACAACTACTGGTGGTAATGCACTTAAATTCTATTCTTCTGTTCGTTTAGATATTCGCCGTATTGGATCAATCAAAAAAGGGGACGAAGTTGTTGGTAATGAAACACGCGTTAAGGTTGTTAAAAACAAAGTAGCGCCACCTTTTAAACAAGTAGAATTTGATATTCTTTATAATTCAGGTATTTCTCGTGAAGGGGAGATTATTGATCTTGGTGTTAAAGCAGGTATTGTGGATAAAGCAGGTGCTTGGTTTAGTTATGAGGGTACGCGTATTGGGCAAGGTAAGGATAATGTTCGAGAATACTTACGAGAGCATCCAGAATTAGCAAGAGAGATTGAAAATAAAATTCGTCAAAATCTTGGTTTAATTGAGATGGCGGCTATTCATGATGAATCGAATAGTGAAGAAGACGATGAAATATTAATTGAGGAATAGTTTTTCCTTATCCTGTATTGCCTAATGGGTTAATTATTCTTCATATATAAAAGGGATTGCTCTTTGTAAGAGAAGTCCCTTTTTATACTTGTATCTCCTGAGAGAAGAAAATAGTGAGCTGATAGTAGCATGGTAAATAAAGAAACGTTAAATCTAAAAGATATACCTGAACAGTTTGAAAAATCCTCTAAACAAAAGCGTTTATTAAAGGCAAAAGAAATTATTCAAACATTATCAGTTCCATCAACTCTTCAGCAGAAACAATTCCAATATATAGAGGATAGCGAGAATAAAGTAGGATTTAGTAAAAATACTGGTAGAGTAGATAAATCAGCTAATAATACTAATTTACTAATAAGCAATCATAGAAAACAAAATATACCTAGAAAAACATATCAGTGGGATGGTGGTTTTGAAATGGATACAGACTATCATCAATCTTCTGCTGATGAAATGCCTTATCAAACAGAGGAGATACAAACGACAAATGGGCAACCAACGGATATCTCTTCATCAAAGCCCGTTAATTTATTAAATAAAGCTGTTATGCTACTTTCTAGGCGAGAATATTCTGAACAGGAATTACGTCAAAAATTATACCGTTACACGGATGATGAAGTAGCAATTAATCAAGTAATTACTCGATTACAAAAAGAGAAATGGCAATCAGATACACGTTTTGCAGAAAATTTTGTAAGTAGTAAACAAACGCGCTGGGGTAGTCAAAAAATTATACAAGCATTAAGTAAACATCATTTAGAGCAAGATACCTTAGTGGATATTAAAATGTCTCTACGTGAGACAGAGTATGAACGTGCTTTAGCTGTTTGGAATAAAAAATTTAAAGGACAAAAAGCAACTACACCACAAGAAAAAGCAAAACAAATGCGTTTTTTAGCGAGTAGAGGATTTAGTGCGGATATTGTTAGAAAAATAGTGTTTAGTTAATGTTTTTTCTGATTTCTAATCCATAAATCAGCATATTTAATAAAGGTAGAGTAGGCAGATAGTACAGCAAGTAAAAAACCATGTTTACCATCTAAGAAGCCTTTTTTAAGGATATAAAGACGAATAAAACGTGCTAATGAATGGTTAAAAGCACTAAATAAACTGGTTGTTTTCCCTTTTTTTTCTCTTTGATCTGCCCATGCTTTACCATAGCTAGATGCTTTATATAAATAATGCTGAAGATCTTTATACGTATAATGCAGCAAAGTTCCCTTTAATTTTTGTACTCTAAAATGAGGAGGAATAATAACGCTTTCATGAACAAGGTCATCAGAATAGTGAGTATCTTTTGTTTTATATAAGCGCGTCACATAGTCAGGGTACCAACCTGAGTGATAAATCATTTTTCCAAAAAATTCACTCTGTCGAGAAAGAGCATAGATAACATTATTTTCATCTTTTTCGATGGCATATTGAATTGACTTTTTGAGTATTTCAGTAATACGCTCATCGGCATCTAACCATAAGACATAATCGCTCGTTACATATTGCTGAGCTAACTGACGTTGTTTACCAAATCCCTGCCAATCCGTATGGATATAAAATTTTGCACCATATTTTTCTGCAATAGTAGGGGTATTATCTGTACTACCAGAATCTACAATAATAATTTCATCCACCCAGTCCTTAACGGTATCAAGACAAGCAGCAAGATCTTTCTCTTCATTTTTAACAATAAGGGCGGCAGCAATACTTGGCATAGTCATTTTTAAATAAAAAGAATAATAACTTGAGAGATTTTATCTATTATACAAAATTTCTCTATTTTTATTAGATACGTAAGAGAGTATATAAGGAATATCAATATATTCTAAAGGATGATCGATACTTTATTTACCTATTATGTGAAGCTATTATCTATAGGTTTTTTCTATCTATAAAACTTTTTGATAAAAAGGTAAAAATAAAATACTTGTATCGCCTAATATAAATGAGTATTTAACGGTATAATAAAAAGCATTCTTTTATAAAAGAAGCATCTCTTCATTGCATTTTACTTAATTGAGAAATTTAAATACTTTATGACTGATCAGATATTATCTACTCCCCAATTACTCTATATTAATATGGCATCTGGTTATGGTGGGGGAGAGGTACAGACAGAAGAATTAATTAAACATATAAAAGGGTATAAATGTTTTTTCTTAGGAAAACCAAATGGCAAACTCGTAAAAAGTCTGCAACAACAGTCTATTGATATTGTTATTTTATCTTTTTTACAAGCATTAAAACTCGCCTATAAGCATAAAAATTTAATTGTACATGCTCAGGATGGGCGATCTGTCCATATAGCCCTGCTTATTAAATGCCTAACAGGGACACCTTATGTGATTACACGTAGAGTCTATAAACCGCTTAAAAGAAAACTTTCTGTCTTATCATACCGTCAGGCTGACTTTTTAGTAGGTATTAGCCATCAAATTACCAAGCATTTAAAGCAATTAAATCCAAATAGTATAACAATTTACGGTAGTGTTAAACCGACATATACAGATGAAAAGATAGAGCAACAATACTTTCCTCTCAAAACAGAGAGATTAAAGGTAGCACATATCGGTAATTTACAAGCTATTAAGAATTTTCCGTTAACGATTTCATTAGCTAAGGCACTTCCCGATATTGACTTTTTTATTGTAGGGTCAGGGACGCTAGAAGCTGAATTAAAGCAACAAGCAAGGGGCATAGAGAATTTAACCTTTATCCCTGCGACTAAAGCTATTGGTAGTATATTTAAAAATATAGATGTGCAACTTGTTCCATCACATTCAGAAGGACTGGGTAATGTTATTTTAGAAGCTTATCAATATAATGTACCGACTATTGCCCATAAAGTAGGGGGGATGATAGAGATTATCGAAGATGGAAAAACAGGATTTTTAGTAAAAGATAATGATTTTGAAACGTATAAAACATTGTTATTATTGCTAAAAAGAGGGGAAATTTCACGAGAAGTGCTTAAAAGTAATATCCAACACTTTAAAAAAACACATGATTTTTCTGCGGAACGTATGGCAAAAGAGTATAGTGATTTATATCGAAAAATATTACCAAAAACATAGTTGTTTCTTATAATAAGTAGCTAATTTAGTTTTTTATATTTAATGAATAGTTATTTTTAGAAAAATATAGTAATATCAGGGTTTTAATTAATGAGTAAGAAAAAGGGCGGTATCTAATGGAGAAAAGTATCTCAATATCATCTATCTTAACCAGTTTAATTTGTCTTTTCTTTCTACTTTTTCTTCCCTTTAGACCTATTTACTTTATCGTTCCTGCTATTCTTTTTATTACCGCTATCTATTTTTCGATTAAAAATTATCAGTACCTATCATGGCAGCAAGTACCCAAAGAAAATAAGTATTTTATTTTCACTATCTTATTTTATATAGCCTTATTTGTTATTTCGCTTATTTACCATCAAGGGAAACTGAGAGAGATTGATAGTATTTCGCGGATTTTATTGATATTACCGCTATTATTTTTAACAACACAAATACCATTCAAACAAAAATGGATTGTTATCTCTATTCTATCATCTGGCATATCAGTAGGGTGTCTAGCACTTATCCAAACTAGTTTAAGTGATGATCTTCCTTTTCCAAATCATATGCATATTCAAGCAGGTGGTTTCACCATGTCTTTTGCCTTGTTTTGCTTAGCGATTACTTGCTATGCTATTTATCACCATCTGGGTAAATGGGTAGTAATTGGTGTGATAGCGATATTATTTGCCTTATTAGCCAGCTTTATGACAACCTCAAGAGGGGCATGGTTAGGGATTAGTGTTGTACCCGTTATTCTTTTTTATTATCGTCAAATATTAAGTAAAAAATTGATAATCGGACTTATGGCTATTGCTATTATTAGTGGTATCTTGGCAAGTGATATCTTAGTTAAGCGATGGCAACAAGCACATGATGATATTACGCAATATGCTCAGAAAGATAATGGTAGTACTTCGGTAGGGGCGCGCTTTGATATGTGGAAGAGTGCTTTATTGGGTATTCAGGAAAAACCTATTCTTGGTTGGGGAAAAGAAGGGGTGCTTGAAATGCGTAAAAAGCATTATGAGCAAGGTTTAATATCAGAATTTGCCTCTCAATTTGGTCATGCACATAATCAATATCTACATGATGCTTCTACAAGAGGGATTATTGGACTGACGGCTTTATTAGGTATTTTTTTAGTACCTTTAGGGATTTTTATCCGAGGTATTAAGCAATCGGTAGTCGGTTCATTCGCCCATCTGTGGTCGGTAATGGGTGTTAGTCATATCTTAGCCGTTATGATTTATTGCTTACCGCAGTCTTTTTTTAATCATAATTCGGGATTGAATTTTTATTTCTTTATAACAGTATTATTTATGGGGCTATATCAGGCAGCTAAAAAGCAAAAGATGTAGTAATAGCATTACTATACCTTATGAAAAGGATTGTATTATCTTTGCAAATCTAACTATTTTATAGTATAAATAATTAACTATTAATTATCATTATTACGGAGAAGTTATGCTGTCCTTACATAATATCTATTTTCAAGGTGTTAAGGGTATTGATGAGTTAGAGCTAACATTATCAGATAAACAAATAAATGTACTGATAGGTTCAAATGGGGCAGGAAAGACCAAAACGCTTGAAGCACTTTATACCTTATTACTATTTACAAATAAAGAGCTTAGTGACTATGGTTTATTTAGTGAAGATCTTATTTTTGATGTTTGTTCTATTTCTGATAAAGAAATTATTACTACTATTAATAAAGATAAAAACCACTACACTAGGATTAAAGAATTTCTAACAAGCAATGTGGTAACGCATACTTATCCAGTTGTTTTTCTTGCTGCACAGAATAGGGGGAAAATTAGTCGTTCTTCTCATAATACTATTCGTCCTTTAGGTACAGTAACAGAACGAAAGTCAAAATATTTTGAACATATTATAGATAGTATGAAGAATAATTTTTCTTCTCTTAATATGGATACGCCTATTGAAGAGTGGATTATTCAACGTGCCAACTCTTCAAATTATTATCAAGATGATGAGGATAATAGGGAGTTAGAGCTAATTTCTTTATTGAATGTTTTAAATAGAATTGATAATCGTATTAGTAATGATAAGTCTAGTTTAAAAATCTCTGGTAATAATACGGTATCTCTATTAATTGATAATCAAAAAACAGAGTTAAGTGCTTTAAGTAGTGGTTTTTCATCCCTTATTAAAATTATTCAATCTATTATTGCGGGCTACGCTTTTTTTACAAATAGTCAGCAGATAGAAATCGTTGAGGGATATGTACTTATCGATGAGATAGAAAGTCATTTACATATAGAGTGGCAAACAAAGATTTTACCTATTTTATCTGAGGTATTTCCTAATACACATTTTATTATTACAACACATTCATCATTAATACTTTCTCAGCTATATAATGGTTCAGCTTCTAAATTAATTCGTAAAAAAAATAAAGTAGTAAATGAAGAAATTCCTAATGCAAGTAATTTTGCTTTAATTGACTTATTACAAGAAGCTTTTAATATAGATCTAAACAAAATTAAAATAGAATCAACAAAGTCTGAATATCAGAAAAATGCAAAAAAAGCTATTTTAGACTTATTGGGGGCGTAGTATGAAGCGTGTATTATTAGATTCTAATATTCTAATTGAAGCATTTAATAATAAAAGCGGGGATGCTGCGAATAAGTTAAAGACATTAATGAATGAAGAGAATACGACTGTTTTTATCACACCATTAATTAGTTATGAAGTATTAAGGGGTGTTGATTGGAATAATGAAGAAGAATATCAAAAAATAAAAAATGCTATAGCACAATTTTCTTCTATTAATATCGATTATAAAATCACACAGTTAGCAAGTAATTTATTTCGTTTTGAAAAATATAATCGTTTTCAAATGAAGCAACAAGGTAAGAAAATTGATAAACATAATTTTGATTTAGTACATTTTTCAACGGCTAAAATCCATGGTTTAGAGTTTATGTCTCAAGATAGTGATATGGGAAGTTGGGGTAATTTATATGATCAGCTTTTACAGCAGTAAATAAAGAAAATCATAAAAATTAAAGAATATGCTATATTCTTAATCAATATATTAAAAAATAGGATATATACCAAGAGAAGTATATATCCTATAAAGGGTTTATCTAAAATAGAAATATAACAGTATTAGCAATTCTATCTCATATATTTAGTCAAGTATTGGTACTTTTATTGCCTGATTTATAAAATCATATAAAACTATTCCGCTAAAATACGTTCTGCTTCTGCTTTTACTCGCTCTGGAGCGGTTCCTCCAATATGGTGGCGAGAAGAAACCGAGCCTTCTAGTGTTAATACCTTAAAAATATCTTCTTCGATAGCACTATTAAAGGCTTTTAGCTCTGCTAAAGATAAATCAGCCAAGTCAATACCTTTCTGCTCACATTCTTTCACAGCAAGTGCTACAGTTTCATGGGCATCACGGAAAGGTAAACCTTTTTTCACTAGATAATCAGCTAAATCAGTCGCTGTTGAAAAACCTTGTAGGGCAGCAGTACGCATATTATCTGCATTTACTTTAATCCCGGCAATCATATCAACAAAAATAGTTAAGGTATCACGTAAAGTATCAGCAGAATCAAATAGTCCTTCTTTATCTTCTTGATTATCTTTATTATATGCTAATGGCTGACCTTTCATAAGGGTGAGTAAACCGATTAAGTTACCATTAACACGACCTGTTTTTCCTCGAGCTAGCTCTGGTACATCGGGATTTTTCTTTTGGGGCATAATTGAGCTACCTGTGCAAAAGCGATCGGCTAAGGTAATAAATCCAACTCTAGCACTCATCCAAAGAATTAATTCTTCTGATAAACGTGAAATATGCGTCATCACAAGGCTAACAGCAGCGCAAAATTCAATTGCAAAATCACGGTCAGATACAGCATCTAATGAGTTACGGCATACCCCATCAAAGTGCAATGTTTTTGCAACACGCTCACGATCAATAGGATAAGATGTACCTGCTAAGGCAGCCGCTCCTAATGGTAATTGATTCACACGTTTACGACAATCTAGTAAGCGTTGATAATCACGACCAAACATTTCTGCGTAAGCTAATAGATGATGACCAAAGGTAACGGGTTGGGCCACTTGTAAGTGTGTAAACCCCGGCATAATGGTGGCATGATGCACTAATGCTAGTTGTGCTAATGCTTTACGTAACTGAAGCAATAGAGCAGCAGAGGTATCAATTTCTGTGCGTAACCATAGACGGATATCTGTCGCGACTTGATCATTGCGTGAGCGACCTGTATGTAACCGTTTACCTGCATCGCCGATGAGTTCAACAAGTCGTTTTTCAATGTTGAGATGAACATCCTCAAGATCTAGTTGCCAGTCAAAATGACCTTGCTGAACTTCTTCTAAGATAACCGCCATTCCTTTTTGTATATCGGCATAATCTTGTTGAGAAATAACACCGACATGACTAAGCATTTCAGCATGAGCCAAAGAGCCTTGAATATCAAAAGGTGCTAAACGTGTTTCAAAAAAAACAGAAGCCGTATAGCGTTTAACTAGTTCAGAAACAGGTTCAGAAAAGCGGGCAGACCACGCTTCACTTTTTTTATCGAATTGGTTGTGTGATGCACTCATGATAGACCTTTGACTTTACAATAATAAAATACCTAACGCTAGGATTATACACATTTTCCTTAATTTCCGTCATAGGAATAGAGCGTAGGTGCTAGCATAGTAGCTGCAAAGCTGTGTATAATTTATCCGTTTATTTGATTAGATATTCTTTTAGGTTGATTATGTCATCGTCTATTTATATTGGTTTAGCGCAAATAAATCCTACAGTAGGAGCATTTGAACATAATGTTACCTTGATAGTAGAGGCTGCTAAAACTGCCCATGAAAAAGGGGTTGAAATTCTTGTTTTTCCTGAGTTAGCTCTGACAGGGTATCAACCAGAAGATTTAATGTATCGCCCTCATTTTTTAGCGCAACATGATCAAGCCTTACAATCCTTGCAAAAACAATTAATACCATTTAAAGGTCTTCATATTGTAGTGGGACATTTAGCGCAGGAAGAAGGGCATCTCTATAATGCCGCTTCCTTAATTGTTGACGGTGTTATACAGCAAACTTACTATAAACAAGCACTCCCCAATTACAGTGTTTTTGATGAACACCGCTACTTTACAAAAGGGTCAAAAGCATCTATTTTCCATTATAAAGGACATACATTTGGTATTGCTATTTGTGAAGATGTTTGGTTAGCTGAAGTGGCAGCACAAGCAAGTGCAAATGGTGCACAAAGCTTACTGGTGCTAAATGCTTCTCCTTATACTATGCATAAAGATGAGCAACGTATTGAGGTACTAAAAACGAATATTAGTGCTCATCACATGAATACATTTTATTGTAACCTTATCGGTGGACAAGACGACTTAGTGTTTGATGGACAGTCTTTAGTTATTGATACAAAAGGGCAAATAGTTGAAGTATTAAATAGCTTTGTGAATGCTTTAGGCATTATTGAATTAAAACAAGACGGTACACTTCAATCATCTACTGTACTCAGCCTACAAGAAACAACAAATAAAGAACAAGCCTTAGTTAAAGATAAGAAAGAATGTATTGAATCGGAAGTATGGCGAGCATTAGTGCTGGCGACACATGATTATGTGAAAAAGAATGGATTTAAAAAGGTTGTCTTAGGCTTATCAGGCGGAATTGACTCGGCGGTGGTGATGGCAATTGCTGTTGATGCGTTAGGTGCTGAAAATGTGCGTGCTGTTATGATGCCCTCGCGCTATACGGCTGATATCTCTGTTAATGATGCGGCAGAAATGGCTCAATTATTAGGTGTTACTTATCATGAAATTGCTATTTCACCTATGTTTAATACTTTTTTATCTGCCTTAGAACCTAGTTTTCAAGATTTACCATTGGATACGACAGAAGAAAATATTCAGGCTCGTATTCGAGGCGTATTATTAATGGCTTTTTCTAATAAATTTGGTGCGATGGTATTAACAACGGGTAATAAATCAGAGTTAGCAACAGGTTATTGCACATTGTATGGTGATATGGTAGGCGGATTTGCCGTACTAAAAGATATTCCCAAAACGTTAGTTTATCGTTTGGCAAAATGGCGTAATACTGTTGCTTATGTAATTCCTGAACGGATTATTACACGTCCCCCTAGCGCTGAATTACGTGAGGATCAGACTGATCAAGATAGTTTGCCAGAATATGATATTTTAGATGCTATCTTAGAACGTATGATGGAACAAAATCAATCTAGCCAAACCATTATAGAAGCTGGCTTTCCTGTAGCAGCAGTAGAAAAAGTGGCTCGCTTATTGCGGATAAATGAATATAAGCGCCGTCAGGGAGCGCCAGGACCTAAAATAACACATCGATCTTTTGGTAGAGATTGGCGAGTTCCTATTACAAATGGCTATTACTATTAATTAAGGATATACAATGAAATTAATTACAGCGGTGATTAAACCCTTTAAACTTGATGAAGTACGGGAAGAATTAAGTGAAGTGGGGATTAGTGGATTAACCGTCACAGAAGCAAAAGGTTTTGGACGACAAAAAGGACATACAGAGCTTTATCGTGGGGCAGAGTATGCGGTGGACTTCTTACCTAAAGTTAAAATTGAGTTAATTGTCAAGGATGAATTACTTGAAACCGCTATTGAGGCAATTGTAAAGGCAGCTCGTACGGGTAAAATTGGTGATGGCAAGATATTTGTTACCAATGTAGAACAAGTGGTACGTATCCGTACTGGTGAAACAGGGGATGATGCGGTTTAAAATGATACGCAAAATATTTTTTATTCTACTACTTATTATTCTTATTGGCATAGTAGCGATTTATCTCTTTATGCAGACAAAACCTTTTGGAAAACTTCCTGAAGGCGAACGATTAATTAGAATTGAGCAATCACCACATTATAAACAGGGTGAGTTTGTTAATCTTACACCGACAACACTCGAAACGGGGGATAAGTCTCGTTGGCGTGTTATGTATGAATTCTTATTTGATCATGTAGATAGGTTAAAACCAAATAAACCATTACCCCATGTTCAATCTGATTTAAAAAATATTCCAATAGATCGTAATTTTTTCGTTTGGTTTGGTCATTCCTCTTATCTTTTACAAGTAGATGGAACACGCTTTTTAGTTGATCCTGTTTTTGTGAGCGGTGCACCTTTACCCTTTTTTAATGATATGTTTGAAGGGTCTAATGTTTATCGTCCTGAAGATATGCCTGATATTGATTATCTAGTGATTACGCATGATCATTGGGATCACCTAGATTATGAAACGATAAAACAGCTTATCCCTAAGGTTAAAAAAGTGATTACTGCTTTAGGAGTAGGCTCTCACTTAGAATATTGGGGATTTGCACCAGAACAAATTACTGAACTTGATTGGAATGAAGAAGCTGAATTTGATGATGTATTTATCACTGCTTTACCAGCACGTCATTTTTCAGGAAGAACACTGACTGCCAATAAAACACTTTGGGCAAGTTTTATGATAGAAACCTCAAATGAAACGGTGTATATAGGTGGGGATAGTGGTTATGATACTTTTTATCAGGATATTGCTAAGCGCTTTCAGCCCATTAGCTTAGCTATTTTGGAAAATGGGCAATATAATTCGCAATGGGCGCAAATTCATATACAACCTGATGAGTTAGTACAAGCGATTAAGGATCTACATCCACAAAAAGTTGTGTCTGTGCATAATGCTAAATTTGCTTTGGCTAAACACGCTTGGGATGATCCAATGATACGACTATCCGCTGCGGCTGAACGAGAAAATTTACCCCTTTATACCCCAATGATTGGTGAAGTTTTTTATTTTACAGAAGGACAGCAGCAGTTTGGAAAATGGTGGGAAACTGTTGATGATACATCGTCTCAGTAATATCACCATCTGTAAAATATCCAATAGGTACGATTGCTTAGTGTAGATGGTGTATTAGGGATAATTTTTCTAAAAGATCACCTACACTAAAATCGATAATTTATTTGTTTATTGAGTAATAACCAAAAAGCAGGTAAAAAGCATTCTGTTACCATTAATGGTTGTTTTGCTCGTTGAAAGACAGAACGCCTGGCATAATAATCAGTAGGAAGAGGGGTATTAAAATACCGTTGATGCGTATGACGTAAAACCGTACTTTGTTTAATATTAATACATTCAAACATTGAGCGTGTAATACTAGGGTCATGATACAACATATCGGCTAGAGGTCTTGTTTGTAGTTGTCGTATTCCTTTCCATACTGATTGAGCGGCAGAGAGTGGGGTGATGCTTCTTGCCCAAATACAGGGTGTATTATCAATTGACATCATAATTTCACGTACCCAAATAGGTGTATGTACAGGTATTTGAATAGCAATGCTATCTTCTTCTTTTAAAGAAGTACATGATTCATTTAGTACGGTAATCTGTACATGACCGAGCTTTTTCAATCCACTTGTTAATGCACCAGAGCGTTTAAGCCAATACCGTTGTGCTATAGATGCTTGACAAGGGGGAGTATTTCGCCAATTTGAAATAAGTGGCATCATCGTAAAATTTATCCTTTTTAGAGCTAGCTTAGTACACCATATCACTAAGCCAAGCATTTAAATCGTGCTATTGTAGCAGAAGAATATATAGTATTTTTATATTTCATAGTACAATAAGCCCCGTTAATAATAGAAATAAACCATTATGGAAAAAGTTAGAGTATCAAAATTATTAAGCGAGCAGGGTATTTGTTCGCGGCGAGAAGCCGATGCATTTATTGAGCGTGGTTGGGTAAGAGTAGATGGAAAAGTAGCAACACTAGGTACAAAAGCATTTCCTTACCAAGAAATTACACTTGATAAACAAGCATTAGCACGCCAAGCTCAACAAGTAACAATTATTTTAAATAAACCTGTCGGCTATGTTTCTTCACAACCTGAAAAGGGCTATAAAGCAGCTATTTCATTGATTACCCCTGATCGCCAGTTTGATAAATCACATCATCAATTTGATCCTAATCATCTAAAAGGCTTAGCGACAGCAGGGCGATTAGATATTGAATCACAAGGGTTATTAGTCCTAACACAGAATGGTAGCGTTGCCAGACAATTAATTGGTGATGACTCTGAAGTAGAAAAAGAATATATTGTCCGAGTAGAAGGTAAAACCTCCAGTAATGGCTTAAAATTACTTAACCATGGATTAAGTTTAGACGGACAACCCTTGAGAGAAGCAGAAGTTGAGTGGATTAATGATGATCAGCTTCGTTTTATTTTATGGGAAGGTAAAAAGCGTCAAATTCGCCGTATGTGTGAACTGGTCGGTCTTAAAGTGGTTGGTTTAAAACGTGTTCGGATGGGAAATGTTACTTTAGCCGATTTACCACAAGGACAATGGCGATATTTAAAACCCTTTGAGCGTTTTTTATAACGATCAGAAAAAAACTGACTACAATATCGGGTGTATTGTATTTGAATAATTTTTAACTATTTGGGAAATATTATGCGATTTAATCGTTTATTGATAGGACTTGGTCTTGCAACAACATTAGTTGGCTGTCAGGCTATTGATCGTTTAATGGGGATTACACCATCAACACCATCGAGCTTACCTAGCAATATTCCATCAGCACCTCCGCCAGATTTACCAACAAAACCAGCTACAACAGCAACATCAACAAAAGTTAAATCATCGTTGGTTATCTATGTCGGTTCAACCAACCCTATTAGTGGCTACACACAAGTACAGCAAAAAGGGCGTACTGTTTATGTTGATCCTCGTCAAACATTACTTTATAGTGATTTAAGTAATGCTATTGCTGTTGTTGATGAAAATAATCGTCCATACGTTGATTTAGCCTTTTCACCAGCAGGTACTAAAAAATTAGCACAATTAACTGGTCGTAATATTGGTAAAAATTTAATCGTTACCTTTAAGAACGAGTTAATTTCTATTATGAATATTGATGCACAAAATACACGAAATATTTTGCATGTTCCTATGCAAAGTGTTAGTGATGCACAAACATTAGAACGCCGTATTCTCGATGGTGAATAATCAGAAAAGGCTATATTTGTCCTCTCAAGTGGAATAGCCGCTAGTATTTATAAGAGATATTTTTTTATAGCATAGTATTATGATCTAGGTAAAAGTGTCTCAAAAATATCATCTCTGCACCTTACTAATAAGTCTTGATGACTGATGGGGTAAGGTGCAGATTATTTTATAAATGCTTTTTATAATTGGAGTATCTGATAGCACTATATGGCTAATTCTACAATCACTGGGGTATGATCAGAGGGGCGTTCATTGGTACGAGGGGTTTTATCAATGGTACTAGCAATACATTTATCAATCAATGTATCTGAAATTAATAAATGATCAATACGCACACCAGCATTACGTTTGAAAGCAAACTGGCGATAATCCCACCAACTAAAACTTTTCTCTTCTTGTTCAAATAAACGGAAAGAGTCCTTTAGACCCAAATTTAATAAATGTGTAAATTGCGCTCTTTCTTGAGGGGAAACGAGAATATCACCTGAATATTTTGCATGAACATCACGATCTTCAGGGGCAATATTAAAGTCACCTGTTAAGACCAACTGTGGATAGTGAGTGAGTTGATCTTTAATATAGGTATTTAATGCATCAAACCATGCCATTTTATAGATAAATTTATTACTCTCTAAAGAGCTACCATTAGGACAATATACGCCAATCACACGGATTTTACCTTGTTGAGTTGCAAAATCAGCAGCAATTAAACGTTGTTGTTCATCTTCAAAGAGAGGATTATTGATTTGTACCTGTTCCGCTTTTTGTTTGCTGATAATGGCGACCCCATTATAGGTTTTTTGACCTGACCAAACAGCATGATAACCAATAGATTTAAAAATATCTTCTGGAAATTTATGTGTTTCCATTTTGATTTCTTGTAAACATAACACATCTACTGGGTGATGGGATAACCACTCTACTACTTGTTCAAGACGGACAGATAAAGAATTCACATTCCAACTGGCAATTTTCATATTATTCCTATAATTGATGGGAGATGATAATTAAGCTATTTTACGATAGATAAATAAAGGAGATATTTTACCAATTCTTTATCTTATATTTTCTCTCATATGAATGAGAAGAATAAAGAAAGATAAGATAATCCTTACGATATAATAGCTATTTCTAAAATGATAACTGACTATCATTCGATATGAACTTTATTGTCGTTAATACTGCAATACATTGGCTAACAAATACCTTAAAACGAGCAAAGGTATTGCAACAACTATCAAGAGAACCGAGAGAAATGCCTAAAACAGCCCCCGATCAAGAAAATGATATGCCGACATTATCTGAAATGGACGGTGTACGGTGTTTACATTTTAATAGTCCTTGGATTCAAGGTGCTATGCAAGTTTCTAATCCTGCCCATTTAGTATTTTTATATACTAGGCAGATGATGTCATGGTTACTTTTTTTACAAACCTCTTCTGTTAAACGAATTGATTTACTGGGATTAGGAGCTGGTTCTCTTGCGCGTGCTTGCCTTAAATTAGGTAAATCCGAAGTGCATTGTGTAGAGTGGAATCCTGCCGTAACAGCTTTTTGCTATCAGTATTTTAGATTACCCAAACAAAATAAACGATTTTCTATCACACATGATGATGCACAACAGTGGGTAGCCAATCCAACACATCATCACCGTTCAGAGGTGTTATTAGTCGATTTATATGATTATACGGCTCAAGGTCCTGTAGCAGACTCACTGATTTTTTATCAGCATTGTTATCAGGTCTTAGCAGACTATGGTGTAATGGTTGTTAATTTATTTGGGCATCACCCTAGTTACCGTAAAAATTTAAAAAATATACAGAAAGCCTTTCATCAACGCGTATTGGTATTAGATGAGACAGAAGATGGGAATCGTATCGTTTTAGCCTTTAAAGGTCCATTAGTACAGGTGAGTGAAGAGGATTTCTTACAGCGTGCTAGAGTGATTCAACGTACAACAGAGTTAGAGGGGGTAGAAATGGCAACAATGTTACTACCTCAATTAAAAGCAAATCAGTTATCTAAAAAAGCATCTTTATTAATCGTATAAACGCAGAAAGACGTAATAAATGTTATCAAAAAAAGAAACATATGCTTGCATTCTAATGCTTGTCTAAATAGGTATTATTATTTAAAATAATCAGTTACTTAGTAAAAACCCTATATAGTTGTTACCGTATTTACGTTATAACGGTATTACTTTTTCTATGATGAAAATTATGAACTTTAATAAAAAAATATTAGTCTCAGCACTTCTACCTTTGTTTTTGCTTAGTGCTTGCGGAGAGAGCAGTAACCAACAAGCACAACGTCCACCAATGAATGTTTCAACGATTACATTGGAATCGCAACCAGTAACTATTTTTACTACCTTACCAGGTCGTATTAATGCTATTAAAGATGCAGTTGTTATTGCTCGTGTTACAGGTAATATTCAAAGTATTCAATTTGAGCAAGGTAGTCGAGTAAAAGCAGGGCAGGCATTGTTTAAAATTGATCCTGCTGTTTATCAAGCCAACGTTAATGCCGCACAAGCAAGTCTTAGCCAAGCAACCGCTAATGCAAGTAGTGCAGCTGCTTTAGCAAATCGTTATAGAACCTTAATTAAAGAAAATGCGGTTAGCCGTCAAGAATATGATCAAGCGATTGCTTCAGCAAAACAAACAGCTGCGGCTGTAGAAGCAGCAAAAGCAGCCTTGGACGCAGCGCAGATTGATTTATCTTATACTGATGTTATTTCACCTATTGATGGTATTGTTGGTGCAGCATTAGTAACAGAAGGTGCTTTAGTAAGTGCAACTAGTGGAACACAATTAGCTAAAGTACAGCAGATTAATGAAGTATATGTGGACTTTACACAATCAACCACAGAGATGATGCAGTTACGCAAAGCATTCCTCAATGGAGAGCTTGAAAGAGTTGATAATAACACGGCAGCTGTTCGTTTAATCCTTGAAGATGGTAGTACATATAACGAAACGGGTAAACTTTTATTTAGTGGTGTTAGCGTTGATGAAACAACGGGTAAGGTTAATTTACGAGCCACTTTCCCAAACAGTGATGAATTATTATTGCCGGGTATGTTTGTGCGTGTTCGTTTAGAACGTGGTATCAATAACAATGCTGTACTTGTACCTAATCAAGCCTTACAACGTAAAGCAGATGGTTCTAGCTTTGTTTATACCGTAGAAGAGGGTAAGGTTGCTCTTCGCCCCGTAACAGTAGGGGAAGTTGTTGATAATAAAACGATTGTTACTTCTGGTCTAAAATCAGGTGATCAGCTTATTGTTGAAGGATTTACCAAAATTGGTCCTGGAGCACCGATCAATGCATTACCTTGGGCAAAAGATCCTAATGTCGCTGCACAATCAGCAGCAGGACAACAAAAAGAAAACGCATCAGATCAACAAGAACCTGCTAATCCATCAGCAGAATAGAGTGATTGAATTATGGCTCAGTTTTTTATTCAACGTCCCATCTTTGCATGGGTGATTGCAATTCTCATTTCTTTGTTTGGATTCTTATCCTTACAAAATATGCCAATTGCACAATATCCTAATGTTGCACCAACCACAATTACGGTATCCGCCACTTACCCCGGTGCTTCTCCTGAAGAGGTTTCTCGTTCGGTAACGAGTCTTATTGAGAATGAGTTAAATGGTATTGAAAACCTTTTATATTATTCATCTACTAGCTCATCAAGTGGTCAAGCGTCTATTGAAGTGACTTTCCAACCGGGTACTGATCCTGACCAAGCACAAATTGACGTACAAAATGCGGTAGCTGGAATCACCTCTACTTTACCAACAGCCGTGATTCAACAAGGACTTACTTATAGTAAATCACGTAGTGGTTTCTTGATGGTAGTTTCTTTAAACTCAACCAATGGAAGTATGACCGCTTCTGACTTGGCTGACTATGTTGCTCGTAATATCCAAAATAGTATTGCTCGTTTAAAAGGGGTGGGTAATTTCCAATTATTCGGTACTGAAAAAGCACTGCGTGTTTGGGTAAATCCTGAAAAATTGACTTCTTTTGGTCTTACCATGAGTGATGTTACTACTGCGGTTGCTTCTCAACATGGGATGATTTCTGCGGGTACATTAGGTGCGCCTCCAACACCAGATTCACAAACAATTTCAGCGATTATTCGTTCAAATGGTGAATTGATTACAGTAGATGATTTTAAAAATATTATTCTTACGGCTAATACGAATGGTGCATTAGTAAGACTGTCTGATGTTGCTGAAGTAGAAATTGGTCAGAATAGTTATTTAACAAGTTCTCGCTTAAATGGTAAACCAACAGCCGCTTTTGCGGTATCGCTTTCTACAACAGCAAATGCATTAGAAACTGAGAAGTTGGTTCGTGAAGAAATGGAAAAACTCTCTGAGTATTTCCCTGAAGGGGTTGCTTATACCATTCCTTATAATACGGCTCCTTATATTAGTGCTTCTATCAATAAAGTATTCCATACTTTACTTGAAGCGATTGGTCTAGTTGTTGTGGTAATGTTCTTATTCTTACAGAATATCCGTTATACCATTATTCCAACCCTTGTTGTTCCTGTAGCTTTATTAGGAACAGTGGCATCATTACTTGTATTAGGGTACTCTATTAACGTACTAACCATGTTAGCGATGGTACTTGCCATTGGTATTCTGGTGGATGATGCGATTGTTGTTGTGGAAAACGTTGAACGGATTATGTCCACCGAGGGTTTGACACCAGTACAAGCAACGATGAAGGCTATGCCTCAGATTTCAGGTGCGATTGTAGGGATTACGCTAGTATTAGTAACTGTCTTTACGCCATTGCTCTTTATGTCAGGCTCATCAGGGGTTATTTATCGTCAGTTTGCTGTGGCAATGGCAATATCGATTGCTTTCTCTGGATTTTTAGCCTTGACCTTTACCCCTGCCTTATGTGCAACGATTCTTAAACAAATACCCAAAGGGCATCACCAAGAACAAAAAGGCTTTTTTGGTTGGTTTAACCGTACTTTTGATAAAGTGACACATCGTTATTCGGCGTGGGTTGCTAAGCTAATCAAGCGTACTTTCTTAATGATGTTTACATGGTTAATCCTCACGCTTGGTATGGCTTACATTTTTGTCAATTTACCAAGCTCATTTATGCCTGATGAAGACCAAGGGTATTTGATTACCAATATTGAACTACCTGCAGGTGTATCTAGTAATCGTGCAGAAGAGGTGATTAAACAAGTAGAAGGTTACTATTTAAATCAACCTGCTGTTGAGAATGTAATTGCCGTACAAGGGTTTAGCTTTAATGGTACAGGTCTTAATGCAGGGATTGCCTTTACTACATTAAAACCATTTAGTGAGCGTACCTCAGCCGCTGATAGTGCCGCAGCGATTGCTGGTAAAGCAACGGGGGCTTTACTGTATGGTATTCCTGATGCAACGGTATTTGGTATTGTGCCACCAGCTATCTCTGATTTGGGGACATCAGCTGGTTTTGAATTACAGCTACAAGACCGTGATAATTTAGGTCAAGAAGCCTTACGCAATGCGGCTAATACTTTAATTCAAAAAGCAAGTGGTTCAGGTAAGGTTGTTAATGCACGTATCTCTGGTTTAGGCCCAGGCCCTCAACTTTCTATTGAAGTGGATCGTGATAAAGCCGCTACGATGGGAGTTAGTGTTGCTGAAGTACGAACAGTTTTAGGTACAGCAGTCGGTTCTAACTATATTGCAAAATTCCCTAATAACGGTCGTATGCAGAATATTTGGGTACAAGCTGATAATGCAGGTCGTTTAACCTTAGAAGATATTTTAGCCCTTAAAGTACATAATACCAGTGGCGATTTAGTTGATCTTTCTACTGTTGTTAATGTCAATTGGACAAATGGAGCTTCACAAGTTAAACGCTTTAATAGTTATGATGCGATGAATATTTCAGGTGAAGCAGCACCAGGCTTTGCGAGTAGTGAAGCACGTGATGCCATAGTCGATATTATTCGCAATGAATTACCTGATGGTATTGGTTATGAATGGTCTGGTCTTTCATACCAAGAAATTCAAGCGGGTAACCAAGCACCTATTATGTTAGCTTTAGCGCTTTTAGTGGTTTTCCTAGTATTAGCAGCTCTTTATGAAAGTTGGGCTATTCCATTAGCGGCTTTATTAATCGTACCACTTGGTATTTTTGGTACAGTAGCCTTAACGGCATTACTTGGTATGTCTAATGACATCTTCTTCCAGGTAGGTTTAATTACTGTTATGGGTTTATCGGCTAAAAATGCTATTCTTATTGTTGAATTTGCTAAAGATACCTATGCAGCAGGTAAGAGCTTAGTAGAGTCAGCAGTTGAGGCAGCACATCTACGCTTCCGTCCTATTTTAATGACATCATTTGCATTTATTATGGGTGTTGTACCATTAACTTTAGCAACAGGTGAGGGTGCTGCTGGTCAGCAAACAGTAGGACTTGCTGTATTAGGTGGTATGTTAGCTGCAACACCTTTCTCTGTTGCATTTGTACCTGTTTTCTTTGTTGCTGTTTTAAAATTCTTTAAAACAAAACCACCTCGTTTGTTAGGTGAAGAAGAGAGTACACCTGTTGCAGTTACGAGTACAGCTACTGCCTCTGAAAACCATCATGCAGGTCATTCAACAACAGAAGAGACACTGAAGGATAAATAATGAAAAAAGTAACACGTTTATCTCTATTAAGTACGACGATTTTATTAGCAGCGTGTAATCTTGCGCCTAAATATGAACAACCACAATCACCCGTTGGTGATATGTACAAACATATTGCCCCGGCGGGTGAAACAGCAGCTGATTTAGGGTGGCAAACATTTTTCGTTGATCCTCGTCTTAAAGCATTAATTGAAGTGGGTCTCAAAAATAACCGTGATTTAATCATTGCGACTAAAAATGTAGAAGCGGCAAGAGCGCAATATAGCATTGCTCGTAGTAGCCTATTTCCTACTATAGGTCTTAGTGGTTCACAGACGGCACAAGAGTTACCTGCTGATATGAATGTATCTGGCACACGTGAAATTAGCCGTTCTTATCGAGCAGGTGTTGGTATCACAAGCTATGAATTAGATTTCTTTGGTAGGATTCGTAATCAAAAAGAGGCTGCCCTAGAGACATACTTTGCCACAGAACAAACACAGCGTGCGGCACACATTAATCTTGTTGCGAATATTGCCGAAGCCTATTTTACGCTACGTGCGTCAGAAGAAATGGAACAACTTATGTTGAGTACGGTTGATGCCTATGAAAAAACATATGCATTAACAAATGCTCGCTTTAAGGCAGGAACTGCTTCTTTACTTGATGCACAACAAGCACGAGCAACGGCAGACTCTGTCAAAGCAAGCTTAGCTGATACACAGCGTAGCAAACAACAAGCCGTCAATGCTTTAGTATTATTATTAGGGCAAGAACTTCCTGCTGATTTACCTGCAGCAATGCCTTTTGGTCGTGATGTGATTGTTAATAATATTCCAGTGGGACTTCCTTCTGATTTATTAACACGTCGTCCTGATATCATGCAGGCAGAGCATAATCTTAAAGCGGCTAATGCTAATATTGGTGCAGCTAGAGCGGCTTTTTTCCCTTCGATTAGCCTAACAGGATTATTGGGTGTTGCTAGTTTAGATTTGGATAATTTATTTAAATCTGGACGTGATATGTGGTCATTTACACCAAGCGTATCTATGCCTATCTTTACCGCTGGATCACTAAAAGGTAGCTTAGATGTGGCTAAAATCCAAAAGGATATTCAAATAGCTACATATGAAAAAGCAATTCAAACCGCTTTTTATGAAGTAGATAATGCGTTAATTGGTGTTCAAACCTATCAACAACAGCTTAATGCATTACGTTCTCAAACAGAATCTGCGGATCGTGCTTTAAAACTTGCCACTTTGCGTTATACTAGCGGTATTGATAGTTTCTTGCAGGTACAATCTGCGCAAGTCACTTTATTAACAGCTAAACAAAGTTTCCTAACCGCTGGATTAGCTTCTTTACAAAATAAAGTAACCCTTTATAAAGCATTAGGTGGCGGTTGGTATGCAACAGATATGGTAAGAAAATGATAGAACTTGGTGTCAATATTGATCATGTGGCAACGTTACGACAACAGCGTCACAGCGTATATCCTGATCCTGTCCGTGCGGCATTAATTGCTGAACAGGCAGGGGCAGATGCAATCACGTTGCATTTACGCGAAGATCGGCGGCATATTCAAGATAAAGATGTTTATGCAATGCGACCGTTATTACTAACACGTATGAATCTTGAATGTGCTATTACACCAGAAATGTTAAAAATAGCTTGTGATGTCAAACCTCATGATGTGTGTCTTGTACCTGAGCGCAGGGAAGAGTTAACCACAGAAGGGGGCTTAGATGTTATTAAGTATTTTAGCCAAACACAAGAGGCGATTCATCAACTTACTGAAAGTGGTTCGCGAGTATCACTTTTTATTGATCCAGAAGAAAACCAGATTGAAGCAGCTGTAAAAGCAGGGGCTGGCATCATTGAGTTACATACGGGTGCTTATGCAGAAGCGGTATCAGTACAAGCCGTTACGGCTGAAATAGAGCGTCTGAAAAAAGCGATTACTTTTGCCTTATCCTGTGGTCTTAAAGTTAATGCTGGGCATGGTTTACATTATCAAAATGTACAGGCAATTGTAGCTTTAGGTGGTATTAGTGAGCTTAATATTGGTCATGCGATTGTGGCACAAGCTGTTTTTGATGGATTAGAAAAAGCAGTACGTGATATGAAAGCGTTATTAGCATAAGTAGTTTTATAGTGCTTTCCTACTATACGTATAAATCTTACCTTGTTTTTGCTATTTTTAAACTTTTTTTTAAATTTTTTAAACCCAAATTATGCAGTAGAAAATAAAATAGAACATTGTTTTCTAATGTATCATTTGGGTTTATGTATGAGAGGATTTCTTGTGCTAAAAGTCATCCGTATTTCTATGAATAATAAGGATTTAAAAATATTATTTATTGATAAAACTATCTATAAATAAAGGAGCATAATATGAAAAATCAAGAGTCTATTGAACTATTAATTCAGCGTAATTCGATGAAGCTAGTGACTTCACCAGCTCCCTCTGATGAAGAGCTTGCTTTGGCATTTCAAGCGGCTGTTTCTGCCCCTGATCATGGTGCTTTAACGCCTTGGCGTTTTAAACTTATCCGTCAAGAAAATATTGCTAAATTTGCTGAATTTGCATTTAATATTAGTCAAAATAGTGATAATCCTTTACCTGAGGCTAAGTTAGCGGCTTCTCAAGCTTGGTTATCTGAAGTTCCCCTTATTATTGCTGTTGGATGCCATATTGATTATAGTAATACTAAGATATTAGAATCAGAACGCATGATTTCTGCAGGTTGTGCCGTGATGAATCTTATCAATGCTTTACAAATGATGGGGTATGGAGTTTTCTGGAGTACAGGGATTGCTACCTATAATGAAGAGTTTCAAATCGGACTTGGTTTTGATCCTCTTGATTATCGTTTTATGGGATTTTTAGCTGTAGGTACACCCAAAGTGCCTATCCCTAAAAAGCCTCGCAAACCTTATACGGATTTTGTTGAAGAATGGGTAATGCCTCAGAAATAATGGTTTATTTGATTATTTCGTTAATTTAATTATTTCATCAATAAATAAAATAGCCTAAATTATGTATTAAATTAATAACAAAAAGTACATTATTTGGGCTATAGATATAAGTAAGAATTATAAAATTGTTGTTTTTTATCAATTGATTAAAAAACCACTTGTCAGAAAATATTTAAGAATATTACCATTAGTTTTTTATTACAATTGGTATTTTAATAATGCGTTTAGGAAATGGTTTATTATGGGTGATGCTGGGGTGGGGCTTGCCGTTAGTCGGTATGGCACAACTTACTCCCTCGGCTATCCGTACCTTAGACCAACTGGATTCCACGCAACAGCAACGGCAACAACAGCAACAACAAACGCAAGCGGAGCAATCCCTGCCTTCTCCCACTATCCATCTTCCATCCTTCTCTTCTTTTTCTACTTCGCTTCCTTCTCACGAATCTCCTTGTTATCCTATTACCAATATTATGTTAGTTGATGATAGCCATAGTGATGGTTATAGGGTAGGCAGTTCATTTCAGTGGGCATTGGATAAGGCGCAATCAACGCTTTCTTTAACACTGCCCCATTGCTTAGGTGAAGAGGGTATCCGTCTTTTAATGCGCGAAGTACAAAACCATTTGATTGATAAGGGCTATGTAACGAGTCGAGTGGTGGCAACTGAACAAGATCTTGCTTTAGGGCAATTGGTATTAACGGTAGTGGTGGGAAAAGTAGGCAATATTATCGTGCAAGACAGTAGTGAGATTCCGAGATTTTCACGGCTAACGGCATGGACGGGTTTAACCTTGGATACGGGGGATGTATTAAATATTCGGGATATGGAGCAGTCTTTAGAGAATTTTAAGCGTGTTCCTACCGCAGAAGTGGATATGCAGATTATCCCGAGCCAAGACCCGTTAGCCCCAGCCGGGCAAAGTGATCTGTTGATACGGTATCAACAACGGTTTCCGATTCGGTTTTCATTGGGGCTTGATGATTCGGGTTCTAAAACAACCGGGCGACTACAAGGCTCAGGTGCTTTGTCTTTTGATCATTTACTAACGGGCAATGATATATTTTATGCCTCTGCCACGCATCATCTTCCTTCTTCTCGGGATGAAAAGGGTAATCGGGGGAGTAGCCAATATTATCTTTACTATGCCATACCGTTTCGGTACTGGCATTTTTCTTTGTCGCAAAGCTGGAGCCGATACCATCAGGAGGTAGCCGGTGCTTTTGGCAAGCGGTATCGCTACAGTGGTAAGAGCCGAACCAGTCAATTGAATGCGTCTTATGTGGTGTACCGAGATAATCAGCATAAAACCCGTTTAACGGGGGCATTATGGGTAAGACAATCACAGAATTTTATCAATGGTGCACAAATAGAGGTACAAAAGCGGCGTATGGCAGGTTGGGAGCTAGGGATAGTGCATCAATCCTATATAGGGCAAACAACCTTAGCACTGGAAGCCAGCTATCGAAGAGGCACAGGGGCTAGACGAGCCATACCCGCCCCCGAAGAATTATGGGGAGAAGGAACGTCCAGACCTCGGATTATTCGTGCGATGGTGGAATTAACTGCCCCGTTTAAACTTGGGCAAGCGGCTTTTACCTATCATACCCGATGGCAAGGGCAATGGCATAAAACGCCCTTAATTGCTCAAGATCAGCTAAGTATTGGAGGGCGTTATACGGTACGAGGCTTTGATGGCGAGCTGACCTTAATGGGAGAGCGAGGGTGGTTTTGGCGAAATGATATCAGTTGGCATATCCAGCAAAGTCCCCATCAGCTCTATGCTGCCTTAGATATGGGGCGAGTGAGTGGGCGCGCTACACAGTACCAAGTGGGTAATCGTTTAGTGGGGGCTGCCATTGGTCTAA
Source organism: Pelistega ratti (assembly GCF_009833965.1). Lineage (NCBI taxonomy): Bacteria > Pseudomonadati > Pseudomonadota > Betaproteobacteria > Burkholderiales > Alcaligenaceae > Pelistega > Pelistega ratti. The sequence goes on from NZ_CP047165.1 coordinate 404,667, forward strand.
GAGGGATGTGGCAAGGCTTCTCTTATGATGCCTTTGTGGGTAAACCCATTGATAAACCCACAGGGTTTAGAACTGCCCGTTATACGACTGGTTTTCAGTTAAATTATCAGTTTTAGTGTTAATGGTAAAAAGGTATTTACTTTGTGCGCTATAAGGGTTACTTGGAAAAATTTTATAGCAAAAGTTTATCTCTTTACACCATGATGATGTTAAGTAGTTGTTAGTTGGATAGTGATATAAAAAATTTCTTTAAAAAAGGGCAAAAGCATGAATAAGCGTTGTTTTCGCGTGATTTTTAACCACACTTTAGCACGCTATGTGGTGACCTCTGAATTCAGTAAAGCACAAGGTAAAGCCAAATCCTTATTCCGCTTTTCTCCTTTTAAACCTATCCCGACACCACTAACCTTAGTAGCAATTCGCCCTCTTGTTTTTAGCCTATGGTGTATAGTGGGAGCCGTCATCCCTTTACCGCAGAGCTGGGCAGACCCTCTAATCATTCAAGCCGATGCTTCTGCCCCTGCTCATCAACAAGCGATTATTTTAGAAACGGCAAACGGTATTCCTCAGGTCAATATCCAAACGCCCAATGCACAGGGGCTTTCACATAATAAATATAGCCAATTTGATGTGGATACCAAGGGGGTCATAATCAATAATAGTCGCACCATGACCACCACCCAACAGGCAGGGTGGGTACAAGGTAATCCTTATTTAGCCCGAGGGGAAGCAAAGGTTATTTTAAATGAAGTCAATTCTCACAACCCTAGTATCCTTAAAGGCTATGTGGAAGTAGCTGGTAAAAAAGCCGATGTCATTATTGCCAACCCCTCAGGGATTCATTGTGATGGCTGTGGGGTGATCAATGCTCATCGTGCCACCTTTACAACGGGTCAGCCCCAGATTCAAGCAGGCCATTTAGATCACTTTGTGGTTGAAAAAGGGCGAGTGGCGATTGAGGGGAAGGGGCTAGATAATAGCCGCGTGGATTACACCGCGATTCTTGCAAGAGAAGCCAAAGTTAATGCGGGTATTTGGTCGCAAAAAGACATACAAGTGGTGACGGGTAAAAATACCGTACCTGTTGAAAAAACAACGGGGAAGTTAAAGATTGATCATATTGCGCCTCAAAAGGCACATCAAGCCCCTGTCTCTAAAACATCCTCATCGGATACCCGTAATACTCCCCCTGCCTTTGCGGTAGATGTGGGTGAATTAGGGGGGATGTATGCCGGTAAAATCCATCTTATCGGAACAGAAGAGGGAGTGGGCGTCCGTCATGCAGGGCATATCGGGGCGAGTAGCCAAACCCTTAAGATTGATAGCCAAGGGCGGATTATCAATACAGGGACACTTAATGCCAATCATGCCATCACACTCACGGCTAAAGAGGGTATTAAAAACCAAGGTAAAATAGAAAACCGCCAAGGCAATATCGTCTTACATACCCCAGCGGCTATTGAGCAAGCAGGGTCAATGGTGGCACGAGATGGGGATATTGCACAAACTGCCCAGCAGGGGATAGCCCAAACAGGAGAGACGATTGCCAAAGGGGATATTCGCTATACGGCACAAAAGGTAATGGCTCCCCCAACCTCACTGATGGCAGCAGGGGTTACTATTTATGATACGGCAGAAGGAGAAACACGCACGTTAGCCCCCTTCTCTCGTCAGGGAAAAAACATCACCCTTCAGACAGTAGCCGATACGCAGTTACAAGGTAGAATGCTTGCCTCAGGTCTTGTAAAAGGGGTAGGGGCGACACTGAATGCCGATCAGAGTCATATCGTTGCACATGCGATTGACTTAAAGAGTACACAAGGGGCGATAAAGGCAAATGAGGCGTTTCTTTTTGCGCAGACAGATTTAAGCTTACAGACCCCAACACAGTTACAAACACAAAAGAGTACCCTTAAAGCGGAGAGTATAAATACCCAACAACGCTCGCTACATACCCAGCATGCAACATGGGAGCAAACAGGGACAACGCCATTGGTGATTCAGACACTTGATAAGTTACACCATCAAGGCGGTACCATCAAAACCCAAGGTGATTTACACCTAAAGGCACAAGGGGTAGATAACCGTGAGGGTCGCTTTATCGCTCAGGGAAAATTAACGCTAGATGCTGGTCTGCATCCAGTGGATTCAACGCATGGTGTATTGGCTTCTACCCAAGCCTTAAACATTACCTCTGGTGAACTCCTGAATGATGGTGGTTTACTTCAATCACAGCAAGCCATTCATATCAATACACAAGGCAATCGCATATCCAATCGAGAGACCTTAAGCAATAACCAAGCGACAGGGATGGTAACCCTGGGTAAACTGACGATACAATCAGCTGATATTGCTAACGAACAAGGATGGATAATCAGTGGAGAAAGCCAACAGATTAAGGCGGCATCTATCAATAACCGACAAGGCGTTATTAGTACCCACCAAGCCTTAGGCCTTGAGGCTAACAATATAGATAATCATCAAGGGGTGATAGCAGCTCAATCGGCTTACCTTAATACCGCTACATTAATGAATCATTTGGGTAGCGTGCAAAGTCAGCAGGATTTATCGTTAAATGCACAAGGGATTGATAACACAGAGGGTGTTATCTTGGGGGATAAAAAAGTCACCTTAACGATTGCGGATACCCTGACCCAAAAAGCAGGTCAAATTAGTGCGGGTGAATTATTACTTCATACAGGTACTCTACATACCATTGATAATAGTATTATCACAGCGGATAATGCTCACTTAGTCGTTAAGCAAACACTGCATAATCCCCATAGTGAAATAGCCGCCTTAAAAAACCTTGCCATTACTAGCCAAACCCTTAATAATCAAGCAGGACTACTCTTAGCTGAAAAAGGCAATCTTACCCTTGATACTTCCACCCATACCGTGAATAATCAACAGGGTAAAATCGTAGCGGGACAAGCCCTTAAAATGGCATCAGGAGAGGTGAATAACCACCAAGGGGTAATACAGTCTGCCCAAGAAGCGGATATTCAGCTAGGGTTATCTGCCTTAGACAATCAACAAGGGGTAATTGCCTCGGGGGCAAATGTACAGTTACGGGCAGGATTGGTAAAAAATCATGATGGGGTGATAGATGCCAACGGTGATTTACAAGCAACCGTATCGCATCTTGAACAACAAAAGGGAACGGTACAAGCCCGTCAAGGGTTGGCGATAACGGCAAGGGGGCATGTACTTTCTACCGCAAAGAGCCAAATCCTGGGTGAGCAGGTCAATATCACGATAACTGGTCAATTAGACAATCAGCAAAGTGAAATGATTGCTAAAAAAGGGGCGCTCATTCAGAGTGGGCAACTCAATAACCGCCATGGTACGCTTTTAGCTGAAGAGGGTAATCTTGAGATCGATACCCATACAAACGATCTCACCAATTCCTTAGGTAAAATCAGTGCTGGCAAGCATCTGACAATTCATAGTGGTGCACTGAATAACCACCAAGGACTTATCCAGAGTCGTCAGGATATGGTGATAGAGACCCATCAGGGTGACTTAAATAATCAGCAAACCTATCTTCCCTCCCAACAGGGAGTGTATCAAGGCATCATTTCCCTTGGTCAATTAACCTTAACGACACAGGATTTATTGAATCAACAAGGGTTTATACTTAGCCAAAAAAAACAATCCATTCAAGCTCGAACGCTACAAAATCAGCAAGGGGTTATATCTTCACTGGCAAACCAACAGCTAACGGTAAAAAATACGATTAATAATACCAAGGGAAGAGTGAGTGCAGATACCTCTAACATAACGGCTCAATCTATTGATAATCATCAGGGGTTAATTCAAGGGAATCAACACCTTACTCTTGATACCCAAGAGGCGATCAATAACCAAGAAGGGTATATTAAAGCAGGTGATCATCTTACCCTCAATACCCAATATCTTAATAACCACCAAGGGGAAGTACGCGCTATTGCTGGAAAGCTCTCACTGACAGCACTTGAGCAAGTGAGCAATACCTTGGGCTACATTACGGCAAAACAACAAGCGAGCATCAAGGCAAAAGCATTTGATAATCAACAAGGAATAGTCTATAACCAAGAAGGGTTACTGACACTGAATGCCCAACAAGTCATGGATAACCAACAGGGCGAAGTGATCAGTAAAGATCGCCTAACCATACATAGTGCATCCCTTTTAAACAAACAAGGTAAGCTATACGCTGAAAAAGCGGGTCATCTTACTATTACAACACATATCGATAACCAACAGGGCGGTAAAATCTATAGCCTAGGGGAGACAACGATTGATACAAAAGCAGTGGATAACCGAGGTGGCGAGATTCGTTCGCAGGATAGCCTACGGATAAAAGCCACTACTCGTATTGATAATCAGAAAGTGGGTGAGACCGGTTCCTTTATTGATAGTGGTCATACCCTTATCCTAGAGACGGCATTATTGAATAATCGCCAAACCTACACCCCTCAAGAGAAAATACACCAAGGGATTTTAGCCACAGTGCTAAACCTATCCGCATCAATCGTTAATAACCAGCAAGGCAAAATCCACAGTCGAGCACAAGGTCAATTGGTGATTGAAAAGACCCTAGATAATCGTCAAGGGGAGGTAACCGGTAGTGATGTGGTGATAAAAGGGCAATCCCTACAGATAGATAATCAAGCAGGACGCTTACAAGCAAAAGAGGCATTATCTATTGTTGCCGATGCCGTCACCACCAATGGGCATATTGAAGGGCAGGATGTCGCTATTACTCAGCAACAAGACTTTGTGACCGCTAATCCTATTCATGCCAATCATCGCTTACAGATTAGCACCACAGGTAAGCTGATTAACCAACATAGTCTGTATGCCGATGATAGCGTCACCCTTCAGGCACAAGATATTATCAATCAGGTGGATGGGCGGATAAGTAGTGCCCATACACAGTTACATGCCAAAGGGCATCTAACCAATGAAGGCTTAATCAATAGTATTAGCCTAACGGATACAGCAACGACTTTGGTTCAAGTAGGGCATCACTTAGTCAATACCGGTAAGGGACGTATTTACGGGGATCATATTGCCCTACAAGCCGATAAGGTGAACAATAGTGATAAAGCGTATGACAATGGCGAGATTCAATCGGCAGCGATTGCCTCACGCGGTGATGTAGATATCGCGGCACGTGAGATTGATAATAATACAGCGCATTATCTGTCAGATCATCAAGTGGGGGCAACCTTATTCAGTGCTGGTGATATGCGGTTTGGACGTACCTTAGATGCGGATAAACACGCCCAAGGCAAAGCGGATACCTTACGCAATAACAGCAGTATTATTGAGTCAGAAAATACCCTCACCCTAAATGTCAACCAAATTCATAACAACAATACCCATTTTACGGTAGAGCATGTGAAAACAGGGCATGAACCGACTAATGTTACCCTTGTAGGAGAAATAGAGGAGGTTAATGAAACCTATATCATACCGTTGCATGTTAAAGTAAAGGACAAATTAGTAGAGAATGATCCTAATAACCCATTAAAAAATCTATACACCAATCCTTTAAATGGGGACAAAGCAACAATTAATATCAATAACCCATTTATTTCGATGGATTTATTGCGTTGGGCAGGATGGAGCCGAGCAGGGAAGTTAGTCTATAAAAGTGATGGAGCGGAACCTGTTTTATTAAAACCGGGTGATGTGATTACCCCCGAGACTTCATTGGCAACCCGTAATGAAATTACTTGTGAGTATAAGAATGAGCAATCAAATTGCCGCTATAAACCAGAAGGGCAATATGGAGCAGATAGCCCTATTTGGGCACATTTTGGGATTGCTGCCCCTAAAGATCCTCAACCAAGTTTCTTATTTGATGAGCTAGAAGCACAGCCTTGGTATGTAGAGTCAGAGTGGTTTGATGAGGAAGGAAACTTTCTAACCCCTACAAATCCATGGGTATGGTTTTATAGGGAAGATGGTCGGTATTATAATGAAAAAGCGTTTAAAGCCCAACTGCCTAAATGGAACTACTATATTAAAAATATTAGACCATTACAAAAGTGGGAAGAGAAATATAGTAAGAGTATTGATGCACTGGATGCGGCAATTGATCGGCATAATAATGCCCGTTTAGGTGCTTTAGCCAATAGAGATTATAAAGATTTTTGGCAGATACATTTTTCTTTGCATCGTAAGGATGAAAGTAAAGTCTTAACAACCGTACCGGGACAGATTTTGTCAGGGGGAGATATAAAGGCAAATAGCCAATCCTTTATTAATGAACGCAGTACGGTGATTGCAGGGCAGCACCTTGCTTTAGAAAATGGTATTACCAATATTGATGAAGAGGGCTTACACCGCGTAACAGATACGGGTAATAAGGTCTATACCTATAGCCGTTGGCGTGGGGGGTTTAGACGTTACCACCAACGGAAGTGGACAGAGAGAGGCAACTATAAGCGTATTATCGAAACCCCCTTTGATATGCTTGTCTATCGCACGCAAGAAAATGCAACACTTGACCTATCGTCTGCCCATCAAAAAGCCAAAGAGGGTTTAAAAGAGGCAACTGCCCATCAATTAGACTTGACACAAGTCAGTGTGCAAAGTGATGCCTTAAAGGCGAATAATCCTATCGGATTAGGTAAGGTAGCTAGCCAAGCGGTTGCTTCCTTTACACCATTACATGGGGATACGCGTGTAGTGACAGGAGTAGAACCATCATCAGTAACCCATAAAAAGCCAGATGATTCACTCATACGCCCCTTAACGCGTATTACATTAAATGAGCATCAAGAAATCCGTCATATTCAGCCGAATGTGGCCATACCAAATAATGTCCTTTATCGGGTGAATGCGCATCCAAACCATCAGGTATTGATAGAAACTGACCCTGATTTTACCCAGAAAAAGCGTTGGCTAAGTTCCGATTATATGTTTAATGCGTTGCGGTATGAACCGAGCCTTGTACAAAAACGCTTAGGCGATGGATTTTATGAACAACGCTTAGTCAGAGAACAAATTAATCGCTTAACGGGCAGAAACTTTGTGGGGGATTATAGGGATTTTGACAGCCAGTATAAAGGCTTAATGGATGCCGGTGTTACCTTTGCGCAGCGATTTAACCTACGCCCAGGCATTGCCCTATCACCGCATCAAGTGGCCCAATTAACCAGTGATATCGTGTGGTTAGAAAAAGAGTCGGTAACCTTACCCAATGGTCGGATTGAGCAAGTGCTTGTGCCTAAAGTGTATGCTGTTGTACAAAAAGGCGATATTACCGGTAATGGTGCCTTATTGTCCGGTAATACCATTACCCATCGCGGTGGAGAGTTACTCAATAACGGTACAGTGGCGAGTCGAACACTGGTACAGTTTGAGAGTGAAGCCATCCGTAATAGTGGCAACATTAGTGCAGGTACGCTGGTGGGGAATATCCGTGGGGATATGGACAATATCGGTGGTTCCATAGTAGCAGACCGGGCTATTCTCTTAAATGTGGCGGGTAACTTTACCCATCAGAGTACCACTCATACGACGCAAGTTAATACACGAGGCTATCAACGTCGTGATACCACTATGGGTAGAAAAGGCTTACTGCATGTGAAAGGAAAAGAGGGGCTATTACACCTACAGGCGAACAATATAGCCCTTTTAGGTGCAGAGATTATCAATGAGGGGAAAGGACAAACCTACCTTTCAGCCAATCACAATGTAACGCTGAATGCCTTATCCGTGGGCTTTGATGAAAAGATGGGGAAAGGGAATCACCGCCGTCATGAAAAAGCACAAGGGGTTTACATCAGCCATATCAAGGGTAAGGGAGATGTCATCCTTAAAGGGAACAACCTTTATGCCGAAGGGGCAATGATGGAGAGTGATGCCAAACTGGCTGCCTTAGCAGAAAATGACCTTGTTCTTAAGGGAGCGACGACCCAAAGTGAGATGCAAGAGTACCATAAAACCAAGAGTGGTAGCAGTGTGGCTAAAAGTAGCAAGACAACTTTTGACCAATACCAAGATATAACCCAAATTAGTACAGTGATAAGTGGTCAAGAAATTCTCTTATCAGCTGGTCATAATATACAAGCAACAGGCTTACAAGCGATAGCGGATAATGACCTCCTTATCCAAGCCGGAAACAATATTGACATCACTGCCGATACCAACTACCAAAAAGAGGTTCACTATACCAAAAAAAACCGTTCGGGTATTTTACCGAGTAGTGGCGGTGGTGTAGGCGTTACCATTGGCAAACAATCCCAATCACGCCGTACCGAACAAGAGGGTTGGACACAAAGTGATGCCAGAAGTGTGGTAGGCAGTATTGGGGGTAATGTGACCGTACAAGCAGGGAATCACGTCAATGTTATAGGTACGGATACCATCGCAGGCAATACCCTTACCCTACGAGGTAAAACCCTGTCGATAGAAGCAGGCAAAGACCATTTTAAACAGAAAGAAGAGCATATCGTTAAACAATCAGGCATCAGCCTATCACTTTCTGCGCCAGCGGTGGACATGATACAAAAAATGAACCGGAGTCTGCAACGTAGCCAATCGGTGAAGAATGATAAATTGAGTAGCTTGTATAAAGTCAAAGCCGCTCAAGAGCTAATACTGGCAGATAGAGCCGCTGGGGCAGCCGTCAATACCCTTGATGCCTTAATGGGTAATGAAGCGATGAGCAAAGGGGATATTAGTAATCCCTCCTTTAAACTGGCGGTGAGTATCGGGTCAAGCCAATCTAAGCAAACGAATCAAGTGGAACAAATCCTGCACCAAGCGAGCAATCTTAGTGGTAAACAAGTGCAGCTTACGACCACCCAAGGGGATATACAGCTTAAAGGGGCTAACCTGACAGCCCAAGATACCCTTGATATAAACAGTGCCAACGACCTACACCTACAATCGATTGCCGATACAGTAAGCCAACGTAGCCAGAGTAAGCACAGTGGTTGGAATGTAGGTGGCTTTGTGGCGGCATCAGGCTCACACTATGGTGTAGGGATAGAAGCCTCTGCGCAAAAAGGCAAAGGGCGAGAAAACACCGATACCGTTACCCATCAGCTGATAGCACTTAAAGCCAATACCCTAAACCTTAGTACCCAAGGGGATACCACCCTTAAAGGAGCAAGCATTCAAGCTGATACCATTAAAGCGGATATTCAAGGTAACCTCACCATTGAAAGTGAGCAAGATACTAATCGCCATAAGAGTAAACACACCCAAGGCAGTGTAGGGGCAAGTGTCGTTATCTCAGGCACAGGATTAGGGGCATCCTTTAATGCCTCGCATAGCAAAGCCAAACTGAACTACCAACAAGTACACACCCAAAGTGGTCTTACCGCAGGACAAGGGGGAATGACGATTACCGTAGGGAATAATACCCACCTAAAAGGGGGTATTATTGATAGCACTGCTCCAGCGGATAAAAACACCTTTACCACCAAAACCCTAACGGTAGAGAATATCCTTAACCAAAGCGAGATTAAGGTACAAAGTGCCAGTGTAGGGTTATCCACCAACCTAGAGGCGAATAAATTAGCCGCAGTAGGAACAGTTGCCAGTGCCGTAGGCGGTAATATCCATCAAGAGGATAGCAGTACCACCTATAGTGTGATTGGTCAAAATATCTTGCTCAATGTGAAAGAAGGCTCAATCCCTGATAATATCAGACGAGATAAAGAAGGGGCAAATCAAAAAGTAGCGCTTTTTAATAAAGCCGATGCACAAGAGCGCATGGAGATGGCACAAGTGATGGGCGAAATCAGCCAAAATACAATCACGATTGCCTTACAACCCATGTTGGATAAAGCCGAAGCACAAAAAGCAGAGGCAGAAAAAGCCCTAAAAGATAAATCGCTAACCGCTGCTCAAAGAGCGTACTATACAGAGCAACTTAACCGTAATATAGAAACAATTAATACCTATGGCAAAGGCAGTGACCTACAACTGGGTATCCGAGCAGCAACGGGTGTATTACAAGGCTTAGCTACCGGTAATACCAATGCGGCAATTTTAGGAGGCTTATCGCCATTCTTGAATAAAGCGATTAAAGAAGCCACCACCGATAAAGCGACTAATAAAGTGAATCTCTTTGCCAATACCGTCGCCCATGCCATACTGGGTGCAGTAGAAGCTAAGATGCTGAATACCAATGTAGCGGCAGGTGCAGCCGGTGCCGTGGTAGGAGAAACAACCGCCCATATTATTGCCGATAAACTCTACCAGAAATCCCCGGAAGCCCTCACGGAACAAGAGAAAGAAACCATTTCAGCACTTAGCCAAGTGGTAGCAGGATTAAGTGGAGTAGCGGTAGGGGATAACTTTCAGAGTGCTATTACCAGTAGTGAGATTGGTAAACGGGCAGTGGAGAATAATGCACTTGTACCTAATTATGGAGCATGGAGCAATATATCCAATTGGGGACCTGGAGCTACTTCTTTAGTACAAGTAGGTATTGAGAATGGAAAAACAGTAGAACAAATTAATCAGGATTTACAAGCCTATACAAGAAGAGATGGATTTGATGCCGGCATGAAAGATGGTATTCTTGTAATGGCAGGTATCCCTACAGTGGCAGGAACATTGGTCGTACCTGGTTTATGGGGAGAATATGCTAAGTTAGCAGGTCCTTCTATTCTTTCTAGTATGGGAATTAATGCACTACAAGGAAAGGATTATACAAAATCAGCCTTAGTAACTGATTTAACCATAGGAGCTTTAAATAATAAGTGGATTGATTTCTTACAAATACAGAGAGTTGCTGCTATTTCTCAGTCCTCTAAAGTAGCCAATTTTTTTACAAAGGGTTTTTTAAATGTACAGGGGACAATTCAAGGTTATTTCTTAGGGGAAGGAGTATCTAGTGCACTGAATAGAGTAGATAATATGCAGTCTGTTATTATAAAAACTTCAGATATTTGGAATAATGGAAAGGAAATAATAGATTATAAACATCAAAAAGAGACAGAGACTAATTCCTTAAAAAAAGGAGGAAAAAATGATTAAGGAGAGAGAAACAAGATATTGGGATCATGTTGGATTAAACTCGCTATCAGGTACTCTTATTTTTCTGAATTATTGTTTATCCCAAATTATTCTCTTTTTATTTTTGAGAAAGTTATTACCTAAAAAGCAATTTTACATTAATCGTACGATAGGATTTATCTTTTTATATATAGAACTAGTTATCGGTGTTTTAATAAAGACTCATGCTCTTATTACAGTGAGAACCATCTTTGATGCAATGATATATGCTTTTTTATTTTTTTTAGCTATTCTTTATTTAGGTAGAAGATGGATTCCATATTGGGAAGATGATAAAGAAGATACTAAAAATATACAAGAACAGCAAATGACTAAACATAAGTCGGTTGAAGATAATACCGTTATTGTAGAAAGTAATATTAAAGAACCTGTCAGAAATCATTGGGATTTAATAGGTATAAATTCAGTTGCTGGTGGGATGTTTAGATTAAATTATTATATTGCTCAGGCGGTTAGAGTATTGTTATGGAAAGTTTCTGAAAAGAAACAATTTTACACTGTTCTTACAGTAAGTTTTATTTTAATTTATGTAGAACTTGTGGCAATATTATTTTTCTATAAAGATAATTACACTATAAAAGGTGGTTTTAGTGCTGTATTTTATGCCATACCTATTTTTATAGTGGTAATGTATTTTGGTAGAAGATGGATTCCTTATTGGGAAGATAATGAGTAAGGTTTTCTTGGTAACCCTTAAGAGTAAGCATACCCAAGGCAGTATCGGGGCAAGTGTCGTTATCTCAGGCACAGGGTCAGGGGCATCCTTTAATGCCTCGCATAGCAAAGCCAAACTGAACTACCAACAAGTACACACCCAAAGTGGTCTTACCGCAGGACAAGGGGGCTTACAGCTCAATGTTGGACAGCATACCCACCTAAAAGGGGGTATTATTGATAGCACCGCTCCAGCGGATAAAAATACCTTTATCACCAAAACCCTCACGGCAGAGAATATCCTTAACTACAGTGAAATTAAGGTACAAAGTGTCAGTGTAGGGGTATCCACCAATCCTCTACAAAATGCCTGGTCAGCGGTAGGAACAGTAGCCAGTGTTGGATGAAAGATGGTAAATAAATTTAGATTAATTCAAGAATCTAGTGAGGATATTGGGTTTGTAAAATCATGTTTAATTATCGGTGCAATAAAAAAAATGAATTTAGAGACTGGATTTATTTAGTAATAAGGAGTACCGAAATAGCTGAATTACTATTATATATTCTTGATTTAATTGATTTTAATGGTTCTTTCTATGAGTTATTAAATATTATTGGATTTACACCAGATCCTATATTAAATGATGAGGAAGATAATGCATTATATGGTATAGCAATAAAGCGATTTGAAGATGTTTTTGATATGCCTATATCTAAGAGTGAAGCATTAGAACGTTTTAAAAGAGAATTTCCATTTATATATTTAGATCTTTAGTAATAATAGAGTAAACAATAGTTTATCATTCACGAACTGGTATAGATCTTTCATTTAAGGCAATTTTTAAATAAAATAGTTCATAGAGCATTCCTTAATCTAGTTCGTATAATGTATATTATGTAAAGTTTAATAATAAACTTATAAACTTGTACTATTCTTATGTACTAGATGGTAATAAAATATTAAAATACCATTTAATAATAAATCATTGCTTCAGGAGTTTTATTATGGCAATTAAGCCAGTTGAATTATCTAAATTTTATCGTCTTGCTAACCATGGTCCAACAACATTAGTTTCAGCTAAGTATGAGCAAAATCAAAATGTTATGGCAGCATCATGGGTCTATGTTTTAGATTACCTGCCTGTTCCCAAAATGATGGCTGTTATTGATAAGCAAGCTTATACCCGTACACTAATTGAAAAAAGTGGTTATTTTGCTATTCATATTCCAGTTGCTCAACAGGCTAAAATGGTAATTAATATGGGTCAAGGTCGCCGTGAGCATCCAGAAAAACTAGATCAAACAGAATTCTTTTATCAAGATGGTTTTGATATTCCGCTTGTGAAAGGCTGTGCAGCATGGATTATTTGTAAAGTTATTCCAGAACCAGATAATCAGGAAAAATATGATTTATTTATTGGTGAAGTCCTTGGTGCTTGGGCGGATGATCGTATTTTTGAAAATGGTCATTGGAAATTTGATGAAGTAAGTGATGAATTAAAAACGCTTCACTATATTGCAGGTGGGCAATTTTACTTAACAGGAAAAGGTCTTAATGTTGGTCATGGCCCAGCTTAATCCCCTCTTTCATAACTATTATATAAGATAAGACCATATAGTCATATCAAAAATAATACATAATGTCTATCAGGCATACTATAATAATGGTTTCCATTATCCTTATAGTTTTTATAGGGATAATGGGGTCTTTTTAAAGATCCGCTGAGGGGATAAAATCAATGCAATTAACCGATCAATCGCTACTAAAGCAACAATGTTATATTAATGGTGAATGGAAAACTGCTTTATCACAAGCAACAATTACCGTTAATAATCCAGCGACAGGTGAACATATTGCTCAAGTACCTAATATGGGGCGAATAGAGACTGAATTAGCGATTAAGGGAGCAGAAAAAGCCTTTAAACAATGGAAAAATTTCTCTGTTCGAGATAGGAGTAAAATTCTAAAAAATTGGTATCAGCTAATCATTGCTAATAAAGAAGACTTAGGACTTTTACTATGCTTGGAACAAGGTAAGCCCTTACCTGAAGCTATTAGAGAGGTAGCGCATGGTGCGAGTTATATTGAGTGGTATGCAGAAGAAGCAAAACGTATCAGTGGTGATATTTTACCTATACCAGCTGTAGATAAACGTGCCTTTGTTACTAAAGAACCTATCGGCGTCTGTGCAGCCATCACCCCATGGAATTTTCCCAATAGCATGATTACACGCAAAGTGTCCCCTGCTCTGGCAGCTGGCTGTTCGGTGATTGTCCGCCCTGCTTCTAAAACGCCACTCTCTGCCTTAGCATTAGCTGAACTGGCTCATCGAGCAGGTTTACCCGATGGTGTATTTAATGTTATTACTGGTTCACGAGAAATTGGTGATACATTGGCAGAGAGTCCTATTGTGCGTAAATTTAGTTTTACTGGCTCAACAGAGGTAGGTGCTAAATTAATGGCACAGTGTGCGAGTACCGTTAAAAAAATGACACTCGAATTGGGTGGTAATGCCCCTTTTATTGTTTTTGATGATGCGAATATAGAAGAAGCCGTTAAGGGAGTTATTGCTAATAAATATCGAAATGCTGGACAAACGTGCGTCTGTGCTAATCGTATCTATGTACACGATAAAATTTATGATGAATTTATTCATCAATTAAGTATAGCGGTTGACACACTTAAAGTTGGTAATGGTTTAGATGAAGGGGTAAATATTGGTCCCCTCATCGATCAATCGGCAGTACATAAAGTAAAAGAGCATATTCAAGATGCACTTGAGAAAGGTGCAACCCTTATCCGAGGAGGAAAAACACATTCACTGGGTGGACTCTTTTTTGAACCTACTATATTAGCGAATGTTACGCAATCCATGAAAGTCGCAAGAGAAGAAACTTTTGGACCATTAGCACCTATTATTCGCTTTTATACGGAAGAAGAAGTAATTACCTATGCGAATGATACCATTTTTGGCTTAGCCTCTTATTTCTTTTCGCAAGATTTAGCTCGTATTTTTCGTGTCTCTGAAGCATTAGAATATGGTATGGTAGGTGCAAATACAGGTACTTTATCGAATGAAATGGCACCGTTTGGTGGTGTTAAACAATCTGGTATCGGTAGAGAGGGTTCTAAATATGGGGTAGCTGATTACCTAGAAATTAAATATACCCTTTTGGGTGGACTAAGCTGATAAAGATATATCAAAAAAATAGGCACTATTAACAAGTGCCTATTTTTATACTTATTTTACTTTTTTCTTCGCTGTGCTAGTACTTGCTGTTTTTTGAGTATTTACCTTTTTGGTAGTAGCTGTTTTTGTGGTAGTAGCTTTTGGGGCTACTTTTTTTGTCGTTGTTTTTGTTGGCACTACTTTAGCAACTGTTTTAGCTGGAGCAGTACTTGTTTTAGTAGGCTTAGTCGTTTTAGTAGAGGATGCTTTTGCACTTACTTTAACAGCTTTAGCCTGCTTGGCGGTACTACTGGTTTTTTGTGTAGTTGCTTTTGTTGGTAATTGGCTAACTTTACTCGTTTTTGCACTTGTTTTAACGACTGTTCCCGTTTTCTGCTGAGAAGCACGCATATCTTTAAGTCCTTCTAGCGCAATACGCTTATTAGCTGCTAACTGTGATTTACTAGAAAAACGTGTTTGAATACGTGTTCCTATACGGGTTGGTTTTATCTGACTATTAGAGAGGCTAACGTGACGTGTCGTCGCATTACCTTGACCATCAAATGCCAATACACGATTTGATAAGGCTTCACCTGTACGATGGTGAATCGCTAAACCGTTCATACGAATTTCATAGTGCAAATGTGGGCCTGTTGATCGACCAGTATTTCCACTTTCGGCAACTACTTGACCACGTTTAACATGAGCCCCTACTTTGATCCCTTGACCAAATCGGTTAAGATGTCCATAAACGGTACTAAAAGTGCTATCATGTTTGATAACGAGTAATTTACCATAGCCATCCATCCAACCTGCATAGACAACCGTGCCGTTCTCCCCTGCTTGTACAGGTGTACCAACAGGAACAGCAAAATCTACACCAGAGTGAAAACTTTTACGTTTAAGGATGGGGTGAACTCTCCAACCATAATCAGATACTACACGCGCATCACCGACAGGATGTTTTAAAATACTGTCTAGCGTAACAACATTGACTTTAAACTGACTACGGCAATCTTTAAGGCAAATGACATTGACATCTTTGTCAAGTGCTTTAAAATCCAAGTCAGGTTCATCATAACTTGTTTGAGCAATAGCTGAATGGCTAAATAGAGCGAGTAATATAGTTAATAAATGTTTTTTCACGCTAATTTATCCTATTCAAAAAAGTTTGGTATTATAAACAGAGTCTTATAGGCTGTTTATAATAACCTAGTTCATGATTATACAGTAAGATATTCATATATGACTAAAAATTTGAAGCTTAATAAAAAATATTCTCAATTTGGCATAACACTTGCCTTTACTTTAGGGCTATTGGGGTGTTATAACGAACCCTACCCTGTTGATATTCAACAAGAATTACTCAATTATTGTCAGATTGGTATTCAATCAGGTCTAACCGTTGTTCACCATGGTAAAGATACGCCCATGACAGACAAAGAAACACAGCAACTTTGCCAGTTTCGTTTAAATATTTTTATGAAAGAAGTGGCTTTATCCGATTATTTGCAACTTAATCAGCATATTTATGAAAACTTTCAACGTGCTTATGCAAATAAATATGTTCTCAAAGACATATATGACACCTTATCGCCAGATGATAAACGGACAAATGAAAAAATTGCTAGAATTATGCTCGGATTAGAGGAAAAACAAGATGCAACACAGTAAAAAAATAATGTATATTTTAGGTCTATTTTTATCGATGAATACGTATGCGTTAGAGCCTGAATATACAGCATATGATAAACATAAGGCAGTAATTACTTGTATGCAACATATTTATCTTGAAAAATACCAAGAAATACCTGCAGAAGAAGACGCGTTTCCTTTGTGTGAACAACGTTTTTTAAGTTTATCTAGAACATTACCACATAAAGATTTTTTAATTGCTAAAAATACACTATCTTCTCTTGAAAATGCATCATCTTCAGTAAATACCACTGATCATTCGATAGAAAAAACAACAAATATATACTATGATATGATGCTTGGTATTCCTACAGAAATAATTCAAACCGATAAGTCTACAGAATAAACAGATTTATAAAATAACCTCTACTTATCACAAAGCAGAAAATAGGTATAGAATATTATTTATATAAACTTTCTTTATTATCACCTATTTTCTGTCATTTTCAAATGTCGCAAGACAGAAATAATTTAATGAAAACACATTACGTTTAAGATATCCTCTTTAAAATAAAACGGATAAGCCACCATCAATTGTAAATACTTGTCCAGTAATATAAGCGCTTAAATCACCTGCTAAAAACACAGCTAAGCCCCCTATTTCTTCTGGATTTCCCCAGCGTTTCATCGGAATACGATTAAGCATATGAGACCCCTTAATGGGATCTACCGCTAAGGCTTCATTCGATTCTGTTAAAAAAGCACCAGGTGCAATCGCATTAACACAAATCCCTTTTGTTGCATACTCAACGGCTAATGAACGCGTCATACCAATAAGACCTAATTTACTAATAGGATAAATAGCATCGCCTTGACGAGCGATACGACCAGCAACAGAGCTAATTGAAATAATCCTTCCCCCCTCTTGCATCTGTTTTGCCATTTGCTGTGATAAATACATAGGTGCTAGTAGATTTGTCTGTATCATTTCATTCATCTGTACAAAATGGGTTTTTTCCCAAGATTCTCGTAACCGTAACCCCAGATTATTAATAAGTACATGACAGGTTTGATTCATGGATTTTAAAAATAGCATTAATTGATCAATACAATACTGATCCGACATATCTCCTTCATAGGCTAATAAAGAGATTCCCTTTGATTGTGCTTCTTCTACAACTTGGGCTAATTTTTCTTGATTTCTACCATTGATATAAACGGTTGCACCACTTTGTGCTAAGGCATATGCCATCTCTAAACCAAGCCCTCGACTGGATGCAGAAATAAAAATAATTTTATTTTGTAGGCTAAATTTACTTAAATAAGGTATATTTAGGGTAGTATTATGACTATTCATATGTTCAACTTTACGATAAAATTTGAATAACGAATTAGGTTTTGAATATGGCTCAAGATAAACAATTGTTTAATTATAGTAAAGAATTAAAGTCTATCGCAAAAGGTAGTAAGAAATCACTGCAAAGTCTTTACCAGCAAGAAGCAGGTAATATGCTGACTTTTGCGTTTAAAACACTACAGCATTATAAATTTGCTGAAGAAGCCGTTATAGAAACCTTTACACTCATCTGGAATAATGCAAAATATTATGATGAGAGCATGGGTTATGCGCGTGGATGGATATATACTATTTTCCGTTATCATCTTCATAATATTACACAAAAAAATTATATTGCCCTCAAAGAGAACCTTAAAGGGAATACTTCTACTTTTTTAGGTGAAATCTGCACAAATCTTTATGTGGGTGTTGATAATTTTAAAGAGCATGGTTCTTTTTATCAAATTTTAGAAGAACTTCCCGAAGATATTCAGCGCTCATTAATGACGACCTATTTTAGTGGAGAAAGTCTAGCGGATACCGCTACCTTATTAAACATTTCTCTCGGAAAGCTTAAAGAAGATATTCGGACGAGTATTCGTTATTTAGCACAAAAACGCCAACCACTCAATATTAAGCATGATCATACTTGCTTTATTGGTGAATTTGTACTGGGTAGTTTAAATACACAAGAGCAACAAAAAGCAAATGATTTACTTGCTAATGACCCTGTGGCAGAGCAAATTAGTCTTATTTGGGAAGAAGAATTTTTACATTTCCTCTCTCAATTAATTATTGAAAAAACACCAGAGAGTTTATGGGTGCGTATTAAACAAGCCACTATTACAGAGAAAGATACTTCTACAGATATGGCTGAATTGGAGGATGAGTTAGCATTAAGTCAAGCTGAAAATAATCCATCTTTCCTTCATAAAGCCACTTATTTTACTAAAAAATGCTGGATTAGCCGTAATTTTTGGCGAGGCACAAGTTTTGCTCTATTAGGGTTAATGGTGGCATTATTAATCATTCGTCCATTTGAGTACCCTATCAAAATAGCAGCTGTATTAAATGCAACATTACAACCAAATCAAGTGGGCTATACGGTCAAGCAAGATAAGCAGCTAACGATTACGCCTTTAATTCATCAAAGTGCTAATGATCAATTAGGATTACAACTATGGCATCGTGATGCACAGGGTATGCTTCACCCTATTACGATACTTGCTGATAATAAACCGACTATTTTAGATTATCAATCTCAGTTTAAAGTAGGAGATTTATTATTAATTAGTCTTGAACCTAAGCAATCAGGACAAATAAGTCATCAATTAACAGGACAAATTCTTTATCAAGGTACGCTTGTCTCTTTTGAATAAATCACCCAAATAAAAACATTTATTTAATTCTTTTAATAATTCTGTAAATGTTTTAAACTTGCATTGAAAAGTAGATAGTATCTTTTAAAATCCTATAAAATTATGCTAAAATGAATGGCTTTTGTATTTTTATGTGATAAATTACATTTTTGCATAAAAATACAAGCTCTTTTAGCTAAAAGTTGCTAATTTTGACGGTTTCAATAAATTAGTTTTTATTTTTAAGATATATTTTCGGATACTTATCAATGAATCTTTCACTGCTTATTCTTTTACCCTTTTTAGGGAGTATTCTTGCAGGTTTATTACCTCCAAATGCACGTAATAGAGAAGCAGTTTTATCAGGATTAATAGCCTTTGCCTGTATGGGAATTGTGCTGTGGAGTGCACCCACTATTTTTGCAGGTGGTATTATAAAACAACAAATTGAGTGGCTTCCTTTTCTTGATCTCAATATTATCTTTCGCCTAGACGGTTTTGCGTGGCTATTCGCATTAATCGTTTCTTTAATGGGCTTATTAGTGGTTATTTATGCCCGTTATTATATGGATCCAGCTGATCCTGTTCCCCGCTTTTTTGCCTTTTTCCTTGCTTTTATGGGATCTATGTTGGGGGTAGTGATTTCAGGTAATGTCATCCAGTTAGTAATTTTTTGGGAACTAACATCACTTTCCTCTTTTATGCTCATTGCTTATTGGCATCATCGCCCTGAAGCAAGAATGGGAGCGAGAATAGCATTAACAATTACTGCTGGTGGTGGTTTCTGTCTATTAGCTGCTATGTTATTAATTGGTCAGGTTGTTGGCTCTTACGAATTAGATGTTATTTTAAATTCAGGGGATCTGATTCGCAGGGATGGAAACTATACCCTAATTGTTATATTATTTGCCCTTGGTGCTTTAACGAAAAGTGCACAATTTCCTTTCCATTTTTGGCTTCCTAATGCCATGGCAGCCCCTACACCTGTCTCTGCCTATCTTCATTCGGCTACCTTAGTAAAAGCTGGTGTATTTTTATTAGCCCGTTTCTGGCCTATTTTAGCCATGACGGAACAGTGGTTCTGGATTATTGGTTTAGCTGGACTGCTGTCCTTAACAATAGGGGCTTATATTGCGACATTCCAACGTGATATGAAAGGTGTGCTTGCCTATTCTACGATTAGTCATTTGGGGTTAATTACGCTCTTACTAGGGTTAAATAGTCAATTAGCGCTTATTGCGGCGATTTTCCATATGATTAACCATGCTACCTTTAAAGCCTCTCTATTTATGGCAACAGGCATTGTAGATCATGAAACAGGGACTCGTGATATGACGGTTTTATCAGGTTTACGCCGCTCTATGCCATTAACCGCAACATTAGCAACAGTTGCTGCCGCTGCTATGGCAGGTGTTCCCCTATTAAATGGATTTATCTCAAAAGAAATGTTTTTCTCTGAGATTCTTTTTGTTAATGACGCACGTAGTTATTTATTGCCTATATTAGCTGTTATTGCTACTACTTTTAGTGTGGCTTATTCTTTACGCTTTATTCTTCAAGTGTTTTTTGGTCCTGAAG
This sequence comes from Pelistega ratti, assembly GCF_009833965.1. Taxonomy (NCBI): domain Bacteria; kingdom Pseudomonadati; phylum Pseudomonadota; class Betaproteobacteria; order Burkholderiales; family Alcaligenaceae; genus Pelistega; species Pelistega ratti. Next base: position 425,432 of record NZ_CP047165.1, read on the forward strand.
CAACACAACTACCAAGACAGCCCCATGAACCACCCAAATGGATGTTATTCCCAAGTGCTTTTTTAGTATGTTTGTGTATATTAATCGGGGTATTACCTGATATTATCATCTCCCCTATTCTTACATTAGCGGCTAGCTCTATTTTGGGAGATTCAACACCGAGTATTGATCTTGCGATTTTCCACGGATTTAATATTCCTCTATTAATGAGTACGATTGCTTTAATTGGTGGTATTGTCGTCTATATTATCTTATGTCCTTATTTACGTAGTAATCCAGGACAAACACTGGGCATTACCCACCTTAATGGTAGTCGAATATTTGATTCTATTATGAATGGGTTAGATAATATTGCCCTAAATGTAAACGCTTATATTGCATCTAATCGTGTACAAGTTCAAGTATTGTGTATTGTACTGGTAAGTTTTATCGTTGCCCTTATCCCCCTACTCCGCTATCAAGATGGCTTAGTTTTACCACGCTCTTCATTTGACATTGCATTTGCACTACTTTGGGCAATGGGGGCATTATGTGCAATAGGAGCAGCAAGACAAGCAAAATATAATCGTTTCCGTACGGTTATTTTTGCAGGTGGTGCAGGTATTGTGACAACCGTAACCTTTGTCTGGTTATCAGCACCTGATTTGGCTTTAACACAGTTGGTGATTGAGGTTGTTACCGTTGTTTTACTATTACTCGGTTTACGTTGGTTACCGCGTCATAATGCTAATAATCAAGATATTTTAGTTGATGAGACGGTGAAACGCTTACGCCGTGGCCGAGATGCCATCATAGCGATTGTGACAGGTTTAGGGATGACCGTTTTAACCTATATCATTATTACACGAGACACTATTCCTGCTATTGGTCAGTTCTTTAGTGAGAATGCACTCCCTAAAGGTGGTGGTACAAATATTGTTAATGTTATTTTGGTGGATTTCCGTGCTTTTGATACCTATGGTGAGATTACGGTATTAGGCATTGTCGCTTTAACGGTTTATGCCCTCTTACGCCGTTTTAGACCACCAGAAGAAACTATCTATGCACTTGAAAAACGTAATCTTACTGAAACACCTGATTTAGCTAAAATTAAGGAAAATGAGGCATTACCGCGAGGTACCTTATTAGTGCCTAATGTACTTGTCCGTTTAATGGTACCACTAGTAAGTTTAATTGCTGTTTTCTTCTTTCTCAGAGGTCATAATTTACCGGGAGGTGGGTTTGTCGCAGGGGTTATTTTCGCCATTGGTATTATTGTGCAATATATTATTAGTGGTATCCACTGGGTCGAGTTAAATTCTCGTGTACGTCCACTAGACTGGTTAGCCACAGGATTATTATTTGCAGTTATTGCAGGTATCTGGCCACTTTTCTATGGATTACCTTTCTTATCCGCATTGGCATGGGATATTCATCTACCTTTAGTGGGTAGTGTGCATTTATCTAGTGTTATCCTCTTTGATTTAGGGGTTTTTGCACTAGTTGTTGGTTCATCAACTTATATGCTAGTCGCTTTAGCTCACCAATCATTACGTTCACAACGTCAGTCTCAAGGAGCAAAATAATGGAAATCATTTATGCTTTAGCAATTGGAATACTAACGAGTTCTGGCGTTTGGCTTATTTTACGCCCTCGTACCTTTCAGGTGATTATCGGTATTACTTTAATTTCTTATGCGGTAAATTTATTTATTTTTGGTACGGGTCGTTTATTTGTCGGTAAACCTCCTATTATTGATAAAGATTTACCTATAGATCCTGCTTTATATGCAGATCCAGTCCCCCAATCCCTTGTTTTAACTGCAATTGTCATTGGTTTTGCGATGACAGCCCTAATGCTTGTTGTTATTATGGCTCAACGTGGTTTAACAGGATCTGACCATGTTGATGGTGAGGGAGTCAAAGAATAATGCCACTTATTGATCACTTACCTATTTTTAGTATTGCTATCCCTATGTTTGTAGGGGTATTGATGGTTTTTCTAAAAGATAAACGCCGTAAATTAAATAAGTCCATTGGTCTTTTATCTACCGTAGCACAATTGACAATTGCCGTTATTCTGATGTTAGGGGTATCGGGTAAATTAGAGGGGATAGAATGGACAAATAATATTAATGTTTATTTGCTCGGTAACTGGGACGCACCTTACGGAATTCTACTCGTTGTTGACCGTTTATCTGCTTTAATGCTTGCCCTTGTTGCAGGACTTGGCATGATGTGTATTATTTACTCTACCTCTCTTTGGGATAGAGCTGGTGTGCATTATCACCCTCTTTTTCAATTTATTATGATGGGGTTAAATGGTGCATTTTTGACAGGTGATTTATTTAATCTCTTCGTCTTTTTTGAAATTCTATTAGCGGCTTCTTATGGATTATTACTCCATGGTTCAGGCGCTAAACGAGTTAGTTCAGGTTTTCATTATATTGTGGTCAATATGCTGGGAAGCTTTTTAATGCTAATCGGTATTTCCATGATTTATTCTGTTACGGGTACACTTAATCTAGCTGATTTAGGCATGAAAGCAGGTATGTTAAGTGAAAATGAACGTATTCTCTTTGAAGCCGCTTGTGCCTTTTTAGCCACTGCCTACCTCATTAAAGCAGCAGCATGGCCTTTAAGTTTCTGGTTAATTAATGCCTATGCCTCTTCTGTTGCGCCTGTGGCTGCCATGTTCTCTATTATGACAAAGGTAGGTATTTATGCCCTGTTGCGTGTGGGTTCATTACTCTTACCAACTGGTGCTCCTGCAGGATTTGGAGGCGAATGGATGTATCTTATCGGTTTAGGAACATTATTCTATGGGGCGATGGGTTTACTAGCTGAGAAAAATATTGCACGAATGGTTTCCTATTGTATTGTAATTTCTTCTGGCACATTATTAACAGCTTTAGGTATGCCAGGTGTAGCACTAACAGGGCCATCTCTTTATTATATGGTTAGTTCCGTATTGGCACTAAGTGTCGCTTTCTTATTGGTAGAAATTATCCGCCGTACAGAAGTAACACAACATAGTGTATTATCCATTACACAAGAAGCCTTTGGTTTAGAACAAGAAAAAGGCTCTTCTGATTACTCTGGTGAAGTCGTGGGTGTCCCTATCCCTGCCTCAATGGCATTTTTAGGCTTGGCTTTCTTTACGTGTACATTGATTGTGGCAGGTCTTCCTCCTTTCTCTGGTTTTTTAGCCAAATTTGCTCTTTTATCACAAGCGATTAAGCTAACCCAAACAGAAATCGGTGAGGTTTCTTATAATGCGTGGATATTGGTGGGTTTTATGCTTGTGTCGGGCATGATTACCGTGATTGTATTAGGACGTACAGGTATTCGCGTTTTCTGGGGATCTGGTACATTAAATACACCTAAACTGACTACACGAGAAGCCTTCCCTATTGCTATTTTATTATGTGCTTGTCTCTATATCACTATTTTTGTCAGTGATGTAATGGCTTATATGAATTATACAGCTGAGTCATTAGATAATCCTGCACAATATATTGGTGCAGTTTTTGAAAAACGCTCAGTGACTAATCCACTCATAGGAGACCACTAAGATGATTAGTTTATTCTTCTGGCTACCTATGACTATCTTTCTTACACTGATATGGTTGTTATTGGCAAATGCTATTACCTTAGGTCAGTTTTTATTAGGTGGATTTTTTAGTTTTATTTTTGTTATTCTTTCTTTAAGAATTCGTCCTGATTTAGCTTATCCTCGCCGAATCAGTGTCATGATTAAGCTAGCTTTTCGTGTCATTATCGATATTATTAAATCCAACTGGAATGTTGGTTTATTAATTTTACAATGGCGACGTAAAGACTTTACCTCTGGTTATGTGTATATTCCTCTCGAAATTCGAGACCCTCATGCCCTTGCCTTTCTAGCATGTATTATTACCTATACCCCTGGAACCGTTTGGTCAGGACTTACTGAAAAAGATTTTATTCTACGGTTACACGTTCTGGATTTACGCGATGAGTCAGAATGGTTTGATACGATTAAAAACCGTTATGAAAAGCTATTATTGGAGATTTTTGAATAATGCTTGATTATATTTCTCTTGCTACTCAATTTGCAGCATTATGTTTTGCACTCGGCATTGTTATTTGCACTATTCGTATTTTTAAGGGCCCTAGTCCTCAAGATAGAGCATGGGGATTAGATGCGATGTATGTAAACTGTATGCTACTAATCCTAACGTTAGGTATGCAGTTCCGAACCTCTTGGTATTATGATATTGCTTTATTAATTGCCTTATTTGGCTTTGTAGGAACAGCTGCTCTTGCTAAATTTCTACTCCGAGGTGAGGTTATTGAACCATGACAACCGCTATTCCTTTTATCCCTAGCCTTATTATTGCTACCTTATTAGTTATCGGTGGCATTATCACCCTGATCGGAAGCCTTGGATTATTACGTTTTCCTGATTTTACAGGACGTATTCATGCCACTACACTTGGTAATACACTTGGTACAATCTTTGTATTAAGTGCCTCCATTATACTTTCGTGGTATCTTGATGATCGAGTGTTTTTTCATGAAATTGTGATTGTTATTTTCTTATTTATTACCTCCCCTGTATCGGCTATGCTATTGATGCGTTCTTATACATTACGACAAGAAAGGATAGAGAATAGTTAATATATATCATTTTAATTTAATGCTAAAAAAGTCCCTTTTAATAGAAAGGGACTTTTTAATAGACCCCTTTGTTTTTATGAAGGGGTTTTATTATTGATAAATTACCTACACATAAAATAACCTATTAGTAAGTACAAAACCTAGTAATCCATTTTATTTAAAAAGGCTCTTGCCCTCTCCGTTTGAGGTTGGGTAAAGAATTGATTAGGATCTGTACTTTCTTCAATAATATGACCCTTATCCATAAAAATAATACGATCTGCTACTTTACGAGCAAACCCCATTTCATGAGTAACAATAATCATACTCATCCCATTTTTTGCTAAATTAAGTACCACATCCAAAACTTCTCGTACCATTTCTGGATCTAAAGCCGCCGTAATCTCATCAAATAGCATAATCTCAGGATTCATACATAAAGCACGAGCAATAGCGATACGTTGTTTTTGTCCTCCCGATAGTTCTCGTGGATAGGCATATTTTTTCTCTAATAAACCCACTTGTTTTAAGAGTAAATCAGCCTGTGCCTCTGCTTCTGCTCGCTTTCGTTTTTGTACTTTTAGTGGGCCTAATAAAATATTATCAATAACTGTCATATGAGCAAATAATTCATAGTTTTGAAAAACCATCCCTACTTTCTCACAGACTTTTTCCCAACTAATATCTTGTCCAAACTCGCCAACACCCTCCATACGGATATGACCACCTTGCTTTATCTCAAGACCATTAATGCAACGCAGTAAGGTACTTTTACCACAGCCAGAGGGTCCAAGTACAACAAGAACCTCTCCTTTTTTTAGTTGAACATCAATCCCTTTTAATACAGTATTATCACCATATTTTTTAACCAGTTTTTCAATTGATAGCATTTTAATTTTCCCATTTTTTCTCTAAACGAGAAGCCCATAATGATAATGGATAACAGCAAATAAAATAAAGGATAAAAATAAATCCATATACCGATAAAGAAATATAGGGTGAATTAAATAGAGAATTCTCAATAATTTGCTGCCCTACTTTTATGACCTCAATCACCCCAATTAAAGCGGCTAATGAGCTTGTTTTAATCATTCGTGTAAAAAGATTAATCGCACCGGGTAATACACGACGTAACCCTTGAGGTATTTCAATATAGCGGAAAATTTGCCAACGTGTTAGTCCCAAAGCTCTAGCTGATTCTGTTTGATGACGCTCAATGGAAGCAATACTTCCTCGGACTAAATCCCCCATTTCTCCTGTTCCCCATAGCACAAATACCCAAATACAAATCCATTCACCACTAATATGAATACCCGTCCATATAGATAATCCAAAGTAAAGCACAAATAACCAAACAAGAATAGGTACAATACGAATAGTCTCTAAATAGAGACGACAGAGAAAACGGATAAATCGACTATGGTGTGTCATCAACAAACCAAATAAAGTGCCCAAAACAAGTGATAATCCAACTGAAATAAATGAAATTTTAATTGTAAGCCATAACCCATACAGTAAGCGAGTGGCATTTGCCCCCTCAAATAACCAATCAAACCCCATATTTAGCCCTCCTCATACGGTTTTCGAGATAACGGACATATAATGAAATGGGTAATAAAATAATAAGATAACTCATTAATAAAAGAAAAAGTGCTTCATTTGTCTTGTAGTCCATACCGATAACATCACGGGTAACAAACATCAATTCAGCCACAGCAACAGCACTGACAACAGATGTCTCTTTTATAAGAAATAAGATATTTGCACCAATACTCGGTAAGGCAATTGCCCATGCTTGAGGAAAAACCACATAAATAAACTGTTGTTTTTTATTGAGTCCCAAGGCTTTAGCTGCCTCTATTTGCCCTTTGGGTATGGCTTGTAAACCTGCACGAAATGACTCTGCCATATAACTTGCCCCTAGAAAAACAAGTGCAATAACACCACAGGTGAATCCATCTAATTTAATCCCTATTTTGGGTAATCCATAATAGAGGAAAAATAATTGAATTAATAAGGGCGTATTACGTGATAGCTCAATATAGCCTTTGGCAAGTTTTGTAAATCCTTTTATTTTGTATGTTACTAATAATGCAATACCTAAGCCAACAATTAATGACAATACAACACCCCAAACTGAAAGTGATAATGTCATCAATGCTGCCCGATAAAATTGTGGTATAACTTGATAAATATAATCCCAATTCATTTTTACTCAACTGACTGTTTTTAATATTATTATAGGTGATTAAAAGGGTTTATAAAATAGACTGAAAAATACAATACTCATCACAATAAACAAGTCAAAAAATATATACCTAAATAGCATAAAAATGATAAGGTTATATAAGATTAACCTTCCATTATTTTACTTACTCAAATTTGACTGATTATCAAGTAGCCTATTTTATAAAATCCCTTCTATGATTAAAAATCAGGCTTTAGTGGTATAAGCACCAAAACCTGATTAGTATTCATTTAAAGGAATAATTAATAATTAGTTGGCTAATAACTCATCAGCTCTATCACCATAGATAGGTAATAAAGTTTTATCATAGATAACTTTAAGCGTTCCCTCTTTCTTTAAACGGTCAATTTCTTGATTGACAGCTTCTAATAGTGCTTTATCCCCTTTTTGTACAGCAGGTGCAATTTTATCTTCAGGACCAATATTACTAATAGCAACATTATATCCTTTGTTTTCTTTTGCCCATGCCCATAGTAGTGCATTATCATGTGCTAATGCAACACCACGACCATCTTTTAGAGCATCAAAAGTTTCCGTATTTTGATCAAATTTTAATAATTTAATATCAGGGTGATTTCTGGTAAAGAAAATATCCGCTGTTGTTCCTTTATTCACTAAAAGCACTTTATCTTTTAGCTGTGCAATATCTGTAATCTGTGCATTTTCAGGTGAAACAATACCTAATTGAACCTTTTGATAAGGATGTGCAAAATCCACAACTTCTTCACGTTGAGGGGTTTGGGTAAAATTAGCTAAAATCAAATCAACCTTACCAGAGCGAAGGTATTCTACACGATTAGCCGCTTCCGTTAATACAAATTGAATTTTATCAGGGCTACCTAATAGACTATTTGCAATTTCCTTAGCAATTTCTACATCAAACCCTTGATTCTTCCCTTGGCTATCAACATAACCAAACGGAGGTTTATCACCAAATACACCAATACGAATCACATCATTTTTCTTAATCGTATCCAGTGTATCGGCTTGTGCAACTGTATTTATACTTAAAAAACTAAGACTGGCTACTAGACCAAGTAAGGCTGTTTTAACTGTTTTTTGGAATTTCATCATTAACTCACTCAAAAATAATATACTTATATTCTATTGTTTTAAAGAAACAAAACAAAATAATATTTAGTTATATAGGATAGTTTTTTTTGTTATAAAGAATAGATAAGCCAATGTAAAATATTGCATACCTTATCTACTTCATTAGTAAAACATCCATTTCTCTTTTGACTATCAGTACAAATTTACCCTGATACCATAAGGTTTCTATAAAGGACTTAATCCTGATAAATTAGCAAAACTTTGCTCCCTGACAATATGCGTAAAGTCTAAAAGATATTTTTTATCTAATGCCGACTCTCGAATGGCTGCATAAAGTTCACTGCGTAAAGGCTCATCACCAATTTGCCTTGCCACCACATAGCCTTTTTCAAGGTATGGCATAACCGTCCAATAAGGTAATGTCGCTACCCCTCTTCGACTCGCTACCAGTTGAATAATAGCAATTGTTAGCTCACTATGTCGCCGAGTAGGATTAATCCCTGCTGGTACTAATACTTTACGCATTAAATCCAGCATATCATCAGGGACAGGATAAGTAATCAATGTTTCTTGTGCAAAATCCTCTGCTTTCCAAATAGCTCGACTAGCTAAAGGATGATCTTTCGCACAAATTCCTACCATCTCATAGGAAAATAAAGGCATATAATGGATACCTGTCTGCTCTTCTACTTCTGAAACAATGGCTAAATCTGCACGGTGTGATAATAATAGCCCAACTGGATCAGTATGAAAGCCAGAAACAATATCTAATTCTACTCTTGGCCATAAGGGACGAAAAAAATCCATTGCAGGCATTAACCAATCAAAACAGGTATGGCATTCTACCGCCACGCGTAGCTCACCCGCATCACCCTCTACAATTTGTGTAATATCACGTTCAGCCTCTGAAACAAGTGGCATAATATCTTTAGCTAATCGTAATAAACGCTCACCAGCTGGTGTAAATTTAAGTGGTGATGATTTACGCTCAAAAAGGCTTGTCTGAAAATAATCCTCTAAACTTCTTATTTGATGGGATAATGCGGATTGTGTTACGAATAATCGTTGTGCAGCCGTAGAAACCGTACCTGTTTCAGCTAACATAAGTAAAGTTTTTAGATGCTTAAATTCTATTGCTGTTGATTGCATACCATACCATTATTAAAAAAATTCATACAAATCACAAAAATATATCGTTTGACTCATATTTTACTCTTCTTTACCATAGCATTTACGTTTTTAGCGATAACAATTAATTTTTATAGGATAGTTTTTATGAGTCAATTCCATATTTTAGGATACCCTCGTATTGGGGCAAAACGTGAATTAAAATTTGCCGTAGAGGCGTACTGGAAAGGTCAGCAAGATGAAAATCATGTGCAGACAGTTGCAGCTACCATTCGTGAACAAAACTGGCAAGTGCAAAAACAACATCAAGCTGCTTTTATCAGTGTCAGTGACTTTTCATTTTATGATCATGTGTTAGATATTTTAGTAGCTGTTGGTGGTATTCCTCGCCGTTTCGGTTTCAATCCACAACAACTTAGCCTTGCACAGTATTTCCAATTAGCACGTGGTAATGCCGAACAAGTGGCAATGGAAATGACCAAATGGTTTGATACTAATTATCACTATATTGTACCTGAGTGGTCAGTAGATACAGAATTTAGTCTGAATGCAGATCATCTTATCCAACAAATTCAGCAAGCTAAAACATTAAATCATGCGATTAAACCTACCCTATTAGGCCCTATTAGCTTATTATTTTTAGGTAAAGAAAAAGGTAGCTCATTTAATCGTTTAGATTTATTACCTAAACTTTTACCCGTTTATAAAGCCTTATTAGCACAACTTAAAGCAGAAGATATTGAGTGGGTACAAATTGATGAGCCTATTCTTACACTAGACTTATCAGCCGAGTGGTTGGCTGCCTTCTTACCGACTTATAAAGCCTTACATCAAGAGGGATTATCTATTCTTTTAGCCACTTATTTTGGTGATGTGAGTGAACACCTTGCCTTATTACAAGATTTGCCAATTCAAGGTTTACATATTGATGTGGTAAGAGCACCTCAACAATTGGATACCTTTGTAGAAAACTGGTCTAAAGATAAAGTGCTTTCTCTCGGCATTATTGATGGTCGTAATGTATGGCGTGCTGATTTACGCAAAATTCTGGATAAATTAACGACTATCAAAAATCAATGGAATAATAATCTATGGCTTGCACCAAGCTGTTCTTTATTACATAGTCCGCAAGACTTAAGTATTGAAGAAAAACTTGATACCACTATCAAATCATGGTTAGCCTTTGCCCAACAAAAAGTAGAAGAACTATCCGTTCTTAACAAAGCCCTTAACCAAGGTGAAGAAGCCGTATCGAATGAGCTTTTCCTCTCCTATGCTGCGGCAGAAGATCGCCGCACGAATAAACGTATTCATCAAGATGCGGTAAAAGCACGTCTTAGCCAATTACCTAAAGGAGCTGATCAACGTAAAAGTCCTTTTGCTACCCGTATTGCCGCACAACAAGCATGGTTAAACCTACCTCTTTTACCAACTACTACTATTGGCTCATTCCCACAAACCAGTGAAATTCGTCAAGCTCGTGCAGCTTTTAAAAAGGGTGAACTCAGCCTAGAGGCTTATGAAACCGCCATGAAAAAAGAGATTGCTCATGTGGTTCAGGTACAAGAAGAATTGGACATTGATGTACCCGTTCATGGTGAAGCAGAACGTAATGATATGGTGGAGTATTTTGGCGAGCAACTGTCAGGTTTTGTCTTTACACAATTTGCTTGGGTACAAAGCTATGGTAGTCGTTGCGTAAAACCACCGATTATTTATGGTGATGTGTCTCGCCCTACGCCAATGACAGTCAAATGGTCTTCTTATGCACAAAGCCTTACCAAACGCCCTATGAAAGGTATGCTAACTGGGCCTGTTACTATTCTACAATGGAGTTTTGTGCGTGATGATATTCCACGCAGTGAGGTAACTAAGCAAATTGCCCTTGCCTTAAATGATGAAGTATTAGATCTTGAGAAAGCAGGTATTAAAGTGATTCAAATTGATGAGCCTGCTATCCGTGAAGGTTTACCTTTAAAACGTAAAGATTGGGATACTTATCTTGATTGGGCATGTGAGGCATTCCGTCTTAGCTCAAGTGGTGTAGAAGATAGTACACAAATCCATACCCATATGTGCTACTCTGAATTTAATGATATTTTACCCGCAATTGCCTCTATGGATGCTGATGTTATTACTATTGAAACATCACGTTCAGATATGGAATTATTAACGGCTTTTGGTGACTTCAAATATCCTAATGATATTGGCCCGGGTGTATATGATATTCATAGCCCTCGTGTACCAAGCGCAAAAGAAGTTACTCACCTCTTACGTAAAGCGTTAGAAGTCGTTGATGCTAAACGTCTATGGGTAAATCCAGACTGCGGATTAAAAACCCGTGCTTGGCCAGAAACCATTGATGCACTAAAAGTGATGGTACAAGTAGCTAAACAATTGCGTAAAGAACTAAGTTAAGATTATTGCTTTACACAGTAATTAATAAATAAACCACCTTATTGACGCTATGATCCTTTTGATGGAAATAGGTATTAAGGTGGTTTAAAGTTTACTGTTAGTTACCGTCCAACTTATGAAAGGTAATAATTCATAAAATATCGTTATGTTTTGGAGAACTTAATAAGCCTGTGCTGATTTAGATTATTTAAAATAAGGGCAATAACCGTAATAGAAGCACCTATTAATTGAACGTTACTAGCAACAACATTATTAAGAAAGGATACAAAGAAGGCTGTAATAGGAACAATATCCATAAACAGAACCCCATTTGTCGGTGTTAGTATCCGATTACCCATATTCCAGCAAAGAACAGCTACTAGACCAGCTATAAATGCCATATAAAGAAGATGGGGAATCACAGCAACTACGGATGTAAAACTTGGTACTTGAACACTATGCGTTGCCATTAAAAAGAGGTCTATACTAATTACACTAATCATTCCGAGTAGCGTAGTCAATGTTGTATAGCGAACAGGACTCCAATGGGGAAAATGACTCCCTCCTATAGTATATAATACCCAGCACAAAGCCCCCAGAATAATAAGTGTATTAGCCGTTAAGTTAGTTGGTGAATTTATTAATGCGTACAGATCTCCATTGCTTAATACCAAAAAAACACCACTAAAAGAAAGTAAGATAAAAAAGACGGTACTAATATGTGGACGAACTTTTTTTAATACCCATATTGTTAAAATACTAAGCATTGGCATGGTTGCCATCATAATAGATGCGGTTAAAGCCCCTTTAGGACCGGCAAGATGCTGTCCCCAGAAAACAAGAAAACCAAAACCAGCAAATCCAAATGTGCCAAATAACCATGCTAAGCCCCATTTTTCACCCTTTAAATTAAAAGATTCCTTACCTTCTTTTGCAAGCATTAATACCGCAAAGGCAAGACCGGCTATACCATACCGTAACGTTGTAAAATTAAATGGGTCTAAGTGAGTAAGGGCATCTGTCATGATTGGAAACATCGTTCCCCAAGATACGGTCGCAATTAGACAAAATAAAATACCTTTTAAATATGATGAGTTATTCATAAAAAGAGTTCCTTAAAATAATGATACATTTACTGACTATCTAATCCAAAAATATTAAAAATTTCATTTATTCTTACTTTTCCGCTAGGACTATATGGAATTGTAGTAACTTCTTTTACACTAAAATTGTGATACCCTAGCTGTTCTGCTAATTCTCGAATAGCAATTAGCTTTTGCTCTTCATCTATCAATTTCGACTCTGATGAACTAAAAATACATAAAATTTGATTTTCTTCTTTTAGTCTTAATGTGGTTAATGCTATATCTTTAATAAAAAATAGATTTCTTATTGCATTTTCAAGATGATAGATATCATCTTTACAAGAGGAATTTCCGTTACGATTCATAAGAATTAATCTATTTTCTCTAATATATCCATAATCAGGCATAATAAAAAATTTTTTATTATTAATAGTAATAAACGGATTTTTTCCATCCTTATATTGATCCATTAACATATAACTAGAAATAGCTACCTTTCCAGGAATACTAGATTGTATAGGAGTATTATCTTCATTTAGAATAATAACTTGATTGCCTTCAAAAGCTTTTCCTACACTTTCTGGACATATTTTCATATCAAATGAGTCTGCCAATACATTGACTCCCGTTTCGGTACAACCATAATACTCACATAAAACATCACCGAATATACTAATAGCATCAAGTTTTTGTTGAATAGGAAAATGACTTCCTCCAACCAAAATCCATTTAAGGTGAGGTGTTAAATTATTTTCCTTTACTAAATTAATTAATTTAGTGAGCAAAATAGGAGTCATTACTGTAGTTTTTATAGGATTTGTTGTTATAGCTTTTAGCATTTCTTCATTATTACTTTGGTCAACTAAGTATAGTGTTGCTCCTAGTCCCATAAACATTCTTGCCCAACTATTACCTGCGGCATGATATAAGGGAAGTATAAGCATAAACCCATCATCTTTACAAAAATTAAACCTTTGTATAAACCAACTAAATCGTTTAGATTCAAAGGTGTTGTGTCGTATGACAACCTTAGGAATTGAACTAGTACCTGATGTTAATGAAATAGAGCAAAACTTAGGAGGAATATGCTTAGAAAGTAAATTATCTAAATCTTCGCTATATAATTCTCCAGAATTAATTTGACTCAAAATAGCATTATTATGAATATTTATTACCTTCAAATTATGTATTTTTAAAGAATCTATTTCATTAGTTGAATACAAATCAGAAGATACTAATAATAAACTTGGATTAATTTTTATTAATAGCTTTTTTACTGTACTTAATGGAAGAGAATAATCTATTCCTGTTACTGGAATTTTGAGCGTTGCTAATGCTGCTAACCAGCAAATAATGTCTACGTTATTTTTTGTTAAATAACAAACTGATACTAACTCTTTAGTTTGAAATTTAGTCAATAAAAACATTAATAACTGATTTGTTTTTTCTAAAATATCTTCCCATGTATACTTACTATTTTTATCTACAATACAAATCTTTTCTTTATATAACTGTGTAAAATTTCTTAGATCTTTAATAGAAATCATTTGATTTTCCCTTGGATTTATGAATAAACTACTGTATAACCACTAGTTATATAACTAGTAAGTTTATCTTTAACTGTTTTATCAAGTTTGTCAGCAATTTCTCCCTCTTTCAGATAAATATTCTTTTTTTCTTTTATGATTTCTGCTAATGCTGATATAAGCATTTCAACTAATAATTCATTTATTCCAATATGAAAGTTAAGTAATAGATAGTTATCAATAAATCTATTAATATAAATCCCCTCCTGTTCTAGTCGTTTTTTTATTTCAAAACCTGTCCCTATTTGTGAAACATCTAACATAACTTTTGATGAATCTTGATGAATATGCCATTGAGAATATAAATTTGAGTGATATATTTTTAGTTCTTTGAAAAATATAGATGATTCTATTAAATTAATAAATTTATTCGCCAAGTTTTTAGTATGTAATGCTAACTCTTCCCCATAAGTTCTAATCATTGATTGAGCAATATCTAAAGATGATAAGATTGAGTAGTTAGGGGATGTTGTATGTATACTGTATCTTGCTATTTCTATCCTTTCAGCTAAGTTTTTTCTCCCCTTACAATGAATAATTGATGCTTGACGGAGACAAAAAAGAGATTTATGAGCAGAATGTGTGCATACTATTTCTAAGTCTGGATACTTATCCAAGAGTTCTTGAACATTCATTGCAGTTAATTCTTTATGTGATGAGTTAAAGTAATTTAGACTACCCCATGCCTCATCAATAAGAAATTTTCTTGTTTTAATTCCTGCGGATATTAAGTTTTTAATAACACTTGGAATATCATAAATCATTCCCTCATATGATTGTGCAGTAAGGATAATTAAGTCAATATAGTTTTCTGTCTTTTGTAGTGATAATAATAATTTTTCTAAATTCTCATATGACCAAGCAGTTATATCATTATTATCATCCTTTATATCAGGTTTAAGGTAAACAACCTCAGCACCTATAGAACGAGTATAAAAATGTATTGATTGATGACAATTTTTATCAATAATAATTTTTTTCCCTTTCTCATATAAAGCAAAAATAGCTATTTGGTTAGCAACACTTGTTCCTGAAGTTACATAAAATGAATAATCTGCTCCATAAAGATCAGCAGTTAATCTTTGAGATTCTGCGATAACTCCTTTAGAAAAAAAGAAATTATCAAACATTTCTCCAGTAATTGAACATTCTAAACTAGGAAATAAATGTGTATAATCTCCTATAACATCACTTTTAATTCGATTAGCAATAGGAAGAGCATGAAAGGAATAAATATTTTTTTCAAATAATTTTTCCAATTTTTTTGCAATTGGAGCATTGTTTATAATATTTTGCATAAGGTCATCCTAAATAAAGATAATTTTTACGTAAAATAATATTTCAAATAAAGAGCTTATTCGTTTTGAATGAATTCATAAATGCTGATGAGCGTGACTGTACTATTTATTAATGACAAATTAATGATAAATTAATAAAAATGTAAATAGTAATAAATTATTCTTAGAACTGTATTAAATTAATAATTATGTTAGTCTATGAAAATATATATAAGTCATTGTAAACTAAAGAAGTTTAATATAAAAACTACTTGATTTTTATATTAAAGGTAGACACTCAATTAGCACATATCGATATGCTTAGTATTAATCCTAATTCAGCTATACTCTTTTTACTAAGAAATTTAAAAATTTAATTTACTAACTATTGTTTAATCTTAGAAGTAGATGGACTTTTTAAGGTATGTCCTCAATTTCTTTTTCATCAATTCTTAGCTAAGAATTGATAGTATTTATTTGAAAATAAGTGATAATTTCTTATAAATACACCCTCCAACAAGCCTATTTTTAGTTGATGATAAGGAGTTCTATAAATTGAGGACATACTCTAATATTACTAAATAAGAACTATTTTTGGGAGTAAATGAAAAGGAAATAAGTTATAGTAGATAAAGTAGATGTATTTGAGACATTGAAAAAGATAAGATTTTACTACTATCGTACAAAATGCCAAAAAGTGCTTGGCAAGTCTAAAATAAAATAAGATTGACAATGATTCTTTCTTTTATTTTTAAAGGAAGATAAATTTTAATTTAACTTCGAGTATTAAAAGAAAACAATTAAAATTGATATTTAGGGCTAATCTGACACAGCCCTAAATTTCATATATTGAGTAAGTAAAAATATGATAAGGTAGTGAAACTCTTCTACTTTATCGAAGATATTTCTATAACATTTTCTTTACCAAAGAACTCCCTAGCTTTATTTACTATCTCAGAATCATTAGTAGGCATATATATTATTAAATTTTTTTTTGCTCTCGTTATACATACATAAAATAATTTTTTCGTTCTTAGTTGAACATTAGAATTTGAAGACCCCTTTCCAAATAATGTATTAAAATCGTATTTATTCCAATCAGACTCTAATACAAGAAGTACATTATCATATTCACTACCCTTAACACTATGTTGAGTACAAATTGGTGAAAATTCTTTTAAATATAAAACACTTTTTCTATATTGATTAAATGTTATCTTTTTTATTCTCTCCCATAAATAAAACCCTTTATTTAAAATATAATCACTGAATAATTCATCTTCTTTTAGTAACTTATTTCCTTCTGCATACTTTAAAACTTCTTCTATCGTTTTATTATCTTCATTTACCAGATACTCTATTGCTTGCTTAAGGCAAATCTTATCATTCCTATCATGAATAGAAAATTTTGTTATTCGTAGAAAATCATTAAATTTATTAGCCCCATATAATTCAATAATTTCCTCTAATATATCTAATCTGCGTAAAATCCTATCTCTATAAGAATTAGCTTCATATCTACCACTCATCCCATTTAATTTATATGACATAAGTGATTCCTTAGTAACTCTACATTTTTCGCAAGCTTCTTCCCATGACATACCTTCTAAAACACTGTATATTGACTGATAAATTTCGTTTCCGTTAATTTGATCCAGCAACTCTACTTTCTTATATATCGGTTTTACCTCTAACGCCAATTCTCCCAAAGTCTTATCACTGTCTAAATTTCCCTTATCAATTTTTTCCTTTATCTTGCTTATAAGCGTAATTATCAAATCAGCATTATATAGATCATATAAGCCTTTAAATCCAGCCATTTCAGCATTATATTTATGTGTTAACCTTAACTCTTTTGTTTGTTTTCCATCCGAGAAATTCCAAGATTCAAAAATACTCTTTTCCTTTATGCTTATAAAATCATCTGCTTCATTTCCATATAAAAATTTAATACTACCTTTTCTAATAGTACCATTCTCCATATTAGGTGCATTTGTATCTTCTGAAGGGCTTTGCTCAATATCATCATCTCTAAACTTATTGGCTACTTCGATTACAACTCTTGGATTTCTTCGGTTTTGCGTCTTTACTATTTTAGTTAAATTATATTGATTTAAATTACCAACTCCGTCGTCATATATAGACTGCATTGAATCTCCAAAAAAACCAATTACATTTTTCTTATTGCTTTGTTCAAGATGCTTTAGTAAAATATCCGCAACTAAAGGACTTGTATCCTGATATTCATCAACAAAAATACAATCTGCAATATCCTTTAAAATGTCTGCTATTTTTTTATATTTCTCAAACATTTTCTCTGCAACAATCAAAATGTGATCATGGCTGATTTTCACTCTATTTTCATCATTTGGCGTTACAGAATAATACTCGTCATAATCCACATAAAGATTTTCGAAATATTCTTTAGAAATTAAATCCTCAGAAAAATCTTTTGGCTTTTTAAAGTTCTTTTCATTATCGTCATTAATAAGCCCAACTAAAATATCTTTTATTTCATTCTGATATTTTCTGATAAGAGCCCATATAAACTCATGTATTGTTGAAACACAAAGGTTCTCATTTTCTATTCTTGATAAAATTTCTGCAACTGCGTTATTTGTATATGTAATACATACTATCTTAATATCTGGTAATTCCTCTGTGAGTGCATTTATTAAGGAAATTAAGGAGTATGTTTTTCCACTTCCTGCTCCACCTTCTAAAATAAAATTTTCACCATTTTTTATACATTGAAGAGCTTCTAACACTTCTTTTTCCAATGTTAGCGTATCCATAATAAGGCCTCCTCAATATAATGTGGAACTGCCCATTTTTCATCTTCTTCGCCATTCTCATCATCAAAATACAATAAGCTTGATGCAAATGAAGATTTCTTTTTCACATTATTCAAAGCAAAATTATAATAATCACCATTTTCTATTTCATCATTCGAAAAATCTTTTAAAGCTCCATATTCACAAAGCCCTTCTTTATTCTTTATAATAAAGTCTTTATTTAATGCTATAAATGCATCTTCAAAACTACTTGCTTGATACTCACCATCAGTTTCCGGTATTTGATATGCTATTCGAATATTATTTTTAATTTTATCCTCGGGTCTTTTTTCTACAAGTTCTCCAAATTGATCATTTAATTCATCAAGACCAGTATCTTTGAAAAAATCTTTTATGGAAGCGTTGCTTGTATACTTTGCTTCCTTAGGGTGTGATTTTACATATCTCCCATTGTCATTTTTATTAGCGGCATCTATATCTGTTAATATTAAAGCCTTAATACCTAAAAACTCAAATAGTGGAATAAAGATATGTGAATGTGCCCCAACTTCTATTACAGAAATATTTTGTGATAATAGTGGGATAATATCTCCTTCTGGATTTTCTTTATTATCAATCTTATGCATCATCATTGGCATTAAGATTCGTTCGGTATCTCCTTCTATACAAATAGCTTTGTCAGCAAAAAAAAGTTCACTTCTATTTATTGTCAGATATTGTTTTACAAACTTAAATCCTTTCTGTTCATCTCCACCATACTCTTTTTTTAAAGAATTAAAACTCTTAGCTATAACTGTATTCCCGTTTTTCTTTAAATATATAATATCATCAAAGTTACATTCAGAAACTATATGTGATGAATGCGAAGTGATTAAAATCTGCAACTGTTTATTCTTGTCTTCCAACAACTTTTTTCTATGTGCTTTGATATGAGATTTAATATTCCTTATAAATATATACTGTAACTGAGGGTGTGTATGTGCTTCAGGCTCTTCAATATATAAGAGATTTATATCTGCTGGTTGTTCAAATAATTCCTGTATCTTGGTTTCAATCTCAAATACAATACCAATTAAATTCAAATATCCCAACCCATTATATGTTTCTGGAAGTGAACAATCTCCCCCTTGTCTATAACTTAAGTTTGTATTATCTGACAATAAATTTTTCTCTGAAATAGATGACTCTATTGCTATATCAATTCCATTTTCTGCACCACCATAAGTTTTTATAACATCTATAACATCACTAAAAATGCCATCAATGACTTCTCCACTTTCACTTTTTTCTCCATTGTAAATCTTATATAATTCTTTATCGGCTTCCTCCAATCTTTCTTCAAGTCTTGTAAATACCGACTCACCTTCATCTTTTGCAGCTTTATAGGAACTGAAATATTTACCAGTTAAACCTGATAAAACATGGTTACGATCATCATTAGAAACCGCTCGATCAGCTCTTATTCCTGCCACTTTAACGACTTTTTGAATATCCTTATTATCAATTTCTTCTGATCTATCTTGCGTTATTTGGTTTGATTCAATATCAAACCCTCTTGAATATTTTTTCGTTTCAAAGAAGTTTGCAAAATTCTTACTCATAAATTTGGAAAATGATTTGAAATCTTCAATATTTTTTTCACTAATAAGGTTTTTTAATTCGATGATTTTTTTTGCAGATATTAACGAAATAAATTCTAACACTATAATGTTATTTTCTGGGTTTAAATCCATCATGAATTTTTGAATATTTGCATATGAATCATTATCATCATACTCAATAAATAATTGCAGATTAACAGCTTCTAATGATGCAACTTTCTCTTGCTCAGATATATCAAAATCAATTATTTTTTCATAAAATTCTTTCTGACATTCCAAATTTATATCTTCCCACATCACTTTAGATGAATTTAACATCTTATCCAAAATAATAAGGGCTGATGTTTTTCCACAATTATTTTTACCTATAACTAACGACAATTCATCTTTAAAATCTAATTCAAAATTTTTTAGGAGCCTAAAATTTTTGACTTTCATTTTTTTCAAAATCATTTTATCATTTCCTTTTATCTTTCCATAGACTTAATTTTAAAGGTTAAATCACTTATAATCCATTATAGTAAAAACTACTACTATAACCCTCTCTTTCCTAAACATCCAAAGGCTTCCATGCTTTTCCTTTAATAGGTGGAAGCCATGCTTCTCCTTGCAAACAAAAATCCCAAAGTACATCAGGGATACCATAATGATCTGTTTTTTCAGGATCTAATTCAGTGATAATTTCATCTTCCCTACCGCTCTTTATTAAATACGCAAATAATGGATTGAGCATAATAGCTTTAGAAACTGCTATAAACTCTGCCCAACCTGTTTGATAGGCAGTTAAAACTTGATCTGCACTTAATAAACCACCTACACCAATAAGCGGTAATCTACCTGCTATATGCTGATGAATAACTGCTATTCGTTCAAGGTGAGTATTCTCTCCACGTCTTACTTTCTTATAAAAATCCCATAATGAGATATGTAAATACTGTAATGGTTTTTGTGTAAGGGCATCAATTAATGCAATAGTTTCTACCATTGTTAAACCATTGTCCCCTGCCTCTTCAGGTGAAAAACGATAACCTACAATAAAATCAGGACATTGATATTTTTCTCGTATAGTAATAACTGCATCAACCACCGCCATAGGAAATGCCAGAGGCTCACCCCATTTATCTGTACGAAAATTAGTTTGTCGTGAATAAAATTGTTGAAGCAAATAACCATTTGCCCCGTGTATTTCAACACCATCAAACCCTGCCTCTATCGCAAGACGTGTTGCATTCGCAAAGGCATTAATAAGACGTTCAATTTCCTCATTATTTAAGGCTCTTGCTTTATAAATCGCAGAGGGAGCAACAATCTCTTTATTTAAAATAGATTTACTACGGTATCCACCATGATGAAGCTGTAATATAGCTTTTGCCCCTTGTGATTGAATAAGTTGTGCTACTTCCCGTAAACTGGGTAAATCTTTTTCACTCACGGCTTCTGGCTGCCCTATAAAGGCTTTTCCCCCTTTAGCCACTAATGTAGATGCCGTAATAAATAAGCCAAAATCTTCCGCTCGATTACTTAAAAACTGTCGTTCTTGTTCACTCATACTCCCATCTTCACTTGAGGCAAAATGCGTAGTAGGTGCGACAACCAAGCGATTTTTGACGATAACACCATTATTAAGCGTATAAGGTTCAAATAGTGGTTGATATTTTGGGTTCATTTATCTTCCTCCATATTGTGGTTGTATTATTTCATGATAGCTTATTCATTATATAGTAGAAAAATTATTTATTATTTGATAAATTTCTAAGCTATTATTAAGAATTTTATTTTTGACGTAAACATTATAATTTAATTGTAAAAATACGCCACTTTAAATTTATAAAGATAAAGGGAAAAACAGAGAGAAATAGTAATTTATAAAATAAGTTTTCTCTAGTAAAGCCAAAAGAACGGTTCAAGTAACTTAACATTATTTGTCATGCTTACTGTTAATGAAATTTATCTAACAAATAACGTAATTTTTATCACTATTTCTACCCTATTTCCTCAACTATCTCTAATTTTCCCTTTACGCAAACTTACGCAAACGCTTTATTGAATATCCGTAATTTTCATTGTATATAACTGATTCTGATAACGGAATTCTGTTTGCATACTTAAACCCATTGATGGGCAATACCACTCAGTAACACCTAATTTTTTAATCTTAGAAGGACGCTCTTTTTTCGTTAATGATTCATAAAGCGAACCACTAGCAACCTCTGCTTGATAGTGTAAAGGCATACATGACAATGCCCCCATTGCGGTATTAATAGTTTGGGATGATCCTACTATACTGGCTTGAGCAGAAAATACCGTATTACGAATTAACATCTGACTAATACGAGGAAACCCTTTAGCTAAAAACATATCAACTGTTGTTTGTGCCGTATATTTTCTAGCTGGTATTTTTGTACCCTCCTTGATATACGAAACAGGTTTAAGTAATAGCCCTATTAATTGAGCTTCAACAGAGGATTCTCCATAAGGGCTATTCGTCGTACTTGATGTTAATTTTCCCTCTATATTTGCTTTATTATCCCGTACGGCGAGTGTAAATATACCCGATGCATTTGGAATCAACGTTTGAGTCTGTAGGTTAATCTGTAGAGTCGCCTGACAATTCTGACTATCTTGCCGTTTAACCTCTTGTACATTAATTGTAAACTGCGCAAGAGACTGACTAATTTCCCCTTTGATCTTTTTACTATGTTGTAACCAATCACTATCACAAAAGGCTGTATCCGCCTGTGCGAATACAGTGCTTGATGCCATTAACATCATAGGATACAAGATAGCTTTATAGAGAATCTTCATATTTGCCCTTTTAAAAAATAGGATACTGCTGAATCATTGCAATATCCTTAGTTTGGCATTTTATCATGCTATTTCTATCAGATGATTAAATAGAAATAGCTTGTTATACCTTACTTAGTGTTTCTGTTCAAAAAGCTTAATCACACTACTCATTTTCTTCTCTTTGGCTAAATCCATTGCACTTTTCCCTGCTTGGTTAATCGCATAAGGATCAGCACCACCTTTTAATAAGGCTTTAATAGTTGCTGTACTGCCAAATTGTACGGCTGAATATAGGGGAGAACTACCATCAGGAGCTGGTGCATTAGGTAAAGCCCCTTGCGATAGTAAATAATTCACCATTTCAGTTTTCCCTTTAACTGCGGCATAGTGTAAAGGAGTCCAACCTAATTTATTTACTCGAGCACCACGATTAAGTAGTGCTTTGGCAAAGTCCATATCCCCCATAATTGCCGCATACATAAGTGGGGTTTCATCATAACGATTAGCAAGATTTACATCAACTTTTGTATTATGTACTAATGCCATATAGGACTTTTTTGATTGCTCTCTTGCTGCATAAATAATCGCAGTATGTCCTTCTTGATTAAAAGCATTAGGATCTTGTCCTTCCGCAATTGCTTTAGTTACTGAAGTCACACGATTATTTTTAACATCATTCCACCAATCGGCTGAAGCAATAGGCATATAAGTCATTAGTAAAAGTGTTATTAGAGAATAAGGTAAAATACGTTTCATATACTTCTCCTTTTTAGCTTTGCATAGGTACTTTAGCAAATAAACGATAAAAATTTTCTGTACTTGCTTTGGCTACTTCAGCCAGTGAAATACCTTTTAATTCTGCAATTTTTTCTGCGACATGAATTACTTTTGAGGGATCATTCGTTTTACCACGATAAGGAACGGGGGCTAAATAAGGTGAGTCTGTTTCAATCAATAAACGATCTAAGGGTATCGCTTTAGCTACCTCTTGTAACTGTACTGCATTTTTAAAGGTAACAATACCAGAAAAAGAAATATAAAATCCGAGTGCCATCGCTTGTTCGGCAACTTCTCTGGTTTCTGAAAAGCAATGCATAACACCAGAACAGCGTTCTGCTCCCTCTTCCTGCATAATACGAATAGTATCTGCACTTGCTTGCCGTGTATGAATAATTAAGGGTAATTGGCTAGTCACCGCCGCTTGAATATGGGTACGAAATCGTTGACGTTGCCACTCAAGTGGTTCGCTTAATCGATAATAATCTAACCCTGTCTCACCAATCGCTACTACTTTAGGGTGCTTCGCTAATTCAACTAACTGTTCTACACTTGGCTCAATGGTATCAGGATAATCAGGGTGTGTGCCTACTGAAGCACTTAGTTGAGGGTGAGCCTCTACCATTTCCATCATTTGCTGCCAATCTTTTAAGTCAACACTGACACATAAAGCATGATGGACTTGATTTTTTTGCATATTCGCTAAAATAGTCGGTAAATTTTCTTTTAACTCTGGAAAATCCAGATGACAATGTGAATCAATAAACATCGTACATAAACCTTATTTTCTAAGACAAGTAATAGCTACTTTCTGTAATGTTGCTTGAATAAATAATTTGGGATTTAAAGGGTGTGTTGCCAATCGTTGTTGCCCTATTAAATAGGTATGTAAATCTGCTATTTTTGATTGACTAGTACGCTGTGCAATATGTTGTAAAACCTCAGATAAAATAGGATAGAATCGAGGTGTAACACCATGCATCGTCAGTAATAAATCCGTCATAAAACTTTGTAAACTACTTAACCAATCCGTATTAGGTACTTTTTCTAAGCGAGCAACAAAATCATCCAAATCTGGTACATTGCCCTTAGCCAATATTTGAATAAAATCCTTTAGCCAATAACTCAAGGGTTCATAAGGAGATTCACTTTGTTGTAATGCCTTTAAGGGAGCACCTGAAGAGGAAGCTAGCCATAACTCTGGGTCTTTAACGCCATTTTCTTTAAGCCAAGGAATTGTAAATTGTGTTGATGGAATAGGTAAAGGTAAACGCCTACAGCGTGATAAGATAGTAGGCAATACTTTTTGAATAGCATGCGTAAAAATTAAAAATACTGTATTTTTAACAGGCTCTTCTAAAATTTTTAAAATAGCATTAGAAGACGCTGTATTTAAACTTTCAGCTGGGCCTAGTACAATAACTCGGTATCCCCCTCGTAATGTACTCACTGTCATAAAGTCTTCTATTTGCCTGATTTGCTCTATACGAATTTCATTAGAGAGTTTAGTTTCCTCTTCATTATCCTTAGATGTATTTTCTTCTGTATTTAACCCTAAAGTATCGCGTAAAGCATCGGGTAATACCAAGCGATAATCCAAATGATGACCTAAATCCATCCAATGGCAAGATTGACAATGACCACAGGCTAACCCCTGTTGGGGGTTTTCACAAAGCAATGATTTAGCAGCAGCAAGGCAAAAATTTAATTTACCTATACCCTCTTGACCATGGATTAACCACGCATGAGCAAATCTATCTTGATGAGAGAGCCAATTTCTTGCTATATCCACTTGCCAAGGGAAAAATGCAGCATTACTCATAAGGCAAATCTTTTATCTAAAACCGTTTTTAAATAATGACGAATAGCTTCTATACTTTGTGTCGCATCGATAATAACAAAGCGTTCTGCCTGTTGTTGTGCTAATTGTAGGTACATTTTTCGTACATTCATAAAAAATGTTTCTTCTTCTTTTTCAAAACGATCCATTGTACGTGTAGCAGATAAACGCTGACGAGCAACTTCTAATGGGACATCGAATAAGAACGTTAAATGAGGATTAACATCAGCGTGTACCCATGTAGCTAATTGTTGTAAACGATGAATATCATAAGCACGACCACCACCTTGGTAAGCAAACGTTGAATCGGTAAAGCGATCACTAATGACGACTTTATTTTCTGCTAAGGCAGGTTTAATAATGTTATCGACACTTTCTTGCCGAGCAGCAAACATCAAAAGGACTTCTGTTGTTTGGCTCATGGATTCATTGAGTAATATATTTCTCAGCTGTTCCCCTAGTTCTGTGCCTCCCGGTTCTCGTGTAAGTAGCACTTCTTTATTTTTTTGCTGAAAATAATTAATCAACCACTCCGTATGAGAGCTTTTTCCAGCCCCATCAACACCTTCAAGTGTTATAAATAGCCCAGACATTATTCACCTTTTTTTAAAATATATTTTTGTACATTACGATTGTGTTGTGAAAGTGTTTCTGCAAATTCACTTGTACCATCACCTCGAGAGACAAAGTATAAAAACTTATGCTCATTAGGATGTAATGTTGCTTGTAAAGCTAATAAACCAGGACTCGCAATAGGTGTAGGTGGTAAACCATTACGAGTATAGGTATTCCATGGGGTGTCCGTTTGTAAATCGACTTTACGGATTCGTCCTTGATATTTATCGCCCATACCATAGATAACAGTAGGATCTGTTTGTAAAGGCATATTTTTATTTAGACGATTAGTAAAAACACCTGCGACCTTTCCTCTATCTTCACCATGTCCTGTTTCTTTTTCAACGATAGAAGCCAAAATTAATGCTTCATAGGGTGATTTTAAAGGTAAGCGCTCAGCACGTTTATTCCATTCTTGCTGTAAATACTGTTGTCCCTGAGTATATGCTCGTCTAATAATATCTTTATCACTATCACCCGGAACAAAGATATAAGTATCAGGATAGAGCAAACCTTCCATTGACTGAATACTGCTTGGTGCATCTAATAATTTGAGTAATTCAGTATCGGATATATCCCCTAATGTTTGTACAATATCAGGATGTTTTTCAATGGCACGGCGGATTTGTTTATACGTCCACCCTTCAATAAACTGGATAGAACGTTTACTCATTTCACCATTTGCCATCATATCCACAATTGCTTGGCTAGTTTGCCCCTCTCTAATTTCATAAGCCCCCGCTTTTAACTGTGTCGCTTGCCCTGTATAACGGGTATAAAGGGTAAAAATAGTAGGGTTAATCTCTACACCATTACTAATTAATAAATCGGCAACTGTCTTGACTGAACTTCCCTTTGGAATGGTTAAATCAATTTTACTATTTTTTAATATGACAGGTACATTATGCCATTGCCAAACTTGGTATCCTATATAAGCACCAATAGCACAAACCATTATCACCAAAAGAAGAAAAAACTTTTTAAGCATTCGTTTCATCAAAAATTTTGTAAACTCATATTGTATCAGTGTTTTCTCTATTTTCTATTCTTGTGATTAGGGTTTCTCTATTATTTCTTTTCATAGTAGCGTATGATGGTATATATTTACATAAAGCAATATACCTATTAAGTAGCATAAAGAGGTTTTTATGATAAAACATTCCTTCTTAAATCACCTAACTCTTTTACAATTTGAAGGTGAAGATAGCCTAACTTTTTTACAAGGGCAATTAAGCCAAGACATGAAAGCAGTAACAGGTCATACTGCTTTATTAGCGAGTTATGCGAATCCTAAAGGTCGTGTCCTCTCTACCCTTTTATTTTGGCAAGCAAGCCCTACTTGCTATTATGCTTTACTTCGTCAAGATGTTGCTGATTTTATTCAAAAACGATTAAGTATGTTTGTATTGCGTGCTAAGGTTAAAATTTCTACTGTACCGCATCAATTAATCGCTTATTGGGGAGAAGATTTATCCCCCTTAACTTCATTATCTTCTACCATACAAACATTTATTGATACCCCTAGTGTAGCATTACATCAGCAACCCTCATTTACTGTTATTGCCCTAAATACACAACGCTATGCAATCCAATTCCCTACCATTGATACTACTCAACGTCTTTTAGTGGTTGATTTAGATGTAGAAACAAGCCCTACACTGATTGGTGAGGCAGGCTCTCGTGCTGAATGGGAAAAACAAGATATTCAAGTTGTTTTACCTTGGATTGGTGAAGCGACCAAAGGAGAATTTGTTGCACAAAGCATTAACCAAGATGCTATTGGTGCAATTAATTTCAAAAAAGGTTGTTATCCTGGACAAGAAGTGATTGCTCGTAGCCACTACTTAGGTAATCTAAAGCGGAGAACATTACCTGCTGTTATCGATGTTGTAACAGAAGATACGGCTGCTTTATTAGGAACAGATGTAATGGTAGAGGATACCCCTGTTGGTCAAGTGGTTAATGCGGTTAGTGTTGATGGTAAAACTTATTTATTACTTGAACTTCAGTTACGCTCAACAGAAAATCCAACTCAGCTAACACTTGCTCAATTTAATTCTTCTTCACCATTAACTCTATTAGATGTTCCTTATTCTTTAGATAAACCAGAGTAAAGAATAACAGTAGTTTGATAGTAAAAATACTAATTTCTGAATAGAAAGATGCCCCTTGTTCAAATACGAGGGGCATTGTTTATGAAAATAGAGCTATTTTTTATTTAACAATTTGATAGCATAAATAATATAGCCATATTAAGACTGATATTCATCATATTCGACCCGTCTTGCTCTATCAGGTTTTAGGTGCTTTTTCTTGAGAATACCAGCTTGTCGATGTGCTGCCCTACGCTTACGTGATTCTTTTGGATCAAAGCTAAGCTGACGACATACCTCAATACGATCCCCTTTTTTTAGATGATATGTTTTAGTCACTTTTTGCCCAAAAATACTAATACCTATTGTCTCTTTATCTATCTCAGGGAATTGCTGATATAAATGACTCACCTCTAACGCTTGTTCAATACTACTACCCTCTTCTATCGAGATAGATTGTTGCCAGACGGTTTCAGCTTGAGGAGAATAGAGAATTTGAATGATGATATTAGCCATAGATAGCCTGCGCACGCTGTGTAAAAGAATCAATAAAGCTATTGGCAATACGATTAAAAATAGGCCCAATTAATAAGGCTAAGGCTCGATTACTAAAATCATAATCTAACGTAAATACAACCTTACAGGCAGTTTCATCTAGTGGTATAAACTCCCAATTTCCTTGTAAGGAAGAAAAAGGGCCTTCTACTAATTGTAGGGCTATTTTATGAGGATAATGATGCGTATTTTTAGTTGTAAAGGTTTGTGTTAATTTTGCAAAACTAATCGTTACAGAAGCAACCATCCCCTGTTCATCTTGTTCTTTAATGACAGCACCTCCACACCAAGGCATAAATTCAGGGTATTTATCAACAGCAGCTACCAAATCAAACATCTGTGCCGCAGAGTATGGTAGTAAGACGGAGCGTTTAACAGTTTGCATAACCATCACGTTAATCAGTGTTATAAGAAGTGTCATTTTAACAGATTTAAATGACTTCACTCACTTTAACCCTTATGTATTTAAGCATAAATAAAGAGAAAATCTTTATAAAGGATATCAATTTCCACAGGCTTTAGACAAACTAATACTATCCATTCATGATGTAAATATACAAAAATCTATCTTATACTTTATTTATAAAGGTATTTTCTATCCATAAATATGGCATAATAGACTGTGTGTAAGCTTACTTACTAGTCCTCTATCCTAAAATATATTTCCTTAAATTAAAATAATCCATTTATAATTAAAACTAATATTATGAGTATTGTAGAAAATAGAAAAGCTCGCCATGATTACTTTATTGAAGATCGCTTTGAAGCAGGTCTTGTACTAGAAGGTTGGGAAGTTAAATCTATCCGTGCGGGTAAAGTGCAGCTAGGCGAAAGTTATGTGATTGTTCGTGAAGGCGAATTGTATTTATTAAATATGCATGTTAGTCCATTAGCAACCGCATCAACCCATATCCACCCGATGGCAACTCGTACCCGTAAACTGCTAATGCACCGTCAAGAAATTAATCGCTTGATTGGTAAAGTTGATATTCGTGGTTATACCCTTGTTCCACTTAATTTGCATTATAAAAATGGCAAAATTAAACTTGAGTTTGGCTTGGGTAAAGGTAAAAAACTGCATGATAAACGCGACAGTAGCAAAGAGCGAGACTGGCAGCGTGAAAAAGAACGTATTATGAAAAATAATCGTCTCTAATGTGAAATTGCTGCTACATTAACTATAACCCTATTTTTAATTAAGTTTATCTATATTATTTTAATGTCCAATATATCGGATATTATGCTTATTCAAGTAATACGCTTAATATCCGATTAATTATAATTTTCTTAATCACTAAGATTTTTAATAAGTTTAGACAATACTCTAAAGTGCGGATGCTCACCACTTTCCGCCCATTCAAATATAGCCATCTCTGTTGTAATCAAAGAGATACCCGCCTCTTTCACTCTTTCTAGTGCAATTGTTTTATCACTAACTTTACGAGAACTAGTAGCATCAACGACTAAATGGCAATGATACTGCCCTGTTTTCTCTAATTCAATCAGCGTTTGTAAAACACAAATATGGCTTTCTACCCCTATCACAATCAGTTGATGTCGGTTAGCCTTTTGACTAATCTCCGCAAGGGTTTGTACAAATAATGGTTCTTTAGCAGCACTAAAGGTTTTCTTTGTAATGATTGTTCCTCGATAAGGTTGTAAGGGGATAACTGTTGCACCAATTTTGTCTGGATAATGTTCAGTCGTCATAACTGGAATATTAAGAAGTGTCGCTGCTTGTAAAAGTGCCTCAGCACTTTGAATAACACTATCTCCTCGGTGCATAACAGGCATTAACTTTTCTTGAATATCTACCATAATGACAATACTTTCTTCTGGTTTTAATAGCATATCTATCTCCTTTTACACATCAAAAAAGACATCATATCATGCTTATTTACCCTATAAAGTAGATAGTTCACTAAGGCATAAAAGATAATTATTTAAACCTAAGAAAATTATTGATAGATAAAAGCTATTTAAATTCTGATGATATAGTAAAAATACTTTTCTTATTAAAAATAGAAGAGTCGTTGATAATAATATTTACCCCCATAAAGAGCTTAATACATTATCCCTCTTAGAATACTTTAACCTTAAAAATAAAATAGCCTATCAATTGATAGGCTACCCAATTATTAGGACTGTTTTTGTTGCTTGACCACAGACATTGCCGAAGCTATCATTCCTGCCATATCCGATAAATTAGCAGGTAAAATTAAGGTATTCCCTTCTTTTGCAACACCAGAGAACGCATCAACATAACGCTCAGCAATCTGTAGATTAATCGCCTCAAGACCACCGGGAGATTGTAATGCATTAGCCACTTTACTAATCGCTTCTGCTGTTGCATTCGCTAGAGCTACTGTCGCAGCAGCTTCACCTTCTGCTTTATTGATTTGAGCTTGCTTTTCACCTTCTGAACGCGCAATCGCTGCTTCTCGTTCACCTGTTGCAATATTAATCTGCTCTTGACGGCGACCTTCTGATGCAGCAATTAAGGCACGTTTTTCGCGTTCTGCCGTAATTTGTGCTTGCATGGCACGTAAGATTTCAGCGGGTGGTGTTAAATCTTTAATCTCATAACGTAAGACTTTAACCCCCCAATTTAAAGCTGCTTCATCAAGTGAAGAAACAATACTACTATTAATAAAATCACGCTCCTCAAAGGTACGGTCTAATTCAAGTTTACCAATCACTGAACGTAAAGTAGTTTGGGCTAGTTGCGTAATAGCACTAATAAAGTTTGAAGAACCATAAGATGCACGCATTGGGTCAGTTACTTGGAAATACAGTACACCATCCACCTGTAATTGTGTATTGTCACGAGTAATACACACCTGGCTAGGAACATCTAGGGGAATTTCTTTTAGTATATGCTTATAAGCTATCTTTTCTACAAAAGGAATTACAAACCGAGGGCCCGGTGTGAGTGTACGATCATACTTACCCAAACGCTCTACAATCCATGCGTGCTGTTGCGGTACAATAGCGACAGCTTTTATAATCACTAAAACAGCAAGTGCAACAACCACAATCCAGAAAATATCATAATCAGTGTACATTTTTTCTCCTATACATCACTTAGGGCTAAGAATTAGCACAGATCCTTGAATATCAACAATCGTATGCTGTCCTATCACTTCAGCAGTAATACTATCCTCTAACATGGCTTTCCACTGCGCTCCTCTATAATACACAGTAGTTTGACGATGAGACCATTGTGTTACTTCAACGGTAGCACCGATATCTAAATTAACATTAACATCACTCGTTGCTGTTTTAGTAGAACCATGCTTACTAATACCAAAAAGTTTAAATACATAAACACATAGTATCGCCGTTAATGCAAAAGCAAAAAGTTGCCAATAGATTGACATATCTATCCAAGCAACAATACCACCAACCAATAATCCTACGGTTAGAAATAAAAGATAAAAAGAGCCAAGCATTAATTCAAGCGATAGGCAAATGCCTGCCAGAACAAACCAAACCCACATTATTTATCCTTATTCTTGCACAGATAATAATTCAACCTCAAAGACAAGTGTTGCATTAGGAGGGATAACGCCACCAGCACCACGGCTACCATATCCAAGTGTGGCTGGAATGGTTAATTTACGAACACCACCTACTTTCATTCCAACGACACCTTGATCCCAGCCTTTAATCACATGACCAGCACCTAAATCAAAAGAAAAGGGTTGTTGACGGTCTTTACTTGAATCAAACTTTGCTCCGCCATCTAGTAACCAACCCGTATAATGAACCGTTACATAATAACCTGATTTAGCTTCTGCCCCATCACCCTGAACAATATCTTCAATAATTAATTCTGACATAATAATCCTTTAAATTTAAAGTAAATATCCATTCGATATATTGGCTTACTATTATACCAATACCCTATTTTTTATTATACAAAAAATGCTAGGATAAATAACATTACCCTAGCATGATGATTACTTAACGGTTTAGCATTATTCTGCTAATTTTTGCCATGTATCCACAACAGTATCGGGATTTAATGACATAGAAATAATGCCTTTCTCCTTGAGCCAAACAGCTAAATCAGGGTGATCAGATGGGCCTTGACCACAAATACCTACATATTTACCTGCTTTTAAGCAAGCACTAATCGCACGCTCAAGCATAAATAATACAGCAGGATCACGTTCATCAAAGTCAGCCGTGAGTAAATCCATACCAGAGTCACGATCCAATCCTAACGTTAGTTGTGTCATATCATTAGAACCGATAGAGAAACCATCAAAATATTCTAAGAACTGTTCCGCTAAAATAGCATTGGTTGGAACTTCACACATCATAATGAGGCGAAGACCATTTTCACCACGTTTGAGACCATTTTGTGCCAATAAATCATTCACACGTTGAGCCTGTTTGATATTACGAACAAAAGGAATCATAATTTCAACATTAGTTAGCCCCATCTCTTCACGTACAAACTTGAGGGCTTCACACTCCATACGGAAGCAATCTGCAAAATCCTCAGCAATATAACGTGATGCACCACGGAAACCTAACATTGGATTTTCTTCCTCTGGTTCGTAGCGAGAACCACCCACTAATTTACGGTATTCATTTGACTTAAAGTCAGACATACGCACAATAACGGGTTTTGGATAGAAAGCTGCCGCAATCGTTGCAATCCCTTCAGCAAGTTTCTCAACAAAGAAAGCTCGTGGACTTGCATAGCCTCTTGCTGCAGACTCAACCGCTTTTTTAAGATCGCTTGCAACATTTGGATAGTCTAGCACCGCTTTAGGGTGAACATTAATATTGTTATTAATGATAAACTCTAGACGAGCAAGACCAACACCAGCATTAGGAATTTGTGCAAAGTCAAAGGCTAATTGAGGATTACCTACGTTCATCATAATCTTGACTGGAATCTCAGGCATTTCACCACGGCGTACTTCCTCAACAACAGTCTCTAAGAAACCATCATAGATACGACCCTCGTCCCCTTCTGCGCAAGAAACAGTAACATCCATATTTTCTCTTAATACTTCTGTACCATCACCTGTACCAACAACAGCAGGAATACCTAACTCACGAGCAATAATTGCTGCATGGCAAGTACGACCCCCACGATTAGTCACAATCGCAGAAGCACGTTTCATAACAGGTTCCCAGTTAGGGTCTGTCATATCGGTTACTAGAACATCACCAGCCTGTACTTGATCCATATGCGCAATATCATGAATAACGCGTACTTTACCAGCACCTACTTTTTGACCAATAGCACGACCTGTTGTTAAAACTTTACCTGTTGCTTTAAGTTTATAGCGTTGTTGTACTTCATGACCAGACTCTTGTGATTTTACGGTTTCTGGGCGAGCTTGTAAGATATAGAGTTTACCATCAATACCATCACGACCCCACTCTACATCCATAGGACGTTGGTAGTGTTTTTCAATAATAACCGCATAACGTGCTAATTCAGCTACTTCTTCATCTGTTAATGAAAAGCGGTTGCGATCTGTCACAGGTACATCTACTGTACGCACAGCATTTTCACCGGGTTTACGATCCTCATTAAACTCCATCTTAATAAGTTTAGAACCAATACGGCGACTGATAATAGGATATTTACCATTGGCTAATGCTGGTTTAAATACATAGAATTCGTCAGGATTTACGGCCCCTTGTACAACAGTTTCACCTAAACCATAAGAAGAGGTAATAAAGACAACATCAGGGAAGCCTGATTCTGTATCAATCGTAAACATTACCCCTGCACTGCCCTTATCTGAACGAACCATGCGTTGTACACCAGCAGATAGCGCTACATCTGCGTGTGCATAACCTTTATGTACACGGTAAGAAATAGCACGGTCATTATAAAGAGAGGCAAAGACGTGACGAATTTTGTCTAATACATCATCAATACCAGCTACATTTAAGAAGGTTTCTTGCTGACCAGCAAATGAGGCATCAGGTAAGTCTTCTGCGGTTGCTGATGAACGTACGGCAAAAGTCCCTTTACCATCGGTATCTAATTGATTAAATGCTTCACGGATTTCTTTTTCAAAGGCAGGTGAAAATGGTGCTTCAATAATCCAACGGCGAATCTCTTGGCCTGCATTTGCCAATTCACGTACATCTTCAGGATTAAGACTCGCTAAGCGATCAGCAATGCGTTTATCTAACCCTGCATCTTTTAAGAAATCACGGAAAGCCTCCGCTGTTGTAGCAAAGCCACCGGGGACACGAACACCAGCATTAGCAAGCTGGCTAATCATTTCCCCTAAAGAAGCATTTTTACCACCGACAATCTCAACATCTGTCATGCGAAGGTTTTCAAAAGGAATAACATAAGACATACACGTCTCTCCAAGTAAAGAAAAAAAGCTTATTTATTCAAAAAACCATAAAATTTTTTCAATAAATATGCCTTCCCCTGAAAAAATAATAAAACTACGTTATTGTAACCCTTTAATGAAAATAATTGGGTATTTTTAAGGAAATTTTTTATGTCACTTCCCCAAAAAACAGTTTTTATTATTTCAGATGGTACTGGTATTACCGCAGAAACATTTAGTCATTCTGTATTGAGCCAATTTATGCATACCTATGAGTTTAAACAAATCCGAGAACCCTTTGTTACCTCTGTTGAAAAAATCAAAGAAATTGTGGCAAGAATTGATGAAATCGCTGAAACAGATAGTCCTCCCATTATTTTCAGCACTATGGTTGATCAAGTTCTTGTGGACTATATGCGTAAGTCTAAGGGGATTTTTCTTGATATTTTTGGGGCTTGTGTGAATACGCTTGAGTTAAGCCTTAATGTCCGTTCTCAACCAACCGTTGGACGTTCTCATCTTGATGCTAGTTCAGAAGCTTACCATAAACGGATTGAAGCCATTAACTTTACGCTAGCCCATGATGATGGTCAATTTATTCATGGTTTACAAGAGGCTGATGTTATTTTGGTCGGTGTGTCTCGTAGTGGTAAAACACCAACAAGTCTTTATCTTGCAATGCAATATGGTTTAAAAGTAGCAAATTTTCCGCTTATCCCAGAAGACTTTGAACGAGGCACATTACCTAAAACCATTGTCCCCTTTAAACATAAATTATTTGGGCTTTCTATTCAACCTGAACGCTTATCCGAAATTCGTAGTGAACGCCGCCCTGATAGCAAATATGCCTCGCTTGAACAATGCCGTTATGAGGTAGCAGAGGCAGAGCATCTTATGCGTATGCAAAGTATTGCTTGGCTTTCTTCTACGACTAAATCAATTGAAGAAATTGCGACAACTGTATTACATATTTTGAAATTGGATAGTGTTTTATTAAACAAATAATAATATTAAAGGTAATTATCTTATAAAAAGTGTTCATTTATGTTGAGACTGTCTTAAAGCTATAAATGAACACATTTTCTGTTGAAGGTATGAGGGAATTATATAGATAGATGTTTATATCTGCCTATATTTACTGAGAAAAACCATCACTGACTTGTCGCCATTGTTCATATAATACTAAAGCACACGCTACCCCTACATTTAAGGATTCAACTTGCTCTAGCTGGGGAATAAAAATAGTCTGGTGAGGATAATTAAAAAAACGCTTTTCAACCCCCTGCCCCTCATTACCAAGTACCCAAACCACATTTTTAGGTAAAGATGATTGATAAAGATGACTTGCCTTATCATCAAGATAGGTAATATACAAAGGTAAGGGATTATTTTCTAAAAAATAATTCGTATCTACCTGTGTATAAATATCTAATACAAAATGTGCCCCTTGAGCACTACGCAATACCTTGGCAGACCAAGGATTAACACAACCTTTGCTCAGGTATATAGATTGAATACCCACTGCTGCACAGGTTCTAAAAATAGTTCCCATATTCCCTGGATCTTGTAAGCGATCAAGAAAGACCGTATTTTGCTTAGGTATAGGGATAGATGCTACTGTTGCTATCCTTATCCAAAATAAAATCGCTTGGGGGCTATCAACACTATTTAATTGTTTAAATAATGCGGTATTTAGGATAATAATTTTATGAGGATCAATATCAGCTAATAAGGCTTGCCATCTTTCTTCTGAATAATCATAGCCTTCTAGTAGAATAACGCCTTGTAGATGTTGCCCATATGCTTTATACATTTGGCTTAAATGATAACCCTCTAATAAGGCCTCATCTTTAACTTTTCCTTGTGCTATTTTATAAAGGTGTTTATATAAAGCATTATCTTTAGAAGTGATGAGCTTCATTTTTGTCCTTATTATTAATATACCGTGATAGATGTTTTATTGTACCTGAAGTTTTATCAATAAAGATACCCTCTTTCATTCTAATGATAAGATAGGTTGATATATCAGTTTACCTAAGCTGTGTAGTTATATAAGGGAAAAATTCTATATTTCTCCACTTTTACTAAACAATAAATAGTTTAATGTGGCAGAAAACTATCAATCTCTCCAATATAAAAATGATTTTCTACTTATTTAAAATTTTCTTCTAAAAAGGGTATTACTCCTTTTATAAGTAATACCCTTATTCAATTGCATAAGAAAGTAATATATGCAACTTATCCCTAGAATTAACTCAATTTTCCTTGTATTTCAGGAGCAACTAAGCGTTTTAATGCTGTACCATCAAGATTAATATCACCAAATCGTGCATGACCATTATTCCAATCAGCAACAGCTTGTTCCAAGGCTTCTTGGCTATCTGCGACAAAGTTCCACCAAATTAATGTAGGGTGTGGTAAAGGCTCTCCACCTAGTAACATAATATGCGTACCTTCTGATGCCCAAAGCTCAAGTTTACCTTGAGCGTTCTTACAGTCTGCTAGTACAGCTAATTCATCGGCTCTATAAGCAACACCATTTACCTCTACTTCACCTGCAATTACTAAAATACCATATTCAAAACCTTCTACTTCATCAATATGGAAAGATTGTGCTTGTGTAAATTGCATATCTACACCTACTAAAGGACTAAATTGTGTTGTCGGTGCTGTATGTCCTTGATAAGAACCTGTTGTTAACACATAATCAATACCACCTTCTGACCACATCGGTAATTCTGGATAATGTTCAAAATTTGGTTTAATCTCTTGATTCATTGGTAAAGCAATCCAAAGCTGTACAGCATGTAATGCTTTTATCCCTTCAGGTGTTTGTTCTGTATGACTAATCCCATATTGATGTCCTGTACCTGCTGTCATAAGGTTTACTTGTTTAGGACGGATCAATTGACGATTACCAAGACTATCTTGATGCCATACCTCTCCTTCTAGCATCCATGTAAAGGTCTGTAAATTAGTATGTGGGTGTAAACCTACTTGTAAGCCCTTACTTTCTTCTTCAAATACAGCAGGACCAGCATGATCTAAAAAACACCATGCTCCTACTGTTCTACGCTGCGGCTGAGGCAATAGACGTGCAACGGGAATTCCTCCCACATCTTTTGTTTTAGCAGTCAGTTTATCAATAGACATAAAAACTCCTATAACATCATATTTGATTGGATAAAAAAGGCTGATTTCAGTATTATACTGATTTCAGCCTCTTAGATTAAGGATAAAAGTAAATATTACTTCTTACCTTGGGTGAGTAAGGTATAGCTTGTAATTAAATT
Source organism: Pelistega ratti (assembly GCF_009833965.1). Taxonomy (NCBI): domain Bacteria; kingdom Pseudomonadati; phylum Pseudomonadota; class Betaproteobacteria; order Burkholderiales; family Alcaligenaceae; genus Pelistega; species Pelistega ratti. Next base: position 463,507 of record NZ_CP047165.1, read on the forward strand.
TCTATAATCTGGAATATGATTAGAGAATAAAGTACCTAAACCTTCAATATCATTACGCCAGTCACGGTGTAATTCGCAAGCAGCACCAAACCATGTCATCATTTGTACACCAGCTGCTTCCATACGACGCCAAGCCGCATCACGGGTCATTTCATTAAATGTACCTGAAGCATCAGCAATCACAAACACATCAAAACCTTCTTCAATAGCAGAAAGTGCTGGGAAAGCTACGCAAACCTCAGTTACTACACCAGCAATAATTAATTGTTTTTTACCTGTTGCTTTTACTGCTTTAACAAAGTCTTCATTATCCCAAGCATTGATGTTACCAGGGCGAGCAATATAAGGAGCCTCTGGGAACATTTCTTTTAACTCTGGTACTAATGGACCGTTTGGACCATCTTCAAAGCTAGTTGTTAAAATAGTAGGTAAATTAAAATATTTTGCTAGATCAGCCGTTGCTAATACATTATTTTTAAATTTGTCAGGGTCAATATCACGAACAAGCGATAATAGACCAGTTTGATGATCTACTAATAACATTGCCGCATCATTTTTATCTAAACGAACATAAGGTTTTTTATTAGCCATGGAATTTCTCCTATATTTACTAATTTTCAAAATAAATAAATGGTCAATTTGAAAAGAATTTTTAGACTACCCACCCTATATGACCAATATGATAAAGTGGGTAAAGTAGCTACTAGTAGAGAAAATTCATAGATTCAAAAAATTCTTTTTGCTTTTAATAATTACTGACGAGTAGAATCAAGTTGTTCACCAGTACGCTCAACTTCTCGTGCTTTTGCGTAGCTTTCAATTAATAATTGATATTCAGGGAAAACAGCTTCATAGGCTTTAGCCCACTCTTCAGGATTAGGAAGATTCCATGTTTGCTGAATTTCAGCGCAAACAGCAGCTGTATCCATCGGAACAGCACCTGCTTGAACCACACGTGCTAGCGTAATTTCTTCTGCCATTTTAGAATAAGTACCAGAGGCATCAACAACAACAAATACTTGATAACCCTCAGCAATAGCCGAAATAGCTGGGAATGCCATGCAAACACTGGTAATCGTACCAGCAATAATCAATTGTTTTTTACCTGTTGCTTTCACTGCATCAACAAAATCAGGGTTATCCCAAGCATTAATTTGTCCTTTACGAGCAACATATTGTGCATGAGGCGCTGCTTGATGAATTTCAGGGATTAATGGGCCGTTTGGACCTTGTGGTACAGATGCTGTTGTAATAACAGGCATTTTAGCCAATGTTGCAATTTTAGCCAGAGTCACGGCATTAGCACGTAGCTCACGGACATTTAAATCACGAACGGTATTAAAAAGACCACTTTGGTGATCAATAAGTAACATTACTGCATCTTCTGGATTGATTTTTGGGGCTTTTCCATTAAAATTAGCAGGTTGGCTCATAAAGAAATTCTCCTATATATAAAATGACTACCCTTACAAGAGGATAATCCATACTAACTAGCTATTAATAGCTAGCACTAGTATAAGTAAATGAGATAAAATTGAGTAGTTATAAAAATGAGATTTATTTTTGCAAATTTGGAACAAAATGAATACTTTATCTTTGAAAGATTTAGATTTAAATGATCTCTATTTATTTGTACACGTTGTAGAAGCCCGTAATTTTAGTGAGGCTGCTCGTAAGTTAAATATTCCTAAAGCAACAGTTAGTCGAAGAATTATGCGACTTGAAAAGCAATTAGGGGTTGCCTTAGTACAGCGTAATACACGCCAATTTGAAATTACCCATATTGGTCAGCAGTTCTATTCTTATTGTTTGGATTTTGTTTCAAAAGCAGAAGAAATTGAACATTTTATTCGTAATCAAAATCATTTTAGTGGTAAGGTTAAATTCAGTTGTCCTAGAGAAATGCTGGATACGCATATTACACCGATATTAGTAACATTTATGCAGACCTATCCTTCTATCCAGATACATATTGAAAATACTAATCAACCATTAAATCTTATTCAAGAACAGATTGATTTTGCTATTCGTGGTCGTCCTTTACCCTTAAAAGATAGTACCTTAATCAGTCGCCCTCTTTTTACCACTAGACATTACCTTGTCGCTAGTTCTCGATTGACGACAAAACCCGTTGAACATTTAACAGAACTATTAAATTTTCCTAGCCTAAGCTGGTCATCACAAAAACCACAATGGGAAATACACCATAAACATACAGGACAGCGTATTTTTTTAGATCATCAACCCGTTAGTTATTGTGATAATTTTTTCTTTTTACAAAAAGCGGTATTATCCAGTATAGGTATTGCCAGCCTACCTGAAGCCCTAGTACTACCTCACCTTATCTCTGGTGAAATGGTTGCTTTATTACCTGAAGAATGGGAATTACCCTCTTGGTTGATTCATGCAGCTTACACTTCTCGAAAACTTTCTTATCCTGCTAAACTTTTATTAGATTTCTTAGCAGAAAGATTAAATAATTACCCTTGATTGTGTATAAGCTTTTTAACTGGGGCAAAGCTTTTCCGATGTGCAGGACATACACCAAACTCCTCTAAACGAGCAAGGTGTAAAGCCGTTCCATATCCTTTATGTTTATCAAATGCATATTGGGGATATTGCTCATGTAATGTTACAAGAGCCGCATCTCTAGCTGTTTTGGCTAGAATAGAAGCTGCAGAAATAGCTGGTTCAAGTAAGTCTCCCTTTACTATTGCTTTGGCAGGATATAGTAATTGTCGAGGAATACGATTACCATCAATAAGCACTAAATCTGCTTTGATGGATAAACCCTCTACCGCTCTTGTCATGGCTAGCATAGTTGCTTGTAAAATATTAAGGGTATCAATTTCCTCTACACTTGCACTCGCAATACACCACGCTAATGCTTTTTCTTTAATAGTTTTAGCCAGTGCATCACGTTTTTTTTCAGTCAGTTTTTTAGAATCCGTCAGTCCTAGAATAGGATTTTTTTCATCTAAAATAACAGCCGCTGCATATACATCACCTGCTAATGGCCCTCTGCCAGCCTCATCAACCCCTGCGATAATCGTATATTGTTCGTCAAAGAGAGATAAATTTTCACGCATGATGTGATGCCAAATCGAGAATAACTTGGGCTGCCTTTGCTGCGGTATCTTGTTTTAAACTTAAATGAAGCTCATGAAGTTGTCTTTTTAAATTCGCAATATAATGTGCATTTTCAAGGGCATTAATACAAGCATGACTCAGTTTTTCTGGGGTGGCATCATCTTGTAAAAGCTCAGGCACTGCAAAATCATTTAATAAGATATTAGGTAAACCTACCCATGGGACATAAGGTTTACTTTGACCTGATTTCCATTCCATTAAACGTTTCATTAATGGTGTTAATTTATACGAAATAACCATCGGACGTTTAAATAAGGCTAATTCTAAGCTAGCCGTACCACTTGCTACCAATGCAGCATCACAAGCTTCCATGATATGCCATGAGATAGGCCAATCTGATACTTTTTGATCATATATATGTAAATTAGGAACAACAATTTCTTTAGCAATTTGCTCAAATTGCTGTTTCCTTTTTTCATTGACAAGAGGCACAATAAAATGTAAATCAGGATTGTGTTTTGCCAGTTGTTGTGCTGTACGCAAAAATGGCTCGGCTAATAGCTTAATTTCTGATGCACGGCTACCTGGTAAAATTGCCATGATAGGAGCATCGGGGGGTAAATCCAATAAATGACGAGAACGTTTACTATCTGGAATAAGTGGAATTTGACTTGCTAAAGGATGACCAACAAAGGTAACAGGAATCCCCTCTTTCTCATAAATAGCTGTCTCAAACGGAAATAAAACTAGCATATGCGATACCGCTTCACGAATCTTATGGATCCGCTCATATCGCCAAGCCCAAATGGATGGACTCACAAAGTGTACAGTAGGTACACCTTGTTGATGTAATCGGTGTTCTAATCGTAGATTAAAATCAGGGGCATCTACACCCACAAATACAGAAGGTTTTTGTTTGAGTAAGCGTTTTTCTATCCCTTTATACGTCATAATAAGCCTAGGCAATGACTTTAAGGCATCTGCATAACCAAAGACTGTTAATGTATCCATTGGATACCAAGTATCCAGTCCTGCAGATTGCATATTTGGGCCACCAATTCCCATAAAATGAGCGGTTGGTGCTTGCTTTTGAATACCCTCTATAATGCGAGAGGCTAGCAAATCCCCTGAGGGTTCGCCAGCCACTATAGCGATTTGCTCTGTCATAGATTACTTACGACCAATACCACGATGAGCCGTTTCAAAAAAATCAATAAATAACTGAAGATGTTCTGTTGTATCGGTATGCACTTGTTGTAACTTTTTAATCTCAACTAGTGCATCTTCTAGGCTTAATTGACGTAAATAAATAATCTTATATGCTTCTCGTAAGACCTGAATTTGGTTATCACTAAAGCCCCTACGTTTTAGCCCTTCTGTATTGATACCAGCAGGTTTATAGGGTTGCCCTGCACCTAGTACAAATGGTGGAATATCCTGACGAATAGATGACATACCTCCCGTCATTGAATGAGCGCCAATATGGATAAATTGATGAGCAGCAGACATCCCACCAATAATTGCCCAGTCTCCAATATGGATATGTCCCGCTAATTGAACCGTATTAGCAATAATTGTATGGCTACCAATTTGGCAATCATGAGCAATATGAACATATGCCATAATCCAATTATCATCACCAATACGAGTAACACCCATATCTTGTGCTGTACCTGTATTAACTGTTACAAACTCACGAAATGTATTATTATTGCCAATTTCTAGATAGGTTTGCTCATAATTGTATTTTTTGTCTTGAGGAATTCCACCAATTGAACAAAAACGATAAAAAACATTATTTTCGCCAATTGTCGTATGACCATCAATGACACAATGCTCACCTACCTTAGTACCTGCCCCTATTTTAACATTGGCATGAATGACGGCATAAGCACCCACTTCTACAGTCTCATGTAATTGAGCACCTTCATGAACGATAGCCTTACGATGAATAATTGCCATTACGCTTCACCTATATCACGAATTGCACACATAATTTTAGCCTCTGCCACTACTTCATCTTTTACATAGGCTTTTGCTTCATACTTACACATTACTTTACTGATACGCAGAGCAGTGACTTCTAAACGTAATTGGTCCCCTGGTACGACTGGTTTACGAAAGCGTGCATCATCAATACCAACAAGATAATAAGCCGTCGTATTACTATCCAACATAGTTCCCCCTTCTGGCTTAGCAAAAGAGAAAATTGCGGCTGCTTGCGCTAATGCTTCAATAATTAACACACCTGGCATAACAGGTAAATGGGGGAAATGTCCTTGGAAAAAAGGCTCATTAATACTTACATTCTTAATAGCAACAATACGTTCTCCCGGCACTAATTCAAGCACTCTATCCACCAATAACATTGGATAGCGATGTGGAAGATGCTCCATAATGCGACGAATATCTAACTCCATAATTCTTCCCAGTTTAAATAATGAAAACTAATAACGCTTTTAAATACACTGAACCTTAGGTAGATTCTTTGGTATTGACTAATTTTTCAAGTTGTTGTATGCGACGTCGTAAATCATATAAATTGGCTAGCGTAGCCGCATTTTTTTGCCAAGTTTGGTGATCTGCAATTGGCCATAATCCTGTATAACGTCCTGGTTTTTCGATATTTGACATGACGCCCGATCCACCTGAGATATGAACATCATCACCTATCTCAATATGGCCTGATACCATAGCTGCACCAGCCAAGGTACAACGTTCACCCACTTTGGTAGAACCTGCCACACCAACACAAGCTGCCATAGCGGTATATTGACCAATTTCACAATTGTGTCCAATCATAATTTGATTATCAAGCTTAACACCACGGTGAATTAAGGTATTACCTAATGCCCCTCTATCAACTGTTGTATTCGCTCCAATTTCTACATCATCTTCGATAATTACTTTACCCAGTTGGGCAATCTTAGACCAAGCACCTTTATCTTTAGTGGAATCTGGTGCAAACCCAAATCCGTCCGCACCAATAACAGCTCCACTATGAATAATACAATACTGTCCTATTTCTGTGCGTGGATAGAGTGTCACATTAGCATGCAAGCGTGTTCCTTTACCGATAATTGCACCTTTACCAATTACCGATCCAGCACCAATTGTGACATCATCTGCAATAACAACATCTTCTTCAATAACCGCTAAAGCATGAATACTCACATTTTTACCAAGTGTAACGCTAGGGTGAATAACCGCTTTTTCATGAATATTTCGTACTTCATCCGCTCTCATTGTTTTTTCAAACCATTGAGAGATACGGGCATAAAGTAAATAAGGATCTTCACATTGCACAATGACAAAAGGCAATGTTAAAGCTAGTTTAGCTAAGGCATCAATCGCTCGCTGAGGCAAAATAACCGCCCCAGCTTGCGTTATTTGTAGTAAATCAAAGAAACGAGGGTTAGCTAAAAAACCAATTTCATTAGGCTTTGCATCTGACAAAGAACCAATCCCGACTATTTTGGGTAAAGCCTTATTATCAGTTGCTTGAATTTTCCATGTTAAGCCACTGGTATCAACTTGTGCTAATAAGGCATCCAGATCAATGGCTTGCTCTAATGTCAGAATAGTTGCCATGATTATTTTTTAGTATCTAATGCTTTAATTACTTCGTCTGTAATATCCACACGAGGACTTACTGTTACCGCATCTTGTAAGATGAGATCATAGTTTTGGCTTTCAGCAATATTTTTAATTGCTGTATTCGCTTTATCAACAATGGTAGAGAAAGCATCATTACGACGACGATTAAAGTCTTCTTGGAATTCACGACGTTTACGTTGTAAATCTGTATCTAAATCGCTTAATTCACGCTGTGCTTTGACACGATCTGCATCAGACATTACTGGTGCATTTTTATCAAAATTTTCATATTTAGTGCGTAGTTCATTAGCTAATTTTTGTAAATCAGCATCACGTTTTTTGAATTCTTCTTCAATTTTCGCTTCTGCTTCTTTAGCAGGCGCTGATTCACGTAATAATTTTTCGGTATTGACAAAACCGATTTTAAGTGGTGCAGTTGCTTCTGTCGCTGGTTTATCGGTGCTAGCAGGTTTATCTTGTGCCATAGCAATACTAGCTGATGTACTTAAAGCAAGTGCTAAAAGGGTCGTGGTTACACGGCTTAATTTAACTGAATGGTTTTTCATAATAACCTTTTAAAAAATAAAAATACAAACGGTGTTCTTATTGTAAATCAAATTACCCTAGAACACCTAGAATCATCTTAGAATGCTGTACCAATTTGGAATTGGAATTGTTGTTTATCATCACCCCTTTTCGTATTAAGCGGACGAGCAAGTGAAAGTTGTAATGGTCCTAAAGGTGAATTCCAAGAAAGACCAATACCCGTAGAATAACGCCATCCACACGGATCTTCTACATGATTACGTCCACCTGAGCAAGATTGACCACTACTTACCCCAATCTTACCAGCATCAGCAAATAAGAACCAACGTAAAGAGCGGTCATTCTGTGTACCAGGGAATGGTAAGAATAGTTGAACATTGGCAACAATACGGCGACTACCCCCTAAATAGTCATCACTATTAGGGTCGCGTGGTCCCAAAGAAGAACCATCAAAACCACGAACAGAACCAATACCACCAGCATACATATTCTTAATCACAGGGTATGGTTTACTTGTACCGTAAGTATGTCCCCAATCTGCTGCCACATTAAATGCTAAGGTATAATCTTTGCCAAGAGGTAAGTAATATTGTTGTTGCGCACTTAAAATATAGTATTTCAAATCACCCACACTACCTACCGCACTTAGAGAGGTCATGTAGCCACGCGTAGGGGCAATACCACTATCACGCGTATCTTTTGTCCAACCTACATTAAAAATAACTGAATTGGTTTTCTCACCATATTGCTTCACAAAATCACGGTATGCATATGAGAAGTTAGGATAGGCTCTTTCGTCTGGTAATCGAATTTTATTCTGCTCAAAAGTAGCTCCCATAAAAATCGTATCATTTTCAGAGATAGGTACACCAAAATTCATCCCTAAACCCACAGAGCGAATCTGATAGCTATAGTCATCATCATTCCAAGAAGAGCTACTATAGGGACGATCCAAACGATAATAAGCTGAAGTTGTTTTACTAATACCACTGCTTGTCCAATACGGATCGGTATGAACTAAAGAAACGACTCGGTTATATTTAGAGGTATTAAAGTTTAAACCTAAATTAGTACCTGAACCAAAGATATTATCCTGATTTAACCCTGCTTGGAAAGAAAAACGATCACTAGAGCCATAGCCCACACCTAGGCTAATCATTCCTGTTGGTTTTTCTTTAACATCAACAACTAAATCAATCTGATCATCTGATCCCTCAACGGGTACTTGAGCAATATTGACATCATTAAAATAGCCCAAACGATCAATACGATCACGTGACATAGCTAAACGAGATGAGTCGTACCAAGCCCCTTCTGTTTGGCGCATTTCACGGCGAATTACCTCATCACGCGTACGCACATTACCACCAATTTCAATACGGCGGACATAAGTACGTTTACCTGGGTTAACATAGAAAATCACATCAACTTCTTGTGTTCCCGGTACAACTTGAGGAACAGGATTCACTTGTGCCGTAGCATAACCTAACTCACCCAAACGTAATGCAATCGCATTAACCGTTTGACGCACTTTAGTCACATTGTATAATTCGCCTGATTTATTAACAATTAACCCCTCAAGTTCTTCATTCATGCCGAGTAGGTCTCCAGCGACATTAAGATGACGAATTGTATAGGGTTGTCCCTCATCAACGGTAATATTAATATCAATATCACGAAGATTAGGTGAAATGGATACTTGTGGCGATTCAACTTTGGCATCTAGATAACCACGGTCTAAATAATAATCCTGAATTCTTTCAACATCACTATTTAAGGTATCACGAGAGAATTTATCTGTCCCTGTGTACCAAGTCATAAAACCAGAAGTGGTAAGATTCATTTCATCTTCTAAATCAGACGATGAAATAGCTTTATTACCAACAAAGTTAATATCACGAATTCTTGCTCGACTACCCTCTGCTACTAAGAAACTGATACCAACACGATTATTGGGTAATGGGGTTAATGTAGGTTTAATATCAACAGTGTAATTGCCTTTTGTCACATATTGATTACGAATTTCGGTAATGGCTTTATCGAGTAAAGCTGGATTATAGGCTTTACCCTCTCCTAATCCCAATTCATTTAATGATTTAACAATATCCTCCCCTCTAAAGGCACTCATACCTTCAAAAATAACAGAAGACACAATAGGACGCTCTTCTACAGCAATATTAACAACACGACCTTCTGTTGTAATTTTGACATCATTAAATAAACCTGTGGCATAGAGACGGCGTACGGAGTCTGTCGCTATATCATCACTAAAAGTAGTCCCTACACGAGCAGGAATATAGCTAAACACCATAGAGGGTTCAGCACTACGCAAACCAGTAACGCGAATATCTTGTATAACAAAAGGCGAAAACGCATTCGCTGTTACAGGCAAAATTAATGCCGAAACAAAAGAAGCTATCGCTGTTTTATGTAAGTGTTTTAATGGGCGAATTTTCATTCGTGCATTCCTTGAAGATGAGTATCCATAATTAACGAATTATTTTAAGCTATAAAGTGCCATTTGTCAGTAATATTTGGCTTTATACCTTGAATAAACTCATACCATAAGCCAATCTTACGACTATTTTCATTAAAATACCGAATAACTAATGATAAAAGGTAATAATATCCTTAATTTATTGATAAAAATAACTATTGAAAAATTCGATTAATATCATTACTCAGGGCAAAAAACATCATTAAAAATAAAAAACCATACCCGACTATCATAATATTTCGTAATAAATTATCTGATAGTGCTTTCCCTCTTATGGCTTCGATAGAATAAATCACCATTTGCCCCCCATCTAAGCCAGGAATAGGTAAAAGATTTAATACACCAATACTAATACTAATGAGGGCAATAAATTGAATAAATGTTATCCAACCATGCTGTGCTACTTTGCCTGAATAATCAGCTATCGTCAATGGCCCACTTAGGTTTTTAAGAGAAACCTCACCAATAATCATTTTTCCGATCATTTTAAAGGAAAGTAAAGCAGTATCCCACGTTTTATCAATCGCTTTAATCAATGCATCAATAGGATTATATTGTACATAGGTCATAGGGTAATTCGCACCAAATCTTGCTTGAATCCGTGCAACTGTACGCCCATCTTCTAATGTGACTATTGTTGGCACAATAAATAAATCTACTTCTTGATGGTGACGACTCACTGTAAGCGTAATATTTTTATCGATACTCTCTTGAATCATTTGAATAAAGTCAGCTAATTGAGCAATGGTTTGCCCATTCATCGCCTTAATAGTATCCCCTACTTGTAAGCCTGCTTTTTCGGCAGGTCCTCCAGTAATAACTTCTTGCACAATAGGCGTTGGTGTTGTCAATGCTAAACCAGATAATTTTGTCAGGTTAGTATGCTCTAAGTTGCCCGTATAAGGTGGAAAGGCAAGATTAACGATTTTTTGCTCTCCCCATTTATTCGTTATTTGCATATTTACTGTTTGCCCTAAGGTCATTGGCCCACTTAATGCTTCAAGAGCCTCTGACCAACTATATATCTCTGTACCATTAATAGCATGGATCTTATCCCCCGCACGGATACCTGCATTGGCAGCAATAGAATGTTCGGCGGGTTCAGCAACAATCGCTTCTGGTTGTTGCTCTCCAATCATAAAAGTAAAGGTATAAATAATAATACCTAATAAAAAACTAAAAGTAGGGCCTGCTGCGTAAATCACTACTTTTTGCCAAGCTGTTTTTTCTTGAACAGATTCACCAACTTGATAATCAGGATGATTGGGACGTGGTTCTGCTAGTGGTTTAACATATCCTCCCAAGGGAAGCATAGAAATAGCCCATTCTGTTCCCTTTTTATCTACTCGGCGGTACAATACCTTACCAAAACCAACTGAAAAGCGTTCTACATGAACATTGTAATAACGGGCAGCAACATAGTGACCGTACTCATGAAATACGACCACAATACAAATAGTAATTAGAAAAGTTAGAATACTCAAGAAAAACCTTTATGAACGTAAAGAATGTAGATACTGTAATGTTTTTGCTCTTACCTCAGCATCAAAATCCACTACCTCATCAATAGTCGTTAAGACAGGAAGTTGAATCTGCTGAAGCATAGTTGCTATAGTCTCCGCAATTTGCGTAAATTTAATTTTATAGTCTAAAAATTCTTGTACCGCAATTTCATTAGACGCATTTAAGATAGTACAAGCACCAATGCCCTCTTTTAAGGCTTTAAAAGCTAATGATAAACAAGGATAGCGTTGATTATCAGGTGGCATAAAATCTAATTGGGTAAGCTGGCTTAAATCAAAACTTGCCGCTTGATGAGAAATACGATCTGGATAAGCTAAAGCATAAGAAATAGGGATACGCATATCATGATGCCCCATTTGTGCTAATAATGAACCATCTATAAACTGCACCATTGAATGAATTGTACTTTGTGGATGAATAACGACATCAATCTGTGATACATCTAGGTCAAACAACCATTTCGCCTCAATTACCTCTAGCCCCTTATTCACCATTGTGGCAGAGTCCACCGAGATTTTTCGTCCCATATTCCAATTAGGGTGTTTACAGGCTTGCTCTGGTGTAACGGTTGCTAGACTGTCAATCGGTATATTTCTAAACGGCCCTCCCGAAGCCGTAATAATCACTTTGTGCAAATATTTTGTTGAATCTTGTTTAGGTAGGCATTGAAATATCGCATTATGCTCACTATCAATAGGTAAGAGGGTTGCATGGTGATCTTTAACCGCTTTCATAAATAAAGCGCCTGCTGTTACCAAAACTTCTTTGTTTGCCAATAAAATACGCTTACCTGCTTGAGCAGCTGCATAGGCACTTTTAAGCCCTGCCGCACCAACAATGGCACAAACAATCGTATCAGCAAGTGGGTCTTTTGCCGTCTCACACAAGCCCTCTTGTCCTATTCTAATTTCTGGAATAGTCGCCCCTTGATAAAAAGAAAGTACATCTTTTTTGGCTTTTTCGTCGGGTACAATCAGTACCTTAGGAGAAAAACGTTGTGCAAGATGAGCAAGTTTTTCCATATGAGAAAAGGCACTCAAGGCATAAACACGGTATTTATCAGGATGGCAGGCAATAATATCTAGGGTACTTGTCCCTATTGATCCCGTAGCACCAAAAATAACAAGCGACTGCATAGTGTTTTAAATATTAAAAAGAAAAATAAAATTCATGGCTAAGGGAGTAACCGCAATAACAGAATCTAAACGATCCCATACGCCACCATGTCCTGGTAATAACTGGCTAGAATCTTTGACACTCGCTCGTCTTTTGAGTAAGGACTCGTAAAGATCACCAAAAATAGACACTATGCCGAGTAGTAGCCCAACAATAACAGCACCACCAAAACCCATAAAATGCACTAAAAAAGCAGAAAAAGAATGATCTATATAGGCACTAATTATTATCCAAATAGCAACACTTAATAAACCACAAATTGCGCCTGACCGTGTTTTTCCAGGACTAATGGTAGGGGCTAATTTTTCACCACCAAAATACCGACCTCCAAAATAAGCAAAAATATCAGCACACCAAATAATAATTAAGAAACTCAATAAAAACCAAGTACCCGATAGTAAATAGATAGTTAATAAACTGATCCATGCCGCCGTAGAAGCCATCACAGCAAAAATACTATGTAAATAGCTATTGCTGATTTGGCGAGTTTCTCCCCGATAAAGTACAATTGGGATAATTAATAACCAAATAAAACTCAAAAAAAAGGTAAGTACCATCAATAGAGAAAAAATGGATAGTTTCCAAGGATTGGCATAAAATAAACTTAGCCTATCAGGTATAGCCGCTAGCTCATCTCCATTAAGAGGAATAAACAGGCTATATAAGCTCATAAAGGCGATAAAACTAACAATGGCAACTAGTGCTGCTTTTAGTCCTTTTTTTGAGGTTGGTAATGAAATACGCAACCATTCAAAAATAGTTAAAGCACTTGCCACACTCAAAAAAATAGCAAAATAGAAAGGATTAGATAAACTTAGCAATATGGCTAAAATAACCAATAAAACAATGGCAGTTATTACTCGAGGAATTAGCATAATTTACATTTTTAGTTGAGCTGATGTACGACCAAATCGCCGCTCTCGTTGAGCATACCAATGAATAGCAGCTTCAAAATCATCAGCAGAAAAATCGGGCCAATATTTTTCTGTAAAATAAAGCTCTGTATAGGCAAGTTGCCAAATCATAAAATTAGATACTCTACTCTCTCCACCCGTTCGAATAAAAAGATCTGGCTCTGGAATATCAGCGAAACAAAGGTAAGGAGATAAATCTGATTCTTGAATAAGGGATTGCCCATTTAAGTCTGGTCGATGTTGGAGCATTTTTTGCATAGCTTGCAATATATCCCAACGACCACCATAATTAGCTGCAATATTTAATTGAAGCCCTGTATTATGTGCTGTAGATGCTTCTGCGGCTTGAATCAATGTTTGTAATGTTGCATCAAAAGCCGATAAGTCTCCTACTACTTTTAGCTTCATATTGTTTTTTTGAAGTTTGGTAACTTCTTTTTGTAATGCCTTTACAAATAACTTCATCAATAAGCTGACTTCATCCGCAGGTCGGCGCCAGTTTTCAGAGCTAAAAGCGAATAAAGTCAGATAAGGAATATGATTTCTTGCACAGTATTCTACCGCACGGCGTACAGCTTGGATACCACGAATATGCCCTGCTGTACGCGGTAAATGACGCTTAGTCGCCCACCGTCCGTTACCATCCATAATAATAGCAACATGGCGAGGTTTTTCGCTAACCGTAGGAATACTCAGTGTAGAACTTTGCGTCATAACTACTTTATTACTAAACTTTCATAATTTCGGCTTCTTTATCAGCCACGAGTTTGTCAATTTCAGCGACATATTTATCTGTCATTTTTTGTACAACATCTTGTGTACGGCGATCATCATCTTCTGAAATTTCTTTTTCTTTCAATAGACGTTTTAACGCATCATTTGCTTCACGGCGAAGATTACGCACAGCTACTTTACTATCTTCACCTTCTGAACGTACCACTTTGGTTAAATCACGACGACGCTCTTCTGTTAATGGTGGCATAGGCACACGAATTGAATCGCCTAAAGCAACAGGATTTAAACCTAAATCAGACTCACGAATAGCTTTTTCAATTGGCGCTGCCATATTTTTTTCCCAAGGTTGTACATTTAATGTGCGTGCATCAACAACACTTACATTGGCAACCTGACCAACGGGAACCATAGAACCATAGTAATCAACGTGTACATGATCTAAAATACCCGCATGTGCACGACCTGTACGGATTTTAGATAAATTAACTTTTAAGTTTTCAATCGATTTACCCATACGAGTTTCGGTTGATTTTGTAATATCAGAAATACTCATTTTTTACCTTTTAGTGAAAATATCAATTATTTTAAATAGTTTATACGTGAACTAATGTACCTTCATCTTCACCAGCAATAACACGTTTTAGTGCGCCAGCTTTATTGATAGAGAAGACTTTAATTGGTAGTTTTTGATCACGACAAAGTGCAAATGCTGTTGCATCCATCACTTCTAAACGTTTGCTAATCGCTTCATCAAAAGCAACACGAGAATAACGCGTAGCGGTAGGATCTTTATTAGGATCAGCTGTATAAATACCATCCACTTTAGTCGCTTTTAAGACAATCTCAACCCCCATCTCTGCACCACGCAATGCGGCTGCAGTATCAGTTGTAAAGAAAGGATTACCTGTCCCTGCTGCAAAGATAACCACTTTCTTTTCTTCAAGATAGCGTAATGCTTTAGGGCGGATATAAGGCTCAACCACTTGATCAATATTTAAAGCAGACTGTACACGAGCTACAACACCATGATTTTTTAAGGCATCTTGTAATGCTAATGCATTCATGACGGTTGCTAACATACCCATATAATCAGCCGTAGCACGATCCATACCTTGTGCTCCTGGTGCAATACCTCGGAAAATATTACCACCACCAATCACAATAGCTAATTCTACACCTTGCTTTGCTACTTCAGCAATTTCCTCTGTCATACGGACAATCGTTGAACGATTAATCCCAAAAGCATCTTCACCCATGAGTGCCTCACCCGATAATTTGAGTAGCACACGCTTATATGATGTTGACATGATTTTTATCCTTTTTAATAAAACTATATTAATCATTAAATCGTCGTCTATTATACGCTAAATCTCTTTGCTTAAACGATTGATTAAAGAATTAGCCATATTTAAACTTACTTCGGTTCGTATCAATAAAAAAGCCTTGAAAGTAAATACTCTCAAGGCTAATCATGGTGCTAATGCAAAACTTATGCTTTTGCCATAGCCGCTACTTCAGCAGCAAAGTCTGTTTCAACTTTCTCAATACCTTCACCTACGATAAATAAACCGAAGCTATGAACAGCTGCTTTTTTCTCTTTAAGCATTTGCTCAACTGTTTGTTTATCGTTTTTAACAAAAGGTTGGTTGAATAAGGTAACTTCTTTGAGATATTTAGCAACAGAGCCTTCAACCATTTTTTCAACAATCTCAGCTGGTTTACCAGATTCAGCCGCTTTTTGTGCCGCGACAGAACGTTCTTTTTCAATATCTTCAGCAGGTACACCATCAGCATTTAATGCTTTTGGTTTTGTGGCAGCAACGTGCATTGCAACATCTTTACCTACTTCATCTGCACCTTCAAATTCAACTAATACGCCAATACGACCGCCATGGCTATAGCTAGCCACTTGGTGTGGGGTTGCAATACGGTGGAAACGACGTACAGTCATATTCTCACCAATTTTACCAACTAAGGCGGTACGAGTTGTTTCTACTGTACCTTCACCAAAAGGAAGTGCATTGAGTGCAGCAACATCAGCTGGATTTTCAAGGGCAACTTTTTTCGCTAATTCTGCAACGAAATCAACGAACTCTGGGTTTTTAGCCACGAAGTCAGTTTCACAGTTTACTTCAATTAATGCACCTGTTTTACCATCTTCAGAAGTATAAATACCGATAAGTCCTTCAGCTGTTACACGTGTAGCTGCTTTACTTGCTTTATTACCTAATTTCACACGAAGAATCTCTTCTGCACGTGCTAAATCACCATCAGCCTCCGTTAATGCTTTTTTACATTCCATCATCGGTGCGTCTGTTTTTTCACGTAACTCTCTAACCATTGCAGCGGTAATTTCAGCCATGTTTTCTCCAATTTAAGATAAATTACTTAGTCCATGCTAAGTATAAAAATGTTTAACGAATAAAGTCGCCCTACTCTATTAGAAGCATCAGGCGACCTTATGATAATAACTGTCGTTTATTGTAAAATAAATGACAAGCAAAAATTTTACTCAGCAGCTGACGCTTCTTCAGCAACAGCTTCTTCTACAACTTCTTCTTGAATTTCTTCAACTAAACCATTTAGGCGTTGTTCACGACCCTCAAGAATAGCATTAGCAATACCAGAAGCATATAATTCAATCGCTTTAGCTGAGTCATCGTTACCTGGAATAACAAAATCAACACCATCTGGTGAGTGGTTAGTATCCACAACAGCGATAACAGGAATACCTAGAGTACGTGCTTCTTGAATAGCAATTTTGTGATAACCAACGTCAACAACGAACAAAGCTGCAGGCAATTTGTTCATGTTTTTGATACCACCGATTGATTTATTAAGTTTCTCTAATTCACGAGAGAACATTAATGCTTCTTTTTTAGTCAAACGCTCAACACTACCGTCTGTTTGAGCAGCTTCCATATCTTTTAGACGTTTAACAGATGATTTAACTGTTTTAAAGTTAGTCATCATACCGCCTAACCAGCGATTATTAACATAAGGTACGCCAGCACGTTCAGCTTCTGCAGCGATAATATCGCGCGCAGAACGTTTTGTACCTACAAATAGAATATCACCACCGCGAGCAGCTGTCTGACGAACGAAGTTTAGGGCTTCTAGGTATTTAACAACTGTTTTTTCTAGGTTAATGATATGGATTTTGTTACGTTGACCAAAAATGTATTGACCCATTTTTGGGTTCCAGTAACGTGTTTGGTGACCGAAATGAACACCAGCTTCTAACATTTGACGCATTAATGACATAGTAAACTCCACAGGGTTATGTCTTGTACAGCACCCGTATTGATATGAATCTTATTGGAATCAACACCCTATGTGGTGATGTACGCTATTAAAAAAAAGAGGATTTTATTTGAACTAATGGAAATACCATTACGCTAAAAGCACTATACCCCAGCAAAACCTACCATAAAAAATACTTTTAAAATACATTTTTTATAAAGGGTGATTGGATATATTTTCAAATAAGTCTATAATTATATACTGATTTTTTATTTTTATACAAGTTTTATGCAAATCCTTAAAAAACCTGAAGAGATTGCTCAAATGAAAGCTGCCTGCCAAGGTGCAGCACAAGCATTGGATTATATTACACCCTTTGTTAAAGCAGGCATCACAACAGGTGAGCTTGATCGTCTAGTATTAGACTATATTACCAATGTACTCCATGCTAAGTCTGCAACGATTGGCTATGGCAACCCTCCGTTTCCTGCCAGTATCTGCACCTCTATTAATAACGTCATCTGTCATGGTATTCCCGGTGATCGTGTGCTTAAAAATGGTGATATTATGAATATTGATATTACGATTATTAAAGAGGGTTGGTTTGGTGATACAAGCCGTATGTTCTATATTGGCGAACCTTCTATTCAAGCTCGTAAACTAACTGAAACAGCGTATGAATGTATGTGGTTAGGTATTGAACAAGTGAAACCTGGGGCAACATTAGGTGATATTGGTCATGCCATTCAAACACACGCCCAAGCCCAAGGATTTTCTGTTGTTCGGGACTATTGCGGTCATGGTGTAGGACGTGTTTTCCATGATGATCCTATGGTTTTACATTATGGCAAACCCCATACTGGTACAAAACTCGTAGAAGGAATGACATTCACAATTGAGCCTATGATTAATGCAGGACACTATGCAACACGTTTAATGCCCGACCAATGGACTGTTGTGACTAAGGATCGTAGTTTATCTGCACAATGGGAGCATACTGTTATTGTAACCGCTGATGGTTATGAAGTGCTTACTGTTTCCGATCAAATGCGACCACCACCAGACTTTATTCAAAAAGGATAAGGAATGACCTCACTTCTTGAGATCAAAAAAAGCATTACACAGAAACGTGAACAGTTAAGAGAGCGGTATAAAAAGGGCAAGATAAATGCCAATACTTTTTTAAGTAGAAACACACGGATTATTGACCAATGCTTTAAAGAAGTGATTCAGCAATATCCCCTACCCGCAGGGACAGCACTCTGTGCTGTAGGGGGATATGGTCGCAAAGAACTTTATCCTTACTCTGATATTGATATCCTCTTATTAATTGCCAAAGAGCCCAATACGGCTGATCAAGAAAAACTTGCTCAACTTATTCAATCCTTTTGGGATTTGGGAATAGACATTGGTGCAAGTATTCGCACCATAGATGATTGCCTTCATGAAGCCAAAAAAGATATTACGGTAGAAACCAGTTTACTCGAATGCCGATATATCCTTGGAGAGCATAAAACATTTCTACAGCTTCAAAAGAAATTCAAAAAATTTCACCAACCTCGAGATTTCTTTTTAGGTAAACAATTAGAATTCAAACAGCGTTATGCTCGCTATAACAATACCCCCTACTCTTTAGAACCCAATGGAAAAGAGTCTCCGGGAGCTTTACGCGATATCCACCTTTTACACTGGCTAGCCTTATCAAACAATATGAAAGGTGGTTGGAAAGCCTTAGTAGATGCACAGCTAATGACCGCTAAAGAAGCAGAAGTTATCACTAAAGCAGAAAATAACTTTAAGCGCTTTCGGATTGAATTACAGTTGATTCATCGTAAACGGGACGATCGTGTCCTTTTTCATGTACAACCTTTACTTGCCGAAGTATATGGTCATAAAAGCATCGCAGGTAAACGTGCATCAGAAAGTTTTATGCAAAGCTATTATGGGGTTGCTCGATTAGTAAATCTTATTACCCATTTTATGCTACAAAATTTTAAGGACTATCTTTTCCCAGGGCAAGATAAACGGATTATTATACTTGATGAGGACTTTCAGCGTATTGGGCATTTACTGGATATTCGTGAAGAAGATGCATTTATTAAAAAACCACACCTTTTGCTAAAAACCTTTTTAGTTTTACAACACTATCCAGAGCTAGAGGATTTAAGTGTTAAAACACAACGTCTCATCTGGGAACACCGAAAATTAGTTGATACGCAATTTAGAGAAGACCCTCAAAATCAAGAAACTTTCTTAGCTATTTTGCAACAACCTACAGGTATTGTACAGAATTTACGACTACTATCTAAACTGAAAATTCTGCCTCGTTATATCCCTAGTTGGCAAAAAATTGTAGGACAAATGCAACATGATCTCTTTCATGTTTATACGGTTGATCAGCATATTTTGCAAGTTATTCGTCATCTTTATCGTTTCACTATGCCAGAATATGCACAAGAAAATCCATTGGCATCTCGTTTGATGGCTGAATTTGACCGATATTGGATTTTATATATTGCAGCACTTTTTCATGATATTGCTAAAGGTCGAGGTGGTGATCACTCTATTTTAGGGGCAATTGATATTAAAGCCTTTGCACAACAACACCGTTTATTAGCGGAAGATATAGAACTCTTAGAATTCTTGGTAGCTAACCATTTATTAATGTCCACTGTGGCACAAAAGAAAGATATTTCAGATCCAGCGGTTATTAATGATTTTAGTAAAGCGGTAAAAACTAGACGACACCTAGATGCTTTATATCTTTTAACCGTTGCTGATATTCGTGGCACAAGCCCTAAAGTATGGAATAACTGGAAAGATCAGCTTTTACAAAACCTCTACCAAAGTACCGTACAATTATTTGAAGGCGATACCTTTGATCGTCAAACTATTTTATCGCAACGTAAAACCGAAGCCAAACATCTTATTCAAGCTGTCGGATTAACCGATAAACAACGTGATGATTTTTGGCATCAAATGGATATTGCCTATTTTCTACGTCATGAAGCAGAGGATATCGCTTGGCATACTCAAGTATTATTTCCCTATGTTGGCACACGTCAAACCATTGTTCGTGCACGTTATGCTGCCAAAAGTGATCATATCCAAATTGTTGTTTTTACGCCTGATCAACCACATCTTTTTGAAAAAATCCTGGCATATTTTTATCAGCATCATCTTAATATTCTTGATGCCCGTATTCATACCAGCATAGATGGTTATGCTTTAGATAGTTTTTCTATCTCATTTAATGAGGGAGAAAACCCAAATCATTTAATTCATACCATTGAAAAGACACTTGTAAAAGCAATACAGCAAGAAAACCTAAAACCACCCAAATCATTTACAACAAAGGTTGGTGCAGAGGCACGACAATCCCGTATTTTTCCTATTGTTCCTAGTATTACCTTACGTAAAGACGAATATGGTTCAACATGGTTATTATCTATCACAACAACGGACTGTCCCGGAATCCTCTATCACTTAGCCCATTTATTGAGTAAACATCATATTAATTTACACATGGCTAAAATTATGACATTAGGTGAGCGAGCAGAAGATATTTTTATTATTGAGAGTCCCTATTTAGATAATGAAAAAAATCAGTTATCATTTGAACGGGATATTTTAGATACCTTAAATCATTTAATTGAGTTGAAGTAATTATGTTTTCCACCTTTTTCACCAATTTTCTTTTTGTATTGGCTACTATTCTTCCGATTTTAAATCCTCCCTCTGTTATTCCTATCTTTTGGACAATGACAAGTGGCGCTAGCAATCAAACTCGGAAAATGCTATCTCAACGTATTGCGATCAACATCTTTATTATGATTGTGGCGGCTATTTTCCTTGGTAATCTCGTGCTAAGTATGTTGGGTATCTCTTTAGCCGTTGTACGTGTCGGTGGGGGTATCTTGGTTATTGCTGCGGCATGGAAATTACTCAATGCAGAAGACCCTGATACTGGTATGCATCCGATTAGTAATGAAGAATATACGCTAGATAAAGCAAAAAATAATGCTTTTTATCCACTTACCTTCCCTATTGCTTGTGGTCCGGGTACGATTGCTGCCGCTATTACCGTAGGGGCAAGTTTACAACACAATCAGTTAAACTTAGCTACTTTCTTTACATTAAGTGGTACTATTGTAGGTGTAATAGTCATTGCGGTTATTGTTTATTTCTGTTTACGCTTTGCCGCTCAATTCTTGCATCGTTTAGGCAACAATGGGTCGATTATCTTTATGCGACTTTCTGCCTTTATTTTGCTATGTGTAGGGGTTCAAATTTGCTGGGCAGGCATACATGATTTAGCAATGAGTTTAGCGAGTGATATTAACCAGTTAACATGATATGAATACCACACAAAAAATACTGAATACCATTGCATTAATCTGTTTACTTGCCCTTGGATTTGCTTTATTTTCCCAACACTATTTGGGAATGTACCCTTGTGCTTGGTGTGTATTGCAACGTTTTATTCTCCTCGTTATAGCGGTGGTTTGCTTACTTTCTAACCTCTTTCGTTCTACTTATTTTATCCGTTTTTTCGCCTTTTTAAGTGCAGGATTATCCTTATCTGGCGTATTAAGTGCATGGTATCAATACAATGTTGCGGCTAAAATGCTTTCTTGTGATATGACATTCGCCGATGTCTTTATGTCCCGTTGGACACATTTAGATGCCGCAGTACCGTGGTTATTTGGTATTTTCGCCACTTGTATGGATGCACAAGTTAGCTTATTGGGTATTGAATATTCGTTATGGTCATTAGGTCTCTTTGTGTTGATGGCTATCGCTTCTCTTATTGCTCTATTTAAGAAAAACACTCGACATCTTTTTCATTAAGTCTCAATAAACACTAGAAAAGATACTGTCAATTACATCTCTCCTTTTAGCCAATTGGATAAAAGCGCTAAACCATTTTCAGAGATAAAAGACTCTGGGTGAAACTGCACCCCAAAAAGTGGTAATGTCTTATGCTGAACCGCCATAATCAGTTTATCCTCACATACAGCAGTTATATCCAATACATCAGGAAAGTTGTCTATTGATACGACCCATGAATGGTATAAACCAATCTGAAATGATAGTGGTAAATGATGGAATAATAAAGAGGCTTTTATCACATTTAACTGTTTTGATTGTCCATGTCGTACTTTATCAAGATTATAGAGTGTTGCACCAAAAAACTGGCATAGGGTTTGATGTCCCAGACAAACACCCAAAATAGATTTATGCTGATAGTATCGCTCTAATAAAGCAAAAAGCTGAGGATAAGCATCAGGGATATCTGGCCCCGGTGAAATTAAGATATGACTATATTGCTCAACTTGATCTATCTCTAATTGCTCAACAGTAACAACATCAAAAGTAATATTTAACCGCCGTATATAATCCACTAGATTATAAGTAAAAGAATCATGATTATTAATAATCAATAAACGCATAACTACCATCTATCATTTATTTGTATCTATCTTCTCGCTATCACTTCTTATATAGATAAGGTAAAATGCCATTACAAACAAACTATTTATTTTAAATAGTCATCTCTACTCGCATCAGTATAGTATTTAGCGAAAGCATTATTTTATATCATTATGTCGTTCTCTGCTTTTATTCAACAAGCGAATACGCTTGGAAGTCAGCGTATCCCCTTTTTCTTTCTTATTGATTTTGAAAAAGAAAAACCCATTATTGTTCCATTAGAAAAAGCGATACAACAAGGTATTTATTATATGATTTCTGGTAAAAGCAATTTTACCTTTCCGACATTAACTGATAGCCCAACCACTCAAGCAAAAGAGAAGTTTCCTATTACATTTACCCCCTTTCCTATATCATTTGCTGAATATCAGAAAGGATTTGATATTGTTCAGCAGGAATTACACAAAGGAAATACCTATTTATTAAACCTTAGCTATCCAACACCGCTTTGTACATCAGCAACGTTAGCGGATATTTTTATACAAAGTCAAGCCAAATATAAACTCTGGCTTGATCAGCAATTTGTCTGCTTTTCACCTGAACCTTTTATCCGTACACAGCATAATACTATTTATACTTATCCGATGAAAGGTACAATTGATGCAACTTTGGATAATGCAGAACAATTACTACTCAACAATGAAAAAGAAAAACGAGAACATTATACGGTGGTTGATTTATTACGAAATGACTTAGCAACAGTAGCCCATTCTATTGAAGTCACTCGTTTTCGGTATATTGAGCGTATTTCTACGGCTAGAGGGGATATTCTCCAAACAAGTTCAGAAATTCAAGGTCAATTAGATCCGCACTGGCAAGCACATATTGGGACACTATTAGATAAACTCTTACCTGCTGGCTCTATTAGCGGTGCACCCAAAGAAAAAACAGTACAGATTATTCAACAAGCAGAAGGGAGTTCTCGTGGGTATTACACGGGTGTTTTTGGTCTATTTGATGGCAAAAATATTGATAGTGCCGTTGCTATTCGCTTTATTGAACAACGAGACCATCAGTTTTATTTCCGAAGCGGTGGTGGTATTACCGCTCAAAGTGATGTTGAAGAAGAATATAAAGAGTTAATTCAAAAAGTCTATATTCCTTTTCAACCCTCTACCTCTAAATAAGTGATAATTTTTACAGTAAATATTTTAAGATTAAAATAGATATGATGAATACGATATTTCCTTTATTTGAAACCATTGCAATTGAGAAAGGACAAGTCTGTAATATCGAAGCTCACCAATATCGTTATGAACAAAGTGTGCGAGAGTATTATTCAAGTAGTTATTCATCTATAAACTATTTAAATTTAAGACAAATTATTGATGCTTCACTCCCCTCTTCATTACATACTGAAGCATTATTACGCTGTCGGTTAGATTATAATCACCAATCTTATCAAATACAGTTTTTCCCCTATCAACGCAAGGTTTATCACCACTTTCTTCCTATTATTTGTGATGATATTGACTATCACCTCAAATTAACTGATCGTGCATTATTGAGTACACTTTTAACACAAAAAGGGGCAGCCGATGAAATTATAATTATCAAACAAGGCTATGTAACAGATTGCTCTATTGGTAATCTTATTTTTAGGAAAGGCTCTCAGTGGTTCACACCTAATACTCCCTTACTAAAAGGGACAATGCGTCAGACTTTACTCAATACGAATAAACTTATTGAAATTCCTATTCGTTTAGAAGATCTGACTGAATATGAAGAAATTCGCTTAATTAATGCACTTAATCCCCTTTAACCAATAGAATGGTTAAATTTAACGACAGGTTACTTTATGGCGATGATAAATCTACACAGCAAGCAGATATAGAGAAAGCAATCTGGCACTTATATTAAAGCCAACTCTTAAATAATTTAAAGAAAATCATGGAAGCAATCATGGTAAATGATATTAAATTAGATAAAGATGATTTACAAATTAGTCAATTTTATATAACTGACTATTTAAGCAAAGATAAAAATTAACCAAACTTTACCTAAAGAACGCTTTAAAACTTGCCTCTCCCATAATGGCAAAATTGTACAATACAGCATCTTTAACCAATTGATTAGATAAAAACTCCTCTTCACTTATTTCTTTTGCATAATTCTCTATATTCAAAATATATTCGGTGATATAAGAAAGATAATCAACTATACGATAATCTTTTCTATTCATAATAACACCGCATGATGGATTATTTTATCTCGCCATTGATTGGGTAATCCCCTAGGTGTAGTAATATCAACCCGACACTGTAAAAGGTTTTCTAAATCAGATTGTAACTCAGCAATATCAAAATAGGTTACACCACGATCAGGATAGACCAAGAAGTCAATATCACTACCCTCTTCATCAGAACCATCACAAACCGAACCAAAAATATGAGGAGATTTAATATGAGGATATTTAACAAAAATCACTTTAATATCTTCTTTATACTGTAAAAGTAATTCCGATGGTCGCATACACTCACATCCAAACTGAATATAAACACTATTATCTAATTTATCTAATGGTAAGTAATACTTGAACACCTATACATTTCCATATACACACTTTCAAAACGTGTACCCTAAACCTCTTGACTACCAGTCCTAAATATCACTTACGATAGGTCTATTCCTAGATATTATATGCTCTCTATTCTACCTAATTTATCCTAATCATAACAATATTTAAAGGTGAATTCAAAATTAAAGTACAACACTGCAATCTTAGCTTATCAACTCAGTTTTTAAAACATTACACTTCTATTTTAAATTTAAGAGCAGTAAAAAATAAATATAATTTAAAAATTTATTTTCAAATTAAAAATAAAGTAATTTAGCACTCCTCACATATAATTTTTAAGATGAATACTCGTTTCAGATTTACTAATATTCTTAATCAAACGAATACGCTCAAGGGCCTTCCCTAGCTCTTCTAAAGAATTTGCCCTTAATTCAACTAAAATATCCCAGCGCCCATTGGTATCGTAAATTGCACTTACACAAGGATCGCCTCGCAGTGCTTTTACCACCGATAATGTCATATTCCCCTCTATCACAATACTTGTCCATGCATGAACACGATTAAGCTCATTTTCAGGACGTAACTCAACTGTATATCCTCTAATCACTCCTTCATCTTCTAGCTTTGCAAGGCGATTACTTACTGTTCCACGAGAGACCTGTAATTTCTTTGCCAAATAGGCAATAGAATAACGGGCGTTTTCTCTTAATAAACTTAGTAATTTATGATCTGTTTCATCTAAATTTTGCATAAAACCTACCAAAATGATAATTTAATCTATCAAAATGCTATATATCATAGCAAATATTAGCATAATTTAGCATTTTAATTAACTTAAAAATAAGAGAAACTATAGGTATAGATAAATTTTTGTTTTATAGCTTTCTTTTCATTAAGAAAAATAAATATCAATTTACCCATTAAATAGGAGTACAACATGTCACAACAAGCCATTAAAGGTAGCCTACCTACCCTATTAATTAGCCCTCAAGATATTGCCAAAATTATTCAAAAGCAAGGGATTAAATCTACTTTTGAAGGTATGATGGAATACCTTCATCAAGATTATTTACGCTGGGACGAATTTGATAAAACCGCACGTGTTGCAAATTATTTAAATAATGGTGTTCTTGAGCTTATGCCAATTGCAAGTAAAGAACAATATAGTTTTAAATATGTCAATTGCCACCCTGATAATCCTAACCACGGCTTATCTACTGTGCTTGCTTTTGGTGCATTAATCAGTAACGATACGGGCAAACCTGATGTTATCAGTGAATTTACACTAACAACAGCGATTCGTACCGCAGCAATGTCAGTGCTTGCCGCTAAATATCTTGCTCGCCCTA
The DNA here is from genome assembly GCF_009833965.1 of Pelistega ratti. Taxonomy (NCBI): domain Bacteria; kingdom Pseudomonadati; phylum Pseudomonadota; class Betaproteobacteria; order Burkholderiales; family Alcaligenaceae; genus Pelistega; species Pelistega ratti. The sequence continues at coordinate 490,189 of NZ_CP047165.1, forward strand.
ATAGTAAACGCATGGCAATAATTGGTAATGGCTGTCAAAGTGAATTCCAAGCCTTAGCGTTCTACCATCTTTTAGGTATCCAAGAATTAGCTATTTTTGATATTGATCCTAAAGCCAGTCAAAAATTAGTTCACAATCTACGCAATACAGATTTAAAAATAGAAATTTTTGATAATGTCGCAGATGCAGTAAAAGGTGCTGATATTATTACCACAGTAACCGCTGAATATTCAAAAGCGCATATTATCACTGAAGCAATGGTAGAGGCTGGTGTACATATTAATGCTGTCGGTGGTGATAGCCCCGGTAAAACAGAATTAGACCCTCGTATTCTGACAAAAGGTACAGTATATGTTGAATTTGAACCCCAAACGCGTGTAGAGGGTGAACTTCAAAATATGCCAGAAGATTTTAAAGTCAAATTATTAGCAGATATATTTAAATCTAAACAATCTGCCCGTACGTCTAATGAAGAAATTACGATTTTTGACTCTGTTGGTTTCGCTATTGAAGACTTCTCTGCCGTACGCTATATTACAGATGCTGCGGTTAAACTTGGTTTAGCACAACCACTAGCACTTGTCCCTGATTTAGCTGATCCTAAAGATTTATTCGGCTATTTAGAAAGTAGTATAGAAGAAACTACTTTACGTCAGGCTGTCTAGTAACGTTATCGCCACAATATACTTATCCTCTATAGATACTACTCTATAGAGGATATCATCAAGTAAAAGTTATATACTCTGCTACTCCTTTTTAAACTTTATTTATAGAGTAGTTGATAGTACCTTTCTTTCACATTATTTCTTACTTACTACGCTTATAATAAAAAAGCGATACAATGCGTATCGCTATATTGATGAGAAACCCCTTGTTTTAAGCAAAGGGTTTTATTAATACAGTAAAAATAAATAAATTATTTCACTTTTTCTATACGGTGAATTTCAACTTCTGTTCTATTCCAAGATTTATCCACTTCACCAAAAACTTTGATTTTATCAGCTGGTGTAATATTTTGACCATACCATGCTTTATCATCAACTTCAATTTCAATTTCACCCGTACCATCACTAAAGATAAAATCATCTTTACCAATTTGTTTTACGATTTTACCTTGTAATACTACATATTGATCATCACGCCATTGTGATGCTTCAGAGACCTTACTCACTGCTTGCTGCCCTGTAAAGCCAGCATTTTGATTATTGGGTGTCGTTGCTTGGAATCCACCTTGTTGAGCAAATGCAGTTGTACCAACAGAAGCGGCTAAAATAGTTGCTAAGATTGTTAATTTTTTCATAAAAACTCCAAAAATAATTAAAAAAATAGTTAATATCTATACTATCTATATAGTCTTATCAACAGTCTTCATTATATAAGACTTATTTTTTTGATGACAAGATACAATATGGCTTTTTTATCAGATAAATCTTTCTAATGATTTCATTATTATTTCAAATAAAATCAAGTAATGATTACTTACTTTTACTTATTATTTTCCCTATGAACAAATAATAAGGAACTTTTAGAAAATACCTAAACGTATATAAAAAGGGATAGTAAAAATCCATCTATCCCTTTCTTTAAATAAAATATATATAGACATTACGCAAAGCATAAAAGTTAAGGAAAGAAATATCCAAAACCCTAATAAGCAATTCTTTATGTATAAACAACTATCTTATTGGTACATTTTATTTTTCACCTTGCAATCGTTTCATAATATCTGCAGCTGTTCCTACTTTGGCTAACCGTGCATTTTGCCCTGCCCACAAAGAGGAAAAATCAAATTTCCCTTCCTTCTCTGCCTTTTCTTTTAGAATCTTAATCGCATTACCTGCCAGTGGAAAGGGTAATACTTTATCATTCACCAATCCATTTTCTTGCATAAACTGAGTACATATCCCTCTTGCATATCCCCCAGTAAATAGATTGGTTATAACAGTATGCTCTGCTGCCTCACTTTGCAAAGCATCACGATGGTGCACTGTAATGTTAGCTTCCTCTGCTAATAAAAAAGCCGTACCTACTTGTACAGCACTAGCGCCTAATTGTTCTGCTACACGGACAGTTTGTCTATCACTAATACCACCTGCAGCAATTACAGGGCATTTAACAGCCTTGATAATATTAGGTAAAAGAGCAAATGTACCCATTTGTTCTGCCAATGGAGATAAAAACATCCCTCGATGACCACCCGCTTCTAAGCCTTGAGCAATAATGGCATCGACTCCTTTAGAAGCTAAATATCGTGCTTCTTTTACGGTTGTTGCACTTGACCAAATCTTTGCTCCAGTTGCTTTTACCGCCTGTAATAAATCATCATTGGGTAAACCAAAATGAAAACTGACAATGGGTGGTTTAAGGGCTTGAATGACAGCTAGTGCTTCTTCATCAAAGGGATTTCTACCTCCACTTTTAGGTATATCATCAATAGAAATATGATATTGCTCTAAATAGGGTTTTAATAGATTAAACCACTCCTGCTCTTGTAATATACTCACTTGAGGGGGGTGATGTGCAAAAAAATTTACATTAAATAAGGCATCACCAACCGCTTGCTGAATTTGTTTAATTTGTTCACTTAATTTTTCAGTCGATAAGAGTGCTGCTGGTAATGAACCAATCCCCCCTGCTTGACAAACCGCAATTGTTAATCGCTTATCCTGTGCACCTGCCATTGGGGCTTGAATAATCTGCATAACTATCTCCTAATTCTATTATCACTAAACAAATAGTATGCTACAAACCCACATAGACCAAAAGACTATCCTTATTTTAATAAGGGTTAATATATAGAAAAGAGGCTATATTAGATTAACGCTAAACGTATTACCTCTCTAATCTTACAGTAAAAGAGTCTATGACTAAATTAGGGGGGGGGAATACCCAGTATATCTTACTAAATCTAATAAAGCACCTAAAAAATAAGAGGCATCACTGCCTCTTATGTTTATCAGTAGTTATTCTGATGCTATCCCCATATTCATGGACATTCCACCAATGCTTTCTTTATCTTTATTACGACTAGCACTAAGACGATCAAGATAGGCTTGATCAATATCACCCGTTACGTAGATACCATCAAAGCAAGACGTATCAAAACTCTTAATATCAGGGTTAAGATCTTGTACAGCTTTTTTCAGATCCTCTAAATCCTGATAGACCAAACCATCTGCCCCAATCTCTTGACAAACCTCTTGAACACTACGATCATGTGCAATGAGTTCTTGCTGGGTCGGCATATCGATACCATAAACATTTGGAAAACGTACGGCTGGTGCAGCAGAAGCAAAATAAACTTTTTTAGCACCTGCTGCTCGTGCCATATCAACAATTTCACGGCTTGTTGTACCACGAACAATTGAGTCATCAACAAGGAGAATACTTTTATCCTTAAACTCAACGCCCATTGCATTTAATTTTTGACGTACAGATTTTTTACGCACTGCCTGCCCTGGCATAATAAAGGTACGACCCACATAGCGATTTTTGATAAAGCCCTCGCGGTATTCTAACCCTAGACGTGCTGCCAATTCCATTGCAACAGGACGTGAAGTATCAGGAATAGGCATCACCACATCAATATACTCTAAAGGTAATTCACGGGCCACTTTATCCGCTAAATACTCCCCCATTTTTAGGCGAGCATTATAAACATTAACTCCATCAATCGTTGAGTCTGGACGAGCAAAATAAACATACTCAAAAATACACGGATTTAGCTTAGGATTATCAGCACATTGCTCTGCCCATAAATGAGAGGTTTCATCAATAAAAATAGCTTCTCCCGGTGCAATATCACGGACAAAATGGAATCCGATTCCTTCTAAGGCAACCGATTCTGATGCTACCATATACTCAATACCATTTTCTGTTATCTGCTGACCAAGGCATAAAGGACGAATACCATTGGGATCACGGAAAGCAACCATACCAAACCCTGTAATTTGTGCTACTACAGCATAAGCCCCTCTAACACGGCGGTGTAACGCACGAATAGCCGAGAAAATTAAGGCAGGTTTGTCAAGATTTTTGTCAGAAGCTAGTTGTAACTCATGGGCAAAAACATTGAGTAATACTTCTGAGTCTGAATTAGTATTGATATGACGGCGATCTACACGGAAAAGCTGTTCACGTAATTCATCAGGATTTGTCAAATTACCATTATGTGCAAAAGTAATCCCAAAGGGTGCATTCACATAAAAAGGCTGTGCCTCATCAATACGATCGCTTGAGCCTGCTGTAGGATAACGTACCTGCCCTATCCCCGCATTACCTGGTAAAGAACGCATATTCCGTGTACGGAAAACATCTCGCACTAAACCATGTGATTTAAACATGCTGAAGTGATTATCTTGGGTGGTTGCAATACCTGCTGCATCCTGACCTCGATGTTGTAATAACAATAATGAGTCATATACTAATTGATTAACAGGTGATGTACCCGAAATCCCAACAATACCGCACATAATTAAAAACCTTTAAAAATTAATAAGGAAGATATTTCACCATATCGCTAGGAACAAATGTTTTGAGATAGTGTACTATTTCAATCACAACACCCGAAAACTTTGCATTTTGCCACCATGGTGCTTGAGGCATATCTGTGTACCCCAATAAGATAACGACAACTAGTACGATAATCAAGCCTCGTACCAAACCAAAAAATAGTCCTAAAATACTATCCGCAGAGCCTAAGCCTATCTGAGAAATAACAGAGCTTAATGTTTTATTGATAAGACCAATGATTAATAAGACTGCAATAAAAACAACCGCATAAGATAATGCAATACTTATATAGATATTATCAACCATACGGCTAAACCACGGTAAAGCATGGGGTCCCCACGCTGCAGCAGCACAGCCAGCAGCAATATAAGCCACTAAAGAGAAGGCTTCTTTTAAAAACCCTCTCATAAATCCTAATATACCTGATGCCCCTAAAACAGCTAAGAATATATAATCAAACTCTGTCATCGGAATTTATTATTGTGCAATAAATCCTTGATAGCCTAAACCTCTTAATCGTGTAAGTGCAGCCTGTGCAGATTCACGACTATTAAAAGGCCCTACTCGTAAGCGATAAGTTTGATTACCATTAACGACTGCACTTTGAATAAGCGTATTAGAAACACCCGCACTACCTAACTTAGTACGTTGATTCTTCGCTTCATCCATAGAAGAATAGGCAGCAACTTGTACAAATATTTTACCGCTTGCTTTTGGTTCAGCTTGTTTTTTAGCCGCTGGAGAAGTACGTCCTTCTAATAAAGCTAAGGCACGGCTACCATCGTCTGTGCGGTCTTTGTCTTTAATATTATTAGTTGATGCTTTATTATCACGGCTAGCTTGCTGACGCTTTGCTTCAGCCGCTTTCTGTTCAGCTAAGCGTTTTTGTTCCGCTAAACGTTTCTGCTCAGCAAGACGTTTTTGCTCGTCTAAGCGTTTTTGATCATCCTGTGTATGTGTTTCAGTAACTGTTTGTACTGGTTTTTGTACCATATCAGGATTGGTACCTGCTGCAATACTAGGCGGTGTAACAGTTGAAGAACTAGTGCCTGACGGCATAGTTGGTGAAATAACGGTTCCTGTTGTACTACTTGCGACACTTTGTGGAATTTCTGTGCCATCCGTAGGTATTTGTGTATTGACAACCGATGTTTGTTCTGGTGAGGAAATAACCTCCCCTGTCGTACCTGCTGTTTCTACACCGGGAGCAGTGGTAATCGATAAAGTACCTGTTGTACCATCTGTATGACTACTAGAAGAAGAAACCATAGGTACTAATGGTGCTTGTGTCTGTATTGGTTCAACTGGCTTATCGTTTGGTAATAAAAAGGGAACGACAATTGCTGCCAACACAACGAGTACAGCCGCACCGATTAATTTACTCTTTGCTTTATAACGTAAATCATTATCTTGAGCATTTCTTGGCAATGGTTTTTGTGTTGTTTGATGTCGATTAGATTGATTAAATAAACCCATATATATTCCTTTTTAAGTTAATCACACACTTAAAATCATGATTTAGCGATATGCTCTAAAACCGCAGAAACCGTTAAGAATGAACCAAAAACAAGCAATCTATCTTTATCATCCATAACGCTACGAGCTTGCTCATAAGCACTTACAGGATTGTCAAACACATTTACGGTTGGTAGTCCATCTTTATCCGCAGGAAGTGTTGCTTTAATAAGATTGGCTAATTCTTCAGCTGGACGAGCGCGTGGCCCTGATAAATCGGCAACTAACCAATAATCAACAATACCTTTAAATTTATTAATAACCTCTACCGCATCCTTATCATTTAACATACCAATGACAGCATAGGTATAGGGAAAGTAGGACATACTCTGTAGATTATGTGCTAAGGTAGCCGCTGCGTGCGGATTATGGGCAACATCTAATATGATGGTTGGTTGCCCTGGTAAAATTTGAAACCGTCCTTGCCAATTTACCTGAAGTAAGCCCTCACGTACAGCCTGTAAAGGAACAGCCAAATAAGGTCTTAATGCATCTATAGCTGCCAATGCTGCGGAGGCGTTTAATAATTGATTAGCCCCTCTTAATGCAGGATAGGCTAAAGCATTTTTGCGTCCGATACGACTTGCAAATGCCCATTGTTGTTTGTCACCACTATAGTTAAAGTCTCGACCAAACAGCCATAAATTAGCGCCAATTTGCTCTGCATAATCTAATAAATGTTGTGGTGGCTCTGGATCACTACAAATAGCAGGTTTTCCTGAACGGAAAATATGTGCTTTCTCAAAACCGATGGCTTCTCTATCCGTACCTAGCCACTCGACATGATCAATAGCAACACTCGTGACAATCGAACAATCTGGATCAATAATATTAACGGCATCTAACCGCCCACCAAGTCCCACTTCTAAAATAGAGACATCTAACTGTGCTTCTTTGAACAATAAAAAAGCCGCTAGTGTTGTATATTCAAAATAGCTAAGACTAATATCGGCACGGACTTGTTCGATTTGATGAAATGCAGCAATAAGTGCCTCATCACTCACCTCTTGACCATTAATATGAATACGTTCATTAAAACGTATAAGATGAGGAGAAGTATAAAGCCCTACTTTATAACCAGCTGCTAAATAAATAGATGCCAACATGGCACAGGTCGAACCTTTACCATTAGTTCCTGCAACAACAATTTTGATGCCTTGCCATTGAGAAATTTGTAAGCGTTGGGCAACTATTTTTACCCGTTCGAGACCCAAATCAATTGTTTTGGGATGAAGTGTTTCAAGATAAGCGAGCCACTCTGCTAATGAGTGTTCAAGTGTAGGCACTGACATAATACGAGTCGTGATAAATAAAGATGCCATTTTATCACAACTCGTTCATAAACACGTTAAATAATTAATTACACACGCCCCAACATACGATTGAGTGTATCATCTTTTACAACACGATGATGATAAATTGCTCCAATAATATGAAGGACAATTGCTACAATCATAATGGGTAGTAAAGCACCATGAATATTGCTTGCTAGTCCTGCTAACTCAGGATTAATAGGGGTTGGTTTACCATCTACTATATTCATGGCAAATAGTTCAATACCAAAAAGACTAAGTCCACGTCCTCCCATAGCCGACATAATCATGCCGCTTAAAGGAAATAAAAATGTTCCTAGCAATAAAACAATATGCACTACCTTGGCTAATAGGTGCTGAATAAAGGGAGGATTTCCTAAAGCACTTGGAAAGCCTTTTTGAAGACGTAATACACAACGCCATAAAATAAAAGCAAAAATAGCAATACCAATTGATTTATGCAAAGGCATCAGATGATAGGCTTGGTTAGCATCAATATACTTACCTAAAATCAGCATACCGATCATAACGATAGCAATTAACCAATGTAAAGCTATCTCAGTTTTACTTAAACAGGATGTACTCATTTTTTAACCTCTTACAAAAAATAATAATGCTTATTAAGGGTAATAGACATTTTGCCAGTCATACCAAACTATTTTTAGCCAAGTAAAAATAACAAAGTTAGTTATAGCCCCTATATAAGTTATGTACATATTAAAATATCTCCCTCTTATTATAAGAGATTAAAAATAGGGGTTATTTTTCTTATCTAAAAACCCATAAAAATACTATTTTTTGAAAGCATTTGAAATAACTTTACACACTATGGGAATTAGCAATTCACATTGTTTTTATATGGATATGGTTAGGTTTGATAAGCTCTTTGTATTAAGATATGGTCAATTAATACCAAGGCAAGTAAAGCTTCTGCGATAGGTGTAGCTCGAATCCCCACACAAGGGTCATGTCGCCCTAGTGTTTGTACCATAACAGGCTCATTATCTGTGTTAATAGAACGACGTTCAATACGGATACTAGACGTTGGTTTAATCGCTAAGGATACAGTGATATCTTGCCCACTCGAAATCCCCCCTAAAATACCACCTGCATGATTACTTAAAAATCCTTCAGGGGTTATTTCATCACCATGCTCAGAGCCTTTTTGAGCAATAGATTCAAAACCTGCACCAATAGAGACCCCTTTAACCGCATTTAAACCCATCATCACATAAGCAATATCCGCATCTAATCGATCATAAATTGGCTCACCCAAGCCAATAGGTACATTTTCAGCAACTACTTCAATACGTGCACCAATAGAATCCCCCTCTTTTCTTAATGCATCCATATAACGCTCTAACTCTGGCACTATCTCTGCATTAGGGGCAAAAAAAGGATTGGTCGGCACATCTTCCCATTGTTTAAAAGGAATATGGATAGGACCTAACTGACTCATATAACCGCGAATTTGGATACCATATTGCTCTTTTAGCCATTTTTTAGCTACAGCTCCTGCCGCTACGGTTGGTGCGGTCAATCGAGCAGAGGATCGCCCTCCTCCTCGAGGGTCTCGAATGCCAAATTTATGCCAATAGGTAAAATCTGCATGACCAGGTCGGAAAGACTGTGTAATATTATTGTAATCTTTACTACGCTGATCTTGATTTTCGATCAGTAAAGCAATAGGTGTACCTGTTGTTTTACCCTCATAGATACCCGATAGAATTTTTACAGTATCAGGCTCTTGTCGCTGTGTAACATGACGAGAAGTTCCTGGTTTACGGCGATCAAGTTCTTGCTGTATATCCGACTCTGTTAATGACATTCCTGCAGGACAACCATCAATCACACAGCCAATCGCTTTTCCATGTGATTCACCAAAATTACTGACCGTAAATAATTTTCCTAAAGAACTTCCTGACATATTCGTTTCCTTGATAATAAATACTATATTACTTTTTTTGATAAGATTTTGCGTGTTGCTTTGCTGGTTTTACATATAAAATAGCGCCGAAAAAAACGATAACCGATAGGATAGTTTCTATCATACCCAATCGTTGCGATAGGATAGATATATCAGCATACCAACGCACAACCCCCTCCATAAAGTAGAGTAATACTAGCATAGCTGTCCATTGCATGGTATAGAGATTTCCCTTAAAAACACCATATAAAGCAAACATCAAAGGTAAGGCTTTTAAAAAATAAATACTCCCCCCTGCCACCATAGGATCTAACCATAACTCCCACAAAATACATAAGCAAAACAAGAGTAATAAGGCTATAAAGGTACCATAATGTAAATATGGATTGAGTATTACCCCTTGTGGCAATGGTTTATCGTTCTTCTGTGTCATTATCGACATACCTATTGAGTATAAAGAGTAAACATTAGCATAGTTTTTAGAAAAAAAGCATTGAGAAATAGTGAATAAACAGAAAAACCTTCTATTTGTTATAATGAAGTATCTTAAAAAGCACGACAAAGTAAGCTTTCTTCCTCTGCTTTTCCGTTTAGATACATCTATTAGTTATTAGTTAAATGATAATGCAAAATAAAGAAATTTTTTATGGTATTCAAGCAGCACATGAGTTAAGTGAAGAAAACCAACTCAAACAGCATCACTCCCCTCATTTTAAACAAGCCTTATTAGACGCAGTTAAGCGTTTATCTACCGATAAACTGACACAAGTAGCCAGTAGCCTAACCTTTACAACCGTTCTTGCTATAGTACCTTTATTAGCTGTTGTGTTGTCTCTTTTTACTGCCTTTCCTATTTTTAAAGAATTACAAATAGAGTTAGAAAATTTTCTCAGTAATAATCTTATGCCAGCCACTATCTCTGCCAATATTATGCAATATCTTAATGATTTTGCAAGTAAGGCACGCAGCCTAACCGCAGCAGGGGCAGTAGCTTTAATGGTGACATCTATCCTTCTCATGAAAACCATTGATGAGGTATTTAATAGTATCTGGCAAGTCAGAAAACAACGTCCTCTTACCATCCGTATCTTGATATATTGGATGATCTTATCTGTAGGTCCTTTTATCTTAGCCGCAAGCATTTGGGCTAGTAGCGTTGTCGCAAGAGCGCAATTGGGTATTGGGGTTGATTTAAGTATTTTTCAAAATATTTTTGCCACCCTTTTCCCTACGCTTTTATCCTTTATTGGTTTTACTCTTCTCTATTATATAGTACCAAACCGTACGGTTTACTTACGAGATGCTATGGTAGGTGCTAGTATTGCCGCTATTTTATTTGAAGCGATGAAATGGGGCTTTACATTCTATATTACGCAATTTCCCTCTTATACCGCTATTTACGGGGCATTTGCAATTATTCCTATTTTCCTCTTATGGATTTATTTATCATGGTTAGTCATACTATTAGGGGCAATTATTGCATCACTAATACCCCAATTGCGTTTTGGACATATTCAAACCCATGATAAAGCAGGGGCTGATTTTGTTCAAGCCGTTCATATTCTTCGTATTTTGGCAGAAAGTTGTAATGATAATCCCCCGGGGAAAAGTACACCTTACCTTATCAAGGCATTACAAGGCGATAGTACCCATACACTTTATATATTAGAACAACTTAATATGCTTGGCTATATTGTGAATACACAAGGAAAACGTTCAGAACGCTGGGTATTAGCGAATAATCTGGATCAAAGTTTATTAACATTAGGAGAGCTATTTATACTTAATCCTGAAATTGATCAGCGAATGGGGGATAAAAATATCCGTCAAGCAATGAGTAAATTACTTCTAAAAGAAAATGTATTTTTAAAAGATATTGTAGAATATTCGCCAAGTACATTGCCAAATGACACATAATCGTGTACATTTGATAAATCTTCGTAAAAGACAATAAAGGAAATTTCCATGTTAAAAGTGAGCGAAATTTTACGCGTTAAAGGTGACGTTCTTTATACTATTAGCCCAGATGATAGTGTTGAAAATGCTATTAAGACGATGAGTGAACATGATATTGGTTCAGTAGTTGTTATCGAGCATGGTGAACTCGCTGGTATGCTCACATTCCGTGAAATTATTCGTCATATTGATAGCAAGAAAGAGCAATTTGCCCACTCTACTGTTCGTAGTATTATGGATAGCTTTCCTGTTAGTGTTACCCCTAATACAGAATTAGCTGAGGTACAACGGCTTATGTTAGAACAACACGCACGTTATGTTCCTGTATTAGATGGTCCTACTCTCTTGGGTATTATTTCTTTCTATGATATGGCACGCGCATTGATTGATTTAGAACAATTTGAAAATAATATGCTCAAAGCGTATATTCGTCATTGGCCTGATGATAAGGAAGAAACATAATCAACGCATTCAATCATTTTTTAGAAGTCAAATACAGTAAATGTATTTGGCTTTTTAACTATTTAAAAAATATATCTATACAATCACCCTATTAAGGAAATATCAAAATAGATAATTATTTTTCTTAAGTTTTCCTTAAGTTTACTTATTCATAATGTGCTTCTTTCTTGTTTATAGATAATGAATATAATGAAGCACCCTCTTCTACGTAAACTCCCTACAATTCAGCTAAAAGACAGTACATTTATTTACGGTATTGCCTTCTTTTTTCTCTTTATTCAAAATATTCCTTTTTGGAAAAAACTCTTTGAATTACAAGCAATAGATTCTTTTATAAATATATTTTTTATTATCTCTATTGCCATTTTTCTTTTTTGTGCCTTTTGTTTTATTTTTGGTCTATTATGCTGGCGATTTACAAGCAAGCTCTTTATTATTTTTTGTATCTTAGCGAGTGCAGCGACCAATTACTATACATTAACGTACCATATTTTTATGGATAAGGTAATGATAGCTAATATTTTCCAAACGACACTAACCGAAGCAAAAGATTTACTCACCTTACGATTTCTTTTTTGGTTCATTATTTTTGGGGTTATTCCCAGTATTATTATTTTACGCATTCAACTTATTTATACTAATCCGTGGTGGAAAAATCTTTCAAAACGTATGTTATTATTAATAAGTGTTCTATTCACCTTATTAGTAACTGGTATCCCTTTTTATAAAAATTACGCTTCTCTTATTCGTAATAATAGAGAGATTGTTAAACTTATTACACCGTCTAATTTTATCGTAGGACTTATCTCTTACAGTAAACAAATAATTGCCAAATCCTTACCCCTAATTCCCATAGGGACAGATGCAGTCATCACACAAAAGGATAAGAAAAAAACTATTTTTATTATGGTCGTTGGCGAAACTTCTCGTGCACAGAATTTTTCATTAAACGGTTATGCTAAAGAAACCAATCCTAAACTCAAACAATACCCAGATTTAGTTAATTTTAGAAATGTTTTTTCTTGTGGTACAGTAACTGCTATCTCTGTTCCTTGTATGTTCTCTAATATGACTCGGCATGATTTTTCATCATCTACGGCTAATCGCCAAGAAAATATTTTAGATATTATCCAACGCGTAGGCATTCATACCTATTGGCGAGATAATGATAGCGGGTGCAAAGGCGTATGTGATCGTATCGTACATGATGAGGTCGCACAGTATATGCAAGATCAAAAAATACCCAATGAAGGACTTTATTATGATCAATATTTGCTCAAAAATCTTGATACATACATCAATCAACAGTTGGAGGATAGCATGATTATATTACATAGCAATGGTAGCCACGGACCAGCTTATTATCAGCGCTACCCCTCTACTTTAAAAGGCTTATTTCGTCCTAGTTGTGATACCAATGCTATTGAGTCATGTAGTCCAGAAGAAATTACCAATGTTTACGATAATACTATTTTAAATGTAGATGATTTCTTAGATAAAACCATTCAACTCTTACAATCTTATGCGACAGATTATAATGTTGCCTTACTATATGTATCTGATCACGGGGAATCATTAGGAGAAAAAGGATTTTATCTACATGGTGCACCCTATATCATTGCTCCTAAAGAACAAACACATATTCCAATGATTTTCTGGGCAAATCAACAATTTTATCAAAGTCGTCAGCTTGATTTAAATTGTTTAAAACAAGTAGCTGAACAACAAGAATTTTCACATGATAATATCTTTCATAGTCTCTTATCTATATGGCATATTAAAACAACGGAATATCAAGCACAATTTGATATTTTCAATATGTGCAAAATAAAATCAGAGTAATTGGCATAACAACGATAGGAATCAAAGTAACGATATGCGTATTCTATTAATAGAAGATGACCAACATATTGGTGATGGTTTATGGCATGGTCTTAAAAAAAATGGCTTTACCGTGGATTGGTTTCAGGACGGTCATGAAGGGCAGTGTGCATTAGAGCATACACCTTATGATGCTGTCATTCTTGATTTAGGACTACCCTCTATTGATGGTATGGATATATTATTCTCTTGGCGACAAAGGCATTTAAATACACCTATATTAATCTTAACAGCAAGAGATGCGCTTCCTAATCGTGTAGCAGGACTTAATGCAGGAGCAGATGATTACTTATGTAAGCCCTTTTCTTTACATGAAGTTGTCGCACGACTTTTAGCTCTTATTCGTCGCAGTAAGGGACAGTCTAGCGCAACACTATGCTATGGGCAACTTACCCTTAATACAAGTACAAAAACTGTATTTTTACATCATACCCCCCTATTACTGACACAGAAAGAATATCTATTAGTTGAGCTATTCTTACTACACCCTCAACAAATTTTTACTCGAGCACAGATAGAGGATAAATTATATAGTTGGGATCAAGAGGTTGATAGTAATGCAGTTGAAGTACATATTCATAATATTCGTAAAAAAATTAATAAATCCTTTGTGCTGACACGACGTAACCTTGGCTATACATTAGGAGATAAACCATGAGTTTATTCTCATTAACACCTACCTCTAGTATTCATCGCCGTTTATTACAGTATCTTAGTAGTGGGTTATTAACCTTATGGATACTAACAACCATTATGAGTAGTATCAGTGCATTAGCCGAAATTAATGAAATCGCAGATGAACAGATGCAACAACATGCCTATACGCTTAGACAAGTATTTTCTTCTCTACCTAAAGAAGCTATATTTATTCAGAAAAATATACTCTCTGATAAATTTGCTTTAGATAATAATAAAGATACAGGTTTTATCTTATGGAATAAAAAGGGACAGCGTTTATTCTCCGATCAGGAAGGGTATCATATTCCCTTTAAACAAGATATCAATGGATTTAGTAGTAGCGGTTATATTTGGGAATCTGATAGTTGGCGTTACCTTTATATTGTAGATGATGAGCTTATTATTGCGGTTTCTCAACGATTAGAAGAACGTTTTTCCATGTTATTTAATGCATTATGGATTCAACTTCTTTTGCTATTAATCTCTTTACCTATTCTACTTTTATTAATTATTTATGGTGTTAATCATGGATTAGCACCCCTTAAAAAACTCAGTATAGAATTACAACACCGCCATGCCCATAGCCTAGATAAAGTTTCTGAGGATATGCCAATAGAGATAAAGCCTCTAGTACAAGAAATTAATCATTTATTAGAAAGACTTGATCAAACTATTCAGCGTGAACGGCAATTTACCTCAGATGCTGCACATGAATTACGTAGCCCACTTACCGCCCTTAAAGTACAAACTGAAGTATTAGCACTGAGTGACCATAAAGAAGATCAACTACAACGTATTATACATATTCAGTCTAGTATTGATAGAGCCTCCCGATTAGTAGAGCAGTTACTAATTCTTTCTCGACTAGACCCTCTACAAGCAATACCAGATGCTCAAACTATTCAATGGGAAATCATTATCCCTCAACTTTTACAAAGTATTAGTCTAAACCTACGTGAAAAAAATAGTAAATTAACTTTAGAAACAAAAGGAGAACTTAAAGAAGCTTTTCCTTTACAAGGAAATCCCCTACTTATCCAAATTATGATACGAAATCTATTGGATAATGCTATTCGCTATAGTCCAGAACACTCACGGATTATACTTTATTTAGATAAAGAAAAAATCCAAGTGATAGATGAAGGGGAAGGCATTGAATCAGCCCACCTTCCTAAAATAAAAGAACGTTTTTATCGACCTGCTGGTCAGGCAGAACACGGTAGCGGATTAGGGTTATCTATTGTGCAAAGTATTGCTCATTTACATCAATTAGTATTAACTATACAAAATCGAGAAACACAAGGCTTATGTGTTACACTTTCTAAAATGGTGGATAGATAAAGAATATAGCTGAAAAAACCAAATTAAAACCCAAAATCAGGTTCAACCGCTAGGTATGAAGGTGTATCCTCTTTTTCTGTTGCTATATCAATACTAAGTGTATCGACAGGAACACAACAACACGGTAAAACTTCACCACTAAACACATAAGCCAGTGGCTCAGTTAAATACTGTACTTCTCCACTAATTACGCGAGTACGGCATGAGCCACAATAACCCGAACGGCATTGGTATTCCACCTGATGCCCTGTTCTTTCGAGTCCTTCTAGTAAAGTCTCACCTGTTTGTAAATTAAAACTTTTAGAACGAGTAATGACTAAACTCATAGATCAAAATCATCAAAATCTTCTGTATTGACCTCTGCATCAATTTGACCCACCAAATAAGAAGAAATTTCAACCTCTTGAGGGGCAACTTGAACATTATCAGAGGTTAGCCAAGCATTAATCCAAGGGATAGGATTTTGAGTAGCGCCAGGGAAAGCCGGTTGTAATCCAACGGCTTGCATGCGAATATTGGTAATATATTCAACATATTGCACCAAAATATCTTTATTTAAACCAATCATTGAACCATCACGGAATAAATAAGCCGCCCACTCTTTTTCTTGTTCCGCCGCCACTTTAAATAAATCAAAGCATGCTTGTTCCAATTCTTTCGCTACAATAGCCATTTCTGGATCATCTGTCCCACTACGCATAATATTTAACATATGCTGTGTGCCTGTTAGGTGTAAAGCTTCATCTCGCGCAATTAATTTGATGATTTTAGCATTCCCTTCCATTAATTTACGCTCAGCAAAGGCAAAAGAGCAAGCAAAACTCACATAAAAACGAATAGCTTCTAAGGCATTAACTGCCATTAAACAAAGATAAAGTTTTTTCTTTAATTCATAAAGACTAACCTTTACTTCTTTACCATTGATAAGGTGTTTACCCTCACCAAATTGATCATAAAGCTGGGTTAAATGAATTAAATCATCATAGTAGCAAGAAATATCTCTTGCTCGTGCAAGGATATGCTCATTTGTCACAATATCATCAAACACTATCCCCGGATTATTTGTAATATTACGAATAATATGTGTGTAAGAGCGTGAATGAATCGTTTCTGAGAATGCCCATGTTTCAATCCATGTTTCTAATTCAGGAAGAGAAACTAATGGTAAAAGTGCCACATTAGGGCTACGTCCTTGAATAGAATCTAATAAGGTTTGATATTTAAGGTTACTGATAAAAATATGTTTCTCATGATCAGGTAATCCTGCGTAATCAATACGATCTTGTGAAACATCAATCTCTTCTGGTCGCCAAAAAAAAGATAATTGTTTTTCAATTAATTTTTCAAAAGTTTCATATTTTTGTTGATCATAACGAGCCACATTCACACTTTGCCCAAAAAACATGGGTTCTTTTAGTGGATCATTGGGGGTTTGGCAAAAAGTACTATATGACATAATGAACTCTCCATCCTACTATACTATTAAATTTTGCAAGCACCGCCAGCACAATCTTCATCCTCTTGTGCAACAACGGCAATATCATCTTGCGTATCATCAGCACCATCACGTGTATTATGGTAGTAAAGTGTTTTGATACCATATTTATAGGCTGTCAATAAATCTTTGAGCAATTGTTTCATAGAAACACGACCACCCTCAAAGCGTTTAGGGTCATAGCATGTATTAGCAGAAATAGACTGATCAACAAACTTTTGCATAATACCGACTAATTGTAAATACCCCTCCATATTAGGCATTTCCCATAGTGTTTCGTACTGATGCTTTAATTGCTCATACTCTGGCACAACTTGTTTTAAGATACCATCTTTAGAGGCTTTGACTGTTACTAACCCTCGAGGAGGCTCAATCCCATTAGTAGCATTAGAAATCTGGCTGGATGTTTCTGATGGCATTAAAGCAGTTAAGGTAGAGTTACGTAAACCATACTTCACAATATCCGCACGCAAGGCTTCCCAATCAAGGTGTAAAGGTTCAGTACAAATAGCATCTATCGCTTGCTTATACGTATCAATTGGTAAGATACCTTTTGCATAAACAGTTTCATTAAAACCTAAGCAAGGTCCTACTTCTTTTGCCAAATTCATTGACGCTTTTAATAAATAATATTGGATTGCTTCAAAGGTACGATGTGTTAAAGCATTACCACTACCATCTGAATATTTCGCACCATTTTTTGCTAAGTAATAGGCATAATTAATCACCCCAATACCCAATGCTCGGCGCTTCATACTACCTAAATAAGCTGCTTTAATAGGATAATCTTGATAGTCTAATAAGGCATCTAAAGCACGTACGACTAAATCTGCCAAATGCTCTAATTCATTCAGATTATCTAAAGCACCTAGATTAAAGGCAGATAACGTACATAAGGCAATTTCACCTTCCTCATCATTAATATCATTTAAGGGCTTAGTAGGTAAGGTAATCTCTAAACATAAATTACTTTGGCGAACAGGTGCTACTTTAGAATCAAAGGCACTATGTGTATTACTATGATCAACATTATGAATATATATCCGCCCGGTACTTGCTCGCTCCTGCATCATTAATGAGAAAAGATCTACTGCTTTTACAGAACGCTTACGAATAGTAGGATCATTTTCATATTGAAGATACAGTTTTTCAAAAAGTGCTTGATCTTCAAAGAAAGCATCATATAAACCCGGAACATCAGAAGGTGAAAATAAAGTAATATTCTCCCCTTTGATAAAACGTTTATACATTAATTGATTAAGCTGTACCCCATAATCCATATGGCGAACACGGTTTTCTTCAACACCACGGTTATTTTTGAGGACTAATAGGGACTCAACCTCTAAATGCCAAATAGGATAGAATAAAGTCGCCGCTCCTCCACGAACACCGCCTTGAGAACAACATTTAACCGCTGTTTGAAAGTGCTTATAAAAAGGAATACATCCTGTATGCTGTGCTTCCCCCCCACGAATAGGACTACCTACCGCACGAATACGTCCTGCATTAACACCAATTCCTGCACGTTGAGACACATAGCGAACAATAGCAGAGCTAGTCGCATTAATAGAATTTAAACTATCATCACATTCAATCAGTACGCATGAACTAAATTGACGCGTTGGTGTACGCACACCAGCCATAATCGGTGTTGGTAATGAAATTTTGAAAGTTGAGACAGCATCATAGAAATCTTTTACATAATTCAGACGTGTCTCTGCTGGATATTTAGCAAATAAACACGCAGCAACTAAAATATACAAAAATTGAGGACTTTCATAAATCTCATTTGTCACCCGATTTTGTACTAAATACTTTCCCTCTAATTGCTTCACTGCTGCATAAGAAAAAGTCATATCACGGCTATGATCAATATAGCTATCCAGTTGGTCTAATTCTACTTCGGTATAATCTTCAAGAATATGTGCATCATATTTTTTCTTTTCAACCATTTTGATCACATGATCATATAAACGAGGTGGATCATATTGACCAAATGCTTTTTTACGAAGATGGAAAATAGCTAAACGAGCTGCTAAGAACTGATAATCTGGTGTATTAGGTGAAATAAGATCAGCTGCTGCTTTAATAATCGTTTCATGAATATGCTCTGTACGCATACCATCATAAAATTGGATTTGAGATTTTAGCTCTACTTGTGAAACAGAAACATTATTAAGCCCTTCTGCTGCCCATGTAATCACACGGTGAATTTTGTCTAAATTCAATGGTTCTGTTGATCCATTACGTTTAACAACAGATAATTTTGTATTCATATAGTAGTCCATTTAATCGTTAACAGGACTAAATATAATTTTTTGTTAAAAACTATATTTAGTATTGCAAAGCTTGTTTCAAATACAAGATATGGTGTAAGTATAGTATAAAAATACAATTACTGCTACCACATGGAAAGCAAGGAAAATAAATCTAACGTATTGAACAAGCAAATATTTTTAGAGAAAAAAGCGATGTTTAAGAATTTGTAAATATCGCTTTATATCGCTATGATTCGTAAGATACTTATAACTATCAATTATAAAACAGAATGATGAAATCCTAATGAACATTAAAACTTACCCCCCTTTTTCTATTTGTATCATCCGTTCATTGATATAAGTAGTATAAAAATAGCCTTCAATCTGTTTTTAAGGAATCATATTTTTTGTGTAATATAAACGATTGGTTACCCTCTTTTTATACCCTATTTTGATTACTTATCTGGAGGTAATAACTATTTTATTACCAACAAAGATTAGACAGAACGATAAAGCATTTCACATTGTAAATAAAACTGCCTAATAATCATCGCTGTAATTCCCCAAATGAAATGATTTTGCCATGTCATCGAAAAATAATGTCGCTGTAAATTATGCCCCATCTCTACTTCGTGGATATAATGATTATCAGGATTTAATAAAAAGTGTAAAGGCACTGAAAACACCATTTCAACTTCTTCTCTATTAATAGATAAGGTATAATGTTCATCAACTATAGCCACAAAAGGCGTAACACTAAACCCTGTCCCCGTTATCACGGAAGGTAATTGACCCATAACATGAATATGGGAAGCTGTAATTCCTATTTCTTCAAAAGTTTCTCTTAGCGCAGTTTCCTCAAGATTTTTATCCTCTATATCTTGCTTTCCCCCCGGAAAACTAATCTGTCCTCGATGTTTTTCAAGCAGTAATGACCGTTGTGTTAATAATAATTCTAACTGATGATTTTTTTGAATAATTGGTACTAATACAGCCGCCTTGGTATAGTTTGCAGATAAGGCTTGAGGGTATTTTTCTTGTTGAACTTTTGACATGAAAAAATCATGCTTAATTTCACCTTGTGCTAAAGCCCTTTTTATATTCCCTACATTGATCCATACTTCTGGAATAGCAAACAATTGATGATTCGCTTGTATGGCTTTTTGGATACGCGGATCAAATAAAGGATTACCAGATAACTGTTGTTGCATACGATACTACATTATTTTTATGATAAAAAAAGCACCTACATAAAATGCAGATGCTTTCTTTTTGTCTATTAAAGCGTCAAAATTAAGCTGCCTTACGTGCAGGTAATTTTTCTTTAATACGAGCAGCCTTACCAGAACGGTTGCGTAAGTAGTATAACTTAGCACGACGCACAGCACCACGGCGTTTTACTTCGATAGAAGCAATTTGTGGAGAATATAATTGGAAAGTACGCTCTACGGCTTCACCAGAAGAAATCTTACGAACGATAAACGCTGAGTTTAAACCACGATTACGTTTTGCGATAACAACGCCTTCATAAGCTTGCTGACGTTTACGGTTACCCTCAACAACGTTAACATTAACAACAACTGTATCACCAGGTGCAAACTCAACAACTGCTTTACCGCCTGTTAAGCGCGCAATCTCTTCTTGCTCTAAAGTTTGAATTAAGTTCATGTTTTTCCTTAAAACCATCATACGCAACCCTAAATTGATATAAAAGACAAAAGTCCTTAATAACTACACCTACCATTAAGCGTAGTAGTTGCCAGAGGATGAAAACTAAGTCTCAAATTATAAAAAAAATAGATAAAAACATCAAGACTTGATTAAAAACAATGATAAATACAAAAAAATTTATCAAAAAACAAGCTATCAAAGAGGTAAAAAAACCACAAGAGATAAAAAGAAAGTAAAAAAGCTTGCAAAAAATACTGTATAAATGTACAGTATAAATGTCGTTGGCATAGTAACGACAATCAGGTGTAGGGTCCTGATTTCCATCTACCTGTTACTTATATGATAGCAGGTAGATGGGCCTCTCTGTAGAGAGATAAAGATAATGATTTTAATACTGTATGTTAGATAATCACTACCGCTATATATTATATAGGATGTTGTTTAGGGAAAGGAATATCTAACATTTTAATAAGGGTAATTAGAATGACAAACACATACTATCATCATACTAACATTATGCCTACTTTTACAGGCACTCATTATAATTGGTCTATATCAGCAGCACCCCAACAAAAATCAGCTAAAACAACGCAGCCCAAAACCATATTTACACATACACTACCACAGAATACCTTACCTCAGCCCTCTTACCGTCCTGTACAAGACTGGGTAAATATGCCTATGATACGCACGAGAGGGTTACGCAGTGATTTACGCTATATCAAAGCTTATATCGGTAGAGCATTATCCTCATTCTGGGGTGATTTACTCATGGTACTTATCTGGGCAGCTATGATTCCATCATTAAGTATGCTATCACTTTGGGTATAAAGTCATCTTTTATAGACATTATGAGGCATTGTCTTAATCACTAGGTATATACAAAAACATTACGATAATGTATGCATATATTCAAAAATAGCTTGCTGTAAGTCCTTCTGAACAGAAAATAAATCCTTTTGCTGTAGTAATGCCTCATAATGTCGAGCATCAAACTCATAAATACCACTTGCTTTAAAACAAAAAGCAATTGACCATGGTTTCACCGAGGGTATTAGCTTAATAATCTGCCCTTTCTTATTACAAAACACTACTAAAATAGGCATACGCATAAACATTGTATGTACTATCTTACACCGTGGAAAATACATTCCCTTATCCTTTGGTAAAGATGGCATACCTATTAATCCACGCAAGCGTTGCCAAAAACTATCTGCCATTATTATTGTCATGCGATTAAATTTATATAAAACGATTAGAAGTTGTTCCCAAAGTGGGTCTGTTAATGCTATTCTCGTCATTATCTACAAAATAGGTAATATTTATGATGGTTTTTTGCTTATTTTCAAATTGAGAACATAGCCTAAAAACACGATACCTTTTTAAATGGTATAACTTTTAATATTAAACCCAGATAATATGCTAAAAACACTATACCTATTTAAACAAATAGGTATAGTAATCATAAGAAACCTATCGTTGTATCCTATAGCACTATATACAATCCCCTGCACTACTATCTATGTTCAATTAAAAGAAACCAATATCTGAGATTTGTGATACCAAGGGAAAAGCAATCACAATAAATGTACATGGAAAAATAAATAGTACCAATGGAAATAACATTTTGACAGGGGCAGTGGCAGCTTTCTTTTCTGCTCGTAAAAAACGCTCTCCCCTAAATTGATCGGCTTGTGTTCTTAATACTGGCCCTAAACTCATCCCCAGCTTATCCGCCTGTATTAAACTACTCACCCATTGTTTTACTTCATTTAAACCTATCCGTTGAGATAAACCTTTCAATGCTTCCATACGATTTACCCCTGTACGCATATCATTTAAAGTATGCCTTAACTCTTGTCGTAAAGGGCTATCAGGTAATGCTTGAGAAGCTTGTAATAAAGCACCATGTAAGTTTAAGCCTGACTCAACACATAGAGTGGTCATATCTAAGAAAAAGGGAAATACTTTCAGAATAGATTGCTTTCTCTCTCGTGCCTTTCGCTGTAAAAATACGAGAGGAAGTTGAAACCCCAATACCATACTAAGCAATAAAACACCCAGAAGCCCAAAATAATTATTAATCATATTCAAGATTGATAATACACCTAGAACACCTACGACAATACTACATAAGCCTTGTAACCCTGCTATATCCTTAGTAGAAACATCACCCTTATAACCAGCTAGCTCAATATTATGTTGTAATTTTCGTTGATATGTCCATGATAAAAAAGGCATAACTACTGTACTGGATACGGTTACCCACGGCCAAACCCATGCTAAACGTCTTAAAGATATTGTCGGTTTTTCTTGTACTGTTTTAAGGCCAGGACTAAGTATGACATAAAAAATAGCACATAAAGAAATACCTGTTAATAGTAAACTCAAACCAAACCACATAATTACCCTCTTTCTACACATCAATATTAATAATACGGCGAATAAAAAAGATACCGCATATTTCTAAAAATATAATCAATGCCAATACTAACCACCCTGTTTGACTAGAGAGAAAAAGTGATAAGGTATTCACTTCTCCAAAATTCATAACAAGCATAAGTACAATCGGTACTCCTACCATTGCTTTCATTTGCATACGTCCTTGACTGGTTAAAGCATCAATTTTTCCTCTAATTTGCTGAATATCACGTAATGTTTGAGCGACACGTTCTAGTGCCTCAGCTAAATTTCCCCCCGTTTGAGCTGAGATTTTTAGAGAAGCAACCACTAATTGAGTAGATTCTGCTGGCATACGACTTAATAAATTATCCAATGCCTGCTCTAGTGATAATCCTAATCGTTGCTCCCTAAGCATTAGTCCAAATTCTTGTGATAAAGGAGCTTCTGACTCTTGCACCACTAACTTTAAAGCAGATTGAACACCAGACCCAGCCTTTAAAGCACCAGATAATGCCGTTAGCATGTGAGGTAATTGCATTTCAAACCGATGTAATCGTTGTTTTTTCAGACGATGAAATATAAAAGGTGGTAAAAATAAAAATATCCCACCAACTATTAATGAAATAAAAAGATGAGATGTAACAAACCATACACCCATCATACACACAAGACAGCATAAAAATGCAGCACTCCATAATTGCACAGGATCTAAAAATAAAAAGATTTCTGTTAAATTATGCTTTGCCTGCCCTTTAAAGTGTGCCTCATACCGTTTTAGTGCAATATTAAACATTTTTATAAATAGAAAAGACAACAGACTTAAACAAACACTCATCAATATAAATGTCAAGATCATAAAGTCTCCTTTTCCGTGTATAGGATAAATAGATTGAATATAAGCAATAATCTCCCCATAAGATTTCCTTTTAAAGCATAGCAGTAGTCGCTTGTTTTATAGGGGTATATTGATTAAAAAGCTCTGGGGAAATTTGCTCTATTCCACTTTGCTTTAATACCTCAAAGTGATGAGGCATAATACCTCGCCCTACAAACGCACCCTTACGATCATAATGGAACAGCTCCTGCGTTTTAATTACCCCACTTTCTAACCCATCTACTTCAGCAATAGAAGCAATAACTCGCCGACCATTGGATAAACGTGTTTGCTGTACAATAAAATGAATACTACTCGCAATATGCTCCCGAATAGCCGATAACGGTAAATCCATATTTGCCATCATAATCATTGTTTCTAGTCGTGATAATGCATCTCTCGTTGAATTCGCATGTAAGGTTGTTAATGATCCCGCATGACCCGTATTCATTGCCACTAAGGTATCAAAAGCTTCTGCCCCTCGACACTCTCCCACAATAATACGATCAGGTCGCATACGTAATGCATTTCGTACAAGATCACGTATTGAAACCATTCCTTTGCCCTCTACATTGGCAGGTCTTGCCTCTAAGCAAACAAGATGAGCATGATTAAGTTTTAATTCAGCTGCATCTTCTATCGTGACTAATCGTTCATTTTCTGGAATACAGTTTGACAAAATATTTAATAATGTTGTTTTTCCTGAACCTGTTCCTCCTGAAACAATCATATTCATCCGATGTTTTACACATAAATTAAGAAATGTTGCCATTGCTTCATCTAAAGAATCCAACTGGATAAGCTCCTGCATTTTCGGTCTATGCTGAGCAAACTTACGAATCGTGATACTTGCTCCCTTAATAGCAATCGGTGGAATAACCGCATTCACTCGAGAACCATCTAATAAACGCGCATCTACCATAGGGGAACTTTCATCAATACGTCTTCCTATCGGTGCAACTATCCTATCAATCACACCAATCACTGCTTTTTCACTACTAAAGATAGTATCTGTTTTTTCTAATAGTCCTTTTTTCTCTACATAGATTTCATCAAACCGATTAACCATAATCTCTGTTACAGTAGCATCTTTAAGTAAAGGTTCTAAAGGTCCTAATCCTACCGCTTCATCAAGCACCTGTTGCCGTAATACTTCTTTATCAAAACTAAGTCCAATTTCGGTATCATCATCAATAATTTTTCGTAATAAACTATCTACTTCTGCACGTAACACCTGATCACTCATGCTCGCAATATCTCGGCGGCGTAAATCTAAAGCCTCTAACAATAAAGCATGTAATCGTTGTCGATGATAAAGCTCTCGCTCTCGTAAGCAATCTTCTTTAACTGTTTGATTAACGTTATGATGTTCTTGAAGTTCATCGGTAGATAGTAATGGTGCTGTTTCTACGGGTATAGAAATAGGATCATGGATAGATTTAATTATCATAAGACATGGTCCCATAATAATTTCATCACCTACTTTTAAAGGGCCTCCTAAATGGATACGTTCACCATTTAATAAAGTGCCGGCAAGAGAACCAAAATCCTCAATAAAAACCTCTCCCTCTTTCATTATTATACTGGCATGATGTTTACCAATCCGCCAAGAACGTATCACCAATTGCATTTCTTTCGTACGTCCAATATGATAAGGAAAACAAATATTTTCATACTGAACAGTACCATCTTCAAAACGAATTTCAACTTGCATTATGATTTCCCCTTTTTAGAGATAGTCGGTGTTTTTATTGAGGAAAAAGGAATACCATTAATGGGTGGAATACTCACTTTTTGATCTATAGTTAGCTGTAAATGTTGAGGTAAAATATCCACATTAATGATTGCACTCTCTTCAAAACTACTATCAATAACTGCTTTTGTCCGTTGAATGCGTGTTTGCATTTGAGGATTATCTGAAGAAACCACAACAGGTCTTACAATAATGACAAGCTCTGTTTCATTTTGCTGAAATTTTCTTGAACGGAATAATTCTCCTAAGATAGGAACATCCCCCATACCTGGCATTTTTTCCATACCCTGCATTTGGTCACGCGAAATAAATCCCGACAATACTAATGGCTCTCCTGATCGAACATTAAATTCTGTTGCTGTTCTTCTGGTTTTTAAGGCAGGCCCTCCATTTAAACTTAAAGAACTATCAACTGAACTGACTTCCACATGGATTTTAGAGCGAATAGTGCCATTCTTTTCAATGCGAGGGGTAATAAATAAACTCACCCCATAAGGTTTAAAAACAGTTTGAGCATTACCATTTGCATCAACAACAGAATAAGGAACTTCCCCACCCGCTAAAAATTCAGCCGTTGCACCACTTCTTGCCATTAACTGGGGTTGTGCTAATACGACTGCTCTTCCTTGTATCGTTAGTGCCTGTATAGAAGAACTTAAAACTGCATTTAATCCTGCATAACCTACCCTAGAACCTAAGGCTGCATTGACAAAAGATTCCCCAGGACGTGCTAATAAAGCTGTATTTTTTGTCTCTAATAATCCCCCAATCTGAAAGCCACCTTGAGTGGTATTTGCCCATTTAACACCAAGCTCTTGTACATAATTACGGGGTAATTCAAGCACCTGCACATCAAGCATCACCATCTCATCCCAGCCTATTTGGCTTGTCATATCAACAATTTGTGGATAATGACTTGCCAGTTTTTGTACTTTTTCACGATCTGCGTCTGTTAGTCTATCCCCTTCTACAATTATTTTTTCACCTACAATAGTAGCCTTTACATGGGGAATACGGTTAAGCATTCGCCGAATATCTTCTTTGACTTCTCGCTCTTTTGCTGAACGCACATCAATCATAAAACTAGTACGTTGCCCTGCTTCATCCCATACTTCTAAGGTTGTCTGCCCCTCTTCCCGGGCAAAAATGACAATTTCCTTATCATCATCTGTATTCGCATTTACAATTTTGCTATCGCCTACTGCAACCCTTGCTATTTTTTCAATTGGGACAACTTTAATCTCTCCCATTTGCATAGATAATTTTGTTTGCCCCCATGCGACTGTATGGGATAAAAGTAAGCTAAAACTCATTAATACAGGTATTAATTTACGATTCATCATAAATTCCTTTGATAAATAATGTTATTCAAATGCTTTCATCTGTTCTGCGGATGGTGTTGGCAAAGAATTAATCCAAGCACTGACAATATTTTCTTGTCCAGGAATATCAATCATTCCTCTTTCCTGATTGACTTTCTGTTCACCTTTTTCTTTATTAACCGCTAAATTAGGTAACTTTCTATGACCTTGATCACCATAGACAACGGCTGGTTTTTTCTTGATTGTCGGTGGTGGTGTTGCAATCCCTAGGATAGTTGCTAAATCCCCTCTGACTGCTTTATGAGAAGATTTATCATCTGTCGGATTACGAAGTAAAGCCGTAATTGTACCCGCCTGTCTAGCCGCGACTAATTTAGCGGCTTCTTCTGGTGCGGTATCTAGTGTTACGGTAGAAAAAGTGTTTTCCTCTCCCTCTTCATTATGACGACTTTGCTTACCTGTTGCCATCACTAAAACCCCTTGTAATAAGGGTGCTGTTATTTGACGTTGCCGATATTCAAATGATACATACAAATCAATTAAATCACCTGGTACTAACATTCCTGACACAGAATTAATACTATCAACAGGCATCGTAATCGCCCGGCGACCTATATTAATCTTTTCAGAAAAGGGTCGTTTACTTACTGTTGCAGTATTTGCCCATAATAAAGGATCTCCTCTTTTTAAGGCTACCGTAATCACTTGCCCTTCAATATGGATAAAATCTTCTGGTGTTAAGCTACCACTTAACACCCATTCTCGTGGTATTTCTCTTACTGCTACATGAGTAGATTCTATTTTTGTCCCTACAGGTAAATCATAAGCAGCAACGATACGAGATACCATCTCTACTTTTGACTTATCCTCTATCTCTTGAATACGTTCATGTATATATTGTTGTGCAGAAAAGGCGGCAAATATCCCTGCAGCAACAGCTAAACCAATCAGAATAATTGTTTTTCTATTCAATTTAATACGCATACTATTACCTCTCACTTAATGATTTGTTGATATTCTTTTTTTGACAAGATACAGACTAGTAGTACCATTAATCTGTGCAATGTAGTACATCAATTGCTCTTGTGATTTTTGCCAAGTAGATAAAGGAGAATCTGATGATATTACTTGTTCCCACTGATGTTGCTGTAATTGTTCTTGCATAAAATGATTAGCCTCTTCAACAGAAAACGGTAGGGTATAAATCCACTGATGAATGACTTCTGGTTTTTGTTGTTCAATATCCAGTAACACCACCGCTTGATCTGGCAACCATAATAGCGGCATCATTATTGGTTTCATTTTTTTGTTACTAAATAAACTCAGACTTCCTGAATATGCTTGCTGATGATGTCGCTTAATCCAGAGTATGGCTTGCGCATCCTTAATCTCTGCTTGTAAATATAATTGCTGCGGCAAAATATTAATTTGTGTAAAGGGGTGCTTACCTTTTTCAAAAAAACGTAATAAACGATCAAATCCACTCTTTTCATCAAATAGCCATACCGCTGTTGGCAAACCAAAAACAGTATTTTCTTGCCATAATACCGTATGCGATAAGGAAAGTTGTTGCAATAATTGTTCACCCTGTTGTCGTAATAAAGTAGCAGTATCACTGGGGTTATACCCTATGTTCTGCATATCTCCATTATGTACAGATATATAGTGCTTTTGCTCATATCTATCTGTATCAGTAGCACTAGTTATCAGTGTATTTGCCATTAAAACCTTACCCCATAATAGTAAAAAAATAATAAGTATTGGCATATCAAGGCCTTTCTTTTAAATGATGCTTAGGTAATTTACCCGTCCAAGGCAATAACCAATCAAAAACTGGCTTAGCTCGATTAAAACCAGCATCAACAGGTTCAGCATAACGCTGAATATGTTCACCCAGTGCATAAGAAGATTTCGCTACATCATGCCATGCGAGAGCAGATTCTCCTGTACGTTTATGTGCTGTCGTGTCTGAATCTGAATGCCCTGCATCTTGTAAAATTGACAGATGACGTTGAAGTCGTATAGTTTGTTGGTCAAAAAATCCTAAATATAATCCCAGTGCAGTAGAGGCTTTGCCTATTTGGGTATAACGTGGTTGAACGGTTACATCTACTCGGACTATACCTTTATCCTGTAACTGCCAACCCTCTCTTAGTGCTTTCGCTTGCCCTACCTGCATACCCGCTTGCCTATCATCACCCAATTGTTCGGTTTGATTCGACTGTATCTCAACATCCTCCGCATTTACTATGCGATGATGTTGCCTATCTCGCCATTGGTGTGTTTTCCCCAGAAAAAATTTCTGTTTTATATCTTCTTGATTTAACATAGTGATAGTTCTTGTTAATTGAAATCCACCATAACGACTAGCATTTTGCTGCTGTAAACTAATATCTATTAAGCGACCCAACCAAGGAATAGCAATAAAAAACTTAATAGCACCAACATCAATACTAAAGACTCTGCTAAAGCCTGTCCCTTTTGATGGTTTACCTTTTTAGTCATTTACTTACCCCTTACCTGCAAATTACTTACTCTGGTAAACTCACTAAGCGAGCTTTCCAATAGGGATGCCAAAAATTTGCCATTTCTTTTTTTCTATCTCGCCGTAATGTAGGGCGTTCAAAAAAAGTTTCTGCTGCTCCTTTTATAGTGAGAGTATGATCAAGTACATCTTTTTGTTTTACACTTAAAACAAATAACAAATTATCTTGTTTATTAGCATTTTTTATATCGACATAAGGGACTAAACCACCACCTGCCCAACGATGTCGTTCACTCACGGCTTTAGAATTAGCCAAAGGATTAGACGAACCTGAAAGAATATTCCATGATGTCGCATTATTAACCCATCGCCAAAAGTCCTCACTTGAAAAATCATCTGGTGGATTTTGTGTATATTCAATATCCTCTGGTACAGAGTCTGATTGCCCTGGTACCCATCCCCAGCCCATAGGATATTCTCGATAATAGCAACCAATCCATCTATTTGACCGCAACGCATGATAGGACTGTGTATCCATAGACTGCCAATTTCCTTGATCATTTAAAATAGTATGCCCCCTACGGCGTAACTCATGCCGTTTATGTGGGCAACGGCGACTAACAGGGAGTAAGCTTTTTTTCGTATAATTACGTTCCCCTAAAAACTGATAAATACGGGCAACATCACTAATTAAGGAACGATAATTTGCTCTAGGTTTAAATAAAGCACTAAGTTTTTCTTTGGTATGATTATCAACTGCCCAAATAATATCTATACCCTTTTGAGAAGAGGCTTGTGTTTCTTCATAAGGACGAATATAGTGTTCTGTAGAAAGTAAATCCTTATTTGTTGAAGAAAACGTTGATTCTTGAAGAATATTTTTATGTGGATAATTACTTTCCAGAATTTTCTGAATTATTTTATCCCTTGATGTTTCTAATGTACGGTGAATAGCATAGCTTACTTTTGCTAATACTTTTTCCACAATTTCATCATGTTTAGCAAACTGTTGATGGAGTATATTTTGCTGATGTGCAATAGAGGATAATGCCATCGCTCTACTAGAGGATAGATAGGCTTTACCATGTGAAGCCCCAAAATGTGTAGCAATTACCCATGAAGGCGGATTTCTTCGTGATAAAGATCGAGCTTCTGTACTTGCCCACTTTGCCCAAGAACCCAAGGTAACTAAATGTGCCATTGCCATTTGATGTGCAACTTGAGCAATATTAATATAGGCTTGCATATTGAATGCTCGTGCCTGTATTAACGCACCCGAATAAGCTGCCGCATCCACTGCATTGGTTTGACGGAGTTTTTCACCCATTAATCGCCCATTGGAATACATTCCCAATAAGGCAAGGATAAGAATTGCCATCAATGATAACCCCAGTACAAGAGATTGCCCTTTATGCAAATGGATACGGCTTGTACACATCACCTATTCCCCAGCAGAAGCATTACCCGTAAAGCTCTTTAAGGATTTTGCTGCGGTTTGTGCAGAAGCATTCTGTGCGGCAGACTGTGCATTTTGAGACTCAGCAGAACCATCTTCACCCGCCAGTTCTTTTGCCATAGCTGCCGTTTGTGATCGAACAACCTGACCAAATAATTGATAAACACCGATTGCTGCGATGGCAACCAGAGCAACAACAATAATATATTCTGTCATGCCTTGTCCCAATCGCTGTTTAAGGGATTTCAAACGTTTAATATTCATAAAAACTCCTTATATCAAAGAGTTTTTAGTATCTATGTTTTCTTTCTTAAAAACTATCCTCTAAAATGAGATTAGCTTGTTTTATCCTAGTAATTTTTGGGGTAATCATATTGAATTTGTTCTATTTTATTCAGTAAATATTTTTATTTTTTCGTGTTGTTTTATGGTGAAAGATAAAATAAAGTTATTTTTTAATTAGGCGAGAAAGTAGAAGTTATCATTAATTTTTAAGATAAATATACATAAATCTACCTTAAATTTTTATAGGATAGTATGATAGCAAATATTACATTGATTTTATTTTTATTACATTAGGGAGAGCATATAATGAATAAAACAAAGACTCTATTTTACGCCGTTCTTTTTGGTTTATCTACCTTAATTATCCATACGCTTACATACGCAGCTCAGCCACATAAAAAAGAATATATTTCACAAATTCAACCTGCTGTTAATGCCTATCAAAGGGGTAATTATCAAAAGGCTTTCCAGCTATTACTACCTTTAGCAAAACAAGGTAATTATCCTGCACAATCTATTCTGGCTCAATTATATTATGAAGGAAAAGGTGTCAGACAAGACTATCAACAAGCCTTTGAATGGATACAAAAAGCAGCAATGCATGGTGATTCAGAGGATCAATATAAGCTAGCACTGCTATATCTTAATGGTCAAGGTATAAAACAAGATTACCATCAAGCCTTTCAATGGTTTCAAAAAGCAGCTGAACAAGGTGATGCAATGGCACAGCATAATATAGGTGTTATGTATGAGGATGGTCAAGGTGTCAAACAAAATCTTCAAAAAGCGATTGAATGGTATCAAAAAGCCGCCAAGCAAGGGGATATAAGATCACAATATAATTTAGGATATCTATACGAAAACGGAAAAGGCGTTAAACAAGATTATCATCAAGCGTTTATGTGGTATCAGAAAGCGGCTGATCAAGGTGATCCAATGGCACAAAATAACTTGGGATATCTATATAACCAAGGGCAAGGTGTAAAACAAGATTACCATCAAGCCTTTAAATGGTATCAAAAAGCTGCTAAACAAGGTAATGCAGAAGCACAAACAAATTTAGGCTCAATGTATTTTAGAGGTGACAGCATTAAAAAAGATATAGAAAAAGCTAAACATTGGTTTGGAAAAGCATGTGAAAATAGTATTCAGATAGCTTGTGATAATTATCGTATATTAAATGAAAAACGATAGTCTATAGAAAATATTTAATAAGAAAACATAGTATGAAATTAACAAAGAAGCTATTATGCTCTACCCTTTTTATCTTATCTTCCTTACTGATAAGTCCCTTAGGCTATGCTGACGATATACAAAAAATCAGTGAAGAGTATATCCAACAACTTACATCTGCCGTTGAAGCCTATAAAAATAAGGATTATCAAACTGCATTTAAATTATTACTACCTCTGGCAGAAAAAAATCATATAAAAGCTCAATACAGTATAGGAATGTTATATGAGAATGGATTTGGCACTAATCAAGATTACCAAAAGGCAATTCTATGGTATCAAAAAGCCGCTAATCAAGGACATCCAATAGCTCAATATAATTTAGGATATATGTATTATGAAGGGTTAGGTACAGAAAAAGATTATCATCAAGCTCATCAATGGTATCAAAAGGCAGCAAATCAAGAATATGCAGATGCTCAGTATAATTTAGGCATTATGTATGAAAATGGTCAAGGAGTAGCACAAGATTTATATCAAGCCATTCAATGGTTTAAAAAAGCGGCTAATCAAGGACATATAATGGCACAGAATAATTTAGCTCTAATATACACAAGAGGAGAAGGAATACAACAAGACTATCAGCAAGCTTTTAAATGGCTTCAAAAAGCAGCAGAGCAAGGGCATGCACCTGCTCAATATAATTTAGCATAATGTATTATCATGGAAAAAGCATTAAACAAGATTATCTTCAAGCCATTCAATGGTTTAAAAAAGCGGCTAATCAAGGACATATAATGGCACAGAATAATTTAGCTCTAATATACACAAGAGGAGAAGGAATACAACAAGACTATCAGCAAGCTTTTAAATGGCTTCAAAAAGCAGCAGAGCAAGGGCATGCACCTGCTCAATATAATTTAGCATTAATGTATTATCATGGAAAAAGCATTAAACAAGATTATCTTCAAGCTATTCAATGGTTTGAAAAAGCCGCTAATCAAGGGGGTGCCTTTGCTCAATATAATCTAGGAGTTATTTATGCTAATGGAGAAGGTATTCAACAAGATTATTATCAAGCAATGAAATGGTTTCAAAAAGCATGTGAAAATGGCATTCAAATGGCTTGTGATAATTACCGTGTGCTAGAAACAGCACAATAATTTATAGTATACTTTTAAAGCTTCAACAGAAAAACCATAGAATGAAATTAACAAAAGCACTTTTTTACTCTACTCTCTTAGTTTTTTCTACATTAACGCTAAATACAACTATTTATGCAGAAAACTCTCAGCAATATAGTGAAGAATATATTCAACAACAAATCAAAAAAGCCTTTGATGCATATGAGAAAGAAGACTATCAAACTATGCTTGACATATTATTACCTTTAGCAGAACAAGGTGACTCTCTTACACAAGCAATTATTGGTGATATATATCATTATGGAAAAGGTGCAAAACAAGACTACCAACAAGCCTTCCAATGGTATGAAAAAGCAGCTAGACAAGGTAATGCCTATGCACAGCATAATTTAGGATTTATGAAATAATTAATTTTTCTTAAAAATTATAATAACTACACCTGCCAATCAATCGGGGCTTTACCTTGTGCCAGTAAATAATCATTTGTTTTAGAAAAGGGTTTACTACCAAAAAAACCTCGATAAGCCGATAAGGGTGATGGGTGAGTGCTTCGTAACACTAGGTGTTTCTGCGTATCAATAAAAGCCCCTTTTCGCTGAGCATAGCTACCCCATAGGATAAATACTAAGCCCTCTCGCTCTTCATTTAAGACTTTTATCACATTATCCGTAAAGGTTTCCCACCCCCAACCAGCATGAGCATTAGCTTGTCCAGCCTGTACAGTTAAAACCGCATTTAATAATAAAACACCTTGTTCTGCCCATTTGGATAAGCAACCATGTGTTGGTAGATAAAAATGGGGAATATCGTTTTCTAATTCTTTATAAATATTCTTCAATGAGGGAGGAATATCAATCCCCTCTCTAACTGAAAAAGCCAAGCCATGCGCTTGTCCTACCCCATGATAAGGGTCTTGCCCTAAAATAACGACTTTAACCTGATTAAACTCAGTTAGACGAAAAGCATTAAAGACATCCGCTTCTGGGGGGTAAATTGTATATCGCTCTCGTGCTTGCTTTACTCTTTGCATTACCTGAATAAAATAATCTTTTGTCTTTTCTTCCCCTATTGCTTCTCGCCATGTTTGCATCATCATTTCCACTATTCATTAAAAGTTATACTATGCTATATCATACCCGATTAAGCCTAGTAGGGTACTAGAAAACACTATTCTTATATCGTTAATATTTTTGTTAGTGTGAAACCTGTATCATCTCCACTTTCATAGTGATTAACATCATCTATCAAGCCGTTAAATTTTTAAACAAATCCATAATTTCATGTAAAATATCAGTTCTACTGATAAGCTCGGAATATAAGGATACCTATGATCACTCTTTATCATATCAATACAGTAAATGCTTATAAAATCATCTATTTACTAGAAGAATTACAGCTCACTTATCATATTAGTAATGAACAAACCCTACCCGAAACAGTCAATATTCCCTGTTATCAAACACAAGCTATTCTTATTGAGCATCAGCATACCATTGTTGGTTTCTTGGCTATTACCGATTACTTGCTTAATCAATACGATAGAAAGGGATTAAGACCCCCTATTACCTCTACCGCTTACCTTACTTACCAACAATGGAATAGCTATATTGAAACCGTACTACAACCACTATTACTCCAATATGAAGCAGGTAAAAAACTTGCCAATGCAAGAGTGCCTTTCTTTGCCCGTTCTATTATCAAAAAGACCGTTTCTAGTACACTACAGCACCCTATTGAAACTGAATTTGAACAACACCTTAATTATATTGAACAGCATTTGAGCCAATATCGTTGGGTCTGTGATAATTATTTCTCTTTAATTGATATTCAGCTAAGTGAGGTACTTGATGCTGTACCACAATGGATTCAAGAAGAAAAACACCCTAATATCATTCATTTCCTCAATAGCATGAAAGAAAGACCTGCTTATAGTACGACAAAGGATAAACTTTCTTTCAGTACCCACATTAATAATGAAGAAACGATCGAGCAAGCATAGTTTTTAAAATAGCTATAAAAAGTACATAAAAATACTTTTATTTAGGTAATATATCCGTTATGGTGAAAAGAGAGGAAACAGTAACGGATAAGCTTAGTTTTCTAGGGTAAAAATCGGTTGAATAGCTACATACTTACTATATGTTATAGTCTTAATTTTATGTAACAAGATAGATATAAATTATTTTTTATTTTAGATAGATCAAAGCTAAAACACTCTATTTCTTCTTACTCTAACTATTTATCACTTAAAATATTATCTTCTATTATTTTAAAGTTAAACAACAAAAAAGACGAGTATCTCTACTCGTCTTTTTATTCACTATTTTTTTAAGGTTGAACGGTTTTGAAGTAACGGAAGAAATCACTATCTGGATCGACTACTAACAAATCATTTTTACCCGAAAAAACATTTTTATATGCATTCATACTATTGTAAAAACGATAAAAATCAGGATTTTTACTATAAGCATCTGCATAAATTTTAGCAGCAATCGCATCACCCTCACCGCGAATAGCTTGGGCTTTAGCATTGGCTTGTGCTAATACTTCCTGTACTTGGCGGTCTGCATCTGCTCGAATGGTTTCACTTTCAGCCGCACCATTCGCACGAAGACTATTTGCTTCTTGCTTACGTTCTGCTTGCATACGCGTATAAACAGAATCAGAGACCTCTTGTGAGAACTCAATACGTTTTAATCGTACATCGACCACTTGAATACCAAGAGGTTTGGCTCTTGCTTCTACATTTTGAAGGATTTCTGCCATAACAATATCACGCTCTTGCGAAATTACCGCACGCACAGTACGCGTATTAACTGAGGCATTTAAAGCATCACGAATTTGCGCATTTAAACGATTTTGTGCCGCTGTTGCATTCGCACCAAAAGAGATATAAAACTGTCTTGGATCTTGAATACGCCATTTGATATAAGAATCAATAATCAAGTTTTTCTTTTCAGAGGTTTGAATACGCTCTGTATCACCTGATTCAATCGTTTGGATACGCTTATCTAAAAAGACCACATTTTGTAGAGGCGATGGTAATTTAAAATAAAGTCCGGGCTCGGAAATAGTTCTTTGCCACTCCCCTAGTTTAAAGACAACAGCATAATTACGCTCACCCACAATAAAGATAGAAGATGACGCTAGCCAAGCTAATACGGCTAAAACAATAACACCAAACATAGAACGATTCACTTCTTAGCTCCTTATTGTGTTGAACGTGTGCGTGGGAGTGCTTGACGACTATTGCGTGCAGCCTCATTGTTAATCGTAGGTGTCAAACTCACTTCACTTACCGTTGGATTAACAAGACGGTTTTCTGTAGTTGTTGGTGCGGTAGCATGAGGTTGTACCGATGTACTATTCTGTTCGATAATTTTATCAATAGGTAAGTACATCATATTATTGCTATCCTTAGTATCTATCATTACTTTAGAAGCATTACTAAAGACCCCTTCCATTGTCGTAATATACATACGTTCACGTGTAATAGCAGGTGCTTGTGCATATTCTTTCTCAATACTCACAAAACGCTCTGCCGCACCCTGTGCCTGCCCTACGACAGCTGCTTTATAACCCTCAGCATCTTGTAAAATACGAGATGCCTGTCCTCGAGCTTCAGGGATAACTTTGCTCGCATAAGCATTACCTTCATTTTTTTGACGCTCATTATCTTGCCCTGCTTTAATCGCATCTTCAAAGGCTGCCTGAACTTGTTCTGGTGGTTGTACGTTTTGGATAGCAACCGTAATAACCTCTATCCCTGTTTGGTAACGATCAAGAATACTTTGCATTAATTTACGCACATCCGAAGCGGCTTGTGTACGGCTTTCATATAAGATTTTGTTCATTGATTGTTTACCCACGATCTCTCGCATTGCCGTTTCAGCAGCTTGGCGAACAGCTTCATCAGGTAGTACCGTTTTAAAGAGATAATCTGCGGCGGCAGAAGGCTCTCCGCTATTGCCCATATCTGCTTTTAAGCGATATTGAACATCAAACTGCACATCAACGATATTTTCATCTTCTGTTAGCATAAGTGCTTCAGGTAAAACTTTATTACGCGCATTTTCACGATAACCTACTGAAAATGAACGAACCGTTGCCACATCTACCACTTGTACTTTTTCAATAGGTGCAGGGATATGCCATTGGAAACCCGGAGATACTGTACGGTCATATTTACCAAAATGCGTGATAACACCTAATTGTCCTTCTCGAACAATAAAAAAACCACTTGCCAACCAAATCCCTAAAGCAACAACACCAATAGTGACAGCACCAACCTTAAACACTTTAGGAGAAGGCTCTGGTGTACGGCGCCCCCCTCCCTGTTGATTAGGTGATTTTCCTCGACCTCCACCACCAAAAACAGACGAAAGTCGTTTAGAAAAATCGTTAAAAATTTGATCTAAATCAGGGGGTGCATCTTCTTTAGAACGAGGTGGTGGTGTATGCGTATCTTGAGGACGATTGTCCTTATTATTATCCTGATCAGACGGAGGTGACGGATTACCTCGTCCCCAACCAGAATCATTTAAGTTAAAAATGTTCATCATATTCAATGTTAGTATTTCCTAAAATAAGTGTTTTAGCTTCTGCCATTGCTTGGCGTAAACCATCTAAACCTGTTCTTTCCTGTGCACTGACAAAAACACGCTTAATACTACCTGTTTCATCTCTATCGATTTTAGGGTCTAACCCTATTCGATCTATTTTATTGTAAACGAGAATAGTAGGAATGTCTTGAGCCCCGATTTCTTTTAGCACTTTATTCACTTCAAGCAATTGTTCATCACGTTGCGGACTTGATGCATCAATAACATGAAGCAATAAATCCGCATGAACAGTTTCTTCAAGTGTCGCTTTAAATGCAGCAATTAATGTCGTGGGTAAATCACGGATAAAACCTACAGTATCAGATACAGTAATCTGCCCTGCTCCCTCTAGCCAAATACGGCGAGTAGTCGTATCTAATGTTGCAAAGAGTTGATCTGCCGCATAAGCTCCAGCACGTGTTAACGCATTAAAAAGCGTTGATTTACCCGCATTGGTATAACCGACTAATGAGACGGATAAAGTGTTTGAACGCTCACGAGAACGTCTTTGTGTTGCCCGTTGTTTCTCAACTTTGGCAAGACGCTCTTTAAGCGCCCTTACTTTATCGCCAATCATTCGTTTATCCATCTCTAATTGAGATTCACCCGGGCCTCGTAAACCAATACCCCCACGTTGTCGCTCTAAGTGTGTCCATAAACGAGTTAATCGAGTCACAAGATGCTGTAACTGTGCTAATTCAACTTGTAATTTACCTTCATGACTTTTAGCCCGTAGTGCAAAAATATCAAGAATTAACGTTACCCTATCTACAACCCGAATACCAAAAACACGTTCCAGATTACGCTGTTGAGCAGGACTTAGCGGTTGATCAAACAAAATAATATCTGGCTGAGTGCTTTGTATCATTAATGCCACTTCATCAACCTTACCAGATCCAATAAAAAACTTAGCATCAGGACGATCTCTTTTGGCAACAACTGTCGCCACAATCTCTGCTCCTGCACCTGTTGCTAACATCGCAAATTCCTGTGCATGCGCTTGATAATCTATATCGCCAAAATTAACACTAATGACAATTGCTCGCATAATCTTACAAAGCTTCAACAAAGAAAATGCCCGCTCATTCTACAATGAGTAGGCATTTAATGAAAAAGGATTAAAATTTTAGTGAAACCAATAAAATTATTCTTCTTCAGCTGTTTCTGACGGGAAATTCACAGCGCGAGCTGGAACAACTGTAGAAATAGCGTGTTTATAGACCATTTGGGTAACAGTGTTGCGTAATAACACAACATACTGGTCAAAAGACTCAATCTGCCCTTGTAGTTTGATACCATTCACTAAATAGATAGATACAGGTACATGTTCCTTACGTAAAGCATTTAAGAAAGGATCTTGTAGTGATTGCCCTTTAGTACTCATTGATAAAAGCTCCATATTTTAATTTTGTATAAAATAAATTTTAATTTTAAATGAAATAGACTACATCATCTTTTGCAAAAATCAATAATCCATAACTACACTACATCATACCCTTAGAAACGATTTCACACAAGGCATTTACCAATTTTTCGCAATTTTTTTGTGTTCCAATTGTTACACGTAAGAATTGTTCAATCGGTTTTTGCTTGAAATGACGCACTAAAATCCCCTTTTCACGCAAGGAAAATGCGAGTTGTGCTGCTTCTAATTGAGAATGACGCATAAAAATAAAGTTCGTACTAGAAGGCAGTACCTCAAAACCCATTTGTTGTACCGCTTGGCTCAAGTACGTTCGTGAATCTATAATCATCTGACGTGTCTGATTAAAATAGGCTTCATCCTCAAAAGCACCAATAGCACCTGCTTGTGCAATACGGTCAATAGGATAGGAATTAAAGCTATTTTTAACACGAATCAGTGCTTCTATCAAAGAAGCCTGCCCAAATGCAAAACCAACACGGATACCCGCTAAAGAGCGTGATTTAGAGAGGGTTTGAGTTACCAATAAATTAGGGTACTTGGCAATTAATGCAACTGCTGTTTCAGCCCCAAAATCCACATAAGCCTCATCGACAACGATTAAAATATTAGGTTGTGCATTGAGTAACTGCTCTATCTGCGACAAACTAAGTGCTATACCTGTTGGTGCATTAGGATTAGCAAAAATAATGGCACTTACTTCTTCGCTATTAGCTTGAAGGTAAGGATTTAAATCTATTGAATAATCTACCGCAAGAGGTACTTCACGATAGGCTACTTGGTAAAGCTTTGCATAGACAGGATAAAAGCTATAAGTAATGCTAGGAAAAAGAATATGCTTACCCTGATGACAAAATAAACCATGAAAGATATGGGCTAATACTTCATCCGAACCATTTCCCACAAATACTTGTTGCGGTTCAATCGCATAATACTGTGCAACAGCTTCTCGTACAGGAGTCGCCTCTGCATCAGGATATAAGGCTAAAGACCCATAAAGTGCTTTTTCCATCAGCGCAACCGCATGAGGAGAAGGTGGAAAAGGCGATTCATTACTATTTAATTTAATAAATTGCCCTTCTTTGGGTTGCTCTCCAGGAACATAGGGTTGTAGTTCCTTAACAATATCACTCCAGAATTGACTCATTTCTCACTGTCCTTATAGGGATTAGTAGAAGATTTAAATTCAATCCGCATTGGTGTTCCCTCTAACTTAAACACTTTACGGAATCGTGATTCCAAATAGCGTTTATACGAATCATTAATCGCATCTAAGGCATTACCATGAATAATCACTAAAGGTGGATTCTGTCCCCCTTGGTGAGCATAACGCATCTTGGGTCTAAAAATACCTTTACGAGGAGGGGGCTGTTGTTCAACGGCTGCTCGCAATTCTCGTGTTAATTTAGGTGTTGCCAGTTTACGGAAAGCGGCTGCATGTGCTTCATTAACCGATTTTAAGAGAGCTTTAACACCTTGCCCTTTAAGGGCTGAAATATAATGAATCTTAGCGAATGATAAAAACCGCATCTTACGCTCGAATTCTCGTATAATCCAATCCCGTTTATCTTGATCTAAACCGTCCCATTTATTAATAGCAACGACTAATGCACGACCACTCTCCAGAATAAAT
Organism: Pelistega ratti; assembly: GCF_009833965.1. Classification (NCBI taxonomy): domain Bacteria; kingdom Pseudomonadati; phylum Pseudomonadota; class Betaproteobacteria; order Burkholderiales; family Alcaligenaceae; genus Pelistega; species Pelistega ratti. The sequence goes on from NZ_CP047165.1 coordinate 531,750, forward strand.
CCTGCAATATGTGCATCTTGTTCTGAAATTTCACTTTGCGCATCTAAGACAAGCACCACTACATTACACGCTTCAATAGCTTGTAAGGTCTTAATAACTGAAAACTTCTCTATAGACTCAAAAACCTTACCTCGTTTACGCAATCCTGCGGTATCAATAATGGTATATTTTTTGTCGCCTTGTTCAAATTCAATTTCAATGGCATCACGTGTGGTACCGGGCATATCAAAGGCGATAACGCGTTGTTCACCAATTAATGTATTAATCAAAGTAGATTTACCCACATTAGGTCGCCCTACAATGGCTAATTTAATACGGTGATCCGTAAACAACTCTTGAGAAACTTCCTCACCCTCTTCTGTGGCTAAAGCCTGCTCTAGTGCCTCTTCATCCATCTCCGTCATTGAAGTCTCTTCTGACGATTCCACCACAGGATTGACTAAAGAAGCAAGCGCATTTTCAATTAAATCTGCCACACCATCGCCATGCGCAGAAGAAATAGGTACAGGCTCACCTAAACCAAGCTCATGAAACTCAGCCGTTGCTTGTACCTTATTCATCCCTTCTGCTTTATTAACCGCAAGGATAATTTTGGGCCCAGCACGGCGCAGCATAGTCGCAATTTCATGATCATGTGCGTTTACACCTGCTCGTGCATCAACCAAGAAAATAACCACATCTGATTCAGCAATAGCTTGTTCTGTCTGACGTGCCATTTCTTTGAGGATACCTGATTTAACCACAGGTTCAAAACCACCTGTATCAATAACCAAAAAGGGATACGTACCTACTCGCCCTTCACCATAATGACGATCACGCGTTAATCCAGAATAATCTGCCACTAGCGCATTACGCGAACGTGTTAGACGATTAAATAGAGTCGATTTACCCACATTGGGTCGTCCAACCAGTGCGACAACAGGTTTAAATTGTATTTTTTTCACTTAGTTTGCACCAAATAAAACTAATTTACCATCACCTGTCTGAGCAATAATACCCCCAGGGATAGCAATTAGAGGAGAAACAACAGGATCACTATCACCAAGATAGATACGTCCTTCTAATTTACCCGTATTAAAATCATAAAAATGAGCATAACCCTCATAGTCTGCTACAACCGCATGATTGTTATATACGATAGGATTTGTTAAACCACGATTACGCAACGTATTATCTGACCATAACTCTTGACCGTCTTGGCGAGAAAAGGCTTTGACTGAACCATCTGTTTCTGCACCAACAATTGCCGATGGTGTCGCATCAATACCCACTGCGGTTGAAAAGGGTTGTGCCCATTTAGCATTTAACCCTTGTGCCGTTGCTGCATAGCACACAATATTTCCCTGATAACTTGCTAGGCATACTTCGTTACCTAGAACTATAGGTGAGCCAACAACATCGGTAACACCATCTAAATCACTCATTCCCTTAGCTGTCGCAGCGACAACTTCCCAAATGACACGACCACTATTTGTATTTAATGCCACAAGGCGGCCTGTTGGTACAGCTGCCAATACGGTTTGTGCATCAGCAAATACCATACGAGAATTTGTTTTTAATGATAAGTCTGGATTTTTACGGATATAACTCCATAATAATGCACCATCAGCAAGGTTATAGCCTTGTACTCTAAAATCATCTGATCGTACTACCACTACCCCTGAAGCAATAGCTGCAGGCGTACTTGATGTGGTTGAAGCCGTATTATCCCATAAGGTTTTACCTGTTGCTGCTTCTAATGCCAATACATGACCATCTCGTGTTGTCACAACAACAACACCCTCATTGACACCAACACCTGCAGCCAAATCACGGTCTAAATCAATACGCCAAACGATTGCCCCATTACTCGCATTGACACGAGCAACTTGTCCATCTGGTGTAGCAGCATATACAGAACCATCAAAAAAGGCAGGTGTAAAACCATATCCACTACCATTACCGATAGAAATAGACCAATTAATACGTGGCGTAACAGTCGCGGTATAATCGGTTAAATCAACTGGTTCAAAACGCTCATCAGCACTAAAGATACTGCAAGCGGATAAGACAACCGAAGCACCTAGTGCTAATGCCCATGTTTTTATCTGACGTGATTTCATTTGATTACTCTCCACCCAAAACATTTAACTTCATTTGAATTAAACGAACAAAATTTTGATCAATATCTTTATCATTCAACGCTTCTTTCCATGCTTTTACTGCACCAGCTTTATCCCCTTTAGCGAATAAAATATCGCCCTGACGGTCTAAAAAAGCAGCAACAAAATGTTCAGCAGGTTTACTTACCTGTGCAAAAGCCTCATCGAATTTTTCTTGATCCATTAAAATAGCCGATAATTGTAAGCGAGCTACTGGAAGTATTTCTGTTTCTTTACTTTCATCAATAATCCATTGTACCGCTTGTTGTGCGGCGGCCAAATCATTTTGTTGGATAAAATATTTAGAAGCAACAAGACTGGCACGTGCAGGATAAGCAGTACCCACATAATCTTTTTGTAGCACAGCTAATGCTTCTTGAATACGAAGTTTATCATTGGCATCTGGATTGGTTTTACTAGTGCTTGCATACACGATGTCGTAGTACCCCAATGCTTGATTTGCTTTACTATTTTGGTACCATTGCCATGCATAATAACCTGCTATACATAATAAGATAACAATTAAAATACCTGTCACTAAACCGCCAAATCTATTCCACCAAGCCTTAACCTGATCAATCTTTTCCTGTTCTTCTAAATCAAATGCCATAATATATTAAATCCTTTGTTGTAATACGGTAATTATATTCTCTTGAGCAACTGTTATTTGCTCTGACATCATACCATTATCTGTACGCAATGGCTTAATTCCTATCGTTCCATCTTGAATTTCTGACTCACCTAGGACTAAAGCGATTTTAGCACCACTACTATCCGCTCGTTTAAACTGATTCTTAAAGGCACTACTCCCTGCATGTGTCAATACGCGCCAACCTTGATCTCGGCAGAGTTCGGCAATTTGTAAAGCACGGCGACTTGCCGCCTCCCCTTGATGGATAATATAAATATCCGTTTCACTAGGAGTTTGTTGTTGCGCTGAAAGTTCCATTAACAATAAGAGACGCTCTAAACCAATCGCAAAACCAACAGCAGGTGTAGGTTTACCCCCTAAAAGCTCGCATAAACCATCATAACGACCACCACCACATACGGTTGCTTGTGCACCAAGGCTACCTGTTACCCATTCAAAGACCGTTAAATTGTAGTAATCCAAACCTCGCACTAAGCGTGGATTTACCGTATAAGCAATGCCTGCTTGTTCTAGTCGCGTACAAATTTCCTGAAAATGTGCTTTTGATGCCTCACCTAAGAAATCAAATAATTTAGGTGCATTATTTGCCATTTCTTGCATTGCTGGATTTTTGGTATCTAACACACGCAAAGGATTACTATACATACGGCGTTTACCATCATCATCCAGTATGTCTATATGGGCTTCAAGGTACTTAATCAATGCCTCACGGTGGGCTTTACGCTCTTCAATTTGCCCTAGAGAGTTTAACTCTAAATGAATATCTTTTAATCCTAAAATTTTCCAAAGACGGGCTAGCATAATAATTTGCTCGGCATCAATATCTGGCCCATTAAACCCTAATGCTTCAATAGATAGTTGATGAAACTGACGATACCTACCCTTTTGAGGCCGCTCATGACGAAAAACAGGCCCTATAGAAAATAATCGTTGAGGTCGTTCATACGTTATATTATGTTCAATCGCTGCTCTGATAATACCTGCTGTAAACTCAGGACGCATCGTTAATTGTTCGGTATCTTCTGACATACGGAAAGTGTACATTTCTTTTTCAACAATATCCGTTACCTCACCAATACCCCGTGCAAATAAGCGTGTTTCTTCTAGTATAGGGGTACGCACATTTACATAACCATATTGTGCTAACCATGCTTTTAGGATACTTTCTAATTGCTCCCAACGCCAGCTTTCAGCAGGAAGAATATCATTCATTCCTCGAATAGCCATTACTTTTTTAAAAGATTTACTCATAATTATTTTGAATATAAACTATTAAATAATAAACTTTGTCTGGTTATGATGGCTGACCATACCGCTTTTCAACGTAATCCAATACAATTTGCTGAAATTCTTGTGCAATCGTCTCACCTTTTAAGGTAACTGTTCGCTCACCATCAATAAATACAGGGGCAGTCGGTACTTCACCAGTCCCAGGTAGACTAATCCCAATATCCGCATGACGACTTTCACCCGGGCCATTCACAACACAGCCCATAACAGCAACATTCATACGCTCTACACCGGGGTATTTTGTACGCCAAATCGGCATTTGCTCCCGTAAAAAGCGTTGAATATCATCAGCTAACTCTTGGAAAAAAGTGCTACTTGTTCTTCCACAACCAGGACAGGAAACCACCATAGGCGTAAAAGCACGTAACCCCATTGATTGTAAAATTTCTTGTGCTACCACGACTTCTTTGCGGCGATCACCACCAGGTTTTGGTGTTAAAGAGATACGAATAGTATCGCCAATACCTTCTTGTAATAAAACCGATAATGCTGCGGTAGAAGCGACAATACCCTTACTCCCCATACCTGCCTCAGTAAGGCCAAGATGTAAGGGATAATCACAACGACTGGATAGATTTCGATAAACAGAAATTAAATCTTGAACATGACTCACTTTGCAAGAAAGGACTATTTTATCGCCTGCTAAACCTAAGGTTTCAGCACGTTGTGCATTACTAATAGCCGAGATAACTAAGGCCTCTCGCATGACGGCTTGTGCCGACCACGGTATAGGACGCGCATTATTTTCGTCCATCATACGCGCCATTAAATCTTGATCCAAACTCCCCCAGTTCACACCAATACGAATAGCTTTATCATACTTAGCCGCTACCTCAATCATCTGAGCAAAATTATCTTCTCGCTTTTTGCCACCCCCCATATTACCGGGGTTAATGCGGTATTTAGATAAAGCCTGCGCACATTCTGGAAAACTGGTGAGTAATTTATGACCATTGTAATGAAAATCACCGACTAATGGGACATCTACTCCCATCGCATCTAATTGTTCTCTGATTTTAGGTACTTCTGCCGCTGCTTCTGGCGTATTGACTGTAATACGCACCAATTCAGAACCTGCTAGGGCTAGTTCTTTGACTTGAATAGCGGTCGCAATGGCATCAGCGGTATCGGTATTGGTCATAGACTGCACAACAATCGGTGCTCCACCCCCTATCTGCACCTGCTTTGTGCCACATTTAACAATTACTCCCCTTGTTGAGCGTCTTTCTTGATGACCAACAGGATAGGGTTCATTCTGATTTATTTCTACACTACTCATTGTGGAAACCACTTTCTAAAAAACGCCATCATATCTGCTAGCCACGTATCTTGTACCACTAGCACATATACAATCGCAATGGCTATCAAAGTGAAAATAATGATTTTTAACCACCATACCCATGAACTCCCCTCTTCATATTGTTCATTGATTGGCGTATCAAATCGAGCAGCAATATTACGTCGTGTAGAAGGGGCGCTATTATTTGTCTCTCCTGCTAATTTACTCAGTGCTATTTCAGGATCTGCCCCCACCGCTATCGCATACTGCTTAACAATACTCCGCAAAACAAACCCAGACGGCAATGCTGACCATTTATGTTCTTCTAAAGCGGCTAATTGATGTACATTATATTTAATCACATCACTCACATCAGACAAAGTCATCCCACGCGCTTGGCGAGCCTTTTGTAAGTACTCCCCTACGGTTTCATGACTACTATTTGTCGATACATTTGCCAAATCTGGTGTTTCTATACTCACGATATGACCTCTTTAATAGGAATCATCTTGCGTGCCTGCATTTTGGCACTAATTTTGGTACGATCTTTTACTTCACCGGCTAACTGACCACAGGCAGCATCAATATCATCGCCTCGTGTCTTGCGAACAGTGGTAACAACACCGGCATTCATTAAAATCTGTGCAAATTGTTTTACTCTTTCTGCACTTGAACGTTTTAGTCCCGACTCAGGGAAGGGATTAAACGGAATAAGATTAATCTTACAACGCACTTCTTTCGCAATATCAATCAACTCTTTGGCATGTTTATCCAAATCGTTAATTTGATCAAGCATAATATACTCAAAGGTAATAAAATCTCGAGGGGCATATTCCAAATATCGATTACAAGCGGCTAGTAATTCAGCCAATGGATACTTTTTATTTAAAGGAATAAGCTGATCTCTTAACTCATCATTAGGTGCGTGTAAAGATACCGCTAAGGCAACGGGACAGTCTTGAGAAAGACGATCCATCATCGGCACAACACCTGATGTTGATACCGTAACACGACGACGAGATAAACCATAAGCATTATCATCTAGCATCAGTTTTAAGGCTGGTACAACTTGATGGTAATTGAGTAAAGGTTCACCCATACCCATCATCACCACATTACTGATAATTCTATCATGCTCATTTAATTCTGTATTTAAACGGGCAGCCCCTTGATCCGCTAAAATGTCGGCTCTTGCACTCCAAAGCTGACCAATAATCTCTGCAGTTGTTAGATTACGGTTAAAACCTTGATGGCCTGTTGAGCAAAATCGACAGGCAACCGCACAGCCTGCTTGGCTAGAAATACAAAGTGTTCCTCGGTCATCTTCAGGAATAAATACAGTTTCAATCGCATTATGATTACCCACATCGAATAACCATTTGCGCGTACCATCAGAAGAGACTTTTTTGGTAATAACATCGGCTAACTGAATCGTACACTGACGTTCTAGCTGTGCACGGAAATCTTTTGCCAAATCAGTCATTTGAGCAAAATCACTCACCCCACGTTGATGTATCCAACGTAGTAATTGCTTGGCGCGAAAAGGCTTATGCCCCCACTCAGCAACTTGCTGAGTGAGTGCTTCATTGTCTAAGCCTAATAAATTAAGACTTTCTGTCATTATATAAAATGATTATTTACCGAAGAAATAAGCAATTTCAACTGCGGCTGTTTCAGGCGCATCTGAACCATGAACAGCATTAGCGTCAATACTTTCAGCAAAATCAGCACGGATAGTACCTGGTTCTGCTTTTTTAGGATCAGTCGCACCCATTAATTCACGGTTTTTAGCAATCGCATTTTCACCTTCTAGCACTTGAATAAATACAGGACCAGAAATCATGAAATTTACTAAATCATTAAAGAATGGACGCTCTTTGTGAACAGCGTAAAAACCTTCTGCTTCTTCACGTGTTAATTGTTGTAAACGGGCATTTACTACTTTAAGATTTGCTTTTTCAAAGCGAGTAATGATCTCACCAATAACGTTTTTAGCAACCGCATCAGGTTTGATAATAGAAAGTGTACGTTCGATAGCCATGTAAAGCTCCTAAATTTAAGTTTTTAAAAAATGGATAAATAATTAAATTTTTTAAGTAAATCTTCATCTACTCAAAATAATCTGTGATTTTACCATATAAGCAGATATACAGGGCTTTCAACGACATGATACCTATAATATTCTACACCTTGATAAATCATACAAACACCCTCAAATAAGTAAGATACCAACACGGCTATTTATTTCCCTTTTTCTTTCTTAAATAGCTAAATTTCCCTTTTAAATCCGATAGAATATAGGTTTTATCAAAATTTGACACTTCAACAAACAGGTATAGCACTTCTGTGCCAAAAAACGTATGACTACTCAAACAACAGACAATAAGCAATTTGCCAAAAATTTTGAACCAACCGCATTAGAAGCCTACTGGTACAAAAAGTGGGATTCATTAGGTGCTTTTAAAGCAGGGCAACACGTCAAAACCGATTCTCCACTATCAGGGACACCTTATATCATTCAATTCCCTCCTCCTAATGTAACGGGTACACTCCATATGGGACACGCCTTTAACCAAACCATTATGGATGGATTAATCCGCTATCACCGTATGAATGGGTGTGATACAGTATTTGTACCAGGGTCAGATCATGCCGGTATTGCGACACAGATTGTTGTAGAACGTCAATTAGATGCACAAAATATTTCTCGTCATGACCTTGGTCGTGAAGCCTTTCTTGAAAAAGTTTGGCAATGGAAAGAATACTCAGGCGGTACAATTCAATCACAAGTTCGCCGTTTAGGTAGCTCGGCTGACTGGTCTCGTGAATATTTCACAATGGACGAACAAATGTCTGCTGGTGTGATTGAAACCTTTGTCCGTCTCTATGAACAAGGGCTTATCTATCGTGGTAAGCGTTTAGTGAATTGGGATCCTATCCTTGGCACAGCCGTATCAGATTTAGAAGTAGAAAGTGTCGAAGAAGATGGTAGCTTATGGCATATCCGTTATCCATTGCTTGAGCCAGTGGGAGATTTACAGTATTTAGTTGTCGCAACGACTCGACCAGAAACCATGCTGGGGGACGTAGCGGTGATGGTACACCCCGAAGATGAGCGCTATAAACACCTTATCGGTAAAAAAGTTAAACTCCCCCTTGTTAATCGTGAAATCCCAATTATTGCTGATGATTATGTCGATTTAACATTCGGTACAGGAGTGGTTAAGGTAACACCAGCACATGATTTTAATGACTATGCTGTTGGTCAACGTCATCAACTTGAGATGATTTGCATTCTTTCTTTAGATGCCAAGATTAACGAAAATGCTCCTTCTCAATATCAAGGTCTTGATCGTTTTGAAGCACGTAAACAAATTGTGGCTGATTTAGAGCAACAAGGCTTATTAGATTCTATCAAACCACATAAACTGATGGTTCCACGTGGTGATCGTACAAAAACCGTGATTGAACCTATGCTGACGGATCAATGGTTCGTTGCTATGAGCAAGCCTGCCCCTGAAGGTACATATAATCCGGGAAAAAGCATTACAGAAATGGCACTTGAAGTTGTTCGTAATGGTCAAGTAAGTTTTTACCCTGAAAACTGGTCGAACACCTATTATCAATGGTTAGAAAAAATCCAAGACTGGTGTATTTCTCGCCAATTATGGTGGGGACATCAAATTCCTGCATGGTTTAGTGAAGATGGTCAAATTTTCGTAGCTCGTAACGAAGCAGAAGCCTATGAAAAAGCAAAAGCCGCCAGTGTAACAGGTACATTACGCCGTGATGAAGATGTGTTAGATACATGGTTCTCTTCAGCACTTGTTCCTTTTACCACAATGGGTTGGCCTGCTGTAACACCAGACTATGAACGGTATATGCCATCTAATGTATTAGTAACAGGATTTGATATTATTTTCTTCTGGGTTGCTCGTATGATTATGATGAGTATGCACCTGACAGGACAAGTCCCCTTTAAGGTAGTATATGTTCATGGCTTGATTCTTGATGCGCAAGGTCAAAAAATGAGTAAATCAAAAGGTAATACCCTAGACCCTGTTGATTTGATTGACGGTATTGAATTAGAACCCCTTGTGGCTAAACGTACTACAGGACTAATGAATCCTAAACAAGCTGCCAAGATTGAAAAAGATACTCGAAAAGAGTTCCCTAATGGTATCAGTAGCTACGGTGCTGATGCACTACGTTTTACCATGGCAGCCTACGCTACCCTTGGTCGTAATATGAACTTTGATCTTAAACGTTGTGAGGGGTACCGTAATTTCTGCAATAAATTATGGAATGCCACTCGCTTTATTATGATGAATGTTGAGGGTCATCAAATTCAGTCAGATAATATCGTCCTTTCTACGGTTGACAAATGGATTATCAGCCAGTATGAACGTTTCGTTGCTGAGGTTCATAAAGGTTTCCAAGAATACCGTTTTGATATGGTTGCTAATGCCATTTACCGCTTTGTATGGGATGAATATTGCGATTGGTATGTAGAATTAGCTAAGGTACAACTACAAACAGGTACACCAGAACAGCAACAAGGAACTCGTCATACCCTCATTACGGTATTAGAAGGGATTTTGCGTGTAGCACACCCCATTATTCCTTTTATTACGGAAGAATTATGGCAACACGTTGCTGTATTAGCAGGTAAACGTCAATCCGATGAAGAGATTTTACTTAGCAATCAAGCCTACCCTCTTGCACATTTAGAACGTGTAGATGAGGCAGCCGAGGCAGATATTACGCATTTAAAACAAACCATTGAGGCAATTCGTGCCTTACGCGGTGAAATGAATATCTCTCCTGCTGAAAAAGTCGGTATCTATATGGTGGGAGAAGCGCAATTAGTGGATCATCATCTTCCCTATATCAAAGCATTGGGTAAAATAGATGAAATTCAACGTGTTGAACAATTACCTGATGTTGGCGCACCTAGCCAAATTCTTGGGCATTGTGAGTTAATGCTTAATGTTAAGATTGATGTTGCTGCTGAAACAGCTCGTCTTAATAAAGAGATTAAACGTCTTGAGGGTGAAATTGCCAAAGCAAATGGTAAATTGAACAATGAGAATTTTGTTCAAAAAGCACCTGCCGCTGTCATTGAGCAAGAAAAACAACGTGTAGCTGATTTTACGGCTTTACTCAATAAAGTCCAAGAGCAGTTAAGTAAACTCAAATAACGATATAGTTTATATATCAATAAAAAAGCCTTACTTTAAGTATGAAGTAAGGCTTTATTTTTGAAGTAATATAGCTAAAAAATAGTGTATATTTTCCTAAAGTTATTTTTCTTCAGTAATATCATAAACAACCTATAGTAAGTAGAATATCCATTCTACTAAAAATATGGTAAGCAGTTACTTGAGAATTTTTATGTTATATCCAACAAAAAACCCGACTTTAGCATATTTAAAGTCGGGTAGGTATTGAAATACACTCAATAATTGTGACTAATTATTTAACAGAAAATTTCTCTTGTAATTCTGTTTGAAGCGCTTGAAGTTCATTCGCTTGTTTTACTGTTTTATCAATAGCCGCTTGGAGTAATTGAATATTCTCTTCTGTACGGTTACGAATAGTTTCGGCACTACGTTTCATCACTTCTTCTGATGATACTAATGTCTCTTCTAATTTCGTTTTAAGTGGTTTAATCACATCGCTTTTAATATCAACAGATGCCAAGCTTTGTTTCATCTCTTCAATAGAAGCAGAGTATTTTTGAATCATTTCTTGAATTTTTGATTCATCTTGGCTTTCAAAAGCAGCTTGTGCTTGTTGTTGTAGTGTTTGTTGTTCAGCTTGTTTTTCATTGCCCCACTCTAATAATTTCTTCAAATCAGCAGCAGGATCACCAGTTACTTCAGCAATTTTATCTTTTACCCCTTCAGTTACAGATGAAACAGCTTCTTTTGCCTCATCAGCCGCATTAGAAACAGCCTCTTTTACTTCTTCAGTTGCATTAGAAACGGCTTCTTTAGCGCTTTCTGTTGCATTAGAAACCGCCTCTTTAGCGCTTTCTGTTGCATTAGATACAGCTTCTTTAGCATCTTGTGTTACGGCTGAAACTTTTTCTTTGGCATCTTTAACTGGATCTGATTCTTGTGAGCAAGCCACCAATAATAAAGCAAGTGCTGCACCAGATGTTACTTTTAATAAGTTTTTCATCATATTTTCCTTTAAGTTAATGTAGAAATACTGTCATTTTTATTAACATACATTACGTTAATTCCGCCATTCTACCCTATTTTGTACTATTTACATAGTCTTTTTTAGTGAGTGACTTTACTTTGTCTTATTTCTTGACACAGTTAGATCATCATAAAGTAGCTAAATAGTGTCACACACCATCGTTTTACACTATTATCCATGGGATTATAATTTTCCTAATAAAATACACAACATTCTACGCAAAGGCTCTGCCGCCCCCCAAAGTAGCTGATCACCAACAGTAAATACCGAATAAATAGGCATATCACCAAATCCCATTGGTTTGTAGCGACCAACTGCTACTTGTAAAGAACCACTTACGGAAGCAGGCATTAGCCTAGACAGCGTATCTGGTAAATTATTAGGAATATATTGAACCCACGGATTATTTTCTGTAATAAGTTCTATCAATCTCTTTTCTGGTATATGATGTGTTAATTTCATGGTAATAGCAGCACTATGACAACGAATGACACCTACCCTAACACATAGACCATTAACAGCAATCGTTTTGGCTGATAACCCTAAAATCTTATTCAACTCAACTTCACCTTTCCATTCTTCTCTACTATTACCATTATGTAAATCCGTATCAATCCAAGGAATAATATTTCCCACTAGAGGTACACCAAATGCCTCTTTAGGAAGATCTTGATGATTAATAAGCATATTTGTTTTTTCGATAAGCGGTAAAATAGCAGCGTTATGATTAAGTTCTTTTGGTTGAATCTGATCGGCAACAAATTTATTTTGTGCAAGCAATTCCTTAACTTGTTTTGCCCCTGCTCCTGAGGCAGATTGATACGTCATCAGACTCATCCACTCAACGACATTTTCTTTGAGTAATCCTGCTAATCCCATCATACTTAACGTGATTGAACAATTACCCCCCACAAAGGTTTTAATCCCCTTTTGTAAAGCATGATCAATAACTGAGCGATTCACAGGATCTAATACAATACAAGCCTCCTCATTCATTCTCAAAGCAGATGCCGCATCAATCCAATAACCTTTCCAATTTAATGCCCTTAATCGTGGATAGATAGCTTTTGTATAATCGCCACCTTGGCAAGTTACAATAATATCCATTTCTGCCAGTTCATGAAGATTATTAGCATCTTTTAATGTGTGAACACTATGATTAATTTCAGGCCCCTGTCCGCCTATAGTTGAAGTGCTATAAAAACTTGCCTGAATATCGTGGAAATCATTTTCTTGTCGCATTCTATTTAACAAAACAGAACCTACCATACCTCGCCAACCCACAAAACCTACTTTCTTCATAATTTATCCTTTAAGAATAAAACTACCCAAAGCCTAATTAGAAAGGATTAACCGTACTATTTTTTTATGACAAATTAATGAAATCAATATAATGACAATTTACTCTCTTTATTTTTAAAAGGAGGTGAGTTGCAATTTAACTTTGGAACACCAAAAGAGCGGTTAAAAATACTGAGAAAATGATGTGAAATTTAGAGCTAATCTAATACTGCTCCAAAAATTTAATGGCAAGAAATAGTTAAAACTACGCTTGCCATCTACACAATTAATTATAAAACGGGTATTTAATTTATCGTTTGATATAACGTGATATATCAAGCCCTTCTGTACTAATTTCTGGTTTTTCTCCAGCAATTAAATCAGCTAAATAATTTGCTGCACCGCAACTCATTGTCCAGCCTAATGTACCATGCCCCGAATTAATCCATAAATTAGGGTAACGTGTTCCTCCTACAATCGGTGTACCATCTGGTGTCGCTGGACGTAACCCTGTCCAGAAAGTAGCTTCTTGAAGATTACCCGAATTAGGAAAGACATGGTTAAAGATTTTATGCATGGTCTTGAGGTATTTATCCTTTAAACTTAAATCAAAACCATTAACCCCTGCCATACCACCCATACGGATACGTTGGTCAAATCGAGTCAGTGCAACTTTATAGGTTTCATCAAGAACGGTTGATTGTGGGGCTTTGCTTTCATCGGTAATAGGAACAGTTAATGAAAACCCTTTTAGGGGATAAATAGGTACATCAATACCCACCTGTTTTAGTAAAGCTGTGCTATAAGAGCCTAGTGCTACTACATAGGCATCTGCTGTGACTAATTCACCATTAACCCAGATACCTTTAATTTCTCCATTTTGATCATCAAATCGTTCAATATGTTGAGCAAACTGAAAGCGTACACCTAAGGCTTTTGCTAATTCTACTAAACGCTCTGAAAAAATAAAACAGTCCCCTGTTTCATCTAAGGGTAAACGTAACGCCCCTACAAATTCATTAATCGTCTCTTTTAGTCCCGGTTCATAACGTAGAATACCCGCTCGGTCTAATACTTCAAATGGTGTTCCCATTTCTTTTAGCACTTGGATATCTTTTGCTGAATCATCTAGTTGTTGCTGTGTACGGAATAATTGGATTGTCCCTCTCTGACGGTCTTCATAACGAATACCTGTTTCTTGACGTAATCGATCAAAACAAAGGCGACTATATTCTGATAAACGCACCATTCTTTCTTTATTGATCGCATAGTTTTTCGCTGTACAGTTTCTAAGAAGAGACCATAGCCAACGATATTGTGCTATGTCTAAGGTAGGTTTCATAATGAGAGGCGCATCTTCTTGGAAAAGCCACTTGATTGCTTTTAACGGTATCCCCGGTGCTGCCCAAGGCGAAGCGTATCCTGGTGAAATTTGACCTGCATTAGCAAAACTTGTCTCTAATGCAGGTCCATCTTGGCGGTCAAGAACAGTAACTTCAAAACCTTTTTTCGCTAAATAATAAGCAGTTGTAACGCCTACAATGCCACTACCTAATACATAAATGTGCACAATATACCTCCTAAAACACACAATATACAAGATATACTGTCAGCATATCGCATTTAACAAAAAATAACAAATTTTTATGATTTTTTGGTGCTTTTCTAGTAGATTTACGAGAGTAAATAGCAACACTTTTTGGCTAATGTTCTTTTTTACTCTCTTCTATACTATTTCTCTTTTAATAACCACTCCTTTTCTTACTAAAACAAACTACTTAGTAAAATCATTTTTAAAACATAACAATTCACTTCAGAATAAAATTTTCAGATTGCACCGCTGTCAAAGATAGATTAAAATTTCCTATTGTTTTCTCATTGGTATTTCTGAGAGTCCGTATATGCAGCTTAGCAATAACTCTAAAAAATTGATTATTGCCATTATGGCAATGACTGGATTAGGTGTATTATTAACCAGCCCAAACCCAACTGAACCTGCTCACGAATCTATCGCTACTGCCAGTGATCAAAGTATCCATCAAGCCAATGTGCTAGATCCTACTACTATCAAATCCCTTACGAATCTAACACAGCATATTACCATTGATACAGCAGGAATGCCTTTACGGTATCGGGGCTATATTCAAGGGGTAGGCTATTCTTCTTACCAATTCTTGGGTGAAAAGGGACAAAAAATCCTCTTCTCTCTGGAAGCACCGTCTAACATGGAAATGATTCTCTATGGGACAACGATTGTACCTATTAGCAATAATATGGAATACACACTACCTGAGAATGGCTCATATGATTTACGTATTCTCTATAAACCCTCTATTGAACTTCAACAGACTAAAAAATCATCAGATCCTGAAGCCTACTATATTACCTTTACACTTCAAGCATCGCCTACTACTCCCCCAGTAGAACAGCCATAAGTAACACTTATAAATACACTCGCACAACTTACTGTCTCACTGTCTCTATATACCTAGCCAAGACTATTGATAAAAAACTACTTGGTAATAGCACATCTTAGTCTATAGTCAATAAAATCATTATTATTTTATTTATAAACCATCTGTCATCATATAGTGAGATAAGCAAAGCCAATGTGTAGCGTGGTATATTTTACCTCATCAACTCAGTTTTTAAAACGTTGCACTTCTATCTTGAATTTAAGATTTAAAATATAACACTTTTCTTTTAAATATAAGCTATTCATATTTCCCCCAAAAAACTACCCCCATAGAAATGAATCTATGAGGGTAGTTTAATAGGCTTTCTTTCGAGAAAGGATTTTATTAACTATTCATTCAGATTATGAACGGCTAAATAAACCTTTAACGACTTGTAGGCTTACACCTAAACCACCTAATAAGAAGCACACGTCAGGTAGTGTTCTGATCCAACGTAAGTTTTCTAAGAAATCTTGTTGTAGGAACGCTTCACCACGAGCAGACCACATACCAACGCTTACGCTTTCATGGAATTGGAATAAACCAATTGGGAATAAGCTAATGCTAATCATACCGAGTAAGCCGATATTTAATGCCCAGAAAGAGAAGCGCATTAATTTTTCGCTAAATACAAGGTTTGGACGGATATAGCGTAATACTAAAAGTACGAAACCTAGTGCTAAGAAACCGTACACACCGAATAAAGCTGTATGTGCGTGAACCGCTGTTGTATTTAAACCTTGTAAGTAGAATAAAGATACTGGCGTATTGATCATGAAACCGAATACACCTGCACCAAGCATATTCCAGAAAGCAACGGCAATGAAGAAGAATAAAGGCCAACGAACATTTGCCATCCAAGATGCACGAGTACGTAAGCTCCAGTGTTCATACGCTTCATAACCTAATACCACTAAAGGCACAACCTCTAATGCAGAGAAGCTAGCACCCACTGCAACGATAGGTGTTGTTGCACCAGTGAAGTATAAGTGGTGGAAAGTACCGGGTACACCACCTAGCATGAATAAACAAGCTGATGCTAATGAAGCAGCTGTTGCTGAACGAAGTGATACAAGACCCATTGAGCTGAAGATAAAGGCTAATGCAGCTGTTGCAAATACCTCGAAGAAACCTTCTACCCATAGGTGAACCACCCACCAACGCCAGTATTCCATTACGGCAATATTAGAACGTTCACCGTAGAATAAACCACTACCGTAGAACAAACCAATTGCAACAACAGAAGCGGTAAATAACGCTAGTAAGTTTTTGTCGCCACCTTGTTTGAACGCACCTACTAAGCAACGTGCCATTAGGAATAACCAGAAAGCAATACCTAAGAATAACGCAAATTGCCATACACGACCTAAGTCGAGATACTCATAACCTTGGTGACCTAACATAAAGTTATATTCAGCTGGCATTTGACCTGCAATCGCAAGGTAGTTACCAACGAACGCACCAACAGTAACCACTAATAAGGCAAGGAATAGAACATTAACCCCTAGACGTTGGTATTTAGGATCTTTACCACCGTTTACAACAGGCGCTAAGAAAAGACCAGCGGTTAAGAAACCTGCGGCAATCCATAGAATTGCACTTTGTAAGTGCCATGTACGGAGTAAAGAGTAAGGGAACCATTTTGATAACTCAATACCATAGAAAGTATGACCTTCAACAGTATAGTGAGCTACTGCACCCCCCATAAACATTTGGAAAGCAAATAATGCAACGGTTAAGAAAGCATATTTACCTAATGCTTTTTGAGAAGGTGTTAATTTAAAGGTTGTAATTGGGTCAACATGAGGTGCTGGAGGATCTTCTTCATCATGTTTTGTTAAGAAAGCCCAACCCCATACTAATAAACCAATACCAGCAATCAGTACAACGATACTGATGATAGACCACATAATGTTTTCAGTAGATGGAACATTATCGATAATTGGTTCATGTGGCCAGTTATTGGTATAAGTTACGTCAGAACCAGGGCGGTTTGCTGAAGCAACCCAAGAACTCCAGAAGAAGAAATTCACTAATTTATCACGACGAGCAGGATCCGCTAGGGTATTTGTTTTCATCGCGAAACTTTCACGAGTACTTTCATATTGAGGATCATCACCATAAACACCTTTGTAGTATTCGGCAATTTCTTTGATCGCTTTAGCACGCGTTTCAGAAATAGTCACAACATCATTTTCATCAATAGTGTTGGTACGATATTCTTTTTTAGCGGCAGCTTCTAAAATCGCTTTTTGCTCTTCAGTCGCTTGCTCATAAGATACGCCAAAACGCTCTTGAGAAGTGATGTTCATCCAAGCAATAAGCTCTCTATGTAGCCAATCTGCTGTCCAGTCAGGGGCTTGATAAGCACCATGACCAAAAATAGAACCGTTTTGCATACCGCCTGTACCTTGCCAAGCAGATTGACCTTGATAGATATCTTCTGATGTCATCAAGACTTCACCTGTTGAGGCAACTTTTACTTGTGCAGGAATAGGTGGTGCATTACGATATACATCGACCCCAAGATAGCCTAGGATCGTAAAAGTAACGAGTAGGATACCAAATAACCAGTACCACAGCTTTTTATAATTTCCCATCATTTTTTCCTAAAACATTGAAATGATTTACCAATATACCTAATGGTCTATTAGTAGCTTTTGAGCAAGTAGAATAATTCAACATTAATCTGTATCTGCTACAATGAGAGATGACATGGATTAATCTATGGATTACGATACATACACTCTCATTTAATTATATAGCAAAAATCGTGCCAACTTATTTTCTGCTTAGAAAGGATAGAATTTTTGCTCAAAAGGTAAAAAATACCTTATACTACTAAGGTATTTTTTACCCTAATCAGGTTTTTTTTACCATGAGCCATCATCTCATTATTGAAGACCTCAATAAAGAACTTTCACCCACCCAACGTTTAGCACGTTTAGCCACAACCATTAAAACAGAATTTGGCTGTAGTGCGGTGGGATTACTTCGACTTCATCATGACACTCTCTTGATGGAAGCCGCGGCAGGTCTTAGTCCAGATACCTTGGGCAGACAATTTAAATTAGCAGAACACCCTCGACTACAAACCATTGTCAATGACTCTGCTCCTGTTCATTTTGATCAAAACTCTTCTCTACCCGATCCTTATGATGGGTTAGTAGATGAATCGCTTGGTGAAAATCTACACGTACATGATTGCCTAGGCTGTAAATTATTTGTTAATGGTCAATTATGGGGGATTATCACGCTAGATGCGATGAAAGATACCTTTACCAAAGCAAATAAAGAAAAGTTATTTCAATCTATTCACTTATTTGAAGCCAGTATCCGTATGGCACAAATCGAAAAGCAACTTGCAGAACAACAACTGTTCACCCCCATAGATGCACAATCAGAAATCAAAAATAATCGTAAAGTTATTGGGGATAGCCCTGCTATTTTGCATCTGACAGAAGAGATTCGGCTGATTTCAGACTCTGACTTACCGCTATTAATTACGGGTGAAACAGGGGTGGGAAAAGATGTTTTTGCCCACTATGCACATGCTTACTCTAAACGCCATGCACGCCCTCTTATTATTGTGAATTGTGCTGCCCTACCCGATGCTTTAGCGGAAAGTGAATTATTTGGCCATGTTAAAGGGGCTTTCTCTGGTGCAACGCATGAAAGGATAGGTCGATTTGAAGCGGCAGATAATGGCACTCTTTTTTTAGATGAGATTGGTGAGCTAAGTCTCAGTATTCAATCTAAGCTACTACGCGCTATCCAAAACGGAGAAATCCAGCGTTTAGGCTCTGATAAGTTGCATTATGTTAATGTGCGTATTATTGCAGCAAGCAATCGTGATTTAAAAAAAGAGGTTGAAGAAGGTAATTTTAGAAAAGACCTTTATCATCGCCTCTCTGTTTATCCACTTCACATTCCTCCCCTACGCGAGCGAGGAAATGATATTTTATTATTAGCAGGTTATTTTTTAGAACTCAATCGTTCGCGATTAGGGTTAAGAGGATTACGACTTAGTCCATCTGCTAGCCAGGCACTCTTACACTACCATTGGCCGGGTAATGTACGTGAGCTAGAACATATTATTAGTCGTGCCTCATTAAAAGCAAGAGGGGCAAGCCATAGTCGCCATGATATTGTGACGATAGAGTCTTATCAATTAGATATTGATAATTTATCGGAGCAACCACACCCTATACAGGATACTCATACCGCTCCTGCTATCCCTATTGATACTTCCCTACCCCTAAAAGTATTAATTCAAAATTTTGAGAAAGAAGTAATTCAGCAAACACTTGAACAAACGCATTATCGGTGGACAGAAGCAGGCAAAAGACTGGGGATTGATACCAGTAATTTACACAAATTAGCAAAGAAATTAGGATTAAAGTAATAACACGAGAGGATACTATGCCATATAGAAAATATAGTGAATTAGCGGAATCGGTTGAGATGATGTCTATGGCGGTCACATCTGGTCGATTTATGAATAAACTTGATGATGGCACATACTATAACCTACAGGATAGTTATGAGACATTTCCAGTTAAAAAATTTGAAAATGCCAAAAAATCCTACGCTCAAGGAATAGAAGAAGATGAAGAATTATTATTTCTTTTTGATATTACCTTATTTGGTAGTGCAACAGACGGCATGATAATCACCAACAAAAAGATATACTTTAAAGATTTTCTTGAAGATCCTGAATGTATTGATTATGTAGAAATAGATAAAATTATTGATCGAAAAATATCTGATGAAGAATGTGAAATGACCCTTTGTCATAAGGGAAAAGCGACTAAGATTAAAATTCCTCGATTTCAGTTCTTTGATCATCATTTTATCCAGTTTATCGCTGGGTACGCTGAGATTCTTCAACAAAATAACCATTTATTAGCACAGGGAAAAGCAGCACTAAAAGATGGGGTTGATAATATCACTGATATTATTTTTGATGCCTTTTGGAATGGCAAAAAAGTCGAAAAAATCCGATAAAACTCAATACTCACTTATGCTTATAAAAAGGATAGGTGGTCAGCATATGCCAACCACCTATCACATGGGAACTATCCTCCCTCGTAGAGAGAGGATATTACCTACTTACAAACAGGATTTATTCATTACACTACCTGAATATTTGCCTGCACATACACTAGTGTATCGTCTTGGTGGTTAAATTCATAACCCTCATAACGTACACCGTCTTTTATGGTAGAACCCACTTTGTGCCAGCTTCCTTTATTACCTTCTCTCAAGTTAGCACGAGCTGGGCTGACATTACCAAAGTCCACTTTGTCATCAAAGCCACCTTTAACAAATACTGTCGTACGATCAGCACGTGCAGCATCTGAAGTAACTCGTAATGTGTTGCTACCAGAGCCTGAAATGTCAATGGTTTCTACTTCAATAAAGTCTTTTAAGTGTAAAACAGCGTTTTTACCCGTGATTTTAACGGTATCATGGCCAGAACCACCATTGATTTTACCTGTACCTTGTACATAGGTAACAGAGTCATCACCTGCACCTAGTTCCATCTTACCGTTAAAGCGACCACCAATTTCTACGATGTCTTTACCTTTGCCACCATAGATTTTGGCACCCGGATCAACATTCACCGCAATGCGTAGATGATTAACATCAAAAACGCTGTCGGTATTGTGATCGTTACCGAGGCTACGACCTGTACCATCTTGGTAAGTATGTAAATAAACCGCTGGCATTGGTTTACCACTACCTAAATCAATAATCGTACTACCCACTAAGCTACCGCCACCTAAAGCACCAAAACCAATATTGATGTTGTCACTACCACTACCACCAGAAATGATAGAGTTATGGATACTACCACCAATATTGATAATATCATCACCTGACTCACCAAAAATAGCAGAAACTGCTTGATTTTGATTGCTTGATGCTCCCGCTGTATTAACAGCTGAAGTTACTTTTAAGCGGATATCCACTTGGTCATTACCTTCACCAAGGTAAATACGAGTTTGTTGATTTTCATCACCACGGATACGTACATAGTCATTACCTGCGCCCATATCAATCGTAGAAATACTCTTATTACCATCTGTTTTTAGACCATATTGGGTATTGTTATCCCCCCAGTTAGATACACTGCCAGCCTGACCTTTACGGAATTCTTGACCGTTAGCATAGTAACCGATAAAGACTTTATCATCACCATCTGTGGTAGTGTAAGCGTCTGCCCCTTTAGGTACGGTAAAGCTCACATCTGCTGAACCGTTTTTAGACCCTGATTTACTAACACCATAGTATAAAGTGAGATCACCGTTTAAGGCACGTAACTCAATAGTTTGACCCTTAGGAGCAACAGGTTCTACTGGTTTAACAGGTTCTACTGGCTTAATTGGCGCTACTGGTCTAGCGGGTTCTACAGGATTAATCGGTTCAACTGGTTTGATCGGTTCTACAGGTTTAACCGGCTCAACTGGTTTAGCTGGTTCTACAGGATTAATAGGCTCTACAGGTTTTGTTGTATCAACTAATTTGTTATATACAAATTTCTCGGCTTCTTCTCGTGTTAATGGATCAACGGGTTTATCTTTACCGCCAACACCTATCCAGAAGTGTCTTCCACCACCAATACCACTATGGAAATACCCTGGTTTTACTGTTTGAACACTAAATTTCACCGCATTTGAAATTTCTGCACTATTACCTACTGTATCGGTTGTCGTTAATACGGCTGATACAAGTTTATCGGCATCTTGTGCTAACTTACTACCGTGAACAGTCGCACTAAAGTTACCCTCTACATCCACTTGGCGAGTATAGTAAGTATCTTTATCTAAGAAAATACGAACTTGATCACCCTCATTAAATTCACCACTCACTTTACCTGAAATGGTGTATTCACGATCTTTGCGAACGCTACCGATTTCATTAAGCTGTATTTGTGCATCTACAGTCGTATCAACACCATATTGTTTATCGGTACGAATAGTACCGGTATTGCCTGCTGCATCCGTGGTGGTTAATACGGCATAAACCGTTTTATCTGCATCATTGACTAAGGAATCCGCTGATACCTCTGTGGCAAAACGACCATTTTCATCCACATAGCGTGTATAGAAAGTATTTTCATCAACAAAAATACGCACTTGATCGCCTGTGTTAAACTCACCACGCACTTGACCAGAAACCGTTACGGTACCTTGTGCTTCTGCGGCATTAATCACGTTATCTGCCGTGATGTTGTCTAAAGATAATTGGGTGGTTTCTGCATTTGGTGCAACGGTATCTACGCCATATTGTTTTTCTGCACGGATTGTTCCTGTGTTGCCTGCCGCATCTGTGGTAGTTAATACCGCATAAACGGTTTTATCTGCATCATTGATGAGCATATTTGCCGGTACTTCTGCTGAGAAACGACCGTTTTCATCCACATAGCGTGTATAGAAAGTATTTTCATCAAGGAAAATACGCACTTGATCGCCTGTGTTAAACTCACCACGCACTTGACCTGAAACAGTCACACTGCCTTGTGCTTCTTGGGCATTAATCACGTTATCTGCTGTGATATTGTCTAGGGAAATACGGGTGCTATCAGCATTAGGGGCTACGGTATCAACGGCATATTGTTTCTCACCACGGATAGTGCCGGTATTGCCTGCCGCATCCGTGGTGGTTAATACCGCATAAACGGTTTTATCCGCATCATTGACTAATTGACTTGCTGGTACAGTTGCTTGGAAGTAACCGTTTTCATCTACATAGCGAGTATAGAAAGTATTTTCATCAACAAAAATACGCACTTGATCGCCTGTGTTAAACTCACCACGCACTTGACCTGAAATCACCACATTACCTTGTGCTTCTTGGGCATTAATTACGTTATCTGCTGTGATATTGTCTAGGGAAATACGGGTGCTATCAGCATTAGGGGCTACGGTATCAACGGCATATTGTTTCTCACCACGGATAGTGCCGGTATTGCCTGCCGCATCCGTGGTGGTTAATACCGCATAAACGGTTTTATCCGCATCATTGACTAATTGACTTGCTGGTACAGTTGCTTGGAAGTAACCGTTTTCATCCACATAGCGAGTATAGAAAGTATTTTCATCAACAAAAATACGCACTTGATCGCCTGTGTTAAACTCACCACGCACTTGACCTGAAATCACCACATTACCTTGTGCTTCTTGGGCATTAATCACGTTATCTGGAGTGATATTGTCTAATGTAATCGTAGCAGTCTTAGCATTAGGTGCTATCGTGTCAACAGAATATGTTTTTTCCGCTTCAAAAATAAAAGGTTTGGTATTTTTGTAAGCAACCAATACCGCCTTGATAGTCTTATCTGCATCATTGACTAATTGTCTAGTTGGTATAGATGCAAAGAAATTACCTTCCGCATCAACGGTACGGGTGTAGTAAGTATCGTCATCAAGGAAAATACGCACATGATCGCTCTCCTTAAAATCACCTTTAACTTTACCGCTAATACGGGTATAGTTTTCTTGTGCTTCTTCGGCATTAATCACATTGTCTTCTGTTACATTATATAATTCAATCGTTACTTCTGGATCTTTCTCATGTAAAAGATAAACTTGCTCTTTTACTGCAGAACCATTACCGTGTTTATCAACAACGTAAGCAGATACCAGTAACTCACTATTCTCACCACCTTCTGGAACCTCCATTTTGACTTCAATTTGATCTTGTTGATAGCGATCTCTATCTAATGGTATAGAGATACCTTCACCTTGATTGGTTTCAACCACCAGTTCATCAGTTGGCAACAGCCCTTTTGGTAGTGTTACGGTAATAGTTACCTTACCCTCTGCATCAATTTCATCTGGGGTTAAAAGATCGTCTCCATTACCGATCACCACAGCTGCTGGTTGTTTGGTTTTATCAGCACGAGCAACTGTATCAATGTAAATATTCTCATTACCAGGGCTTTTGGGACGTTTTAGATCATAAGTCACTGCAATTTTTTCACCCGGAACAGGAGCATCAAAGCCAAAGACAAGAGTTTTACCTATATCCTCTTTTTGTAGGCGATAATGAATTGGGGTCCCCTCTGTACTTGAGTTACGTTCACCTGTTCCCTCATAATAGGGGCGAATAGTTAACCGATCGCCTAAACGAAATAACCCTTGCTTAACTTCTAAGGTAATTTTAGCGATTTGCTTTGGGTTGGTTACATCACTTGCATAAATAATTGTCATACAATCCTCATTAAAAAACAAAAATAAAAAAATAAAAAATGATACCAAACGCACATCATATACCCCTTAACACATTTATCTATAAAGGGATAATGATGTCGATAACATGACTATCTGTTTAGCATCTTATGGTAATAATGGCTGATAAGTATCAATTGACATTAATACCCATAAACCACCTCAATACCTCAAATATATCTATCGCCTAAAACGGTACTGATTTCAGCAAAATGCATGATACAGATACACATAAGGTATCCGTACCATTAACGCTCTTTGCCGTATCATGGCTTTAGGTGCTTGATACATTAGGTTTACTACATCACAAGTTAAGACTTGCTTTTTTTGACCGCTTATCACAACAGCATAAGCAATCTTGCTATAAAAGAGGTGAATGAGATTCACCCCCTTTATTCACTCTATTGTCGAATCGCTTTATTTAATCATTAAATGACTTCGACTCCTTGTTGAATATAGATCGTTGATGAGCCATCACCTAGAGACCATGTGTCGTAGCTAATGCCATCTTTCTCAACAGTAGCCCCTTTCGACCATGTTTTGGCAGCAGTTGAAATGAGAGTTTCTCCTAACCCATTAGGGGTCAATTGATAACCGATATTCACTTTATCGTCTGCACCACCTTTAATATAAATAGGATCTGCGGATTTATTTACATTAGCGGCATTTACATTCGTTAAAGTATTTGCACCGCTGCCGTTAAGATCAATGGTTTCAACATTTAGAATGTTTGCGAAGTTAATGGTTCTGCCCGCACCTGTAACAGTAAGCGTATCATTACCTTCACCGCCATTAAATGTACCATTAAAGTCTCCACCAACGGTTACAGTATCGTTACCAGCACCAGTTTCGATTTTACTGTTACCGACAACATTACCTTCAATGGTAATTTGGTCATTACCATCACCTGTTTTAATCGTACCGCCATCAGCAGCAGTACCTAGGTTATCCTTGATGGTTACCTTATTATCACCATTAGCAAGATCCATATCGCCAACATACGAACCTTTTTCAATAGAAATAATATCTTTACCTGCACCACCGTAAATAGTTGAGCCATGACCTATTGTGTCGATAGTGCCAGTACCTGTTATTACTAAAACATTCTCATGTGTCGCTAAATCGGTATTGTTATCATTACCGAGGCTACGACCTGAACCATCTTGGTAAGTTGGTAGGTAGGTACTTGGCATTGTTCTACCGCTACCTAGATCAATATCACCATTGGCAATACCACCTACTGTAACTGTATCGCTACCACTGCCGGTATAGAGATAGCCATTTGAATGAGTACCAATTTTAATCGTATCATCTCCTGCCTCAGCAAAAATATACGCATCCTTGATGTCTTTCGTATCAGCAAAATCATCACCTAACTCGTAGGTATCATTACCTTCACCAAGATAAAGTCTGGTTTTAGAAAGTTGTTTACCACGAATCTTAACAATATCATCACCTTTACCAGTATCAATAGTCGATAGTGATTTATCACCATCAGCTTTCTCTCTTGAGCTACCCGTATCGGCCCAGTTAGCAAAATTACCTGCTGTACTTGATGCTGCAGCATTTGAATAATAACCGATGTATAGTTTATCGCCACGGTCGGTCATAATAATGGCATCACCAAAGTCTTTAGCTCCATCTTTACCAGAGTCAGTACTCACTGTTTTTGCTGTATTAGATACGGCAAGTGTCTTGTTGTAGGTTTTCTCTAAATGAGAGGCTGATTCACCATACGCCAGTGACATATCACCATTTAAATGAGGTAATGCCACAGGGTTTGCATCTAAAATTAAACCAATCGCACGTTCTCCACTATTATTGGCATTGTCTAATGCCCCTACGGTATATTTGTCATCCGTACTCGCTTGGATAGTAGCGATAACAGTTTCAGATCCTTCAAAGTTAAAGGTATCACTATCTTCTTCACGAATTGGATTAACGATAAAGCTTGCAGATGTTTGTCCTGCCGGTACTTTAACCTCAATCACTTTATAAGTAACGTCTTTAGTTTCATCACCTTCACCAATGGTTTCTGTTACCTCTTGTTGATTGATGATGTTTTCACCCGTAACCGTATAATCCTCTGCTGTGGCTTTACCGGTTAGTTTTACTTTCACCACCGTATCGGTTGCTTTCGGTTGATCGACACTAACAGTATAGGTTAGCCCTGTACTTGCTTGTGTATCTTCTTCCGTTGCTGGATACAGTACATCTTCCGTAATATCACCTTTAACAGTGATACTCACGGTTGGAGGTGTTTGTTCTACTTCTGCAATAGCTGCCTTGGTTGAGATATTCTCACCTAGTACATAGAAATTACCATTACCACCCGTTTTGCCTTGCGCTTCACCAAATTCAAATGCCGCTCTAGCAATCCTTGCTTCAATCACTTCTGTACCTTCGGTAGTATTATCTTCCTTAGGTGTTAAAGTAAAGTGAGCAGAATCCTCCCCTCTGAATACGGTAACGACAACAATAGATCCCTCCTGATCAACTCTTGCACCATCATTAGTAGTCATACCGTTTGGATACCACTTCGCATTTGCACCTTCTTCAATGGTGTATTCATTGGTTGTTGCACCTGTTAATTGAATAGCGACTTTGTAGTCTTTCTGTGCCACTTCACTTAAACTAACGGTATAAGTGAGTTGACTTCCCACAAGCCCTTCATAAGCCGTTGCTAATTGTTCACCATTAACTTCTTTGGTGTCGTTAGCATTGACACTTAATTCAAGTATTGCTGGATTACCCGGTAGCTCTGCACTCGTATCTGCATAACCCAAACGATTTCTTACAGCAGATTCAGTTGCTTCACCGACATTACCCAGTGCATCGGTTAAAGTCACTTTTACATCAATTGCTCTACCACCAGTACGAGGAGCCGTTACAAGGACATCTACCGAACCTTTCGCAATATCTATTGCATCTAAAACCTTACTGCCAGACTCTGCAAGAGTATGTGGTTCACTTAACTCATCAAAAATGTAGTTATCATCCTCGTCATACCCAACTTCTCTGAAACCACCACTATTTACTTCATAGCTTAAGGTTTCCCCTACTTTGGCATCCTTCGGTAGATCAAAGGTAAGGCGCATTTTGCCTTCTTTATTGACTTCTCCTGAATAAATTTCTTGCTCAATATCATCAATCAAGTCTCTTTTTGAGCCAGAGAACATCTGCTGTAAATCCTCAGAGACCGACACTGAAAAATAAACGCCATTATCTTCTGAGTCTAAATGCTCTTTAAAGTAGTCAGGTCCACCAATGGTAATACCGATCGCTGCTGAGGTATCTCGGGTCGCTTCTGCTTTACCTGCTGTACTCATCACTGATGCATCATCTGCTGCGGTTATGGTCGCAGACACGTTGAGTTTTGCTCCATCTGCTGGGGCAGTTACAGACTGCGTAATGGTTTGACCAATATCGGCTGCTTGTACTGTATAGGTAATTGGCGCAGTATCTGTATTAGTCGTTAGTGTTAAGGTATCGCCAGCTTGTGCATCAGCAGGAATAGCGATTTTAACGCTAACTTTTTCAACCGCACTTTCACCGCTACCGGTAGTTGTGATCTCATCTTTGGTGAGGTATTCCACATTATCACCATAAGGTGAATCTTCTTTTGTACCAATGATTACGGTTGGTGCAGAACGACCTGATCCAACTTCGTATGGTTTTGGTGCTGATACGATGTCACCTTTGTTGCCTGCTGCATCAGTAGCCGTAACGGTTGCAGTTACTTGCTTATCAGTGGCATTGACGAGTTTTTCGGTTGGTACGTCAATGCTAAATGTACCTTCTGTATTTACCGTGCCATTACCGATCGCTTCATCACCAACTTTAACTACAACCGCATCACCTTCTTTAAACTCACCAGTTACGTTACCTGTTACAGTTTGTGTAGCCTGTTTCGCTTCCGCAGGATCAACTTTATTATCATCGCCTGCAACTGTATCTACGGTAATTGTTGTGGTTGAGCTGTCTGGTGCAGTGGTGTCGCGAGTCGCTTCATCAGGCACAGGGGTACTTTCGTTACCGGCTGGGTCTTTCACTGTCGCGTTCACTTTCAGTTTCTCACCTTCATTTGGTGCCGGTACTTCAACGGTTGCTTTGCCATTATCAATATCGTCTTTTGTTAAGACTTTCTCAACCGGTTCGCCATTTTCTGGGGTTACAACGACTTTATCACCTACTTTGGCATCGTCTGGTAAACCTACGGTCACCGGCACTTTGCCGTCCTTCACTTCTGATGGAGTAATAAAGTCGTCACCATTGCCAATCTCAACCGAGGTCGGCTTACTTGGTGCTTTGGTATCTACGGTCGCACGGTCTTCTCCCTCTAACGAGCTGTTGCCCGCAGGGTCTGTTACTTTCGCTTTCACGACATTCTCTTGACCTTCCACGACTGGGAAGCTCACTTCTTTTCCGTTCGCAATTTCATCTGCTGTCAACGTGAAAGTCTGCGTTGTGCCGTCCGGGTTGGTCACTGTTAAGGTATCACCCGCTTCATAACCGGCATCCACCGGGAAGGTAATGGTCGCTTTCGCTTGACCGTCCGTTACCTCGGTGCTGTTTAATTTCTCGTCACCGCCGTCTTGGATAGCCACGACCGGTTTACCGTCTTCATCCGCTTCACCGTTGTTGTCTTTGTCGCCCGGGACTTTGGTGTCACGTGTCGCTTCGTCTGATTTCGGTAAACCTTCGTTACCTGCTTCATCCACCACTTTCGCGTCCACTTTCAGTTTCTCACCTTCATTTGGTGCCGGTACTTCAACGGTTGCTTTGCCATTATCAATATCGTCTTTTGTTAAGACTTTCTCAACCGGTTCGCCTTTCTCTGGCGTTACCACCACTTTATCACCTACTTTGGCATCGTCTGGTAAACCTACGTTTACAGGCACTTTGCCGTCCTTCACTTCTGATGGAGTAATAAAGTCGTCACCATTGCCAATCTCAACCGAGGTCGGCTTACTTGGTGCTTTGGTATCTACGGTCGCACGGTCTTCTCCCTCTAATGAGCTGTTGCCCGCAGGGTCTGTTACTTTCGCTTTCACGACATTCTCTTGACCTTCCACGACTGGGAAGCTCACTTCTTTTCCGTTCGCAATTTCATCTGCCGTTAAGGTAAAGGTCTGCGTTGTACCATCTGGGTTGGTCACCGTTAAGGTATCACCCGCTTCATAACCGGCATCCGCTGGGAAGGTAATGGTCGCTTTCGCTTGACCGTCCGTCACCTCGGTGTCGTTTAATTTATCGTCACCACCGTCTTGGATAGTCACGACCGGTTTACCGTCTTCATCCGCTTCACCGTTGTTGTCTTTGTCGCCCGGGACTTTGGTGTCACGTGTCGCTTCGTCTGATTTCGGTAAACCTTCGTTACCTGCTTCATCCACCACTTTCGCGTCCACTTTCAGTTTCTCACCTTCATTTGGTGCCGGTACTTCAACGGTTGCTTTGCCATTATCAATATCGTCTTTTGTTAAGACTTTCTCAACCGGTTCGCCATTTTCTGGGGTTACAACGACTTTATCACCTACTTTGGCATCGTCTGGTAAACCTACGTTTACAGGCACTTTGCCGTCCTTCACTTCTGATGGGGTAATAAAGTCGTCACCATTACCAATCTCAACCGAGGTCGGCTTACTTGGTGCTTTGGTATCTACGGTCGCACGGTCTTCTCCCTCTAACGAGCTGTTGCCCGCAGGGTCTGTTACTTTCGCTTTCACGACATTCTCTTGACCTTCCACGACTGGGAAGCTCACTTCTTTTCCGTTCGCAATTTCATCTGCCGTTAAGGTAAAGGTCTGCGTTGTACCATCTGGGTTGGTCACCGTTAAGGTATCACCCGCTTCATAACCGGCATCCGCTGGGAAGGTAATGGTCGCTTTCGCTTGACCGTCCGTCACCTCGGTGTCGTTTAATTTCTCGTCACCGCCGTCTTGGATAGCCACGACCGGTTTACCGTCTTCATCCGCTTCACCGTTGTTGTCTTTGTCGCCCGGGACTTTGGTGTCACGTGTCGCTTCATCTGATTTCGGTAAACCTTCGTTACCTGCTTCATCCACCACTTTCGCGTCCACTTTCAGTTTCTCACCTTCATTTGGTGCCGGTACTTCAACGGTTGCTTTGCCATTATCAATATCGTCTTTTGTTAAGACTTTCTCAACCGGTTCGCCTTTCTCTGGCGTTACCACCACTTTATCACCTACTTTGGCATCGTCTGGTAAACCTACGTTTACAGGCACTTTGCCGTCCTTCACTTCTGATGGAGTAATAAAGTCGTCACCATTGCCAATCTCAACCGAGGTCGGCTTACTTGGTGCTTTGGTATCTACGGTCGCACGGTCTTCTCCCTCTAACGAGCTGTTGCCCGCAGGGTCTGTTACTTTCGCTTTCACGACATTCTCTTGACCTTCCACGACTGGGAAGCTCACTTCTTTTCCGTTCGCAATTTCATCTGCCGTTAAGGTAAAGGTCTGCGTTGTACCATCTGGGTTGGTCACCGTTAAGGTATCACCCGCTTCATAACCGGCATCCGCTGGGAAGGTAATGGTCGCTTTCGCTTGACCGTCCGTCACCTCGGTGTCGTTTAATTTATCGTCACCACCGTCTTGGATAGTCACGACCGGTTTACCGTCTTCATCCGCTTCACCGTTGTTGTCTTTGTCGCCCGGGACTTTGGTGTCACGTGTCGCTTCATCTGATTTCGGTAAACCTTCGTTACCTGCTTCATCCACCACTTTCGCGTCCACTTTCAGTTTCTCACCTTCATTTGGTGCCGGTACTTCAACGGTTGCTTTGCCATTATCAATATCGTCTTTTGTTAAGACTTTCTCGACTGGTTCGCCATTTTCTGGGGTTACAACGACTTTATCACCTACTTTGGCATCGTCTGGTAAACCTACGTTTACAGGCACTTTGCCGTCCGTGATTTCATCTTTGGTAATGTAATCATCACCATTACCAATGGCTACCTCTTTCGGCGCTGATGGAGCTGTCGTGTCAACCGTAACGGATTCGCTACCTTCTTTCGATTCGTTACCTGCTGGATCTTTTACTTTCGCTGTAACAGTAATAGCGGTAGTATCCGCTATCACAGGAACATCTTCTTGATGATAACCCTTCTCTAACATCTCTTCGGTAACCGGTACTTTTTTAGGAACACCATTAATCGTTACAACTAATGTGTCGCCTTTCTCTGTACCATCAGGAATAGTAATAAAGACTGGCGTGCTATTATCATCACCTACTTCTTTACCGCTTAATTTGCCATCGCTATTTTTATCTTCACCAAAGACAATGTTTGGTGCGCCGTCTGTATTAGCCGGTACGGTGTCATTATTACCATCATTATCTTTATCAATAGGTAATGTGACATCTTTGGTGCTGTCATCTTTATCGTCAACTTCACCATTACCGTCCGTATCGCCCGGGACTTTGGTGTCACGCGTCGCTTCATCTGATTTCGGTAAACCTTCGTTACCTGCTTCATCCACCACTTTCGCGTCCACTTTCAGTTTCTCACCTTCATTTGGTGCCGGTACTTCAACGGTTGCTTTGCCATTATCAATATCGTCTTTTGTTAAGACTTTCTCAACCGGTTCGCCTTTCTCTGGCGTTACCACCACTTTATCACCTACTTTGGCATCGTCTGGTAAACCTACGTTTACAGGCACTTTGCCGTCCTTCACTTCTGATGGAGTAATAAAGTCGTCACCATTGCCAATCTCAACCGAGGTCGGCTTACTTGGTGCTTTGGTATCTACGGTCGCACGGTCTTCTCCCTCTAACGAGCTGTTGCCCGCAGGGTCTGTTACTTTCGCTTTCACGACATTCTCTTGACCTTCCACGACTGGGAAGCTCACTTCTTTTCCGTTCGCAATTTCATCTGCTGTCAACGTGAAAGTCTGCGTTGTGCCGTCCGGGTTGGTCACTGTTAAGGTATCACCCGCTTCATAACCGGCATCCACCGGGAAGGTAATGGTCGCTTTCGCTTGACCGTCCGTTACCTCGGTGCTGTTTAATTTCTCGTCACCTCCGTCTTGGATGGTCACGACCGGTTTACCGTCTTCATCTGTTTCACCGTTGTTGTCTTTGTCGCCCGGGACTTTGGTGTCACGTGTCGCTTCGTCTGATTTCGGTAAACCTTCGTTACCTGCTTCATCCACCACTTTCGCGTCCACTTTCAGTTTCTCACCTTCATTTGGTGCCGGTACTTCAACGGTTGCTTTGCCATTATCAATATCGTCTTTTGTTAAGACTTTCTCGACTGGTTCGCCATTTTCTGGGGTTACAACGACTTTATCACCTACTTTGGCATCGTCTGGTAAACCTACGTTTACAGGCACTTTGCCGTCCTTCACTTCTGATGGGGTAATAAAGTCGTCACCATTACCAATCTCAACCGAGGTCGGCTTACTTGGTGCTTTGGTATCTACGGTCGCACGGTCTTCTCCCTCTAACGAGCTGTTGCCCGCAGGGTCTGTTACTTTCGCTTTCACGACATTCTCTTGACCTTCCACGACTGGGAAGCTCACTTCTTTTCCGTTCGCAATTTCATCTGCCGTTAAGGTAAAGGTCTGCGTTGTACCATCTGGGTTGGTCACCGTTAAGGTATCACCCGCTTCATAACCGGCATCCGCTGGGAAGGTAATGGTCGCTTTCGCTTGACCGTCCGTCACCTCGGTGTCGTTTAATTTCTCGTCACCGCCGTCTTGGATAGCCACGACCGGTTTACCGTCTTCATCCGCTTCACCGTTGTTGTCTTTGTCGCCCGGGACTTTGGTGTCACGCGTCGCTTCATCTGATTTCGGTAAACCTTCGTTGCCTGCTTCATCCACCACTTTCGCGTCCACTTTCAGTTTTTCACCTTCATTTGGTGCCGGTACTTCAACGGTTGCTTTGCCATTATCAATATCGTCTTTTGTTAAGACTTTCTCGACTGGTTCGCCATTTTCTGGGGTTACAACGACTTTATCACCTACTTTGGCATCGTCTGGTAAACCTACGTTTACAGGCACTTTGCCGTCCTTCACTTCTGATGGAGTAATAAAGTCGTCACCATTGCCAATCTCAACCGAGGTCGGCTTACTTGGTGCTTTGGTATCTACGGTCGCACGGTCTTCTCCCTCTAATGAGCTGTTGCCCGCAGGGTCTGTTACTTTCGCTTTCACGACATTCTCTTGACCTTCCACGACTGGGAAGCTCACTTCTTTTCCGTTCGCAATTTCATCTGCCGTTAAGGTAAAGGTCTGCGTTGTACCATCTGGGTTGGTCACCGTTAAGGTATCACCCGCTTCATAACCGGCATCCGCTGGGAAGGTAATGGTCGCTTTCGCTTGACCGTCCGTCACCTCGGTGTCGTTTAATTTATCGTCACCACCGTCTTGGATAGCCACGACCGGTTTACCGTCTTCATCCGCTTCACCGTTGTTGTCTTTGTCGCCCGGGACTTTGGTGTCACGTGTCGCTTCGTCTGATTTCGGTAAACCTTCGTTACCTGCTTCATCCACCACTTTCGCGTCCACTTTCAGTTTCTCACCTTCATTTGGTGCCGGTACTTCAACGGTTGCTTTGCCATTATCAATATCGTCTTTTGTTAAGACTTTCTCGACTGGTTCGCCATTTTCTGGGGTTACAACGACTTTATCACCTACTTTGGCATCGTCTGGTAAACCTACGTTTACAGGCACTTTGCCGTCCGTGATTTCATCTTTGGTAATGTAATCATCACCATTACCAATGGCTACCTCTTTCGGCGCTGATGGAGCTGTCGTGTCAACCGTAACGGATTCGCTACCTTCTTTCGATTCGTTACCTGCTGGATCTTTTACTTTCGCTGTAACAGTAATAGCGGTAGTATCCGCTATCACAGGAACATCTTCTTGATGATAACCCTTCTCTAACATCTCTTCGGTAACCGGTACTTTTTTAGGAACACCATTAATCGTTACAACTAATGTGTCGCCTTTCTCTGTACCATCAGGAATAGTAATAAAGACTGGCGTGCTATTATCATCACCTACTTCTTTACCGCTTAATTTGCCATCGCTATTTTTATCTTCACCAAAGACAATGTTTGGTGCGCCGTCTGTATTAGCCGGTACGGTGTCATTATTACCATCATTATCTTTATCAATAGGTAATGTGACATCTTTGGTGCTGTCATCTTTATCGTCAACTTCACCATTACCGTCCGTATCGCCCGGGACTTTGGTGTCACGCGTCGCTTCATCTGATTTCGGTAAACCTTCGTTGCCTGCTTCATCCACCACTTTCGCGTCCACTTTCAGTTTTTCACCTTCATTTGGTGCCGGTACTTCAACGGTTGCTTTGCCATTATCAATATCGTCTTTTGTTAAGACTTTCTCGACTGGTTCGCCATTTTCTGGGGTTACAACGACTTTATCACCTACTTTGGCATCGTCTGGTAAACCTACGTTTACAGGCACTTTGCCGTCCTTCACTTCTGATGGAGTAATAAAGTCGTCACCATTGCCAATCTCAACCGAGGTCGGCTTACTTGGTGCTTTGGTATCTACGGTCGCACGGTCTTCTCCCTCTAACGAGCTGTTGCCCGCAGGGTCTGTTACTTTCGCTTTCACGACATTCTCTTGACCTTCCACGACTGGGAAGCTCACTTCTTTTCCGTTCGCAATTTCATCTGCTGTCAACGTGAAAGTCTGCGTTGTGCCGTCCGGGTTGGTCACTGTTAAGGTATCACCCGCTTCATAACCGGCATCCACCGGGAAGGTAATGGTCGCTTTCGCTTGACCGTCCGTTACCTCGGTGCTGTTTAATTTCTCGTCACCTCCGTCTTGGATGGTCACGACCGGTTTACCGTCTTCATCTGTTTCACCGTTGTTGTCTTTGTCGCCCGGGACTTTGGTGTCACGTGTCGCTTCGTCTGATTTCGGTAAACCTTCGTTACCTGCTTCATCCACCACTTTCGCGTCCACTTTCAGTTTCTCACCTTCATTTGGTGCCGGTACTTCAACGGTTGCTTTGCCATTATCAATATCGTCTTTTGTTAAGACTTTCTCGACTGGTTCGCCATTTTCTGGGGTTACAACGACTTTATCACCTACTTTGGCATCGTCTGGTAAACCTACGTTTACAGGCACTTTGCCGTCCTTCACTTCTGATGGGGTAATAAAGTCGTCACCATTACCAATCTCAACCGAGGTCGGCTTACTTGGTGCTTTGGTATCTACGGTCGCACGGTCTTCTCCCTCTAACGAGCTGTTGCCCGCAGGGTCTGTTACTTTCGCTTTCACGACATTCTCTTGACCTTCCACGACTGGGAAGCTCACTTCTTTTCCGTTCGCAATTTCATCTGCCGTTAAGGTAAAGGTCTGCGTTGTACCATCTGGGTTGGTCACCGTTAAGGTATCACCCGCTTCATAACCGGCATCCGCTGGGAAGGTAATGGTCGCTTTCGCTTGACCGTCCGTCACCTCGGTGTCGTTTAATTTCTCGTCACCGCCGTCTTGGATAGCCACGACCGGTTTACCGTCTTCATCCGCTTCACCGTTGTTGTCTTTGTCGCCCGGGACTTTGGTGTCACGCGTCGCTTCATCTGATTTCGGTAAACCTTCGTTGCCTGCTTCATCCACCACTTTCGCGTCCACTTTCAGTTTTTCACCTTCATTTGGTGCCGGTACTTCAACGGTTGCTTTGCCATTATCAATATCGTCTTTTGTTAAGACTTTCTCGACTGGTTCGCCATTTTCTGGGGTTACAACGACTTTATCACCTACTTTGGCATCGTCTGGTAAACCTACGTTTACAGGCACTTTGCCGTCCTTCACTTCTGATGGAGTAATAAAGTCGTCACCATTGCCAATCTCAACCGAGGTCGGCTTACTTGGTGCTTTGGTATCTACGGTCGCACGGTCTTCTCCCTCTAACGAGCTGTTGCCCGCAGGGTCTGTTACTTTCGCTTTCACGACATTCTCTTGACCTTCCACGACTGGGAAGCTCACTTCTTTTCCGTTCGCAATTTCATCTGCTGTCAACGTGAAAGTCTGCGTTGTGCCGTCCGGGTTGGTCACTGTTAAGGTATCACCCGCTTCATAACCGGCATCCACCGGGAAGGTAATGGTCGCTTTCGCTTGACCGTCCGTTACCTCGGTGCTGTTTAATTTCTCGTCACCTCCGTCTTGGATGGTCACGACCGGTTTACCGTCTTCATCTGTTTCACCGTTGTTGTCTTTGTCGCCCGGGACTTTGGTGTCACGTGTCGCTTCGTCTGATTTCGGTAAACCTTCGTTACCTGCTTCATCCACCACTTTCGCGTCCACTTTCAGTTTCTCACCTTCATTTGGTGCCGGTACTTCAACGGTTGCTTTGCCATTATCAATATCGTCTTTTGTTAAGACTTTCTCGACTGGTTCGCCATTTTCTGGGGTTACAACGACTTTATCACCTACTTTGGCATCGTCTGGTAAACCTACGTTTACAGGCACTTTGCCGTCCTTCACTTCTGATGGGGTAATAAAGTCGTCACCATTACCAATCTCAACCGAGGTCGGCTTACTTGGTGCTTTGGTATCTACGGTCGCACGGTCTTCTCCCTCTAACGAGCTGTTGCCCGCAGGGTCTGTTACTTTCGCTTTCACGACATTCTCTTGACCTTCCACGACTGGGAAGCTCACTTCTTTTCCGTTCGCAATTTCATCTGCCGTTAAGGTAAAGGTCTGCGTTGTACCATCTGGGTTGGTCACCGTTAAGGTATCACCCGCTTCATAACCGGCATCCGCTGGGAAGGTAATGGTCGCTTTCGCTTGACCGTCCGTCACCTCGGTGTCGTTTAATTTCTCGTCACCGCCGTCTTGGATAGCCACGACCGGTTTACCGTCTTCATCCGCTTCACCGTTGTTGTCTTTGTCGCCCGGGACTTTGGTGTCACGTGTCGCTTCGTCTGATTTCGGTAAACCTTCGTTACCTGCTTCATCCACCACTTTCGCGTCCACTTTCAGTTTCTCACCTTCATTTGGTGCCGGTACTTCAACGGTTGCTTTGCCATTATCAATATCGTCTTTTGTTAAGACTTTCTCAACCGGTTCGCCTTTCTCTGGCGTTACCACCACTTTATCACCTACTTTGGCATCGTCTGGTAAACCTACGTTTACAGGCACTTTGCCGTCCGTGATTTCATCTTTGGTAATGTAATCATCACCATTACCAATGGCTACCTCTTTCGGCGCTGATGGAGCTGTCGTGTCAACCGTAACGGATTCGCTACCTTCTTTCGATTCGTTACCTGCTGGATCTTTTACTTTCGCTGTAACAGTAATAGCGGTAGTATCCGCTATCACAGGAACATCTTCTTGATGATAACCCTTCTCTAACATCTCTTCGGTAACCGGTACTTTTTTAGGAACACCATTAATCGTTACAACTAATGTGTCGCCTTTCTCTGTACCATCAGGAATAGTAATAAAGACTGGCGTGCTATTATCATCACCTACTTCTTTACCGCTTAATTTGCCATCGCTATTTTTATCTTCACCAAAGACAATGTTTGGTGCGCCGTCTGTATTAGCCGGTACGGTGTCATTATTACCATCATTATCTTTATCAATAGGTAATGTGACATCTTTGGTGCTGTCATCTTTATCGTCAACTTCACCATTACCGTCCGTATCGCCCGGGACTTTCGTGTCAATGCTAATCGGTGCATCAGTTTCTTTCGACACATTACCCTCTGGATCTTCAACTTTACCAACCACGGTATAATCACCGTCTTTCACTTTACCATCATCGTCTGTCGGTAATTTATCTTTCGGGATCGTCACTTCAATCGGTGTACCAGGTGTCCAGCCTTCTGGGATTTCTTTCTCCACTTTCACTGGCTCATTTGTATCTGGATCAACCACTGGATTGCCATCTTTATCTTTCAACTCAACAACAACTTTATCACCTGGTTTTGTGTTATTTTTCGGTGGTGTGACTTCAACTTGAACACCGTCTTTCAGTTCTTCTGCATTGATACCGCCATTACTATTTTCAGGAACATCAACTTTTGGTAGATTATCAGTATCTTTTGTTTCAACCGTCGTTGGGTCAGACTTATTCCCTGATGGGTCTTCGGTTTTCGCCGTCACATCGGTACCACCTTTAATATTATTTTCAGGAATGGTAATCACCCCAGTCTCAGGATCCACCGTAATATTATCATTTGGATTTGGATCAACCCATTTACCAGTAGTTGGATCTTTTTCCACTACTAACGTTTCTGGTTTACCGTCTTCTTTCGTGTAATCCACCGTGGTTTTGCTTGCATCGTCTTTTGGTGTCACAACCACAGAACCATCGTCTTTGGCTTCCACGTTTGGGGCTGATGGTGCATCCGTATCTTTGGCTTCTACCGTGGTTGGGTCAGACTTGTTCCCTGATGGGTCTTCGGTTTTCGCCGTCACATCGGTACCGCCTTTGATATTATTTTCAGGAATGGTAATCACCCCAGTCTCTGGATCAATGGTTGGATTGCTACCTTCTGGTTTCTCGGTGATTTCCCATTTTCCGGTCTCTGGATCTTTCTCTGCCACGACTTTGCTTGGTTTACCGTCTTCATCGGTATAATCCACGGTGGTTTTGCTTGCATCATCTTTTGGTGTCACGACCACAGAACCATCGTCTTTGGCTTCCACATCTGGGGCTGGTGGTTTGTCGGTATCTTTAGCTTTTTCGGTGGTCGGCTCAGACTCATTCCCCGTTGGGTCTTCTGTCTTCGCGGTCACATCGGTACCGCCTTTAATATTATTTTCAGGGATAGTAATGACCCCAGTCTCTGGATCAATCGTTGGATTGCTACCTTCTGGTTTCTCTTTGATTTCCCATTTACCCGTTTCTGGATCTTTCTCTGCCACGACTTTGCTTGGTTTACCATCTTCATCGGTATAATCCACGGTGGTTTTGGTCGCATCGTCTTTTGGTGTCACGACCACAGAACCATCGTCTTTGGCTTCCACGTCTGGGGCTGATGGTGCATCCGTATCTTTAGCTTCTACTGTGGTTGGGTCAGACTTATTCCCTGATGTGTCTTCGGTTTTCGCCGTCACATCAGTACCGCCTTTGATATTATTTTCAGGGATAATAATGATACCAGTATCAGGATTTACCGTAATATTGTCATTCGGATTTGGATCAACCCATTTACCAGTAGTTGGATCTTTTTCCACCACTAACGTTTCTTTTGTACCATCTTCTTTCGTGTAATCCACGGTAGTTTTAGTTGAATCGTCTTTTGGTGTTACCACGACTGAACCATCGTCTTTCGCTTCTACATCAGGTTTAGATGGTGGTGTCGTATCAGCTGGGCTACCTTTACCGCCGCCACCATTACCACCGCTACCTGCAGCAATGGCAATCCCTGCTATCGGTACTAATGCTAATAACCACCATGGGTTAAATGCCCAGAATGCAGAACTTAATTCTTCACCACCCAATGCTTGTGGCGCAGCTACTTCATCTGCTAGCATACTCACCGCATCAAGTTTTTCACCTGACTCGGGAACATACGCATAAATATTACCATTCTCATGTTGACCCACTAAGAGATTACTTACCTCTTCATTTTGGTCATCACCGTAATAACCTTGGATAACAATATCCGCATTCAAATTGCCATCTTCTAAAAAGATTTGTAAATCTTTTCCAGATCTTTTTGCGATAATATTTTGTGGACCAAAACCAGTTGCATCATCAATGAGTTGATAGTTTGAATTGGCTCTGGCATCAATCACTAATACTTCACCTTGATTAATGTTGTGGTTAGCAATGACTTTCTTGGCACTTAATACTTTTAATGTTACTGACATAATGTTTATTCCTTAATCGATACAATTACTGTTGTTGACCGTAAACAGTGATTTCAACACGGCGATTTGGCTGGTTACATACTTGTTTTGCTTTTCCTGTTAATGCACCGCAATGTGTTACCACTGGTTGGCTTTTGCCATAACCCACCGCTTCAATTGGTAAGCCAACGCCTGCATTGACTAAAGCTGCTTTAACCGTTTCGGCACGTTGTTGTGATAAACGTTGGTTATACGCGACTGAACCCTCTGGATCGGTATGACCACTAACAACTAATTTACTCACCCCACTTAATGAGGCAATCCCTCGTGCAAAGCTAATAATTTCTTGTTTTCCGTTAGGAAGAATGTCGTTATAGCCTGCTTTATTAAAGGCAAATAAGGCACTGGCATCTAATTCGGCATTGGCTAACACAGGCTCACCACACTGCTCAGGGGCTGGTACACGTGATAGGGTTTGATTTTCTTTGGGTAATTGGCTAATCACCATTTGTGCTTCTTGCTCATTAACACGTACAAATGTCAATTGACCGCGTTGATCTTGAATGACTTTAACAAAAGTCGTTTGTCCTACTGGTAGGGTGTAGTTCACCCCATGTGTGCGATTACCAAACGCTGCATTTGTACTAAAAGATGAGCTTATCAATGTTTTAGCAGCGCAAACCGTTACAGGTGTAAAAGCATTCGGTAATAAAGAGGCTTGGTAATTACCATTAATGTAAACATTCACCGCTGGACCTTGAATATCATCTTGACGGAAGAACACGATTTGGGATTGGTTTTCTTCAAGCTGTGGTGTACTTACTGATGATGAGGTAAAGTTATGCCACTTTTCAAGTGGTTGCCCTAACTCTTTTGACGTTGTGCAAGCACTTAATGCTACTAATAATGCCACGCTAAGTAGGCTTTTTTTCATATTAAATTTCTCCGTGTATAAATTTATCTCTTCCCAATTTTTCAAATTAGGATTTATTAAACCCAATTTGAGAAATTAAGAGCCATTTCAATAAATAAACAAAAAGAAATAACGCTTCACGCTATTGTGATAAACCTAACAATAGCCAGCTCTTTATTTCTTTGGAATATCTATTAATTTGCATTGTCCATATGAACTATTATTAAAAAAATAACTTATATTTCTTTAATAAAAGACATCTCACATATGAATAATTTCGTACATCAACATACCGTTACAGATAATTGGTAATCCAATAACGGTACATCTATAAAAAAAGAACAAAACAAAGACGATTCACAATCTCCTTTGTTTTGTTCTTTCATCTACATCAGTTAAAAGTTAAGTATTTGCTTGTATTATTCACTTAAATTCTCTATCAATACTACTACTTTTTGCTATATCTCTTATAAATTTAAAAGCATTATATTTTAAAATGTATCATTTTACAAATAAAAACAGTTAGTAGGATAAATTTGTCTAGTTTATTTACAACAAAATAACTTATTTTCTATTAATATGACTTTATTATTACAAATAGTTATGTAAATTCAATTAGTTAGTTAATAAGAGTTTTATAAAAGGGAGATTAGTATATAAGGGAAAAGATAAAAATTCATTAAAATTTATTTACTTTTATATAAAAAGAAAGATTTATTTCTAAGCTATGATTATTCAAAGAAATAGTTTATAGATATTTTTAGAATATGATTAATCCTATTGTCTTCTTTAATAGGGTTTTATAAATCAAGCATATAAGCTTATTTGTGATCCTCTTTTTAATCTTAAAATTTATATTTAGTGTTTAAATGATAATAATAAACTATTCAACATAAAATAACATATTTTCTAAGGCATGGGCTGTTGATGTAAAAATACCGTATTATCTTTCACCTATACATATACTGTTTATATGCGTAAAAGGTATTTAATACTTAAAAGCAACTGCTTACCCAAAATTCACCCCCCCCTTTACCTACTTTCAGTAGTATATAAAGGATAACTATAAGCTATGGCTTAGTTTCTCCCCTCCTATTACAACGGATATATTGCTTAGTAAATAGATATTGTATTTTATAGATAATTTGGAATAAATACCTAAAACAATTTAATCATATAGCTAAGGCTAACTTTCTATATAAAAAATCCCCCATCTTGTTACCAGGACAGGGGATTTGATTAGGTTAAGTTAAAAAATTAAGTAATTAGATGATTTGGATACCTTGTTGGATATAGACCTCTTCATTATTTACTTCACCTGTAGCGCCTTTGTAAGTATATTTATCATATACTACACCGTTTTCTACAATATCTGAACCTGTTTTTTCCCAGACATTCCAATTGCCTTTTTCGGTAAGATTTGTACCGCGACTATCACGATATTCCTTACCATTAGCACCATCTCTAGCACCGTTATCATTACCATTACCATCATTATTACCAAAGTCAACAGTATCACCTGCATCACCTTTAATATAAAGTTTTGTAATAGTATCACCGCTACGTTGAAGATCTTCTAACATTAAGGCAACTTTCTGATTACCAGTACCACCGGTTACTGCACGCATATCAATGGTTTCAACATTTAGCACTTGGCTCATATCTAGTGAAAGATCAGTACCATGTAAGAAGATGGTATCATTACCCTCTCCACCATTGATTGCACCAGAGCCAGTATTAACTC
Source organism: Pelistega ratti (assembly GCF_009833965.1). NCBI lineage: Bacteria > Pseudomonadati > Pseudomonadota > Betaproteobacteria > Burkholderiales > Alcaligenaceae > Pelistega > Pelistega ratti. The sequence goes on from NZ_CP047165.1 coordinate 574,755, forward strand.
TAGTTCCAGTAATGGTTATGGTATCATCACCTTCTCCCATATCAATTTTCACATTATCAGCAGCAGATTTCAGAATAGATCCTACTGTTAGGCTATCATTTCCAGCACCAAAGGTAAATATTCCCCCTTTCAAAGTATCTTTAATATTGACTGTATCAACACCACTACCAAAAGTGAATATGCCATCAGTATCAACATCTTTACCTACTTCGATAAAGTTATCACCATCACCTAAATTAAAGGTTTGGGTTTGTCCTGCAATCGTATTAATACTTCCTTTTACAGAAATAGTGTCATCACCTGAACCTGAGATGAAGTCAATTTTCATCTTAAGATCCACACCGCCTTCTGTGCCGTAACCGACTCGTAATTCGTTATTACCCTCACCTAGGTGAACTGTTTTGTTACCATCGAAATTACCATCAATACGAATAGTATCGTTACCAGCACCACCGTAGAAATTATGCGTAGCAGCATTCGCAGTATTTCCACCGACATATAAGATATTGGTATTGCCTGCAACATCCTCTTTTTGTCCAAGATCAAAGGTGTAAATACCAGTAACTAATCCACCAGCAATAGAAACTCTGTCATTACCTGCTCCCATTGCAATTTTACCATTATGCATTGATTGAGCCGTCCCACGGAATTGAATACTATCATCACCAGCACCTGCATCAAAATTAAATCTATCATTAGCTGATGCACCAAATGAACCATTATGCAACCCCATACTACCAAATGACTGATAGTCTAATCCAACAATAACAGTATCATTACCATCTGTCGTAACAAAACCACCTTTATCTCCATTCTCCGTAAGCTGCCTCAAATTACCTAATCCAGTGACTACACTATCATCAAACCCACCATCCTGAGCAATAGCATATCCTTTACTTGGATCTGGACCGATTTCCTTGTTCATATTAGCAAACAAGTTACGCAATACACTGACTTTAGTTTCAGAAACGTTACCCGCCGCATCAGTAATACGTAATTCTAGTGCCCCAGGGACTTTACGGTTAAAGTTATTTAACTGCAGGCTATATTTACCATCTGCGCCTGCCGTTACCGTATCCCAGCCACTTGTACCTGTACCTGTTGCATAGCGATACTCAATAGTTGCACCAACTTCAGATAAACCAGTAGGAGCAAAGATAACTTCACCAGTAGTAATATCAAATTTTTCTACCGACATTTGCTCTACCAAAGTATCAAGGCGGAAATTAAATGTGCCTTTGCTACCCGTAGAAAGATCTTCACCATTTTTATCTCTCACTACGACTTCATAGCGATAGTTTTGGCTATAAGTATCACTTAATACATTATCGCCTTTTGGCGTAACGGTATAAGTTAATCCATCAGCCGAAGCAACCATATCACCTATTACCTCTGTTTTACCATGAGTAGTGTATGGATTCGCTGCATCTGAACTTTCAGATAGCGTGTAACGATATACTTTTACTTCCTGACCAGCTGTTGGTGCTTTATCAAGCGTAAACTCTAATACTGCCGCTTTATCATTAGTTAAACCAGTGGCTAAACTATTCGCAGAAGATAAATCATTTGCGTTAGTAACATCACCAACATACTTAGCATCACCATCTGCGTAGTAGTTAGTGTATTCGTATGTTCCATCAACAAGCGGTTCATCAGTTAAATTATCTTTTAATTTAATCGCCGTCACTTGTGGTGTTGATGCAGTTAAGTCAATATCTTCTACTGCTGTACCATCAGCAGATGAACCCGTTGCTTTTACCTCATACTCTTTTGTTGTATCGTATCCAGTTAAAGCATCAGCTTCAATATTAACACTCCAAGTACCATCTTCTTTAGGTGTTACTGTCTTAGTCACAACGGCATTGCTACCTTTCTCTGCGATAGTAACAGTAATCTCACCTGTGATATCTTTACTTGTACCACTGATTAAGAAACCACCTGCAGCTTCTGCTGGGCTAATTTGTGCATAAACATCACCTGCACTTGTGCCATCATCTGTCACATCAGCTGCTTGGCTATCTCCGGCAATCTGCGTAATATCAATTTGTGCATTTTGTGGTGCTAAAGAAGTATCATTTACGGTTACTTCATTACCCTCAACACCACCTACAGTGAATTTACCTTTTTCAGCACCTTCGGTAGTCGCATCTGCTTTCACTGGTGTCGTAATTGTGAACTCTGTTACACCGGCTGGGACATTTAAGGTACCGTCTGAGTTTTGCGTCACACCATTACTGAACTCAAACTCTGATTTATCCGCAAAGTCACTTTCACCTAGTTGACCATTCTCTGTACCACTCGGCAAGCTGAACGGTAAGCTAGCAACACCGTTATTGTTGGTTAATTTAACGGTTGTAACGATATTTTGACCTTCATCTGCCGGTGTAGTAGATACAACACCATCACCATTAGTATTATCAACAGCGGCATCTTTACTATCAGGGCCTGCATTTTTCGAGTCGTCTGCACTCTCACCAGCATCATTGGTACCTGTTGCTTTAACGGGTTCTCCATCTTTCACATTATCTTGTGGAATTGTGATAGAACCATCGGCTTCTGGTGTATAAGCAGAATTATCACTTGTCCAAGTACCATCCGGTTGTTTCGTCAATGTTACTGTAACTGGGTTACCGTCTTCATCTTTGAACTCAACCACAACTTTTGTATTGTCATCACCCGGTTTAACGGTGACTGAACCATCGGTTGTGCTTGGTGTTACCACTGGCGCATCGGCTGGCTCTACTGGGGTTGCTGAGGTATCATTTACGGTCACTTCATTACCTTCAACACCACCTACAGTGAATTTACCTTTTTCAGCACCTTCGGTAGTCGCATCTGCTTTCACTGGAGTCGTAATTGTGAACTCTGTTACACCGGCTGGGACACTTAAGGTACCGTCTGGGTTTTGCGTCACACCATTACTGAACTCAAACTCTGATTTATCCGCAAAGTCACTTTCACCTAGTTGACCATTCTCTGTACCACTCGGCAAGCTGAACGCTAAGCTAGCAACACCGTTATTGTTGGTTAATTTAACCGTTGTAACGATATTTTGACCTTCATCTGCCGGTGTAGTAGATACAACACCATCACCATTAGTATTATCAACAGCGGCATCTTTACTATCAGGGCCTGCATTTTTCGAGTCGTCTGCACTCTCACCAGCATCATTGGTACCTGTTGCTTTAACAGGTTCACCATCTTTCACATTATCTTGTGGGATAGTGATTGAACCATCTGCACTCGGTGTATAAGTAGGATTATCACTTGTCCAAGTACCATCCGGTTGTTTCGTCAATGTTACTGTAACTGGGTTACCGTCTTCATTTTTGAACTCAACCACAACTTTCGTATTGTCATCACCCGGTTTAACCGTTACTGAACCGTCTGTTGTGCTTGGTGTCACTGTTGGCGCATCGGCAGGATCTGCTGGTGTAGCTGACGTATCATTTACGGTTACTTCATTACCCTCAACATTACCTACAGTGAATTTACCTTTTTCTTCGCCTTCAGTGGTTTTATCCGCTTTCACTGGTGTCGTAATCGTAAATTCTGTCACACCAGCTGGAACATTTAAGGTACCATCTGGGTTTTGAGTAACACCATTGCTGAAAGTCGGTTTATCAAAGTCATTTTCACCTAACTCACCGGTTGCAGTACCATTTGGTAAGCTAAATGGTAGGTTATCAACACCGTTATTATTGGTTAATTTAACCGTTGTAACGATATTTTGACCTTCATCTGCCGGTGTAGTAGATACAACACCATCACCATTAGTATTATCAACAGCTGCATCTTTACTATCAGGGCCTGCATCGCCTTTACCTTCATCACCGGTATTACCTGTGGTATCTGTTGCTTTTGCGACCACTTCCGAACCATCTTTCACATTATCTTGTGGGATAGTGATTGAACCATCTGCACTCGGTGTATAAGTAGGATTATCACTTGTCCAAGTACCATCCGGTTGTTTCGTCAATGTTACTGTAACTGGGTTACCGTCTTCATCTTTGAACTCAACCACAACTTTCGTATTGTCATCACCCGGTTTAACCGTTACTGAACCGTCTGTTGTGCTTGGTGTCACTGTTGGCGCATCGGCAGGATCTGCTGGTGTAGCTGACGTATCATTTACGGTTACTTCATTACCCTCAACACCACCTACAGTGAATTTACCTTTTTCAGCACCTTCGGTAGTCGCGTCTGCTTTCACTGGGGTGGTAATGGTAAATTCTGTTACACCGGCTGGGACATTTAAGGTACCGTCTGGGTTTTGCGTCACACCATTACTGAACACAAACTCTGATTTATCCGCAAAGTCACTTTCACCTAGTTGACCATTCTCTGTACCACTCGGCAAGCTGAACGGTAAGTTATCAACACCGTTATTGTTGGTTAATTTAACCGTTGTAACGATATTTTGACCTTCATCTGCCGGTGTAGTAGATACAACACCATCACCATTAGTATTATCAACAGCGGCATCTTTACTATCAGGGCCTGCATCGCCTTTACCTTCATCACCGGTATTACCTGTGGTATCTGTTGCTTTTGCGACCACTTCCGAACCATCTTTCACATTATCTTGTGGGATAGTCACTTTACCCGTAGCAGGATCGACTACCGTACCATTTGGTACATCACCGTCTGCTTTCCATTGACCATCATCACCTTTGGTTACGGTGATTGTTTGTGGTTGGTCATTTTCATCCGTATAAGTGATTTCCACTTTTGCCGTATCCGCCTCTGTTGGCGGTGTCACTTCTACTGAACCATTGGTTTCACTCGGTGTAACCGTTGGCGCTGCTGGTGATGTAATATCTACAGTCACTTTTTCTGTTGCTGTTGCCGATTCATTACCTGCTTTATCAACGACTTTTGCTGTAACGGTAATATCACCATCTTTAGTCACTTCTACAGGAACAGTTGTATAGCCTTTATTAATCATTTCATCCGTTACAGGGATAGATTGTTCTTGACCATTAACTGTTACTACTAGTGTATCACCTGCTTTTGTATTATCAGGAATGGTAATTTGTACTGGTGTACTATTATCATCACCAATTTCTGTCTTATTCAAGAAATCGTCACCATTACGATCTTCGGTGAAAATAATATTTGGCGCACCATTATTATTTTTATCTACTTTGATAGTGCTTTCATTACCATCATTATCAATAACTGGTACATCAACTTTATCTTTACTATCATCGCCATTACTTGGTGTGCCATCTCCATCGGTATCGCCTGGTACACCAGTATCCACTTCTACACTTTCCTTCCCTTCGTTAGAAGATTGGCCAGCAGGATCGGTAACTTTTGCCGTTACTTCAATCTTACCGTCACCTGTTACAGGAACATCTACCTGTGTAAAGCCTTTTTCAATCATTTCAGGAGTAACAGGAATAGATTGTTCTTGACCATTAACTATCACTACTAAAATGTCGCCCACTTCTGTCTTATCAGGAATCGTGATATAGACAGGGGTTGTATCTTTATCATCTTTTCCAATAATTTCTTTAGCATTGATGTAACCGTCAGAGTTTTCATCTTCACCAAACACGATATTTGGGGCACCATCGGTATTACGAGGGATTTCTTTTCCGTTTGGTAAGGTTACATTATTTGTAGAATCGTCATCACCATCTACCTTACCATCACCATTGCTATCGCCTGGTATTTTGGTATCTGGATTATTACCTGCAGGAACTGCCTCTGCATCAGCTGTATTACCTTTATCATCCGTACCTTTTGCATTTACAGGCTCACCATCTTTCACTGACGTAGCAGGAATGGTAATCTCACCTGTATCGGGATTAACAGTCGCTCCAGTATCGCCTGCATCAGGAATCGTCCATTTACCGTCTGAGCCTTTTTCAGCCGTTACGGTCTTATCGGTACCATCTTCACCTTTAAAGGTGACATCCACTTTGGTATTATCTGCACCGGGTTTAACAGTAACAGAACCATCATTATTAGCAGTAATTTCTGGTTTATCCGCTGTAGTATCAGTATTATTATTACCACTGCCACCACTGCCACCGCTACCACCACTGCTCGCTGCGGCAATAATACCAGCGATTGGCACTAAAGCTAGTAACCACCATGGGTTAAATGCCCAAAATGCACTGCCTAGGTCTTCACCGCCCAATGCTTGTGGCGCAGCTACTTCATCTGCTAGCATACTCACCGCATCAAGTTTTTCACCTGACTCGGGAACATACGCATAAATATTACCATTCTCATGTTGACCCACTAAGAGATTACTTACCTCTTCATTTTGGTCATCACCGTAATAACCTTGGATAACAATATCCGCATTCAAATTACCATCTTCTAAAAAGATTTTTAGGTCTTTCCCTTCACGTTTAGCAATAATATTTTGTGGGCCAAAACCAGTTGCATCATCAATGAGTTGATAGTTTGAATTGGCTCTGGCATCAATCACTAATACTTCACCTTGATTAATGTTGTGGTTAGCAATGACTTTCTTAGCACTTAATACTTTTAATGTTACTGACATAATATTTATTCCTTAATCGATATGATTATTGTTGTTGACCGTAAACAGTGATTTCAACACGACGATTCGGTTGATTGCACTCTTGTTTAGCCACACCATGTAAACTGGCACAATGTGTTACCACTGGTTGGCTTTTGCCATAGCCTACCGCTTCAATCGGTAAGGTAACACCCGCATTTTGTAATGCTTTTTTCACTGTCTCTGCACGTTGTTGTGATAAGCGTTGATTGTATTGTGTTGAACCTACTGGATCGGTGTGACCACTAACAACTAATTTACTCACCCCACTTAATGAGGCAATCCCTCGTGCAAAGCTAATAATTTCTTGTTTTCCGTTAGGAAGAATGTCGTTATAGCCTGCTTTATTAAAGGCAAATAAGGCACTGGCATCTAATTCGGCATTGGCTAACACAGGCTCACCACACTGCTCAGGGGCTGGTACACGTGATAGGGTTTGATTTTCTTTGGGTAATTGGCTAATCACCATTTGTGCTTCTTGCTCATTAACACGTACAAATGTCAATTGACCGCGTTGATCTTGAATGACTTTAACAAAAGTCGTTTGTCCTACTGGTAGGGTGTAGTTCACCCCATGTGTGCGATTACCAAACGCTGCATTTGTACTAAAAGATGAGCTTATCAATGTTTTAGCAGCGCAAACCGTTACAGGTGTAAAAGCATTCGGTAATAAAGAGGCTTGGTAATTACCATTAATGTAAACATTCACCGCTGGACCTTGAATATCATCTTGACGGAAGAACACGATTTGGGATTGGTTTTCTCCAAGCTGAGGTGTACTTACTGATGATGAAGCAAAGTTATGCCATTTTTCAAGTGGTTGCCCTAACTCTTTTGACGTTGTGCAAGCACTTAATGCTGCTAATAATGCCACGCTAAGTAGGCTTTTTTTCATATTAAAGTTCTCCATAGATAAACTTATTTACGGGGTAAAAAGATCTTTTAATTCTTAATCTATAAGTTATAAAGAAAAAAACTTTACTAGAATATTGACTACTACTTTATTCTTAGTAAAAACATCAATAACCTTACTCAAAAAATATCCTAATCAATTAATTAAGATACTCTTCATCTAAAGTATTGATGCCTTTTTATAGCTTAGAACTAAATAATTAAAAACAAAAAGGACAAGGTAAGGCGGTTATCTAATCGCCTTACCTTGTCCTTCTAATTTTGTCGAATAAGAAACTTTGCTGTTTGCATTATTCATAAACTCCCTAAAAATATGACATCCTTATTTTGCGGACGGTATTCTATCACAACGCTTAATTCAAATAATTTCAAAACGCGGCTATTCAGCAACATTTTATCCCCTAATTACGTTAAAAAATGTAATTAATTTTTATATTTTTGACAAAAATCAACAAAACACTTAAAATTTAATGAAATTGTAATAATTTTAGTGTAAAGATTTATAATTTTTTCAAATATTTTCTTTTTGTTTCTTTAAAAGTATAAAAAAAGACCTAGATATCAATCTAGGTCTGTATGGAAAGGATGTCGTTTTAACGCTCTTGTAAAGCTTGTTTCATCCGAGTGATCGGTTTTATTAAGTATTGAAATACTGTTTTTTCACCCGTTTTAATATCGACTGTTGCCGTCATCCCCGGCGTAATATCCAGTTTATTCCCCAATTTATCAGTAATATTATTACCATCTGTTTCGACTAAAATTCGATAGTATGCCTGATCGGCATTCAGATTTAGCTCACTGCGGCGGCGTTCATCTTGTAAAGTGTCTGGACTGATTAGGATGACTTTTCCATCTAGTCCCCCATAGAGTGAATAATCATATGCACTGATTTTCACCAATGCAGGTTGTCCTGGACGAATAAACGCTACATCTTTTGGACTAATATAGGCTTGTACTAATAGCGTATCATCTAATGGAACAATTTCTAAAATATCTTGCCCTGCCTGTACAACCCCACCAACCGTATTAATACGAATATTTTTAACAATACCACGCAATGGCGCACGAATTTGTGATCGTTCTACTGGGTCAGCACGCATAGCCATATTTTCACGTGCTTGAGCAAGTTCAGATTCGGCTTGAACTAGCTCATTGTTAGCATCTGCTATATAACGGTTACGGCGTTCTGCAATCTGTTGCGCTAACTCAGATGATTGACGTTGCATTCTAAGGAGTTCTACTTGTGCCACCACCCCTCTTTTAACCATCGGTGTGGTAATGGCAATTTCATTATCCAATAAGGATTTACTGCGTGTAAACCCTTCTACCGCATCTATCATTGCTTTATAGCGCGCATTATAGGCGGCCTCTTCACGCTCTTTTACTTCTTGAGGAATATCCCCAGGAAAAACTAAGGCTGTACCACTGGATTCGGCTTGTAATCGAGCAACAACACCTCGCAAGTTTTGTACTTTTGCTTCACTTTCACGCAAAATAGCAGAGCTACGTGTATCATCCAGTACAAGTAAGATTTGTCCTTTTTCGACAATATCCCCTTCTCGTACTTTCATCTCTTGGATAATACCGGGGTCTAAGCTCTGAACAATTTGCTCTCGGCTTTTAGGAATCACACTTCCCTGTCCTCGTGTCACTTCTTCTAAGGGACTAAAATATGCCCAAATGACAAACACGACCAGAAACGCGGCAAACAGTATAATGACCGAAAAAATACACTTATGATTTTCGACTTGCATCGCCGCATTTAAATCATTAATAAGGACTAAATCTGCTTTTTTAATTTTTTCTTCATTAGGCTGACTCACAACAACTGCTTGTGTTTCTGCCTTATGTTGGCTAATTTTCTGATCACTCATGATTATTTCCTTTTTCTTCTAGTTGTTTGGCAGTGGTGGCAACCTGTGCTTTATTGTCAGCGGCTTTTGCTTCCTGCTCATTTTTTCTTAAATGCTCTAAAACAGCATCTCTTGGCCCATCAATCACCACTTTACCATTATCCATCACAATAATGCGATTCACAATTTTGAGTACCTGTGGGCGATGTGTCACAACGATTAACGTACGATTACCTATCCAACGTGCTAGGGCTTGTAGTACCATTTCTTCTGAACCTTGGTCTAAATCACTCGTTGGTTCATCTAATAACACAACCCTAGGATCACGAATGGTTAGACGTGCTAAGGCAACTAATTGTTTTTGACCACCCGATAAACCCATGCCATTTTCACCTAAAGGCATATCTAAACCACGTGGATGGGCTCTCACTAAACCATCTAAACCAAAACGGTGTAAGGCAACAATCAACTCTTGATCACTAGAAAAGTTGTCTGTACGGGCAATATCCAAGTTTTCACGCAATGTTCCCAAGAATAAACGGGGGCTTTGTCCTAATAAGGCAATTTGGTTACGCACATAATTAGGCTCAATTTGCCGTAGATCAATATTATCTAAAGCAACTCCCCCACTTTGTGGTTCATATAAGCCAGAAGCTAGCTTGAGCATGGTACTTTTACCGCTACCAATACGACCTAAGATAGCCACTTTCTCACCTGGGTTAATATTAATGGTAACACCAGAAACCGCTTTAGGTGCTTCTTTATTGTATTGGAAATTCACTTTATTAAAGCTAATTTTCCCTTGTGCTTGTTTTAATGTAATATATTTGCGTTCCGTATCACGATCAATCGGTCGAGAGACAATCTCATCTACCCCTTTTAGGGCAAGACGTGCTTGTTGGAAACGTGTCGCTAAACCCGCAATTTGTGCTAATGGCGCTAAGGCTCTTCCTGATAGAATAACGGATGCGATTAATGCCCCCATTGAGATACGGCTTGTTTCATCGGTGCTGTGAATAAGGTAAGTCCCTAAAATCACTAAAAACACCGTATTTAATTGTTGCATAGCAACCGAGAAATTTACAACAAGACTACTCAAATCTTTTACCTTAATTTGAGAAACAGCTGTCTTAGCGGTGTACATATCCCAACGTTGTTGCGCCCAGTTTGTTGCATTATTCGCTTTTAGGGTTTCAATACCATCTAACGCTTCCACAATCAAGCCTTGACGTTGTGAACTTTCACGCATAGATTCATTGATTTTTGCAGCTAATTTGGGTTGAATAAGAATACCTGCAATAATCACTGTTGGAATAATCAAGGCAGGCACAATTGCTAATGCACCACCGATTAAATAAATCACAAAAACAAATAAGAGCAAGAAGGGTAAATCCACAAGCACTAATAAACTTGCACTGGTCATAAACTCACGCACTGACTCAAAATCGCGTAAGTTATTCGCATAAGAACCTGATGAAACAGGTTTATCAATTAAGCGCAATGCCATTACTCGTCTAAATAAGGCAGCACTAATAATCAAATCAGCCTTCTTCCCTGCGATATCCGTAAGATGTCCACGGATCATTTTTGCCATAAACTCAAAGCTAATCGCCAGTACAACCCCAATACTCAATGCCCAAAGTGTTTCATAGGTTTTGTTAGGTATCACCCTGTCATAAACATTCATCACATAGAGTGAGCTGACCAATGCCAGAAAGTTAATAATAAAGGTAGCTAAAATTACTTGTCCATAATAGGCTTTAAATCGCCAAATCACTTTCCAGAACCATGATTTAGGCAAATGATATTCTGGTAATTCTGAACGAATATCAGATGCCATTTTTTGTTTGATAAACCAGCAATATCCCAAGTACAGCTGACTTAATTCTTGATACGTCAATACTTTTTTGACATCTTCGGTTTGCTGTACATGAAAAACTCTATTGGTACCTGAGCCTTCTATCTTGGTAATAATCAGTGCTTCTTCATTATGCAAAATCGCAATCACAGGTGTTGCTAGGCTGGGAATATCTGTTAAAGCACGTTTTGAAATAGAGTTTTCAAAACCATAGGTTCTTAATACTTCAATCAAGGATTGATAATTAATGGAATTATTGGTATTTCTAACCACTTGAGCGGTTAATGTTTCTTGAGACACAGGATTACCATATATTTGTGTCATCAACGATAGGTGTTCAATAATAGATTTCATACGATTCTTTTTTCGTTACTTTTTAGTCGAAGATTGATTGGATGAAGAGGATTTATCGGTAAATCCTACCCATTCGGTGACACGGGCTTGAGAAACCAAATAGAGCAAAGCTGCATCACGAAAATCATTATGTGCAGCCACTCTTGCCGCTTGAACATTGGTTAATTCTTGGTAAGAGTCCAATAAATCAATGAGTGTTCGACTGGCAATGCTAAACTTTAATTCGTTATCATTCACCACATTTTCTTGCAGTTTAATTTGTTTTTTAGTCACCGCCATTAATTGTTCATTTCGGTGCATATCCGCTTCTGAGGTCAAGGCTTGCTCTTTAGCCGTTAGTTCAATTTCTTGTAACCTCGCTTCTGCTACCCGTTGAGAATAAAAACTTTGTTGTTCGGTATATTTAGCCGCTGGATTAAAAATATCCCAAGAAGCACTTAGATACAACTCATGCTCTCGGCGAGAGACATTCCCCTCTAAATTAATCGCTGGCATTCGTCTTGCTGCCGCCGCTTTTACCGCTGCACGCGCACTTTCTGACTCTTGCTGTTGTGCTAAATAAGAAGGGGTTGTTTTAATATCAGGGTTTTTGTACTGCTTAGTAAAAGAAGCTGCTGTTACCTTAACAAAAGGATCGATTAGGTCTTCTGGTTCTAAGACGCGTGGTGTATAACGGCTTAAACGATTTAGTGCAGTATGCATAATCCGCTTTTGAGACAAGATAGTCGATTCTACTTGATTACGGCGAGATAAGGCTTCGTTTACATCTGAATAACGACCTTCATCATGGCGAGCAATCACCTCTAAATCACCCAAGATTTTTTCATGACGAACTAAACTCTCTTCGTAAATGGCAATATTTTCTTTGGCTCTAAGGGCAGTTAAATATAATTGTGCAATTTGTTGCCCTAATAGTTCGCGTGTTTCGTCATATCGATGCTCATAATAACCTTCTCTAAAGCGATCACGTTCAACCTCAGCTTCAATCGCTCCCCATGCATATAGATTCAATCGTCCTACCACACTTGGACCAGAGCGTCTTTCACTGGTATAGACATGTTTTTGATTGATAACAGATGTACCAGCAAGTGAAATAATAGGATAATGCCCTGCTTCAGAGATTTTCGTTTGACTTTGTGCTACTTGAATATTTGCTTTTGCTTCATCTAAAGTAGGATCTAAAGTAAATGCTTGTTTTAACACTTCCTTTAATGGCATTGCAACTGCTGAGGGCATCTGCATAAACAAACATCCTGCTAATAGTAGGTAGCATTTTTTATACATCATACGTTTCATCTTTTTCCTTTTCTGAACATATCTTTTTATGATGGCGCTATTTATATTATCTTATGTTTTTCATAACAAAACAATTTACATGAATTTGCATAAAGTTACATAAAATAGCCTTTATTTCATCCTCATAAAATTATTAACCATTGATACCTAAAAGGTTGTTCCTAATTGGAATTGGAACTGTTGTTTCTGATCCCCAGGCTTTGCATGAATAGGTGCACCATAGGAAAGCTGTAATGGCCCAATAGGCGACTCCCATGAAATACCTACCCCTGCGGAATAGCGCCAACCACAAGGGTCTTTAACAATACCACCTCGTGAAGCATTACCATTGGTACAAAGATGGCTTTTATTTGTGCCAACCTTACCTGCATCGGCAAAAATAAACCATCGCCATGAAGGATCAACCTTAACTATCGGGAAGGGCAAAAAGAGTTGCATATTCGCTACGACTCGATAGCTTCCCCCTAAATAATCACCTGAAACAGGATCTCTAGGGCCTAATGAAAAACCATCATAACCACGTACTGAACCAATACCACCCGCATGAAGATTTTTAATCACAGGAAATGTTCTCTTCTGATTATAGGCACGTCCCCAGTCGGCTTGACCTTTAATGGCAAATGTGTAGCCATTACCAAAGCTCCAAAAAGACTGTTGCTCTGCACTAAGTAGGTAGTAGCGTAAATCACCCATGCTAACTTTAGCTGAAACGGTACTTAGCGATCCTTTTCGGGGGGCTACTATACTATCCCTAGAATCCGATGTCCATGTAGCATCTAGTATTACTGATCGCGTATTGCTACCATATGCTTGGATAAATTGCCGATGGGTTAATGAGAAAGGATGCCCTGCTTTGGGTAACTTCACACGACTATGCTCAAAAGTTGCCCCCAATATAATGTTATCGGTGCTCGATAATGGCAATGTAAAATCAACCCCTATTCCCAGATTACGCACTTCATATGAATAATGGCGATGATAGTCTTTTTCATTATAGGGTCTATCTAAATTGTAATAGGCATAGATAGAACGGCTAATCCCCGATGCTGTCCAATAGGGGTCTGTATAAACAAGTGTTGCATAGCGATTATAACGAGAGGCTTTGGCAGATAAAGAAAGGTTTGTGCCTGTACCAAAGATATTTTCACGGCTCATTCTCACAAAACCCGATACTTTATCGGTAGAACTATACCCAATACCAAAGGAGACTTTTGTGCGTTCACTCTCTTTGATATAAATCTTCACATCCACATAATTATCAGGTTTAGGCGTAAGAATATAATGAATATCTACCCCGTAATCCCCTTTATCAGAATATGCTTTACGAATGGCTTCAATCACCCCTCGCAGAAGAACAGGATGATAGAATTCACCCTCACCAAAACCTTGCTCTTTAACGGATTGAATAATTTCAGCTCGGCTAAAAGCAGTCATACCATCAAGGCTAATAGAGGCAATCTTAGGGCGTTCATCAACTTTGATAACAATCACACCCTTTTCATAGTGCATTCTGACTTTATCAAATAAGCCTGTTGCATATAAATTTTGTAAAGTTTCCGTCTCGTCTTCTACGGTAAAGGTAGCACCTACTTTTGCAGGAATAGCCGCAAAAATATCGGCGGCATTGCTATTGTAAATTCCTACCAATTGAACATCTTTGACAATAAAAGGCTCAAAGGCGAATGCCATGGGAGAAGTAGCTACAACTAATCCCCCTGCGATGACTAAGCGGTTAAGATAATGTTTCAAAGTACAAAAAGTCATTTTATTCATTTATTACGTTTATCTACTTACTATTTTATTCCATAAGTAAAAAATTATTAAAAATTTTATCCATTTTTAATAATTTTCTATGAATTAATTCTTTTAATCTTTCTCTTTATTACGTTACATTTTTTCAATAAAATAAAAATCTTATTGAAGACAAAAACGTTTTACCCTCATCTTGTTTACTGTAATAACCACTTCTCTTTTAGCGCATTTAGCTTATCGCGTGTAGCAGCAGCTTGTTCAAATTCTAAGTTTTTCGCAAAATCCATCATTTGTTTTTCTAAACGTTTTAGCTCTTTAGCAACCGCTTTTTCATCAGAGAATGAAATATCAGTTGCTATATCTTGAGCGGTTTCTGTCGCCGGCATTAGCACACCATCAATCAATTCTTTCACTGCTTTTACAACCCCTTTAGGTGTAATACCATGTTCTTGATTGAACTGTATCTGCTTTTGTCGTCGTCTTTCTGTTTCATCCATCGCTTTTTGCATGGAGTCCGTTATTTTATCAGCATATAAGATAGCTTTGCCATGTAAATTACGCGCAGCACGACCAATTGTTTGAATTAAGCTACGTTCTGACCGTAAAAAACCCTCTTTATCGGCATCCAAAATCGCAACAAGAGAAACTTCTGGAATATCCAAGCCTTCTCGCAACAAGTTAATCCCTACCAGCACATCAAAATGCCCTAAACGTAAATCGCGGATAATTTCAACCCTTTCTACGGTATCAATATCAGAATGTAAATACCGCACTCGAAGCTGATTTTCGGTAAGATAATCCGTCAAATCTTCTGCCATACGTTTTGTTAACGTGGTGACTAATACACGCTCTCCATTGGCAATACGCAATTTTGCCTCACCTAGTAAATCATCCACTTGTGTTAAAGCAGGTCTTACTTCTACCACTGGATCGACTAAACCTGTTGGACGAACCACTTGTTCAACAATATTATCCGCGTGTTCATTTTCATATTCCGCAGGGGTTGCCGATACAAAAATAGACTGCCGCATCCGTTGCTCAAACTCTTCCATTTTAAGTGGACGGTTATCTAATGCACTGGGCAGACGAAAACCAAATTGCACCAAGGTTTCTTTACGAGAGCGGTCACCACGATACATTGCTCTTAATTGTCCCATCATGACATGGCTTTCATCAAAAAACATAATGGCATCTTTGGGTAAATAATCAATTAACGTCGGTGGCGCTTCACCGGGTGCGGCTCCTGACAAGTGACGTGAGTAGTTCTCAATACCTTTGCAAAACCCTAATTCTTGCAGCATTTCTAAATCAAATCGTGTCCGTTGTTCAATGCGTTGCGCTTCTACTAATTGCTGATTATCTAAAAAAAACTTCACTCTATCGCGCAGCTCTTCTTTAATGGTTTCTATTGCTCGTAGAATGGTTTCTCTCGGGGTAACATAATGTGAACTTGGATAAATGGTAAAGCGAATCACATTTTGTCGAACTTTACCTGTTAAGGGATCAAACAGCTCAATTCGCTCTATCTCATCATCAAAGAGGTTAAGTCGTACCGCCAATTCAGGGCTTTCAGCAGGGAATATATCAATCGTATCACCGCGTACCCGAAAATGTCCTCGTGTAAACTCTACATCATTACGCTCATATTGCATCGCAACAAGGCGCGCCAAAATATCTTGTCGAGAAATCGTATCGCCCTCTCTCACTATCAATATCATGGCATGATAATCAGATGGATTACCAATACCATAAATGGTTGATACTGTTCCGACAATAATAGTATCGCGCCGTTCTAATAGGCTTTTAGTGGCAGATAAACGCATTTGCTCGATATGTTCATTAATATTTGAATCTTTTTCAATAAACAAATCTCGGCTGGGGACATATGCCTCTGGTTGATAGTAATCATAGTAAGAGACAAAATACTCTACTGCATTTTTTGGAAAAAACTCTCGCATTTCAGCATATAACTGCGCTGCCAGTGTCTTATTTGGCGCAAGAATCAAGGCAGGTCGTCCTAATCGAGCAATCGTATTGGCCATTGTATAGGTCTTACCTGAACCTGTTACCCCTAATAGTGTTTGGTACATTAGACCATCTTCTACCCCTTCTACTAGTTTTTCTATCGCATTGGGTTGATCCCCTGCTGGAGGGTAAGGTTGATAAAGTTGAAAGGGACTATTAGGAAATGCAACGAAACTTGCTTTACTCATGCTATCATTTATGGGAATGTTAATTTAATCGCTTATTTTAACAATCTTTTCTTTTTATTTACTTTGATAGTGGAATATCATGTCTATTTTTTCAAATGTTGAACTCGCTCCTCGCGATCCTATTCTTGGTCTTAATGAACAATATAATGCCGATACTCGTCCTACAAAAGTGAATTTGGGAGTCGGTGTTTACTATGATGCTGAGGGACGCTTACCTGTTCTTAAAGCCGTCCAAATTGCTGAACAAGAACTTGCCAAAAAAGTTAGTCCTCGTGGTTATCTTCCTATTGAAGGGATTGCAACCTATGATAAAGGGGCTCAAGCACTTTTACTCGGTAAAGATAGCGAGTTAAGTAAAGCAGGACGCGCACTTACTTTTCAAGCGCTTGGTGGTACGGGTGCTTTAAAAATTGGGGCTGATTTCTTAAAACAAATTAACCCTAATGCCAATGTTCACATTAGTAATCCTAGCTGGGAAAACCACCGTGCTTTATTTGAGCGTGCGGGTTTCACTGTCAATAACTATCCTTATTATGATGCCAGCACACATGGTTTAGACTTTGCGGCTATGCTTGCCTATCTTGATACATTACCTGCTGGTGATATTGTTATTCTACACGCTTGCTGCCATAATCCTACAGGGGTAGATCCTAGCTTTGAACAATGGGAACAAATTGCCAATACAATTAAAGCAAAAGGTCTTATTCCTTTCCTTGACATTGCTTATCAAGGTTTTGGCGATGGGCTTGAAGAAGATGCCAAAGTCGTCAAACTTTTTGCACGTTTAGATATTCCTACTTTTGTTAGCTCTTCTTTCTCTAAATCATTCTCACTCTACGGTGAACGTGTTGGTGCATTAACGATTTTATGTGCTTCTAAAGAAGAGGCTGATCGTGTATTAAGCCAAGTCAAACGTACTATTCGTACTAACTACTCTAACCCTCCTACTCATGGTGGTACAGTGGTAAGTATGGTCTTAAATAATGAAGAACTTTTTGCACAATGGGAAAGTGAATTAGCCGAAATGCGTGATCGTATTCGTTCTATGCGTTCTGCTTTAGTGCAAAAACTCAAAGAAAATGGGGTTACTCAAAACTTTGATTTTGTCCTTGCTCAACGCGGTATGTTCTCTTACTCTGGCTTGACACAAGCACAAGTAGAACGCTTGCGTAATGAACATGGTATTTATGCTGTTAATAGTGGTCGTATTTGTGTGGCAGCTTTAAATCCTAAAAATATTGATGCGGTTGCTAAAGCCATTGCATCGGTATTATAAGAAATAGTTTATATTTCAAATAAAATAGTATAGATTTAATTTATATAAATTTATACGATATCCCTATTAGCCTGTGTTAATAGGGATTTTTTTATACTTATTGAAGTTAGGCTGTAAGTGAATTTATTAAAATATCTTAAAAGTATTCATATAAAAGTTCTGAAAATACTTTGTAAGTTGTCCGAGTAGTTTTACGCTATGTTTAGCACTTTTAATGAAAATTCTAAAATTTTATATTTATTCTATTGATAACTAAATCACTTAATCAGATTTATTATTTACTATTTTTCTTGCTTTTTCTGAAAAAACGAGTAAAATAACTGTATATTCGTACAGTTTATTGCCATTATGTCTATTAAGCTCACCCCTCGCCAGAAAGAAGTCCTTAACCTTATCCAAGAGATTATTCATAAAACAGGTATTCCGCCTACACGTGCTGAACTTGCTCAATCACTTGGTTTTAAGTCTCCTAATGCCGCTGAAGACCATATTCGTGCGCTTCACAAAAAAGGGGCTTTACTCCTTAGTCCGGGGGCTTCTCGTGGTATTCGGCTTAATCCTGATTTTTTTGAAAATAATACCGTTCTTAATCAAACGACACCTATTACTGACAAAAGTATCCCTTCTTCCGAAAAATCAACCACGCATCACGCATCTGTTCGTCATACACTAGCCAAAACTGTCAATAAAGTCAGCGATTTTATTAAGGATACTCGCTTAACATTACCAGTTATTGGACGTGTCGCTGCTGGCTATCCTATTGATGCCATTGAACATCAAGAACAAGCTTTACAGCTTGATCCTGCCTTATTTAGCGATCAACCCGATTATCTGCTCAAGGTAAAAGGTGAAAGCATGAAAAATATTGGCATCTTAGATGGTGATTTACTCGCCGTCAAAAAAACAAGTCATGTCCGTAATGGACAGATTGTGATTGCTCGCATTGAAGACGAAGTTACGGTAAAACGTTTTCAACGTTCAGGTAAGGTGATTGAATTACTCCCTGAAAATGAGGATTTTCAACCCATTATTGTTGATGGCTCTCAATCTTTTGCCATTGAGGGAATTGCCGTTGGATTGATTCGTTCTACCGCTTTGCATTAATTATTGGTATCCATGGCTATAAACTCACCCGGCAACTCATATATTGAGCCCCATACTGCTCTGCTCTTTGCTGTACTTTCTTAGCCACATTTAACAACCATCCCTTACTATGATAAGTACCACGTGAATACCCACCCCATCCCTCATGGTAGTTTAGGTATTGATGATAGGCATCCCATTTAGATGTACCATTTACCGATTGTGATTTGTGCATATACCACCCCACAAAATCCACGGCATCCGCAAAATTATCACGGCTTACGAAAGAAAGTTGATTTTCTTTTTTATAGTCTCCCCATACTTCATCTTTTGCTTGAGGATAACCATAGGCTGAGCTCACACGCCCCATCGGAATAATCCCTAAAAAATAATCTTTAGGCGGTTTAGCATCATGCTTAAAACTAGATTCTTGATACAGGATAGACAGTACAATTTGTGGCGGTGCTCCCCATTTATCCCTTGTTTTTTCAAGTGCAATACCCCAATCTGGTTTTTCATTCAAAATATCACACATATTTTCTGGGCTTCTAGGCGGTGTCGTTGAGGCACAGGACACTAAAAAGAGTACACTTAGTAAAGCGATATATTTCTTATTCATCATTTTTGGAACAACACACTATGTAAGACGTATCAACTGCTTAGGTTAATGACAGATGGGAATATCTCTACCCTCGCATTGTATAATAAACTGAATAAAACCATTTGAAAATAGGTGGTATAGGATAATTTGTACATAGATGTAATTTTTGTTCACTTTTTTACAAATACCCTATCACTATCCCATACCAATAATCTGGGTTACAATCAACCCTATTTTAGTCTCCCCCCCATTTCTTGCATTTTATTTTTTGACCAGTACGCTATGCAAAATACAAACCGAGTTTTCTATGCCTTTTATATTAGTTTTTTACTCTTAATTAGTGTAGGATTTTTATATCTACTTTACCCCTTTTTCTCTGCTATTTTTTGGGGGATTATTTTTGCGATACTCTTTCAGCCTATTTATCGTAAGATACTAAAAAAAATGCCTAAACGACATAATCTCGCCGCATTACTCACGTTATTACTAACCTTTCTTATCGCTATTATACCGCTCAGTTTAATTACAACCGCCCTCACCAAAGAAGTGCTTGATTTATATAACAGAGTACAATCTGGTGAGCTTAATCTTGGGGTTTATGCGGATCATATTTTTGACAACTTACCTGTTTTTGCCAAAGAAATCCTTGAGCGTTATCAAATTAACGATATGTTTAGCTTACGTGAAAAATTAATGGTGTTTTTCAATAATGCTAGCCGTCTTTTAGCCAATGAGTTTGTTCAGCTCAGTCAAAATACCTTCTCATTCTTAATCACCATGGGTGTGATGATTTATTTACTCTTTTTCCTTATTCGAGATGGTTCTCTTATTAATCGACAGGTTCATCGCCTTATTCCATTAAGTAATGCACACAAATTACATCTCTTTGATAAATTTATCACGGTAATTCGAGCAACGGTAAAAGGCAATTTCCTTGTAGCTATTGTACAAGGAGCATTAGGTGGTGCTATATTTGCCTTTTTAGGGATTAAGGGTGCTTTACTCTGGGGGGTTATTATGGCTTTCCTATCCCTATTACCTGCTGTGGGTGCTGCTATTATTTGGTTTCCCGTGGCGGTTTATTTCCTTGTTACTGGGGCTTATTGGGAAGGCGGTATTCTGATTGCATATGGGGTATGCGTCATTGGTCTTGCCGATAATATACTTCGTCCTATTTTAGTAGGGAAAGACACTAAACTGCCTGATTATCTTATTCTTATTTCAACGCTAGGGGGGATTTCAGTCTTCGGGATTAATGGTTTTGTTATTGGGCCTTTGTTAGCCGCATTATTTTTAGCGTTTTGGGATGAATTACCCAATGCTACGGCTTTATTAAATGACATAGAGACACAGACCACACAACCACCAGAGATTGATTTGTCTAAAGCTAGTGATAAACAATCATAAGCATTACATGATTTATCTCTCCGTTTTACCTTGCTATAGATAGTAAGGTAATTTGGGGGGATAATGTATCTTATAAAAAGTTGCTTTACTACAACACTCTATATGATTTATTAAGCGTTCCACAAAAAATCACTTGCTGAATACTTAAAAAATCGGCATAATTATATTTCTTTCAGCGAGCGTGGCGGAATTGGTAGACGCACTGGATTTAGGTTCCAGCGCCGAGAGGTGTAAGAGTTCGAGTCTCTTCGCTCGCACCAGTATTAAGGGTCTTGGTTACGTACCAAGACCTTTTTGCTATGGTTTTCTTATTTCGTTTCATACCTATATTGGCTGATATGTTGATTCGACACGCTATCCTCCCCCCTCTTATTCGTATTGTTTTATTCGGTCTTTTTGGTTTTGCCGTAACACGGTTAAATCTGTATCTGAGTTATCCCGATTATTTTAATGTTTTAAATACAAATGAAGTAGCAATTGCTTTTCTCAAGGGGATTCAGTTTGATATTGCCACTCTAGCCACAACATGTCTGCTTTTCTTTATTCTTTTACTACTCCCCTTTAAAGCCATTCAAAAAAACCGTATTCGTCTGCTAGCTAGTTATGCTATTGGCATCATTCTTTTTATTCTTTTTGCTTATTCCTTAATTGATACCAGTTACTTTGGCGAAGTCAAACGACATATTGGCTCTGAAATTCTGAATATTAGCCATGATATTGGGGCTATTTCAGGTATTGCTTTTAGCTCTCGATTAGGGGATACAATAAGGGGGGTATTTATTCTCCTAGGTCTTTGGCTAATTTGGTCATTTTTTGTGATAAAGCCTATCAAGCAATCCACTGCCTATCTACCCTCTTCCCTTATTATTCGTCTTATCTGCTTTTTACTAGGGGCTGCTTTTTTAGTCTTTGCCATTCGAGGTTTTATCCCTAAAGGACGACCACTAAATATTGCTGATGCTTTTACACAAAATGGTAAGCTTCAACAAGCCAATCTTATTTTAAATCCAACTTATCTCACCTTTAGAGAAAGCCAAAAACGTCTTCATCAAACACCTTTAAAGTTAGTAGATAAAGAAACACTTTCTACCTTTAAACATAACAACCCACAATTTTTTACATGGCAAAATCCTCAGGCTATTCCATCAAAGAAAAATATTGTCTTTATTCTGCTAGAAAGCTGGACATATAAATATATTGATAGCCTTAGCGGTTCTCACTATCAAGCAACACCTTTCTTTGATAGTTTGGTCAAACAATCACAGGTTTGGGACAATTACTATGCGGCAGGACAACGTAGCATCATTGGTATCCAATCCGTTCTCTCTTCTATTCCAGCACTCCCCAATGAACCGACTATTGGTTTTGGTTTAGAAATAAAGCAAATGAGCCGTATCGCCGATATCGCCAACCAGTATAATTACCGTACTATTATGATGCAAACCTCTAACCGCCGTTCATTCCAAATGGAAAATATTGCTAAGGCACAAGGGTTTAGTGAATATTACGGTAAAGAAGATATACCTATTATCCGAGACTACCCTCAAGAACCACCCCACTTTGGTTGGGACTACGATAGTTTACAGTTCTTAGCGAACCAATTAATTAATGGGAAAGGACAACAGCCCTTTTTTACTTTTTTCTTTTCTGGTACAACACACGAGCCTTTTCCTCGTTTACCAGCTGAATTTGAAATCTACCCGCATCACCAACGTCAGGAATCTGGCTATCTCAATGCCTTACGGTATAGTGATTGGTCTTTACAACAATTCTTTAACCGTATAGAAAATGAACCTTGGTTTAAAGATACTATTTTTATTTTTAGTGCGGATCATACCCTTAATTTACTCAAAGATAATCCTTCTTGCGCTTCTAACGACAAGCAATGTGAAGCCGCTACGGCAATATCTAATGAGGACTTTCATATTCCTTTACTGATTTATACACCTGATGGTTCTTTAGCGCCTGTACGTCATTCTTCGCTTGCTTCTCAGTATGATTTACTACCAACAATGGTTGATCTACTTGGTTTTAAAGAAAAAATCCATACTTTTGGGCATTCATTATTTGATACGCAACAAAAAGACTTTGTTTATCTCTTTCAAAATGATTTATTAGGGATGAGCACCGCTAATCAATGGTTATTTTTTAATGAAAAGGGTATCCAAGCACAAAGTGGTGCACTTGATGAAAACACTTTAGAGCATCTTCATCGTTTAAAATTAAAATTACAATATGCTGATGAATTAATTCGTCACAATAAATGGGCAGATTAATATGAATCCTTTACTTAATCAATTAAAACCTTATCCTTTTGAGCGTTTACGTCAGCTCCTTGCTGATGCTAAGCCTACCCATCAATATGAACAGCCTATTAATCTTTCTATTGGTGAACCTAAACACGCTACCCCTCCTATTATCAAAGAGGCGATTATGGCTAATTTAAACGGATTAGCCAGTTATCCCGCTACAAAAGGTAGCTTAGCATTACGCACCACCATTGCTCAATGGATTGCTCGCCGTTATGATATTGATACACCTAATCCAGACACACAAGTGCTACCCTGTTTAGGCTCAAGAGAAGCATTATTTTCTTTTATTCAAACCCTATTAACAGGGGAACAAGATAGTATTGTTGTTTGCCCTAATCCTTTTTATCAAATTTATGAAGGCGCTAGCTATTTAGGTGGTGCTACCCCCTATTTTGTGAATGCTAGCCTTGATCACCCCTTTACCCACGAGTGGGAAAGCATTCCTGAATCAGTCTGGCAAAAAACACAATTATTAATTGTCTGCTCTCCCGATAATCCAACAGGTCGAGTGGTATCCCTAGCAGAGTGGCAATATTTATTTGAACTCAGTGATAAATATAACTTTATTATTGCATCAGATGAATGTTATTCTGAAATTTATTTTGATCAAAAACCATTGGGTATTTTACAAGCAGCTACCCTTTGCGGACGCAGTGATTATCACCGTATGATTTGTTTCTCAAGCCTATCCAAACGCTCTAATGTTCCTGGTATGCGTTCAGGCTTTGTGGCAGGTGATGAAAAGCTCATTAAACCATTTTTACTCTACCGTACCTATCATGGTAGTGCCATGAGTGATGTTGTTGCTGCAGCAAGTATTGTCGCATGGCAAGATGAAGAACACGTTAAGCAAAATCGCATACTTTACCAAGAAAAATTTAAACATGTTTTTCCTATTCTTAAACCCGTTCTTGATGTAACAATGCCAGAGGCTTCTTTTTATCTCTGGGCAGGTACACCCATTGCCGATACCGATTTTGTCAAAGCGTTATATGAACACGCTAACGTTACTCTATTACCTGGTAGCTTTTTGAGTCGAGAAAATACCGCAGGTATTAACCCCGGTAAAAATCGTGTTCGTATCGCCCTAGTTGCCCCTATAGAAGAATGTATTGAAGGAGCAAAAAGAATTGCTCAATTTGTTAAAACAATGAAGATTGGTTAAAAATAAATAGTTTATATATGAATTATTTGTCATAGATAATAGCGTGAATAATACTTTCATTTTTTACGCTATCATCTCACTGACTAAATACGATGCTTTTTAAAAGTTATCACACCATAGTGAAAAAAACAGTCAGCACTGAACACCAATCTGATAATGGCTAGGTAATATAACTAGAAATAACGCTATTATTTTTCTTATAATAATTTTTATAAAATTCAATTTAAAAGGGCTGTACGCCATTTGAATACAGCCCTTATTATTAATGGTTTATTTAATCTGCTCTTAACCGCTGTAAAAAAGCCTTTGTTCTCTCATGTTGAGGATGATGAAATAAATCCTCTGGTGAGCCTTGCTCTACAATAACACCCCCATCCATCACTACAACAATATCAGCCACATCAAGGGCAAATTTTATTTCATGTGTAACCACAACCATTGTCCAACCTTCATGAGCCAATTCTTTCATCGTATTTAATACATCTTGCACTAGTTCAGGATCTAATGCGGAAGTAGGTTCATCAAAAAGCATCAACTCAGGTTGAATAGCCAAAGCACGAGCAATCCCTACCCGTTGTTGCTGCCCTCCTGATAATTGGAAAGGATAAAGATTGGCTTTATCTACTAACCCTACTTTTTCCAATAAAACCATGGCTTCTTGTTTGGCAACCGCTATATTTTTACCTTGTACATATACAGGCCCTTCGATAATATTTTCAAGGGCAGTTTTATGGGGGAATAGGTTATATTGCTGGAAAACCATACCCGAACGGCGGCGTAATGCCAAAATATCCTTTTGAATTGATGGGCTAGTAAAATCAATCTTCAGCATAGGATCGTGCGTAAAAGTGATCGTACCTTGTTCGGGTAATTCTAAAGCATTAAGACAACGTAAAAAAGTCGTTTTTCCCGAACCAGAAGGCCCTAAAATAACAACCACCTGCCCTTTTTGAATAGTAAGGTCTATCCCCCGTAACACGGCATTATCACCAAAGGTTTTATGAATATTACGAACTTCTATCATAGCTATAGTATAAAAACTTAATTAAAATGGCTATTATTTCGCCACATAGCGATCCATTCGCTTCTCAATCCGTGCCTGAATCATAAAAAGTACCCAACAAAAACACCAGTAAATAAATGCTGCTTCAATATAAACGGGTAAAAAGTCATAAGATGCATTAGCAATTTGCTGTGCCACACGGAACATCTCTGTGACGGTAACAACAGAAGCAAGGGAGGTTTCTTTAAAAAGGCTAATAAAACTGTTACTCAACGGAGGAACCGCTACACGAAAGGCTTGCGGTGCAATAATGCGCCGAAAAGTTTGCAAATAAGTCATACCAATGGTATAGCCTGCTTCCCATTGCCCTTTAGGAACAGAAAGAATAGAGGCACGCACGGTTTCTGAGGCATATGCTCCTACATTTAAGGAGAAACCGATAATACCAGCAGGAATAGGATCAATAAAGATACCTATTGCTGGTAAACCGTAGAACACAATACAGAGCTGTACTAACATCGGTGTTCCACGAATAATAGAAATATAGACATTCACAAATGCCAATAGCACACGATGTAAAATACCACTAACGGGTGTTACTCTCAATAAAGCAACACCCACTGCAATAATCATACCTAAAATAAATGACACAATAGCAAGCGGTATGGATACCAATACCGCCGCTTTTACAATAGGAAAAAAACCATTAATAACCAAGTCAGCTCGTGCTTGGTCCATAAACGGTAAGGAAGCAATAAAACTATTTAACACTGATATCTTTACCAAAGAATTGTTCACCAATTTTTTTCAATGTGCCATCATTACGTAACTCAATCACCGCTTCACTAATTTTAGCTAACGCTTCTTGATTACCTTTATTAGCGACAAAACCAGCACCAACTTTCTCTTCTGAAGGGCTTTCCCAAACAATTTTAAGCCCTGATTTTGGGTTTTTCTTCAAATAATCTAATAAAGCAAGATTATCGTTAAGGGTTAAATCAGCACGTTTTTGTTCAATCAGTTTAAGCCCTTGTGCCATACCATCAATAGGAACAATTTCTGCTTGCATCTTAACCGCTAGCTCACCATAGTTACTGCTAAGCGTTTGTGCCGCTTTACGTCCTTTAATATCTGTAATATCTTTGATATCATTATTATCTTGGCGTACCACCATCATCACCCCAGACCAGTTGTAAGGTTCTGATTTATCAAATGTTGCTTGACGCTCTGGCGTGGTAAGTGCTACTTGGTTAGCCACCAAATCAAAGCGACCTGCTTTTAAACCTGCCAACATGGCATCCCATTGTGTTTCTTTAAACTCTACTTTAACGCCTAGTTTCTCCGCAACTGCTCGTGTTACTTCCACATCATAGCCTGTTAGCTTTCCACTGGCATCATGATACGTAAAGGGAGCATAAGTCCCTTCCGTACCTACGGTAATAGTACCTTTATTATTGATACGATCTAATAGACTATCTGCAGCATAAGCATTTACCGTAAAAGCAAAAGTAGATACTGCTAAGAGAGCAAATTTTTTTAACATCATTTTTCCTTATAACAAAAAGTTTGGAATCATCTATTTTTAGTAATAAATAAGCATTTTAATAAAAATTAACCATAAATCAAATAACTTTTGGTTATAAAAATATACCATTCCAAGCGACTTATATCATGGGGGTGCTAGTATAACATTCAAATAATGAATAAGGTATTTTTATTATTCAACCTTACCATCAATACCCTATTAAGAGGCTTTAGATAATTGAGTAGATAACTCTTTTGCTCGCAATGTAGCAGCTTGCATGGCTTGAGCAACTATTTCTTCAAATTCCTGTTGTTTAAAATAATCCAATGCAGCAGCCGTTGTCCCTCCTTTAGAGGTAACATTTTGGCGTAATTGAGCAGGTTCTACATCTGATTGATCCGCTAATATTGCTGCTCCTAATACCGTTTGAATGGCTAGGGCTTTTGCTTCTTCTGGTGCTAAACCCAGTTTAATCCCCCCCTCAATCAATGCTTCAATAAATAAAAACACATAAGCAGGCCCACTACCAGATAAACCTGTAATCGCATCTAATAAGGCTTCTTGCTCAACCTGTGTCACTATACCTACCGATTGTAATAAGGATTTTGCGAGTATCACATCACTTTGCTTGACGGCTGGTGTAGCATATAAACCCGTGCATCCTTTTCTAACAAATGCAGGCGTATTTGGCATGGTACGGATGATATAAGAGTGATTTAACCATTTCTCTAATGTCGCTACTTCTAAACCTGCTGCAATACTTATCACCAAAGTATCTGATTGTAGATAAGGCTTTGTTGCTTGAACTACCTGTTGCATATCTTGCGGTTTAACCGCATAAATCCATACATGGCAAGCAGAAAGTTGCTCATTTGGTGTTGTTAAAACATCCACTCCTAAGTCTCTCCATACTTGCGCAGCTTGTTCATAACGTTCGAGCACTACTAACGATTGGGGGGATGTACTGGCTAAAATACCTTCACCTAAAGCACGTGCCATATTACCCCCACCAATAAACGCAATTTTTGTTGTTTGAGACATACATTTACTCCTATTTTCTCAATTTATAAGTACTATTCCGTCTCTTTTTTGTCAAAAAAGAACGTTAATATAATAGCTATTCATACGCTACATTGTAATGAATGTTAGGTTAAAAAAAACAAAATGATACTTTTTAATTTCATTTTTTAATGTTTTTTCTGCACATCATAACGACATACGAGTAATATTACGTTATTCTTTTTAGTTATATTGATAATTTATATTTTTATTGTCCTTTTTAGGGAGTTTACAATACCATGAAATTTATACCTAAATCGTTAGCCATCGCTACATTACTAGCGGCAACAAGCAGTGCTTTTGCCACGACAACGATTACTTTTTGGCACTCAATGGAAGGCACATTAGGTGAGTTAGTCAATCAAATGACGGATGACTTTAACAAAAGCCAAACAGAATATACGGTTGTACCTACTTATAAAGGGAACTACACTGAAGGCATGAATGCAGGGATTGCAGCATATCGTGCAGGACAGGCCCCTGATATTTTACAGGTATTTGAAGTTGGAACAGCCACCATGATGTTCTCAAAAGGGGCTATTAAACCCATCCAAGAGATGAGTGAAGAAATCGGTAATCCTATTGATAGTAATAAATTTGTCCCCGGTATTGCAGGTTACTACTCAGATACCAATGGTAAGCTCGCCTCTATGCCATTTAATAGCTCAACCCCTGTTTTTTACTATAATAAAGACCTTTTTGCTAAAGCAGGTCTTGATGTCAATAATCCCCCAAAAACCTACCAAGAAATTCGTGAAGCTGCCAAAAAGCTAAAGGCAGCCGGTGCAGAGTGTGGTTATACTACCTCATGGCCATCATGGGTATTGATTGAAAACTTTGGTGCACTACATAATATCCCTTATGCTTCCAAAAATAATGGATTCGGTGGTTTAGACACACGCATTGATTTAACCCAAGACGCTTTTGTCAAAAACTTTGAACTCCTCAATGATATGGTAAAAGAGGGTACATTTACTTATGCAGGACGTGCGGATGCAGGTAACGCCCTATTCTCTTCGGGTAAATGTGCGATGTTTACTGGTTCAAGTGGTTCTCGTGGCGGTTTTATTAAAAATGCTAAATTTGAATTTGGTATTGCACGCTTACCATACAATAGCGATATTATCGAAAAACCACTTAATAGCGTGATTGGTGGTGCTTCTCTATGGGTTTTCAGTAAAAAATCACCTGAAACTTACAAAGGAATTACCGCTTTCTTCCACTATCTCTCAAGTACAGATGTCGCTGCTCAATGGCACCAAAAAACAGGCTATGTCCCTGTTGTCAAATCTGCTTATGAGCAAACTAAAGACTCTGGTTTCTATGCACAAAACCCGGGTACAGATATTCCTTTCTTACAACTTAATGTCGCTACTACTGATGCCTCTCGTGGTGTTCGTTTAGGTTTCCTTCCTCAAATCCGTGATATTCAAGAAGGTGAAATGGAAAAAATCTTCTCTCAAAAAGTATCCGTACAAGATGGTTTAGCACAGATGACCAAACGAGATAATGAGTTATTAACTCGTTTTGAAAATAGTAATAAGTAATCATTCGAGATTACCATCATACCGCTTTCCTAGCGATATGATTATTCATTCAATTATAAAGTAAGGGTGAATCATGTATTTACCTTTACTTTTAAGTATATTGCTGTGTACTTAAATGTACATCCTATTTTAAAGATTGAATGGGTTCTCCCTACCATTTTTTGTTGGTATTTATTTATGGAAAAACGAGTTGTATTTACACATAAAACATTACCCTACCTTTTATTAGCTCCCCAATTAGCCATTACGCTAATTTTCTTTTTTTGGCCTGCAGGTCAAGCGATTTGGCAATCTTTTTTTCTTGAAGATGCTTTTGGAGGAGGAAAAGAATTTGTAGGTTTAGATAACTATATCGCCCTTTTTAATGACCCTAGTTATTATGACTCTTTCTGGGTAACCGTTGTTTTTTCTCTCTTGGTAGCAAGTATAGGTCTAGCTGTCGCCCTACTCTTAGCGGTTATGGCGGATAGAGTAGTACGCTTTGCAACCACCTATAAAACACTGATTATCTGGCCTTATGCCGTAGCACCTGCTGTGGTTGGGGTTTTATGGGTATTTATGTTTTCACCTGCTATTGGTACAGTAGCCGTCTATCTTGCTCAACTGGGTATTGGATGGAATCCACAACTTGATGCCAATGACGCCATGATTCTCGTTGTAATGGCTTCTATTTGGAAACAAATTTCCTACAATTTTCTGTTTTTCTTAGCTGGCTTACAGGCTATTCCTCGCTCACTCATTGAGGCAGCTGCTATTGATGGAGCATCTCCATTCCGCCGTTTTTGGAGTATTGTATTTCCCTTACTCTCACCGACTACCTTCTTTTTACTCATTATCAATATGGTTTATGCGTTCTTTGATACCTTTGCTATTATTGATATTACGACTCAAGGTGGCCCCGGTTCTTCTACCAATGTACTGGTTTATAACGTTTATAAAACGGCTTTTAAATCATTTGACTACGGTTCTTCGGGAGCGCAATCCGTTATTCTGCTACTAATTGTAGTTGCCTTAACGGTTATTCAATTCCGTTACATTGATCGAAAAGTACAATACTAAAAGGAATTTATTATGGTAGAACGTCGTCCTTGGTTAGATATATTAGCCCATGCCACTTTAATTATTGGTTTAATCATGGTGGCTTTCCCACTTTATCTTGCTTTTGTTGCTTCCACACAAACAGCTCAAGAAGTTGCCAATGCACCCATGTCCCTTATCCCGGGCTCTCATCTTATTGAAAATTATCGCGATGCTTTATTAGGAGAAGGTCGTGCTAATGCAAACCCTGTCAGCCATATGCTATGGGTAAGCTTTGTCACCGCCATGATTATTGCCGTGGGTAAAATCACCATTTCTATGCTCTCTGCTTTTGCGATTGTCTATTTTCGTTTTCGCTTTCGTATGATTTTTTTCTGGATGATTTTTGTCACCTTGATGCTACCTGTGGAAGTACGCATTTCGCCTACTTTTGAAGTAGTCGCCAGTCTAGGGCTTGTCAATACCTATGCAGGTCTCACATTACCCTTAATTGCATCAGCAACAGCGACTTTTTTATTTAGACAATTTTTTATGACCGTTCCTGATGAGTTAGTTGAGGCTGCTCGTATTGACGGGGCGGGTCCTATGCGTTTTTTTAAAGATATTTTATTTCCACTCTCTCGTACCAGTATTGCAGCCCTATTTGTTATTCAATTTACCTATGGTTGGAATCAGTACCTATGGCCACTTGTCATGAAAACCACAGAAGACTTAACCCCTATTGTTGTTGGTATCCGTACAATGATTGGCGGTGGTGATAGTGTTACTAGCTGGAACTTAGTCATGGCAACGGCTATTCTCGCTATGATTCCTCCTGGTCTTGTTGTATTACTCATGCAAAAATGGTTTGTAAAAGGTCTTGTGGACGCTGAAAAATAAGGATTTTATAACATGGCAACATTAAATTTTAAACAAGTCAAAAAAGTTTATCCCGGTAATGTAGCAGTCATTCATGGCATTGATTTACATATCAATGATGGTGAATTTATCGTGATTGTCGGCCCCTCTGGTTGCGGTAAATCTACGCTTATGCGTATGGTGGCTGGTCTTGAATCCGTGACGGAGGGTAATATTGAAATTGATGGCAAAATTGTCAATCAATTAGAACCTGCTGATCGTGATATTGCTATGGTTTTCCAAAACTATGCCCTTTATCCGCATATGTCAGTGTATGACAATATGGCGTATGGACTTAAAATTCGTCAATTTAGCAAAGAAGAAATTGATAAACGTGTACAAGCAGCCGCCAAAATTCTTGAATTAGGGCATTTATTAGATAGACGACCTCGCCAGTTATCAGGTGGTCAGCGCCAACGTGTGGCTATGGGTCGTGCTATTGTGAGAGAGCCTAAGGTATTCTTGTTTGATGAGCCTCTCTCTAATCTTGATGCAAAATTACGTGTTCAAATGCGTCTTGAAATTCAAAAACTTCATGCTCGTCTTAAAACAACTAGCTTATATGTTACCCATGATCAAGTGGAAGCAATGACCTTAGCCAACCGTATGGTGGTGATGAATAAAGGTTTTGCTGAACAAATTGGTACCCCTGTAGAAGTATTTGAAAAACCTGCTTCTACCTTTGTTGCTAGCTTTATTGGTTCTCCTCCTATGAACCTTATTACCGTTAAAGTCTCTGCTGAAGGGGTAATCACAACAGCAAACGGAATTACACTGGCTATTGATAACCAAACCATTCCAGCTCATATTAGAAACCAAGACGTTATTCTCGGTATTCGCCCTGAGCATCTTAGCTTGCATATACCACAGTTTCCTGTACAAGTTGAGATGGTAGAAATATTAGGTTCAGAGCAATTGATCCACTGCACATTGGATGGACAATCTCTTGTTATACGAGCCGATCTTCATGAGACCGATCATCAGCCCATCAAATCAGGTGATACCATCCAAATTGGTTGTCATCCTAAATTTGCACTCCATTGGTTTAATAAAGAAACGGGGCGACGTATAGAGAAATAAAGATTTTATTTAGAAAGTCTTGTTTAACCCCCAATGTTAATTATCCATATTGGGGGCTATTTTTTAGATAGCTAATATGATGAATAAAGATATTATTCCACTTTATCAATGACTATAAACGCATACTATCAATAAAGAAAAACTGTCTTATTTCTTTATTACTACATTCACACCTCTCGCAAAACCCCTTTATCCATCACTAATTGCCGATCAGCTAAAGCCGCTAATTTAGGATCATGGGTCACAATCACAAAAGCGGTATTAAATGTTTTATTCACTTCTTTTAATAAAGCAAACATACTTTCAGCTGTTTCCGTATCAAGATTTCCTGTTGGCTCATCTGCCAATACAACCACAGGATTAGCCACCAAAGCACGCGCTAATGCCACTCGCTGACGCTCTCCCCCTGACAACTCGCCCGGTCGATGCAGTACACGATCTTTTAGCCCTACTTTTTCCAATACCTCTTTTGCTAATTCTCTTGCTTTTTGATAAGATTCACGGCGCATAATTAGGGGCATTGCCACATTATCTAAAGCCGTAAATTCAGGCAATAGATGGTGAAATTGATACACAAAACCTAGTTTTTGATTACGTAATCGACTTCGTTCACTTTCCGTTAAGGATACCGTATCAATACCATCAATAATCACCTGACCTTGTGTTGGCTGATCCAATAAACCCATGATATGTAATAAGGTACTTTTTCCTGAGCCTGATGCACCAATAATAGCTAGCATTTCACCCCTTTTAACCTCTAAATGTACCCCTCTTAAAATATCTAAGGTTTCTGTCCCATCAAAATAAGACTTGGTCACATTCTCAATATGTAAAGCATTTGCCGTATTAGTCATGACGAAGTACCTCCGCTGGTTGTAATCTTGATGCTCGCCAACTTGGATAAAGTGTTGCTAGTAAAGATAAAACTAATGAGGTAATCCCAACAATAGCCACTTCATTTAACTCTACTTGAGAGGGTAACTGATTAATAATATACACCCCTGGATCTAAGAAATGTGTTCCTAATAAATTCTCAATAAACGGTACAATCACATCAATATTATAGGCAATTAAACACCCTAAACCCACTCCAATGAATGTACCTAAAATACCAATAAGCGACCCTTGCACCAGAAAAATACCTGCAATTGAACGAGGACTAGCCCCTAATGTACGCAAAATCGCAATATCCGCTTGTTTATCTTTAACAGACATCACCAAAGACGATAAAAGATTAAAAGCTGCTACAGCAACAATAAGAGCTAGAATCATAAACATCATTCGTTTTTCTGTTTTTACGGCAGCAAACCATGTACGGTTATCATACGTCCAATCCCTAACGATATAATGAGGAGATAAAGTTTCCATAAGGGATTGAGCCACTTCAGGTGCTTTAATCATATTTTTAATTTTAAGTCTTGCTCCTGCTATCCCCATATCTCTAAAAAGAACGGCAGCATCATAAACAGAGATAAAGGCAAGACTGGCATCATACTCATAATGCCCAGAAGAAAAAATTCCTGTTACATGGAATTGTCGCATACGCGGTGAAAAACCAGATGGGTTTAATGAACCTTGAGGCGACATCAGTAATACCGTATCCCCCATTTGTACACCTAACTCAGCCGCCACTCGACTACCTAATACAATATTAAAACTACCCTTTTGTAAAGAATTTAAATCACCCTGTATAATTTGCTGGGGTAGATCAGATACATCACCCTCCGTTTCGGGTAGAATACCTCTAATTTGCACCCCTTTTAAAATATTTTGTCTGGCAAGCATTCCCCCTGCCGACACAAAAGCAGAAGCCCCAATGACATCTGTATTTTTCATCGCTTCTGCTTTTAACTCTGTCCATGACTCTACCGCTTCTTGTGCCGAAATAGAGGGATTAAAAACTTGGATATGGGGTAAAACAGATAACATTCTATCGCGCACTTGCACCTGAAAACCGGTCATCACCGATAATACAACAATCAATGCTGCTACCCCCAAGGCAATCCCTGCCATAGAGCTTCCTGCCACAAAAGAAACAAAACGGTCACGTTTTTTACCACGTCCTTTTGAGCGTGTTAGCCCTGCATATCGAGAGCCAATCCATAATTCATAAGGTAATTTCACCATAATACTTTTCTATCAAAGGTGTTTAAGGGTACAATCCATCTATGGATATTTTAATTTTAGGGGCACTTCCCCATCATTTAATGGCAAAAGAAAGCGAGGCTTATTTAGAAAAACAAGCCCCATTCTTAACGCACTTATTACAAACACATCAGGCACAAACCGAATGGTTCGATATTGAAACCCTTGGATGCACACCTTATGAATATTATCAACTTAAACAAGTTGCTTATCATAGTCAGGACGGTTTTTATGCCAGAGGGTTAGCGCCTTTACGTTGTCCCGCCCATTTTAACACTGCTTTACCTAAAAACCTTTATTTAATGACACTTTGTCATATAGAAGTTGGTTTAAACCATGCTTCTCTCTATTTACAAGAAGAGTTAAATATTCCGGCAAATGAAAGTACAGCCCTCTTTGAGCAAGCAAAAACACTTTTTGAAAATACACCCTTTTCATTACTAAGCTACGATGCCGATACTGCCCTCATTGATTTAGGGAATAATTTTGATTACCCCTTACCAAGCCCTGCCCTATTAGCAACAGGTTATATTAATGATTGGTATCGTCCACAGATACTTCCTCGCACTTTGCAAAATAGCTTAAATGAACTACAGATGAGTTGGTATGACCATCCTATTAATGTAGCTCGCCAATCTCGCGGTGAAAAAGCTATTAATAGTGCATGGATTTACGGCGGTGCTAGTAAAGCAGATATTAAAACAATTTCCCCTACTACCCATGATTCAATTACTTTAGATACACTTTTTTTCAGTCATTTGCATCAAGATTGGGGAAGTTGGTTAGCACAGCTTAATAATATCGATCAACAATTAAAATCCTTGCACTCTGCTCAAAATCGTTATATATTTTTTGGTTTTGACCGTATCACCACATTAACTCCCTTACCTTGGTGGCACAAATTTTTAACTCGTAAAGATCAATGGAAACAATGGTGGTCTCTTTCCAAGTAAGCAATCGTCCAATCAACCCCGATTATCAGACACAGTTAATCGCACAAGGTGCTAATCCCTTAATGGCAAAATTATGGGCTGCTCGAGGGGTTTCTGATATAGAACAAACCGAAACCTCTTGGCAAAAACTCATTGCCCCTCAACTACTCACACAAGTTGAAAAGGGTGCAACTATTCTTGCTGATGCTATCGAAGCCAATAAACAACTGCTTATTATTGCTGATTATGATTGTGATGGCGCAACGGCTTGTGCCGTTGGTGTACGAGCCTTACGTATGATGGGGGCAAACATTAATTTTATGGTACCTAATCGCTTTGAGACAGGTTATGGACTATCCCCTGCTGTTATTGATGTGATGCTTGAGCGTGTCTATCCAAAGCCTGATTTAATTATCACGGTTGATAATGGTATCGCTAGTGTAGAGGGGGTTGAAGCAGCTAAAAAGGTGGGTATTGATGTACTAATTACAGATCACCACTTACCGGGAGATACCCTACCCGATGCCTTAGCTATTATTAATCCTAATCAAAAAGATTGCCAATTTCCCTCTAAAAATTTAGCTGGGGTTGGCGTTATTTTCTATACCATGATTGCTTTACGGGCAGAATTACGCCGCCGAGGGCATTTTACACAAAAGCCTGAACCTCGTCTTGATGAGCTTGCCGATTTAGTCGCTCTAGGAACGGTTGCCGATGTGGTTAAACTGGATAGTAATAACCGCTTATTAGTTACACAGGGTTTACAAAAAATCCGTTCAGGTAAAATGCAAGCTGGTATTCAAGCACTTTTTGATATTGCAAGCACAGATCCCCGACAAGCCAGTAGTATGGATTTAGGTTTTAAAATTGGTCCCCGTATTAATGCGGCAGGACGATTGGCTGATATGAGTATTGGTATTCGTTGTCTTATTAGCCAAGATTATGATGAAGCCTTTGAATTAGCCAAACAGCTTAACGATTGGAACAGTACTCGCCGTCATATCGAACAAGAGATGAGTCAGCAAGCCTTACAAGAGATTGAAAGTGAAGCATTTAAACTCAAACACGCCATTTGTGTATTTAATCCTGAGTGGCATCAAGGTGTTGTTGGTATCGTTGCCTCACGATTAAAAGAGAAATTCTGGAAACCCACCCTTGCTTTTGCCCCCGGTGATGATGGTGAGATTCGGGGTTCAGGTCGATCTGTACCTGATGTACACTTGCGTGATGCCTTAGATTTGGTCTCCAAACGCTACCCTACACTTATCCAAAAGTTTGGGGGTCATGCTATGGCTGCAGGACTCACGATTTATCAAAAAGATTTTGACACGTTTATTACTGCTTTTGACCAAGCGGTTGTTGATATTAGTGGTAAAACCCATTTTTCACCCCTTATTGAAACTGATGGAACACTTGATATTCAATATAGCACCGTAGAAACCGCCATTGCTTTAAGCCAGTATGTATGGGGCGCAGGCTTTCCATCCCCCCTTTTTAGAGATACATTTACAGTTAAAGAACAATACCTACTCAAAGAAAAACACCTTAAATTATTACTTGAACGTGAGGGAGTAAGGTTTAATGCTATTTGGTTTAATCACCCAGAAATGGTAGATGAACAAGTTGAACTGATTTATGAAGTTGTACCAAATTACTGGCAAGGTAATGTTTCACTACAATTACTGATTCGATATACCGTATAAAGTATAGTTGAGGCGATAAAATTAACGCTAGCGCTATTCATATAACAACACTGTTATTAGCGTTAAAATACCATTCATTAGTTTAGAAGCTAAAATTATTATCAATAGAAATAATAAAAACAGGATATATGCGCTATGAAAAAATACCTTATGCCCAGATACTTTATCATGATATACGTATTACTACAGGGCTGTAGCACTTATATAGATCCTAATGCCTCTGTTGATGGAGTAATAGGAACAGTAGGTGGTGCGTTAGGAAATGTAAGATTGGTGAAGTAATAAAGTAAAATAGGAAGATATTTAGCAATATAATAAGGTCTTTACGCTATTCTATAATAACCAAAAAGAACCTGACTATCCCACTATTATTGGCATTTTTTATAGTAGAGTTTTAAAAATAATAATGAGTCTATATAGAATAACTCAGAGAAAGTGATTATTTATTTTTTAATAAAGTAATAATCTCTTTTAAGGCTTGAATTTCTGCTTTTTGTTGTTCAATAAGTTCTTCTTTATGCACAATAGTTAATTTTAATTTTTCATTTTCTAAAACTAACTGTTCATTACCTGCATAATAATTTGAACTATTATGGCTATTTTCACTAAATAAACAAATTAAACCATTCTCCTTGGCTGTCATCAACTCAATAATATCAATATTAAATATATTTGCTATTTGCTGTAGTCTATCTAAGTTTAACTTACTTTCTCCTCTTTCAATACGCGCATAGCTTGTGGGTGATATTTCCAACTTTTCTGCCATTTCTTCCTGAGACCAATTTTTAATTTCTCGCATTGCTCGGATTTTATCTTGAATATTCATCTACCGTTTTTCTCTCTATTTTCTATCAAATTTCGGAATTTTCCACCTATTTACGCTATGGATTACAAGCAATAACTTCCATAAAATACTACACAATATAAGATTTATTCTACACCATTTTTAATAAACGAGGATATTTATAATGAGAAAGCAAACGTTAAAATTTCTTCCTATTGTGGGGAGCATTTTATTTATTACAGGATGTATACACACACAGCCCTTTATTCCTAAAGCACTAAATGAGGATGCAAAAGGTATTACGACAGTACGCTCAACACCTTATGGTTGTAAGGTATTGGGGGAAGTAGAAGGAAAAGATGCTATTCCAGAGACAAGTCCTAATGTTAAGATTGTTAGTCGTCATAAGGATGTAATGAGAGAAGGTGCATTAAATGATTTACGCAATAATGCGGTTACTGTCACAGGGAAAAAAAATCGTATCACCTTACGTATTATTGATGAAAAACCTATTTGTAGATATTCCGGTCTTCCAAATCAAGATTGCCCTGTAGATAGTCGGGTTAGTGATGCCTATATCATCACCGCCCAAATCTTTGAATGTGGGGAAAAATAGTCACCCATTCTTCACTTACTTTTACTAGTACACTTCGGTAACTTAATAAAAATAACTCCCTATAACATAGGATAGTAGATAGTTTTGCACATTACCCATTCAAAAATAGTCTAGGTATCCCAATAAAACAAAATATCACTATCCTATCTACTTTATTTATCAAGGATAATATGCTACTTTTTAGTAAACCACTCCCTATCATCTTATTATTAGCACTAGTTGGTTGCTCTAGTATCCCTAAAATTCCAGAACAAGATATACCTGCTGAAATACTAACCACCTCTAATGGTGCAACTATCAAGATAGAGTATACTCATAAAGAAGACCCCTCACAATATTATAAAAGCGATGAAACAAAACAGGCTAGAATCGCACGATTAAGAATCATTGACAAAGGGCATGATGCCAGAGCAGATGTGAATGATGTCACCGCAACCATTCTTTGCAATCCACTCTCACTCTTTAGTCTCTTAGGAGTATGTTCACCAAAAATCTATACTCATGAAAAAGAAGATTTATTCGGGGATATTACTCCCATTCAAAATATTGCCTTAACCTATGCTTACCCTAAATATAAAGAGAAATTAATCAAACATCTACGTTTACCTAAGGTAGCCGACTATACCACAACACCTATCTACTTCATTCCTTTAGAGAATTATTTAGTTTTTGAAGATAATGGATATTACCAATTAAATATTGGTTTTAAAATTTTTCCTAAAAACAGTAATGCTCAAAAAATGTATATCTGTCAAGAAACCAAAACAGGCTTGCCCTTACAGCAGTGGCAAGCTAATAACTACGAATTAGCCAAAAAGCAAGGAGAATTATTAATTGATAAATGTTTTGAAAATTTCAGAACAGACCATTGGGAAAATTTAGCTGCTTTTCTTGAAAGACAAAGAGAAGATGAATTATAAATAAATATACAATAGCATAATAACTATATTTATCACCCCAATAATATGCAAAACAATCCTACTTGAATAGACTACTATTCAAAATAAATTACCATTTTTATAGTAGTCATTCATACCAATTCTCTATTCAACAAAAAAGTATTTTATTATTCACTATTTTTCATATTTTAATAGTAATAAATAGATATTTTCTACGACATCATTTAGCTTTAATATACCTATTACTCACTCCTTTATGCTAAAATGAAAGGTTAATAAAAACATAAATACACTCAGAGGATAGCGAGTTTATGGAAATCGAACGTCAAAACCTTTTAGCAGCAGCTTTAGCTGATTATGCAGAGCGAGAAAAATCGCTTAGGGGGTATCTTTGACTTTGAAGAAAAGTCAGAACGTTTACAAGTCGTTAATTTAGAGATGGAAGACCCCAGTATTTGGGAAAATCCAGAAAAAGCGCAAGAACTGGGACGAGAAAAGAAAAACCTAGAAAATATTGTCCTCGTGCTAGCTGATTTACGACAATCCATAAAAGATAGCCAAGAACTTTTTGAACTTGCCAGTAGCGACCAAGATGATGATACCTTGCTAGCTATTGAAGAAGATGCTAAAAAATATGCAGAAATCATTGAAGGATTTGAATTTAGGCGTATGTTTAGCAATCCAGCCGATCCGCTTAATTGCTTTGTGGATATTCAAGCAGGTGCAGGTGGTACAGAAGCTCAAGACTGGGCATCTATGTTGTTACGTCAATACCTACGCTATTGTGAACGTAAAGGATTCAAAACTGAGGTACTTGAAGAGTCAGACGGTGATGTAGCAGGGATTAAATCAGCTACAATTAAAGTAGAAGGTGAATATGCCTTTGGATTTTTACGGACAGAAAGTGGTGTACATCGTCTCGTACGTAAAAGCCCCTTTGATTCTGCCAATGGTCGCCATACTTCTTTTGCCAGTCTCTATGTTTATCCAGAAATTGATGATTCGATAGAAATTGAAATCAATCCTGCTGATTTACGTATTGATACTTATCGAGCAAGTGGTGCAGGCGGTCAGCACATTAATAAAACAGACTCTGCTGTTCGTATTACCCACCAACCCACAGGAATTGTGGTGCAATGTCAAAATGACCGTTCACAACACCGCAATAAAGCAGAAGCAATGTCTATGCTACGCTCAAAACTCTATGAGCTAGAAATGCGAAAACGCATGGCAGATCAGCAAAAACTAGAAGATGCCAAAACAGATGTTGGTTGGGGACATCAAATCCGCTCTTATGTACTGGATCAAAGTCGTATTAAAGATTTACGCACCAATGTCGAAATCTCTAATACCCAAAAAGTCTTAGATGGCGATTTAGATGCCTTTATTGAAGCGAGTCTTAAACAAGGAATCTAAACTATGCCTACACCATCAACACTGGCTATTGTAACAGGTGCTTCCAGAGGATTGGGTTTGGCATTAGCCGAGCAACTAACCCATGAGAGCCAAGTCCTCCTGACCGTTGCACGTCAAACACCCCCTCAAACATTAAGTGATTTAGCCCAAACAAACCATTGTCAGCATTTTCACTTCAGTGTGGATTTTAGTGATATGGCAAGTGTTGATGATATTCGTCATCGTATCACACCATGGTTAGAAAAGCCTTTTGATCAGTATTTATTGATTAATAACGCAGGGACACTCGGTCCAGTGGCACAATATCACGGACTTAGCCAAACATCCTCACAGACTATTGCCAATACCTTTGATATTAATATTGCTACTGTGATTGCCATAAGTAGTACCTTTCTAGCAACGGTACGAACCCATCAAAAGGCTACTATCCAAATCATTAATATTTCCTCTGGTGCAGCACGATCTGCTTATGCGGGTTGGGCAGCCTATTGTGCGAGTAAAGCGGCTTTAGACCGTTATAGTGAAGTTGCTCAGTTAGAAGCTCCTTTTGCACAAATTGTCTCTCTTGCTCCCGGTGTCGTTGATACCACTATGCAAGGTGAAATTCGTGCCAGTAACCTTGAAGATTTTCCACCTCTTCAACGTTTTAAAGATTTACATGCCCATCAGGCACTTAGTTCGCCTACAGAGGTAGCCAAGAAAATTTTAGCCTATCGCTTACACCCTGATTTTGGCAAACAAACCCTTTCTGATATTCGTTTAATGTAAAGATAATTATGACAGAACAAAACCAAACCCCTGAATTTGATGAGAATCGACTTATCGCAGAACGTCGTGCAAAACTGGATAAAATCCGCCAAGAGAAAGGCATCGCTTATCCTAATCATTTCCGCCCGACTGACCATGCCGAACAATTACATCAGGCCTATGATCATATCGAAAAAGCCGAACTTGACCCTTTAGCCAAACCTGCCTGTGTTGCC
This sequence comes from Pelistega ratti, assembly GCF_009833965.1. Taxonomy (NCBI): domain Bacteria; kingdom Pseudomonadati; phylum Pseudomonadota; class Betaproteobacteria; order Burkholderiales; family Alcaligenaceae; genus Pelistega; species Pelistega ratti. Next base: position 617,005 of record NZ_CP047165.1, read on the forward strand.
GGTCGTATGATGCTTAAACGTGTTATGGGAAAAGCAAGTTTTGCCACTTTACAAGATAGTACAGGACGTATTCAAGTTTACCTTGATAAAACCCATGTCGGTGAAGAAGCCTATAATGAATTTAAATCATGGGATATTGGTGATATTTTAGGGGTAAAAGGACGCATCTTTAAAACCAATAAAGGCGAACTCTCTATTCATGCTGAATCCATTGAACTTATCAGCAAATCACTACGCCCTCTCCCTGAAAAATTTCACGGCATTACCGATCAAGAATTACGTTATCGCCAACGCTATGTTGATTTAATCATGACAGAGCAAACACGCGATACCTTTAGAAAACGCAGTGCAGCCATTAGTACCATTCGTAGTATCATGACACAAGAGGGTTTTTTAGAAGTAGAAACCCCTATGTTACACCCTATCCCCGGCGGTGCTTCTGCTAAACCTTTTATTACGCACCACAATGCCTTAGACATGGATATGTTCTTACGCATTGCACCAGAACTATACCTTAAACGCTTAGTGGTAGGTGGGTTTGAACGTGTATTTGAAATTAATCGTAATTTCCGTAATGAAGGGGTTAGTCCTCGCCATAATCCAGAATTTACGATGATGGAGTTTTATGCAGCTTATACTGATTATCACTGGATGATGGATTTTACAGAAAAAATTATCCGTGAAACTGCTCGCCGTACCTTAGGCACCGCTAAAATTATGCATCAAGGTCGTGAGTTAGATTTAGAAGCACCGTTTGAACGTCTGACAATGGTGGAAGCTGTCTTAAAATATGCACCACAATACAATGAAGCACAATTAAGTGATATTGATTTCCTACGCAGCGAACTCAAAAAACTGGGTGCAGATATGAATGACCCTGCGATTAAAAATGCAGGATTAGGAGGATTACAACTTGCTTTCTTTGAAGAAACTGCAGAAAGCCAATTATGGAATCCTACCTTTATTATCGACTACCCTGTTGAAGTATCTCCTCTTGCGCGTGCTTCAGATACACAGGCTAATATTACCGAACGCTTTGAATTATTTATTACTGGTCGTGAAATTGCCAATGGCTTCTCTGAGTTAAATGACCCAGAAGACCAATCAGAACGTTTTATGGCACAAGTTCGCGCGAAAGATGCTGGTGATGAAGAAGCCATGTACTATGACGCAGACTATATCCGTGCCTTAGAATATGGTATGCCCCCAGCTGGTGGTTGTGGCATCGGTATTGACCGCTTAATTATGTTAATTACCGATAGTGCTACCATTCGTGATGTATTACTCTTCCCTCATTTAAGAAAAGAAGATTAATCAGGAATTAGTTATATACTTAATTTTTCTTTAAGTATAAAAGAATTAACCCCTGTATTGTACAGGGGTTAGTTTTTGGGTTTAGGAAAATATTTACTATAAATATTTCTTATCTAACTTAATTTATTAGAAAAAGAAGAAAGAATAAAATCATCAAAATTATTACCATTTATTTGATATTCACTCTCCTCTTCTCTTAGTAAATAATTACTTAATTCTTTCTTGCTACTAAACCCATTTAATTTTTGTTTATAGTTTTCTCTTATTTCCAAATCTTCTATTTCTAATTTTCGTTGTTGACTAATTTTTAAAAAATCTTCTTCTTTATCAATTCCTACAAACCGACGATTAAGAAGATTAGCTGCTATTCCTGTTGTAGAACTACCTGTAAATGGATCTAAAATCCATGCATTAGGCTGTGTCGAAGCTAGAATTAAACGTGTTAATACAGAAAGCGGTTTTTGAGTTGGATGTTTTCCACACTTTTTCTCCCAAGGAGATATAGCAGGCAATCGCCAAACATCTTTCATTTGCTTTCCTCCATTAAGTTGTTTCATCAGTTCATAATTATAGTAATGAGGAACTTTTTCTGATTTACGCGCCCAAATAATTTGTTCAGTAGAATGCGTAAAATATCGACATGAAAAATTAGGAGGAGGATTTGTTTTTTCCCACGTAATAATATTTAAAATTTTAAAATCTAATTCTGTTAATAATTGACCAATAGAAAAAATATTGTGCAAAGTACCACTAATCCATATAGTCGCATTCTCCTTCATTTTTTCACGGACTAGGCTTAACCATTGTCGATTAAAATAGTTAATATATTCAGTACCTAATGACTTATCCCAATCCCCTTTATTAACGCTAACAATTTTTCCACTTTGTATAGAAAGACCATTATTAGATAAAAAATAAGGTGGATCTGCAAATACCATATCAAATTGGTAATTAAATGATGGTAGTAATTGCATTGTATCACCATGCAGAAGATAAAAACTTTTATCTTCTGAGCAAAAATATGGTTTAATCATCTATATACCTTAATTACCAAGATGTGATAATACCTTCTTGTTTTACTTGCTGGATAAAATCAATTAACGTAGCTAAACTATAAACCGAGGGAATAGCGTAGTAAGCCTCTTCTAATTTATTTTTTGCCGTATACCAACCTTGTCCATCTGTGATCCATACAAACTCGTAATTAGAATACTGATTAATTTTATCTGCTAATTCTGTAAATGAACGAGCAGTTTCATTAAGTTTTGAGCCACCCCCATTATAATAATTAACTTCAATTAAATAGGTTTTCTTTTTAGTCTTCACAACAAAGTCAAAATGCTTTTTATCAGCACCTAAACTTTGTATATCAGAAAATAAGGTACTTTTTACTTCTTTTTTATAAAAAATATTCTCTTTATCAAATATAGAGGTAATCACAGCAGACATATTTGACCCACCCCTATTTTTTCTTGAGTTAGAATCTAATCCTACCTCTACGCCAAATACATAGTCGACTAAATTCTTAATATTTCTATCCCGAAAAACTTGTTCCAACCCTGTTTGACGAATAAATTCAATAATTCCATCAACTGATGATAAATAGGAGGATATTTCCACTACTTTATTATCTTCTGTCAGTACCCTTTTCTTATCTTTACTACGCACAGCAATAAGCACTTCTAATACTTCAAAACATTTAGGATTGGCTTGATAAACATCATAAATAGCTTGTTCAATATCAGATTGCCCTAATAAGTAATTCAACTGATTAAGTTGAAGCTCAATCTTTTTGACATTAGTGCGTACTTTATCAAAATCCGTAAAATCAGATAATTTAACATTTGTTTGAGAAAAACTATCTAAAAATTTATTAAAATCCTTACTCACTTTATATTTCTCCATTGTTAGTAATGAGAAGTTCAGTTAATACCCCTCGTTTATCTGCTTTAGCATTAATCATTCGCTTTGCCAAAACTCTATTAATAAGAAATGATTGATACAATTCATCAAAAAACTGATCTTCTGGATTAATATTTTTAGGGTCAGAGTTACTTAATATCCACTTATATCCTAATCTATCAATATATTTACAAAACTCTGCTAACCTTATCTGAGCCACATCATCAAAAACATCCTTTGCATAAGCATTAAAGCTAGAGGTCTCTGTTAATGGACGATATGGTGGGTCAAAATAAAATAAAGCATTATCTTTATTAACTTCTTTCAATACTTCTTGGTAATCGCCATTCAGAATAGTTACCTTCTGTAATTGTCGGTGAACTGCCTGTATATTTTCTTCATCACAAATAGTTGGATTTTTATAATCTCCCATTGGAACATTAAAAGATCCCGATCTATTAACTCTGTATAAACCATTAAAGCAAGTACGATTTAAAAATATAAATAAAGCAGCTTGTTCTATATCATCTGATATTCTTTGGTTATACATTTCCCTTTCTTGATAATAATACTCTTTTTTTTGCTCTTTATCCTCCCCCAATAGGATAAATTTATCCTGTTTTTTTCTTAATTTTTCAATTAAATCATCTGGACTATACTTAATTACACGATAAACGTTAATAAGATCGGTATTAATATCATTAATAACAACCTTAGTAAGATGGGGGAAATGATTTAATACCCAAAACAATACTGCTCCACTTCCAACGAAAGGCTCTATATATATAAAATTTTCATTCTTAAACTGTTTAGGAATTATATTAGCAATTTCTGGTATCAACTGAGTCTTACCACCAGCCCATTTTAAAAAAGGTTTTGCTTGCGTTATCGTTGCATTCATTTAAATAATCTTTGTATTATTAATAAATAGCCATTTTAATAAAATATCTATATTTTAGGCATATTATCCCAATTTGTAAAAATAAAGTATCAGAAAGAGAAAACAATAAAAAACTGATAAATTAATTTATCAGTTTTTCCCTAAAAATATACACTTATATAAGATTACTACAGAAATAATTCAAGTAATAGAGAGTAATTTTAATTATCCTCATAAAGTATTTGATTTTAATAAGTATACTTTCAATATTTTATTCAAATTCAATTTCTTCTTCTGATGTATTATAAATATCAATTCTATTTTCCACATCAATTTTATTCACCAACCAACCTCTAAACAAACATTGTTGTATAAATTCTTGTATTCGATTTATACCATTTACTTCTTTTAAAGTAACTACCATACCAAATTTGAGATTTTCTCCATCACCAGAGTTCAATCGTTCCTTTGTTTTAATACTTATACCCCATAAACCATTTGCTTTTTTTATTTTAGGTTTTTTCTGTTTTCCTGAAGGTGTTCTTATATTTTCCCGAATATGTTTAACATTATCCCATTTTCTATATAACTGACGTGCTGTTCCTTCATATAATAGCAGTTTCCCCTCATCAGATTGTTTATTATCATTAATAGAATCAATACTCTCTTTCCCATTCTTTGTTTTTTTTAATCTACCAAAATGAATATCCATCTCTGTATTTGTATAGTCTACTCCCTGATTTCTAGAACAATTAGGGAAATAACACAAGGTAGCCCTTGAAACAAACGGCTGTTTTTGTTTATCCTCTGGAATAGGAATATTATAATTATAAGTATCAAATTTTTCTGAAATTCCATTAATCATAAATTTGATTTCATCATCTGGAGTTTTGATAATGTCATTAATATTAATAGGAACAACACCATATCCTATTAATTGGGAACTATATAGCTGATTCTTCCAACCAGTTGCTGAATCAATTATTAACGCTTTTGCTAACTCTCTTGTTAATCCTAATATATTTATCAGGTAAGCTAATTTTCTTGCTATCCATGGAGCAGCAAATGAAGTTCCTTTAACAAAAGTTTCACCAACGGGAGAACATGTTCTTATTCTTTGCGTATTGTCTCCCCCATAATAACTTACATCAGGTTTATTAAAAAAAGATAACACTAGCCCTTCTCTTGAGTAGTCAACAGGTTTATTATCAAATCCTACAGAATTAACAACTAATGAATTAATAGAATCCGCTGGGGCACCAATTCTCTTAATATTCAAATTTCTGGATTTATTTGTACCAGCTACAACAAATATAACATCATTTTCATATTGAATCTTATCTAAAATAGCCGCTTCAGGAGAAATAAAATTTGTATTTATTTCCATTGAAGACCCTAACGATAAATTCCAGACTTTAATATCTTTATTAGACTCAACTATCTCTTTAATAGCTCTTAAAACTGTAAATGAACTAAATCTTCCACTAGTAGCAACCCCAAAATGTCTTGCTCTAAATCGACCACATCCATCATTCAGATTTGGATTTATACTTGCACCATCAACAATAATAGATGTTACCATCGTTCCATGCCTATAATCCTCTTCAGATAGTTCAATTTCACTATCAAGCATATTTTTAAATTCAACCCACTCCGAAAAATATACATTCTTATCAAACATAGTGTCTATAACACCAATAGTTGGTTCATTATTAGGGCTGGGTATAGAATATGCTAAATTTTCACCATTATAAAAATCTTCCTTATCTAAAGATGAAATATCACTTACAGCCATTGAAATTAAATATGGCGCTTTAGATTTCAATAAATTATATTGATCTGGTGTAAGCAAAATAGTAGTTTCGTCAATACTTCGTACATCTAAAAAATTTATATTTAGCTGATCCATTATATCAGCAGTTTTAGTCCCTGTATCATAGATTGTTATTATTGCATTTTCTTGCAAATTACTAGTATCTCTTTCAACCCCAAATTTTTCTAAATAATACGAATCTACTACAATATTAACAAACCTACTTTTTGAAATTTCAACTCCATCTTTACTTTTAAAAAGAGGTTTTAACGTATTGTGATTAATATCAGATATATTACTATAAGTAATCTTATCACCAAAATTATTCCTGATTATAGAAATCACTATATCAAGATTATTCACTGCCTCTCTTAAAATTTTATAATTTACACAATGAGTTATAATGTGTTTTTTACTTTCTCCTTGAGTGAATTTAGCTCCTACGATAGAATTATTATTTTTTCTACTACTACTTTCTAATATTCCCTTTATTCTATTACTTTTTGCTATAACGTCTGTATAGTATGCACTTACAAGTGGCTTTATTGATAACTTCTCCTTATCCCAAAATGCAATAACATTTAGTAAATTTTGTTTTAAATTCATCAGATGTTCAATAGTAACATATTTATCCTTAGGGATATTTGATGGTCCTAGTTTACTGCCAAAATCTTTTTGTTCAAATCTACCTTTTAATTGAAGAATTTCATTCATTATTAATTATTCCTTTAACTCTCTTGATACTTGACTTTTAGAAACACCTGTTAATATTTCAATTTCTCTAACTGTAAAACCATGATTTTGTAAATTTTTTAAACTTTTTCTACTATTTGTAGATACCACTGAATACAATCTTCTCAGATAATCATATTCATCGTTAGGATTACTAAACGCTAATGATGTTTTAATAATATTTTTTAACTCTCCTGGGTATGGTATGACCTCCATCAAAGAAATTATTTTTTTAAATAAACGAATATTTCTAGCAACATTTTTAAATTTAGACAGATAGTGATTTAATATAATTTCTGATATATCAATCAAATCTTCTCGTGAATATCTATTAAAATCTATAATAGAGTCAAACCTACGTACCAATGCTTTATCAAAATGTTTATACAAATTGGTTGTAGCTATAAGTAGAGTTTTATTATTTAACTCATCTAAACCTTTTAATACTGAGGTTGTTGCTCTACCCATTTCTCTAAGATCTTTTGAATCAATTCTATCTAATGCTAAAGCATCTATTTCATCAAATAAAATTACTATTTTTTCAGGAGTAAGTAAACTGTTAATTTCATTAAATAACTCGGCTATATTCTTTCCTGTTTGACCTAACTTACTATCTATTAAAGAAGCAAAGTCCACCATAAAAAGATCTCTTCCTAATATTCGTGCTATATGCTTAACAGTTTCTGTTTTACCTGTACCAGGAGCACCTTGAAACAAAAACCGATTTACACCAATTCCATACTCAGCAGCATTAACTATTCCTACAATATCCGCTTTTATTTCTTCAGGAAGAGGCAGTGGATCTCCATTCACCTCTATTTTTCTAACAAATATCAAATCTTCTTTATTTATTTGTGGAATAAATGTACTTGCATTAGAAAGAAGAGCCATTATATATTCTGATAATTGATAGTCTCCTAATTTATCAAACTCATTAGCAATTTGGTATGCTTCATTTCTAAATCCTGAATCATTATTTTCAACATAGTACTTTATTAAATTAATAATATTAGCCTTTTTCATTTAAATTACCTACCACACTACTTTATCTATAATTCTAACACAAAAGGGACAAAAAATAATATTTTGGGACACTTTTGATTATAAAACATTTGAAACTGAAGTAGATTAACCTTAAATATCACTCTATTTTTTCAGTTTTTAGTTATTCTTTTAATATTTTCATTTATCAAATTAAGCTGAAACTCATCTTCTTTTAAAATAAAGTACTTTCGATTTATATCATTATATTTTCAAATTTCAAGTTTCCTAGACTTAAAATTATTCAACACTTTTTATCTATCATCTCAAAAACCCAAAACACCAACTTTCCTAACTGTATCTCACTCTCTTTCCCCTTTATTATAAGCATTAAAATAACTTTCATCTAACTCAAGTTTTCCTCAAAATATCATCAGATTCAAAGAATAAATAATAGTAATAATTTAATGAATTTTATATAAAATATCAGTAACTAAACAAGCAGTAGCTTTTAACGCCAAAATTTAAGAAACTTTTTCTGTATAAATTTCTTTACTTTAAAATAACCTATCTTCATTTTTATAGATTAGGTATGTCTTCAATTTAAAAATAACAAAAATCTATCGCATAATAATCAATATAACCTTTATAAACAACTAAAATTATAATCAGAATTGTCTTAATAGATCATCATTAAGAATAGCTTGAAATAACCCATGAAAAATCACAGCTACTATTAATAGAAAAATAATCACATGGTAATAGGAACTATTTTATGGAAATAATATACAAGTACATCTTGACAAAATATTCCAGAAACACTTTATCCTTAAAAGACAGCCTATAATCGTTTTAATTACAATATAAATAAAAGTTCATTGAAGAAACTAGCACAAAACATTAAGGGAACACTGTATGTTGCCTGTATAATTATTCATTATGAAATTGAATTGTAAGTTATCTAATAACCCCCATCCTTCAAATAAATATATTTTTTCTCACCCTTAATAAACACCTCATCTCTTCCCCCAAAGCATGTCCCTTTCTTGTCATATTACTTCGCTAGAATAACCATTTCTTACTTAAACTATCAGGTTATTCATTTATGAAAAAGATTCTTTTTTCTTCTATTATCCTTAGTACATTATCATTTGCACTTCACACTACTGCAAAAGCCGATAATACCACCCTTATTGCTTTTGCTAAATTAGATGCTGAAACCTATGCAGAAGGCCCTCAATCAGGCAAAGCAACTAAAGCAGCAAATGGTATTGCCCCTCCCTTTAAAAGCCAGCCTGTACAGGGCTTTTCAGCCGTATTAAAAAACAAAGATGGTACGTATATGGCAATGTCTGATAATGGCTTTGGCACTCAAGATAACTCTAGTGATTTTTTACTTCGTATCTATCACATTAAACCAAATTTTAAAACTTCCCAAGGTGGAACAGGCAATGTAGAGGTGCTTGGTTTTATTTCATTACGTGACCCTAATAAACTCATTCCATTTCCTATTGTTAATCAAGAAACCAATGATCGATTACTAACAGGAGCTGATTTTGATATTGAATCCTTACAGCAAGCCGAAGATGGTAGCTATTGGATTGGTGATGAGTTTGGTCCTTATCTTTTACACTTTAGTGCTGATGGCATATTACTAGATGCCCCAATTACTTTACCTAACCCTTATGTTAAAGGTCAAGAATTACGCTCACCTCAAAATCAATTTAATAAAACTCAAAAAGAGATAATTGAGCCTTTAGTACAACGCAGTGGTGGCTTTGAGGGGATGGCTCTTTCAAAAGATAAACAATTCTTATACCCTATTTTAGAAAAACCGCTTACTAATGCTGATAAAAAACAACTCATTATTTTTCAGTTTAATATAGCTAAAAAAGCCTATACCGACAATTATTACTTATTTGATTTAGATGACAAGGCAACAGCTATCGGTGATTTTCAGCTTTTTGATCATCAATCGGGTATTATCATTGAACGTGACGATACTGAAAATGATTTAACAGGTCATAAAAAACTTATCTTAGTAAAACTTGGCGCATCTGGTCAAGCAGTTGAACGTAAAGAACTAGTTGATTTAATGCGCATTCATAATCCTCACTCATTATATAGTCCCTACCGTGAAGGGGATATTGGAACAGGTAAAGATTTCGCCTTTCCTTTTATAACAATTGAGGATATTGTGATTGAATCACCAGATACATTAACCATCTTTAATGATAATAATTTCCCCGGTTCATCAGGACGCAATGCCAAACTAGCAGATGATAATGAAATCATTCAGATTAAGCTAGATCAACCATTATTTTAAATACCCATAACATAACGTAAAAATCCCATAGTAACACCATGATTTTTTATGCTTCTATGGGATTTTTATATACCTCTTTGATTTATAAAAAACATTAAATAATACATAGATAATATAAGGGTAAATACCACACTTTAAATCTACCTCTTATCGAATTATAGTTATGACTTCCTATTGATCACCACTATTATTGCCCTATCAATGACACACTAAAATACAATGCTTATACTTGATATTAAGCGTATTGTATTCATTATTAGAAAGATAGAAATTAACAAGACATAAACCCTAACAATCCACACGTATTAGGGGCGTTGTTTGAGCCATACTTGCCTATCCCCCTCTTGTAATCTCAATTGTGTATATTGCCCTTTTAGTACAATATACGGGGGATTATGATAGTATTTCAACACCTCTACTCGACTATCTTTATCGACTTTAAAAATAACAGGGATAGTTGCATTTTCCTTTAATTGAATCCACACTTCATCTTGTGTACTAAAGACTTGTTGGGGAAAAATAGTTTCATCTCCTATCATATCCCATTTAAAAGAATATTGATTCACAGTCCTTGTACTAAACTCCCAGTCAGGGTAATGCCTCTTTTTCTGTAACCAATCTGCTTGAGTAGAACACGCACTCAGTAATAATATTCCCATAAACCCTGTTAAGTATCGTTTTGATAATGACATGATATTTTCCTTTAAAAGTCAATATCCATATATCATGGCAAAACTTTATATCATTGTGAACCACTAAAATTACTGATGGCTATTTTTAACCTAGTATTAAATCACTATAACTTATTAATTATTATTAATTTTTTAGCTGAAATATTGATATATTATTATCAGTTTACTTATACAACACCTTATCTACCAACACAAAGACATCAATCATTAAAACTAATTTACCTTTTAAATAAAAAGATTCTCAATAAAATTAACGATTTTTTAATATCTCTATCTTTCTACTAAATAATAAAAAACTAATAAAAAACGGTGCAACTACACTTGTAATAACACCGTCTCTTTTAAACAAATAGTCGTTTACTATCTACATAAGCGTATTATAAGCAACTCTCTTAGAACATTCCTCGACCACTTTCTGTTTTTTCGGGGACAGCTTGAATAACATCCCAATGTTCTACAATTTTACCATTTTCATCAAAGCGGAAAATATCCACAACAGCTTCACCCCTATCTTGTTCATCTAATTGGCTATGTACATGTACCGCCACCAAATCACCATCGGCTAATACACGTTTAACTGTCGCACGAGAATTAGGATGTTCTTTTAAAAACGGGGCAAACGCATCAATAAACGCCTGTCCACCATCAGCAACACTGGGATTATGTTGTAAATACTCTTTACCAATATAAGTATCGACCGCTTCCTGTAATTTATGCTGATTAAATGCCATTTCATAAAAAGCTAATGCATTCGCTTTATTTTGTTCTGGTGTGGTTTGAGCTACCGCCAGTGTTGATGAAAAGAGTGCCACTAAGAGTATAAGTGATTTTTTCATTTAGGTTTCCTTTATAAATGATGTTTTACAGTACAGCTACTGTTGCGGCATATTATAGTAAACTTTATAGTGATTTAACTATATCAATCTATACCCTATTTTGTGATAAATCGTTAAAGTATTTAGCAATAATTTTATCGTTAGTTTATTTTATATACTTATTTTTAGGCTAGCACTCTTAAAAAGGTACATCCTCTACAGTATCATCATCAAAAGCAGAAAACACCTCTTTCTGTGAACGATTTGTATATTGATTAGAAGATAATTCTTGACTAAATGAAAAACCATCTTCATCATCTTCCTGTACCGTACCTTCTTCGACACTTCCCTCTAAAGGTTGTAATAAATTATTCTGAAGCACTTGGATTTGTTGATTAGCCGCATCTAATTTTTCTTGACATACGCGTGCTAATAAAACCCCTCTTTCATAGGCTTTAAGTGATTCTTCCAAACTCAGCATATCATCTTCCATCCCTTGTACAATCTGTTCTAACTCACTGAGTGCCTCTTCAAAGCTAGCTGGGATTTTGGCTGTTTTCTTCATTGACAATCCTAAATTAATGCTATTTTATTGACCAAAACCTTATTTTACGAAAAAAGTTGTCTTATATGACAAAATAAGCCTACTTTCTATAGAGAAATACCGTTTTTCTCCTATTTTTAGCTATAATAACACCTTCTTTTAACTCACGACTTATGACCCTTGGTAAGTCGTCTTCTTTTTTTAATATAAAGCGGGGGATCCCAATGTCTATTACCGACAAATACCTTACACCGGGCAAATCACAGCTTGCTGCTAGTGCCTATTTTGATGAAGAAGTTTTTGCACTTGAACAAGAACTTATTTTTAAAAACGCCTCTATCTATGTAGGCAATGAAAAAGCCGTTCCAGAACTTGGTGACTGGCGAACATTACCACAAGAAAATGCAGGACGTATGCTTGTACGAAATGAAAATGGCGTTGAACTTATCTCTAATGTTTGCAGACACCGACAAGCTATTATGCTAGGTGGACAAACGGGTAATGTTACAGATCACAATAATAACTACGGCAATCTTAGTCAAACAGGTGGTAATATCGTCTGTCCACTACACTGTTGGACATATGACAACCAAGGCGATTTAATTCATGCTCCTCATTTTGAACAAAATCCCTGTTCCAACTTAAACAAATACCCTATTCAAAACTGTCATGGTTTACTCTTTGAAGGTCCTCGTAATCCTGCAAAAGATATGGCAGCTTTTTTTAATCTCCCGAATATGGATTTTTCTGATTACGTTCTGGATCATGTGGAATACCATGAATGTAATTATAACTGGAAAACCTTTATTGAAATTTACTTAGAAGATTATCATGTTGAACCATTTCACCCCGGTTTAGGCAAGTTTGTTACCTGTTCTGACCTAAAATGGGATTTTGATTCATGGTTTAGCATTCAACGTGTTGGTGTTCACCAAGCATTAGCTAATCCCGGCACAAAAGTGTATCAACGTTGGCATGATGAGTTACTCAAGTTCCGTGGTGGAGAAAGCCCTGATTTTGGTGCTATCTGGGGAACATACTACCCAACCCACATGATTGAAATTTACCCACATGTGTTGGTACTTTCTACCTTATACCCTCTTGGTCCACAAAAAACGATCAATATGGTGGAATTTTATTATCCTGAAGAAATTGCTGCTTTTGAGCGTGATTTTGTAGAGGCACAACGTGCTGCCTATATGGAAACAGCCATTGAGGATGATGAAATTGCTGAACGTATGGATGCAGGTCGTCTTGCACTGATTAACCGTAAAGACAATGAAGTCGGACCTTACCAATCACCTATGGAAGATGGCATGGAACACTTCCACGGTTGGTATCACCGAGTCATGAGTGGTCAGAAAGATTAATTTTATTAATCATTTTTTTAATTTACCCCATCATAACATTTATGGTGGGGTTATTTATTTGAAAAGAGAGATAAAGAATATTCTCTATCTCTCTTCTTATTACCTGTTTTTAGTGTCTTGCAGAAGGACTTTCAATATTACCAGCAGACACATGAATAGCTTCACTCGCTAACTTGGCAATTTCTTCCTCACTTAACGGAGTGGGCATTTTTTCTAGCGCTACCTCAAGCACTTGATCAATTCGGCGAACAGGAATAATTTCAAGATTATTTTTGACATTATCAGGAATATCTACTAAATCCTTCACATTTTCATGAGGTATTAATACAGTTTTAATACCACCACGATGTGCTGCCAATAACTTCTCTTTCAATCCACCAATTGCTAATACTTCACCTCGTAAAGTAATCTCGCCTGTCATTGCCACATCCGCACGAACAGGGATACCTGTAAAGGCAGAGACCAATACGGTCGTAATAGCAATCCCCGCAGAAGGACCATCTTTAGGTGTTGCACCATCAGGGACATGAATATGAATATCTTTTTTCTCAAAAAGATTATCTACCAAGCCAAATCGGTGAGCACGTGCACGAATAACAGTACGAGCAGCTGCCATTGACTCTTTCATCACATCGCCTAGTGAGCCTGTGTATTGGATAGCTCCTTTACCTGGAACAACAGCTACCTCAATATTTAATAAATCACCACCAACTTCTGTCCATGCTAGACCTGTAACCTGTCCTACTTGGTTTTCTTTTTCCGCTAAGCCAAATGAGAACTTACGTACACCAAGATATTTCTCTAAGTTACGGCTATCCACTTTAACTGTTGTTGGTTTATTACTTGTACGCACTGCTGTTTTACGTGGTTTAGTGGTTTTAGTCGTTGCTGTTGCTTTAGTCACAATTTCTTTTACCACTTTACGACAAATTTTACCAATTTCACGTTCTAATGAACGAACTCCTGCCTCACGTGTGTAATAGCGAATAATATCTAAAATAGCAGAGTCATGGACTCTTAGCTCATCTTCACTCAGACCATTATTTTTCATTTGCTTAGGTAACAAATGATCTTTGGCAATATGCAATTTTTCATCTTCGGTATAACCTGAAAGACGAATCACTTCCATACGGTCTAATAATGCTGGAGGAATATTCAAGGTATTACTTGTTGCCACAAACATGACATCTGACAAATCATAATCTACTTCCACATAATGGTCTTGGAAAGTATGATTTTGCTCAGGGTCTAAGACTTCAAGTAATGCAGAAGCAGGATCGCCTCTGAAATCCATTCCCATCTTGTCTATTTCGTCTAATAGGAATAAGGGGTTTCGTACTCCGACCTTACTCATATTTTGCATAATCTTACCAGGCATAGCACCGATATAAGTACGGCGATGACCTCGAATTTCTGATTCATCACGCACCCCACCTAATGCCATACGAACATATTGACGGTTGGTCGCTCGAGCAATTGATTGACCTAAAGAGGTTTTACCTACCCCTGGAGGACCAACTAAACACAAGATAGGCGCTTTCACTTTGGATACACGTTGCTGAACAGCTAAATACTCTAAAATGCGTTCTTTCACTTTTTCTAAACCATAGTGATCCGCCTCTAGGATTTCTTCAGCATGTGATAAAGAATTATCTACTTTAGATTTTTTCTTCCATGGAATACCAACTAATGTATCCACATAATTTCGTACAACAGATGCCTCTGCTGACATTGGAGACATTAACTTGAGTTTTTTCAATTCAGATAGGGCTTTTTCTTTTGCCTCTTTAGGCATACCTATTGAATGAATTTTTTTCTCAAGTTCTTCAATATCTGCACCATCTTCACCATCACCAAGTTCTTTCTGAATGGCTTTAATTTGCTCATTCAAATAATAATCACGTTGGCTTTTTTCCATCTGTTTTTTAACACGACCTTGGATTTTACGCTCTACTTGCATAATATCCATTTCTGACTCAAGAATATCTAGCAACATTTCCATACGAGCAGAAACATCAAACAAAGCTAAAAGCTCTTGTTTTTGCTCTTGCTTGATAGATAAGTTAGCAATAATTGAGTCTGTTAGATGGCTGGCTGTCGAGATATTTTGGATTGAGGTCAAAATATCTGAAGAAATTTTCTTGCTTGCCTTCACATATTGTTCAAATTGTGATGTTAGCATACGCATCATCGCCTGCTCATGTGCATCACCTTGTTCTTCAATCTCAACTGTTTGAACTGTGGCACTATAATATGAGTCAGTTTCTTTGACTTGCTCAATCGTAACGCGTTGTAAACCTTCTACTAAGACCTTAACTGTTCCGTCAGGTAATTTGAGTAATTGCAAAATGTTCGCTAAAACACCGACAGAGTAAATGTCATTAGGACCTGGATCATCATCATTAGGCGATTTTTGAACAACTAAAATCACATGATGCTGTTTCTCAGACATAGCTCTCTCTAGTGCACCCACTGAACGTGGACGACCAACGAATAAAGGAAGAACCATTTGTGGAAACACCACCACATCCCTTAAAGGAATTAGGGGCAATTCAAGTGTTTCTTGATGTTTGCTTTTCGTCGTCATTTAAATCCTTTGATCTATTCTTTAATAGAAAGTTAGATGGGGATAAAATACTCTATTTCAAGTTTTAATCACGTACTAAAATCGGCTTACCACCATCTAAAGCATCTGCATCTAAAATGACCTTTTTCACTTCTTTTTGAGAAGGTAATTCATACATGGTATCCATTAATGCCGCTTCTAGAATTGAACGTAATCCTCGCGCGCCCGTCTTACGTTTTAGGGCTTGTTTGGCAATCGCTTCTAATGCAGAAGCCGTTACTTCTAACTCAACCCCTTCCATCGCAAATAATTTTTGAAACTGTTTTAATAATGAGTTTTTAGGTTCAGTTAGAATTCTGACTAAGGCACTTTCATCCAATTCTTCTAGGGTTGCTACCACAGGTAAACGCCCTACTAATTCGGGGATAATGCCAAATTTAATAATATCTTCTGGTTCAACCTGACTAAAGACTTCACCCACTTTTTTCTCAGTCTTACTATGAACAGTCGCTCCAAAACCAATACCTGATTTTTCAGTACGATTCTGGATAACTTTTTCAAGACCATCAAAAGCACCACCCACAATAAAAAGAATATTAGTAGTATTTACCTGAATAAACTCTTGATTAGGATGTTTACGTCCACCTTGTGGTGGTACAGCAGCAACAGTTCCTTCAATTAATTTTAAAAGAGCTTGTTGTACCCCTTCACCAGATACATCACGCGTAATGGAAGGGCCATCCGATTTACGTGCAATCTTATCGATCTCATCAATATAGACAATAGCACGTTCTGCTTTTTGTACATCAAAATCACAATTTTGCAATAATTTTTGTACAATATTTTCTACATCTTCACCCACATAACCCGCTTCTGTTAATGTTGTTGCATCTGCCATCACAAAAGGTACATTTAACTGACGAGCTAATGTTTGAGCAAGTAATGTTTTACCTGATCCTGTAGGCCCAATCAGTAAAATATTACTTTTACTCAGTTCAACATCATCACCCACTTCACTTGCTCTTTCTTCTGCATAACGAATACGTTTGTAATGGTTATAGACAGCTACGGCTAAATTACGCTTAGGGGTATCTTGTCCAATCACATATTGATCTAGAAATGCTTTAATTTCGACAGGTGTTGGTAAGGCTGACTGTGCTTGCTCTGATGTCATATCACTCGCTTTATTCTCTTTCATCAAGGCTAAGCTATCATCTACACAAATATTACAAATAAATAAACCAGAAGGACCAGAAACCAATTGTTGAACTTCTGGTTTTGTACGATTGCAAAAAGAGCAACGTTTTTCTTTTTGAGAAGAAGATGTTGTATCAATCATATACTTTTCTTAAAACTTATAATCTTAAATAAAAGAGGTCGGCTTTAACACCGACCCTCCGCCTAATTATTTCCTATTTTATAAGTACTACTCTATACTATAGCATACTACGTTTTTCTAGGATTTTGTCAATTAGACCAAATTTCAATGCTTCATCAGGCGCCATGAAATTGTCTCGTTCGGTATTCACTCGAATATCTTCAATGGCTTGACCGCTATGTTTAGCCATTAATTGATTAAGACGTTCACGTAAATCCAAAATCTCACGGGCTTGAATTTCGATCTCTGTCGCCTGACCACGCGCACCACCCAAAGGTTGGTGAATCATAATACGAGAATTAGGTAAGCTATAGCGTTTACCTGCTTGTCCTGCATTGAGTAAGAATGCTCCCATACTAGCAGCAAGTCCTGTACACAATGTTGATACCTCAGGCTGAATAAACTGCATCGTATCATAAATCGCTAATCCTGCATAAACGCCACCACCAGGTGAGTTAATATACAGAGAAATATCTTTTTCTGGATTTTCAGACTCTAAAAAGAGTAATTGTGCCACGATCAAGTTAGCGGATTGATCATTAACAGGACCAACCAGAAAGACGATACGTTCTTTTAGTAAGCGAGAATAAATATCATACGCACGCTCACCACGACCGGATTGTTCTACTACCATAGGCACATAGCCCAATCCTGTCGGTGTTACAGACTTACCGCCATGCATTGAAGCATAAAAATCGGTAAAACGATCCATCATTATACTTGTCCCATGATTTCTTTGAAATCAACTTTAGTTTCTGTTACTTTTGCTTTAGATAATACGAACTCAACCACATTATCTTCTAAAGCAACATTTTCCATATCACTACGGCTTTGTGCATTACTTAAATAATATGCTACAACCTCTTCAGGTTTTTCGTAGTTTTGTGCAATTTCTTCAATACGCGCACGTACTTGTTCCATTGTTGGACGAAGTTTTTCTTTTTCAACCACTTCACCCACTAATAAACCTAGACGAACACGGCGCTCTGACTCGGGTTCAAATGTTTCTGCAGGAATTGGAAATTTCTCTACATCTTTCATACCACGAGCTTTAAGCTCTTCACGCGCTTGAGCAACACGAGCATTCACATCATCTGCAATTAATGCTTTAGGAATATCAAATGTTGCTGCTTTTGCTAAGGCATCAAACACATTTGATTTAGTACGTGCCAATGCACGTGCTTTTGCTTCACGTTCAATATTTTTGAAGATTTCTTCTTTCAGTTTAGCAACATCACCTTCTGCCTGACCTAAAGATTTAGCAAATTCCGCATCCACTTCAGGTAATACTGGAGCAGCAACTTCTTTCATGGTAATGGTAAACTCTGCTGTTTTACCAGCAACATCTTTACCTTGATAATCTTCTGGGAAAGCTAATGGGAATGTTTTTTCTTCACCTGCTTTTAAGCCTTTAGCTGCGGCTTCAAACTCAGGTAACATACGACCTTGACCAAGAACAAATGGGAAATTATCTGCCTTACCACCAGCAAACTCAACACCATCAATTTTACCTACAAAATCTACCGTAACACGGTCTTCGTCCTGAGAAGCACGATCTACTTTTTCATAAGTA
Source organism: Pelistega ratti (assembly GCF_009833965.1). Taxonomy (NCBI): domain Bacteria; kingdom Pseudomonadati; phylum Pseudomonadota; class Betaproteobacteria; order Burkholderiales; family Alcaligenaceae; genus Pelistega; species Pelistega ratti. The sequence goes on from NZ_CP047165.1 coordinate 635,891, forward strand.
GCACGTTGTTTACGAAGAATATCTAACGTGCTATCTACTTCGGCTTGACCTACTTCAGTGGTAAAGCGAGTTGCTTCAATTGCAGTGAAATCAGGTAAAGTAATCGTTGGGAATACTTCAAATTTAGCAGTAAAAGCTAATGAGCCTTCTGCAGCACCTTCTTTAGGTTCGATAGAAGGTACACCTGCAACACGAATATCTGCTGCTTTTACAGCATCATCAAACGCTTGACCAACTTTGCGGTTTAATACGTCATAGCGAACACTTGGCCCATGACTACGTTCAATAACAGATAAAGGGGCTTTACCTGGACGGAAACCTTGTACTTTAGCTGTGCGTGCTACACGTTGTAATTGCGTTTTTACTTCTTTTTCGATGTCTTCTAAAGACACAACTAATTCAACTTGGCGCTCTAGGCCTTCTAATGTTTCTACTGTTGGTTGCATTTAATAACCTACTTTTTAATAACAAAGAGAAAATATGTAATCTATTATTTTACCTATAATTTCTAAAGAAATACACTATTTTGATGTTTTCCTAAAAACTTTTGATAAGAATACATTACCTTTAAGGGGATTTACTCTATTTTTCTATTTAATTTCAGTCCTCTTTTATGATTTTTTCTATATAAAATACGCTGTAAATTTTTCTTAAATTAAAAAATATCACTATTCACCAAATTTTAATAAAAATACTTTATTTTAATAACAGACTAGAAAATCTATACCTATCCACACTATCTATTGTTATCAAAAAACATCTACCCTACTCTGTTACTAAGGAGGTAAAATCTAAAAACCTTATTCCCCCTATTCTATTCAATGTCATAATTCATTGTTATAATATACCTTAACCCTATTTTTGGAGTATAAAGATGCAAGATTCTACCGAACAACAAACCCCAGAAACACCATCAATTGAACAAGAAACTCAACATAAAGCAGAACAAAAAACCTCTCTTTTTAGTAATGGTTCTTTTGTGATTGTTTTAATAGTGCTAGGTTTATTTATTGCCCTTATTACATGGTCCGTTAGCTTTTCAGGATTATTCTTTGGTGCAGTAGGCACACTACTTTCTGTCGCTTCATGCTGCTTTGATCATCATCATTTACGTTTTAAATCTTCTCAAGATTTACCTAAACTAGAAGATGAAAATTGGGCTTATTTCTTAATGCGTGCTTTAGTAGGTTCTGTATTGGGAACAGCTACCGCTTTATTTGCTCTACACTCTATTGAAGCTAGTCCTTGGGCAAATATTGCCGTACTGTCAATGGCAGGAGCATTTGTATTTGATTATATTCTTTTCAAACGTCATTGTCATAAAGACTAATGCTATACAATTGCGAAGACTAAAAAAACGGAGAATATTCTCCGTTTTTTTATACTCTTTTAATTTTAAAATAAAAGAGTAATAATTTAATTAATAAGTTGATAATATACGATATGCAGTATTGCACTTCAACTTTAAATTTTTCTCCTAATAAACATTATCATTTCTATAAAATTCAATTAGAAATTTTATAAAGTAATATCTAAAAATTTTTCACTCAATTTGACAAATAAAAAAACAAAATTAAATTGATTATTTGTATTCTATCGAATACAATTAGACTAATGATATAGGAATTTTGTCATGTTCAAGGTTATACAACACCCCGAGTTTAGTAAGTGGTTAAATAGTATTAAAGACACAGTAACTAAGATTAGATTAAAAAAGCGACTAGATAAAGCTCAGCGCGGTAATTTAGGTGATGTAAAAGCTGTAGGGGAAGGAGTTTATGAAATGCGTGAATTTTTTGGATCGGGGTGGCGTATGTATTATATAAAAAGAGATGATGTATTAATTATTATGCTTGGTGGTGGTGATAAAAATACACAATCTAAAGATATTCAAAATGCGATAGAACTTTCAAAACTTTTAGGAGATTAATTATGATAATTAATGGTATAGAATTTAAACCCTTTGATATGGCAGAAGAGCTTCAAACAGAAGAAGACATTCAGGTTTATATTAATTTAGTGATGGAAGAAGACGATCCAGCAGAATTAGCTCATGCCTTAGGAGTAATTGCTAAAGCAAGAGGAATGACACAAATAGCAAAGCAGGCGGGAATAGGTAGAGAATCACTTTATAAAGCATTAAGAGAAGGAGCTAACCCACGTTATGGGACTATAGCAAAAGTATTAGGTGCTTTAGGATTAAAGCTAGTTGCTGTTCCTGCTAATAATACACATCAAGAGTCATTAAGTTAATTAATACCCCTTCCTAAAAGACAAAGTTTTACAGCACTAACTGATAACTTATTTTATGAATTAGGAAGGGAAGATAATTCATTGGAAATTACAATAATTAATAAGTTGATAATATATACAATATTACGCTTCAATAATCAACTCCTATATAACCAATTTAGAATACCTTAACACTCTGGTATATTTACTGCCAATCCTGCACGAGAGGTTTCTTTATAGGTTGATTTCATATCTTCACCCGTTTGTTTCATCGTTAAAATAACTTTATCCAAAGAAACAAGATGCTGACCATCTCCTCTTAATGCTAAACGTGCTGCATTAATTGCCTTAACCGCCCCCATAGCATTACGCTCAATACAAGGCACTTGTACAAGTCCCCCTACTGGATCACACGTCATACCCAGATTATGTTCCATACCGATTTCAGCTGCATTTTCAACTTGTTGTGTTGTTCCCCCTAGAACAGCCGCTAATGCACCAGCCGCCATAGAGCAAGCCACACCCACTTCACCTTGGCAGCCCACTTCCGCCCCTGAAATAGACGCATTTTCTTTATATAAAATACCAATTGCCCCTGCTGTGAGTAAGAAGTCAATAATCCCTTGCTCATTGGCATGGGGGATAAACCGTTCATAATAATGTAAAACCGCTGGAATCACACCAGCTGCCCCATTTGTTGGTGCGGTCACAACACGTCCACCTGATGCATTTTCTTCATTCACCGCAAGGGCATATAAATTTACCCAATCCAACATAGAAAGCGGATCACGTAAACACTCTTCAGGTCGATCACGAAGACGTTGATATAAAGCAGGGGCTCGGCGTTTTACCTTAAAACCACCGGGTAAAAAACCCTCTTTGGTATAGCCCCTTTTCACGCACGCTTGCATCACTTCCCAAATATGCAGTAGTTTTTCTCTTACCTCTTCTTTAGAGCGATAGACTAGCTCATTTGCCATCATCAGTTGAGCAATACTTAATTGGTGTTGCTCACTTAATTTAAGCAAATCTTCTCCTGAATTAAAGGGATATGGGACAGGTTTATCAGGGCTTAAATTAACTTTTAAACCATCACAGTTCACTACAAAACCACCACCGATAGAATAGTATTCTTTTTTCATTAATTGCTGACCATTCTCATCAAATGCTTTAAATCGCATCCCATTAGAATGTTGGGGTAATGTTTCTCGCAAATTAAACACTAAATCTTTATCAGGATCAAAAAACACAGGAAATTGATTTAATAATAAAACTTTTTTCTCTTGGCGAACCTGCTCAACTAAAATAGGAATCAGTTCACAATCAACTTGATCGGGTAAATGCCCAAAAAGTCCCACCATAATGGCCGTATCACTCGCATGACCAAATCCTGTTGCCCCTAATGAACCAAATAGTTCAATATGTAGTCGTTTTACTTGTTGCAAAAGATTAGCTTCTTCTAGGCGGCGAACAAACCGTACCGCTGCAATCATAGGTCCAACGGTATGTGAACTAGATGGCCCTACGCCTACTTTAAAAATATCAAAAACACTTAATGTCATGAATGATTGTCCCATTTAAATAATCAATATCCCTATTTGGATATATTCTTTTGAAAAAGCGATAACCTTTCTCATGAGCCGTGATTTTACCCTATATTTATCACCAATTGATGAATAGCCTTATTCACCTGATACAAATAGACGTTAAACTATTTTAACGATATGATATAGGCTTAGTCAGGCATTACATTTGGTTATTACATATGCAAAACTTCCTTTCTCGCCCCTTAAATTGGTCTTTTTATCTCAAACGATACATAGATACACGACCAGCCGCTATAGAACCTTTATACATTGATAGTCAAACACCTATTACCCCAGAGCGTATTGATACATGGTTAGCCGAACTAGGCACATCAACAACCGCTTTTCCTCCTCCTGATGTTACAACTTGCCGTTCTGTACTTCGTCAATTAAGAACACGTATATTTAATACGTTAATTGTCCGTGATATTAACCAACTTGCCTCACTTGAAGAAGTATTCAGTAGTATGAGCTACCTAGCCGATATCGCCGTACAGATGGCTTATCGTACGGTAATGCATACAATGGTCGAAAGTTTTGGGATACCGACTAGCTATAGCACAGGCTTACCCATGGAAATGATTATTCTTGGTATGGGAAAACTAGGGGGTAAAGAACTTAATGTTTCTTCTGATATTGATTTAATTATGCTTTACGGGGAAGAAGGCGAAACCAGTGGCGCACGCCGTTCATTAAGTTACCATGAATTTTATGGTCGTGTTACACAACGGATGATGCCTGTTCTGGCTGAATTTGATGCTGAAGGATTTGTTTTCCGAACAGATTTACGTTTGCGACCAGATGGTGATGGTAGTGCTCTAGCATGGAGTCTTTCAGCCTTAGAGCATTATTTAATCACTCAAGGTAGAGAATGGGAACGTTACGCATGGCTAAAAGCACGGGTTATTCCTGTTAAATACTTTAATGAAAGTCAGCCTATTGATGATATTCGTCTCTTAGAAAGTTTACGCAAACCATTTGTCTATCGAAAATACTTTGATTTTGATGCCCTTTCTGCCTTACGTCAATTACGAGAACAAATTCGCCAAGAGTGGACACGTCAAGTAAATGCTAAAGAAGGCTTACAAAGCACACAAAATATCAAGTTAGGTGAAGGGGGAATTAGAGAAATTGAATTTATCGTACAACTTATCCAATTAATTCGAGGTGGGCGACAAGCCAGCTTACAACAACGCCATCTACTTGATGCACTACAGGCTGAACGTAATGCAGGATTACTAACACCCGAAATAGCAGAAAACCTTGAAAAAGCCTATCGATTTTTACGGCGATTAGAACATATCATTCAATACAAAGAGGATGCACAAACCCATCTTCTACCAAATACAGAAGAAGGATTAACCGCACTTGCCACCGCCATGGGTCTTAATCGAGAAACCTTTGATTCACATTTAAAATATTATAGAACATGTGTATCAGAGACATTCCATAATATTTTCCGCCTACTTGGTATGCAAGAGGAACAAGATATATTACCAACTCCCTCTCCTTTATCGAATGACGGTACACTAACAGAAGATGAGCAAGCCCCTATTCAGCAGCGTATTGATTTAATGTTAAACAATCGCCGTATTCTACAGCTAAACCCTACCAATCGAAAACGTTTAGATAATTTAATTCCTCTTTTACGATCTGCTGCTTATGCCACTAAAAACCCTATCCAAGCAACCCATTATCTAACAGAACTGATTGAAACCATTGCACAGCGTAGTGCCTATATTGCTTTACTGGTTGAGTATCCTGAAATTTTACAACGTGTTGCTCGGATTATGACCGCTAGCCCCGTAGCCGCTCAATTACTCATCAAAAACCCTATTTTATTGGATAGTCTTATTGATTGGCGTACCCTCTTACAGCCGATTGATTTATCAGCTATTGCTGAACAATTACATAAAGATCTTGATGCTTGCCTCATCCATGAAGGCGAACCCGATATAGAACGGCAAATGAATCTTATGCGTGATACACATAAAATGGTGGCTTTCCAATTATTAGCTCAAGATTTAGAAAATACATTAAATGTAGAATATTTAGCTGATTATCTCTCTGCCCTTGCTGATATGCTACTCGAAGAAAGCCTATTTCGTGTATGGCAGCAACTGCGTAAAAGTAGTCGCTATGATTTACCCGAGTACCCTCGATTCGGGATTATTGCCTATGGTAAATTAGGGGGGAAAGAACTCGGTTATTTTTCTGATCTGGATCTTGTCTTAATTTTTGATGATGATCACGATTGGGCTCCTGAGGTCTATGTCAAACTCGGCAGACGACTGAGTACATGGCTATCCACAATGACCTCTTCTGGACGTTTATATGAAATTGATTTACGCCTACGTCCCGATGGAGAAGCTGGATTATTAGCCGTTTCAATAGAAGGTTTTGCGAAATACCAACGAGAAATGGCATGGACATGGGAACATCAAGCACTTACCAGAGGTCGTTTTTGTGCAGGTGATACAGCAATAGGCGAAAAATTTGAAGCCATTCGCCAAGAAATTTTATTAAGACAACGTGATTTAAATACGTTAAAAGATGATATTATCGCCATGCGCATCAAAATGCGGGAAGGACATCCTAATCCTACCCCGCTTTTTGATGTTAAACATGATCAAGGAGGCATGGTAGATTTAGAATTTATCACACAATACCTTGTACTTGCCTATAGTCATCAGCATCCTGCTTTACTCGGCAACTGGGGAAATATTGCTTTATTACTCTTAGCCGCTCAAGAAGGACTAATCCCTGAACAATTGGCAAAACAATGTGTAGAAGCCTATCGGGTTTATCGTAAAATACAACATGAAGAACGACTACAAGGTAAAGAGGTAACACGCGTAGAGGCATCCTTACTGGATAAAGAAAGAACGGCTGTTACCCAACTTTGGAACAATCTTTTTGCAAATCTGCGTTAAAATAGTTATTTAGTATTTATTATCTTGACGATTCTTATCATGGTTACAGTATGTGATATACAAAGACCTCAGCTTTCTTTACCTGACGGTCGCCAAAAACTACTGCTACACTCCTGTTGTGCGCCTTGTTCTGGTGAGGTAATGGAAGCATTGCTCGCCTCTGGTATTAGCTATACTATTTTCTTCTATAATCCGAATATTCATCCTGTTAAAGAATATGAAATTCGTAAAAGGGAAAATATCCGTTTTGCTGAAAAACATGGCGTTCCTTTTATTGATGCGGATTATGATGTCGATAATTGGTTTGCTCGTGCTAAGGGACTTGAATGGGAACCTGAACGAGGTGAACGTTGCACCATGTGTTTTGATATGCGTTTTGAGCGAACTGCTTTGTATGCCCATGAAAATGGATTTGATTGTATCACTAGCTCCCTTGGTATTTCTCGTTGGAAAGATATGAATCAAATTAATGGGTGTGGTGTTCGTGCGGCAGAACGCTACCCTGGCCTCACCTACTGGACTTATAACTGGCGTAAAGGGGGTGGATCAGCTCGAATGATTGAAATCAGCAAAAGAGAAGAGTTTTATCAACAAGAGTATTGTGGTTGTGTTTACTCTTTACGCGATACGAATCGCCACCGTCAGAGTCAAGGTAGAGAACGCATTGAAATTGGGGTTAAGTTTTATCATAAAGAAGCCTAATATCTTATATCAGTTTCTACCATTTCACGAAAATAAGGGGTTAATTTTATACAACCCCTTATATTTTGACTAGAGAAAATCATTTCAACTATAAACTATCCCTTTACCCTCTCAATATAATCTAATTCCTCATAAGTACCATTAGGAAAATGTTTTAGAAAAAATGCCTGTAAATATTGACGAGTCTCCATACCAATAATTAAATCTTCCTCTATATAAGCGTTATAAATTAGCTTTTCGACATGGATATGATTTAATCGGCATATTTCCAGACTTAATAAGGTATGATTAATACTCCCCAGTTTTCCTGATGTGACTAACCATAAGGGGTAACGAGATTGGATAAGATAATCTAAAGTGGTTCGGTTTTCTTGATAAGGAACCATCAAGCCCCCTGCTCCCTCTAATAAAACAATATCATAGCGTTGAACCAATTGCTGTGTAGCCGATTCAATGACATTTTCTTGAATATTCTCATTGACCAGTTTTGCTGCCAAATGCGGTGAACAAGGATATGGAAAAACATAGGGACACGTTAGACCCTCCTTATCCTCCTGCATTAATGGTATGCCTTGAATCTGACGATGTACCATAATATCTTCAGATAAGCCCTGACAACCTGTTTGAACCATTTTTTGGGTAACGACAGAAAACCCTTTATCCATTAATTGCTTAGCATAAACACCTGTTGCAACTGTTTTACCCACATTGGTATCAATACCCGAAATAAAAATAACCTTACCTACCATATCCTTATCCTTTCTTTTTCGCTATGATAAAAATTGGGCTATATGTTAAAGAAACCCCTTGATTTTCAACCTTAAATAGTATCCGATAATCTTGCTGAAATTGACTTAATCGTCCCTTTGTCCAGTGGTAATTACCAATACCATTTACGCCCGTTTGTTGTAAATGCCTTAAAACATCAATAGGGGAAGAAAAATAACACGGTATCATTTGCTCTTTCAATAATAAAATCTCAAAATCCTGTTCTAACCATTTTTGCCACTGCTCAATACTGACATAATCCAATCCCACACCCGTTAGTTGAACAATCTCGCTTAAATTATTTGGTGAAAAAGTGCTTAATACTAAATACCCCTCTTGTTTTAATGCTTTTGTACAATGCTGAATAAAACGTTCTGGCTCATGAAACCATTGAATTACAGAAGCACTCACAATAACATCTAAAAACGATAATTGCTTTAACCATAAACTATGTTCAGCATCTTCACAGCTAAAAATATAATTTTGCTGTTCTAATAAGGGAGCGATATAGGTGCGAGTATCACATAAATCATTTAAATACCATTGTTTAGCATAAATAGTCTGTTGTAATAACTGCGTCAAACCACCTGTTCCACACCCTATTTCTAAAATACATTCCATCTGATCTGGCAAATTATAATATTGCCAATAATTTATCAATCGTTGTTGAATTTCTTGTTGTATCACTGCCTGTTTCGTATAACTGGGTAATGCTGTTGTAAAACAATGCTTAATCTTTTGTTTATCTGGTTTTACCATAATTCCTTCCATTGTGTGAAATAAGGAAAGAGATAATGTGGTGCATTTATTTCTACTATAGGCACTGCCTTTTGAGACCAATACGTTCTCAAATGATCTACAGGGAAAATACGATCCTGTAAACCAATAACCGCCCGTGTCCATGGAAAATTACTCACTGATTTATCCTTCGGTATTTGTAATAAATCATATAAATGCTGTAGTTCTTGTTTGGCTTGTTCAAAAGGGATAGCAGGAAACTGATTGTAATACTGAAAAAGCGACTCACACATTCGCCGTTCAAACTTGCGTCGTGATATAGGGGTTAATTGCGTTAGTGTCCCCTCAAAAACAGCATGAGGAATACCAAGCGTATCATGACAAGGAAAACTTGTTCCATTGACTGCCGTTGCTGAAGCCAATGGAAAAGAAGATATCACTTGCTCTGCCACCCAAACACCCATAGACCATGCGACAACATGGATAGATTGATAAACAGAAAAATCAATATTCAGTGTTAAATCTCGATAATCTGAACATAAAAGTACATCATAATCCAAAGGAATAGATAAGTGTGATACCAGTTCAGGTGGTGTCGCCCAACCCGAAAAATACACGATCAAATGGCTTGAGGGTATAGTATGTCGTTGAATAAATTGTGTTTTCATCTATATCCCCACTTCCTGATGATTTAAGCAGCTAATTAAGGTATTAAGCTCTTGTTCTGTCATATCTGCTGTTAAGGAAAAACGAATTCTTGCTGTTTCTTTAGGTACTGTAGGTGGTCGAATAGGTAAGCAATAAAATCCTTGTTGTTGTAATCGTTCAGCTCTTTTAACAGTAGTAAGATTGTCTCCAATCATATAAGGCACGATACACGTTTGGCTAAGTACATCTTGCCCTAACAAGCGAATAGCGGACTGTAACTGTGTACTTAGCTGGTATAAGTGCTGACGTTGTTGCGTAAATGAGGAAAGTTGCTCAATAAGGAATAAAGTCCACGCCACACAGATAGGTGGTAAAGCCGTTGAAAAAATAAAAGAACGTACAGTATTGATTAAGTATTGTTTCACTACCTCATCACAAATAACATAAGCACCCATAGAGGCTAATGCTTTACCAAACGTTCCAACTAAAAAATCAATATCAGCAATACACGCTTGTTGATCAGCCATACCTAATCCATTTTCACCATACACACCAATAGCATGAGCCTCATCCACATAAAGTAAGATAGTCGGAAATTCTCGTTTTAAAGCGACTAATTGCGGTAAATCTGCTATATCGCCATCCATACTAAAGATACTTTCCGTCACAATAATAATGCGTTCATATTGAGCATAATATGTTGTTAATAGTTGCATTAAGTGTGTATAGTCATTATGACGATAGCGTAAAAACTTTGCACCACTTAATCGAATCCCATCAATTAAACTTGCGTGTACTAATTTATCCGCTATGATTAAAGTTTGACGATCTGCAATAGCAGGTAAAATACCGATATTGGCATGGTAACCACTATTAAATAATAGACAGGCTTCTCGTTGAAAGATCGTTGCCATGACCGTTTCTAATTGTTTATGCTCTGTAAATGCACCTGTTAATAAACGAGATGAAGAGGTACTAAAAGCAGGAAAAGATCGCCCTTTATATTGATCCCAAAAAGCCTCTCTAAGTGCTTGATTACTCGCTAGTCCTAAATAATCATTAGAAGAAAGGTTAAGCATTCTTTTCCCTTCTTTTTCAATCCATTTTCCCTGATGTTGTATCACAGGGATACTTCTATACTGTCCCATATCTGTAAGGGTATGTAGGGCTTTTTCAAAAGACTGTAAATGTAGCTTAGACATGATACTCTTCTTTTAAGGCTTCAATTAACTGCTGGATCAATTGATTCAGTTCATCAGGACGAATAATAAAAGGGGGCATCACATACACTAGGCGACCAAAGGGGCGAACCCAAATCCCCTTTTCAACAAACCGAGCCTGTAATGATGCCATTTGAACAGGCTCATTCATTTCAATCACCCCAATAGCACCTAATACACGAACCTCTTTAACACAAGAAAAATGACGAACAACATTTAAGGTATGTAGTAATTGCTGTTCAATAGATTTAACTTTTGCTTGCCAATCACTTTCAATAAGCAAATCAATAGATGCACTTGCTATCGCACAGGCTAGTGGGTTACCCATATAGGTAGGTCCATGCATAAAACACTTTGCCTCACCTGAGCAAATTATTTGAGCAATAGATGCAGTCGTTACTGTGGCGGATAAGGTCAGATAACCACCCGTCAAAGCTTTTCCTAAACATATAATATCGGGTGTAATAGACGTATATTCTGTTGCAAATAATTTACCTGTACGCCCAAAACCTGTAGCAATTTCATCAAAAATCAGTAATACCCCATATTGATTACATAAAGCACGTGCTTTTTCTAAATAAACTGGTGAATAAAAATACATTCCACCAGCTCCTTGCACAATAGGTTCTAGGATTAAAGCGGCTAACTCATGCCCTTTTTCCTCAAGTAAAGCCTCTAAGGGTTCAATAGCTTGCTCTTGCCATTCTTCACCAAATTTCACACTAGGTTGCGGTAAAAAATACTGTACAGGTAATCCTTTGGCAAATAAACTATGCATACCTGTAATAGGATCACAGACAGACATTGCATGCCATGTATCACCATGATAACCTGATCGAATAGTCGCAAATTTATATCGTTGCATCTCCCCTTTTGCCTGTTGGTACTGTACTGCCATTTTCATGGCAACCTCTATTGCCACAGAGCCACTATCGGCAAAAAAGATTTTATCTAAGCCATCAGGAAGTATAGATACTAAACGTTGAGCCAATTCAGCCGCTGGTTCATGTGTTAATCCCCCAAACATGATATGACTCATTTTTTGAAGTTGCTGTATAGCCACTTGATTCAGTCTAGGATGGTTATAACCATGTAATGCCGCCCACCATGAGGACATACCGTCAATAAGTTGCTGTCCATTTTTAAGGGTAATCATCACCCCTTCTGCCTTTTCTACCGCATATAAGGGTAAATCATTTGGCATAGCGGCATAAGGATGCCAGATATGTTGGCGATCAAATGCCAGTAATTCTTGTTCGTTCATCTATCCCCCCTTTTATTAAAAGTCATTATTGTAGAGAGAATATTTATGCTTTCCTAATTAAATTTTAAATAAATTAAAAAGCTTTTTATTGAATTTTAAACAACTATAAAGAAAATAAAAGGAAGTTATATACTTTTACGCATTAAATACAAAAAAAGAGATAATGAAAACCCATCATCTCTTTAATAATATATTGGCTTATATATAGAATTATCGTTATCAAAACACCTTCTATGATAGTAATAATAACTTACCAACTATTATTTAGGCTTACGAATAGATAAACCATCTCGTATCGATAAAATCATTAAGAATAAATTACAAGCACCAACAACCAACTCTACTATCTGCACTATATAAAAATTCATATCAAACGCTAAATGGCTGGCTTTATCTGCCAAGTAAAAAGCACAAGGTAATAAAATCAATAAACCATTGGCAGCTATAAATGGCATACGGAATTTTTTTGCCAAAATTTTAGGATGTTTCGCTTTACCTGCCATCTTAGCACCTGTAGCTCCTGTTGCTATCATTGCAATAATCAGTACAAATACACCATAGATAATACTTTGTTTCACGACTACAACGGCTTGCTCTGAAAGAAATAATTCACTTATTAAGGTACTACTCCAAAAAGTAGCGATTAATAAAGTTGCTAATATCGCAAAGGTTCGATGGATTTTACGCAATGTTGCACGCTCCATTAGAAACTCCTATAAAGTATGTCACAATAGAAAGTGCTATTTTAGAGTAATATTATAATTTTTTCTTTTAAAATTATAGGGTTATCGATATAAAAACAAGCCAAAAAGTAAGTAATTGTTAATTAAATATCTCTTAAATAGCTATTATCTGTTTTATACATAATCACCACTCTTTATTGTTTAAATATGAGGATCTTTATACTTAGTCCTTTCTTTTTAGATTAAAAATATTTATCTTAAAGAATAAAGTATATTTTGGGGAATACCCATAATTTTTTTACTGATTTTACCAATAAAGACAGGAATAAATCATTTATGGTGTAAGATTAAAGAGTGTTTTTACACAGTGTTGCTTGATTTTATAATCAAATCATCACTTTTGTTTGTTTATTTGTTTATTGGAAATTTAATTATGTCTCTTAACATTTTATCGAAAATTCAGAGGTCTAGTCCTGGCGAACCAGAGTTTTATCAAGCGGTTGAAGAAGTCGTTCAATCGCTTGAGCCATTATTTGCAAAAGAAAAAAAATATCTTGAATACAATATTCTTGAGCGTATTGTTGAACCAGAACGTGCCATTACTTTTCGAGTAACGTGGATTGATGATCAAGGTCGCCTACAGGTTAATAAAGGCTATCGTATTCAATTTAGTTCAACATTAGGCCCTTATAAAGGTGGATTACGTTTTCACCCTAGTGTGACAAGTGGTACGATTAAATTCTTAGGATTTGAGCAAATTTTTAAAAATGCATTAACAGGACTTGCTATTGGTGGTGCTAAAGGTGGATCTGATTTTGATCCTAAAGGAAAATCAAATAATGAAATTATGCGTTTCTGCCAATCTTTTATGACTGAACTTTATCGTCATATTGGTGATACGATTGATGTTCCCGCTGGTGATATTGGCGTAGGTGGTCGTGAAATTGGTTATCTATATGGTCAATACAAACGGTTAACTGGCAGCTATGAAGGGGTATTAACCGGTAAGAAAATCGCTTGGGGTGGTTCACTTGCGCGTACAGAAGCCACTGGATATGGTGCGGTATATTTTGCCGAAAATCTTTTAGCCAGCCGCAATGATACCCTAGAAGATAAAGTAGCAACGGTTTCAGGTTCAGGTAATGTCGCTATTTATACTATAAAAAAACTGTATGAATTAGGTGCAAAACCCGTTACTTGCAGTGACTCTCGTGGCACTATCTACCATGAAGCAGGTATTCATTTACATACACTTCAACAATTAAAAGAACAAGGCAAAAATGAATCTCTTGAAAAATATGCTGAAATTCACCCTGATGCAAAATATACGCCTGCAAGCCAATACCCTGAAGGTCGCCACCCTGTATGGTCTGTACCATGCCAATTAGCATTCCCTTGCGCAACACAAAATGAATTAAACCTAGAAGATGCAAAAGCACTATTAAATAATGGTTGTATTCTTGTGGCTGAGGGTGCCAATATGCCTTCTACTCCAGAAGCTGTACATGCTTTCCTAGAAGCCAAAATTCTTTATGGTCCGGGTAAAGCGGCTAATGCAGGAGGCGTTGCAACAAGCCAGTTAGAAATGGCTCAAAATGCCAGTATGATTCAATGGTCATTTGAAGAAGTAGATGCCCGATTAAAAGGTATTATGCAAAATATTTACCTCACTGCTTCACAAACCGCAGAGGAGTTTGGTCAGCCTCATAACCTTGTTTTAGGCGCAAATATTGCGGGTTTCCGTAAAGTAGCCGATGCGATGATTGATCAAGGCGCAGTATAGTTATATTTAGGTATATTTACATTAAACTACCATTTTATTTCTTTATGAAATAATGGTAGTTTTTTGTGGGTAATCGAATATTATTACTCTCTGCATAACTCACAAAATGATACGTTTTCATAACGTTATAAAAATAACCTAATAGATTAAACATAAAAACTAGTAAAATCAACGTTCTTACTAGGCCTATAATTAGATTATAGACTGCTTTTTATACAGTACATAACCTATATAAAACTAATCATATATTGATTTACTTTATTATTTTTCTAATAATCTAATTATTAGATATGAGAGTGAAATTTAATGAATAGGGTTATTTGGTCTTTTCAGGCTTTAAAGTGTATAAATACTTACAAGTTGTTTTTCTTGTTTATCTCTTCTTTGTTTTTGTTTTGCTTTCTCAAGGGTTGTTAGTGGTCTAATTATCATTTCTAACCTATGCCAAAAGGTGATCGCCAAATGTTAAAGGGTGGGTATTGTCAAACACTTTGGCGGGGTGTCTTTCAGTAGCTAGCCTATACAATACCCGATTAGATTATATACTGTTTTTCTATACAGTGTAATGTATGATGATTTTTGTATAGGTTAGATACTAAATTTATTTGATATTATGTAATCTATAGTTTACAATATAGTAAGTTATAAAGGTTTTTCATTATGTACATCATCAATCAAACAGAAGATTTTGAAAAGTGGGTCTCTAGTATTAGGGATATAAAGGCTAAGACTACTATAGCTATGAGATTAAGAAGAGCGGCACTTGGTAACCTTGGAAATGTAAAGAGCCTAGGCGGTGGTGTGTATGAAATGAAAATCGATGTTGGGGCTGGCTATCGTTTATATTATGGTCAAGAAGGAAAATATATTTACTTGATGTTTTGGGGTGGTAATAAATCCACTCAGGAAAAGGATATAAAAATAGCTCGCAATTTATGGAAAGAAATTAAAGGGGTTTAATATGTCAAACTCAAGAATTAAAATCAAGCCTGTAGATATTTCTGAATATCTTGATAGTGAAGAAATGATAGAAGAATATCTAAAACAAGCAATAGAAGAAGGCGACCCGATATTATTGGCTCATGCCTTGGCTGATGTTGCAAAAGCTCGTGGAATGTCTGAGGTTGCTAAAAAATCAGGGCTAAGCCGTGAAGGTCTATACAAGGCTTTATCAGGTGATACAAAGCCTAGATATGAAACACTTCAAAAAGTATTAGGGGCTTTAGGCTTTGGCTTATCTATAAAACCATTACAGAAAATAGAAAATTATCATCAGATATAAAGCCTAATTGTATAGTTAAGGTCTTAAATATGCCCTATTCATGGATTAAATTAAAACCGTTCTATAGTGCTGATTACTTTACATCTGATGAGGAAATAGAATCATATATCAAGCAAGCAATAAAAGAGGGTGAAAAGTGGCTATTACTCCATGCCCTTGTTGATGTGGGTAATGCTCAAGGTTTGCATGATATAAAAGTGATGTTTGATAGTGATGTGGGTGTATTTGTGGCTGATAGTTCTAGCCTTTGTGGCTTAACATCTTTTCAATGACTGCACTATATTCTGGGTGTTGCTCGTTTAGCCATGTACTGGCTAACCCTCTAAAGCCATGTATATCCTGTTTATCACTGGGTATTATTTGCCTTAGTGCCTTGTTTAAAGTGCCATCACTCATTACTTTCCCCTCTCCCTTTGTGCTTGGTAATAGATAACCACTAGGAATATGTCCAGTAAGTGCCTGTAATTGCTCTAATAGCCTTATAGCTTGGGTTGATAGTGCTATGGTATGGGTCAATGCCCCTGTCTGCTTTAGTAGCTTTGTGCCTTTCATTAGGTGGCTTGGTATGGTTAAGGTCTTTTGCTCCCAGTCGATATATTCCCATTTACAAAATCTAAGCTCCCCTTGTCTAGGAAATATCAATATAAGCAATTTAAGGACTATTAAAGTTATAGGGCTTGCTTTGATATTCTCTAACTTAGGTAAGTAATAGGCTAGTTCTTTAATGTCTATATGTGGGTGGTGTATATCAGGGTATTTTTTTAGATATTTCCCTAAGCCGTTGGTATTGGGTAAGTTATCCGCTAACCCTGAATCAATAGCATATCCAATACTTGCTTGATTAATGTTAGGCTAGCTATTGGAATATTCCTTAGTCCTTTATTATCTATGGCATTGATAGCATTTACTAAGTCTTTCCTTGTTATGTCATTAATATTCATATCCCCTATTTCAGGTAATACATGGTTATGTAAAACCCCTGTTATTTTTTATAGTGGTTATTTCCTACATTATAAGAATGTTTTTCTAACCATTCTAAGGCTATAGCCTTAAAGGTGTATTTGTCCTTGTTCTGCTCTCTGGCTTTTTCCTGTAATGTTGCCTTGTCGTGTTGTTTAGGGTCTATCCCATCAATAATTAGCTGTTTTAATTCACTCGCTTTTATGCGTGCCTCTAATAAGCTAATCATAGGGTATTGCCCTATATGGTGTAGGTGTCTTCTTTATTATCTGTAGGTCGTCTATATCTGTATAAAAAGCTCTTTACTGTACCTTTAGCATTAATTCGTATATATAGATTATCCCTATCTAATATTTTTTGTGGTTTGCCTGTGCCTTGTAGGGCTTTTATTTGCTTGTCTGTAAGTGCCATAATAAATAAATGGGTAATGATGGTTCTTTAATGGGTAATCGTAACCCGTTACCCACAATATTACCCACAAAATTACTCGGCCTCAAGCATTATCTAATATCATCTAAAATACCTATTTAATAAAAAAAACCTAGTAGAATCAATATTCTTACTAGGTTCATATATTATCTAAAAATGTATGCTTGGTAGGCGATACTGGAGTCGAACCAGCGACCTCTACGATGTCAACGTAGCGCTCTAACCAACTGAGCTAACCGCCTAATAAGCTAGCAATTATAGGGTAGAACAGTTATCTTTGTCAAGTATTTTCTTAGTTATTGTTAGTCTATATAAGAAAAACGGCTATCTATAAAATTTACCTTATCAAATAAAGCCATAAAGACTTCTATATATCAACAAAATCCCCCATCTTGTTGCCAAGATAGGGGATTTATTAGGTTATATTACAGACAGTAATTAGATAATTTGGATACCTTGTTGGATATAGACTTCTTCACCATGTGCAGATCCATTATATGTATATTTATCATATACAACACCATCTTTAACAATGTCTGAATCTACTTTTTGCCATACATTCCAATTGCCTTTTTCAGTAAGATTTGTACCGCGATTATCACGATATTCCTTACCATTAACACCATCTCTAGCACCGTTATTATTACCATCTCCACCATTATTACCAAAGTCAACGGTATCACCAACATCACCTTTAATATAAAGTTCTGTAATAGTATCACCGCCTTGTTGAAGATCTTCTAACGTTAAGGCAACTTTTTGATTACCTGTACCACCAGTAACAGCACGCATATCAATGGTTTCAACATTTAATACTTTGCTCATCTCTAATTTGAGATCCTTGCCTTGTAAGAAAATAGTATCATTACCATTTCCACCGTTAATAGCACCCTTACTAGTATCAATTTGCGTTCCTGTAATGGTTATGGTATCGACTCCCTCACCCATATTCAGCTTAATATTATCAATACCTGATGTATTAATAGTACCAACAGTTAGGCTGTCATCTCCAGCACCAAAGGTAAATTTACCACCTTTCAAAGTACCTTTAATATTGACGGTATCAACACCACTACCAAAAGTAAATGAACCATCGGTATCAATATTTCCACCTACTTCGATAAAGTTATCACCATTACCTAAATTAAATGTTTGTGGGTAAGCTCCTTCTTTTCGAATATCACCTTTAACCGAGATAATATCATTACCTTGACCACTGACAAAATTTGTACCATAGAGAAGGTCTGAGCCACCAGCAGCACCATAGCCTACTCGAAGCTCATTATTACCACCACCTAAATCAATGTTTTTAAGACCATTAAAAGTACCATCTATGCGGACACTATCATTACCAGCACCACCATATATGTTATGAGTAAGTATTCCATTAGCTACATTTCCACCAATATAAAGAATATTCGTATTACCTGAAATATCCTCAGCTTTCCCTAAGTCAAATGTATAATCACCAATTACAATATCACCTGCAACTGAAATTCGATCATTACCCGCACCCATTTTAAAGGCTTGCCCTGTCATTGATTGCGCTTCCCCACGGAATTGGATGCTATCATCACCCGCACCAAAAATGGCTCCTCTGAAATCTGATGATCCAGCAGTACCACCAAATGTACCATTAAACTCACCAAATTTACCAAATTTTTTATGCTCCAGACCAACAATAAAGGTATCATTGCCCGAAGTGCTGACAAAACCACCCTTACTAGCATTGGTTGTTGGTTGTTTTGGTGCTACAATACTTGGATCATCAAAACCAAAGTTACCAAAAGTAAGTGGTGCTCCAAGTTTATCACCTACTCTTGATGGATCTGGCCCTTCTTGGGTATTAATCACAGACGTTAAGTTACGCAATAAACTCACTTTAGTTTCAGAAACATTACCTGCCGCATCAGTGATACGTAATTCAATTGCTCCTGATACTTTACGGTTAAAGTTATTTAATTGCAGATTATATCTACCATCTGCCCCTGCAATTGCCTTACTCCAACTACTTTTACCCATACTACCTGTTGCATAGCGATACTCAATCGTTGCTCCTACCTCTGATAAACCAGTAGGCACAAAGACTACTCTACCTGTATCAATATCAAATTTTTCTACAGACATCTGTTCTACTAAGGTATCAAGACGGAAATCAAATGTCCCTTTACTACCCGTAGAAAGATTATCACTATTTTTATCACTTACGACTACTTCATAACGATAGTTTTGCGTATAGGTATCGCCCAATACATTATCACCTTTGGGCGTAACAGTATAAGTTAATCCATCTGCAGAAACCATATCGCCCGTTACTTCTGTCTTACCATGAGTGGTATATGGGTTATTCTTATCGGCACTTTCAGATAGCGTATAGCGATATACTTTGACTTCTTGACCAGCGGTTGGAGCTTTATCAAGCGTAAACTCTAATACAGCATCCTTATCATTGGTCAAACCAGTGGCTAAACTATTGGCAGCTGATAGATTATCTGCATGGGTAACATCACCAACGTATTTTGCATCACCATCTGCATAGTAGTTAGTGTATTCGTATGTTCCATCAACAAGTGGTTCATCGGTTAAATTATCTTTTAATTTAATTGCCGTCACTTGAGGTGTTGATGCAGTTAAGTCAATATCTTCTACTGCTGTTCCATCAGCAGATGAACCTGTTGCTTTTACCTCATACTCTTTCGTTATTTCGTATCCAGTTAAAGCATTCGCCTCAATATTGACACTCCAAGTACCATCTTCTTTAGGTGTTACTGTCTTAGTCACAATGGCACTGCCATCTTTCTCTGCAATAGTAACAGTAATATCACCTGCAATATCTTTACTTGTACCACTAATTAAGAAACCTGCAGCTGCTTCAGCTGGGCTAATTTGTGCATAAACATCACCAGCACTTGTGCCATCATCTGTCGCATCAGCTGCTTGGCTATCTCCGGCAATCTGCGTAATATCAATTTTTGCATTTTGTGGTGCTAAAGAAGTATCATTTACGGTCACTTCATTACCTACCACATCACCGGCTTTTACCTTACCAGTTTCTGCCCCTTCCGTAGTATTATCAGGTTTTGCTGTATGTTCAACTTTTAACTCAGTGACCCCTGCAGGGACATTGTATGTACCATCTGAATTAGGGGCTAGGGTTTTTGCTGAACCATCTACTGGATCGGTATATGTTACCACTGGGGTATCAAAGTCATCCCCAGAGACCGGTGCCGTACCTGAACCAACCACCTGAATCGGTAAATTATCCGCCCCGTTGTTATTATCCAAGGTAATGGTTGTCGTCACTTTATTGTTATCACCTGTTTCATCAATAACCGCAGGCGTACTGACCACCCCATCAGGGTTGCCATCATTATCCTTATCTTCGGCGATAGGTTTGGCATTTTTAGCATCGGTATCGGTGGTGACTGGCTGACCATCTTTATCGGTTTTACCAGTTTCTTTACCTGTTGCATTAACTTGCGCACCATCTTTCACCGCATCAGGTGCAATGGTCACTTTACCCGTGGTAGGATCAATTGTTACCCCCTCAGGTACAGTTCCTTCTGGTTTCCACTTGCCATCATCACCTTTTTTCACGGTAACGGTTTGTGGTTGGTCTTTTTCATCAGTGAAAGTCACTACCATCGCGGTATTATCTGCCCCCGGGGTAACAACGGCACCACCTTGATGATCAGGATCTTTTGCTAAGGTCGGCGCATTAGCTTCTTCGGGTAATGGGCTGGTTGACGTATCATTCACGGTCACTTCATTACCCACTACTTCACCGGCTTTTACCTTACCAGTTTCTGCCCCTTCCGTAGTATTATCAGGTTTTGCTGTATGTTCGACTTTTAACTCAGTGACCCCTGCAGGGACATTGTATGTACCATCTGGATTAGGGGCTAGGGTTTTTGCTGAACCATCTACTGGATCGGTATATGTTACCACTGGGGTATCAAAGTCATCCCCAGAGACCGGTGCCGTACCTGAACCAACCACCTGAATCGGTAAATTATCCGCCCCGTTGTTATTATCCAAGGTAATGGTTGTCGTCACTTTATTGTTATCACCTGTTTCATCAATAACCGCAGGCGTACTGACCACCCCATCAGGGTTGCCATCATTATCCTTATCTTCGGCGATAGGTTTGGCATTTTTAGCATCGGTATCGGTGGTGACTGGCTGACCATCTTTATCGGTTTTACCAGTTTCTTTACCTGTTGCATTAACTTGCGCACCATCTTTCACCGCATCAGGTGCAATGGTTACTTTACCCGTTGCTGGATCTACTGTCACACCGGTAGGGAGATTGCCTTCAGGTTGCCATTGACCATCATCACCTTTTTTCACGGTAACGGTTTGTGGTTGGTCTTTTTCATCAGGGAAAGTCACTACCATCGCGGTATTATCTGCCCCCGGGGTAACAACGGCACCCCCTTGGTGAGCAGGATCTTTTGCTAAGGTCGGCGCATTAGCTTCTTCGGGTAATGGGCTGGTTGACGTATCATTCACGGTCACTTCATTACCCACTACTTCACCGGCTTTTACCTTACCAGTTTCTGCCCCTTCCGTAGTATTATCAGGTTTTGCTGTATGTTCGACTTTTAACTCAGTAACCCCTGCAGGGACATTATATGTACCATCTGGATTAGGGGCTAGGGTTTTTGCTGAACCATCTGCTGGATCGGTATATGTTACCACTGGGGTATCAAAGTCATCCCCAGAGACCGGTGCCGTACCTGAACCAACCACCTGAATCGGTAAATTATCCGCCCCATTGTTATTATCCAAGGTAATGGTTGTTGTCACTTTATTGTTATCGCCTGTTTCATCAATAACCGCCGGTGTACTCACCACCCCATCAGGGTTGCCATCATTATCCTTGTCTTCGGCGATAGGTTTGGCATTTTTACTATCTGTTCCTACCGTACCTTTACCTTCATCACCAGTATTACCTGTGGTGTCCGTTGCTTTTGCGGTTACTTCCGAACCATCTTTCACATTATCTTGTGGGATAGTTACTTTACCCGTAGCAGGATCGACTACAGTACCGTTTGGTACATCACCTTCGGCTTTCCATTGACCATCATCACCTTTGGTTACGGTGATCGTTTGTGGTTGGTCTTTTTCATCTGTATAAGTAATTTCTACTTTTTCAACATCTGCATCTGTTGGTGGTGTTACATCTACTGAACCATCTGTTTTACTAGGTATCACAGTCGGTGCTGTTGGTAAAGTAGTATCTACTGTTACTGTTTCGGTTGCTGTTGCCGATTCATTTCCTGCTTTATCAATCACTTTTGCTGTAACGGTAATATCACCATCTTGAATAACTTCTACAGGAATAGTTGTATAGCCTTTATCAACCATTTCATCTGTAACTGGAATAGATTGCTCTTTACCATTAACCGTTACGATTAAGGTATCACCAGCTTTGGTATGATCAGGAATGGTAATTTGTACAGGCGTACTATTATCATCACCAATTTCTGTTTTATTTAAGAAATCGTCACCATTGCGGTTTTCAGTGAAAATAATATTTGGTGCACCATCCGTATTTTTATCGACTTTAATGGTGCTTTCATTACCATCATTATCAATGATAGGTACATTAACGGTATCTTTACTATCATCAGCATTATCTGGTGTACCATCTTCATTTGTATCACCCGGTACAGTGGTATCAACTTCAACTGTTTTTTTAGCCTCATTAGAAGACTGCCCTGCTGTATCCGTTACTTTTGCAGTCACCTCAATAATACCATCACCCGTTACAGGAACATCAACTTGTGTAAAGCCCTTTTCAATCATTTCAGGTGTAACTGGAATAGATTGTTCTTTACCATTAACAGTAACAATTAGGGTATCACCTACTTCTGTATTTTCTGGAATAGTAATATACACAGGTGTAGTATCTTTACCATCTTTACCCGTAATTTCTTTCGCGTTTAAGTAACCATCTGAATTTTCATCTTCACCAAACACGATATTTGGGGCACCATCGGTATTACGAGGGATTTCTTTTCCATTTGGTAAGGTTACATTATGGTTAGAATCATCATCACCATCTACCTTCCCATCTCCATTACTATCGCCGGGGATTTTATCTGCTGCAAATTTTTCATCTGCATCAGCTGTATTATCTTTATCATCCGTACCTTTTGCATTGATAACCCCACCATCTTTTACTTTATTCTCAGGAATGGTAATCACACCAGTATCTGGATCAATCGTTGCACCTGTATCGCCTGCATCAGGAATCGTCCATTTACCGTCTTCACCTTTTTCAGCGATAACTGTCTTATCTATTCCCTCTTCATTTTTGAAGCTGACTTCTACTTTAGTATTATCAGCACCGGGTGTAACAGTCACAGAACCATCTTTATTAGCAGTAATTTCTGGTTTATCTGCTGTCGTATCAGCTGGGCTACCTTTACCGCCACCACCATTACCACCGCTACCTGCAGCAATGGCAATTCCTGCTATCGGTACTAATGCTAATAACCACCATGGGTTAAATGCCCAGAATGCCGAACTTAATTCTTCACCCCCTAAGGCTTGTGGCGCGGCTACTTCATCTGCTAGCATACTCACCGCATCAAGTTTTTCACCTGACTCGGGGACATACGCATAAATATTACCATTCTCATGCTGACCTACGATAAGGTTGCTGACTTCTTCATTTTGGTCATCACCGTAATAACCTTGGATAACAATATCCGCATTCAAATTGCCATCTTCTAAGAAGATTTTTAGGTCTTTCCCTTCACGTTTAGCAATAATATTTTGTGGGGCAAAACCAGTTGCATCATCAATAAGTTGATAGTTTGAATTGGCTCTGGCATCAATCACTAATACTTCACCTTGATTGATGTTGTGGTTAGCAATGACTTTCTTGGCGCTTAATACTTTTAATGTTACTGACATAATGTTTATTCCTTAATCGATACAATTACTGTTGTTGACCGTAAACAGTGATTTCAACACGGCGATTTGGCTGGTTACACGCTTGTTTTGCTTTTCCTTCTAATGCACCGCAATGTGTTACCACTGGTTGGCTTTCGCCATAACCCACCACTTCAATTGGTAAGCCAACGCCTGCATTGACTAAAGCTGCTTTAACCGTTTCGGCACGTTGTTGTGATAAACGTTGGTTATACGCGACTGAACCCTCTGGATCGGTATGACCACTCACAACTAATTTACTCACCCCACTTAATGAGGCAATCCCTTGTGCAAAGCTAATAATTTCTTGTTTTCCGTTAGGAAGAATGTCGTTATAGCCTGCTTTATTAAAGGCAAATAAGGCACTAGCATCTAATTCGGCATTGGCTAATACAGGCTCACCACACTGCTCTGGGGCTGGTACACGTGATAAAGTTTGGTTTTCTTTGGGTAATTGGTTAATCGCCATTTGTGCTTCTTGCTCATTAACACGCACAAATGTCAATTGACCGCGTTGATCTTGAATGACTTTAACAAAAGTCGTTTGTCCTACTGGTAGGGTATAGTTCACCCCATATGTGCGATTACCAAACGCGGCATTTGTACTAAAAGATGAGCTTATCAATGTTTTAGCGGCACAAACCGTTACAGGCGTAAAGGCATTTGGTAATAAAGAGGCTTGGTAATTACCATTAATGTAAACATTCACCGCTGGACCTTGAATATCATCTTGACGGAAGAACACGATTTGGGATTGGTTTTCTTCAAGCTGTGGTGTACTTACTGATGATGAGGTAAAGTTATGCCATTTTTCAAGTGGTTGCCCTAACTCTTTTGGCGTTGTACAAGCACTTAATGCTGCTAATAGTGCTACGCTAAGTAGGCTTTTTTTCATATCAAAGTTCTCCATAGATAAACTTATTTATTGTTGAAAAAATATTTTTAATTCTTAATCTATAAGTCATAAGGAATGAAATAAGAGCATCAATAACTGTATTAAAAAAAAGAGTACCCCAACTAAATAAAATTAGCTGAGATACTCTTTATATGAAATATTGATACTATTTTATTACTTATAATTAAATGATTAGAAATAAAAAAGGACAAAGTAAAAACGATTAAATCATCGTTTTTACTTTGTCCTTTTAATTTAGTCGAATAAGAAACTTTGCTGCTTGCTTAATTTACCCATGACAAACTCTCTACTTCTCTCTATATATATAATATTATATTGCCTAATGTATTTATTTACAATAATAAATAATTAGAAATATTTATGATTCTGTTTATTTACAACAAAATTATCTATCTTTCATCTTAGACAGGTAAATTTATTTACCTACTTTTATATAAACTTTTTAGTTATTTCAAGGACTAGCTTAAACCGGTATTTATTTTTCTATAATAGTGATAATATGAAACTTGAATTATTGCTCGCTATTTAATTTTGCTTATTTTTATCTCCTATTATTCTCTTTTTAAAAATTTATCCGTTTAACAGAAAAATATTTCACATCAAATGGATTAAACCGTATTTTCTATATCCCTCATTTTTTATCGTCTTAATAAGAAATAGCTATATTATTGGTTTAATTTTATAAATGAGGAAGAATAAAAAAAGCTGTATGATTTCCTCATACAGCTTTTTATCTTTGGTCAATCTACTTAGTTATTTTCTAAGAAGCTTTTTAGTTTGTCTGCTCGACTAGGATGACGCAATTTACGCAGTGCTTTTGCCTCAATTTGACGAATACGCTCACGCGTTACATCAAATTGTTTACCAACTTCTTCAAGGGTTTGATCCGAACTCATTCCAATACCAAAACGCATACGAAGAACTTTACCCTCTCTTTGCGTTAAGGAATTAATTACCTCTTCAAAAACCTCACTCATTGAACGTTGTAAAGCAGAATCAGCAGGTGCTAATGTACCCACATCTTCAATGAAATCGCCTAAATGTGAATCATCATCATCACCAATCGGTGTTTCCATTGAAATAGGTTCTTTCGCAATTTTTAAAATACGGCGAACCTTATCAACAGGCATTTCCATTTTTTGAGCCAAGGTAGCTGGATCAGGTTCTACCCCTGTTTCCTGTAAAATTTGACGATTAATACGGTTCATCTTATTAATCGTTTCAATCATATGCACAGGAATACGGATAGTTCTCGCTTGATCCGCAATAGAGCGAGTAATGGCTTGTCGAATCCACCATGTAGCATAAGTCGAGAACTTATAACCTCGGCGGTATTCAAACTTATCAACTGCTTTCATCAAACCAATATTACCCTCTTGAATTAAATCCAAGAATTGCAAACCACGATTGGTATATTTTTTGGCAATCGAAATCACCAAGCGTAAGTTAGCTTCAATCATTTCTTGTTTGGCTTTCTTCGCTTTGGCTTCACCATTTGCCATACGTTTATTGACATCTTTCAGATCTTGAATAGGAAGAATAACTTCTTTTTCTAATTCAATAAATTTTTCTTGAATTTCATGAATATCAGGAATAAAACGTTCTAGTCTTTCAGCATAAGGAGCGCCTGATTGGATTTCTTTATGAACCCATTCTAAATCTGTTTCATGCCCTGGGAAAGAGGCAATAAAATGCTCACGAGGCATCTCAACACGATCAACACAAACCGCTAGCATTTGACGCTCTAAATGACGAACTTGTTCTACTTGTCCTCGCAATGTATCGGCTAAACGCTCAACAATTTTTGCTGTAAAACGTACCCCTAATAACTCATCATAAATAATTTGATGGGCTTTTTCATAAGTATCAGATTGATAAGCACCTTTTTCGCACTCTTCTTTCATGATTTTGAAAGCTTTTTCTACACGATCAAACTTCTCTAATGCCTGTTCATGTAGCATTTCAATTTGCTTACTACTCATACCACCAGCAGGTACATCATCCGATTCATCTTCTAACGTAACACCAGAACCCGCATATTCTTCACCATCTTCAGAGATTAAGCCATCAACAATTTCGTCAATTTGTGCTTGACCATCACGAACACGCTGAATATGACGTAAAATTTCTTCTACTGTCGTAGGTGATGCGGCAATTGCCATTACCATCGCCTTTAAGCCATCTTCGATACGCTGTGCAATTTCAATTTCGCCTGAACGAGTGAGTAGCTCTACTGAACCCATTTCACGCATATAAATACGCACAGGATCCGTGGTTCGACCAAACTCAGAATCAACTGTGGTTAATGCTGCTTCTGCCTCATCTTCCACATCGTCATCATCACTGATAGGCGTATTATCATTAAGAATTAAATCTTCAGCAGATGGGGCTTGATCATAAACAGGAATACCCATCTCATTAAATGTGCTGATAATACTGTCTAAGGCATCAACATCCACCAAATCATCAGATAAATGGTCATTAATCTCCGCATAAGTAAGATAACCACGATCTTTACCTTGCTTAATTAATTGTTTCATCTGTGCGCGACGTGCTTCTATTTGCTCTGGAGAGATATTTCGTCCACCCGCATCACCACGCCGTTTTGAGCGATTAGATTTTACATCTGAAAAATCAATATCAACGCTGTCATCATCTCCATTATCATCATCAAAATCTAAGTCATCTGATGAAATAGTTGATTTAGGACGACCGGGTGATTTTTTACTTTTAGGCGGTGTATCAAAATCATCATCAAAGCTATCAAAGTCATCATCTAAATCATCATCTAGGTCTTCAATGACTTTTTTAGCTGTCTTTTTGGAGGCTTTAGATTTTTCCGCTTTAGAAGCTGCTGGTTTAGTCGTTTTACTAGCCTTAGCGGTCGATTTTGTTGATTTAGTATCTGCCTTTACTGTTTCTTCTGCTGATTCAACTTTTTCAACTGCTGTTTTTTTAGCCGTATTTGCACTTGTCTTTTTGTCTGTCATAGGGAGTTCTTTTTTAAGAGATTTATTTGTCGTACTGCTTTCTGTTGCATCGGCTTTTGCGCTTACCTTTTTGCTTGTAGAACCCGTTTTCTCTGCCGTTCGTTTACTTACCTTAGCCATATTTCATTACCCTTTTAGGAGTTAATCAAGAAAGCACTACTCAAATGATGGGAAATATTTAGATAACCCTTTATTATACAGAACTCTATATAAAAACTGTAGAATAAAAGGTTTTATATAAAACATTATAGGATGCCTTCCATATCATCGGAATAATTTGCTGTTTACTCTCCTATATGGGGACAACTCCTATGATATTCAATAACTGATAAATAGAATTAAATCATATTATTTAAGTATTTTAGTCGCATACTTAACTGACGATAACGTTTTTTATTCGTTTCATCTTGCATATCCGCCGTTTGCATCAGTTCTTTTAGGATGCGTTTAATATCCTCTATTTCAACCTTATGCATTATTCCTATCCACTCTGCCTTAGGGTTGCTTAGGATTTCATCTTGTATAATGGGATTATTTACAATAGACATAACAATACGGTAAATATCTTCATGTTCTTTTAATTTATGCTCTATTGTCCCCAATGTCGCTGTTCCGCTAGCAATACAAATAGCAAGAAACTGTGCAACTAATGCATATTGTGTTTGATGGGCTAATAATTCTAACTGCCTTTCTGTGATACATGTCAGTATATCCGGATGATTTAAAATCAAACGAAAAATCTTCATACTCAAAGGATCTACCGTACGCTTTTGATGCCAAGAAGATACTTTTTTCTTTTCTTTTATCTCTTTCTTTACTAAAGGAGAAAAAACTTCTTCTGTGTGCATAAAGGCTTGTACATTAGCCTGCCGTTGTTGTTGACTTTCTATATAGCTATGTAGATTACTTTTCAGCTCTTCATGTGTTAATCCTAATAGCTTGGCCATATCCTTTTCGATTTGTACTCGCATAACGGTCGCATCAGGAAGCTGTACAAGTAATTCTCGTATCTCATGCAAACACGTTGCTCTTCCCTCTGCCTCATCAAGTCGATAATGACGTTTTAACTCTTCAATAAAGAATGTCGATAGAGGTAGCGAAGATTGTACTTGTTCTCTAAACTTTTCTTGTCCAAAAGCACGAATATAGGTATCTGGGTCATGCTCTTCTGGTAGAAAAAGAAAGCGTATTGCAATATCATCTCGCAATAAAGGAAAACACGTTTTTAACGCTTTCCATGCGGCTCTTCGCCCTGCTTGGTCTCCATCAAAACTAAAAACTATTTTATGCGTAATACGCATCAGTTTGGTAATATGCTCTGCTGATGTCGCTGTCCCCAATGTAGCTACTGCATTTTCTAATCCCAGTTGTGCAAGACTAACTACATCCATATAGCCTTCAACAACTAAGACAAATCCCTCTTTATGGATACCTGCTCGATTTTCAAATAAACCATAAAGTTCCAATCCTTTATGAAAAATAGGCGTTTCAGGTGAATTTAAATATTTGGGCTGACCACTACCAATAATCCTCCCCCCAAACCCAATAATTTTGCCTCTGGCATTATAGATAGGGAAAGTAATTCTCTCACGAAAACGATCGTATTTACGCAAATCTTCATTTTGAATAACTAAACCCGCCTCAACTAAATCGGGGTTATCATAATTTTCAAAGACTTGTTTTAGACCTTGCCTATCTCGGCCACTCCAACCCAAACCAAATTTAAGGGCTGTTTTTCCATCTAAACCTCTATTTTTTAGATAGTCAATCGCTTCAGGGGCTTGTTTTAGCTGTTGTTTATACCATTTTTGTGCTTTTTCTAAGCACTCATGTAATAAATCAGTTTTGGTTTTTCGCTCTATTTCTTGTGCAATTTGACGTGATGATCGTTTTTGTTCGGGTACTTGTAATCCAACACGACTGGCTAATGTTTTAACTGCCTCAGGGAAAGTCATTCCCAAATGCTTCATCAGAAAATCAATAGCATTACCGCCTTGACCACAACTAAAGCAATGAAAAAACTGTTTTTGGGGGCTTACTGAAAAGGAAGGGCTTTTCTCTTGATGGAAAGGACAGAGGCCAAATAAACTTGTACCTCTTTTTTTTAGCTGTACATACTGCCCAACCACGTCTTCAACATGAACGCGGTTGAGCACTTCCTGAACAAAGGATTCAGGAATCATAATACGACATTAGTATAAGCGTGGAGGTAATTGTTGGCTACGGATACGTTTGTAATGACGTTTTACCGCAGCTGCGTGTTTACGTTTACGCTCTGTTGTTGGTTTTTCATAAAATTCACGAGCACGTAAATCAGTCAATAAACCTGTTTTTTCAATAGTACGTTTGAAACGACGTAAAGCAGCCTCAAATGGCTCATTTTCTTTTAGACGAACGCTTGGCATTCAAAAATCCTTTAAATTTAATATATTGATTATATATAACAAATAATCAATGGTAATCTATAAAAAATACAAGACTAACCCTGTAAAGGGTTATTAATGTTTGGGGGTAATCAAACTATTTTACCCAACAAACAGCTAAAAAATCACCTGACCTTTTGAGTATGATGTAATGATCAAAGGTGAATAAAACGCTATCATAATAGTTAAAACACTATTGTTATCACTATCATTCACCTAAAATCAATTACTTAATTTTAGAATAATCTGCCATTTTAGCAGAAATTAATCGTTTTGTACACCTTTTCGGATCCAAGCCTCTAATTGATGAGGACGTAAACTATCATAATCTTCAAAGGGTTGATGAATCCATGGATTAGTTGGTAATTTATCAACATAGTAAAAAGGTTCTACTTTAGAGTGACCTTTCCACCATAATACCGCTGAACGCATTTCTTCAATATCCGGAAATTGTGTCAATAAATGATCATAGACCTTACTAAAAGTTAATCCTGTATCTACCATATCATCTACAAGTAATACACGTCCCGATAAAGTACCACGGGTAATTGTGATAAATTTTGCAATATCTAACTGCCCCTGTTGTGTACCTGCTGCTTCACGATAAGAACTGGTCGCCAAAATACCTAAAGGAACATCAAAAATCCGTGATAAGACATCCCCTACTCGCACACCACCACGTGCTAGGCAAATAATCGTATCAAATTTCCAACCTGATTGATAAACAGTTAATGCTAACCGTTCTATGAGACGGTTATAGCTATCCCAACTCACCCATAAATCTGTATCTGTACTCTGAGGAAGACTCATTATTATTAACCCTCTAAAATATTCGTTAGCATAATTGTTTCTTGGCGATCAGGGCCAGTAGAAATCATGGCAATAGGTACTTCACAAATTTCTTGCATACGCACTAAGAATTTACGTGCATTTTCAGGAAGTTTTGCATATTCAGTTACCCCTTTGGTTGATTCAGTCCACCCCGGAATCATTTCAATAATCGGTACAACTTTTGTACAATCATTTGCCCCATAAGGTAGGATATCTACTTTTTTACCATCTACCTCATAGCCCACACAAATACCCACTTCTTTTAAACCATCTAATACATCTAACTTGGTAACACATAAGCCAGAAAGACCATTTACAATAGCCGAACGTTTAAGTGCTGCGGCATCAAACCAACCACAACGGCGAGGACGACCCGTTACTGAACCGAACTCTTGACCGACTTTGGCAATATGTGCACCAATTTCATTATGCAATTCACTTGGGAAAGGGCCAGATCCTACACGTGTCGTATAGGCTTTCGTAATACCTAAAACATAGTGTAAGGAAGAAGGGCCCACACCAGCACCAGCAGATGCCTGTCCTGCAACACAATTACTGCTTGTTACAAAGGGATATGTTCCATGATCAATATCTAATAAAGCACCTTGCGCTCCCTCAAATAAGAGAGATTTACCTGCTTTTTGTACTTGATAAAGCTCTTCTGCGACATCAGCCACCATAGGCTTAATTTGTTTAGCCCATTCTTTAACTTGAAGTAAGATTTCATCATACGAAAGCGTTTCTGCTTTAAGATAATTGGCTAAAATAAAATTATGGTAGGCTAATACTTCTTGTAGTTTAGCTTCTAGTATTTCTTCTTGGAATAAATCCTGTACACGAATCGCACGACGAGCAACTTTATCCTCATACGCAGGCCCAATACCACGACCTGTTGTACCAATTTTGGCATCACCCTTAGCTGCCTCTCGTGCTTGGTCTATCGCAATGTGATAAGGTAGAATTAATGTAGTCGCCTCTGAGATTTTTAGGCGAGAACAGACTTCAACACCTGCGTCTTCTAACTCACCAATTTCTTTAAGTAAAGCTTCTGGGGAGAGTACCACACCATTACCAATATAGCAGGTAGTGTGCGGATGCATAATACCAGAGGGAATTAAACGAAGAATCGTTTTTTTACCATTAATCCACAACGTATGTCCAGCATTATGCCCACCTTGGAAACGTACGACACCGTGCACATTTTCTGCTAGCCAATCGACAATCTTGCCTTTGCCTTCATCACCCCATTGGGTGCCAATTACGACGACGTTTTTATTCATAGTCTCTACTTAAAAAAAAAACGGGTTCTTGTTTTCACAAGTCTAAAAATAAGCGTTAATTTAATCAGCAATTTTTTTGAGTTGCCACTCACCTTGCTCAAAAACTAACTCTTGCTCAAAAATAAATTCATCTACAGAGATATGGCTATTGGGTAACTCTTGAACAACAATATACCCTGCCTCTCTTAATGCATTAATCTGACTATTTAATGCTTTATCATTTAGCCAAGGGGCTTTGATTGCCTTACTAGGACTAGCTGGCGTTAAGTGTGTTGATAATTTACGCAAATCCAAACTAAAACCTGTTGCCGCCCTTGCACGACCAAAGGCTTCACTCAGATTATCATAACGCCCACCTCGTACCAATGCTTCATGCCAACCATCAGCATAAAGGGCAAAAATAACGCCTGTATGGTAAGCATAGCCTGTTACATCCGCTAAATCAATACTTAGCTGCGCAGTATTTAATTCTGCTACTATTGCTCTTAGTGATTGAATACCTTTTTGTACCTCTGCTAGTGGAGGTAATATTTCCTGCGCTTTATCAAGAATCTCTACCCCACCATAGAGTGTAGGTAAAGCAAGCAAACCCGATTTGATCTGCGCGGGTAATGTAGGATATTGATCTAATAGCAAAGCAAGAGAAGTCTTATCCTTATCTTTGAGATAGGTATAAATCTCAGTTACCGTATCTTGGTTAAAACCAGAAAATGCTTGAATCAATGCCCTTGTAATACCGGGATAATTTAAATCAACACGAACAGCAGAAACACCTGCTGTCATAAGACTTTCAAGGGCAAGTTGGATTACTTGAATATCAGCCTCTACCCCTTCATATCCATAGATTTCTGCGCCAATCTGCATCAATTCTCGATCAGATAATAAGCCTGCTGGGCGTGCATGAAGCACTGTTCCACAATAACAAAGACGTGTAACACCCTCACGATTGAGTAAATGGGCATCAATCCGCGTGATTTGTGGTGTCATATCTGCTCGCACACCAATATTTCGCCCAGATATTTGATCAACCAATGTACAAGTCTGTAAAGAGAGTGAATCACTTTGCCCAACAAGCAGAGAATCTGTATATTCTACTAATGGAGGTGTTACCATCTCAAAGCCATGCGCTCGATATAAGTCAAGCAATCGCCGTCTTAACTCTTCGATACGTCGCGCTTCAGCTGGTAAAATATCTGATAAATAGTCTGGTAGTAACCAGTTTTGTATTTTCATCTTAAAACAATAATAAAAAACGACCTATTTGCGTAAGCAAGTAGGCCGTATTTGCAATTCTTAACTTACAACACATTATAGCAAAGTTTCTCTACTTTTACACATTCATTTACCAGAAAAATAATCTATTTTACATTTAGCGTTAATAACTTACGCTATTCAAGGATAAAAACTTTAAAACACTATCGATTTTTAATTGTTTTTCGTAAACTTTGGATTTTTTACAAATTTTTCTAACTATTTTTGAAGAGGCATAAATAGCATTACGCAACTCTACCAATCTTCACTTTTAAAATCCTCTGCTTTGATATTATGTTTACGCATTAATTCCCAAAAGGCTCTTCTATTTTTGCTGGCTAACTGCGCTGCCGCACAGATATTACCTCTTGCTTGCACAAGTGAATATGTAATATAACGTTTTTCAAAATCTTCCACCACTTTCATCTTCGCCTCACGGAAAGAATCCTGATACTGGACAGCTTGCTCTACGGTTAGCATCGCTAGTAATGATTTTCTTTTTTTAGTCATCGCATAGCGTGATAATGCCTTGATACTTTTTTCTCGAGAGATTTGCCGTTTTTGGGGATTATCATGTACACCAGATAATTCTATATTATGAGAAGCATAGACTCGTTGTTGAGTATATCGATACACTTGATTACGCAACCGTACATGAATAAGTGCCATATTATCATTCTCTAATAAAAAATCACTTACACCCAACCCAACTAAATCTAAAAAAGCAACGGGTTGAATATGATGAGCTAATACAACAATAGGAACTTGAGGTATCGGCTGTAATTGAGATAGCATTATTCTTGTCCAAACTAAACTTTCTTGTTCAACAGGAACAATTAAACAGTCATATCGCTCAAATAAAACAGCCAAATCATTTATAACGGTTGGATTAGGAAATGACTGTCCCCCTATATCAAAAGTATCCCCAATCACAAAATTGAATATATCAATTTTGAAAAACTTTAAGCGATCCGATTCCTTTTGTGCCTCCCCTAGAAAACGATCTAGCCATGAATCAAACATAGGTAGGGTTAATACACCACACTCTATTTTTTCACGCATTATGTTCCCCTTTTGTGTCCTATTAAAATGAATTAAAAATTAAGAGAATAAAACTGATACCATTTTATAGAGCCATCATGACTGCAATATTGCCTTTATTTTATAATAAAACTTGCTCAAATTGTAATAATTATTAATTATATTAAACCAAATGTAATATTTGATGCTATATCTCTTGATCTGAAATACTGTTATTTTTATCTATTTTTAAACAATATATCACAATAGCCTATTAATCAAATTTGATACGACATTAACCCAGCATAAGTTTTAAATAGATGGTGCTTTTAAAAACCATTTGATAGACGCTACTAAGAGGGAAAGTAAAAGGATAAATAAGCAAAACAACAAAATAATAGTATCAGATAACGTAGATTTTATGAACGTATTCACCACAAAAATAATGTACCATAAAGCACAAAGGGGCTACTATTTTAGCCCCTTTATTTGAATCAATTTTCTCTATTTATCCTGCTCTTGATGAACTAAATCAGCAGCAGAAGTAAAGGAATCTGCATAAAATTCTTCTGTTGGTAATCCTGCCTGTGCATAAGCTGTACGTGCACTGGAAACAACAATAGGTGCACCACAGGCATAAACTTGATAGGCACTTAAATCAGCAATATCATCAAGCACTGCCTGATGAACAAATCCTGTACGCCCCTGCCAATTATCTTCAGGTAAAGCATCAGAAACAACAGGAATAAAGGTAAAATGAGGTAAGCGAGCATCCCACTCTTTACATAAATCCATCATATAAATATCAGCGGGGCGACGCCCTCCCCAATACAAAGAAACAGGACGCAAAATACCACTTTCTATGATTTCTTCTACAATCGCTTTAATGGGAGCAAATCCTGTACCGCTAGCCAACAAAACGATAGGTTTATCCGACTCTTTACGCAAGAAAAATGATCCTAATGGCCCTTCTATTCGTAAAATTTCTTTTACTTTCATCGCCGTATTACCTGTACCAAAGACATGGTCTGTAAATAGTCCACCCTTCATATGACGGATATGTAACTCTATCGGTGCTTTTTCGATAGGACGCGTGGCTAATGAATAAGCTCGGCGAGAACCATCTTTTAAAATAAATTCAATATACTGACCTGCTTCATAGAGAAAAGTATCTGAACTAGGTGTTTGTAATTTAACCACCATCACATCATCCGCTTTTTTCTCCATTTCAGTAACACGGACAGGTAGCTTTTTAACTTGAATAGCAGATGCTAATTTAACAATTTGTGTTTGAATGGTTAAATCAGAACGTGGCTTAGTCTCACAGAATAAACAAGCTCCCTCTGCTCGTTCCTCTTCAGGGATTAAATTAGTTGTCCCTAATCCTGACTCATACTCCCCTGAAACAACCTTACCTTTACAGCTTAGACAGGCACCCGCACGACAGCTATAGGGTAGAATAATGTCATTTGCCAGAGCAGCATCCAGAATAGTCTGCCCCTCATTTACCTCAAAAGTATGATTACTTGATTCAATGGTTACTTTATAAGCCATGGCTAATCCTATCGAACGAAGAGTAAAAGTGGTGATTGTACTCTATTTTATCTATAACGGTAATAAAGTTGCCTGCTTCATGCGTAAGTTTAGCGCCTTACCTTTACGCGCTCTTTTACCAATAAACTCCTGTAAATCACCTAGTGCGATTAAATCTTCAACATCTTTATTACGGTAAACACCTGTCGCCATAATACCTTGTTCACTTACCGCTAGAATCTGAGTAAAAGTATCTTTGGTATCAAAACTCATCAGAATAGTTCCTCGACCACCACCACTCAACGTTTTCACTTCAGCGATATCAATCATCAAGAAACGATTGGTTTTACTTAACATACCTATATAACGCGTATTTTCAGGCAATGCAACGGGTCGGATAATCTTTGCCTTTTCCTCAAGATTGATAAATGCTTTACCCGCTTTTTGTCTGGTCATCATATCACTGATTAACGCACTAAACCCTAGACCATTATCCTGACAAAGTAGCCAACGACTCTTCTCCGCACCAGCAATAATATGTACAATATGCGTACCACTTTCTAAATCAATCATTGCCGTAATCGGTTGCCCATCACCCCGTGCTGAGGGTAAATTAGCAACAGGAACAGAATACACTCGACCATTTGAACCTATACCGATTAAGGTATCCACACTACGGCACTCAAAGCTCGCATAAAATTTATCCCCTGTTTTAAAGTGTAATCCACTCAAATCATGCCCATGTCCTTGACGAGCGCGTAACCACCCTTTTTCAGACACAATCACTGTAACAGGCTCATCAACTACTTTATTTTCTACAATAGCTCGTTCAGCTTCTTCGATAATTGTTCTACGTTCATCACCAAACTTCTTAGCATCAGCCTCAATTTCCTTGATAATTAAACGTTTTAAACTAGAAGGATTAGCTAAAAGTTCCTCTAGTTTTTCTTGTTCTTTTCGTTTATCTGCTAATTCTTGTTCAATCTTAAAACTTTCTAATTTAGCCAATTGACGAAGACGCATTTCAAGAATATCTTCTGCCTGACGCTCACTTAAATGAAAACGAGTCATTAAGGCTTCTTTAGGATCATCCGATTCACGAATCGTATGGATTACCTCATCCACATTTAAATAAACCAATAATCGTCCTTCTAATACATGAATACGATCATTGACTTTATCTAAACGATACTGACTACGGCGAGTAACGGTCTGTGTACGGAAAGCTAACCACTCTAAAATAATCTCTCGAATACTTTTTTGCTGAGGTCTGCCATCAATCCCAATACAAACAAGATTAATAGATGCACTTCCCTCCATACTGGTACTAGCCAATAAAGCATTTACAAACTCATCTCGATTAATTCGAGAGGATTTCGGTTCAAAAACCAACCGCACTGCCGCTTCTTTACCCGATTCATCACGAACCGTTTCTAATAAAGCAAGCATCGCTGCTTTAGCTTGTTGTTGCTCTTGTGTTAATGTTTTTTTACCTGTTTTTACTTTAGGATTTGTAATTTCTTCAATTTCTTCTAAGACTTTTTGACAAGAGGTATTCGGTGGAAGCTCATTCACCACTAATTGCCACTGACCTCGAGCCATTTCTTCAAAAGTCCAACACGCACGAACTTTTACTGAGCCCTTACCACTTGTATAGATTTGTTGAATTTGTTCTGGAGAAGAAATAATCTGCGCACCACCATGAAAATCGGGGCCTGGTAAAAGCGTAAATAATTCTTCATCTGGCAATTGAGGATTACGCAATAAAGCAACACTAGCTGCAGCAATTTCTTGTAAATTATGCGAAGGAATCTCTGTTGCCATACCCACCGCAATACCAGAAGCTCCATTTAAAAGCATCATTGGTAAGCGAGCAGGTAATACCTCTGGTTCTTGCTCTTGTCCATCATAGTTAGGGATAAAATTAACCGTTCCTTCCCCTAATTCTTCTAGCAATAATTCAGCAATCGGTGTTAAACGTGCTTCCGTATAACGCATCGCTGCTGCACCATCACCATCACGCGAACCAAAGTTACCTTGACCATCAATTAAAGGATAGCGTAGGGAAAAGTCTTGTGCCATACGCACCATTGCATCATAAGCCGCTTGATCCCCATGTGGATGGTATTTACCTAATACATCTCCCACGACACGTGCAGATTTAACGGGCTTTGCTCCTGCTCGCAACCCCATTTTATCCATCGCATATAGAATACGGCGTTGTACAGGTTTTTGACCATCCCCCACATCGGGTAAGGCACGCCCTTTCACCACTGACACAGCATAATCAAGGTAGGCTTTCTCGGCATACAACCCTAGGGTAATACTAGGCTCTCCATTTTCTTCTACAGTTAATAATTCGTTTTGATTACTCATTACACATCCAATTCAGCTAAATTACCCTTTTCTTCAATCCAAGAGCGGCGTTGAGCAGACTCACTTTTTCCCATTAGCATATCAAACATAGCCACTGTTTCTTGCCCATCCATTTGTCCATAGGCAACGCGTAATAAACGGCGAGTATCTGGGTTCATTGTGGTCTCCCAGAGTTGTTCTGCACTCATTTCACCCAACCCCTTAAAACGGCTAATGCTA
Organism: Pelistega ratti; assembly: GCF_009833965.1. Taxonomy (NCBI): domain Bacteria; kingdom Pseudomonadati; phylum Pseudomonadota; class Betaproteobacteria; order Burkholderiales; family Alcaligenaceae; genus Pelistega; species Pelistega ratti. Next base: position 674,903 of record NZ_CP047165.1, read on the forward strand.
ATCGCTGTTTCTTTGATATTTTCTTTATGAATAAGCTTTTCTTGAACACTTGCTAATTCATCTTCATCTAAACAATAAAACTTACGAGCAGGTCGTTTACCTTGTGCCGAAACATCTACACGGAATAATGGTGGTTTTGCGACATAAACAAAACCATTTTCGACCAGTTTAGGAAAATGACGGAAAAATAATGTCAGCAATAATACTTGGATATGTGAACCATCTACATCCGCATCTGACAAAATACAAATACGACGATAGCGTAAACCCGATAAATCAGGGTTATCCGTTGCGGAATGCGGATCTACGCCAATTGCAACAGAAATATCATGAATTTCATTGTTTGCAAATAAACGATCTTTTTCCACTTCCCAGGCATTTAATACCTTCCCTCGTAAGGGTAAAATGGCTTGGAACTCTTTATCACGCCCCATCTTAGCTGAACCACCTGCTGAATCACCCTCGACTAAAAAAACTTCTGTCCGAGTTACATCATTAGACTCACAATCGGTGAGTTTACCGGGTAGTACAGCAACACCTGAACCTTTACGTTTTTCAACTTTTTTAGCAGAGTTTGTTCTTGCTTGTGCTTGTTTAATGGCAAATTCAGCTAGTTTTTTAGCGTGTTCAACGTTAGAATTCAACCATAATTCAAATGCAGATTTCACAAAACCTGAAACTAATCGTACGGTATCTCGGCTATTTAAACGCTCTTTTACCTGTCCTTGGAACTGTGGATCAAGGACTTTGGCAGAAAGAATAAAACTAGCACGAGCAAAAACATCTTCGGGTAATAATTTAATCCCTTTCGGTAAAAGGCTATGTAACTCTGCAAATCCTTTTAAAGCACTAAAAAGCCCTTCGCGCAAACCAGATTCATGTGTTCCTCCATTTGTTGTTGGAATCAAATTCACATAAGATTCTCTTACTATCGCTCCCTCTGTTGTCCATGCGACAACCCATGCAGCACCTTCACCTTTAGCAAAGGTATCATGGTGTTGATCTGCATAATCTTCACCAGCAAATAAAGGAATCAACAATTCAACATCGGATAGCGACTCTGTGAGATAGCCTTTTAATCCATCTTCATAACACCACTTACGCGTATCGCCTGTTTTTTCGATATGAAGTACTACTTCTACACCAGGCATTAATACTGCCTTACTACGCAAAAGGTGTACTAACTCATTCAAAGGAATTTGTGCACTATCAAAATATTTAGCATCTGGCCAAGCACGAACAAGTGTACCTGATTTGCGTTTTGGTGCTGTTCCTACCGTATGTAAAGGTGTTTTAACCTCACCGCCATTTGCAAAGATAATTTCATGGGTTTCCCCTTCTCGTGTTACGACTACTTCAAGCTGTGTTGATAATGCATTTGTTACTGATACCCCTACACCATGTAAACCACCAGAAAAGGCGTAAGCACCCCCTGATTTTTTATCAAATTTTCCCCCTGCGTGCAGTTGTGTAAAGACAATTTCTACCACAGGAATTTTTTCTTCAGGATGCAAACCTACTGGAATGCCTCGCCCATCATCTTCTACCGTAATACTCCCATCAAGATTAAGACTGACACTGATTTTTTTGGCAAAACCCGCTAATGCTTCGTCTGCCGCATTATCAATAACCTCCTGAATAATATGCAGGGGGTTATCTGTACGAGTGTACATACCCGGGCGTTCACGAACAGGTTCTAGCCCCTTCAATACCCGAATGGAACTTTCATCATAATTTTCTTTACTCGCCACTTTTAATCTCTACTGTGTAAAAAAACAGTCCTATTTTAATGTGATTATTATCTATTTGTCTGACATTTCAACAAATTTTATGTATTCTATTATTAAATTGTATTCAAATAAAAAAACATTGTAAAATACAAAAAATTTTAAGAAGTATCGCTATACTTAACATTAATCTTTTTACCTGCTTCAAAAGTGTATAATACTAATAAAGTACACTTAGTTTGAAAGCAATTTTCATAAATAATCACTAAATGACCTACATCATTTAGTCTCTCTATTTTTATTCTTAACAGTCTTTATATATTATGAGTGACATTATTAAACATGCAACAGCAGATAGCTTTGATGCTGACGTATTACAAGCCGATAAACCTGTCTTAGTCGATTACTGGGCTCCTTGGTGTGGTCCTTGTAAAATGATTGCCCCTATTCTTGATGATGTATCTAAGGAATATACTGACAAAGTCCAAGTGGTTAAAGTTGATGTTGAACAATTCCCAGAAGTAGCTGCCCGCTTTGGTATCCGTGGTATTCCTACCTTAATGATTTTTAACAACGGTCAATCTGTTGCGACCAAAGTAGGTGCGGTTGATCGCACAGGTCTTGTTAATTTTATTGAAGCTAACATCTAATTATTCATCGCGTGGGTTATTCACTAACCCACCACTTTCCTCTCAATACGATAATGCATTTAAACGAATTAAAATCACTACACGTGTCTGCCCTTCTTGACATTGCGGCAGGTCTAGAAATTGAAAACGCTAACCGTTTCCGTAAACAAGAATTAATGTTCCAAATTATGAAGCGCCGTGCTAAATTAGGCGAACAAATTTTTGGAGATGGTGTTTTAGAGGTACTTCCTGACGGTTTTGGTTTTTTACGATCACCAGATTCCTCTTACTTAGCTAGCACTGACGATATTTATATCTCACCTTCACAAATTCGCCGTTTTAACCTACATACTGGCGACTCTATTGAAGGAGAGGTGCGTGTCCCTAAAGATGGGGAACGCTACTTTGCTTTGGTTAAGGTCGAAAAAGTAAATGGGGTTGCACCAGAAGCGATGAAACATCGCATTATGTTTGAAAACTTAACTCCTTTACACCCTGATCAGCCACTCATTCTAGAACGTGATATAAAGAGTGATGAAAATCGTACAGGGCGTATTCTTGATATTTTTGCCCCCATTGGTAAGGGTCAGCGTGCATTGATTGTAGCAAGCCCTAAATCAGGTAAAACAGTGATGATGCAACATATTGCACACTCGCTTACCACCAATTATCCTGATGCAACCTTAATTGTATTATTAGTAGATGAGCGTCCTGAAGAAGTTACTGAAATGCAGCGTACGGTACGAGGTGAAGTTGTAGCATCAACCTTTGATGAGCCTGCTACACGCCACGTACAAGTAGCTGAAATGGTTATTGAACGTGCCAAACGATTAGTTGAACTTAAAAAAGATGTCATTATTTTATTAGACTCTATTACTCGTCTTGCCCGTGCTTATAATACGGTTGTCCCTTCCTCTGGTAAGGTATTAACGGGAGGTGTAGATGCTAATGCTTTACAACGTCCTAAACGTTTTTTTGGTGCTGCTCGTAATATTGAAGAAGGTGGTTCTCTTACTATTATTGGTACTGCACTGATTGAGACAGGTAGCCGTATGGATGAAGTTATCTACGAAGAGTTTAAAGGTACTGGTAATGCAGAAATTCACCTAGAACGCCGTCTTGCTGAGAGACGTCTCTACCCTGCAATTAACCTAAATAAATCAGGTACTCGCCGAGAAGAACTCTTAATGAAACCAGAAACACTACAAAAAACATGGGTACTTCGTAAATTTATCCATGAAATGGACGAGGTAGAAGCAATGGAATTTATTCTTGACAAGATTCGTTCTACCAAAACCAATGATGAGTTTTTTGAATTAATGAAACGTTAATTTTCTCATTTATCACAAGGCACTGTGGATATTTTATTTTTATTGGTATTTCCCTGTAAAAAACAAAACCTCCACAGAGCCTATCATCTCAATATTATTTAAAGATTAAAATAATATTGAGATTTTTATTTTAAAAATAAATAAACTTCTTCTAAATTTAAATCAAATTATTCATATAAAATGACATTAGGTATTATTGCTGCTTTACCTCAAGAAATAGCCGTTTTTTTAGAAAAAATGTCTTCATCCATGAAACAATACACTATTGGACAGAGAGTTTTTTATCAAGGCAAAATTTACAATCAAGACTGCGTTATCGTACTCGCCCGTATTGGTAAAGTAGCTGCTAGTGCAACATGTACTACCCTTATCCAAACCTTTGGTGTAGATAGAATTATTTTTACAGGTTTAGCAGGTGGTTTACACCCCTCTGTTAATATTGGTGATATTGTGATTGGTACACACTTTTGCCAACATGATTTAAATGCAGAACCTCTTTTTCCTCGCTATGAAGTACCTCTTCTTGGGAAAAGTATTTTCTCATCTGACCATACCCTTAATACCGCATTACATCATAGTAGTTTAGCGTTTACACATTCATTAAACACCTCAGATCTATCTCACCTAATACCATCTCATATTATTGATAGTTTTAAACTTAAACAGATTCAAATTCATCAGGGTTTAATTATCAGTGGCGATCAATTCATTCATAAAGATGATGCCGTTACTGATTTACAAAATCGTTTCCCCGATGCCCTCTGTACCGAAATGGAAGGGGCTGCTATTGCACAAATAGCAGAAGAATATCAACTACCCTTTGCTGTTATTCGTATTATTTCTGATAAAGCTAATCATAAAGCAACGGAAGATTTTTCTACTTTCCTCACAAAAGTTGCTCCCTTTATTTCTTCAAATATTTTATTTAATTTTTTACAAAATCATAATTTTGCGTTATAATAGACAGCTTATGTTCCCCCTGTAGCTCAGTTGGTTAGAGCAGAGGACTCATAATCCTTTGGTCGCCCGTTCAAGTCGGGCCGGGGGGACCATAAATTGTCAATTAAATCAATCACTTAGAGACTTTCTTTAAGTGATTTTTTATTGCTTTTTATCCCCTTTTAAACAAAATATTAGACAGTGTCTAATATACAGTACTGGATAAAGAGGGCAAAGGTCAACTTTTTTGATTTGGCTCTATCGTCTCTATCCACCTTGATTTTACGTACTTTTCTGTCGTTGTAACGCTCTCGTGCCCATATATCCCTTACACCGTTACCCTTTCACCGTAAAAAGCGTTGCTCCATCCCTGATAAAAATGTTTCCATCGCTTTTTCTAAATCAATATCCATACGTTTAGAAAGTACCGCTAACCACCAAACACACTCTGCTAATTTATGTTCTAATTCAGGCATAGTATCTTTACTCATTACCCAACGTTCTTGTTGAGACATGGTTAGACGACCTACTAGACCAGCATCAGTCAGAAATGCTAAAGCATCTTCAATAACAGACCATTCTTTTTGATGATTTATTCGTTCTAATTGATGATATTTTTCTCGAATAAGATGTGAACGTTCAATAATTTGTTGCAAATTCATTATTTCTATATATCCTCAACACTATATAATACGACTTTTACAAAGTACATCTAATCTACAGTAACAATAAGCCTACTCAATCTTATTACTGGTTTAACTGTATTTATTTTAATATATTTCATCAAATGGAAAATATGATATTATCACGTCGAGAATTTTTAATGATAAGTGCTGGGACTGCCTTAACAGTTAGTTTTCCTACTTTTGCTACTACTGGGGTAAAAGCTAAACAAGCAACCGCAATAACCCAAGTATTTGGTGATGGTGTTCGTTTAACAGCCATTGCTCTTGAATACGATCAATCCATAACAAATGAACAGGTTAATATTAAAGATTTTAATGTTGAAGGACGCACGATTACCGATATTTTTATCAGTGATTCTATTGGTTTAGATAAAACAAATTCTGGGCATTTTGTGATTATTCAGCTATCACCTGACGATACTAATCTATCTTTATCAGAAATGATCCCAATGGATAATGCGACTGTTCGTCCTAAACCGACAGATGGTGGAAAACCTTGGGTAGCAGGCGATAAACCTGCCAGTAATTTAATTTTCAAAGATCCTAAAGCAACCATTAAAACAAATCAGACAGAACTAACAACCACTTCTGTTAAAAATCTCATTGTAGATGATTTTCAGCAACTCGTTTTTAATGATCCAGAGACAGGAAAATCCTTACGTTATAACCTCTATATTCCTAAAAACCATCAAGATAAACCTCTACCGCTTGTTTTATTCATGCATGATGCTGGTGTTACCAGTGAATTTCACCGAGCTACATTATTACAAGGATTAGGTGCTATTGCATGGGCAAGTCCAGAAGACCAAGCTAAACGTCCCTGCTTTGTACTTGCTCCACAATTTGATGAAATTATTGTTGATGATAAATCTCAAGCATCACCTATGCTAGAAACAACTATTCATCTTATTGAATCATTGAGCAAATCATACAATATTGATAAAAACCGTCTTTATGCAACAGGTCAATCTGGTGGGTGTATGATGACCATTGCAATGAATATAAAATACCCTGATTTATTTGCAGCTTGCTTTCTTGTCGCTGGACAATGGGATCCAGAACTGGTTACACCACTCACTAAGAAAAAACTTTGGATTTTAGTATCTGCTGATGATTTGGGTGCATTCCCGGGACAAAATGCTATTACTGAAAAGTTAGAGCAAGAAGGTGCTAAGATCAGTCGTGATATATGGGATGCTCGATGGACTACCGATGAATACCGTTTTGCTTATGATAAGATAATCGCTGAGAGTAATACAATCAACTATACTGTTTTTGCAAAAGATACTGTTTTTTTACCAGGTGCAGATAAAGCAGGAGCAAGCGGACATCGTAATACATGGCGTGTTGCCTACACTATCGAACCTATCCGTGAGTGGATCTTCCAACAAGTTAAAAATTAATATGTTAAAAATAAAGCGATAGGGTTAAAATAATACTATTCAAATCCTATCGCTTTTAGACTATTTTGGTATGATTAAAATATAAATTATCGATACCTTATTAAAAAGAAGCTACCATTTATCAAAATTGATTAATAATCGGCCAAGCCTTATTTAAATAATAAAACATAGACCATACAGTAAGAATAGCCGCTATATAAATAAGCACTTGGCCAAGTAAATACGTATCTATACCCAATAAAGGCTGTGCAAACATTAATAAGGGAATAGCCGTCATTTGTGCTGCCGTTTTAAACTTACCCAATCGGTGTACGGCAACACTATCTCTAGCACCGACCGTTGCCATCCATTCTCTTAATGCGGTAATCGTAATTTCTCGTCCAATAATGATTAATACGATAAAAGAATCTACCCTATTTAAATCTAATAAAATTAATAATGCCGCACAGACCATTAATTTATCAGCAACGGGATCTAAAAAAGCACCAAATGATGTCGTTTGATTCCACCGCCGAGCTAACCAACCATCAAACCAATCTGTTAATGCGGCTAAAACAAAGGCTAAAGCACCTATTAAATCACGAAAATAAACGCCCATCCATTCTGTTGGTAAATAATATAATGCAACCACTAAAGGAATCATTGCAATACGTGTCCATGTCAGAATAATGGGTATATTTAAATTTTTCATCTCACGCTTTTCTCATTTCGTTAACATCTTTTCTACTATGCTACCACTAACGCAAAGCTTCGTATATTTTTTCCGCTAATTGTTGCGAAATACCATCAACTGAACGAAGATCTTCAATACTGGCATTAACCACACCAGAGAAACCTCCAAATCTTGCTAATAATTTTTGTCGGCGTTTAGCACCAACACCTTCAATCTCTTCCAGCCGAGAAATATTACGCTGTTTTGCTCGTTTTGCTCGCATTCCTGTAATAGCAAAACGGTGTGCCTCATCACGTATCTGTGCTATCAGCATCAAGGCAGGTGAACCAACACCTAGAGATAGAGGTTCTCTTTCATCGGTAAACACTAAGGTCTCTAAACCTACTTTACGCCCCTCTCCTTTAGCAACACCAATAATTTTACTCGTATCTAATCCATATTCTTCAAAGACTTGGCGAGCCATTTCTATCTGCCCTTTTCCACCATCAATCAATACAATATCAGGCATTTGATGACTATCTTCATTTACTTTAGCATAACGGCGTTGTAGTGCTTGTTTCATTGCCGCATAATCATCACCTGGTGTAATACCCGTAATATTAAACCGCCGATAACGTGATGATTGCATATCATGGTGCTGATACACAACGCAAGAGGCTTGTGTTGCCTCACCCGCACTATGGCTAATATCAAAGCATTCTATCCATAATTGACTTAAACTCTCTGGGTCTTGAGGTAACCCCAATAATTGAGCTAAATCTAGTGTTCGGGCTTCTTTCACGGTTGATTCTGATAAAACTCTTCCTAAAGCTAAATATGCATTTTTCTGGGCTAATTCTAACCATACTTTCTGGGTATCATTTAAGCGTTGCAATACTCTCACTTTACGAGATTGTTGCTCCATAAGTAAAATCAATAATTCCTTATCAGGCAAAGGATGTGACAATATTAACTGTGCGGGTAGCTGATTATCCAAATAATGCGAAGCAATAAAGGCACTCAATACCTCACTTTCTGTATCACCATTCACTTGGGTTGGAAAAACCGCTTTATCCCCTAAATGTCGCCCCCCTCTTACCATTGCTAAATTAATACAACATTTGCCCGATTGAAAAACAACGGCAATAATATCCACATCAACTTGTGCGCTAAGTTCCATCGATTGGTTATGCATCACTGTTGCTAAGGACTGCATTTGGTCTCGATAGATAGCCGCTTGCTCAAACTGTAGGTTTTCAGAGGCATTGAGCATTTTAGTTTCGATATTTTTAATAACATCTGTTGCCTGACCATCTAAAAATTTTAGCGCATTTTGTGTATCCACCTGATAATCTTCTGCTGAAATTAAGCCTACACAGGGAGCAGTACAACGGTTAATCTGATATAACAAGCAAGGTCGTGAGCGATTATTAAAAACCGTATCTTCACACGTTCTTAATCGAAAGACTTTTTGAAGAATTTGAATCGAGTCTCTTACCGCATAAGCGTTAGGAAAAGGGCCAAAAAAACGCCCTGGCTTATTTGTTGATCCACGGTAGTAAGCTAATCTAGGAAACTCATGGTGACTAAACATTAAATAGGGATACGACTTATCATCCCTAAACAAAATATTATATTTAGGGTGTAAGGTTTTAATCAGATTATTTTCTAAAATAAGTGCTTCAGCTTCTGAACGCGTTACCGTCACTTCTGTTCGTACTGTTCTTGCGATCATATGTGCAATACGAGGGCTAGAAGCCGTTTTTTGGAAATAGGAAGAGACGCGTTTTTTTAAATCTCTTGCCTTACCTACATAAAGGACTTCTCCATCTTCAGCAATATGTCGATATACACCCGGTAAGTGGGGTAAATCATGCAGAAATGATTTGAGCTTGGAAGGATCTTGCATCTTGATAACGTTGATGGTGTTGTAGCTCATTCCATGTCATAAACGCTTTTTCAGGTAATAAGCGTTTAAGTCGTATAGAAAGCATTGGATTAGCAATAGGTTCTAAAGATGATAATAACTGATCAGCCAAATCAGGGCGATTACAGACAAGTACCATATCACAACCTGCTGTTAAAGCAGCTGTCGCTCGTTTGGTAATATCACCTGCAACACTTGCCCCTTCCATCGTTAAATCATCTGAAAAAATCAATCCCTGATAGTTTAAGCGTTGTCGAAGAATGGTTTGTAACCACACAGATGAAAAGCCTGCATTTTTTTGATCAACTTTAGGATAAATCACATGGGCGGGCATCACCGCAGGTAACACCATATCACTCAACCATTCATAGGGAATTGCATCTTCCGTTAAAATACTATCTAAATCTCGATTATCCACTGGAATAGCAATATGTGAATCAGCATCTACAAACCCATGCCCCGGGAAGTGCTTACCACAAGCCGCCATACCAGCTAATGATAACCCTTGAATAAAAGCTCTGGCTAACATAGTAACCACTTTAGGATCTCGGTGAAATGAACGAGAACCAATCACGGTGCTTACCCCATAGTCTAAATCCAATACAGGGGCAAACGTAAAATCAACTCCACACGCTCTTAATTCAGATGCTAACACATAGGCAATTTCTGTTGCTGCTCTCATCGCCTTTAAGGGGTCTTTATCCCAATATTCCCCTACTGTTTGCATAGCAGGTAGATGTGTAAAACCTTCTGTCTTAAATCGCTGAACCCGCCCTCCTTCATGATCAACAGCAATTAATAAGGGGGCTTTTCTTGCCTGACGAATTTGCTGTGTTAATGCATATAATTGAGTAGGATTTTCATAATTTCGAGAAAAAAGGATTACCCCTCCGACTAAAGGATGTTGTAATCGTTCATATTCTACTTGATTAAGACGAGTGCCCTCTACATCGACAATAACAGGCCCCGGTTGTAAGACTGCTTCCATTGCTTAATTTCCTTTAAGCTCATATTCCAAATAATCTACGTTTTTACTAAGGGTTTCTTTTCAATAATCACAAATGCCATGACCATGTCTGATTCATCGGTTAAAGATACATGAGCCATTCCAAATCGTTCTTCATACCATGATTTTAACGGTTCAGATAAAACGACAATCGGTTTACCACTCGGTGCGTTGAGGACTTGCATACCCGCCCAGTACATGGGCATATGCATACCCAGACCGATCGCTTTAGAAAACGCTTCTTTTGCTGCAAATCGTGTTGCTAAAAATAGTACCCCTCTTTTAGGGTCTCGCGCTGCTCGAGCATGGTATTTTTGTTGCTCTTCTCTACCTAATATACGTTGGATAAACCGATCACCAAAACGAGATAAGACTCTTTCAATTCGGTGAACATACAAAATATCTGTTCCTATGCCCCCAATAGTATTATTTCCTTGTAAGACAGACAAATCTGATGGTGTCATATACTATCCCTTAAAATATTATAGTTTAAGAAAATGCTCTCGATAATATTTTAACTCTTCAATAGACTCCCGAATATCCGCTAACGCCTCATGCTTACTTTGCTTTTCAAACCCTTTATATACTTCAGGTTTCCAGCGTTTTGCTAATTCTTTAAACGTACTAACATCAATTGTACGATAATGGAAATAGGCTTCTAATTTGGGCATATATTTAAACATAAACCGCCTATCTTGACTCACTGTATTTCCACATAAAGGAGAAGTATTTTCAGGTACATATTGTTTTAAAAAGGCAATAAGCTGCTCTTCCGCTTGTGCCTCTGTTAATGTTGATGTCTTCACTTTATCAATTAAACCTGATCGCCCATGCGTACCTTTATTCCATTTATCCATATTATCTAAGATACTATCTTCTTGATGAATCACTAATACAGGTGCTTCAGCAACAATGTTTAAATCAGACTCAGTAACAATTAAAGCAACTTCTAATATTCTTTCTTTTTCTGGATCTAGCCCACTCATTTCCATATCTAGCCAGACTAAACGTTGAGAATTATTTGCCATTATGATGATTCCTCATTTCTTAATAGACAACATTGTACCGTAAATAGTAAGGAAAAGAGATAAGATATAAGCTAATTTTCGCTTTAAGACATTTTCTATGCCCTCTTTGTGTAAAATAAGCGTATGTTTTACCCTATACCCTTTATGGATAATACAAATACATGACCACTTTTACCCTTGTTTTTATTGTTTTTCTCATTGCACAAACAACAACACAGCTTTACTTATCAACTCGACAAATTCGCTCTGTTAGCCAACATAAAGAGGCTGTACCAGCAGAGTTTGCGCAAAAAATTAATCTACAAAGCCATCAACGTGCTGCACAATACACCATTGCCACCCAACGCTTGCATATGGTTAGTGTGTTGATTAATGTTATTGTACTACTTGGTTTTACCTTATTCGGTGGATTAACCGCTTTAAATACTTGGTTGGCTAGCCATATCAGCTCTCCTGTTGCTTATCAAGTTTTATTAGTCTTAGCGGTAACTTTTATTAGTGCTTTAATTGATATTCCACTATCAATTTATAAAACTTTTGTGATTGAGCAATCCTTTGGTTTTAATCGTATGTCAGTAGGGTTATTTATTAAAGACCTTATTAAAAGTACCTTAATTAGTACCCTTTTCATGGCAAGTTTACTCTATCTCTTATTTACCTTCCTTAAACATTTCTTTACGCCTTATTGGTGGATTTGGGCATGGGCAGGGCTTTCAATAATGATGGTTTTATTAATGGCTATTGTACCCAAATTTATTATGCCTTTATTTAATAAATTTACCCCTTTAGATGATCCTGTATTAAAAGAGCGTATCCAAGGGCTTGCTCAACGCGCCAATTTTGGCTTAAAAGAACTCTATGTGATGGATGGTTCTAAACGTTCTTCTCATGGTAATGCCTACTTTACAGGCTTTGGTAAAAATCGCCGTATCGTCTTTTTTGATACATTACTCAATAAATTGACTCCAGCAGAGGTTGAAGCTGTGCTAGCACATGAGCTAGGTCATTTTAAACATAAGCATGTGCTTAAACGAATTCTGCTGACGTTTGTAATGAGCTTCATCTTTTTTGCCCTCTTAGGCTATCTTATTAATCAACCTTGGTTTTTTGCAGGATTAGGTGTTTTCCATCATGTTACACAACCTATTTTTGGATTAGCGATTGTACTCTTTCTCCTTGTTCTACCCGTATTTATGTTTTTCTATACGCCTATTGGTAATTTACTCTCTCGTAAAGATGAATTTGAGGCAGATCAATATGCTGTACAGCAAACCAATGCAGAAGATTTAACCTCTGCCTTAGTCAAACTCTATGACGATAATGCCGCTACACTAACCCCTGATGCACTACATTCTGCTTTTTATGATAGCCATCCACCAGCCAGTATTCGTATTGCACATTTAAAAAAGGCAGCATAATAATGCAAGGACGTGTTATTACCGCTTATGGACGACATTTCACGGTAAAACTTGAAGATGGTTCTACCCGTCAAAGTTTTACCAAAGGAAAAAAAACAGGTGTATGTGTTGGAGACTATGTACGTCTTGTTTTACAAGGACAGGAAGAGGCACGCATTGAGGAAGTTCTGCCTCGCCAGAACCTTTTGTACCGATCAGATGAAATGCGTTCCAAACAATTTGCCGCTAATGTTGATTTATTATGCATTGTGGTTGCGGTACAGCCTACTTTCTCAGAAGATTTACTGAGTCGGGCTTTAGTGGGGGCATGGAGTGCCAATATCGAACCTATTATTCTTTTGAATAAAATAGACTTGCAACAAGATTACCTCCATGCTAAAGCTCGTTTAGCTGTATTTGCCGATTTGGGTGTAAAAATCATTGAAATTAGTACATTACAAGCAAATGATTTAAAGCAAAAACTTATCCCCTTGCTCAGTCACAAAACAAGCCTATTACTGGGTCAAAGTGCCATGGGAAAATCCAGTATCTTAAATGTTTTAATCCCCTATGCACAGGCACATACACAAGAACATTCTATTGCTTTAGGTACAGGTAAACATACAACAACAACAACTTGTCTATATGAACTCCCTGAATATCAACTAAGTATTATTGACTCTCCCGGTTTTCAAAGTTTTGGGCTAAAACACCTTAGCCTACAAGAAGTCATCCAAGGTTTTCCTGAGTTTTTACCATATATTGATTATTGTCGATTCTATAATTGTACTCATTTACATGAACCCGGCTGTGGGGTCTTACAAGCCATAGCAGAAAACCATATTTCTCCAAAACGTCATGAAATGTATGAGCGTATTTTAATGGAATGCACTGCACCAGAAAAATACTAAATATCCAAACTAGTTTTTTATAAAAGAAATAATTTATGTTCTCTACGAAAACAAGTATTAAGTTTCTATTTTTTCAAAAATACGTCCTCGGGTAATATTCGTATATACAGCACTTAATACATCAAGTTGTTCATCAGGAATACTTAATATCCAACATACCCCATTTTCTGTAAAATCTTCAGAGATAAGCTGCACACCTTCTTGCCATAAACGAGACTTTACCATAGCCATCTCTGAAAATGTTGCTGTACATCGAATTAATGTTGTGGGAATTATTTTTTCTTTTTCTGCTTGATGTAAGCATTTAGCAGCTGTCCCTCCATAAGCCCTTACTAATCCCCCTGTTCCCAGTTTAATACCGCCAAAATAACGAATCACTAAAACAGCTACATTCACCAATTCTTGACCTTCTATCGCTTGTAAAATCGGACGTCCTGCAGTACCGCCCGGTTCTCCATCATCATTAAACCGATAGCTTTGAGTTAGCTTAAATGCCCAACAATTATGTGTTGCATCTGCTTGATGATACGTTTGAAAAAAAGCCAATGCCTCTTCTGCACTTGTAATCGGTGTCGCATGGCAAATAAAGAGGCTTTTTTTAATCGTTTCTTCAAAAGAAGTGGCTGTTTTAAGTGTAAACATAATAAATAGCGAGATGGTAAATATCTTTCTAAAAAAAATGATTTACCATCTATATATTAATTTTCAATACCACGAGAAGTTAAATATTCATCATAACTACCCATATAATCAATTAACTCCCCTGTAGGTAAAATTTCAATTACACGGTCAGCAAGCCCTGAAACAAACTCACGGTCATGAGAAACAAAAATTAATGTACCCTGATACTTTTCTAAGGCAAATTGTAATGATTCAATAGACTCCATATCAAGGTGATTCGTTGGTTCATCCATTAATAATACATTATGACGACCTAGCATTAAGCGACCAAAATACATTCTGTTTTTTTCGCCACCTGATAGAACCTTAACATCTTTAACAATATCATCTGCTGAGAAAAGTAATCGCCCTAATACAGAACGAATTTGCTGATCTTCATCTCCTTCTTGACGGAAATTTGCCATCCAATCAAATACATTATTACCTTGTTCAAATGCATCTGAAACATCTTGAGGCATATAGCCAATATCCGCATTGTCAGACCATTTCATTTCACCACTATCTGGTTGTAGATCCTGTGCAAATAACCGTAATAAAGTTGTTTTACCTACCCCATTTGCCCCAATAATTGCAATCTTTTGCCCTGCTTCTACCATTGCAGAAAAATCTTGAATAATGGGTCTATCATAGGCTTTTGATACTTTCTCTGCCGTTACTGCTAAACGATGCATCACTTTTTTCTGTTCAAAGCGAATAAAAGGATTCTGACGAGAAGACGGTTTGACTTCGACTTGTTCTGATTTGATACGGTCAATTTGTTTTAAGCGAGAAGTCGCTTGGCGTGATTTAGATTTATTAGCCGCAAATCGGCGTACAAAGTCTTGTAACTCTGCTACCCTTTCTTTTGCCTTAGCATTATCTGCAATTAATCGTTCTCTTGCCTGAGTTGATGCCAACATATAATCATCATAATTCCCCGGATAGATACGAATTTCACCATAATCCAAATCAGCCATATGTGTACAAACAGCATTTAAAAAGTGGCGATCATGGCTAATAATAATCATTGTACTTTGATAACTATTAATTACTCCCTCTAACCAACGAATCGTATTAATATCAAGGTTATTAGTTGGCTCATCTAAGAGTAAAACATCTGGATTAGAAAATAAGGCTTGAGCTAATAGTACACGCAGTTTCCAACCAGGCGCAATTTCACGCATGGGTAATTGGTGTTGTTCAACGGGAATTTCTAAACCCAGTAATAATTCACCTGCTCTCGCTTCTGCCGTATAACCATCATATTCAGCAAATTTTGCTTCTAACTCTGCTGCTTGCATATAGTCTTCATCTGTTGCATCAGGATTAGCATAAATAGCATCTCGTGCTGTCATGGCATCCCACATTTCTTGATGACCCATTAGCACTACATCTAAGACACGAATATCTTCATAAGCAAACTGATCTTGGCGTAACTTACCTAAGCGTACGCCTGGGTCTAATGAAACATTACCAGATGTCGGTTCTAAATCACCCCCAATAATTTTCATAAAAGTGGATTTACCCGAACCATTCGCTCCAATTAATCCGTAACGATTACCTCCCCCAAACTTTACACTCACATTTTCAAATAAAGGTTTAGGTCCAAATTGAATGGTCAAATTAGCCGTTGAAATCACGCTACTATCCTATTAAAAAGCAATACTAAACCTCTCATTTTAACCTAGATTTTATGGCTTGTTCCACTTCTTTCTTATTTTATTTTTCCCTACTTAATAAAAATAACACGATAAAAATAATATACCCTTTTTATCACACTATTTAGGAAATCTAACGTATATTAATTAGGCAATGATTACTCATCTAGTATTATTCCTATTGGAATCTGCATCAAGTTGTTTAAGATAAACAATTGCTTATAAAAAAATCTACAATATAAAAAAGCAGCCTTTTATAGACTGCTTTTTACCATTGAGGAAGTTGATATTATTTTTTGTTTTTTTTACTTGCTTTGGCTTCAGGTTTGCTTGGTGTTTCGTGTTTACCTTGGCATACTAAGCTACAGCCACAGTTAAGATAGACCCCCTGATTATCTGTATGAGTCTCTACGTCATGCTCATGCTTATCTATTACCAAATACGCCATACCATCTTCTGTTGCAATACCCACCTTTTTACCAATAGGCAAAGTAACACGCATTTCACCATGCCCATATGGTAAACCTGTAATAACAGGTATATTCACTTCGCTACGCAACCATCTAATCACTTCTGCCATATCATAACCATTATCAAATTTGGTTAATTTATAATCAGAAAACTCACCGAAGACAATCGCTTTTTGTTTACTTAAAATACCGGCATGAAGCAATTGTATCAACATACGTTCTACACGGTAAGGATGTTCATTGACATCTTCTAAGAAAAGAATACCTTTCTTAATTTTGGGTAAATAAGGTGTCCCTATTAAAGAGCAGAGGACGGCTAAATTACCTCCCCATAAAATACCCTCTTCATCTACACTGTCTGCATCTTCCGCAATAAAGCTAAGGATTTCAAGCTCCCCTCTCATTGCTTCAACAAAGATATCTGCAATCAGGTCATCTACCATATCAGCACCAAAATCACCCACTGCATTAGGGCCTGTAAAACTAGGCAAACCAGTTTTCGCTAATAAGGCAAGGTTAAAGGCCGTAAAATCGCTATACCCCACATAGACTTTTGGATTTTTTTCTAGTAATTTCCAATCAATATGATGCAAAATACGACTTAAACCGTATCCTCCTCTTGTCGCCATCACAATACTCGCATCATCTTTAGCTGCGCGTGAAAAAGCCTTTGCTCGCTCTTTATCTGTAGCAGCAAACCGCATATAACGACTATCTGCGGCTTTATCAATTCGTACATCAAATCCTAGTGTCGTTAGTTTATGTTCAGCAATAACTAACCGTTCTGGTTCTATTAACGCCCCTGATGGTGAAATCAGATAGAGACCTAATGCATTTTCGTAAGGTTCTCGTGTAAAAGGCACATCATCTGCTTCATCAAATAAAATTTGTGCATCATTTACCAGTTGTTCTAACTGATTGCTATCTTGTCTCTTGGGATTTGAAACCATTATTTTTCCTACGCTCTTTGAAAAAACGACGTAAAAGTTCAGCACTTTCTTGTTGTAAGATACCTGAACTGACATGGGTATGGTGATTTAATTGATGATTAGCATGTAAAGACACCGTACCTCCACAAGCCCCCATTTTTGTATCAACTGCACCAAATATTACATGATTAATTCTAGCACACATCACTGCACCAAGGCACATTAAACACGGTTCTAAGGTAACATAAAGCCGACAATGTGGAAGTCGGTAATTATTCAAATGCTGTGCTGCCATACGCAATGCTACTACCTCTGCATGAGCGGTAGGATCTTGATCAATAATTGTTCGATTATATCCTCGTCCAATAATATGACCATTTTTATCAACGATAACAGCACCCACAGGAACTTCACCTAAATTATAGGCAAGTTGTGCTTGTGCCAAAGCCTCTTGCATATAAGCAATATGCTGTAAACGGTTAGGGATAAATGTGGAGGGCATTTTTATCACTCCTAATTTATACACTTACTCTGCACTTAATTGCTGTAAGCTCTCCTTCAGTAAAGCTAGCATTTTTTCTCTGTCTTGCTCTGTATTGACAGAAATACTGGACGCAACCAACTTATCATCTAACAACACATCAAAACCTTCATCATCACGTACCACAATGGTTGGTTCAGTTGTCTGTAAGGTTTTACTGATAAGGCCTGCTTCTTTAGGATTAGCAAAAGGAACAGAAAGTAAAATCTCTTGAGCATTTGCTGCCACAAGGCGAAAACGGAATTGACCATCCTCATCACGGAAACTTACAAAACGAGCGGATTTAGCTGATTTTTTATTTGTTTTTGGATTAATCGCTATTTGAGTAGATTGGCGTAATCCCACTGCTTCACGAATTGTCTGAATAAAAGGTGTCGCATAACGGCGTGCTTTTACAGCACCTGCTTGTAGAATATCTTCTATTTCCTGTGGTTTTGCTATTAAGCTTTCATAGCGTTCACGCATAGGGCTTAGTAGATTATCTAACAGCGTAAACAATTCTTCTTTTGCCTGCCCCCAAGCAAGCCCTTCTTCTAACGCTTTTTTAAACTGTGCTGTTTGCTCTATACTTGCAAAAGCCTTATATAAGGTAAATAAATGAGAACCCTCTGTCTCTTTAGGTTCACCGGGTAACTTAGAATCCGTTTGAATACGTGCAATAGCTGTTTTTAATGCTTGACGTCCACCCTCAAATAAAGGAATTGTATTACCATAGCTTTTAGACATTTTTCTTCCATCTAACCCTGGTAATGTTGCTACTTCTTCATCTACTTTTACATCAGGTAGTACAAAATAATCTTTACCTTGACCATAATGATGGTTAAAACGCTGAGCAATATCACGCGCCATTTCTAAGTGTTGTACTTGATCTTTACCGACAGGAACAATATTGGCATTAAACATTAAAATATCCGCTACCATTAAGATGGGATATGAGTAGAGACCCATTGTGACACCATCATCAATTTCTGTCCCTTTTGCCGTATTTTGATCAACCATTGCTTTATAAGCATGTGCCCGATTCATCAGACCTTTGGGAGTCATGCACGTTAGAATCCATGATAATTCTGGAATCTCAGGAATATCAGATTGACGATAAAACGTCACTCTCTCCGTATCAAGTCCTGCTGCCAACCAAGTTGCAGCGATTTCTAATCGTGAACGAGCTACCCTCGCTGGGTCATCGCATTTAATTAAAGCATGGTAATCTGCTAAAAAGAAAAAAGCATCCACATTATCTTGACGACTTTCACAAATAGCAGGACGTAAAGCCCCTGCATAGTTCCCTAAATGCGGTGTTCCTGTTGTTGTAATACCTGTTAATACACGCGTTCTTTCCATTATATTCTCATCTTTCATTAAAAAATTTTTACATCACTCTATAATTGTGCAGAATGACGTGTTTCTGATTCCATATATTCTTTAGATTGCATCTCTATCATACGTGATACTGTACGATGAAACTCACTCGCTTGCACCCCTTTAACATAAATTTGTTCAGGTTCAGTCTGAGCAGACATAATTAATTTTACTTTATGATCATATAGAACATCTACCAACCATGTAAAACGCCGTGCTTCAGAAGCATCTTTAGGCTCAAGTTTAGGAATATCCGATAAAATAATCGTACGATAACGATTAGCAAGCTCTAAATAATCATTTTGAGAACGTGCCGTTCCACATAAATTCGCAAAAGTAAACCATACTACATCTCCTCCTACAGCAACAATCGGAATTTCCCGATTTTCAATCATAACCACTTTTTGCTCACTTTGATAAGATGTCAGCGAGCGAAAAGTTTTTTCTAGATCTTGATTGGTCTCTGCTGTGATAGGTGTAAAATACAGCTTTAATTGTTCTAAGGTACGACGACGATAATCTACCCCTGTATCTACATTCAGAATATCCATTTTTTCTTGAATTAAGGCAATTGCAGGTAAGATACGATCCCTGTGTAAACCATCTGGATATAAAGTTGTTGGTTTATAATTAGAGGTCATTACAAAAGTCGTACCATTTTCAAATAATTTACTCAATAAACGGTATAGAATCATCGCATCTGCAATATCAGAAACATGAAACTCATCAAAGCAAATTAATTGATATTTATCAGAAATTTGTTTTGCCACAACATCCAGTGGATCAGCTTCTTTGCTAATACGCTGGAGATGAGCATGGACACTACGCATAAACTCATGGAAATGAATTCGCACCTTCTTTTCACATAGAATCGTATGAAAGAAGGAATCCATTAAAAAACTTTTGCCTCGTCCTACACCACCCCACATATAAACCCCTCTAGGCATAACAATAGGTTGTGGTTTTGAAAATAATCGTTGAATAAATGATGTTTTGGGTGGTGTTATTTTCATCCAATCATCATAAAATTGTTGTAAGCGTTCAATGGCTTGTTGTTGAGCATGGTCAGCATGGTAGCCTTTATCAGCTAATGTTTTTTGATAATATTGGATAACATTCATAACAATAAAAATGGTAAAGCCTGACTAGTATGCGCTAGTCAGGCAATAATGACAGGTTTTATAGGTAAAGTAACCTATTATACTGTTTATTAGAGATTCAATGTACGCTTATCAACTGCTAAAGCGGCTTCTTTAACTGCTTCAGATAAGGTTGGGTGAGCATGACAAATACGAGCGATATCTTCTGCTGCACCTTTGAATTCCATAATAGTCACTAATTCTGAAATTAATTCTGATGCCATTGGGCCAATGATATGTGCACCAAGCACTTCATCTGTTTGTGCATCAGCAATAATTTTAACAAAACCAGTGGTATCACCTAAAGCACGGGCACGACCGTTTGCCATAAAGGGGAAATTACCCACTTTAATTGTGCGACCTTCTGCTTTAAGTTGTTGCTCTGTTTTACCAACCCAAGCGATTTCTGGAGAAGTATAAATAACAGAAGGAATAGTATCAAAATTCACATGACCATGTTTACCTGCAATACGCTCTGCAACAGCAACACCCTCTTCTTCTGCTTTATGTGCAAGCATAGGTCCACGAACAACATCACCCACAGCCCATACATTTGGAAGATTTGTTTTGCAGTCACCATCTACTTCTACAAAACCTCGTTCATTTAATTTTAAACCAATCGATTCTGCATTAAGTCCTTCAGTATAAGGAACACGACCGATAGAAACAATTAAACGATCTACTTCAAGTGACTTCTCTTCACCTTTTGCAGTTGTATAAGGTACTTTGACTTGTTTAGCTGTTTGTGTAATTTCACCTAATTTAACACCCACTTCAATTTGAAGTCCTTGTTTATCAAAGGCTTTTTTGGCTTCTTTTGCAATGGCTTCATCTGCTACCGCAAGGAATGTTGGTGCCGCTTCAAGAATAACGACCTCAGCCCCTAAACGGCGCCATACACTACCCATTTCAAGACCAATCACACCAGCACCAATTACACCTAATTTTTTAGGTACAGATGGAATACGTAAAGCACCATCATTTGATAAAATTTTGTCTTCATCAAAAGGTAAACCTGGTAACGCACGAGGAGCAGAACCTGTAGCCACAATAACGTGCGTTGCTGTTAGTTCCTCTGTATTTTTACCTTCTACTTTGATTTTGTAGTTACCATCAGCTGCTTTACCGTCAAAAGAACCTTTTCCTACATAAAAAGTCACTTTGTTCTTTTTGAAAAGATACTGAATACCATCATTATTTTGTTTAACCACTGTATCTTTACGAGCAATTAAAGTATCTAGTTTAAGTTTGATACTACCCACTTCAATACCGTGATCTGCAAAGTGATGTTGTGCTTGCTCATAGTGTTCTGAAGATTGTAATAAAGCTTTAGAAGGAATACAACCTACGTTTGTGCAAGTACCACCCGGTTTTGCGTTACCTTTTGTATCGACCCATGCATCAATGCACGCAACTTTCTTACCTAATTGTGCAGCACGAATAGCAGCAATATATCCACCAGGACCAGCACCAATAACAACCACATCAAATTGTGTAGACATAATAAACTCTCTCTTAACTCTTAAATGAATACTTGATAAAGATAAACGCCCCAACAATTAGGGGCGCCCTCACCATTACATTAGATTAAATATCTAATAATAAACGTTGTGGATCTTCTAGTGCTTCTTTCATGGCAACTAGACCTAACACTGCTTCACGACCATCAATAATACGGTGATCATAAGACATTGCAAGGTAGTTGATCGGACGAATCACTACTTGACCATTCTCTACAACAGGACGTTCTTTAGTTGCATGAACGCCTAAAATAGCTGATTGTGGAGGGTTAATAATAGGGGTAGACATCATTGAACCGAATACACCACCATTAGAAATAGAGAATGTACCGCCTGTTAAATCTTCTAAACCTAATTTACCATCACGCGCACGTGCACCAAAGTCAGCAATTGCTTTTTCAATATCCGCTAAGCTTAATTGATCAGCATTACGTAAAATAGGTACAACTAAACCACGAGGACTACTTACTGCAATACCAATATCAAAGTAACCGTGGTAAATAATATCTGTACCATCTACTGAAGCATTAAGAATTGGGTAGCGTTTTAAAGCAGCCACTGCAGCTTTTACAAAGAAAGACATAAAGCCAAGTTTAACACCATGTTCTTTCTCAAATTTTTCTTTGTATTGGTTACGTAAATCAATCACCGCTTTCATATTAACTTCATTGAAAGTGGTCAAAATAGCATTTTCTTGTTGTGATTGAAGTAAACGTTCTGCCACACGAGCACGTAAACGAGTCATTGGTACACGTTGCTCTGGGCGACCATCTAAATTCAATGGAACAGCGACAGGTGCTGGGGCAGCTGCTTTAGCAGAAGCACCTTGTGCATCAGCCTTAGTCACACGACCATCACGACCTGTACCTTTAACATCCGTTGCTGCTAAACCTTTTTCTGCAAGAATCACACTAGCGGCAGGAGAAGCTACATCCGCTTTCGCTGTACTTGTTGGTGCAGGTGCTGCTGGTGTAGCCGCTTGAACAGGGGCAACTGCTGGTGCTTCTGCTACAGGTGCAGAAGCAGTCGCACTCGCTTCTGTATCAATACGTGCTAATAACTGATCTGAAGTTACTGTACTACCATCACCTTGTAGAATTTCAGTAATCACACCAGATGCGGGAGCAGGTACATCAAGTACAACTTTATCTGTTTCTACACCGATAAGAATATCGTCTTGTGAAACAGCATCGCCCACTTTTACTTTCCAATCTAATAGTGTCGCTTCTGCAATCGACTCTGATAATTGTGGTACAACCACGTCAATAATTGCCATAATGATTAATCCTTTAAATATAAATTATTTCGTTACTAAAATACCTTTGCGAACGGTAAATGCTTGTTCAATCAGCGCTTTTTGTTGTTCTTGGTGTTTAGCCAAATAACCTACTGCTGGAGAAGAAGAAGCGGCACGTCCTGCAAAAGCCAATTTCTGACCTTCTTGCATATTCTCAAGAATATGATGTTGGATATAGAACCAAGGACCTTGGTTTTGAGGTTCATCTTGAACCCATACCACTTCCTTAGCATTTTTATATTTAGCTAACTCTTCAGCAAATGCTTTATGTGCAAATGGATAGAGTTGCTCAATACGAATAATAGCGACATCTTGTGCATCACGTTCTTGACGAGCACGGGCTAAATCATAATACACTTTACCAGAGCAAACAAGTACACGTTTAACTTTATCCGCTTTGATATTATGATCAACTTCACCAATGACTGTTCTAAATGTACCTTCAGATAATTCACTAATAGGCACACCAGCATCTTTATTACGTAAGAGTGATTTAGGCGTAAAGATAACCAATGGTTTACGTAGTTTACGAATCATCTGACGACGTAATAAGTGGAAAATTTGTGCACCATTAGTTGGTTGAACCACTTGCATATTATTGTCGGCACATAATTGTAAATAACGTTCAATACGTGCTGAAGAGTGTTCTGGACCTTGACCTTCATAACCATGTGGTAGCATTAATGTAAGGCCACATTGACGACCCCATTTCGCCTCACCAGAAGCAATAAATTGGTCAATCACTACTTGAGCGCCATTAGCAAAGTCACCAAATTGTGCTTCCCAAATGGTTAATGTGTATGGTTCTGTACACGCATAGCCGTACTCAAAACCAAGTACCGCCTCTTCTGATAATACAGAGTCAATCGCCGTAAATGAACCTTGATCATCACTGATATGTTGGAGAGGAACATAAACACCATCATCCCAACGTTCACGTTTTTGATCATGTAGCACAGCATGACGGTGTGTGAAAGTACCACGACCAACGTCTTCACCTGTAATACGAATATCATAACCAGCGTTCACAAGTGAAGCAAAAGCTAAATGTTCACCCATACCCCAGTCAAGATTCATTTCACCACGTGCCATTGCTGCACGATCTGCTAATAATTTTTCAACTAATTTGTGTGGAGTAAAAGTAGTAGGAATTGTGGTAATACGCTCACCCAAACGTTGTAACTCTTTTAATGGAACAGCGGTATCTGCTTTATCAGACCATTTTGCACCAATAAATGGTGTCCAATCAACAGCAAACTCACTCTTATAGTCAGTAAGCACTGGTTCTGCTGAGTCTTGACCTTTATCCATTAAGGCACGGTATTCTTTTACTAAATTGTCTGGACCATCTGTGCCTAATACACCTTGTGCAACCAATTTATCTGCATACAAACGACGTGTACCAGGGTGTTTATCAATTGTTTTATACATTAATGGTTGAGTCAATGCTGGTGTATCTTGCTCATTATGACCAAGTTTACGGAAGCAGACAATATCAACCACTACATCATGACCGAATTCTGCACGGTAATCCATCGCCAAACGAGTCGCAAAAGCAACAGCCTCAGGATCATCACCGTTTACATGAAATACAGGTGCCTCAATCATTTTAACGACATCTGTACAATAAAGAGTAGAACGAGCATCACGAGGATCTGATGTTGTAAAACCAATTTGGTTATTAATGACAACATGAACCGTACCACCTGTACCATAACCACGCGTTTGTGCAAGGTTAAGGGTTTCCATCACAACACCTTGACCAGCAAATGCCGCATCACCATGAACAAGCACAGGAAGAACAGCCTTAGTATCACTACGGCGTTCTTGACGAGCACGTGCACTACCCTCAACAACAGGATTTACAATTTCCAAGTGTGATGGGTTAAACGCTAGTGATAAATGAACTGGACCACCTGAAGTAGCCACATCACTAGAGAAGCCATTATGGTATTTTACGTCACCATCGGTTAAACCTTCTGCGTGCTTACCTTCAAACTCGGCAAACAAATCAGCAGGACGTTTACCCATAATGTTGATAAGCATATTGAGACGACCACGGTGAGCCATACCGACAACGATTTCTTTAACGCCAATCTTGCCACCATGATTAACCACTTCATCCATACTCACGATAAAGCTTTCGCCACCTTCTAGTGAGAAACGTTTCTGACCAACGTATTTGGTATGTAGATAACGCTCTAAACCTTCCGCTTCTGTCAGTTGTTTAAGAATATTAACTTTTTCTTCTTTTGAGAAAGATGGTGTGGATAATGTACTTTCAAGACGCTCTTGAATCCAACGTTTTTGAGCTGGATCAGAAATATGCATAAATTCTGAACCAATAGAACGGCAGTAAGTATCGCGTAATGCATTAAGGATTTCACGTAAAGTCATCGTTGACTTGGTGGTGAAATAAGTGTTTGTCGCTGAATATACTTCGTCTAAATCAGCATCAGTAAGTCCATAGAAAGAAAGATTTAACTCTGGAATATCCTCTCTCTCGCTACGTTTGAGTGGATCTAAATGTGCATATCGCACACCTAAGCTACGATAAGCAGCAATCAATGATTGCACTTTAAGTTGTTTGCCCGCAACTTCTAAATTGGCGGGTTGTACTTGAGTCAATAAAGTATTGGCTCTTGCTCTTTGAGCAAAAGAGGCAATTACAGACGTATGATTTTGGTCTCTTGTTGTCTCCTTCCCATCAACAGCAGGCAAGTGGCTTAAATTATCGAAATAAGCACGCCATTCTGGAGTGACAGATTCTGGGTTATCCAAGTAAGCTTCATATTGTTCTTCAACATATGAAACATTACTACCAAATAAATATGAGTTATTACTCTTTTCAATTGCAGTAGTCATCTACGCTTCACCTTTATATGAGTGTTTCACCATATGGATGCAGGAAAACCTTCCGATTTACGGCTTAACCGAATTACGGATAGCGGAAAAAAGAAGGCGGAAAAATCAATAAAATTAACATTCCGATTATTGTTAGTATAACGCGAATTCAATGGCAATTTTAAATGATACGACTTTTTTGTCTGATTTCATTTACTACGTTGGAATTTTACCCTTGTTATACACCTTATATTCTAACAAAATACAGCGTAAAATAGTCAATTACTATTTCCTCTAAAAGGGTTTCTCTATCCATTTATTTTTCGCTTCAACTAAGTTACTAACATAAAAATATATCCTTTACCACCTATCTCATCCACTATTACTATCTTATTTCAATAGATTTTATTTCAAAATAATCAAATACTTTATGGGTATAAACCCCTACTTATTACCAGAAACTGCGGTAAAATGATGGAATTATTTGTGTCTTCTATCATTTGTTGTTTTATTGATAGCACCACAAATTTAATATTTATCTATTTTTATGAGATTTCAACTATGTCGATTGATTTGAAAAAACTTGCTCTTGATTATCATGAGTTTCCTAAACCGGGTAAAATTTCTGTTACACCTACAAAAACTATGGTGAATCAGTTTGACCTTTCCCTTGCCTATTCACCCGGTGTCGCGCATGCCTGCATGGAAATTTATCATGATCATCAAACAGCAGCACGCTACACCTCTCGCAGTAATTTAGTCGGTGTGATTACTAATGGTACAGCCGTATTAGGTCTAGGGAATATTGGTCCTCTAGCGGCTAAGCCTGTAATGGAAGGTAAAGGGTGTTTATTCAAAAAATTTGCAGGTGTTGATGTATTTGATATTGAATTAGCTGAAAATGATCCTGACAAAATTGTCGATATTATATGTGCCTTAGAACCTACACTAGGTGGTATTAACCTTGAGGATATTAAAGCACCCGAATGTTTTTATATCGAACAAAAACTTCGTGAACGTATGAATATCCCTGTCTTTCATGACGATCAACATGGTACAGCAATTATCTCAACCGCTGCTATTCTTAATGGTCTTAAACTTATTAATAAAGAGCCAAGTAAAGTTAAACTAGTTTGCTCTGGTGCTGGTGCTGCTGCTATTGCTTGCTTAGATTTATTGGTTCGAGTAGGTATCTCTCGTGAAAATATCTATGTATGCGACTCAAAAGGGGTAATTTACAAAGGTCGCGATACTAATATGGAAGCGAATAAAGCACGTTATGCACAAGAAACCGATGCACGAACATTAGCAGATGTCATCAATGAAGCCGATGTATTCTTAGGTTGCTCAACTAAGGGGGTTTTAACAGGTGATATGGTTAAAACCATGGCAGCCAATCCACTTATTCTAGCACTGGCTAACCCTGACCCTGAAATTCTGCCAGAAGAAGCAAAAGTCGCACGAGCAGATGTCATTATTGCAACAGGTCGCTCTGATTACCCTAATCAAGTGAATAATGTATTATGCTTCCCTTTTATCTTCCGTGGTGCATTAGACGTAGGTGCAACAACGATTAATGAAGAGATGAAATTAGCCTGCGTTCATGCCATTGCCGAACTGGCGCAAGCAGAACAAAGTGATGAGGTTGCGAGTGCTTACAAAGGACAATCACTTGAATTTGGGCCTGATTATATTATTCCAAAACCTTTTGATCCTCGCTTAATTGTTAAGATTGCTCCTGCGATTGCACAAGCGGCTATGGACTCTGGTGTAGCAACAAAACCCATTACCGATATGGATGCTTATCGTGCTCAATTAAGCAATTTTGTCTATCATTCTGGTCAATTTATGCGTCCGCTCTTTACACAAGCAAAAGGCTCTCAAAAACGTGTGGCTTATGCAGATGGTGAAGATGAACGCGTTCTACGTGCGGCACAAACAGTTATTGATGAAAGGATTGCTATCCCTTATTTAATTGGTCGCCCTGCTGTTATTGAAGCAACGATTAAACGTCTTGGTTTACGCCTAAGAGATGGGCAAAATATTACTATTATCAACCCAGAAGATAATCAATATTTTGAAGAAGCATGGCAATCTTACTACAAGCTTCGTGGTCGTTATGGTATTACGCCTGAAGTAGCTCGTACAATGGTTCGTAAGCATAATACTCTTATTGGATCATTCTTACTGGAAAACGGTGTTGTTGATGCTCTACTATGTGGTACTCATTCACGTTGGGAAAACCAATTACAATATATCTCTGAAGTCATTGGTCTTAAAGAAGGCATGAAAACTTTTGCTTCAATGAATATTATCATTATGCAAGATAATATTCTTTTCATTGCAGATACACATGTTAATGAAAATCCTGATGCAGAAACTGTTGCTGACATTACCCTTATGGCAGCTGATGAGATGAAACGTTTCGGTGTTGAACCCAAAATTGCTTTACTCTCTAACTCTAACTTTGGTAGTCGCCCTTACAGTGCCAATGCACAAAAAATGGCAAAAGCACGCCAAATCGTTGCTGAAAAAGCACCTCACTTAGAGGTAGATGGTGAAATGCACGCAGATGCAGCACTTAATGAACGTATTCGATTAGAAGCCTATCCTGATAGTACACTTACAGGATCAGCTAATCTATTGATTATGCCAACATTAGAGTCTGGTAATATTTCTTATAACCTACTCAAAATGACCAGTGGTAACGGTATTACCTTAGGGCCTATTCTTTTAGGGGCAGCTAAACCTGTGCATATTCTCACTACAAGCTCAACCACTCGCCGTATTGTTAATATGACAGCATTAGCGGTAATTGATGCTTTAAATGCAGAAAAAGGTGAATAAATAGTTTAGTTTTAAACTAGTCTCAAATATAAAGGGCTTATCTTTAAAGGTAAGCCCTTTTTTCTGCTTCGGATAGTTTATTCTTAAACTTTATCTACACACCAATATCTTTAACTATTTTATAACTATATAGAGAAAAAGAATAATCAATATTTTCAGCAATCCTTCGTATTATGGATATATAAAGTATTTTACCTCTATTAAAGCCAATCTGTATTATTCAAACTCATCAAAAGAGCTTGGATATTGACTATATTTTTTTATCCATCCGTCTTCAGCATATAATTCGCCAGATAATCCATCAGATAAACTTGCTAAATTTTGATTTTTACATATAAGCTCAAACTCTGGGTATTCCTCAAATAGCAATAACATATGATGAAGCGTATTATCTATCAGTACCTCTGATAATTCTTCAATCACTTTTCTTTTTTGATCATCTACGTTATTCAACTCTTCCTGTAATTTTAGGAGTCTTGGAGCCTTTATTTTACCTTCCAGAAGTTTATAGAGTAAGGACAAAGAACGGTCTCTTACCTCATGTATATACATTTCTCCAAATTGCTCTAATCTATTCATTTTATTTACTCCAAGGTATATTGCTAGATGCTAAAACCCCTTGTTATCTCAAATTTCTATTCTATGATATTACCATTAAAGGATTGTTAGTATATGTCTAAATGATTTATTATTCATATTCCTACGTTTGCTATAACAGTTTACTTTCTCGAATCTTTTTTAATCCCCTTTCTAAAATAGAAATTTTTTCAATAGGTGTACCTCTATCGTGGGCTTTATACCAATTTGGTATTGTTTTCATAAATAATTTATCTCCTTCTGGCGTAACATTAGATTCATATATAATTAAATCTAATTTCACATTACCATTTTCATCGTATGGGCTTAAGTTAACTAATAAATTATTTTTAGATAAAAAATCTACTAAAATTTTAGTCCTTAAATGGACTCTTTCTTGGTATTCTTTACTTTTATTGG
This sequence comes from Pelistega ratti, assembly GCF_009833965.1. Lineage (NCBI taxonomy): Bacteria > Pseudomonadati > Pseudomonadota > Betaproteobacteria > Burkholderiales > Alcaligenaceae > Pelistega > Pelistega ratti. The sequence goes on from NZ_CP047165.1 coordinate 704,799, forward strand.
CATTCAAAAATACTTGATAATCATATAGAGGAAGATCAACGCTCACTTATTTTCTCCTTATTACTTTATCTATATTTATACAGGTATAGATGATAAATCATTCATACATCCTACACTTATTACTATTTAGTTATTATCCTCTGCCTTTGCAAGAAAGTAATCTTGCAAACAACCTTGAATTTCTTGATTTTCATACTTCAAAATATATATTCCATCTACATTTTTAAGAAATGTTGTACCATCGATAGTCCCTAAAATAGTTGAGGCAGTATCAATAATAGTATTACGAATAAATTTGAAAATAATATCTTTTTGTTCATTATCTAAGTTGTTTATAAGCGCTCTCATTCTTCCATATAAGTCTGATGATTTTTCTGATTTTTTATTTAATGTTTCGACATAATATTGAAAAACAGAATTCATCAATTCATCATAAATAGCTTCGCTAATAATTTGATCTTGCATAATTTTATCCTTATTTATTTTATCCATTTAACCATCTCTGGATACATGGATTTTTTAAACGAATTAGTTCTTTAGTCAAGAGATATATTCTGTATTTTTCTTCTTCCGAATTTATCAAGGATTTGTACTCTCATCTTAGGCACTTTCCCCTTAGCCATTTTAGCTAAATTTTTAGTTAAATATTTATGGTGGATTTCTAATTGCTTCATTTCCCAAAAATCTTTTAGGGTGGCAGTTCATTATTTCAATTCTAGAGGCTCAACAAAATCCCAAGGATATTGAACATAAAAATACAGCGTACTGCCACCTTCTAATTCAATCAGACTAGAATTTAAATAACAAGCTATTTCAGGGTCGTAATATCAGAATCAGTTATAAACCAACCCTCTTTCTTTGTTGTAATATTACCCCACAAATAAAAGTTGTGGGTCAGGTTGATTAGATTGCTTATATTTATTAGGAGTTACCTTAAATTAATATTTTACTAAAGGGTTTTCATTTAATAAAAACTCTTCCAAACTTTTAGATTGAAATTTAAGATCTTCTGGTAGTAGAGAACCTAATCCATTAGCATATATATTTCCTGTTTTGAATTCCATGAGAATAGCAATACCACCATTATCATCTCCTATCATAATATATTCAGGAAGGTATAAATCAATTTCATAGTCTTTATTTCGTTGGAAGATTTCTTCAGCTTCTAATAGAACAAAGTTTTCAGCATATAAGCCATTAGATATAAGCAAAAACTCCACATATGAAACAGGGATTATAAAATCATATTTCTTCATTGTATCCTGTATTACACTTATATCAGCTGGTTTATTCAGGTTAAAACCCCTATCTAATAATATTGTTTTATTCATTTGAATGCTCCTACTGAATCAAACTATTTATAATTCTGTCTCATTGTTTTTTTATTACACTGTTTTTGGAACTCCGTCACTTCTCATTTTTCTTACCGCTTCATTAAATTCTTGCTTAATTTTAGGTAACAAGCCGTTTCAAGATCGTAGTATCTAAATCGATTATACGCTATCTTCATCATCATATTGCCCTACAAAAATTCGGGTTAAGTTACGAGTTTTGGTTATAGTCACTAAATGATAATCTCCACAGACTCTTATTCTATGCTCTCCAACTTAATTTACCATTGGGTTTAAGTAGCCCTAGCACTTTTCCGTTTAGCTGCACAAAAGCTGGGGTACTGACAGAATTAGATTAATGCTCTAATGTTAACCTACCGTTTTTCCATTCTTTTAATGTTTGTTCTGCTATTGTACCAAAAAGATTATTTTCACTATTACTTATGGATTCAAGAATATCTTCAGAGCGTTTAGAAAAAGTGGAACTAAAGAGAAGGTATCTTGCTGTCCATATTTTTATAGATATTAAATCGGAATCTAAATTGGGGGCTAATAACTCTAATTGTTCTTGGGAAAGAATATCATCTTTTGCAGCCACAATTTATATTGCAATTGTAGATAAATGATTCAAGCATATTCTCTAATTTATTTTTTTCATCTCGTAGCATTATATACTAACCCACTTTTTTCATCGAGCCATTTCCGTTTTTTCATTAATCTACCAGCCTTACCTCAGATGTAGCAATAGTAGTTTACTTGTATATCACTTGCTAATCAAACTCAAAAACATATTCTCTTGGATCATTTACGATAAATCCATTACATTTTGAGAAAAGAAAAGACAAGCAAGGTGTACTATTTGTATCCACACTGCCTATAATTTCTATTTCATATCTACCATTTTCAATGTAATGCTTTTGAGCTATACATTCTATATCGCCATTTAACAAGACATTCTCTATTTTACTAGTTGTTTCAAATGCTTTTAAATTAGATTTATTTAATAAGCCTATATCACTAATCCAAATTTCATTATTGATTACATTAAGATTAAACTGACCATATTTAAATTTAACAATATTATTATCTGGGACTAAATCAAAGGTTATAAAGTAATCAATTGAATCAATCTCTGGAATTGGAAGGAAAACGCCCTCTTCCAAGGCTCTTAAATATAAATTATGATTATCAATAAGTTGTTTTAAAATTTTTTCTCTGGGATTTCCATTTCTAGCGATAAAACCAGCTAGATTAGCTTTATCAAATAAACACAATCCATAATTTGCTGTTGAAATTTTCATACAAATGCTTCCTTTTATTAGGATACCAAGAAATAGAGTTAGGAGTGAATTATTTACGCACCCTATTCTTACTTTTTTTATCTACTATTTCCTCTCGCTATGTTAAACAAATCATGTAGATATTGCTTATTATCATCATTTACCAAAATTTCTTCACCAGCCTTATTCATTGCTAATATTTTAATATTCTCTATATCGTCATCAAATGTACATACTTGATCAAGAATACACAATATATCAAATATAGTGGATTCAACAGCTAATTTAATCATCTTTTTTAAGATTATTTTTTCATCTTCAGATTTACTATTAAAATAATGTGATAGGCTTTTTAATTCTTCGGCTGGTCTCCTACCTGGAGGATCTTCTAATATAGATACAATTCTATTTATGCCATCTATATCAACTTGTTGATATAAATTGTCAATAAACTTTTCCTGTATATTCATTTTTTATTCCTTACTTCTTAAAGGTATTCACAAGTATAGATAAAGACTTAATAATATTATGTTTTAATTAAAATTATAAATTAAAGGCTAATTTATTAAATAAGCTAATAAAGTTTTCCTTTACTAGGGATATAGATATATCAGGTAAAGAAAAATCCATATAATAGATTTCATCTAAAAAATAACTATCAACTTTTTTAAAACAGTATACTCCTCCTGTTTGATCATCAAATATCGGAAAAAATTCATTATTTATTATATTTATATTGCGTTGAATACCTAATACATAATATTCACTATCAGGAACTACTGAAAATAACTCAGTAAATCCGAAACTACCTCCTCCAAAAATTTTTTGAAATGCTACATAAATAGATGGTAACTCTGCTCCCAAATAACTTTCTATTTCTTTTATATTTTCTATAGTTGCTTTTGGCTCTAACTCTCTAAATAAAAATAAATTAGGATCATTATTCATTTTTTCTTCTAAATAGATAAAGAATTCTTTCCTTGTCATTTTGTTCCTCTTTTAATCATAAATTAAGTTTAGATTATTTTATCAGCACCTTATTCTCTAGCTCTATACCACCAATATAACTGCCTATCAGAATTTCTTATACTACCATTTATAGAAACCAACGCTATATTCATCATATAAAAAACAAAAACCATGTTTAAGATTTTCACTACAAAATACAATATTTCTATCCATATTAAATAATGAGCTAACTATACGATCTTTGTGCTTTAAAAAGATATTTAAAGATAAAATCATTTGTATTCTTTCTTTATAAAAGATAAAAAATGTTATCTCTTTTTCTCTCCAGTAAATATCATCAATTAAAATTAAAGCATTGTTTAACTTAAATTGTTCTAAATCAAACTCTTTTACTTTGTGTTGTTCAGAATATTTATATAACTTTCTTAAGTTATTTGATGTAACTTCATCATTTTCAATGCATTTTATTTCCTCACTATATTCATCTAATCTAAGCAAAGAAATTACTTCTTTTACTAATAATTTTCTCTTTAAAACAGCAATTCTATTCTTTATTTCTTGCATTTTTTCACCTTTTCAAAACCTTCAATACTATCTATTATGATATACACTAACTTATTTTTAGGAAAGACTTAATAAGGTATCTGTCATTTCTCTAATATCAAAATAGATATTGGTTTTTTCTTCAATAGAAAGATATGGTTTTATTTTAAAAAAATCATCCTTATCGCTATCACAAATAAATAAAAATAAAGTATGTTCAAAAGTATTTATAAAATCTTTACGTAGTTGCATATTTTGATCTATTTTTGATTGATGCTTAATATAAAATTTATAGGCTTTTTTAATGGTATTAAATTTTTGTTTGCTGAATTTATTTCTATAGTGTAGATGATAAATAAAAGATTTTTTTGATGATGCTGATACTATATCTATTAAGCTTTAATTATCCACATTTCCCCCCTTTTACTACATCAGAGATTTTTTACCGTAAAGATTATATACTCCTTTATGTTGCTTCTGTAAATCCCAAATTATAAACCTCAATTCATATTTATCCTTATGAAATACATCATAGGTTTGCTTGAGAATAAACCCTTGCAGAGATGTACAGTCTGTTTCATTACCGTTTTGGTCGTATTGGAAAAACAGTTGATGATATTGACCGCTTGTTGAGGGAGAAATATATTTTTAAAGAGCGAAATTTATTTTTTGTTTTTGGAATAAAATTCCCAGTATTTTTTATCAAACTCTTTGAAAGCCCGTTTTTTTCCTCGCTCATAAGCAACGGAAAAATATTTCATGGCTTCATCATATTCTTCTAGTTCATAACAAACTCGACCCACTTGAAAATATTCATAAGAACCTTCTTGAGCGGTGTCATTCTTTAAACCTTTTAAGGCCCATTCTTTAGCTTCTATGTAGCATCCCATTTTAAAATAAGTTTCAAATATACAATCAATAATCCAATTTGAAATCTGTTCAGGTTGCTGATGTTTGGGGTCCGGTAAAGAATCCCATAAATTCTTTAAGAATAAAATATTTTCATTATCATCAGGGGAATCAAATTCCTCCATTTGCTGAGTAATATTTTGAATTTGTTCATGAGTGAGTAACATTTTTTCTCCTACTATTATTTTAAAGGTGGTAAATATCTATCTGGAAGTTTTCCGCCATTTGAGCGATTTATTTTAAAGTAATCTAATTCATAGTTACTAGAATCTCTCATCCATTTACGAACTTCTGGAGCTCTTGCCCCGTAATTTCTTCCCGTAGAATTACACCATTTTACGGCATCTACTTTGTGTGACATATCGGCATCTTTTAATGAACGCCATACCCCTTGACTATCTTTAAATTGTGTTTCTCCTCTAGATTCCTTAATTCTTCCCTCTTTTCTCATTCTCTCAATGACTTCACGTCCAGTTCAGCTATTTTTACTTGGTGTATTGCCCATATATTTTCTACGACAAGAAGCGAGACCAAACGGATCGATAAAATCAATAGAGTTTTGAATGTAGGAATACGGTGTTTCCCCACCCAATAATCCTATTGGGTCTGAACGGAGATAATTCCCTCTTTCAGGATCATAGTATCTAAACCGATTATACGTCAACCCACTTTCTTCATCGTAATATTGTCCTGCAAAAAGTAAATTTGGGTCTAGTTGTGAGTTTCGGTTGTAGTCGCTAAACGGTAATCTCCATAAGCTATGCTTTTCTTTACGCCAAATGGTTCTGCCTTTTGGATTGAGTAGAGCAAGCACTTGCCCATTTGGTTGGCAAATAGCGTAGCCGGTTTCCTGCTTCCATTCGATAAAGTTACCGTCAATGGTTTGTTTGAGCTACGGCGTGCTACCGCCTTCTAACCCAATCGGATCAGAATTTAAGTAACAAACTGTTTTGGGACGTAATAACAGAAACAGTTACAATATAAGCTACTTTTTTAACTTTTAATTCATGCTTTCTTCAATATTAATGAATTCTGGAGTTATATCATCAATAAAGTAAAAATCAGATTCACATATTATGTTTATATTATTCCCTTCAAAGTTCATTTTTACTATATTTTCATCAATGTTAATATTTAGTATTCCCTTTTTATTAAATAAATTATTTCCATATACATTAAAATGGTTTAAATCTGAAAAACTTAATTTCATACTTATTGCATTAAAGTCTTTTTTGTTCCATTTTTTAGGGAACTCTGATGGGATATTTAAAATATAAAAAAATATTGTTAATGTATAGTCATAGCATAAAATTTTGTGTAAATAGACTTCATTTACATCAATATTTCCATTAAACATATTAATTATTTTTTCTTTACCTATTGCTTTTTCAAACCATTTCATATTTCTACTCTCCATAATTATAATGTTCTGAAATTCCAGGAAAACTTTTATTTCTATATCCATTACCTGTAGTTGGATCGTATTGTCTTGGATTAAAGTGAGGTCCTTGGTTTCCTGGAGTCCCTTTTGGTCCGTATACATGGCCAAGAGAATGCTCCTGGAAAACAACCTTCTCTCCACTTGGAGTTGTGTAGTGATATTCTCTAGTCATTATTGGCTTATGATTTTGATCTAAAATTTTCTTTCCTGATGTTGGTCGCCGTCCCACAGGTATTCAATGCCTTTTACAAATATGTTAACTCAATTTTTTCCCCATATTCTTCTAAAATATAATTAACTATGTGAGACGCAAATTCTTTTGGTTCTAAAACAATACTTTGTTTATCATTATTTCTAGGAAAAATAGATAATAAATCATTATTGTCAATAATTTCTGGAATATAATCTGTTAGAAATTCTTCTAAATCTATAGATAATGCCTTTGCTCCTATCCAATCATCTGTAGCACACAAATTAGCAAACTCTTTTTCTGGCCATATAGGAAAAATTCTTCTTCCTTCATTATCTCCATAAAGAAGAATTCCATCATCATCTAAAACCCAGATCTGATTATAATCTGCAACCCTTAATAAAAAAGTCTTGTAGAGTTTCTCTTTAGGTAGGGATAGTACATTTTCTATTTCTTTTATATTCATGTTTAGCTCCTATTTCATTCCAGATTTTTTAGAAACCTTAAATTTATTATTCTTACCATAATTATCATATTTATGTTGTAACTTATGTAATGAACGTTGATTTAGTTCAGAATAATTATAATTAAAGTGTTAGAAACTCAAGCGTTGTTTACACTATTTGCAAAATAAATTTCTAAATATTCGTAAGGTGTCAGTGTCCGTTTATGACCAAGTTGATCTTGGTAAACAAGAGCACTATGTGGTTTTACGGTGTTGTAGAAATTAATAAATCGGGTAAGCTCCTGTTTTCTATGCTGGCTATCGGTAAATTCATGTTTATCATGCCACATTTGCATTAAGGTTCTAATCACCCTTTCTGCTTTTCCATTGGTTTTAGGATTGGCGACTTTAGTAAATTTTTGATTGATATGATGTTGATAACAGGCTTTACCAAACTCATGTTCTTTTGTTCCTTTGTATTCTGTTCCATTATCCGAGTAAATAACCTCTATGGTATAAGGACAAGGGTCTATCAGATGTTGGGTTAAGAACGTAGCTGCGCTAAAGGCGGTTTTATCTGGCATAATAGCCGCATATAATTCACGCGAGTAATCATCGATAGCCACAAACAGATATTCCCTTTGACTTTGCGTGTGTTGTCCTTTCAGTAAAGGCAAGCGTTTTGTATCGACATGAACCATCTCGCCAGGATAGGATTTATTATAGCGTTTGGCTTGTTTTTTTAATCGTTCTTGGATGGACTTTTCTACTTTGGCTAAGCGTTTAATCCCAAATTTAGCCTGTCTAAACCGATTATTGATACTGGTCTGAGGTTTTAATAATCGACCACGAGCGAGTTTGAGTATCTTATAGATGGTGGGGCGAGAAACCTTGTATTCTTTCGCTAAAGAAGTGACATTTTGTTTGTTTTGCGTGTAAGCTAGCCAAATCTCTTCTCTTTGGCGAGGTAATAAGCGAGTGTTTTTGTGTATATTCATCGTACTATTATCTTAAAATAATGTAAACAACGCTAGTTTATTCTACAATTAAAGCCTTTTGCATTTTCATATCCTCTCCAATGAGCTAAATCATATCCTTTAGGTAGACGCATTATTTTTTGCTTACCAAATTTTGTTTTATATTGTAATACACGTCTATATTCATTCTTTAACCAACCTCTTATAAATGATGGTTGTTTATCATCATTCATAATTTCTAATAATTTAATAGTTCTACTAGCATAGCTTCTTAACCCAAACAAATCCACCCAATCTAACGGATTTTGGACATAAAAATACGGCGTGCTACCTCCCTCCAATCCAATCGGATCGGAATTTAGGTAACAAGCCGTTTCAGGATCATAGTATCTAAACCGATTATACGTCAACCCACTTTCTTTATCGTAATATTACCCTGCAAACAACAGATTAGGATCTAGTTGTAAGTTTCGGTTGTAATCGCTAAACGATAATCCCCACAGGCTCTTATTCTGTGCTCTCCGACTTAATTTATATCAATTATTTTTAGTCTTCGATAAATGTTAATAATTCATTAGTATTATCAAGATCTATTACAGACTGTTTAACTTTATTGAGTGCTGAATGTATATCGTATTTTTCAGCGTCCTCTCTTAGAATATCGATAAGTCCTAACTCTACATAATTTAGAAAATAAACAGCTTGTTCTTTAATTTTAGGGATTTTCTTATAGGGTATATTTAAATAAAAATCAATTTCTTGATCTTTTCGATACATTGTTGGACCAGTTACTGTAAATTCATCATTATGACAACTAATATTTAATACTAATGTATAGTCTGTTGTATCTGTTTTCATTCCTTTTCTAAAAGGAATTTTTTCAATATAAAGATTTTTATTTAATTCATTAGTCATAAATATATTTAATTTATAGTGAAAATTAAAAAACATTCCTGGTTCTAGATATACTGTTCTAAAATAAATTTCCTTCATAATTTATCCCTTACATTTTTTTACAACTGGCTCTAGGCTTATTTTTGGTTTATAACTTTTTTGATTGCCTAAAGGTATTTCTCCATATTTACTATAAAAGTTATTTAATTTATTAGTTTCCATCTGTTTTGCTAATTCTGTTGTTTTTATTCCTTTTTCAATTACTTTTTGCTCTACATTTTGTTTCCCATAAATATTTCCTAATTTTCTCACTTGTTGATGTAATCTTGTAGGTAATCCACTAGATTTTGTTACTCGATTTAAATCGGTTTTTCCATATTTATATAATTCCCCATTAACCTTGATTTCGTAAACTCCAAAATTTCCTTTCGAGTTATTGCTATTTAAATGTAAGCCGAGCGGATCTAACCAATCTATTGGATTAAACACATAACCATAAGGTATTTCCCCTCCCAATAATCCTATCGGGTCTGAACTGAGGTAATTCCCACTTTCAGGATCGTAATATCTAAACCTGTTATACGCTAACCCACTTTCTGTATCGAGCCATTGCCCGGCAAACAACATTTGTGGGTCAAGTGGGGTTGTTTTACGGTAATCATTTGGGAAGAGTAAACCCCATAAACTATGCTTTTCTTTACGCCATAGAGTTCTACCTTGCGGATTAAGAAGAGCAAGCACTTGTCCATTCGGTTGGCAGATGGCGTAGCCGGTTTCCTGCTTCCATTCTACAATATTACCATCAATCGTTTGTTTAAGTTGTTGATAGTGGTCTTGTTGAGCAATGAGCTCAAAGCCATTAAAAATACTGTGCCGTTCGCTAACGAGTTCATCATTTTTGAAAGTTCGAGTGAAAGCAAGCTGGTCACCTTCCCACAGGTATTCAATGCGTAGGTGCTGTTGCGGACATTCTTTTGAAATCCGTCTGCCTAAGGCATCGTATTTATAGTGCCAGACTTCACCTTTGGGGGTGGTAATGCCTATTAGTTCGTTTTTGCCGTTCCAGCGGTAATCGGTTTCTTGTTTTCTAAAACCATCCCGTTTTTCAACTTTAGTGACCAACCGCCCGGCTTTGTCGTATTCGTAGTAGTTTTCGTTTAAGCGGTGGAGTTTATGCCCTTTTTGGTAAATATCCTGATGTTGGATGATTTGCCGTTGTGCGTGATATTCAGGGTGGTGAGGGTTTTGAATTAAGCCGTAAGTTTCACTGCCCACATAACGTTGGATGAGGTAGCCACATTCATCATAGGCATAGCGTTCTTGTTCACGGTTTTGATTGTGAACGGCGGTGATTTGGTTATTTCGGTTGAGGGTGAAAAAGTGCTGTTCGCCTTTATCCTTGGTTTCAAGGGTGTTCAGTACCTTGTCATAGCGGTAATGTTGATTGACCTCAGCAAAACTTGGGGTATCAATCCCGGTGGCTCGCAGTTCGTCTTTGTCAAAAAACTGTGTCGGCTCCCAACCTGCCCGTTGTTAAATGAGGCAATCCATTGCATCATAGCATTGTTTGAGGATAAACCCTTGTGGGGAAGTGCGGTCGGTTTCATTGCCGTTTTGGTCGTATTGGAAAAACAGTTGGTTTTTTTGACCGCTTTTTGAGGGAGAAATATATTTTTAAAGAGCAAAATTTATTTTTTGCTTTTGGAATAAAATTCCCAGTATTTTTTATCAAACTCCTTGAAAGCCCGTTTTTTTCCTCGATCATAAGCAATGGAAAAATATTTCATGGCTTCATCATATTCTTCTAGTTCATAACAAACTCGACCTAGTTGAATATATTCATATGAAGAGTAGGGGCTTTTAGCTCTACTTGTGAGCATACCTTTTTCAGCCCACAACTTAGCTTTTGTATAATCATCCAAATCCACTAGTTCTTCAAATATGCAGTATATAATTAATTCTGCAAGTTGTTCAGGTTGATTAAATTTGGGTTCTGGCAATTTTTCCCAATATTCAATGAAATTTTTTAATCGATCGTTAGAGTTCTCAATATTTCCTATTTCTTGCAGTTTAGATACAAATTTTTTAACTTCTTCAGTGGTCATTATAGCCATTTTTAACTCCTATTATTTTAGTGCTGGTAAATATGTTTCTCTGATTTTTGCACCTTCAGAACAGTTAATAGAGAAATATTCAAGTTCATAATATCTTTAGTCTTCCAATGGATTATAAATATAAAAATACAGTACACTACCACCGCCTAGTCCAATCGTATCGGAATTTAGGTAACAAGCCGTTTCAGGATCATAGCACCCAAAACAGCTATACGCTAAGCCGTTTTCTTAATTTTCTAAGTTTAAATTACCTGATTTCCATTCACTTAAAATAGTCTCTGCACCAAGTCCAAATATATCTGAAGTATTAGCTATTTCTGCCAATTTTTCTTGGCTAGTTTCTGAAAAATTTTTACTAAATAATAAATAACTTGCAGCCCAATTTATGACGGAGTTTGACTTGCTATGTAACAATACTTCTAAACTATCTATTTCATCCATAGCAAGAAGATAATTTTTAGCACTCACTATTTTCTTATAGCTACTGTTAGCTAATTTATAGTTTCCTTCTAAAGTTGCTTTTCCATGTATATCAGAATACTTTTCAAAATACTGAATAGCTTGAGCTACATTATTAAACTTCATATTCCTACTCCTAAAATTTCCAACCAAATCGTTCAAGAGCGTTAATGCCGTATTGATACTGTTCATTAAAATTTTTATTTCTCAACCAGTCTAACTCTCCTAGATGATCTACGACGTATAGATGAATAAAATCCAGAAATTTGTAAATGAATAGTTCCCTTACCGTTTGGTAATTTTATCAAGTTGTTTATATTGTTGATACTTAATTATTTTTATATATGTAATGAGATACTTTATCCTCGATAACCTTAATTAATTCATTTATATTTCTAGTTTTAAATTCAAAAATTGGTTTTTCCCAATTAAAATCTTTAATAATAGAAAGAACAAATCTTCCATTTTTATCAAACGATGGATACCAACCGATGTCAATCAAATAATTATTAAATGAAGCTTGATATAAATCTTCTTTTAAATTGTTAATTTGTTCTTCTATTGTTTTTTTTTCATCAAAAATAAAATCATTAAAAGTTACTTTCACAGAATTTGGAATGAATAAATTATTTAAAGTTATCATTTTTTAACCTCAAAAACTTATTTTTAGATATTGAATTATAATACCAATAAGGCAAAGATCTCCCTTTAATCATTTTTTGAAAATTTTCATGGGTATAATAGCTGTAAGGGTCTTCATTTTCATCACAACATAGTCCAATACCAACTTGAGTCAAATACTCAATTCCCTCATAACCATATAATCCAGCACTACCAAATAATGATAATTCTGGAATATTATTTACCTCTTGATAATTATAATCATAGACTTTACCCCAAGCCTCAAATCTTAAAAATTCTAAAATATTTAATTCAGATAATTCAATTGTTTTAAAATTTACAAAGAAACCTAATAACCAAGCTCTTTTATTGATAATTGTTTGTGGGGCTAATAAATTTCTGTCATAAATACCATTAATAAATGATTCTTTTTTGAAGTTTTCAATAGAAGACTCAAAATAATTTGGTAATAGAACAGTAATATCAACACCCTCTTTAATAGAAGGGTTTAACTGTGTTAGTAAAACTATTCCAAAATAAAATTTTCCATTAATAAAATAATAAAACACATCTCCTTGCTTTAATTTAGGTCTACTTTTTTAATAAATTTTAGGTTTTTTTGCATTTTTTAACTCCTGAGCTAGCTATACCAAGTTCTTTTGCTAAATCTGTATTATTTTTCTTTATCCAGTTTCCCCAATTTTTAAATTTAAAATCATTCATTATTTTTTCTAAATCTCTGTTGCTGTTAAATATACTCTTCAAACATTATTTTCATATCAATATCATAAAGCATCATGCCAAATCTCCTATATACCAGTAAAGATATTATATGCTCACTATGCAATAATAAGTTTTCCGTTCGGAAAATCCCCATCCCAGCCACAAGGTAACCGACCTAATCGATACCACTCAAATAATTCAGAAAAAAAGCTTGTTCTAATTATTTTTTTTCTTTTATAGTAGTCTTCAATAATGAAGTGAATCAGGTTCCAGCTAATATCATTAATGATAATTTCTCTAGTTAATCCATTGATTTCCGGAATTGTAGGGATTACTTTATTTTTAATAAAGTCCCTCCCTTCCTCTGCAATTAAATCCCATTCATCTTGTTTTGAAAATAAATTTTTTTGTAAAAAATAACTGTTGATATTATTGCTTTCTTCTAGAGTGATATTTTCCCATTCTGGGGAATTAATTTTTTCATTCACCTTATTTAAGTTTGTTTCAATAGATATATTATCTTTATTTATCGGTTTTCCTAGTTGTGAAAACCAATTGATAGATAAAATTTCTCTTTCTATATTTTCTGAAATATATTTTCCCATTTTTAAATCCTTATACTATGGCGTAACTTGATTAATACGACCTGGAATACGAGGAACCCTCATGCCACCTAGGGCTCCATTGATTAGTAATTATCCAATATTATGGTTGCAGCCTCTCGAATATCTTCATTTTCTGAGTGTAATGAAATTTCAAGACCTTTACGCAATCTGTCGTCAAAAAATAACTCGGCATTTTGCGTAACCCAATATCGCACATTGTTTGGGGTGTTAATATCTTCAAGAACTTCTTTAATTAATAAAATTACTTTCTCTTTAGAGCAATTTAATAAGACATCTTCAACTAATGGATATACACCCAATCCATCCCCGTTACCATATGAATTTAGAAATAATCCAATGACATCATCATCCGGATTATCTATAAAAAACTTCCTTATTTCATCATATTTATTAATAATTTCTTCTGTTAATTTTTCATCATCTGGTAATGGTTGATGATTTTTTAAGAAAGTAATTGCATCTTGTTTATTCATGGTTATTTACCTAGTGTACGCCACAGCTCTTTATTTTGTCTAATCAACTCTTTAAGCTAAATATTAATTACGCTTCTACTATAACCTGCATTACCTCATATATTTCTGAGATCTTTAATGTCTCTAGCTAAATACTGACGATTAGTTAATCCTGGGATAACAGGTTTCTTATAAGTCCATATTATTTATACTGGATTGAGTTGATTTTCACTAAGAGAATTATAATACCAATATGGAAGAACCTTATTTTTAATATATTTTTTAAAGTCATCATCTTCATAGTATTTATATGGCGACTCATTTTTATCAAAAAATACGCCAAGCCCCACTTGAATTAGATATTCAATTCCTTCATATCCATAAATACCAATACTTCCGAATAATTTAATTTCTGGAATATCATGACTAGGTTCATATTGATAATTACATAAATGATCCCAACATTCAAAACGAAGTAATTCTAATATATCTTGGTTTTTATAATTTATATTTTCCAAATTGACAAAATAACCTAACGACCAAGGTTTTTTATTAACTACAATAGGGGGGGGATATTAAATCAATTTCTATTACTTTGTTATTTAATTCCTCTAAAGAAAAATCACCGATTTTTTTGTGTGATAATTAACTAACAATACAACTATAGCAGTGTTGTCGCTTATTTTCTTATCTAATTGTGTAAGCAATACTATACCAAAATAGTATTTATTATTGATAAAATAATAAAACACATCTCCTTGTTTTAATTTTTTTCTAGATTTTTTTATAAATTTTAATTGATTCATATTTTTCAACATTTGCTAATATCTAATTTTAGATTATTTTTATAAATTAGGAATATAATCTACTCCTCAAACAACAGCATCATCACAGAAACAGTATCATCACAGATCGTGTATCATAAAATAACCAACTTTACTATGGAATTAAGTAATATTTTCCAAATAATTAATTATTCTGGCATTACCTATTCCTATAAAACCACAATACATATCATCAAACTCACCCTCTTTAAATAAAGCTAGTCCTCCCCTCTTACTGACATGTAATAAATATTCTTTATTTTCCTTAATAATATAGGTAAAGCCATATTTTATAATATCATGCACACCTATATTTTTAGGTAAAATTAATAAATGTGAATTAACTTGATAGTTTAATAATTTGATAGTATCTTCTGCTGTATTAATTGAATTTAATTTTATTGCTCCAAAATACTTGATTCCTTTATCTCTGCTTATCTCAATTTCATTAAGATACTCTCCTTTTGATATTATTATTCCTTCTCTATCTAGATATTTCCATAATTTAAAATAATTAGCTAATTTTATGTTTTCTCGGTAATCTGAATCTCCAGTTACAATATATAAAGATAATTCTTCTCTAATTGTTATCTGAAGGATCTTTTTTAATAAATAACAAAGACTTAAGCTCTTATTTAAACTCGGTTTTTTTATATTTAAACTTATATTTTTATGCTTTAACCCTAAGGGTGATAAATCAATATTTCTTTTAATCTCTATATTATCAATAGTCATAGTAATTTCCCCATATCTCATTAACATAAGATCCTATAACAGCATAATACATTATTAGCTTATCTTGATAAAATGGTATTTGCAGGGGGTAAATTCACCTCTTTATCCATAAAGTTATACTAAGAATCATTAATAGCATAATGAATTATTCTATTACATTTTTCTTCTAATGATAGTTCTTTTGGTAAATCATCTAATAGTTCTTTTACCAAGAATATTTCCAAGAAATATTTTTTATGAACATATGTTGATGGTTTATTCTCATCTTCATGAATAACTATACTTGGTGAGTATATATTCCAAGGTTCTTCTGAAAAAATTGTATCCTCTACATTATAATTATCTATATTTTTAATGATTTCATATAAATTCATTCTATTTTCCCCGTATAGCATATCCACCCTTACCAATAGGGTACACTCTAAAATTTACTTCTAATAGTATGTTGATACTTTGCAACTAATAGTATTTTTTCCACGCTATATAAAAATAATATATATTTTCTATTCAGAAAAATAAGTAGTTATTCCTTGAAAAATAAATTTACTGTCAATACTAAATCTTATACTACCATCTTTCCATATTTGTTTAAGAATATATCCTGAAGCATCATTGCTATATATTTCAATTGGCGAATATGAAATTTTTTTTGAAGAGTTATATACTTCGAGTTCCGATATTCTACACGATAACTCTATTACAATAGTATCGTAATCCTCACCAAAAACACCATATTTAGGTATATTAATTTGTGGGGGCTGATTGGTATAAATATAGACAAAAGAACTGCCATAACTATCTGTCATGAAATTTATTCTATGTATTGACAAATTATTGATACCATTAGGGTAGAGTTTATGTAGAAAGGGTGATGATTCAATAATTTCAGTAATATTTAGCATTTTTATATATTATCTCTAAAATATTCATTATATGCCCTATTAGTTAATAGAAACATTAAGAATCCAAATGTGGCTATTCATCATTATATCTAACCCAATTTGAGTACTTATTATCCCTACAAGCACTCCATCCTAGAGGCAAAGAGCAAAGCTCATTAATTGTTATATCAAGATTGATAATCTCTTTTAATGCAATAATAACCACCTCATTTTCTGTAATATCCTCCGATGAATCTAAGAATTGCCACATTCCATCATCATTATCATGAAAAACTCGAGTAATATCCATTTTTTTTAATAAGATATTTTTTGTCGTAATCACGGCTACATTCGGATCATCATTAAATAACCAGTTTTTCATCAACTCCCCTTTTTTCAAACTTTTTCTTACTTGCGTAAAATACTCAGGAAAAGTATTTTAAGAAGAAAACAATATTCACATTGAATATTCCTTTTATTTATGGAAACCCTATCCATACCAAAATCACCAACGTTTATAAAAGGATTTAGTATAAATATATTTTATCCTCTTATATTTTGCAAAATGAATGAGGAATTAGACCAATTGCATTACTCACCATAATCAATAATTTTTCCAACGGCTTGACCGATTAAGTGAATATAGGCTTTGGCATCCACTACTTTTAGATTTTTGATGGATTTGCTACCGCCTAATGCTAAAGCTGGGATATAACCGTAACATTCGCCGTAGTTGAGTTTTGGAAATTTGTCTTTATTATCTAAATAGATTTTAGCATCAAACATATCATTTTCTCTAAGAAAAAAGTCATCACCATCATCTGCAATAAATACATTAAGCGTTCCTTCCATATTACCAATAACATTATCATTACATCTTCTTACATTTATAATTGAGCAACGATCACCTTCGTCAGGTGCAATAGTCCAATTATAATGTCCTTCCCAAACTAATAAATCACCTAAAGTAGTAATACCCCAAACAATTGTAGGCTCTAATAATTTATCTACATACTCAAAAACAAATTCATATTCATCAGGATTAACGATTTGCAAAAAACCATTCTCATAAATAACAAGCCCCATCTTTTCTCAAATATAAATTAACTCTTCAGGCAGGATACCTTTGTATTTATTGGTAATGTTTTCTGGCACATCTGCTGTTTTAATATAGGTATTCATATTTCGACTAATAAATTCATTCATTGGGTTCATTTTATTTTCCTATAATATTTAATATTCATCATTGCGTTATTAGGCAAGCTTTCAATAGTTTTAAATGGAATAAAATCAAGATGAATTTGATAGTATGTGTCGTTATCATGTACTATTTTTTATATTTAGGTGTTTTCCTATACCCTCCAAACCAACGTTACCATTCTCCCCGTTGGATTTTCTCGGCGATAGGAAAAATAACGCTCTGCATTTAAGTAAGTACATTCCCCACTTTGTTCAATTTGCTGAACACCCTTTTTTTGTAATTTATAGGCGGCGATACCGGTTAAATCTGCTAAATACTTATCTGCATTAGGTAAGGCTTTAAAATATACCGCTAAATCAGCATTATTCTTTGTAAAGGCATCAAATACCTCTTGCCCTACTTCAAAGACTGATTGAGAAATAGCGGGTCCAATCCATGCACGTAATGTAATATTTGGTTTTTTAGTCAGCATCATTTGTACGGTATTTTCTAATACCCCTGCTTGTAAGCCTCTCCATCCAGCATGAGCCGCACCAATCACCTCCCCTTGTAAATCTGCTATTACTACAGGTAAGCAATCAGCTGTCATAATGGCTAATACCGTGTCTTTTTGTGTGGTTACCGCTGCATCAACTTGAGGAGGTTCAGTAACCATAGTATCAGCATCAAATACCTTATTACCATGTACTTGATTTAACCAAATCGGTTCACTTGGTAAAATCGTTCGTAGTAAGGCTCTATTTTTATAAACCGCTTCAGCATTATCTCCACAGTGTAAGCCCACATTAAATTGGTCAAAAGGAGCTTGGCTATACCCCTTAATATTCCGTGTTGTTGTACCATAAACCACTCTCTCCCATGGCTGACCACTTATTAAGTTTATTGCTGTCATTTTCACTCCTTATCCCATAAAATCTGATTAATCAACATTTGCATATCCTCTGGTATATCTGCAACAAATGCAACCTCTTGCTCATCTAAAGGATCAATAAATTGCAAACGGTACGCATGTAGCATTTGTCGGTTCACAGGTATCTGACTACCATAAAGACTATCCCCCAACAAAGGATGTCCTAGGGAAGCCATATGGACACGAATTTGATGGGTACGTCCTGTCTCTAGTTTACACCTTACCAAACTCACTGCTTTTTCAGCTTTATCGTATGAATAAATCCCTGTTTTTTCTTGTTGGTAATGGGTAATAGCAGGTTTAGGGGCTATGGGTCTATCAACAGACATTCGCACTGGTACACGCGTATCTCGCCCTATGGGTAAATCTATTGTCCCCTCTACTTTACTAATACCTTGTACAAGTGCCATATACTGCCTACCCATAGTTCTTGCTTGTAGCTGTCGTACTAAATGTGTTTGAGCAATTTCTGTTCTTGCTACGACCAATAGACCAGAAGTATCTTTATCTAAGCGATGTACAATACCTGCACGAGGAATATGCATTAATTCAGGGTAGCGATAGAGTAAACCATTTAGCAAAGTACCATGCCAATTACCTGCTCCCGGGTGTGTCACTAAGCCTGCTGGTTTATTGACAACTATCCAATGCTTTGCTTCTGCCACAACCCCAAAATCAATATCTTCTGGTGTAAAAGCCTTACTTTGTTCACTTTCTTGTACCACTACACTTATCTCATCACCCACACCGACTATTTGCTTAATCTTTGCGGTTTTTTGATTAACTGTAATAAAGCCCTCTTCAATCCATTTTTGTAAACGTGCACGAGAATGCTCAGGTAATAACTGAGCAACAACTTTATCCAAACGATCCGCCTTAGTCTCTCGATTTAATCGAAATACAATCGGTTCATCTGATTCAATTTCACTTTCGGAGTCAATCATATTCATCTTATTTATGCCAATTTATAAAATTTAATACATATTGTAGCGGTGATTTTAATCAAGGTGAAAAGAAAATCACTATAATAGCCTGAGTAATGTTATTATTAGCGTTATTCTTTTATTAATCAACCCATACTGACGATGAAAAGACTATACAGAAGTAGCTTAATTATTCTTAGTACTGCAATCATTGCGGCTTGCGGTACTTTTGGTAAAGATGTAGATGAGACAAAAGACTGGACAGCCACTCAGCTTTATGATGCAGCACGAGAAAGTGTACGCGGATCAGAATGGAAATCGGCTCGCCGCTATCTTGCCGCCGTTGAAAGCCGTAATCCCTATAGCTCTTATGCACAACAAGCCCTAATTGATTTAGCTTATGTAAATTGGAAAGATAACGAGCCAGAACAAGCTACTACTGTGATTAATCGTTTCCTATCCTTATACCCTAATCACCCTGGTACTGATTATATGCTTTACCTAAAAGGAATGGTGACGTTTACTCCTCCAAGTGCTTTTCTGTCAAGCTATACAGGACAAGACCCTAGTGAGCGAGACCCAAAAGGTTTACGTCAGTCTTATGCAGCATTCAAAGAGTTAGTCGAGCGTTATCCTGAAAGCCGATATGCTAATGATGCTCGTCAACGCCTAATCTGGTTGGTTAGTACAATTGCCGACAACGAAGCAAATGTGGCACAGTATTACTACTCACGACAAGCGTATATTGCAGCTATTAATCGCTCGCAAACGATTTTACGCGAGTTTAGCGGTGTACAGGCAGCAGAACGTGCGTTATTTATTATGATGAAGTCCTACGAAGCCTTAGATATGCCCGATCAAGCGGCTGATGCGAAACGTATTCTGGATCAAAACTTCCCTGATAGTAAATACTATCAATATGGTCTAGAAGGGCCTCGTTCTTGGACAGATTGGTTCTCTCCACGTTCTTGGTTTAGATAATCATCATATAATTGATAGAATAATGGATATAGCAAAAAACTATATCCATTTTTTTATAGGTATCTATATAGGGTTTATAAACACTTTTTAGATACTTTATTTTTTAATTAAATAAGGGCGAAAATAGCAAAGTATCCTAAATAGGAAATACCTACACGCCGTAGGATTGGTAAAAATATCTGTGAACACTACTTTATTACATTTACTATTTTAGATTTAAAGAATAAAGTCTATTCTGTGTATATTTTTTACCTATTCTCTTGCCAAAAATTTAAAGCCGTATCAAAGTGCCGTGTACGATAAAAATTCGGTAAACTTCCCCATAATAATTTACTATAGTGCTGATTCACCAATCGCCCATCACCAATAATCAGCACACCACTATCTTGTTCGGTTCTAATAAGCCGCCCAGCCCCTTGTTTTAAGGCAATAGCTGCCATAGGTAATTGAATATCCATAAAAGGATTTCCCCCCTTCTTACGACATTCTTCTATACGAGCCTCTAAAACAGGATCATCTGGTGGTGCAAAAGGAAGTTTATCAATCGCCACTAATGTTACTAGATCACCGGGGAAATCAACTCCCTCCCAGAAGCTCGCACTACCAATTAAAATACCATTTTTCTCTTGTTGAAATTGATCAATTAATACGCGATGGGCTGTTTCCCCTTGTCTAAAAATACGTTTATGAATCCCTTCTCGTAATAACGCTTCTTGTAATAACGTACCTAATGAATCTACAGAACGTAACGTTGTACTTAAAATTAAAACCCCACCCGGTGTACGTTGGATAAAAGGAATAAGTAACCGAACAAAATCCTGTTCATAATGAGGAACTTTAACATCAGGTAAGTGGTCTGGAACATACATTACCGCTTTTTCAGCATACTGAAAAGGAGATTCCCATGTTTGGCATTCTGCATCAAAAAGCCCTAATTGTGCCTGAAAATGTGTGAATTGATGATTAACCGATAAAGTCGCTGATGTCAGTATCCATGCTTGATCTTCTCGTTTAAAATTTGCCACATTTTTAACCGATAAAGGTGCTCGATAAAGCCTTAACTGATGCTTACCATACTCTACCCAACGAACATAGCTATCTTGATTATCCTGATCAAATTTTTCTGGATAAATCCATTGTAATAACCGTCCATAGTAAGCATCTAATCGGTTATAAACCTCTTTTAAATCAAGATGTTGCTCATTCACTGCTTCTAGGGACTTATGTAGGTCATCTATACCCTGCACGACTTTTTCTAATACAGCGATTAAGCGTTCATTATCAGGTATTCGTTCTAAGATCGCTTTTTTACCCGGCATACTATCAATAGGACGAGCAGTCAGTCTTAAATCCATCAAGTCATGCGTAACTCTACCACATAATTTAGACCACTCTGCCACACGCTTCGCATACATAGCCGTATAAAGTTCTATATCTTTTACTACCTCTTCAATACTAGATAGGGCTATTTGACTCCCTAAAAACTGTGTTGCAATTTCTGGTAATTGGTGGGCTTCATCAAAAATAACCGTATCAGCAATGGGTAATAAATCAATCTGGGCTTCTTTTCGTAAAGCCATATCTGCAAAAAATAAGGCATGATTAACAATCACAACATCAGCCTCTCTTGCTTTTTTACGTGCTTGTGCTAAAAAACACTCATTGATATAAGGACAATCCTGATTTAAACAGCTTTCATTTGTTGAAGTTACTTTTAACCAAATCGGTGCTTTATCGGGTACTTTTGCACAATCTGATTTATCACCAGTCGCTGTTTTCTGAAAAAAGAGTTTAATTTCTTTTAGCTGTTCAACTTCTTCCTTACTATTAAGCTGTGTATAGTCATCATTAACCAAACGATTATAATGAAAATGGCAAAGATAATTACTTCTTCCCTTGAGTAAAGCGACTTGAATAGGCAATCCCAGTGCTTTTTTCAACATAGGAACATCTTTACGAAAAAGTTGATCTTGTAATGCTTTTGTACCTGTTGAAATGAGTGTTTTACGAAATGACATAAAGGCTGGAACAAGGTATGCCCATGTTTTACCAGTGCCTGTACCTGCTTCGGCAATCAATACGGACTGTTGTGCAATTGTTTTTTCAATTGCCTGAGAAAGTGCTACTTGTGACTGTCGAAAGACGTAATCTGGCTTAATCCGAGCCAATTTATGCTTAAAAAAATCACTTACGTCCAAATCCACCATACCACTCATATCATCAAAATTACGCAGAATGGATATAGTACCAAATCTGGAATAAATTGCCACTCCCCTTACCCATAAGTGAGACAAAAATCACCTAGTTGGTATAGATAAAATTTGTTAAAGCCTGCACTTACCAGCCTAAATATAAAGCAATATGCGACAATATCCCCTTTACAGTATAGGATACTATAATTATTTAATTAATAGCTATTCAATACGACTGGAAAACACTGATTAACTTTTCTACTGTTTAACCTATGAGTACACTAAACGACACTATTGATGAAAACCGCATTATCGAACAACTTGCTCAAGAGCTAAATGTACGTCCTCAACAAGTTGCTGCTACCATTACCCTTTTAAATGATGGTGCAACCGTACCTTTTATCGCACGTTATCGTAAAGAAGTCACTGGCGGTTTAGATGACACAATACTACGAAATCTTGAAGTTCGCTTAGTGTATTTACGAGAATTAGAAGAAAGACGTCTTGCTATTATTCGCTCTATCGAAGAACAAGGCAAAATGACAGACGAATTATTAGCCCAAATTAATGAAGCTGATGCCAAACAACGTCTTGAAGACCTATATGCACCTTATAAACCCAAACGCCGTACACGTGCACAAATCGCGAAAGAAGCAGGTTTAGAACCTCTCGCTGATGCTATTTTAAATACGATTGATAGTGATCCGCTTACCCTTGCTGCTGAATATATTAACCCTGAACATAAAATCGAAGATGCTAAAACCGCATTGGATGGTGCTCGTGATATTCTGGCAGAACGTTTTGCTGAAAATGCTGATTTACTCGCTGATATGCGTGAATACTTACAAAAAAATGCTTACTTATATGCCAAAGTTATTGAGGGAAAAGAACAAGAAGGTGATAATTTCCGTGATTGGTTTGACTTCTCCGAAACCATCCGTACTATGCCCTCTCATCGTATCCTAGCCTTACTTCGAGGACGTAGTCAGGGTATTTTAGACTTACGCATTGGTTTAGACCCTGAAAGTGATATACTCACCCCCCACCCTTGTGTTGTACGCATTAGTGATTTTCTTAACCTTGATGCAGATTACCAAATAGATGCCAATCCCCGTGGGAAATGGTTAGCCGAATTATCTCGCTGGACGTGGCGTGTAAAATTACTGACTTCTTTTGAATCTGAAATTATTACTCAACTAAGAGAAAAAGCAGAGGAAGATGCTATTGCTGTTTTTGCAGCAAATCTTAAAGATTTATTATTAGCCGCCCCTGCTGGCCCTAAAGCCGTATTAGGACTTGACCCTGGTATCCGTACAGGTGTCAAAGTAGCCGCCATTGATCCAACAGGTAAATTACTTGAAACAAGCACTATTTATCCTTTTGAACCTCGTAAAGATATCGAAGGTTCTATCAATACCTTATTAGGATTAATTGCCAAGCATCAGATTGAATTGATTGCTATTGGTAATGGTACAGCTTCCCGAGAAACTGAAAAATTAGTGGGTGATTTACTTAAAACCATTCCAAACGCAAATGTAAAGAAAATTGTTGTTTCTGAAGCAGGTGCTTCCGTATATTCAGCCTCTGAATTAGCGGCACAAGAGTTCCCAGATATCGATGTTAGCCTACGAGGGGCTGTTTCTATCGCCAGACGTTTACAAGACCCATTAGCTGAACTTGTTAAAATTGAACCAAAAGCCATTGGGGTTGGTCAATATCAACATGATGTTAATCAACGTGAATTAGCACGTTCTTTAGATGCTGTTATTGAGGATTGTGTCAATGCAGTCGGGGTTGATGTGAACACCGCTTCCTCTGCCTTGCTTAGCCGAGTATCAGGACTTAATGCGACTTTAGCCAAAAATATTGTTGCTTATCGTGATCAGAATGGTCGTTTTGAAAATCGCAAAAAACTAATGGATGTTTCTCGTTTTGGTGCCAAAGCCTTTGAACAAGCGGCTGGTTTCTTACGTATTAATGATGGTGATAATCCTTTAGATGCCTCTGCCGTACACCCAGAAGCCTATCCTGTTGTAGAACGGATTATTCATAAATTAAATCAAGATGTAAAAAGCATTATTGGTCAAAAAGATGTTCTCAAAGGGCTTTCCCCCTCAGAATTTACAGATGACAAGTTTGGTTTGCCTACTGTTAAAGATATTTTTAGTGAAATCGAAAAACCGGGACGAGATCCTCGACCAGAATTTAAAACAGCAACCTTTAAAGAAGGTATCGATACCATTGATGATTTAAGCACTGGTATGATTTTAGAGGGAGTAGTGACAAATGTCGCTAATTTTGGTGCATTTGTGGATATTGGTGTTCATCAAGATGGTTTAGTGCATATTTCTGCCCTATCAGAAACTTTTGTAAAAGATCCTCGCGATGTTGTGCGTGTAGGACAAACTGTACAAGTTAAAGTGATTGAGGTTGATGCTCCCCGTAAGCGTATTGGACTTACGATGCGATTACATGATGAAGCAAGCCCTGTTAAACGAGGTACTGGTGAATATGGAGCAAGAGATAATCGTTCTCGTGCGGATAAACCTCGGCAACAAAATACTTCTTCACAAGGTCTGGGTGCTATGGCAGCAGCCTTTGCTAAGTTAAAACGATAGTGTTTTCAATATAGAATGGTTAATATTCTCTATCAACCCGTTCTATAAAATAGTAAAAATATCACTTTAATACGCTACTATTCTCTACAATTTTTATAATATAAAAGATTAATAAGAGGAATAGTAGCGTATATTTTTACATGATTAAAAGTGCTTTTCATGCTCAAGTAACCATGCCTTTGTGTATATTCATCATACTATTATCTTAAAATAATGTAAACAACGCTAGTTTATTCTACACAATCTGATGAAGTCGAATTGTTTACAGAAAATACAAAAATTACAACCAATCGAGATACGGTGGTACTTATGCAGGACCCTGAAATCCGTCGAGCAATTAAAGATTTAACTGTTGCACCTTTGGCAGATAAAGCTAATGCTGTATTTAAAATTAAGGGTGATGAAATTATTGATAGCACTGATGGAACAAAAGAAGAACAAGTAACAGTTTTA
This sequence comes from Pelistega ratti, assembly GCF_009833965.1. Lineage (NCBI taxonomy): Bacteria > Pseudomonadati > Pseudomonadota > Betaproteobacteria > Burkholderiales > Alcaligenaceae > Pelistega > Pelistega ratti. Next base: position 730,491 of record NZ_CP047165.1, read on the forward strand.
ATAGAGAGTGGTAAGGAAATAGACACGCTAACCAAATTGTCAGAGAACATCGTACAAGAGCCTGATGTGGAAATTAAATCTGGGGCAATGGTGACAATTACTCAAATTAATTTCTCATCTGGTGAAAATGGTTGGAAAATGAAATATGACGGTAAAGAACGTGCTGTTGTACTACGAGATATAGCTTTCTTATCGAAAATCAATGCCGATCAAGCGAGTTTCCGTAAAGGTGACTGGCTGAAAGTAAATCTAAAAATAATGAAAACCTTTGGTGTTCAAACCAAAACAACATATATAATAACCGAAGTTGCAGAACACTTGGTCGGCAAAGACCGTAAATTAACAGAAAATGACTAATATTGAATTGCTTACCAACATATTCTTAGCCATAGGGATAGTTTTATCTATTCCTATGTGGATCTGCGTGGGCGAAAAATTGAGTCAAAAAGTTAGATTATTTTTCTTCCCTATCAAAAAAGTCAAAATCCGTCGTTGGCATAACGATCAGTTTCTCGGTTATGGAGAATTAGATTTAACCTCTCCAGAGACCTTAGCTGAGCAACTTGAATGAATTGATGCAAATCTAAAGGAACAGCGTGCCAATGGACGATAACAAAGATAAAAATTTTTCTTCCACACAAGCAATTGCGACTTATTCTACGGCAATAGCTGCTATAGCGGTATTTCTTATTAATTGGTTAGCAAGAGAAGATCTTAAACAACCATTATTATTGCTCAATTCAGCACTAAGTCCGTTATGTGGTTCATTTATCTATTCATGGTCATCAGCTCGTCACTTAACAGCAGAGCAAGAAGCAACTATCGCTGCGTATAAAGCTGCTTTAAAAGATTTAGATTAGGAACTGAAAAAAGAATTTTATTCACCAGAAGAAAAACAACAGCTAAAAGAAAAACGAATGAAATTGGTACTTGAATTAACGGATATTCGTAAACAACCCGCAAAATATGTTGTAAGAAATAACACTAATGACAATCCTATTTAATTATTCATTCACTAGTTTTATAATTATCCTTGCATTACTTATTTAAGGAGCTTAAATTGAACAATTTAGAGAGTATTTTTAATTCAATAGAATTTAAGAATTCACTAAGTTTCATTGTTGAATTAGTAAAAAGTGATGCTAAAAATTCACCTAATGAAAAAACAATAGAAACAAGATTTGATAATTATCTTTATCAATTATTTCAAGACTACTTTGTAAAGCTTGGTTATGAGTATAGTCCAATTAAAGAAAAAAGTGTAATTTCCGTTCGTTCAGGAAGAATAGATACTGCGTTATCTAATGTGTTAATTGAATTTAAACAACCCAAAACACTATCTTCAAAAAAAGACAAGGAATCTGCAATCTTACAAACTCTATCATATCTTGATAGCGAGAACCAAAATAGTATAAACAAAACTTTTGCTTTACTAACAGACGGTCAGCAATGTGCTATTTTTACAGTAGATAGCAACGGACAAAAAAGATATGAGGATTTTGTTGAAATTACTTTAGAACATTACGAGCGTTTAATTAAATCAATCTTAGGTTTAAATCAAAAAACTTTTGATTCAGAAGCATTGGTAAATGATTTTGTAATTAAAAATAATTCGCCAATAAGAATATTGGCTAATATCCTTTATCGCAGTATTTACTTAAATAGTACTGAAAAAAGTCAAATGCTTTTAAAGGAATGGAAAAGTTTATTTAAACTATCTCATAGCGATCAATCACAACAAAAAGATTTAATTGAGAGACGAAAAGCTCTTAGCGAGTATTTATCTTTATCATTGAATGATGTAGATAGTGAATACAATGCTTTATTCTCTTTGCAAACAGCTTATTCTATACTTATTAAGCTAATAGCATTTAAAGTTGTTTCTGAAATAAAATTTGATAATGCCTTAGTGAATTACTCTGAAATACTAAATGCAAATTCTTCATCTTTACAGAGAAAAATGGAAGATTTAGAGAGTGGTTCAATTATTCGTGATTACGGAATTCAAAACTTACTAGAGGGGGATTTTTTCTCTTGGTACTCTTCTGAGCAGCAATGGAATGAAGAAATTTCAACAGCAATCAAGTTGATTGTCTTAAAATTAAACAAATATACAACATTTGATTTTTTTAGCTCTAATTTAAAAGCTAAAGATTTTTTTAAAAATTTATATCAAACTGTAATCCCAAAATCGGTAAGACATTCATTAGGGGAATACTATACACCTTATTGGTTAGCAAACCATGTTGTTGAAAAGACATTACTTAGTATCAATAATAATCAATGGAGAGCGTTAGATCCGACTTGTGGTTCAGGCACATTTATCACTATACTTATTGATAAAATCATCAATGAAACTAAAGAAAAATACGATAAAGGTAGTATTCTAAAATCAATAACTTCAAGAGTTATTGGTATAGATTTAAATCCTCTTGCGGTATTGACAGCTCGAGTAAACTATTTTTTAAATATAGCTCAGTTTATGAGTTTTGATTCAGAAATAGAAATACCAATTTATAGTGGAGATGCTGCATACACACCTGAAGTAGTGTCAATTGATGGTGTTAGATTTATAAAATATTCGCTAAATACTAATATCCCTGTTGAAAACGGAGCTGACACATCATTTTCTGTATATTTTCCAGAAGTAGGATTGAAAAATTTAAAGAAATTCTCTCGCTGCATGATAGACATTGAATTAGATATTAAATTATTAAGTCCTGTTAATATATTTAATCGTTTAATGTCATTAATACCTTATGAATTAAAAGAAAATGCAACCGTTTGTAGTAAATTAGAGGATTTATCTAATAGTTTTATTAGATTTGAGAGCAATAACTGGAATGGCATTTGGGCTAGAATTATTGCAAACTATTTGACAACATCAAAATTAGGTAAATTTGATGCAATCGTAGGAAATCCTCCATGGGTAGATTGGAAAAATTTACCATCAGAATATAGAGAAAAAATTAAGTCGTTAGAGGTTACAAACACTATATTTTCTGGTGATTATCGAACAGGTGGGATAAATCTTAATATAGCAGCTTTAATCACCAATGTTGTTGCTAGCAATTGGTTAGATAAAAAAGGGGGAATGGGCTTACTAATGCCTGATACCTTTTTAGTTCAGAAAACATATGAAGGATACAGAAAATTATTATTAAGCAATAATAGAAAAGCTTACTTTAAAGCAATAGATGATTGGTCTAAGGCTGGCAATCCTTTTGATGGTGTTACACAAAAATTTTATACCTATTACTTTACGAAAACCCCACAAGATTATCAAAAAGGCATACCTATTGATTACTATCAAAAATTAAAAGGTGTCAACTCCCAAGTTGAATCTCTTGATTTTCAAGCTTCTTTCTCGGTTGAAAAAGGAAAAGCTATACAAACAAGTGAAGATACAACTAATTTTTGCCTAATTCATAATAATGCAAATTTAACCATTGAGAATCTAAAATTAATAAGCTCTAATCTATCAGATTATCGTGGTAGAGAGGGTATTGAGTTTTATCCGCAAGAGCTAGTGCTTTACGAGTATGTAGAAAGAGGAAGAGAAACAAATACAACCGTCACACTAAAGAACGTTCAAGTTAAAAAATCAAAGTTTAAAGTACCTCAATCTCAAATTTTTATTGAGAAAATTTACTTAAAACCTCTTGTTCGTGGTGTTGACATAACTCCATTTAATATTAATAGTAAATATATTGTTCCATTTGCTTATGACTCAGAATATAGTAAAAGAGTAGCTATAAAAGAAAATGTATTAAGAGAAAAATCACCTTTATTATTTAAGCATTTTTCTTTGCATAAGGAGCTATTTGAATCTCAAAATCATTATAGTAAGAAGATAATTAATGGAAATCATATTCCATATTATTCTATGGCAAGAGTTGGAGATTACACATTTGCCCCTTATCACGTTGCATTTAGAGATAATACGCGAAATGTGGCTTGTGTTGTTAGTGAAATAGAGATGCCTTGGGGTGAAAAAGTTGCTCCAGTTTTTCAGAATCACGCTGTTACAATTTCTCAAAGACCTAATGGAGAATATATTTCTTTAGATGAGGCATATTATATTGCTGGTATTATAAATAGCGATGTAGTCTGTGAATTTGTAAAAATCTCTTCAGATGGTCGTTCTTATCCAATACATCCTAGGTATAGGATTCCGCTTTACGGAAATGAAAAAATATTGGAATATCAAGATAAGATAATTGAGTTATCAAAAAAAGCTCATAATAATTATTTTGATGAAAAATTGATAAAAACGATTACAAAAGAAATAAGCTCAATTTACCTTGAAATGTTGCAGATGCTATAAACAAAGGCGGTTTTTAACCACCTTTCAAATCTTGTAAATTAAGTTTTAAAATTTATGATTACTTTTGCATTTCAGACAATGCTTTAAAAGACACATCAAACGCAGTTTGCGTATCATTCGACATCATTCGGTAATGATTGATAAGAGCTTGTTCTTTTGCTTCTAATTCATCATTAGGCAAGCTGCGGTACATTTTCCCTTCACCAGTAAGCAACCAGTTAATGTCAATATTCATCGTTTCTTTTAACTTGATTAGGGCTTCTACGTTTGGTTCTCTTTCATTACGCAAATAATTTTGAACGGAACGATAAGGAATGCCAGAGATTTCCGAGAATGCTTTGATATTCAAATTTTGGGGCTGTATTAGATTAGCCCTAAATTTTACACCATTTTCTCAGCATTTTTAACTGCTCTTTTGGTGTTCCAAAGTTAAACCGAAACTCACATTCTTTCAAGAATAAAGCAAAGTATTTTCGGTCTATTCCATTATACTTACGAAGCACTCTTTTTGCTTGACTCCAGAAGTTTTCTATACCATTAATATGGTTTTGTCTTATAGCAAACTGCTTAGTATGATTAATCCGTTGATGATGAAATCCATTCACATCAAGGGTATTATAACTGGGACATGTATCGGTATAAACCCAGCTATCTGGTTTGATTTTCCTTTTAATAACAGGTAGTAAGGTCTTACTTTTCGTGTCCTGTACGATAAGCGTAAAAACCTTACCTTGCCTTTTCAATATCCCAAATACCGCTACTTTACCTGTTGCCCCTCACCCTCGTTTCCCCTTTCGTTTACCACCAAAATAACTCTCATCAAGTTCTACTGCACCTTCAAAAATTTCATCCGCTTCTAAGGTTAAATAATAATTAATGATCTCTCTAATTTTACGATAAAAGAGTGCAGCTGAATTAGGATTAATACCCAGTATATCGGCTGCTGATCGAGCGGTTACTTCTAGTACAAAAAATTCAAGTAATTTTCTTTGTATAGATTTCCTTAATTTACAATAACTTATCTTCATTTTTATAGACTAACATAACTGCTAATCTAATACAGCCCCAAATATTTTATTAAGATTACGCGGTGAAGTACAATACTGATCAGCAATTGCCATAATAGGTGTTGTTATTAACTCCCCTGTTTGAATCTTTAATACGATATTATTAACGATGATAGATTGCTTAGAAATATCATGATATTTTGGGGCATATTCAGGTTTACAACGTAAACAAGGGCGAAACCCTTCGGCAATCGCCTCCTCTCTGGTATCAAAGTACTTTACATTCTTTTCTAATGGTAACTTTGCAGGGCATATCGTCCGACAAAAAATACCAGTGGATTTAACAGCAATAAAAAACTTCCCATCAAATCTTGGATCTCGGCTAAGCCTTGCTTGTTGGTAAATTTGAATTGGCATAGTACCCATATAATAATCCCTTTACTTCTATTTCTAAATAGTCTATAGGATTTTAAGAGGGGCTATTTTACAAAAATCGGAACGTAATGATAAATGGAAAGAAATAAAAACTAATAATAGTGCTTTTATTATTTTTTGATAAATAGGAAAGTTAAAAATCAAATGCTAAGTATTTTAAGTTAAACCTCTCACCCTCCCTATCTAGTTTTAATCAATAGCTCTAACCAATCTACCTTGCCCATAAACTTCCAAAGAAGTACAATCGCCCATCATTCTTATCATACGAAAATAATCCTCAGAATCCACATCATCAGCAATAAAATAACGCCCATCTTTAAATAAAACAATAAACCGCATTTTATAAGCAACAACCCTCTCTTTTGGAGGAAAAAGAAGATCAGTAAACATTGCTGCACCTACACCAATAGCTGCACCTAAAGACCCCCCCAAAGCACCAACTCCACCCCATAATAGCTTATTTGTTTTAGGTAGTTCTTCACTCTCTGAGTCAACTGAGATAAGTCTTAGCTCTTGGCACTGGTCATAATATATGGTTGTTGCATCAGATATATCATTTACCGTACGTTTAGCATTAGGAAGCCAAAAACTACCAAGTTCTATTGAACCGTACGTTCCAGATGCAAAATTAGTATCTATTATATTAAATCGACCAAACATACCAACCTCCCTAAAAAATCCTATAGCATTTTACATTGGGCTTTTATTTAATGCACAAACTTAACAACAGAATAATTATCAAAAACTTGCACTTTGGCTAAGTTTTGTATACTCTTTACCATTGTTTTGTAGTCCTCTTGTTCACTAACACCCACAAAATACAACCCATCTTTAAATCGTACACTAAACTCAATATCATACCCAACTACTTTTGTCCCGGGCGGATTAAAATAATCATAAACCATTCCTGATAATACACCTAAAACAGCCCCTATAGGACCAGCAGGAGCACCAAGAATACCTAATAAGAATTTATTCGATTTAGGAGCTTGCTCTGTTTGTACATATCCGTTAAGTAATCTTATCTCACTACAGTTTTCATAAGAGAACAAGGCTCTATCTAATTGATGTGCTTCTGGTAGTAAAAAACCATAAACACCATCATTTCCCCTTGTACCCGACAAGAAATTGCTATCTATGATTTTAAACATACCAACCTCCCTAAAAAATCCTATAGCATTTTACATTGGGCTTTTACTTAATGCACAAACTTAACAACATCATAATCACCAAAAATCTGTAATGTTTCAAATGCTTGTATATATCTTATCATTTGTTGGTAATCCTCTTTTCTCATAGTACCTACAAAATAAGAACCATCTTTAAATAACACCACAAATTCAACATCATACCCACTCAATTGTCAAAACAAATAATAACCTATTGATATTAAATAAGATTTAAATATTATTTTTGATACTCTACCGTTAAATTTACCGTTAATACTTAGCTATAAAGCAATAAGGAATATATGTTTAGCAACCTAATGCATACTATATTATCACTCTTTATGAATACTCTCTACATAATCCTGTAAAGCATTTAACTGTCTAATAGCCTTATCTCCTCTTTCTGTTATTCCGATAAGGCGTTGAGCAGTTCCTCTGTCAATGTCGGCATATGCTTTTGCATTGTCCACGCTGGTGGTTTGGGTATTTTGGCGGGTGCATACACTGGCTTGATTGATGGCGACACGCAACCGCTTATTGCCAGTGCTAATATTATGTTTAAGCCGATTAATTTCAGTTTGTGCATGGTTTAATTCCTCGTAGTGTTTTTTATCAAGTTCATTTACAGTAGATTGCCATTTAGCCTCTAAGGCTCTAGCTTCTTCATTTCGTTTAGCTATTTCATTGTTCATTACTGTTTTCATAGCGTTATAGCCTTGATTGTACTGATACCGACCATAAAGCAAGCAAGCGGAAATAGCAGAGACAACAATAACCCCTCCTAAAATAGCTTTATTTTTCATATTATTTATAATCATCATATTTTCCTTAATTATTTATTAAATCTTTAATTGCCATAATAAAATTAGGCAACCACCATAACACAATCGGTACAACAGTAGCAAAACATAATGTCCAGATAGTTTTACGGATTTCTTTCGATGGCATATTTTCAGTTTGCATAAACATTCCTAGCAATTTAAACATAAATCGGTTATACTCTTTCATGAATTAGAATTCCTTTACATGAGGATATTTATCACCCAGCAAGAGTTCTCGCTCAAGCTGGGTTTTTATCACTATCGAATAGATTGAATAAAATCAGGCAATACGGCTACTAACCCCACGATAAAACTACATATCAACACCGCCCATAAAAAGTATCCTACTTTTTTGGATTTATCCATTAATTCAAGCATTTTTCTTAGCTCCTTGATTAATTTAAAAAAAGACAATACAATATCCATAAACATATAATTCTTCCTAATAAAAAACCCAGTACGAGTTGCCGCTCAAACTGGGTTTAATTTTTACTACCACCATCTAATCGCTGTTATAAAAGTTCCTAAAACAAAAACAAACAGAATAAAAACCAATGTATTAATTAAGTACCTAAAAGACTTTGACTGCTCATATTTATCTAGCATTTCAGTTACCTTTAAAACTATGTTAAAATTCATATGAAAACCTAATAAATGTTAAATTTTTGTTGTTCAACCACAAACCCTAGTTACTCGTAATAACTAGGGTTTACTTTTGATGAATGAATAATAAATTAGAGCAATAAGAAAAAGTACCTTTTCCTATAATCCATTAAGACACAGCTCCCGTTCTGCCAAACGCCTGTTATATAACCCTTGTACAAACCGACCATTGGCATAGCTCCACACAGGCTTACCATCAGCACCATGAGCCAATGCATCACAACCTGCCTTAATCTTACCTGCATTAATCAATCGCACCGCACGACTCTGGCAGGTAGCATTCACCCCTACATTATGTGCATGACTACTCAACGCATCAAACACATGTTGCGTAATCCCTTGGTTACGAATACACATCGCTAATTTCTGTTGTGTTTCTACCGTCACTTGCTTTTCTACTGCATCACACTTTTCTTTTGACCAACGCTCCCCGACCACAACAGGATAAGGACTTGTCCACTTCGTAATCCCCTTGCATACCGTTGGCAGCCCCCCAGCTAGCTTATCGGCATACACCACATATTCACGCCCTTCCCATCGGGCTAAAAAATCCATAAAAAAAGGCGTTGCTGTCGCAATCGCCCCTGTTGTTAATAACGCAACAATACTCTTTTTCTTCATACCTTTTCTCCTCGTTGATATGCCATTGTTCTCGCCTTTAACTCATCAATCCGTGCTTGACTCTCCATTCGCTCTCGCTTATCTCTTCGCCGTTGAAAATACACATTCATCGCCAACCCCAAAATTGCCACTGTACTCGCAATAATAGAAGTCCAGTTCCAATTAGTGATACTTGAAAATATCCCCGTTAAACCTGAATAAATGGTCGTATTAGTAGATACCGTAATCCCTACCGTATCAGGGATTCTATTTAAAAAATTCATCAACAACCTCTTAATAAAAAAGACGGATATTCAATACCCGTCTTTACTCACACACTACCAATTACTGCGTAATAACCTTACCACCAGCAAACATAAAGCGATCGGCTAATTCATAACCAGCTTGATAGTTATACTCGTTTTCTACTCGTTCCGCGTCTGTTGCAATAAGCTGTTCCGCAATCCATGCTAGCGTATCACCTGTAGGCTTACCTTTTAGCACTACGGAATAAGTCGCTAATGCTTGTGCTTCTGCATGAGATAATGCCTCTTTATTAAAGTAAGATGCCACCGTAACTGTTACTACATCATCATCTACTTGTACCGTATAGGCTTTAATCTTATGAGCAGATAGCGGTACATAGTAAGGTGTACTAAGCACTTGTTTTTCAATAATCATCATATTAAGACTCCATAAAAAAAGCCCTCAAAATGAGGGCGTAAAAAAACCGACTATTGTCGGGGTTAAAAATTACTGTTTAGGGTACTTTCGTTTGATTTCTTCAATTTGAACTAACCACTCTTTTGTTTCCTTAGGAAGTTCAATTCCTTGTCCCTGTAAGGATTTAAACCCTTTATAAATTGCATCAAGTTGATGACCAATTTCAGGATAATCAGATGATCGTAATGGTTCATACGGTTCATTGTGCTTGATTTTCATAAGTAATACTCCAATCTAAATAAGGAAAAGCAGATACGGTAATTTCATAAGTACCTAGTTGATTAAACTCTAATTCCGCTTTATCATCTGTACATTCATAAATTTTACCGTTAATAGTAATTTCACATGGGACTGGTAAATTTTGTAAGGTGGCATTTTTTAGTACCGTTTGTTGTGATGGTCTTTCTGTTACTATCCCATTCTTAACGTAATGGATAGACATATCCGCATTAACCCCAAGCAAAAAATGCTCCCCTCGATTTAACCAAACAGACCCTAAATCACCATCTAATATACTGATAATTCGTCCTGTTTCGTTATCATAATTAATTAGCTTTGCCATAAATTATCCTTATTTCATTGTGCCAAAAATAACAATAGATAAATCTGAAATTGGCATATTTTTTAACTCCGTCCTTCCGTGACGGTTTTCTATTTCTATTTTAATTGCATGACTACCTACTGGAATATCAATAGTAAAACAAGCATTTATTTGACCTCTACTATTTATATATAATTGAGGAATACCGTATTCATTCCTACCACCGCCAGAGCTTTGCCAACCATATTGTCTTGTTATTCTGTTTACTCCATCTACCGATACAACTAATTTCGAGCCATATCCGTTACCCGCATAACTATTTATACTAATTGGTCCTTTTTCAATAAAAATAATAATCTTACTTTGATGTGGTACATGGAAATTAAGCGTTTGACTATCTGATAGACCAAAATAACTCAGATGTCTAGAAATAGCCCCATCTTTAATCTTAATCGTATCAACGGATAAATTTTGAATATGTGCTTCGGTAATAGCAGCATCAGCAAGTACACCAGATTGAGCCGTAATCGTCTTAGCCGCTAATTTATCAGCCGTAATACTGTTAGCAACCACTCTATTACCATGTAACGTATTGGTAATAATACGGTCGCCATTCAGACTATTAGCAACTATTCTATTGCCATGAAGGGTATTAGCCACAATCCTATCCCCATTAACCGTATTAACCGCTAATTTATTACCATGAATACTCCCATCTACAAATAAATCCCCATTAATCCCTACTTTATTATTTGCCACAATAAAGACAGGCTTAGGGCTACTGTCTTTGACATCTTTAGCAATCGTAAATCTATCGGCTAATACAATAACAGAGGACTCTACTGCTTTACCACTGCTCTCTACCCCTAATTTAATACCGGCAATCGCTGTTTTACCATTGGCAATCGCTTGTGTCTGGATAGAATGAGTGGCTTTTACCTTTCCATCAAGCGTTGCAACGGTATTACTCACTTGTCTGACTTGAGTGGAGTTATTACCAACAGAAGAGGTCAAGCTATCAATGCGTTCACTTAATGCTTTATCAAGCGTTGTTATCGTACTACTTAGCTGTTTTACTTGTGCAGTATTATTGCCTACAGTAGTTTGCATAGTGTCAATACGCTCACCTAGTGCTTTATTTGTGGTACTAACCGTTTTACTTAACGCACTATAGTTAGCTTCTGTACTCCCTACTCTACTTGTTAGCTTATCAATTGCGGTCGCTTGTGCTTTTGTCACATTAGCCTGTGTCGTTCTATAGTTATCTAAGTCTGCTAATACTTTTGCAATATCTCCTTCAACATCTTCCGGTGCCGGTGTCCAGTCTGTCGCAATTGTGCCAGATTCTAGTTTTAAACTATGAAACTCAACCCATTGTCCTATCGCTCTATTTCTAAACCCAAAAAGAATATAGCCTTGTTCAGTCGTAAAGTGTGCCGTAAAGGTAAGTTTATATAATCTAAAGTTTGTTTCATCACCTGATACGGTAATCGGTGTAAGCAATTGATTACTACCATCTAAACGCATTAAATAGCAATAATTCAATAGCGTTATATTACCCCTAGCATAAAATGACAGTGTGTATTGCTTACCTTGTTCAAAGTGACTTTTACTAAACTTCGCATGTGAAGCAATACCGGAATGAACTGTATCTTGTGTTGAGGTAATTTTTATGGCTCTACGCTCTTTCTCTGTTGAAAAAGTAATCGTTGATTTTCCCCAACGATAATAATCGGTAAATTCACTATTCTGGATTAAGTTACGCCCACCCACACTTAAATTATCAATTCTTGCGTTAAGGTTTTGATTTACTTCATTTAGGCTTTGCCCCTGAGTCGTGATAGTACGCTGTATGACGGTAATATTACCCTCAACAACACCCACCCGTGTCATCAGATTATTAAACTGTTGAGCCTGTGCTAAATCTTTGCCCGCTTGTGTTTTTTGATAAGCCGTTAAATCAGCAGCAACTTTCGTTACATTACTATCAACATCTTCCGGTGCCGGTGTCCAGTCTGTCGCACGATTACCTTTTTCAAGTTTAATATTTTTAAATTCAAATTGTTCAGGGGTATTACTTCTAATTTCAATGATGATATTCCACAATCTATGCCCTGCCTTTAATGCAGGAACAACCCCTGTTAATGATAACTTTTCCCACTTATTCGCTTTTGTATGTTTAAAATAACGATAAATAGGATTAGATGACCGATTTACGCCATTTTCTGTATAAAATTGACGTACAAAAGCCCTGATAAAACTGCCTGATATTGAACTGGCTTTTACCTCAAAAGAAAGCGTAATCTCTTGTCCCTCTACTAGCAATTCTTCCAGTAATGTATTATCAGTTGAACGTTGATAATAGAACGCCCACTTATCAGGCGTAATCGATTTCAATGTAAGAACAGTATCGGTTCTTTCCATTTCCCCTTGAACTTGATCGCCATGTTTACCAAACTTCCAAAAATCAGTATTGGTTAGCTGATGGGTGGCTCGTAAAAAATTTCTACCCCCGATATTTAAATTATTTATTTTTGAATTAAGATTCTGGCTAACCTCATTTAAACTTTGACCTTGAGTGGTAATGCTGCGTTGCATAGTCGCTATATTTCCCTCTACCGTCCCGATTCGGGTTACTAAGGCATCACGTTTGGCGGCTTCGGCTTTCGTTTCATTCACCCTAGCAACTTTTTCCGTCTCTATAGCGGATAATGCCTTATCTGCTTTGGCGGTTAAGGTCGTGATTTGTTGGGCTTGCTGTTTATCCGTATTTTGTAATTGCGTAATAGCGTTCCCTCTGGTTTGTGCCTCCTGCTGCAATGCTTTTGTACGATTATGTGTTTCAGCCTGAATAGCTTGTGTTCTATTTTTAGTTTCTTGCGTAATACGGTTAGATAATGTACTTATATCATCTAACATGGTTTTATCCATATTAGCGCGTGGTAGCGTAAAGTCCTTTTTAAATGCTGATGCATCTAAGGTTGCTTTTTCTATCATCTCACCGCTAATTTTTAATTGTAACGGGCGAGTAATAAACGACCCACTCATATTTAAGCTATCTTTCCCGAACGTATCATATCCGGCACACCAGATATAGTAGTCTTTAATTTCCAGTTCTTTATTATTAATTTGCTGGAAAAACACCATATTAGAAACCGTATCTAAATAGACATTATCCAGTGCTGGTACAAAGTCAGCTTTATCACTAATCCAATACAAAAAGCCTGCAAAATCTTCTTCATTGGGCTTATGGCACGTTAAGGTAATGGCTTTTACATTAGGGGTAATTTCAATCCCTTGTAATGCCCCTATTTGGGGGTTTGTGCCGGTTACTTCTACCCACTCTGATTTAGATTGTCCTTTACCTAATGCCCGTACTTTAAAGGTAAGGCTACGCACTAGACCACCATCTTGACGCATATCGGCATTACTATAGCTATAGGTTAAGGTATCACCGATTTTAACGGTGCGGCGTATTGTACCGTTAGAAAGTACCTGTACCTCATAGCCTGTTGCCTGAACAACACGCTCCCATTTGATACGAACCGTTGATTGATTAAACCCACCCATAATCGCTAAACCTGTTGGGTTAGGAATAGCAACCGCCGTACCGACTACCACAAATTCTTGCGTATAGGTACGACTCATGCGGTTATGCGCAAAGGGGCGGATTTCTACCCCTAATACGTCCCCCTCTCTGGCTTCAACGGTTGTACTATAACCATGCACACGTTGATTGACTAATACCGCTCCTGTCTCTGTGTTATATATCACTACATCAGCATTGGCTTCTTCACTCATCACCCAAGTAAGCGTTACTTGTGTTGTACCGTTTTTTTCATCTATCACACGTTCAGTTGTATAGGCATCAAATACTTGTATTGCCGGTAAATCCTTTGCGTCTTTTCTAGGCACGGCTTGATAAAGATTATTTTCCGCCTTGAAATAATCAGGGATATATTCAATCGCTTCAAATCTGACATTACCGTTTGATTGAGGCACAACCGATTTAATCTGTAATTTAATACCGGGGGTTTTTACAGGATCATATTGCCATAACCAGTCCTCCGCTTGCCCGACTTCACCAAACGTCCAACCGCCTACTACCGTTAATTGATTGCCTTTTGCATTGACTTTAACCGTATAAATCTGGTTATAAGGATTGCGTAAAGATAGCCAAGCCCCTTTTTTCTCTGCCACTTCACTATCAATGGTAATGACACCTGTAGTGGTATCAACAGCTATTAGGCGACCCCCGGCAGAATAACTGGTTAAATCATGTGTCAGTTGTGCCACATCACCTCGGGTTAATACCGCCCCCTCAATATCCATTTCAAAGGCGTATTGTTTGCGGTGATAGTGCTGACTGGCGGCTAAAAGATTCGCTTCTCTACCGGCTTGATTTTCATCTGTACACCCCTCTAAATCTAGCGTAATCGGGTTATTCGTTTGCTGTACACCCGGCACAGTTTGACGAACAACAGACTTTTCCCAGTTCTTTTCTTTATCAAAGAAATTAACAATGATTTCATCCGCCACATCGGTATTAATCACTTTATAGCTAAATGAGCCGGCAATAATATTAGCCGGGGTTAATAGCGTTGTAACGGGTAATTTATCACTATCCCAAATCACCCCACGCTTGCCTGTTTGCCATGTGGTAGAGGCGCGTCCTGCTCGTGCAATGGTATAGTAAACTTCTTCTACATTCATCTTACGGTCAAGTACCCAGTTAAAAGTGAGGTTTTTACGCTCGCAAAACTCCGCCCATGCCTTAATCGCTTCAATATCAATACGATTATCAGGTAAACATTCCCCATAAAGACGGCGATAGTTAATATCCCGTTTACCTCTTGCCCACCATAAAAACCACCATGCAGGATTAGAGGTTTCTTTTTCCTCCCATGCACTACCATTCCAGACAGGGCATTTAGCCGAGGCAATCGCATTTAAGACATCAATTTGACCGTTTAATTGGCTGGTCGCTTTAATCCGTACCGCAAGACGTAATTGTCCTGTATAGTCCGCTTCATCAACCTGTGTGCAACGTATTTGAGCAATATTCGCTTTATTGCTTTTGCGTGTGGTCGCAATATCTTTAGAAAGTTTTCTAAAGCGGATTTCATACTGCCCACGTTCTACCGCTGTTTCAATGGTGTGTCGTGTCGGTTTTTGTGAGCTTTTACCCTGAATAGCGGTAATCCCTGACCCCTCATAACCACCATAAGGGTCAGGGGCTGAACCTTGCCATAATAAAGCACCACGCTTAAATCCTCCTCTTCTATTGGACGAATAGGGAATATAACGCCATGTATATTCTTCACAAACCTCTACTTCTTCCTGATACCCATAACGTGTTACGCTTAGTTCTTTGTGGCAAATACGCTCTTTATCACCTGCCTTATGTTCATCAGGACGAGTTGAACCATAACGGACTTGTTGCCAAACCGGGACTGTTGTTCTTCCATCTTTTCTCTCTTGTGTCGTATAACGACCAAGCGACCAATACCTTTCAGCCCCTACCCCATTATGACCACCTAAAGGTCGCCAATTCGTTTCCCCTACCTTACGATATTGGGCTTCTACTTGTAGGGTCATATTAACTTCATCACCTTTGTCGTTAATATCGTACAGATTACCTGCCAAATCAGCCGAAATAAAGGTTGTATCACGAGGGGTTGTTCGCTCTACCCAACCCATATCATGTTTAAGCTCAAAACCATCTAAGACATCAACATTGCCCGATACTAGCGACAACTTACCATCATGTAAAGAGCGGTTAATTTCTACTTCTTGATAGTTATTAATATCCGTATCACCAATGCGGATAGTCTCAAGGTTTAAATCGGTTTGTAAGCCAAAATGAAAGGCTTGACTCAGATACTGATCATCACCCGAAAATGAGGTGTAAGGCTTACTTGCCAAGAACGGTACAACCTTATGGCGACCAAATACCAATAACATAGGACCATAGGGATTAGCCTGATTTCTACCTGCATTAATGCCGTATGTAGGGCTTTGCTCTTTGTCTTTCATCGCTGGCATTTGTGGCTTAGGTGGAGGGAACAAAGCATTAAGCAGTATAGTTCCACCCATCATAATTAAAGCACCACCAACTGCCGCCGCCATATTACCAGTTAAGCCCATTGCCACACCTAGTGCACCACCAAACCCGGCAGAAGCGACCACCAAAGCAACCGTAGCAACAAGGCGTAAGACCTTACCTCCTCCGCCACCGCCTAAAGCAGACGAACGGAAAACAATATCATCACCCTCTTGTAAGATATATTGTCGCCAATCGTGCATGGCTAAAGCACCATTAATCAGTACAACAATAGAACCTTTAGGTACTTCAATACCGACACGTTCAACATACTGTCCTAATGTTTCACCCGTTTTAAACTTTTCGTAATAATAAAGGCGACCATCACCAATTAAGGGGTGTGGGTTACTTACTACTATTGGTTTTACATTTGTTTCCATTGATAAAAACCCTCTAATTCATATCCATACTGTGCCATCTCTCTAAGTCTTGTTAAAATCACAAAACCACTTCTTTGGTCGGCATGTAATATCCAATCTTCACTATCGATTCGCACATAAACACCTATGTGAAAAAAGCGTTTACGGCATAAAAAAAGGACGGGGTTTCCGTCCTGCTTTTTGTCTGTCTTGACCGCTAAATCATCTTTGTATAGCTGTAAGGCTCTTGCTTGTGCATAGACATTGGCGTTATAGCTAGGCTTTTGGATAAGATAACCAAACTCCGCCCCCACTCGTATAGCCAATGCCATACAGTCATTCTCTTCGCTATAGGTTTCACCAATATATTTTTCATACCATTGCATGATTAAAATATCCCCGGTGCGGTTTGAGGGGTAAAAAAGACACCTACCGCATGAGCGTGTAAAGAGTTAGTTCCTACTTTGATTTGCCCTGAAATTTTATTCCTATCCACTGAAATACCTGATAATTCAAAATCAATATCGACTTCCGGGTGTGGGTCTGATAGTAACGTCTGCATCAGCCTAATACGCACCCCCCGACCACCATCAGCCTCATTTATCCATTCACTTAGGGTTAATTCTCTACCGTCTCCACCGTCAAGCAATACGCCTCCAATGTTATTAATGCTAATTGTTCCGGCACTGACAACTTGATCCTCATCATTGGGTAGCGTAAACTCAAACGGAAACCCTAACCACCGCTTACCAAATACCTCTACATCAACCACATCATCATTAACATAGATTCGCTCTTGCATTTGAGGGTGATAGATTTCTAATAAGGTTAATAAGCGTTCTGGGGCATTTACCGTTACAAGGTTATTGGTGTATGTATTACTCATCTATACTCTCCTATACATCTATCGTTTCCATTTCACAGCTAACCTCCCAAATCTGCTTTTCCCTTAGTTTTAAACTAAACTCCCATTTAGGATTAATAAATCGGCATGTCTTAGTCACTAATGACATAGGATCGTGATAGCTAAAATACTGCGTCCCATTACCAATAGATTTAAGCCATTGCTCAAAGAGTTGCTTGTTTTTAAGTCCCTTTAGAAGAATAGATCCTTTATATGTTTTTAAGGGAACACTTCTTCCCGGACGCTGCTTTTTCAATCCACTATCCATATCAGATTGCTGAATGTTATAGTCCAGCTCTTCTGCATATCCCTCTCTTAAAAACTTGGCATAGCTTGGAAACTTTTCCATATAATCCCCTTATGAAGATTTCATCACTGATTTTAATTGTTGGGCATATTGTCCATTACCATTTAAATCTGCCAACATAATATCAATCACCATACGACCTGAGGCATCTTTACTCATCTTGGCATTACCCGTCATTGGCTGACTGCCATTATTATGGATATTTACAATCACATCAGACGGTCTTTGTTCACCCATCATCGGTTGTAAAGCAGGTAATAGATTAACACTACCAACAGCCCCTCCCATTGCGCGATACTGTACACGTCCACTATTAATTGCTTCTAACAGTTTAAGATTCGCTTTAGTGGCGCGAGCATTAATCACAAACTCCCCGTTAGATAGCATAGTAGGGATAGAATCACTCGTACCTGTTCCCGGTCCTCTTACAAAGCCTCCTGTTGCCATTCCACCTACTGAAACAAAATTAGTCGGTGTAACCGTCGGCAAACTTGCACCACCACCGCCCAAAAATCCCCCCAACGCATTGGCAAATAAACCCGTAATCCGCTGTTGAATAAAGATACGCACTAAGTCTTTAATAATGCTATTGGCCAGGTCTTTAAAACTCCCCTTACCCGTCATTACAAAATCCGTCAACGCATCTGTTGATTGGCTCGCCCAGTTCTGTACTGCACCACTTAACTGAGCATAAACATTCTGCGATTGAGTCGCGTAATTATTTAAACCCTCCTGAATACCAAGCAACCAATTACCCTCTGCTTGTTGTCTCTGTTGCGCACTATTTTGAATAATATTGAGCTTTTCTTCTTCTGTTTGTCTTAAATATTCTAAGCGTTGTTGATAGGCTTCATTACTAATTCGAGTCGATTCATTCTCTTGTGCTTCTTCTAACTCTCTCCGTTTTTGAGCAAATTCTTCTCGTAGCTGATACTCTGCTCGTAATTGCTCTCGTGCCTGCTCTCCCACACCCATTGAGGTAATATCCAGCATGGATTGTGCACGAAAGATATTTAACTCTTCCTCCATTAATCGAGCTTGTTTAGCCGTTTCTGCTTGTTCTTTTTGCGCTGAAATCATATCTACTAAAGATTGCGCATAAGCCTTTGCTTCTTCTGACCCTTGCATCAGGCTAATTTTATATTTTTGTGCTTCAACATCAGTCATACCAAATAAGGCGACTTGCTCTTTAAGTGATTTAGTCAAAGAGGCTAATTCAGACTCACCACCGCCTGATCGTCCACCACCTCCACCAGAACGCTTACCACCGCCTGTTACTTTGGTATTATTTTTTAGTCTATTAATCTGCTCTTGGGCTTCCTTGGATAAAACAAACTGGTCTAAATTAGCTAAAGCCGTCTCAAACGTATTAGATACCACCGCAGACATCTTATCCGAAAAATCCTTATCAATTAAACCGTTAGCTAATTGATTTGCTAAGACAGCCAATTGAGCCGTTTTCTGAATCAGTAGCTCCATCTTATGTCGCTCTTGCTCCAGATTCTTAATATTCTCAATAGCGGCATTCTCTGCTGCACTATCCTTTTGTTTAATCGCCTCTTCTAATCGTTTATACGCATCTGTTTGACCACCCACAATCCCGGCAATTTTAGCTTGTTCGGCATTTGCACCTTTTTGAGCCGCTTGAAACTCAGCTAATTCACGGGCATTCATACCAATCATTTTTCGAGTATCTTCTAGGTTTTTTAGATACTCAGCCCATTTTTCCATACCAGTGGGGAGAGGAGCGATGACTTTTTGTTGATTCAGTTTATTAATAGACTCTTTTGTTTGTTCCGCTGCTTTTGTTATATTATCTAATCCCTCTCGAGCTTCACCAAATCTAATTAAAGCCACTCTAACCTCTTCAATATTTTCATTAACAATTCCACCAGTACGTTCCCATCCCTCAATTAGTTTTAATTGCGCTGTATAGACCTCTTCAGCACTTAAACTTGTATCTCTCCCAATATCCCAAAGAGCCTTTCGTATATCCTCTCTCATGGTTCCTGATGATGCGTTAATGGTTCTCATCAGCTCAGAAAAAGTATTTTTAACAGTATCTACTTGAATCGTATAATCTTCATCCAACTGAATCTTAACCGCATCTAATTGAAAGCGATTTAAGGTTTTAATCTTATCAATCGTAGTATCTAATGGTGCATTAATATCAATTAATCGTTCTTCTGCTTTTTCGGTTTCACGGCTAAAATACGTCCATGCCATCGCCCCTACGGTTAAAGCACCCGTTAATAAACCTACAGGACCACCTACAAAACTTAAAGCACGAGAGGTAACACTATTCGCTGCATTATAGAGTTTAGTGGCATGGGTAAGATTTTTAGTCGCTTGAGTTAACTCCAATCTTCTATCAGCTAAATTAGCACTCGCTATAATCTGCTGACTTGTTCCCATTGCTGCTATTTTTTCAGCTTCTGCCTTTCTAACAATTGCTAATGCATCTGCATGATTAGCCCTTGCGTTATCTAATAAGGCTTTTGTATTAGCAATATTCGCAGCGGTTGCTTGATTCATTGCCACTGCCCCTGCATAGACAAATTGAGATAGCTTAGCACCACCAAATCCCACTACAGCAGCAGAGGCAATATCTAGATTATCTGCTAAAACACCTATTCCACTCGATATTAATTGAGTTGCTCCATAGGTTTCATTGGCTTCACCAATAAACTTAGCAAAATTATTCTGTAGCTTTGTCATCGCATCTGCTACAGTGGTTGGCATTTCATCTGCCTTTTTACCAAGCATATCCATTTGTGAGGTAACTTTGACCAATTGATCAGCTGTTACTTGCCCTGCACTCACCATCTGACGCAGTGCCTGCTGACTTCCCCCTGCGATACTATCCGCCAAGGCTTGGAATAAAGAAGGACTTGCTGCAACCACACTATTAAACTTCTGCATATCCATCTTACCTTCCAAAATAGCCGAAGAAATAGCATTAATCGCCGATTGTGTTTTCTGAGTATCAGCAGAATCAACCGTTAAACCAAACTGTACCGTAGAAACCAAATCAGCCGCTGTTTTAGCATCATACCCAAGCTGTTTTAATACTCCGCTTGTTCTAATAAAAAGCTCTGTTGCATCTTCATAATTTTTAAAAGTACGGTTAGAGGTCTCTAATAACTGTTCTTGAATAGCTTTAAACTCTTCTGTATCAGCCGTTGCTTGTTTAAGTCGTGAACTATATTGACCAAAAGAGTCAGCAACACCAATACTCATTTTAGACAAATCACGGAACATAGAAAGCCCATGATTCAACGCGACAATATTAAATTTGGTATTTAACGCTTTACTAGATTCCGCTAAAGATTGAAAAGCACTACCTAAACCATAAAGCTCTTTTTTACTCTTACTCGCAAAACTTTCCATCTGGTAGCTAGACTTATCTAGTGCCATAGAAAATTTAGCCGTATCCAAATTCATTAGAATATTTAATACACCTAATTGTCCTGACATAATTTATCCCATAAAAAAACCGCTTCATACTGAAGCG
Organism: Pelistega ratti; assembly: GCF_009833965.1. Taxonomy (NCBI): domain Bacteria; kingdom Pseudomonadati; phylum Pseudomonadota; class Betaproteobacteria; order Burkholderiales; family Alcaligenaceae; genus Pelistega; species Pelistega ratti. Next base: position 751,964 of record NZ_CP047165.1, read on the forward strand.
GTTTAAAATCAATTTAGAATCTATTAATGCACAAACTTAACAACAGAGTAATCACCAAGAATTTGTAAGGTTACACTACCTTGTATACACCTCACCATTCTTTTATACTCTTCTTGTTCCATTGTTGCCACAAAATAAGAACCATCTTTAAAAGATACAACAAATTCAACATCATACCCAACTACTTGTGTACGAGGCGGATTAAAATAATCATAGACCATTCCTGTTCCTATTCCTGCTGCTACACCGACTGGACCTGCAGCAACACCTAGAAGACCTAATAAAAATTTATTAGATTTTGGTCCTTTTGCTGTTTGAGCATATTCTCCCAATACACGAATCTCTACACAATTATCATAAGAGAGAAATTCTTCTGCATCTAGTCGATTCTTACCTATTTGAGCTTCTGGTAATCTAAACGTACCACCTCCCGCTCTACCAAAAGAACCTGACAAGAAATTGCTATCTATGATTTTAAACATACCAACCTCCCTAAAAAGACCAATCCATACTCTTATTCTATAGTATTTCTACCCCATCTAAAAGCGAATTATCCTCTTGTACAGAATTAGTATAGAAAGGCATAAAATCAAAGGCTTGCATTGGTTTTTTTACAACAGTATTGGCAATAGTGGCGGCAATTGTTCCCGCCCTAAAATCCTCTCGAATCAAACCAAAAGGCTGTTCTTCTGCAAATTGCTCCCAGATTTTTAACTCTTCCTCTGGTATCAGGTCTAACTCCTGCAGTGTTTTACCCAGAGCTAGACCAAGATTACATAAGAATCGCTGTCTATCTGTTAGGACTTTTTTTTAGTATCTTGGAAGATTGTTAAAAAAGATTGTCCCAAACTATTGAGCTGATCCAAATCATCTACATTTCTGAAATCAAATAGTAGATTACCCTCTTCATCACAAATACGCATAGCCGCCTGACGAGCAAGCATATAGGGGTCTTCTACCTGTTTAAGCTGAGCTTCTATCTGCGTACCATTGCTCATATCAATTTCAATACCAAGCTGTTTAGCACGCTGTAGCATATAGGCTTGTGTCTCAAACATAATGAAATTATTATCCCCAACAGTAAGCTCTCGTAGGTAGATGGTTTTTCCATCTACCTCGATTTTCTCTACCTTGGGTTTATGTTGGCTAAGAAAATCTGCTTTATTCATTATGCCCCCATAAAGTAACGGCGACCTGATAGTTTCATTGCAAGCCCTGATTCCCAACGACCCGCCACTTGACCATCAATATTAATACCTGTTTCAACTGAACCATTAAAGATATAAGTTCCTTGATTCTGTGGTAGTAATAAACGCACCCAGAACTTTTCACCACTATATTCATACTCTTCAAGCGCTTGTTGAATAGGTGAGTTAGGATTTAAGAAGAATTGCATGGTTAAAGAGCCTTCTTCTCGATCCCCTGCTTCATACTCTTTACCCTCGGAGCAGATAGTTGATACATCAATTTGTTCAACGGTTGCCCCTGATTTCTGAATATTTTTTAGTTCGCAGAAATTATCAAAGAACTGTACCAGACCAATCTTAGAACCAGTATAAGCAGAAGGTATCTTCTTCCCCAGCCAATTGGTATTGGCTAATGTTAATGCACCTGATGAATCAACTGCAGATACCACATAATCACCATTAAACCCCTCTAAACCGGAGATAGTCACAATATCACCCTTTTTAGCTTTAAGCGTACTCTTAACCACAGCAGGATTGGTCGCCGTTACCTCTGTTACCGCAACCGTTGCCGGTGTCGTTACTATTTTTTGAATCTGTACCTTAGACCCATTAAACTTAAACGTCTTTCCTTTAGACATCATTTTTCTCCAATAAAAAAGCCCTCAACCGAGGGCAACTAAATATAAAACTCTAACGTTCGTCTAAATAACGTAGAGTTCTCCACAAAAGCATCAAAATCATTGACCTTATCCGCATCTAATAACGCATCCAGCACATCATCACGAAGCATCAAAAGGTCAGCATAGGTTTTAGCATAACAGTCTATTTGCACTCTTTTATCCTCATCTGTCGGACCGCAAATTGTACTATTAGTATTTACCGCTACCACACTATAAACAATCGCAGGAAATACCTCATTATCCTGTGGCATATAGATAGGAAAAGTCGGACAAATAGCCGATAATCGCTGTGCTAATTCATCTTCTGTCATAGCTTATCAATCTCCTGTTTTAACGTATTTTTGACAACATCAACCGCTTTCTCTTTCTGTGACTCAAAAGCAGGACGTAAAAAAGGACGAGCTTTCATCTTTCTCGTCCCAAACTCTACCATGTGACCATATACCGTTTTACCTTGATAATAGGTTTTTCCTACTCTCCCCTTTTTACGATTAACCTTATTATTTTTATAAACCGCCCTTGAAGACACTAAACCAATACCATAGCGAACATTTCCTTTACCTCTATCTCGGAATCGTTTCACCACAATATTTTGCTTTAATATACCAAGATAAACAGGTACTCTATTTTTTGCCTCATTTCGTATTAGTTTTGACCCTTCAATCGCAGCCTTACGCACCACTTGCCCGGCTACTTTCTTATCCAACTTTTCAAGGCGATCAGATAGCTCTCTTAATCCCTCAACCCTAACTTTCATTATTCAGCACCCGACACGTTAAATCAATATACTCTTTATATTTAATATCCGATAGCACCGACTCAATCTCATAGACTTCATCACCAATAATAACGCGCATGGCTGCCATCACATTCTTAATATAACGAATACGTATACTGGCTCTTACCTCAGAGGACTCTACATTACCTTTAATAGACTCTATCCCTGAAATATGCCGTACATCTGCCCATACCTTAGCAAAAGTCGCCCAGCTCTCAATACGCTGACCATACTTATCTTGCAATAACGTACGGTGTTGTATCTCTATTCTTGTATTTAAATCACCTGCCTTTAACATTACGCTCCCCTAATTCTATCTGCCCATAATAAGGATAAAACCGCATTAGGCAAATGTTGAGTTGCCTCTTGGGCAGATTCTCGTTGATAATAAAAATCACCAACCAGCAACATCATTGCTTGCTTATGATAAGGTGTAATCACCATAGGATAGCGTAATGTTTGCCCAGAAGATACCGCATCATTAAGTGCCTCTTCCGATACAAAAATATCACGATTCAAATAAGCCTCACAACGTGATTCAGCACTCCGCATCATCTCTTCAATAAGCTCATCCTCCTCTTGATGATCCACTCTCAAGTGTTGCTTTACCACGGATAAATCTAAAAACATTCTTTGCCCTTATTCTGTTGTCTTATCTTCACCAGATTGATGAGGATCTAGTAAATTACCCTGCTTACCATCAGACTGCTTTCCCTGATCAATAAACCCCTTTTCTACTGCCGCCAATAATAACTCCTCGGGACATTCCTCACCAGCACTAAAAACAATCGGATAAATACTGCCATTTGGCGCACCAATAAATCCGTCTTTAATAAACTTCATCCTATTTCTCCATAAAAAAGCCCCCTATGACTAGAGGGCTGTTATGCAACAATCACTTATGTAGCAACTTTTAACACTTTCATCGTATCAGGATTAAGCAATCCACCACCAACACGTTTTGTTGTATAGAAACTCACAAAAGGCTTATTAGTATAAGGATCTCGCAACACACGCACACCAACACGGTCAAGCACCATATACCCTTGTGCTAAATCACCAAATAACACAGGTGTAGTATTCGCTGCTACATCAGGCATATCCACTAACTCAGTTACTTTATAACCCAATAAAGTAGAGGGTTGGCCAGCCACTAAAGACGGTTGCCATAAGTAGTTCCCTTGACCGTCTTTTAACTTGCGTAATGTCGCTAATGTATTACGATTCATCACAAAACCTGCATTACTCGCATAAGTGGCTGGTAACGCATACACAAGATCAATCAACGCATCAGCAGTAATCTCATTAGCATTACCACTTTTCACTACCTTAATTGCACCATAAGGGTGTTTACTTGCATTAGCATTACCCTCAATATAAGTCAGTAAACCAGTCGGTTTATTCACCCCATCACCCGTTAAAAAGGCTTTACCCTCTTGTAAGGCGATTTCATTATCAATCTCACCCAATAACCATGATTCAAGATTAATTTCACTATCATCTAGCATTTGTTGCGTTGCAGATGGATTTACATAGATTTCACCGGTATTATAGGTAAATGGTTTAAACTTCCCTGTAGTTGTTTCAGGACGAGCATCCGTTTCACCCACCCAACCAGATGACATACCATGTTCAGTAAATAAACGCGTAAAAGACGGTTTAGAGGTCGTTTGTACTTTTGCCAATGAACGCATAGGCGATAAAATCAAGAGCCGTTTCTCTAACGTACGATCCCATTCTGTCGGTACTAAATAACCGCCATCTTCTGCTGCTCCTTTATTTAAAGCAGCATTAATTTCACCTGAACGTAAATTAGCATTAAAAGCAGCTGAATATTCAGCATCTACTTTACCCTCACCATCACCGACCAAACGCATACCCACCATAGCCTGATTAGCTTGATCAACGGCTGCTTGTAACTCAGTAATACGAGACTCAAGGTTCTTAATGGTTGTTTCTTGCAACGCATCAATAACACCTTTTTTGATATTTTCTTCACGTTTATTGTTTTCAATTTTGAACTCATTAAACGCACTATTGAGCTCTTTAATTAATTTATGCACATCTGCTTCTGGTGCAGTTGCATATACGCCCATTAAGCCACGGCGCAACGGCATAGTTTGCTTAGTCTTCATAGTTTATCCTTTTAAAGAAGTAATTAACGATTGCAAAGACGCAATCAATTCAGAGTTGTCAGCGCTCGACTTGACAGGTTGACTACTAGCAGCGCCCGACTTGCTAGAAAAAATCTGACTCATAATCTCTCGGCGTTGAGATTTTGTTTTACCCTCTTTCTTGAGACTATTTTCAATAAAACGAAGGTAAGTTGTATTCTTAATATCCTTGGTACTTTCTGCTTGAGTACCTGTGGCATCATGTAATTCACCCGTAGCAAAGCCTTGTTCAATCGCACTTTCACCATTAAGCCATGTTTCAGCCGACATCAAACTTTGGATAAAAGACTTATTCAACCCCGTACGAGCCACATAGACATCTGCCATATCACTATCCAAACGGTGCAATAAGTCAATCACACTTTGCATATCCTCTTTATTGCCATAGACAACACCCATGGCATTATGGATCATCAGATTAGCCGCATCACCCATTAGAATTTCATCACCCGCCATAGCAATAATAGAGGCAGCAGAGGCAGCTAAACCCAATACATTAACCGTTACTTTATAAGGGTGGTTTTTTAGTAAGTTATAAATCGTTACCCCCTCAAAATAATTACCACCGGGTGAGTTAATATTCACCACCACATCACGAGGACCAATCGCTCTTAATGCCGCAGCAATTCGATTGGCAGTTACCCCCGTACCGTCCCAACTCTCACCGATACCCTCATAAATACTAATCGTATTATCCGTATCTGCCTTGGCAACAATACTTGCGTCCCATTTCTCCAAATGCTCAATAGGGGCTTCTAATGCTGTAATCGTACCAAAATCAGCACGAATATCAGGTAATTTAATTAAGCTCATCTTCCTGTTCCTTAGACTCTTTAACACTCACACCAGCAGCAGGTTTTAATGTATCTGCTAATGTATCCTTAATCGGTTTCATATCCTGTAATTCACGAATTTCATTTTGGGTATACCAAGCACCATGACCACCGGCACCCAATGCCTTAGCGAAGAAATCCGCTTGATCCTTTAACGTACCACGCAACAAAGCACGTTCATTAAATTTCACATATAAACCTTCTTCATTCTGTAGCAAACAACGCTCAATCGCTTGCTCCCAAGCCGTAAACCAAGGCTGTAGTGTATATTGCACAAAATACATACCTAACTGTTCAATCCCTGAACCCCAGCTAGTATCGTCCATCATCAATAAAGGACGAGGTACACCAAATGCTCTTGCTACCTCTTCAATTTGATGTTTACGGTTCTCAATATGCTGTGCATCGGCGGCTGAATTTCCAAATAGAACAGGCTTTAATCCCTGCTCCAATAACATAAATTTATTATTTCCTTGAGGGCCTGAGTAGGCAGCTAATGATTCTTTTAAATGCTCATAAGATCTATCACTTAATTCACCCTCTGTTGTAATCGCTCCACGCGCCATAACACCATCAGTAAAGTAGCGTTCAATCGCTTGCTCAGCTGATTCAGCAATATTCAAGACTCTAAATGCCATCTTAACGCGCGATAAACCCTTAATCCCATCAAAGGAAATATCCTTTAAATGCAATACATCTGACTGGTTTAGCACAGAAGTATGCCCTTTCTCATTGGTGTATCGGTATTCCAATGTAAAATCCGTTTTCTGCTTAACCGTAACAGACTTAGACATCAACGGTACTAGTCCCGTTATACGCTTACCCGTTCGCAAAATATACGCATAGGCATTACCATAAAACAAGACATTTAACTGCATTTGACGCTTAAACTCATAAGCCGTCTGCCATGTATTGGGACATTTCTTTAACAGTAAGTACAAAGGGTGATCTTTAGCTAATGCCTTTTCTTCCCCTTGACGCATTAGGTTAAGCGGTAACATACCCAATGATTCAGAAATAAGTAGTACACAACGAAGTAATGCCATATTATTCAAAGCATCACCTGACGATTTCCCTCGTATAAAAGCCTCTAATCCCGATGTACCTCGTTGCTCTATTGGTGATTTTTCCTCTTCTGCTTTGGCAAAAAATGATTTCACCGTATTCAGTAAATTTACACCCATCTGATTCCTCTATTTTCATAAACCGATTTAACCGGAATATCTGCCCCCGTTGAACTACCATACGCCATAATGGCTGCCACAATACCGTCCACACGACCGGTAGCCTTAGCTTTATCCACTTTACGATTACCGGCCGGATCTTTAGTCACTATCGCATTGGCTGCATTCCACGTTAAAATCTGATGCCCTGCATGACGTAACTCCTTATTCAATAAGCCGGTTTCAAACTTATCCAGCGCAGGACTCATATCCTTAAACCCCTGACCAAACGGCACCATATTAGGTAATTTAATCCCCATATTCTCTGCAAGCATTTTTAAGTCTTCAATCCGCCAACGGTCATAGGCAACCCCCTGAATATCCAAGACCTCATCTAATTCAGTCAGCTTCTTCAATACAGCTGTTTTATCTACCGCACTACCGGCCGGGGTTTCCAGTAAACCTTGCTTTTGCCACATCAGATAAGGCACTTTGTCTTGTTCTTCTTTTAAGCGTAAATTATCCCTAGGTAACCAGAAAAAAGGCACTAAACGGTAAAACTCATCTGAATCATCAGGCTCAAATAACAACACTAGTGACGTTAAGTCTTGCGTACTGGATAAATCTAATCCAGCCCAACATTTACGTCCATAGTAGCTTTCAATACTACGAGGAGTACTATCCTCACAAGCTGACCATATCTCATGACTAATCCATGGTGCTGCTGCTTCAGTCCATACACAAAAATTTAAGCGTTTGACTTCTGCCTCACGAGCAGGCATACCCTTAGCACTCGTTACTTGTCCTCTCAGATATTTATATCCCGGGATACCATGTTCTAAGCTAGGGTTTGCTTTTGGCCAACAAGATTCATCATTTAGCGGATCATCACCTTCATCTACACCACAGATAAAAGCAAAGAACTCATCATCTAGCAACATACCAGAGCATACCTTTTCACCATACTCGTGATAATGCCAACAAGTTGAATGCTTATCATGGCCACTATTGGTAATCATAAAAATCAGAGGTTGTGCACGAAACTTAGTACCACTACGGATAAGCTCTACCGTACTACCATCAGGGTGTTCATGAATTTCATCTAATAAGGCAATATGAGGACGTGTGCCTGATTGTGCTTTATCAGATGATAAGGTTCTAAAGAACGAATTAGATTCATGGTGGGCTAAATTCCACTCTTTACCTGTTGAGCCTGATCGTGTTAGGTTACGATCTAAAAGTGGTGATAAATCCACCATTGCCACCGCATCACGGAATAGAATTTGTGCCTGATCTTTTTTAGCCGCTGCTGCGTAGATCTCTGCTCGTGCTTCTTTATCCCCAGTTAATCCATATAGACCTATTCCTGCCGCTAAAGGTGATTTACCTGATCCTTTAGCAGTTTCTACATAAGCTGTTCTAAAACGGCGAGAATTATCTGATTTATATTTCCAACCAAAAAGAGAACCGAGTACAAAGGCTTGCCAAGGGAGTAAATCAAACTTTGCTCCCTCAAACTGTCCACCATTGAGCTTTAATACATTCTCAAAGTAGAGAAAAATACGTGCGGCTGCATCCGGGTCAAAATAAAAACCACGTTCACCTGCTGTCTCTAAATCTGACAAATGGCGCCGGCAAGCATTCAATACATTTTTAGATACAACGTACTTACCCTCTACAACCGCTTTAGCATAGGCTGTTGTACGCTCTTCTGCTGGTGGATTAGTGTAAGCCAAACTCATACGCTAAACGTTCCTCACGGGCTTCTTCTTCGCTCGCAAAGAGCGAGGGTTGTGTTGCTGTTACAGCAGATTGAATCTGCTTACTGCGTGCTGCTGGATTCATGCCAAAACTTGTCTGAATAGATAACATCTCAGACACGGCTGATTTGCGTAATGTGACCCATACACTCATTTGAGGGTAGCCATTAGGTGTTAGGGTTACTTCACCATGTATCTTGATATGTTCAGTTGCTTTCACCCATAGGCTATAGTTTTGACAATATGCAGCTAAAGCATCTGTATCTACGCGCGTCAGCAATCCTAATTCGTACAAATCAGGTGCTAGCTTATACCACTTTTCCTGAGCGACTGCATCTAAAAAGGCAGGACACTCAGGCATGGTATTAACAACACTCCAGTCCACTGCACCACTACGCAAATCATTGACTTGTCCCAGTGGCTTTTTTGATGGATTACCATTTAAACGGTGGATAGCATCAGGCTTTGCCTTACGACCTGAATTATTATTACCTGCCATAAAAATCCTATAAAAAAACCATTTAAACTCTATTGTTTAAATGGTCTAAACACTTATTAATTGACTCCCCCCTCCCTCCCATTTTTCCCGATTTTGTGTGCGAAGTTGGGGGGGCGGTCAGGAGGGCAAAAAGTACAGAACTTTTTAAGGGGGGCTACCCCTCTCAAACTCACACTTTTTTATTCCAATGATGGTTGGGATCAAGTGGAATCCCATTCACATCACAGCCTTTTTGTAAACTACCTGTTTCTTCACGTTGTTTAACACTACTATGACATGACTTACATAAGGCTTGCCAATTCTTCTGATCCCAGAAAAGTTTCTGATCACCTTGATGTGGAACGATATGGTCAACAACTTTGGCTTCTGTTACTTTGCCTTGTCGTTCACAATACACACATAAAGGATTCTTTTTCAAAAAGGCAAGACGTAACCGCTGCCACTTACCACCATAACCGCGTGATGCAACCTTTGTCTTATCCTCACGCCAACTGATTCTTTGCATATCAAATACCCAATAAAAAACCACGCAATCCAAACAGAATCACGTGGTTTAATACACTTTCCAACTTAACCTAGGCACACTTTCACCGAAGTTTAGCTGATATTAGCATAAAACAGGAAAGTGACGAAATTATTTTTTAACTATCTATTGAACAAGCAAAGAATACACCTAGAATAGTTACAGTTGGCAATCTTTTCTGTAAAACCGCTTGTATCGCTTTAAAATGAGTCCCTGTTGTCAATACATCATCAAATACAATTATATTTTTTACTGGTTTACTTAGTAATAAATCATTATCAATTATGTATTGTTTTTTCAACTCTCCAACTGTAGCTCTATGCGATGATAAATGTGAAGGAGTCATAGACGTTGTTTGAATAACTAACTCACGGATATCTAACACATCTCCAGAAAGTCTATTCAAGTGCTCTAATATATCCAACATCCTACTATCATACTCTGGAGAATCTTTCGCACTCGATGGAGGAATAGGAACCAAAGTAAACTCTTTTAAAGTATCTATTTTAAAACCACTATGATAGAGACTCGCAACATACTTAATATCTTTTATCTTATACTCATAACCATTATTACCTGGTTTTTTCTTCAAATTATATACAATACTATTTGTTCGGCTATGCCTCCAGCCCTTATATGGTGAATATTCTCCTAGAAAAAAACACTCATCATCTTCTTCTAAATAGATACATCTTGCTTTATCTCTGATAAAAGAATCTACCTTCTGAAACCGAAATTGTTCAATCCCTTCACTCATTTGATAAACCTTCTAGACCTTTTAATATATCTTCAAAAGTTCTGACTCGAATTGCACCCTCTCGTTCAAATTTAGCAGGCCAAGAAATAGCTGGGTTTTCAAAGCAATTATTCAAAATAAAAAGTTTTCTACCCTGATATAAAGCATGCTTTGCTTGAGTTAAAGTTCCGGATGTTTCCCCTGCTTCCACAATAATAGTCGCATCACTTAATGCTGACATTGTGGCATTTCTCTCAGGGAAAAAGAAACGATTTATCTTATAGGTCTGTTTTTTATATTTTAATACAGGCACTTGACTGATTAATAAATGGTCTTGAGCAATAATATCCTGTAATTCCTTATTTTCTTTTGGATAATATTCAGTAAGCGGTGTTCCAAGAACTGCTACAGTACGCCCCTCGAACTCTAAAGCACTTTCGTGAGCAATTTTATCTATTCCACTAGCTAATCCAGAGAAAATAGTAAAATCATGTTTTACTAAATCTCTTACTAATTGTCTTGTACGTCTAATACCTTCTTCTGATGGACTCCTAGTTCCAACCACAGCAACAGATTTCTTTGAAAAGACTAAATCTGGGTTACCCCTATAATAGTAAAATTGTAAAGGATTCTTAGCATCATCTAGCTTAGCAGGAAAATCAATAGTTCCTTTAAAAGCAAAATGAAAGTCATTAACATTAGCCTTATCGAAATAACTTATAACTCTTTGATAGGCATCATTAATAATATCTTCATTATCCACTATCTGTGATGGCAAAATTCCAGGATTATTCTGAAATAATTCTGCCAATGACTTAAATGAAGCCTTATCATTCTCCCATAGAGCTTCGTAAGCTGCCATTTCCTTTGCTGGAATAATTGGCTCATTTGCAAATATATCTCTGAACTCAAGACTCATACTTATTTCTCAACTTTCTCACTCAAGTATTTTAATGGATAAAGCTAATATTTTCTTATTTTCTTCTAATTTTAACAATTAAATTTTATAAATAAAGATAGACCGAACAACAAGGAGAAAATTCCCCTTGTTATTCAAAAAACTATCTGTCTAGCAGAAACGCTATGCTCTGTGTTGTACTGCACGCAGGGCTTGTTGTCTGCTTAACCGAGCGTTGTATTTCTCTATCGGAAACATCTCATTAAAATGGTGTAGGGTTTTGCGCCACTCAATATCGTCCTTGGATAGTTTAGTAAAGAGTTCTCGTAAGCTACGTTCTCTAAGGGTGATAGATATATCAGGCTCTGTATAAAGACTGAACACCTCAGCCGCATATTGTGAGAGCATGGCTTGGAGAGCAGGATAGAGTTTTTTAAATATCTCAGCTTGTTTGTGTGCCAGAAAGAGCAAATCACTCAATGTATGCAACACCTCATCTTCTACTTCATGGGTTTTGGGCTCATACGCAATGGTTGCTTGGGTTGGGGTGGTGTAGCTACCTGTTTTGCGGATAGTGGGGAGGACTTCTTCCATTACCCATTCTTCAAATCGTTCTGCTTCGACTTTACGGCTTTTGATAATTAAGCGGTAAAGATTGGGTTCGTTGATGAATGTTAATTCTTGATTACCTTTTGGGGTAAGGGTATATCGTTTCGATATACCCTTTTCTCTACAATGTTTTTGAATAGTTAGAGGTGCATTAATATAACCCAGAATATCGCAAACATCGGTACCGCAAAACCAAAGTTCATTGTTCTCATCAGTATGAGTACGAACGGGGAGATTATTAAAGTTAAAAGTCGTGATATTGCTCATGATGAGCTCCTTGGATTTTAGTTAATGATTGTCACCTTAATAGGGTGACGGGCTTCAACTACCGATCCAAGTCGGCGACTGGTATTCCCAAAAGGTGTTGTATTTCCAGTTCTCGACCCGTCATAAGAAGACGTTACTTTGTGTATAGGCGTAAAAAAACCGCTTTATCTGTCGGGTGCGGAAACCGCTTGGATTTAATAGTGATTTTATTATGCGATATGTTTAGGGATTTTGTCAAGCCATTATTTAATGGGAAATGTAATTTTGATTGATAAGTTAATGAAAAATAATGAAAAAATAGTAAAATTTTTATAAAAAATACTTGATTTTTATTGTAACGTACGGTATAATCATAACTGTTGAATGGTTCAACAAATGGAAAAACCCACCGTTTCAGATGGGTTTAATTAAAGAGGTTAGAAAATGAAACTACCCTTTCAAATTCTAGTCTTTCTAGTATTACTGCTCATTAGCAGTCCTGTTTATTAGAATATAAACAGTGCCTAGAAGGCGGGGGCGGTTCTGGAACAACTGCCCCTTTCCTCTCCATTATAAAGTAAGTTATTTTTAAAGTAAAGGGAAATATTATGGCATTAAGTCGCACTGAATTAAACCGCCGTTCAATGGAAAAACGTGGGATTAAACAAAAGAAATTTGATTTAGATACTGACACTGTTACTTTACTGGAACGTGTGGCTAAAGAGACAAATCAACCGCAGACTGTCGTTTTTAAAAAGGCACTTGAAATGTATGCTAAGGCGGTATTGGGAACGTAAAAAAACGCTTGGATTTAATAGTGGTTTATTGTGTCTGTAAGGGTACAGTTTATAAAGGTTAATTTTATTCTATGAATGAAATCATTGTATTACAATTATTACATTGCTATAATTGTATTCATACCTTAAACCACCAATGGGTGGCAAGGCCATGTAGGAGGATAACACTATGGCACTCACTGTAAGATTACCTGATGAGCTTGAACAGCGTTTAGATCATTTAGCCACACAAACAGGGCGCGCTAAGTCTTTCTATGTTAAGCAAGCATTGGAGGCTTATTTAGAAGATTTGGAAGATTTACTCTTGGCTAATGCTGTTTTAGAGCGCGTTCGTGCAGGTAAAGAAAAAGTATATCGTTTAGAGGACGTTGAAAATGAACTCCACTTGGACAGTCCAACTTGCTGATACTGCCAAAAAGCAATTAACAAAATTAGCTAAGAAAAACCCACAACAAGCAAAACGTATTCTTGATTATCTAAAAGAACTTCAAAGGCTTGAAAATCCACGTGATCGGGGTAAGGGATTAGTTGGTGAGCTGTCTGGCATGTGGCGTTACCGTGTTGGTGATTACCGTATTATTTGCCATATTGATAATGGTAAATTATTAATCACTGCCTTGGAATTAGGGCATCGGCGAGAGATTTATCATTAGTGTTTTTTTAAATTCTATGGTAGTGGGAATTAACTAAGTCAGTCGAAATCATTTATACGCCAATGCTTTAATTTCTTTCTGATGGGCTTTAATAACACGTCTTGCAGCGGCAAGGACTACACGCTTTCCTGCTTCTCCATTAAGCTCAAATTGTACCGCTTGTGTGTTGAGTTGAGGCGTTTTTTTATCTTGTACGGATTGTTGAGACATTATCTTTCCTAAAATCATTCAACGTATTGTTTACTAAGGATTAGTTTAACAAACGATGGAGGAATATTCAATAATTTGGGCTTAACCTACACTTCCCTTTCCCCCAAAAAGCTCGCAATCAATCTATCGGCTCGACATAACCGTATCTGTACGGTTCTTGGTGTAATACACAATTTCCTTGCCACATCACTTTGTTTCATATTCAATACATAAACTCCTACTAGAACGCGTATATCGGCTTTTCTTAGCGTTTTTATCGCTTGGTCGGTCAATAACACCTTCTGCAGTTGTAATGCGTTAAATTCAACGTTATTGAGCTTTAAATCGTCTTGAGGGGTATTGCATAGGGTAACACTACAATCTTCGCTTACAACGCTTCCATAAGCTCTATAATGCCCCCAAATCATCAGGCGATAATGAATGTACTGTAATCGCTTCATCTACTATTCCCTCTTTCTTTCCTTTTTCTGTCTTACCTGTCTTACTTCAATTTATATAAAGATAATGTGTCGCGCACATATGTATCACATCGCGCATACGCAGGAGGTTTTACAGTGTAATCTGCCCGAGGTAGGACAGGTAGGTCAGGTTGGTCAGCATTGCGTTCATATATCACCTTTTTTCAGTTAATAAAAGTTCCTACACTCTTTTTAGTGCATTTTAAAATCTCATTTTGTCCGCTTTCTCGCTTAAAAGCGTCTATTTTATCTCAAAAACTCAAATTCAACTAGGGACTGTTTTTACATACGCATAGCCTCTATAACCGTTACGATCGGCCGGTTGTCGTTTCTTTTCCCATCCTAATTTCTTCATAATGCCACCTATTTTGGTTTCTTGCTGTCTTGTTGATGTTACTCTTGCCATATCTAATCCTATGATTTTCTCTAAAATATAGACCATACTCAGCTTGGTTTCCATAAAATCGGGTTCCGCCAAGGCGGTACGAATCTTGGTCTCCCATGCGTCACTAATCTCTCTGGCTCCTTGCTCTTCCTGAATCAATTGACGCTCTTGTTCAGGTGTAGGGTGGCAAGGATAGCCTTGTTCAAACTCATATAATGCCTGTGCAAATAACTGATCCCTATCGCGAGCTAAAGCATCAATATCAATAGCGGTACATTTGACTGGCCAGAAACGGCGGTTACCTGTGGTATCTTTAAAATATTCATCTGCATTGGTCGTTCCTGCAAATACAGTATGACGAGCCTGTTCGACCACATGACGACCATACGGCTCTCTAAAACGGTCTGTACCACGCGTAATAAACGCTTTAATAGCAGTTGCTTCTGCTCGATTAAACATATCCAGCTCCGCAATCTCATAAATCCATACCCCATTAATAATCTGGTATAGATCTTTGTTGTGAATATCCAAAGGGCTATCAGCAAACCATGAGCCGCCTAATACCCGTAATGCGGTTGATTTACGCAAACCTTGACGACCCTCCAAGATTAATACATAATCGGCTTTGCAACCGGGGTTTAAGGCTCGATTAATGGCTTGTCGCAACCATAAAGGACCAATCAATCGTGTATAGTCTGTTGCCGGTACGCCTAAATAGGTATTGAGCCAATTTGTCAGCCTATCTTGTCCATCCCATTTAAGTGTCTCTAACCAATCTTGTAAGGGGTGATACACTTGACGAGAGGCTGCCACTTTGACCGCATTTAAGACGGTTAAAGGGGTTTTAAATAAGAACTTATATTCCCTACTCAAATAGTCAATTAGTTCTAGCTCATCTGCATCATTCCACGCGCGAGGGTATTCTGTATTCCAAGGCAATTCCCCTACTACCGTAACACGTTCTGTCAGTTTATTAAGCTGTATTTTGCCTTTAAGGCTGGGCAACTCATCAATCAGTGTGATGATATTTTGCATACAATCCACCACAACCCCATTTCCTTTACAAATGAGCTTTTCATAAAGTTCTTTGATATTAGGATTCTTTTCTACAACAGAAGCCTTAATCATAGGTAATCTATCCCCATTATCACTAAAGAGCTGTGCTTGCTCCCTAATATAGGTGATTAAAATATCCGCTGTTGCCCCTGATTCGATTGCATCGGCAATATCCCAACCATCTTTTAATTGCCCGGGAATCGCCACATCTAGCACATAGACTTTTTTCGCCTTGTCTTTTAATTGTTCCGCAATTTTCTGTGCTGCTACATAACCGGGTTGAACGGTTTTATCAAGGTATTCTCCTGTCTTTGGATTACGGTGTGAATCACAATCGGGCCAGATATATACGATACGATCAGCCAATACAGACCAATCCACCTTATCAACGGCATTACAACCACCCGGCCAAGTAAGTACATCATATCTATCTTGTAATAATTGATGCCCTGCATCCGCACATTTTTCACCTTCAACCAACAATACGGGTTTATCGCTTAATCGATCTAAACCATATAAAGGACGAGGTAATGGAAAGTGCATCCACCGCCAATCAAAATATCCCCCTCGACTCGTATCCTCGGCATAGACAAGGGGTAAAATCTCTTTCTTACCCTCACTATTGGTAAATCGGCATACATACCCTAAGACTTCCCCTTGCCGGTTTTTATACGTCCAGAAATGGTTATACGCTCCTCTGACGGGGTGTGCTTTATGAATGGGCTTAGCATCAGCAGGAACAGGCATAATAATTTTCCAAGGGGATTTTTCCGCCTTAACAGCAGATTTTCTGCCTGTTGGAACAATAGGGGCAGTGCCTAGCAAGCGAGATAACTCCTCTGCAGCGGCTTTATACTGTAAGCGGTGTATGGCGGCATATAGGCTGATTAAATCACCGCCCTTTTCTCCTGTACTAAAATCACTCCAGAGACCGGTTTTCAGGTTGATACTTAATGATTCTCCGGCATTACCGTCTAAATCACCTAATACCCATTCTGCTCCTCGTTTCTTACCATGAGGTAGCCATTGAGGGACGTAATAATCGGCTTGAGCCTGTAATTGTGCGGCAATATCTTTAAAATTAATTTTATATGCTGTCATGGTGTACCCCAGATAATTTCACGCATTTTATTTGGTTGAAGCGGTTTAATCAGTGCATAAATAAATAGTGGTTTAGCCGCACGCATTTGTCGCTTTCCTACCACACGGATTTGTTTACGAACAACTAAACGCCTACAAGTACTCTTCATCACCTGAACGGATACTTGTAGCCGTTCAGCCAGTTCTACTGCTGTCATATTTTGTTGCGATAAAGCCTCTATAACCGCACTGGCAATTACACCTAAAGGACGACCTACTCTATTCATAGCCACTACTTTACCCCACACGCATTAAACCCGGCTCTGGCACATGCACAATTAGTACCAATCTCATTACCATAGGCGAGGTATTCCATATACTTACGCGATACCACCACAAGCCCTAAGGCAGCTAATGTCTTATCGAGTTTGTCTAAGGTAATGCCTGCATCACCGGCTAATACTTTGCTAATCATGCTTTCATGCCAGTTAGTGGCGGTTAGAATTGCCCCCTTTTGTTCTGGGTGGCTTAATGCACCGCGTAAAGCAGCTTCAAAGGCTGGTTTGCGTTTTAGTTCTAGTTCCATAGGTTTTCCTTTGTAGGGGTTCTAATTGGGCGGTTGGTTTCAGTGCTAAAATGGAAGTTTCCACACAAACAATGACTACATTCACCTCTATTCAATTAAAAAAGAATGCACTCACCACTACTCCTAAATCATAATGTGTCAATAAACAACACTTTTAGGAGAAAATATGGGTTATCTACGTTTTTTACGTAAAACAGACCACTCAACATCAGGACGTAATTCTTCACATGTCACGACACCTTTTGTGGCTTTTTCAATGGCGGGGCAATGTACGGCTGGGACAGGTCTTCTACCAAGAACCCAACGACTAACGGCTATTGGCTTTACATTTATTAACCTAGCCAATTCTTTAGTTAACCCTCGTTTTTGCCTTACAAACTCAAATAAAGTCATTTTGATAATCCTTTATGGTTTTTAATTTTATATATTGTAACCTTAAAGTATTTACAAGTAAACCCTTTTTTATAATTTAATTTAGAACCATTATGGTTAAAATATTATCCATGAAGCTTAAAAATGAAATCCGACTAGATAATTTACGTGTATTAATCTCTGAAGCTGGCAATCAGGTCAAATTAGCCGAATTAGTAGGCGTAGCGCCAAGCTACATTAATACACTTGCTAAACAACGTATTGATGCCAGTACTGGTAAGTCAAAAAGTATTGGTGAATCTATGGCTCGCAAATTAGAAGTAGCGATGGATAAGCCTTATGGTTGGTTAGACCAAGACCACTCAGAGCATAAAGATGACGTTACAGATGGGTATATCTCGCTAACCTATTACGATATACAATCATCCGCAGGTAATGGTAACAATGTAGAGTACTTCCCTGCGATCAAACAAATTACTGTCTTAGAAGATTGGGCAAATAGTCAGCTCGGGTACAATGCCTCCAAAAGAATAAAACTTATCCAGAATAAAGGTGTTTCCATGTACCCCACCATCAGAGACGGCGATATTCTGATGGTCGATATTACATGCAACCGCTTTGATGGAGATGGCATCTATATTATCGCCATCAATGATGAGTTATTCACTAAACGGCTTATTCGTGATATTGATGATGGCAGTTTATTAATCGTTAGCGATAACCAAACCGCTGGCTATAAAACCAAACGTATCACCAAAAGAGAAGAACACCTACTGACTATCTGTGCCAAAGTCAAAAAACATGGGGCGTTTTTGGATACGGTTTGATGGGATAACTAGAAAACTAGCATATAACTTGTAGTTCTATTAGAAAATAGGAATTAATAATAGATAGTAACGTTTAAAAAGGATGAAATAATGACCACAACTCATAGCATTAAACTACAAAAACTATCCTTTCCAGAAAAATCATTTAGAAAATTTAAGAATATCGAAATAAACTTTGCAAAGAGATTAACTTTAATTGCTGGTCATAATGGCGTAGGTAAAACAACTATTTTAGGTTTACTCGCTGGCACATTTGGACAAACTAATACATCCTTTAAAACTTATACAGAGGAAGCATTTTCAAAAAGCATTGAAAATATTCTTCATATTGATTTAACAGAAGTAGAAAAATACGCAGGAGAAGCAAAAGACAATCCAAAAATAACTATTGACTTTAATAAAACCATTATAGAAAAAAGATGCTCACTAACAACTAGAACAAGAGGAGATACCCGCCGAGCAAGGCTTGTTGCTCGAAATACATCAAAAGACTTTGATAATATAATCGGTGATTCTTCTAAGATACCACTACCCACTATTTTTCTAGGTGTAAAACGATTAATTTCCATTGGCGAATCTGATGAAAAGGATGTTATCAGCACCCCTTTTAAAGAAATGCATCCAGACGATAAAGCTCTCATTAAGGAGTTTATAACAAATATTATGACAGGGGGCCAACTTACTGATGATATATCCTATCAAAAAATAGGTAAAAATGAAAAAAGAAGTGCACAACCAATCTATAAAGGATTTAATGAATTAAGTATTTCTTTAGGACAAGATAGCCTAGGTAATATAGCGACTGCATTAGCTTCTTTTCAAAAATTAAAACGAGAAATGGGTAATTCATACCCGGGAGGATTGCTACTTATTGATGAAATTGATGTTGGTTTTCATCCTCTTACTATTCGTAAATTAGCCAAAACTCTAACCTCCATTGCTAGAAGGCTAAGTCTCCAAATTGTAGCAACAACTCATTCACCTATTCTTATTGAAGAATATTTTAAAAATAATCAAAAAAATCAACCCGAAGATAAAGTTATTTATTTTTTCGATAGTAACTATCCTCATCTTAAAGATAACATTTCTTTTCAAGATATTCAAAACGATTTAGAACTCACTCCTCCTTGTAAAATACATAAAGAAACAATGTCTATTTACTTTGAAGATGAAGAAACTAAAGAGTTTTTTAATGAGATACTCCCAGCCAATGCTAGAAGAAAACTTATGAAAGAATTAAATATAAATATTACATTACATCTTATTCCCTTAAAAATAGGATGTAATAGTCTATTAAATCTACCCAATATTGATCCTCTTTTTCGCCAAAGAGTTCTTGTCGTAGATGGAGATGCCTCCCTTACTAAAAATAGATACAATAATACGACAAGGCTTCCATTTCCCAAAAATTCATCTAAAAATCAAAGATCCCCTGAACGATTAATCAAAGAGTTTTTAGAAGATTTATCAAGAAATGAGAACCTTCTCCAGCAATTACCTAAGGATATAACATCAGATTATATTCATGAACACTTATTATCATCAATCACTACTGATGCAAGAGAATCCAATAAAACTTGGTGGAGGAATAATTTTAAATATTTAAAAGAATGGGGAATTATTAAATTATGGGCAAAACATTATAAAAAAGAAGTAGAAGAATTTAAGAATAACTTTTTAATAGCTCTAAAGAACGCCTTAAAAAACGCTGGCCAAAAATAAAAAAAACAGTTAAAATTCAGACATGAACACTTTTTACACTCCCCTACGCTATCCAGGGGGCAAAGGTAAGTTTGCCCCTTTTATTGAGTCCCTTATCAAGCTCAATGAATATCCCTATACCCACTATTTAGAGGTATATGCGGGAGGGGCAGCTATTGCCTTAGACCTACTCTATAAAGGCTTTATCAAAGAAATCCATATTAATGACATAGATTTTGCTATCTATGCTTTCTGGTATGCCGCTGTTTACCAAACAGATGAAATGATTGACAAAATCCGCTCAGTCGATATATCACTAGATAATTGGTACTATTACAAAGGCATTCTGATTGATGAGTCAAATAACAATACCCTAGAAAAAGGTTTTGCTACCTTTTTTATGAATCGCTGCAATCGTTCAGGTATTTTAAAAGGTGGAATGATTGGTGGTAGAGCACAAACTGGACAATGGAAATTAGATGCTCGGTTTAATAAAGAAGAATTGATTAAACGCTTTGAACTTATTAAAAAATACCGCTCTCAAATTTATGTACATAATAAAGATGCTAAGGAATTACTAGAATCTTGCCATGATTTTTTACCCGTTCATCAATCGCTTATCTATCTAGATCCACCCTATTTTGTTAAAGGACAAGGTTTGTATCGCAACTTCTATCAAGCAAAGGATCATGAAGAGATAAAGAAAACCCTAGACCATCTTCAATATGACTGGATTGTTTCTTATGACAATGTCCCTGAAATTCGCAAGATATACAAAGGCTATTCAGCCCGTGAACATATCCTAAACTATAGTGCGTACGAAAAGAAACTTGGAAATGAAATCATTTTCTTTAGTCCAAAATTACGTATTCCTCGCAAAAATCTCCGTAAAGCAGCATAACCCCCCCCCAACCCACTCCCAAGTGGGTTTTATTTTATCTCTACACTCCCCCAAAAAACAACACTTCCTATCCCCCCTCTAACTACACCCTCTCCCATTTTCTCCTATCAACATATAAACTTCTCTCCTTAAAATTACAATTTATTACAAATTATTTTATCTCTTTTGGTTATTTTATATTTACTTTTAAAACCTTAAAGGTTATTATATGGTTAATTAAATATCCAAAAAGGAGTAACAAATGAATGCTTACAACGTCAATCAAACCATTATTTTTGCTCATTCATCTAAACGAGCGATTGATATTTTCTTGGCACAGCAAGCCAATATCCCTGCCCGTATCGTGTGTAAACCCTTAGACCATGCCATAACACTGTCTAAAGGAGTGAATAATGTCACCAAACGCACCATTCACTAATCGATACGATATTGAGCGTCTTTCACATCAGACAGGCATTCAGAATCCCTTTGAGCATATCGAGAAGAAAACCGTATTAGGTCGAGCATTACTCCTTTTTTCTCGCTATATGACAAAAAAGCAGCAACAACACACCAAACAACCTGACTTTAAAAAGAGGCAAGCTGGTGATATTTAACCTTACTTTTTTAACTAACCAAAAGGAACCAAAATGCGAAAACCCTTTGACGAAACCCTCAAACAGATACGAGCGGGCTTATTACTTAATGAGGCTGCTGAAAAACTACAAGAAGTCGTTACAGCCGTAGATGCGACCGGTAAACAAGGCGAATTTATCCTCAAGCTCACAATCAAGAAAATTGGTCGTACTGGCACCATGGAAATTGCCGATAAAGTCACCACCAAAGTACCACAGGAAGCTCCTGTAACAACCATGATGTTTGTAACACCAGAGGGGAATCTTTTAACTGAAGATCCCCGACAAACAAAACTCGACATTGAACGTGTTGAGTCTAAACCCAAAGAAAAGGTTTTAAAAATTGTTTAACCCATCTTAATTAGGAGTAAATATGGATAACTATCTAAATGAAACAGGCGATACAGAAAACATCGTTCAAACTTTATCTAAAAAGCTGGCTCAACCCGTTAAACTAGAAACAGCACTACCCAATAGCTTTGTCAGTGTTTTTGCTATACCTAAGGGCTATGATCTCGTATCAGATGCAAGTTCAGAGCAGTACCAACCTGCTCCCTATCGAGCAAAAGGGAATGTCCATTTTGTCGATGTTGATTCATTTATTGAATACGTTAATTTATACAAAACACCTGAAACACGTCTATATGCCAAGGTTGATCCTCAGAATACTGAGCAACCGCTCTTAATCAAGGCTGTATTTAACGAGCATGTTCCACACGCATTAGCTGGCTGGCGTGATTTTACTGCTACGCTGACAATGCTCCCCTCTTATGAATGGAAACTATGGAATTACCACCATAAAGAAGCGCAAAGCCAGTTTGATTTCGCTGTCTTTATTGAAGAAAACATCAAAGACATTCATCACTCAGAAGACCGTAAAACCCCAACGGGTACTGATATGCTCAAGCTAGCACTTGACTTTGAAATTAAGCAGGATAAATCCATTAAATCTATCGTACGCACGCAGTCAGGTGGTACAAAACTGGATTTTGTAGATATGGAAAACCAAGCTACGGTAGAGCAAATGCAAGCCTTTAATGAGTTTGCTATCGGTATTCCTGTTTTCTTCCACGGCAAAGGCTATGAAATCTTTGCTCGCTTACGTTACCGTCAATCACAAGCCAAACTTACTATTTGGTATGAACTCATTCGCCCTGATTTAGTCGTTGATGCTGCTGTTACCGCTGTTTTAACGACTATTAAAGAAAAAGTGAGTATCAATCCACTTTATATTGCGTAATCTCCCCTCCCAGCGTCACCTGCTACAGTGGTGAGCAAGCCGGGGCTGACCGGCACCGTTCTTTAACAATGTGTGAAATAAGGATATGTGTTTAACAATCCATAGCGTCATTGCTTTGGCGCTATGGGTGGTTTTTCCTTTTCTTCTGGTAATAATATTTTTTACAAAAGGTTCTTATATGTTTTCAACAATACTTATCTCAGCATTAGTAGCATTAATTGTCTCTTTAATAGTACATTGGTTCTTCATGACTCAGTTAACAAAATGGATTGATGATTTTTTTGATAGAGAAGATAAAACATTCAAAAAATACGCAGAAGATATTACAGAAATAGTAAGAAAAAATTTATAGGCAAACTCTGCAGAAGTTTCGACCAAGAGCGGTAAGTTGATATGGAGATAATTATTAGTTGCTTTTTCTATTGTTCTTGTATATAATAGTAAACATAGACAGGTAAATCCTAGTTAAACTGCGAAGCGGTTATCGTATCGTAAGCGTATGTGAAGTACGTCAGCACTAGGGGCTGTCGCTATTCATTTAAAGCCACCAGTTTTATACTAAATTGGTGGCTTACTTATTGCATAAAAGGACAATAAAATGCAAATCTCAGCTTATCTAGATGAAAGCGGTGATCTTGGGTGGAAATTTGATGCACCTTACCGCCAAGGTGGCTCAAGTCGTTATCTAACGATTGCCGCAATCTTAATTCATCATGATAAACGTCATTTACTTAAACGGTTAATGAGAGATTTATATAATAAAACAAAAACACCTACAAATAAAGAAGTTAAATGGGCTGCTCTCACGGTAGAACAACGTATCTGGATAGCAAATAAACTAGCAGATTTCAAAATAAAGCATGGTAATGATGTTCAATATTTCTGTATGACTGTTAATAAGGAAAAAGTCGCAGTACATATTCGTCAAGATCAAAACAAACTCTATAATTACATGGTCAAGTGCTTACTTGCCAAAGAGTTTGCAAAATATAATAAAGTTATATTCAATATTGATCAACGAACAATGAAAGTACAAAGTGGCAATTCCTTACATGATTACCTACAAACAACAATCTGGCTTGATATTGGTGCAGAAACATTACTAACAACCAATCAATGTGACAGCAAATGCCATTTAGGTGTTCAGCTTGCTGATATTATTTCAGGCATAGTACAAAGCCATTTTGAAGATGCAAAGAGCGAGCCTTTCAATATATTAGAAGTACACAGTGAAGTAAAAACACTCTTCTTTTAAAACACCCAATTGTAAACTATAGTAAGTTTATAAAGCAAACCTTATAGTTCTCATTAAAAAACCATATTTGACACCAACCGCCCTTTCAGGCATAATGAAACCACTACTAAATTCACAGCGGTTTCCGCACCTGTCAGCCAAGCGGTTTTTTTACGCCTATTTACAGGCACGTCTTCTTATGACGGGTTGAGAACTGGAAATATAACACCTTTTGGGAATACCAGTCGCCGTCTGTGAACGGTAGTTGAAGCCCGTCACCCTACTAAGCAGTATCTATTGACAACAAAAAATCTTTTTGCTACTATTTCCACAAGGTCTCAAAAGCCTATTTGTCAAACGGTCATATCACCCCGTTAGTGTGTTTTTTTATGTCTTAAATATATACAGGATATATGCCGACGGTGCGAGGAATACAATACCGTAAGGGAATAACTCCGCCAGATTTTGACACTGGTTTTGAGCCGTTGGCGCCCTCTCAAGGGTTTTATAAACTCCTCTCAAAAAGGAAGTGTCAAATGTCTAATCAATTATCTACATTTAATTTTGAATCAAATTCTATCCGTACTTTAGTTATTAATAATGAACCGTGGTTTGTTGCTAAAGATATTTGTGATATTCTAGGAATTAAAAATCCTACTCAAGCCTTAGAAAATTTAGATGATGATGAAAGGGCTATGTTTAATGTAGGGCTTAATCAGCGAGTAAATTTTGATAATCGTATTACTGAAATTAATATTGTTTCAGAAAGCGGAATGTACACCCTAATTTTACGTTGTCGTGAGGCGGTAAAAAAAGGTTCTATTCCTTACCGTTTCAGAAAATGGGTAACAAATGAGGTCCTCCCCACTATCCGCAAAACAGGCAACTATACCACCCCTACCCAAGCAACTATTGCGTATGAGCCTAAAACCCATGAGGTAGAAGACGAGGTACTGCATACATTGAGTAATTTACTCTTTCTTGCCCACCGACAAGCCGACGTGTTAGCAAAACTTTACCCTGCTCTCAAAACCATGCTTTCACAATACGCTGCTGAAGTATATAGCCTATACACCGAACCGGGACTTTCTATCTCACTTAGCGAACATCGCTTACGCAAACTTTTTACCACACTTGCCAAAGATGATGCTGAGTGGCGAAAAACCCTACACCACTTTAATGAGATGTTTCCGATAGAGAAATACAATGCACGGTTAAGCAGACAACAAGCCCTACATGCCATAGGGCGATAACTTACCGTCTATTTATGCTATTTATTTAGCATAAAGTTTACAAGCACACTTTACAAATAAATGCTGATGGGTTATGATGAAATCCTCTCAATAAACTAACAAGCAGATTCCGCACCTGTCAGCCAAGCGGTTTTTTTACGCCTATTTACAGGCACGTCTTCTATGGCGGGTCGATAGCGAGCAAATACAACACCTTCGGGAAATAGCTTGCAGCGGTTTCTTGTTAGACCGAGAGTGAGTCCCGCCACCCTCATTAAAAGTGGTATCTCTCAAAACTAACAGGAGCTCATCATGAGCAATATCACAACATTTAATTTTCAATCTAATACAATACAAGTTATTAATAAAAACAATGAAGCATGGTTTATTGCTTCAGAAATTGCATTAATCTTTGGTTATCGTGACGCATCAAATCTTGTTAGAATTTTAGATGAAGATGAAAAGGGTACTCACAATATGAGTACCCTTGGTGGAACACAATTAGCTCTAATTATTTCAGAAAGTGGACTATATCATGCAGCTTTTAAAAGTCGCAAACAAGAAGCTCAAGATTTTAGGAAATGGGTAACAAATGAAGTCCTACCAACCATTAGAAAAACAGGTAGCTACACCACCCCTACCCAAGCAACTATTGCGTATGAGCCTAAAACCCATGAGGTAGAAGACGAGGTACTGCATACATTGAGTAATTTACTCTTTCTAGCCCACCGACAAGCCGACGTGTTAGCAAAACTTTACCCTGCTCTCAAAACCATGCTTTCACAATACGCTGCTGAAGTATATAGCCTATACACCGAACCGAGACTTTCTATCTCACTTAGCGAACATCGATTACGCAAACTTTTTACCACACTTGCCAAAGATGATGCTGAGTGGCGAAAAACCCTACACCACTTTAATGAGATGTTTCCGATAGAGAAATACAATGCACGGTTAAATAGACAACAAGCCCTACACGCTATAGGGCGATAATGTACCGTCTATTTATGCTATTTATTTAGCATAAAGTTTACAAGCACACTTTACAAATAAATGCTGATGGGTTATGATGAAACCACTACTAAATTACGAGCGGATTCCGCACCTGTCAGCCAAGCGGTTTTTTTACGCCTATTTACAGGCACGTCTTCTTATGACGGGTTGAGAACTGGAAATACAACACCTTTGGGAATACCAGTCGCCGTCTCGTAACGGTAGTTGAGACCCGTCACCCTCATTCATGGTGATGATACTAACTAAATTACGAGGAGCTCATTATGAGCAATATCACAATATTTAACTTTAATAGCCACCCTGTCCGTATCGAAATTAAAGATAACGAACCTTTATTCTGCTTGACCGATGTCGCAGAAATCTTAAATATCCAAAATGCCAATCCAGCTCGTTTTAATTTAAATGAAAAGGGTGTACATAAAATGTACACCCTTACACAAGGCGGTAAACAAGAAATCACTTTTATTGATGAAGCAAACCTCTACAGGGTAATTTTTAGATCAAATAAACCGGAAGCCATTGAGTTTCAAAACTGGGTCTTTGAAGAAGTTCTCCCCACTATCCGCAAAACAGGCAACTATACCACACCTACCCAAGCAACTATTGCGTATGAGCCTAAAACCCATGAGGTAGAAGACGAGGTACTGCATACATTGAGTAATTTACTCTTTCTTGCCCACCGACAAGCCGACGTGTTAGCAAAACTTTACCCTGCTCTTAAAACCATGCTTTCACAATACGCTGCTGAAGTATATAGCCTATACACCGAACCGGGACTTTCTATCTCACTTAGCGAACATCGATTACGCAAACTTTTTACCACACTTGCCAAAGATGATGCTGAGTGGCGAAAAACCCTACACCACTTTAATGAGATGTTTCCGATAGAGAAATACAATGCACGGTTAAGCAGACAACAAGCCCTACATGCCATAGGGCGATAACTTACCGTCTATTTATGCTATCCACTCTCCTCTACCGCTGATGTCATATCACCGGTAGAGGAACATTCCTTATTTCACCCATTGTTAAAGATTTTTTAACATTTTTATAGGAATGAAATATGTCTCAACTTTGCACTATTATAGGTCTTTGCGGTACAGCCGGATCAGGTAAAAACACTTGCGGTGATATTATCCAAAATATATCCCCCGACTATATTCAATTTGCTATCGCTGATCCTCTGAAATATGAAGTTGCCAACGCTTTTCAAATAGATGATAGCTACCTCTACTCAAGAGCATTAAAAGAAAGCCGCACTTACAACCTAGCCATCTACCGTTGTAAGGATAAAGCATTTATTGAAGTATGCCGCTCACTGGATATTGATTTATATATCCCACAAACCCCTCGCCGTATTATGCAACTCTGGGGGCTAGAATATCGCCGCCAACAAAATATTAACTACTGGTTAGACCTAGCGATTACCTACATCAATAATCTGATTCAAGCCGGAGCCAAAGGGATTGTAGTTACCGATATACGCTTCCCCAATGAAGCAGAGATGATTAAATCCTGCGGTGGTCAGCTGGTATTGATTAATCGTCCCTCTCTCAAACAACAGATGGCGCATGAATCAGAAAACATCGCAGCACTCACACCTTGGATTGACCACGTCCTCTACAACCGTGGAACAACCGAGGAATTCGCAGAAGATATTCAAACCTTTTTAAAAACACAATGTAATATACAGGAGAAATAAAATGGCAAGTGTGAATAAAGTGATTATTCTTGGTAACCTAGGCAAAGATCCCGAAGTACGCTATACCCCTGATGGGGCTGCAATGGCTCGCTTTTCTGTCGCTACAACCCGTGCATGGAATGATGCAACCACCAAAGAAAAACGCAGTGAAACCGAATGGCACCGCATCTTTATGTATGGACGATTAGCCGAAATCGCCGGTGAATACCTTAAAAAGGGCTCTCAAGTTTATATTGAAGGACGTTTGCGAACACTCGAGTGGACAGATAAAAACAATATCAAACGCTACACTACTGAGATTTATGCTGAATCCATGCAGATGAACGGTAATAGAGAACCCGATAGCACACAAAAACCAGCTAATCCCCCTCCTCAGGCTGTCGCCCAAGCGAATAATCAACCCTCACAAACAACATCCGTAGAGGGCGATATACCCTTTTAAGGAGTAATGATGATAGCATTTATTAAACTCTACCAGCTCTACCGCCGAGCAGGTTGGTGTCGTAGGGCTTCCTTGAGAAGTGCTTGGGAAATTACAAAACGATTAAGATAAAGAGAATTTTATGGATAAAGATTACATCGAAGAAAATATGTTAATCAGTAGAAAAACTGTTTTTCAAATGGTTGGTCTAAGTAACTCAACCATCTGGCGGCTAGAGCGTGAAGGTAAATTCCCTAAGCGTAAACAACTCTCTAAAAATAGAGTAGCTTGGCTAAAGAAAGAAATCCTTAACTGGATTAAACAAAGAGCCGATGCTATTTAGACTAAAGCCCCTCCCCCGAAATCCACCTATCCACCATATCCGCCCATTGTTGCATCATTTCACGACGTTGGGCGGCATATTCTGCTTTATTATAAACAGCTCTTGTACCTTGTTGTTCATGAGCTAAAGACTTTTCTATCCAATCCGTATTAAATCCATATTCATTTAATAGCGTTGATCCTGTTCTACGCAAGTCATGAATAGTAAATGAATCAATCGCAATTCCCTCTTTATTCATCTCTGCCACAGTATCATTCACAACTCGATTCAGAGAAGATAACGAGATTGGCTTTACTTTAGAAGTCCGTGATGGCAAAAGATAACGAGAGTCTTCGCAAAAAACCTTAAAAGCAGTAAATATCTCCACTACTTGATGTGATAGATAAACATTATGCGCTCTTCTTGCTTTCATACGTTCTGCCGGAATTGTCCAAACATTATTTTTAAAATCAATTTCATCCCAAGTCGCATAGACTAATTCACTTTTTCTAACCATTGTATAAAGCACTAATAATACGGCTTTACGCAATGTAAGGTACTTTTCTGTATGATTGAGTGCATTAAAGAACAAGTGGATTTCTCGAGGACTCAAAGACCGTTCTCTTGGTTTAAATTTAGCAATAGATGCATTTGTCACTAACTCAGCAGGATTGACTAAATAAGCCCCCTTTGATATAGCATATTTATACGTCGCATTAAATAAATCTCTGACAAAAACAGCCGTAGATGGTGCTCCCCTATCTCGAATAGCTTCACAATGATTTCGTATGTCTTCCGGTGTAATTTCTATCATCAGCTTTGAACCAAAATCACTTTCCATTTCTCGCTTATAGGTTGCCACTCGTAATTCAAGCGTACTTTTAGCAAAATCAGCCTCCGATAAATAACGCTGTATAAAATCCCCAAAAGTATTTGCATTTTTAAGACGCAGTTTTTCTCTTTTTTTCTCTGCCATCGGTGAAATACCCTGAGCAATTAGTTTTTTGGCTTGTATTAATAATTGTCTTGCTTCACTTAAATGAATACCACTTGCCCCATACTTACCAATAGATAATGTCTCTCTTCTCCCATTAATTTGATAATCATACCTAAACGTTACTCCTCCTACCGTAGAAACATAAACATATAAACCATCACGATCACTTACCTTATAGGGTTTATCTTTTGCCTTCAGTGATTTAAGCTTAGAATCAGTCAGCATCTTACTCTCCAGAACTTTACCGTTAATATCTAACGGTAAATTGTATTTTACACTAATATGCCATACTTTTTTACCGTAAATTTTACCGTTAAAAATATGAAATACTACGGAATACTATGAAAAGCCTTGAAAAGCTAAAAGCCCCATGGATAGGGGCTTTTAAGGATTTTTGAACTATACTGAAAAAATAAAAATAAGTGAAAAACTATTCCCACTCAATGGTTGCAGGCGGTTTACTCGACACATCATATGTTACTCGATTAATACCACGCACTTCATTGATAATCCGTGAAGAAACTTTAGCCAGTAAAGGATATGGTAGATGTGCCCAATCTGCTGTCATAAAGTCAGACGTTTGAACAGCTCGTAATGCAACAACATAATCATAGGTACGTCCATCACCCATTACACCAACAGATTTTACTGGTAAAAATACGGCAAAAGCCTGTGAGGTTAAATCATACCAAGATTTACCTGTTTCGGGATCCATGTAATTACGCAATTCTTCGATAAAGATAGCATCAGCCTTGCGTAATAAATCAGCATACTCTTGTTTTACCTCACCAAGAATCCGTACACCTAAACCGGGGCCGGGGAATGGATGGCGATATACCATATGATGCGGTAAACCTAATGCAATACCAAGCTCTCGTACTTCATCTTTAAATAGTTCACGCAGTGGCTCTAATAACTGTAAATTAAGTGTTTCTGGTAATCCACCCACATTATGGTGTGATTTAATCGCAACCGCTTTTCCTGTTTTTGCCCCTGCTGACTCAATCACATCAGGATAGATAGTACCTTGTGCTAACCATTTTGCATTGACTAATTTACCTGCTTCTTCTTGGAAAACTTCAACAAACTCACGACCGATAATCTTACGTTTTTGTTCAGGATCAGAAACACCCTCTAAATGCTTCATAAATTGATCCACTGCATTTACTCGGATAATTTTGACACCTAAATTTTTATGAAGGACTTCCATCACTTGGTCGCCCTCATTCAAGCGTAATAATCCATGATCCACAAAAACACAAGTAAGCTGATCACCGATAGCTTTATGAATTAAAGCAGCAGCCACAGAAGAATCTACACCACCCGATAAACCAAGGATAACCTCATCATTCCCCACTTGCTCACGGATATGCTCAATCGCCTCTGAAACATAATCAGGCATATTCCAATCGCCATCACAACCACAAATATCCAACACAAAGCGACTTAATAATGCTTTACCTTGAACAGTATGCGTAACTTCTGGATGAAACTGCACAGCATAAAAACGGCGCTCTTCATCTGCCATACCCGCAATAGGACAAGAAGGTGTAGAAGCCATTAATTTAAAACCAGGTGGTAGCTCTGTTACCTTATCACCATGGCTCATCCATACTTTAAGAAGTGGGTAGCCATCTTTGGTACGACCATCTTCTAAGGTATTTAATAAAGCCGTATGACCATGAACTTGCACCTCTGCATAACCAAATTCACGATGATCTGACCAAGAAACACTTCCTCCTAATTGATTTGCCATCGCTTGCATACCATAGCAAATACCCAATACAGGGACATTAGAGAGGAAAACAGCATCTGTTACTTTCATAGAACCTTCATCATAAGCAGATGAATGGCTACCTGAAAGAATAATACCCTTTAAACCTAAAGAAAGTTGTTCTTTAATAAAATTATCATCCACATCACCGGGATGAATTTCACAAAAAACACCAGCTTCGCGTACACGACGTGCAATCAGTTGTGTTACTTGTGAGCCAAAATCAAGAATTAAAATACGTTGGTGCATAGTTCTACCTAAAATTAATCAGCGCGATAATTGGGGGCTTCTTTTGTAATTTGTACATCATGAACGTGTGATTCACGTACACCTGCGGCAGTGATTTCAACAAATTCAGTTTTGGTACGCATATCCTCAATCGTAGCACAACCACAATAACCCATAGAGGCACGAACACCACCAATTAATTGATAAATAATTGCTAAAACACTACCTTTATAAGGTACGCGTCCTTCTATACCCTCTGGAACAAGTTTATCGGTATTACTACTAGAGTCTTGGAAATAACGATCCGCAGAACCTTTTTCCATTGCGCCTAAACTACCCATACCACGGTAAGATTTATAAGAACGACCTTGGAAAAGGATAACCTCACCCGGTGCTTCTTCTGTACCGGCAAACATACCGCCCATCATACACGCATAAGCACCTGCTGCTAAGGCCTTGGATACATCTCCAGAGAAACGAATACCACCATCAGCGATAAGAGGAACACCTGTTCCCTCAAGTGCTTTTGCAACATCTGCAATTGCCGTAATCTGAGGAACACCAACACCAGCAACAATACGCGTTGTACAAATAGAGCCTGGACCAATCCCTACTTTGACGCCATCAGCACCTGCTTCTACTAATGCTTTAGCAGCAGCACCTGTTGCAATATTTCCACCAATAACATCTACTTTAGGGAAATTTTGCTTCACCCAACGTACACGGTCAATTACACCTTGAGAATGACCATGTGCCGTATCAACGATAATCACATCAACACCAGCAGCAACTAATTTAGCAACACGCTCTTCTGTACCATCACCCACACCAACAGCTGCGCCAACACGCAATTGTCCCAGTGCATCTTTATTAGCATTAGGGTGTTCATGATTTTTGTAAATATCTTTAACGGTTGCTAAACCTCGTAATTCAAACGCATCGTTCACAATGAGAACACGCTCTAATCGGTGTTTATGCATTAACGCTTGAGCATCTTCTAACGTGCTATGCTCTTTCATGGTAACTAAGCGTTCTCTAGGTGTCATGACGTTCGCAATTTTTTCATCTAAACGATCTTCAAAGCGTAAATCACGATTGGTCACAATACCGACAACTTTACCGTTTTCAACAACAGGTAAACCTGAAATACCGTTTTCTTTTTGTAATGCTACTGCCTCACGAACAGTTGTAGAAGGCGATACAGTAACAGGATCAATCACTACCCCAAACTCATGACGTTTAACACGAGAGACTTCAAGGGCTTGTTGATCGGCTGACATATTTTTGTGGATAATCCCAATACCACCCTCTTGTGCCATGGCAATCGCTAGACGTGATTCTGTCACGGTATCCATTGCGGCAGAAACTAAAGGAATATTTAAAGAAATATTACGGGTGAGTTGGGTTTTTAAAGACGTGTCGCGTGGCAACACATTGGAATAGGCAGGTACCAATAATACATCATCAAAGGTAAGTGCTTTTTTAACTAAACGCATGAATTAACTCCAAGCACAAAAATCAATTATACGCTCTTAACACCCTATTTTCAAGCAAATAGCCTTTATTAACACGATAAAACGACTTACTCACTATAGGAATTATTTCGTATTCGTCTTATCAGCTTTACGCATATCAATCAATAGGGATAAGCAATATTTATTTCATCATTAACACTTCTTTTAAAAAAGCAGGCAATCGCATTGATTACCTGCTCTTTTTTACTATTTCAAGAATGCTCTCGCATTCATAAACATACGCATCCAAGGCGAATAATCACCGCCTGTATCTGCTTCACCCCAGCGCTCAGGAGACCATGACATCATCACATTTCGCGTAACACGTTCAGGGTGTGGCATCATAATGGTAAAGCGACCATCTTGTGTTGTTACCCCCGCAATACCATTAATACTACCATTAGGATTGGCAGGATAGGCCTCGGTAATCATGCCATTATTATTGACATAACGCATGGCTGTAGCCACCTGATTTAAATCACCTTGCGCCGTAAAATTAGCAAAACCTTCACCATGAGCAACCGCAATCGGTGCTTGCATACCTTCCATCCCTGTAAAGAAAATAGAGGGTGATTCAGGAATTTCTACCATCACAAGACGTGCCTCATACTTAGCAGAAACATTTTGAGTAAATTTTGGCCAATGCTCTGCACCTGGAATCATATCCGCTAATGTTGCCATCATCTGGCATCCATTACAAATACCCAAACCAAACACGTCAGGACGATTAAAGAAGGCATTAAACTGTTCTGCTAACTGTGTATTAAAACGAATTGTACGCGCCCAGCCTTCTCCTGCACCTAATACATCACCATAGCTAAATCCACCTACTGCCACCAAACCTTGGAAATCAGCTAATTGTGTACGTCCTTGAATTAAATCTGTCATATGCACATCATAAGCCGCAAATCCTGCTTTATCAAATGCCCATGCCATCTCTATATGACTATTACATCCTTGTTCTCGTAGAATAGCCACTGTTGGACGAGTTCCTTTCGCAATATACGGAGCAGTAATTTCTTCTTGTGGATTAAAGGGTACTTTAGGCGACATACCTGGATCAGTCGTATCTACCCAACGGTTAAATTCTGCTAGCGCCGTCTTAGGATTATCACGTTGTTTCATGATTTCGTAACTGACTTTACTCCATTCTTGTCCTAAATCAGTACGGTTAATATCAAAAACTTTCTTACCATCACGATAAACTTCAATCGTATCACTTTGGTTTAAACTACCAATAACATGAGAGCAAAGTGATAGTCCTGCTTCACGCAATACCTGTAATACGGCATCACGATCACTGGCACGCACTTGAATCACAGCACCTAACTCTTCATTGAATAAGGCTTTAAATGTACTTTCATCACGTTGTACAGACACTTGCTCTGGACGGATTTTGTAATCTCCCCAATCCGCATTATTACTGTCAAATGTTAGCATATCTACATTAAGCGATACACCCACATGGCCTGCAAAAGCCATCTCCGCAACAGTAGCAAATAAACCACCATCCGAACGATCATGGTAGGCTAAAATAGCATTATTCTGTGCTAAAGCACGGATAGTCACAAAGAACTTACGCAATAATTCCGCATCTTGAATATCAGGAACCTCGTCTCCAAACTGATTGGTAACATGAGATAATACAGAACCACCTAAACGGTTTTTACCAAGACCTAAATCAATTAAGATAAGGACTGTTTCACCTTGATCGGTACGTAATTGAGGTGTTAGCGTTTTACGTGCATCAGTTACATTGGCAAAGGCAGTAACAACAAGCGATACAGGCGCAATCACCTCTTGTGATACATCCCCCTCTTTCCAACTGGTTCGCATAGATAAAGAATCTTTACCAACAGGGATAGATAAGCCCATTTTTTGACAAAAATCACTTACCGCTGTTACTGTATCAAATAATGCGGCATCTTGTCCTGCAACACCTGTTGCTGCCATCCAGTTGGCTGATAATTTAATATCCTCAATTCGCTCTACATCTGCCGCAACAAGATTGGTTAAGGCTTCTGCAATAGCTACACGCCCAGAAGCAGGTGCATCTATAATCGCTAATGGGCTTCGCTCACCCATTGCCATCGCTTGACCAGTATAGGTATCAAAAGCATCTAATGTTACCGCACAATCTGCAACAGGTACTTGCCAAGGACCAACCATTTGATCGCGTGCATTTAACCCTCCAACAGAACGATCTCCAATCGTGATAAGGAAGGTTTTATTAGCAACTGTTGGGTGACGTAATACCTTACGCGAAATCTCGTTAAAATCAAGACCTACCACATCTACTGGTTTATCCGTTAATACTTCACGGTTTACTTGACGATGCATACGCGGTGGTTTACCTAAAATTACATCAATAGGCACATCAACCGGTCTTACAACAGTCGCTGTTTGTAAACTGGTTGTTCCTTCTTCACCAGGTAAACCCTCACCATCAACAACACGCAAAATACGCTCTTCTGTTGCAATCCCTACCACAGCATAAGGGCAACGTTCTCGTGCACAAATAGCATCAAATGCTTCTAAATTCTCTGGAAGAATGGATAACACATAGCGCTCTTGTGACTCATTACTCCAAATTTCAGCCGCAGACATTCCTGATTCTTCTAGGTGTACCCGTTTTAAATCAAATATAGCCCCTCGCCCTGCATCATTAACCAATTCAGGGAAAGCATTTGATAAACCACCTGCGCCAACATCATGAATAGCAATCACAGGATTGTCCTCTAGCATACGCCAGCACGCATCAATCACTTCTTGTGCACGGCGTTCAAGTTCTGGATTTCCACGTTGTACAGAATCAAAATCAAGGCTTTCGGTGTTAGAACCTACGCTCATACTAGAGGCAGCACCACCACCCATACCAATACGCATACCAGGCCCGCCTAATTGAATCAATAACGCACCTGCTGGAATTTCATTTTTATGGGTTAGTGAGTCATCGATACTACCTAAGCCACCTGCAATCATAATAGGTTTATGATAACCCCATTTTTTACCAGCGACTGATTGTTCATAAACACGGAAATAACCCAATAAATTAGGACGACCAAATTCATTATTAAAAGCAGCGCCTCCAATAGGGCCTTGAATCATAATATCTAAAGGACTAGAGATACGGCTAGGCATACCATGAGAATCCTCTTCCCATGTTTCAGGTAAATCTGCTAAACGTAAATTAGAAACCGTAAACCCCGTTAGACCTGCTTTAGGTTTAGAACCACGTCCCGTTGCCCCTTCATCACGAATTTCTCCACCAGCACCTGTTGACGCACCGGGGAATGGTGCAATCGCAGTGGGGTGATTATGGGTTTCTACTTTCATTAAGGTATGCGTTAAGCGCTCTTTATGGATATAACGCTCGCTCGATGCGGTTCCTGCCAATGGATAAAAACGATTAACCGTTCTTCCTTGCATAATCGCTGCATTATCCGCATAAGCCACTATCGTACCTTCAGGTTGGGCTTTATGCGTATCACGAATCATACCAAATAGCGTTTTCTCTTCTGGTTTACCGTCAATTGTCCACGTTGCATTAAAAATTTTATGACGACAATGTTCACTATTCGCTTGAGCAAACATCATTAATTCCACATCCGTTGGATTACGTCCTAATTCTGTAAAGGCTTTTAATAAGTAATCTACTTCATCTTCAGATAGTGCTAATCCCAATGCAGTATTTGCCTGATCTAAAGCGGCTTTTCCCTCGGCTAAGACAGGAATTTGTTGAAGCGGTTTACCCTCTAATGGTTTCATTAAAATAGAGGCATCAAAATCACTGGTAACAACAGATTCTGTCATACGATCATGCAATAAATCAGCAATTTGATCTGTTTGCTCTGGTGTAATTTTTTTGCTACCTAACCAACCTGATTCTGGCACAATATAATAAGCAATACCACGCTCAATACGTTTAACCTTTGTTAAACCACAATTATGAGCAATATCGGTTGCTTTACTTGCCCAAGGTGAGACTGTACCAAGACGAGGAATAACACGTAATGTAATAGCCTTATCCAATGAACCTTCTGTACGGAAAGGTTTACCATAACAAAGTAGCTTTTCTAGTTGCTCTTGCTCTTGCGATGTTAATGTTGTCTCTGTAAAGACATAATGTTCATAACGGGCATAAATATGGCTAGCAGGAACATTAATCTTTTGGAAATCATCAATAAGTTTTTCAGCTTTAAAAGCAGATATGGCAGTATTGCCGGGGATAAATTGATAAGTCGTCACTTTGTAGCTTCGCTTAAAAAATGGCTTAACACAGATTAAGCAATAATTTTCTCTTTGCTGATATTAAGCCGTAGATTCCATAAAAGCATAGGCAAAAACCTATATTCGTAGAATCTTCTCAGTTGAAAGGAAACCTCTATTTTACTGTTTTTCCTCTTTCTTTTTGTAAAAAATAGATAGCCTTACAAGAAATTTAATAAAAGTAAAAATAAACTTCATCTTTCCTATTAAGTTTGATTTTTTCTTTAAAAATCAGTCAACTATTGAATTTTCAAATCATTCCTTATAAACTTTCTAGGAAAATAACATAAATATATAATTTATATATGTATTTTTTAAATTTTAACGGTATAATATACCTACCCTAAATCTATTTTAATGATAAATTTTGTTGTACTACTATGCCATTTTTGACTAAAAAAGCCCTTAGTTTAGGCACATTATGCTTATTGCTTGCTATGCCAATAGCCTATGCTAATAATAGTATCCCTGCCAATATTTCAACTATGGCAGAAAGCGGAGGCTATATTCATTCTGAAGTTGCCTTAGTGATGTCATTGGATGATAATCAGGTACATTATGCTAAAAATATGAATACTGTTCGTCCGATTGCTTCAATCACTAAGCTCATGACTGCCTTAGTAATTACTCGCTCTAAGGTAAATTTGGATGAAATCATTACGATTACAGATGAAGATATTGACCGTCTCAAATCTTCTAGTTCTCGCTTAATGGTAGGTACATCACTTACTCGTCGTGATGCTTTACATCTTGCCTTAATGTCTTCTGAAAATCGTGCTGCTCATGCGCTAGCACGTACTTACCCCGGTGGGGTCAATGCCTTTGTCAGAGAAATGAATCTTATGGCTCGTCATATTGGTATGACAAGAAGTCGTTTTGTTGAACCAACAGGGCTTTCTCCGCTTAATGTTGCCTCTCCTCAAGATTTAGTCCGCCTTTTGCAAGCGACATCAAAAGAAAAACTTATCCATCAATTATCTACAAGCGATGACCATACTATTATTGCTCGCAATGGACGCCCCCTACAATATCATAATACGAATCGCTTAGTACGAAATAATGATTGGAATATTAATATTTCTAAAACAGGCTATATTCGAGAAGCAGGTAATTGCTTAGTGATGATTTCTAAGGTAGAGGGTAAAGATATGGCAATTGTCTTATTGAATGCCGAAAATAGAAATACTCGCTTTACAGATGCCATTCGAGTTCGTCATATTGTACAAAACGATTACCCTTCTTTATACTAATGATTCTGCACATCTAATCAAGTGAATAAATCGATCCATATTTCTCCAATATTATTGTGATGAAATATGGATTTTTCTTTACATATATCATTCTTACATACCCTTATCTCTTTACGATTAAAGGAAAAATAGAGGTATCGTAGTATTCGTTAAACTAAGACCGTATTATATCATCATGAGTTATATTGAAAAAAAGCCTCGGAAAAATCCGAGGCTATAAGGAGAGGAAAATTTAAAAGGAGAGAAATGTTTGATAAGCAATGGTTATCAAACCATGTATGTATTATGCACGATAACCCATTTCAAAAATATTTCATTTTTTAACAAAATTATTTCATTTCGTTTCGCTTACAATTTACTCACGCTTTTAGACTATCTGCTATCTATATGTAACATTCACATAGGATAAAACGCATTTTAAACAGCACTTAGTGAATAAGATCTTTTTCTGTGGCTGGCTGGGTATCAAGAACTTGTGCTTGCTGTGCTTCTTTCCAATAGCGTAAAGGTACACACGTTAATAAGCGATTTATCATTTGTTTCACCAATACATCATTAAAAGAGTTTGACACATTATTAGCAATATCAATCGTGGCATCACCCTCTAATTGAGCAAGTTTCTCATGTGCATCTATCGCATACTGTGAATCTACTAAGGTATCATTCTTAGCATGTAAAAAATGAATAGTTTGGTTTAAAGATAATGCTTCCTCTGGCAATTCAGCAAATCTAGCCCCAAAACTTAGTATTCTCCCAGCTAAAGGCTCTTCTAGTTTACTTAACTCTAGTACAAGGCTTCCCATTTGCCCTATTCCTATCAGTGCTGTTGCATTAGGCTCTATCTGAAAATGAGACTGAAAAGATTTAATAAATCCCTGTATATCTTGCTGATGGGTACTAACAAACGCTTTTAAATCTTCTTCTGAAAGATTTATTTTTTGTTGAATATGTGTGTAATGTAGCAAGGCATTACTTGGAATAGCCACAACAATACCAGCAGAAGGAAAGGTTTTAGCAATGGTTTGACAAAATCCATCCATCTCTTGGGTATCTACCTGATCCGTAAAAATAAAAAATAACTGTGCAATGCCGCCTCCTTGGGGTTGTAATGCACGTTCAATTGTAAAAACTGACATAAAATAATAACCTACTTATTTTCTTCTATTAAACCCAAAGAAAACACAACAAAATAAATGATTTGTTTACACTACATTATTTCAACGATAAAGAATAGTCAATCATTATAAATCACGCAAAAACGGTTTATTAACTCAAAAAACTACTTTTATCTACTATTTTCTGTAGTTTTCATAATAGTGGATATATTGTTCAACTAAACATCGTATTTTCTAGTATATATTTTGGGTTAAAATACCATTTTAACTAATTTATTTTAAAGAGTGAATGATGTCATTAAAACAACGTGTAAGTGATGCTGTTAAAGAAGCAATGCGTGCTAAGCAATCTGCTCGTCTTGCCACACTTCGTTTCTTACAGGCAGCGATTAAGCAAAAAGAAGTCGATGAACGTATTGAGCTTGCCGATACCGATATTGTCGCTATTATCGAAAAGCAAATTAAACAACGTAAAGAGTCTATCACTGCCTTTGAAAATGCAGGACGCACTGAGACAGCAGAAGCCGAAAAAGCAGAATTAGCGGTATTGAGTGAGTTTTTACCTGAACAAGCATCAGATGAAGAGTTAGCCGCCGAAGTTGCCAAAGTTGTAGCAGAATTATCTGCTCAAGGTATTACAGGCAATCCTGCTATGGGTAAAGCCATGGGGATTCTTAAACCCAAGTTAGCAGGACGTGCTGATATGGCAAAAGTGTCTCAATTACTTAAAACAGCACTAAGCTAATTAGCCATTAAAGGGATTAAACGGGATGTTTCTCTACTCGTTTAATCCTAAATAATATTTTTAGGTATCTATTATCTACGTTAAACATTGTAAGTTTTCTGACTTCTAAAACAAGATAATATATAAGGGTGGTATGCTATTTCATCACTAAAAAAAACAATCACCAAAAAATGACTATCTATTACCTTATCAACAGGCTCATTTTTTCTTATTTTTTACTTTATTCAACTACTTACTTATCTAAAATCCCTATCGTTAAATACATTTTTATATGGTATGGATTATTCACTAACCTTTATCATAACAGTGCTAATTGTTGCACTTGTTCATCTTCAAAAGAACTTAACCCTATTCCTAATAAACGAAAATACTGCGTTGGCATTTCATGAATAAGCTCTGTCAAAATACCTCGCCCTATTCGTTCAATATCCTCTTCACTCTGAAAGGCAATATCAAATGTTTTACTTCGTGTAATAACTTTAAATTCAGCATTTTTTAATTTAACCGTTAAACTTCTTCCAAAACGTTTTTTGCGTAATGTCCGCTCCCAAAGTGATTGACAAAGATGCTGAAAAACACTCTCCATATCTTGAATTCTTATATCTACATCAAACGTTCTTTCTACAGAAATTTGCTTAGTTAATTGACGCTCTTGTACAGGTCGATTATCAATGCCTCTGGCTAAATCATATAATCGAAAGCCATACTTACCAAAATAATGTACTAATTCATCCACACTACAGCTTGCCATATCTTGTATGGTGTACAT
The DNA here is from genome assembly GCF_009833965.1 of Pelistega ratti. Taxonomy (NCBI): domain Bacteria; kingdom Pseudomonadati; phylum Pseudomonadota; class Betaproteobacteria; order Burkholderiales; family Alcaligenaceae; genus Pelistega; species Pelistega ratti. The sequence continues at coordinate 793,516 of NZ_CP047165.1, forward strand.
TTTTAATTGATGAAATTTTGCTAATGTTACCTTACCCACTCCCGGAATTTTTTCTAATGGTAAGGGCATCAAAAATGCCATCACTTTTTGAGGGGGGACAACATAGATACCATTTGGTTTATTCCAATCCGAAGCAATTTTAGCAATAAATTTATTAGGCGCAACACCTGCTGATGCTGTTAGCTGTGTTTGTGCCATGATATCAGCTCGAATCCGTTGAGCAACTTCTGTTGCAGAGGGGATATTTTGTAAATTTTGAGTAACATCTAAATAGGCTTCATCTAGCGATAACGGTTCAATTAAGGGGGTATATTGCTCAAAAATTTGTCGTATTTGTTGCGATACAGAACGATATAAATCAAAATGAGGAGGAATAAAAATCGCATTAGGGCAAAGTTTTTTAGCTTGTACAACAGACATCGCCGAACGCAAGCCAAATTTTCTTGCTTCATAAGAAGCCGCACATACCACCGAACGAGGCCCCTCCCAAGCAACAACAACGGGTAAACCTTTAAGATGAGGTTGCTCTCTTAGCTCAACAGAAGCATAAAAAGCATCCATATCAATATGTATAATTTTACGCATTACTACAGCGAGAAAAAGAAATTAACGTTAAAATGAGACATCTCTTATTTTACAAATATTTTATTCATGATGAAAAAATTTCTTGCTTCTTTTTTACTGATATGTCTATTATCTGCTTGCGCCCAGTCACCTCAAGCACCAGCAGTCCCTGCGGATATTCCTCCTCCTACTGACTTACTATAAAAAGGCAACTATGTCTGAGCAAGATGCACTAGAAACCAGTTTTGAGCGAGAGTTTGATCACGGTTTTGAAGTAAAAACTATCGTGAATCAAATGACCTTATATGTTAGCTTTTATCTAGGCAATACTGATTTTGATTGCCTGCCCGCCATTATTCCTGCTTCGCGTTTTGAAGAAGGTTTTAATGTTCATGTAGGGCAATTAAACCAACAAACACCTGATATTGCTGATGAAATGGAATCCATATTAGCGAATATGGATGATAATGATACCGTTGTTTTCTTCTGCGAAAGTGAAGCTGAAATCGCCGAAGGACTTACTTTTCTAAACTTTTCATCAAACGATCACGCCACCCACTAAACCATTTTACCCATGATTGTTTTTTAATAGAATGGTCATTTGATTTTTTTATACGCTGAATAAAGGCATGTCGTTGTTGGATTTCCTCAATAAAGGGGGAGATATTTTGTACATCATAACAAAGATAAACTCGCTCTCTGGCACGCGTTAAGGCAACGTAAAATACGCGTCTTTCTTCAGCATATAAAAAAGTCTCTTCCTTACACTTAAATAAGGCTAAACGATCCTGTTTCTCTGATGGTAATCCCTCTTCCCCACTATTAACATCTACTATAATCACAATATCTGCTTCTGTCCCTTTAGAGGCATGAATACTCGCACAACGAAATAAGAGTAAGGGATAGCTTGTCTGCCATCTATTCAGCGTCATTTCATCAGGCAATTGATGATTAAATCGTGCCAGAATTAAGCATGTTTTGGGTGCATCAATTTGCAAATCATATAATACATGAGCAAAGACAGTCTCTATATTTTTATGTTCTGTATTTTGCGGCACTAAGAATACTGAATTACGAATACGGGTATCAAAACTACGTAGTTCCTTTTGATACTGGCGAGGATTTTGTTGAACAAAGGTACTACTAATATCCCCTAATTGTTGATGAAACCGAAAAGTCGTATCTAAAGATACCACCTTTACCTCACCAAAATACTGAGCAATATCACGGATATACGTTAATTCACTACCAGCAAATTGGTAAATCGTTTGCCAATCATCCCCCACACAGAATAAACGAATCGCAGGATTTTGCTCTCTCATCGCCTGAATTAACTGTAAACGAGCGAGTGAAATATCTTGAAATTCATCAATCAAAATATCTTGCCAAGGCACAATAAACCGCCCCTCTTTAATATATTGTTTTGCTTTATTAATCATGCCATCAAAGTCAATACTCTTTTCGTCTTTTAAATAATCTTCATACGCTTGCCATAATGGGTATAGTAAGGCATATAGACAATATTGTTTCAGTAAAGGAAAGGTTTTTTCGTCTGAATGGGTTTGATTTTCTTGTAAATATGTTTTTAACCATTGAGAAGAATAACCCATTGATTTTAAATAAAGAAATAAGTTGATTAATAGTTTAAGTAAGCTATCCATCCGACCGACACTATGCGAAAGCATTGGATCTGTATAAATAGTGGATGGTTCAAACATTACCTCATCATCGGCATAGAATATCTGATAGTTAGTACCGTAGTGTTGATGAATATTGTTTAACTTTTGTTGTCGTTGTTGCTGTTCTAAGGATAATTCAGTTTCTTTACAGTCCAATACATCTATATAGAGTTTTCTATCAGGTAAATAAAAAGTACAACAATATGGTTGATAAGGCTTATCTAAATAGATATCCTTTTCATAATGTGCATGGTAACAATAAGGTATGCCTAAAAAGTACAAGCGATTCGCTATCCTTAATTCTGTCTGATTTAAAACATAATCATCATTTAATGTTCGCCGACTCGACTGTTCATCATAAAAAGTGTAATACTGATAGAGCCACTCTCGATAAGATAAATTCTCTTTTCTTAACTGGGAAAAATGCATCTGAAAAAAAGATAACAGGCTATTTTCATCTATCAAGGTACTTACCAAAGGTTGTTGTCCCTCTACAGCACTCACAATATATAAGCCTAAACTATGAAATGTCCTTGCTTGAAATCCCTCTAAAGAGAACCCACCCACAGAAGTAGCAACCTTTTCAATACGTGATTGGATTTCATGTGCCGCATCTACCGCAAATGCTAGCGGTAAAATCTGGTGAGCTTGGTTCAATCCCTTTTCCCATAAATAAACAATTCTCCCCATAAGCGTACTGGTTTTACCCGTTCCTGCGCCTGCTAGTACCAGTGTTGTTTTTGCTTGAGAAGCACAAGCCTCATATTGTTTAGTTGTTAATGGATTTTTTTCTAAATGGGCAAATAGTTCATCTTTATGCATATGGTCTCCTGATTATTTTCTCCTCTTCTAACCATACACAAAAACCCCCTAAAAATAAAGAGCGACTGGGATAAAATTATCCTAGCCGCCCTTTATTTGTCATACTATTTCTTATGATAAAACAAGAAAAAGTATCAAAGCTACCTAAGCATTTGCTTGTTTTTTATACTCTTGATCTGCTTTTTCAAAGCGTTCAATAACGTCCTTAGGTACTTTAGTCGATAAAGAAACTAAGACTAATACCACTGAGCAAGCAATAAATCCCGGAATAATTTCATATAAACCAGTATTTAAACTTTTCCATAAAACAACAACCACTGCTCCTGCTATCATACCTGATAAAGCACCTAATGCAGTCATACGTTTCCAGAATACAGAGAAAATCACCACAGGACCAAATGCCGCACCAAAACCAGCCCACGCATAAGAAACAAGACCAAGTACCTTACTATCGGGGTTTTGGGCAAGCACTAAAGCAATTACCGCAACGGCTAATACCATCAAACGACCAATCCAAACTAATTCTTGCTGGCTTGCATTCGGACGAATAAGCCCTTTATAAAAGTCTTCTGTTAATGCAGATGAGCAAACTAATAACTGAGCACTTAATGTACTCATTACTGCCGCTAAAATACCAGATAGAATGATACCCGCAATCCAAGGATTAAATAAAAGGGTTGCTAATGCCATAAAGATACGTTCAGAGTTACCTTGCAGCGCACCTACTTGATCTGGATGTGCATCAAAGTAAGCAATACCATAATAACCAACTAATACCGCACCCAATAAGCAAAGAATCATCCATGTCATACTGATACGGCGAGCATTTACTAAGGTTTTAACATTCTCTGCTGCCATAAAACGCGCTAAGATATGTGGCTGACCCAAATAACCTAATCCCCATGCCGCTGCAGAGATAACAGCTAAGAAACTAGCACTTTCTGGTAATAAACTCGTTACATCTTGTCCTACCTTACTAGAAGCAGCTGCAAATGCTGCATTTACTTCATCCACACCACCTAAAGAAAGGTAAACAGCAATCGGTGTAAAGATTAAAGCAAACAACATCAAAGTTGCTTGTAAACTATCGCTCCAAGACACCGCTAAGAAACCACCAATAAAGGTATAAATAATGGTTGCTCCCGCCCCTAACCAAAGTGCTTTTTGGTAGTCAATTTCAAATAATAATTCAAATAGGCGAGCGCCTGCTACAACCCCTGAAGCACTATAAATAGCAAAGAATACAAGAATAATAGCTGCTGAAATAATTTTAAGTAATAACCCATACTCACCAAAGCGACTTGAAAAATACTCTGGTAAGGTAAGTGCATCATTATTAAACTCAGTATGAACACGCAAACGACCAGATACTAATAACCAGTTAAAATACGCACCAATCGTTAGACCAATCGCAATCCATGCTTCTACTAAACCAGCCGCATAAATGGCACCCGGTAGCCCCATCAGCAACCAACCTGACATATCCGAAGCACCAGCAGCCATACCCGTAACAAAGCCACCTAAACGGCGTCCACCTAAGATATAATCACCAAAATTACGTGTGGCAAGATAAGCCGCAATACCAATACCAATCACCGCCACAATATAGAGGGTGAATGTAATATACATTGGGTTTAAATTCATCTAATTTCTCTCCTTATAACTGATGACAGTTATAGTCTATGATTTACCTATTACAGTGTAGAACGTGATATTAAATAAAAATAGCCTTCTTGCTATTAAAATAACGATAAAAATTATTTATCGCACAACAAATACAATAACCACCTATCAATAGGATGGTTATTGATTGTTTAGCCTAAAATCATGGTATCTTTACACTGTAGAGGGAAATTATAGAGAAATATAGTGTTTTTGTGTATTATTCTTTTCTCTAGGTTTTCACTAATTGACAAGTTATATTTTTTATGTATTAGCAATAGTTTTAGAGAATAACTTATTGATTATCAATGAAATTTAGCCTAAAAACTACTGATTAGCACTTTCCATCTATTACGACTATTTTTTACTTTTATCAAAAAAATAGCCATAGACTCTAATCTACTATATGCTTTTCTATAAAAAATACCATCTTTATTGAATTAAGATGGTATTTTTTATCTGATAAATTTCACCTTATAAGACACGATAAACCCAGATAATAGATAAAAAACATAATCACTTTATTAGAAGATCATATTTTCTACTATCACTTAGCTCTCCAATTATCTGCTTTCATCATTTTTACCTCAGAATAATATAAGGATTAAATTAATAATTCATCTTGTTTTGTCTCTGGTTGTCGAAGATGTGTAGGCATATCAAAAGAAAGTGTAACTTCTTTTACATCATTCATATCGACATAAACAAAACCACCCTCTTTTAAACGACCAAATAATAATTCTTCGGCTAATGCTTTACGAATCATTTGCTGGATAAGGCGTTGCATTGGTCTTGCTCCCATCACAGGATCAAATCCTTTTTCAACCAAATAATGTCTGACCGTATCAGCAAAAAGCACTTCTACTTTTTTCGCTTGAAGTTGCTGCTCTAATTCTAATAGGAACTTATCCACAACACGCAGAATAATATCTTTTGATAAGGGGGCAAAAGGAATAATCGCATCAAGACGATTTCTAAATTCAGGGGTAAAAATCTTTTTAATTTCAATCATCTCATCCCCTGCTTGACGAGTATTATTAAAGCCAATAGCATTTGTATTTAATAATTGTGCCCCTGCATTTGTCGTCATAATAATCACGACATGACGAAAATCAGCCTTACGCCCGTTATTATCAGTTAGCGTACCATTATCCATCACCTGCAACAAGATATTAAAAATATCTGTATGGGCTTTTTCAATTTCATCTAATAATAAAACAGCATGAGGATTTTTAGTCACAGCCTCGGTTAATAAACCACCTTGTTCAAAACCCACATAACCGGGAGGAGAACCAATTAATCGAGAAACCGCATGACGTTCCATATATTCTGACATATCAAATCGGATAAGCTCTACCCCCAATAGCTTGGCTAGCTGTTTGGCGACTTCTGTTTTACCAACCCCTGTTGGACCAGAAAAGAGGAATGAGCCAATGGGTTTATCTAGTTTGCCTAAACCAGAACGCGACATTTTAATAACATCTGTTAGGGCTTCAATGGCTTTATCTTGACCAAACACAAGGGTTTTAAGATCTTTTTCTAATGTTGCCAATTTACCAATATCATCTACCGATACCGTTTGTGTCGGAATATTTGCCATTTTACTGATAACAGCTTCTATTTCCTCTCGTCCAATCAAAGATTTTTGTTCAGTCTCTGGTAACAATCGTTGGGCTGCTCCTGCTTCGTCCATCACATCAATGGCTTTATCTGGTAAATGACGGTCATTCATATAACGTGCAGATAATTCAACCGCTGCTACTAATGCCTCATCATCATATTGAATTTGATGATGTGCTTCAAAATGTGATTTTAACCCCTTTAAGATAGTAATCGTATCTTCAATACTAGGCTCATGAATATCTATTTTTTGAAAGCGGCGAGAAAGCGCATGATCTTTTTCAAAAATACGGCGATATTCTTGATAGGTTGTTGCTCCCATACAGCGAAGCCGTCCTGAAGATAATGCTGGTTTAAGTAAATTAGAGGCATCCATAGGACTACCAGAGGTTGATCCTGCACCAATAATTGTATGAATTTCATCAATAAATAAAATTGCCTGTGGTAAAGCTTCTAAGGCTTTTAGTAAGTTTTTAAGACGTTGCTCAAAATCCCCTCTAAATTTAGTACCCGCTAGCAAACTACCTATATCCAAGCCATAAACGACCGCATCTTTTAAAACAGGGGGAACTTTATGATGAACAATGCTTAATGCTAATCCTTCGGCAATCGCTGTTTTACCAACACCTGCTTCACCTACCAATAAAGGATTATTCTTGCGACGACGGCATAATACTTGAATAACTCTGGCTAATTCAGTATCACGGCCAATTAAAGGATCAATTTTACCTGCTTGAGCCAATTGATTATAATTAACCGCATATTGCTCTAACGCAGATGGTTGATGAGACTTTTCTTCCTCTTGCTCTGTTGCTACTACTTCTTCTGCTACCTCTTCAGGACCATGAGCAATAAACTGCATCACTTTAAGTCGAGTTACCCCTTGCTCTTCTAAGAAAAAAACAGCGTGCGTATCTTTCTCAGCAAACATTGCCACCAAAATATCTGCCCCTTCTACGCCATTTCCTTGCTTAGCTTTATCACTTTGCGATAAAACTGCTCGCTGGATTATTCGTTGAAAACCAAGTGTAGGCTGTGTATCGACTTGCTCATCTTCTACCGACTCACTAACTTTTGGTGTATTTTCTTCTATAAAATCAGCAAGTTTTTTATGTAGCATCACCAAATCTGCATCACACCCTTCTAATACTTCCTTGGCTGAAATATTATCCAGTAAGGCTAAAAGCAAATGTTCCACTGTTATAAACTCATGGCGAGAGGCTCTTGCCATAATAAATGCTTTTTGTATGGTTAATTCTAACGCTTGGGAAATCATATTTATTTCACCTTTCTTTCATCATTACATCGCTTGCATTGTACACATCAACGGATACTCATGTTCTCTTGCATATTGATTCACTTGAGAGACCTTAGTGGCGGCAATATCTTTTGTATAAATACCGCATACCCCCTTACCTTTGTAGTGAACTTCCAACATTATGACCGTTGCTTCATCTTCTGTTTTATTAAAAAATAATTTTAAGACATCCACCACAAAATCCATAGGTGTATAGTCATCATTTAAGAGTACCACTGCATAGGGGGTTGGGGGCTTTAACCGTGTCTGGTGATGGGTTTCCGTCAGAGTCGCGCTTGTCATAGGATAAAAATAATCGAATGATAAATACAATATATCATATAAAAATAGCTATCAAGAATAATAACATTGATTAAAAATGCTGTTTAATGGCTTCATTATAGTAGTTCTACTAGTTGACAAAAAGATTTTTATAGGATAATTTGAAAATATATATATAAAAATGTAATAATCTGAAACCATGAAACAAAAGGAAGCATTTATGACAGATACTACACTAGAAACAATTGGACAACATCAAGGAACCGTTAAATGGTTTAATGATGCTAAAGGCTTTGGATTTATCACATTAGATGGTAGCTCAGAAGATCTTTTTGCGCATTTCTCTGCTATCAATATGGAAGGCTTTAAAACCCTAAAAGAAGGACAACGTGTCAATTTTGATTTAGCAGAAGGCCCTAAAGGGAAGTTAGCCCTTAATATCACAAGTATTGGCTAGAGATATACGTTAGTGTTTTTAAATTAATACGTTAGATGATGTAGTATTAGTTTTATAACCTATAGTAATATTTAATACTCTTTGCATTACTATATATATGTAGATATATATAGCGTTTTTTGCTTTCTCCTCTTCTTTATAGTTGAGGAGATTTTATTTCATTCTCTATATTGACTATATTTTGGCATTAAGCATATGTTTATATCTACTCTACTGGTATGATAGAATTTAACTTCCTTCAATAGATAGATAAAGTTTTGTCTCATATTATCTGCTTATTATGTTTTCTCTCTTCAATATATCGTTTCGTTTAATAGTATTTGTTGTATGTGGATTTTGTTATACCCCTATTATGGCAAAAACATTATCTATACCAGAAGCCCCTCCTCACACCATTACACTCCACTTTCCAAAACAAATATTAACAGCGGAAATAGTAAATAACAGTACCTCACGCGCCAAAGGTCTAATGTTTCGCCAAAATTTAGAAAAAAATACTGGTATGCTCTTTGTTTTTCCCGATAGTCAGCGGCGCTGTTTTTGGATGAAAAATACTTTTATTCCATTATCTATCGCTTATATTGATCATCATCACCAAATTATTGATATTCTTGATTTACACCCCTTAGATGAAACTGCTATCTGTTCATCAAAACCAGCTATGTTTGCCTTAGAAGTTAATCAGGGATGGTTTGACCAGCATCATATTCGTGTCGGTGATACAATAAATATACCTTTACTATCCGCCTATTAACACTATCATTACACTAGAGAGATTCCCGATGAAACGTTTATTCTTTATTTCACTAAGTTCCTTATTTATCATTGGCTGTAGTGTACTTGATACATTGCCTGCCCCTAAAACTTATGGATTAACACCTGTTCTTATCAAAAAACCATCAAATAAAATACTACCTAATCTTATCCAATGTATTGAGCCTTCTCTCAAAGAAAAATACCCAGCGGCTAGCTTAACACTAACAATGGAAAATCTGTATGAAGGTAAGATTCCGGGGACTGACCCAGATAGCCCCATTGCAACTTTTGATATTTTTGCCAAAACAGGTACTTTCCAAGGGTATGTAAGCCTGTACCAAAAAGAACCCGTTAATCCTGCAATTACGGCTATTTTTACAGATTGTCTCTAATCATATTTGGTTTTACCCTCTTCATTGATCCGATTAAAGGTAACTATTACACACTAAAACTTATTATATTTTAATAGTTCATTTGTTAAATTATATCTTAACAATAAGAAAAAACAATCCATTTAAACATTTTTGTATGGTTAGGCAACAAAATATTTTTTAAAAGTTATTTAAAAATCATTCTATTGCTAATATTTTTCCCATCTAAATAAAATAAAAAAGAATAATAAAATAACAGAAATTAGCTATTGCCCCGATGGTTTCTACTCATTTAACCATTTAACAAAACCCCCTTTTTCATTTTATCCCTCAGAAATAAGTATTAACCGACCTATTTAGATATTTTTATGATTTAAAACAATAAAATATTTTTTGGAGGTTGTTCAAAAATCACTTGAGTTCTATAATTTTTACTATCTAAATGAAAAAAAGGAAAAACAAATGAAAATAAAATACCTACTATTAGGTGTTACCCTGATTGGAGCAGCAGGTGTAGCGATTTGGCAAAACCAACGTTTGCAGGCTGATGAATTAGTGGGAATTATTGGTGTCAATGGACGCATTGAGTTAAAACGTTTAGATATTGCCACCTTATATGCAGGGCGGGTAGAAGAGGTTTTGGTACAAGAAGGCGATCAAGTAAAACCTCATCAAAGTTTGGCCCGTTTATCTTCCAGCCAAACCGAAAGCCAAGTGGCGGCAGCACAAGCACAAAAACAACGTGCAGAAGAAAATGTCGCACGTGCTTTAGCCACTGTTGAAACGCAACAACAGCAAGCCAATGTAGCAAAATTGGAACTTGATAATGCGGTAAAATTACGTCGTGAAAAATTAGTTTCCGACAGCGAATTATCACGTCGCCAGTCAAATTACAAAGCAACTTTAGCTGCCGTAGCCACCGCTCAAGCCGCCGTGGCAGAAGCCAAAGCCGGTGTCGCACAAGCACAGGCTCAATTAGAGCATGCCCAATCACAAAATGATGATATGTTGATTAAATCACCAAAATCCGGTTGGGTAGAATATCTGATTGCTGAACCGGGTAATGTGCTAGGCACAGGTGGCAGAGTATTAAGCCTGTTAGATCCAACAGATACCTATCTCAATGTATTTTTAACCTCAGAACAGTTAAATCAAGTCAAAGTGGGGGATGAAGCGCGTATCGTGCTTGATGGTGTTGATGCGGTCTTCCCTGCTCAAATTACCTTTACCGCAGCTAATGCTCAATTTACCCCCAAAAACGTAGAAACAGCAGAAGAGCGGGCAAAATTGATGTTCCGTGTTAAATTGCAAATCCCACAAGAGATTGCCTTACAGTATGAACGCCGTCTGAAAGGCGGAATGACTGCCATAGGCTATGTAAAATATGATTCACAAGCCGCTTGGCCATCACATTTACACGTGAAACTCTCCACAGGAAATGAATAATGATGGCACATAATATTGCCGTGGCGGTAACGCATCTTTCACATTCATACGGAAAAACGACTGCACTTTCTGATGTATCCCTACAAATTCCGAAAGGGACAACCGTCGGATTGATTGGCCCTGACGGTGTAGGAAAATCAACACTGCTTTCCTTAATTGCCGGGGTCAAAATTATTCAACAAGGCTCAATACTGGTATTTGATGACGATATTGCAGACAAAAAAGCACGGGATAGTCTGTCACACAAAATCGCTTTTATGTCACAAGGTTTGGGGAAAAATCTGTACCCCACCTTATCCACTTATGAAAATGTGGATTTTCATGCCCGATTATTCGGATTAGATAAACAATACCGCCAACAACGCATTGAACGCTTACTGCGTGCCACTGGCTTACTACCCTTTGCCGATCGCCTTGCCGGAAAACTTTCAGGCGGTATGAAACAAAAACTAAGCCTATGTTGTGCCTTGGTACATAGCCCTGATTTACTTATTTTGGACGAACCGACCACGGGGGTCGATCCGCTTTCACGCCGTCAATTTTGGGAATTGGTCGAAACCCTAAGGCAAGAAAGCCCGATGATGACGGTAATTATCGCCACTGCGTATATTGAAGAAGCGGAAGCCTTTGAACACGTTTTAGCCATGGACGATGGCAAGCTGATTGCCAATCAAGCTACGAAACAATTAATGGCAGAAACCGGCAGTCAGAATCTGGAAGAAGCCTATATTAAATTACTCCCTCCCGAAAAACGCGGCGCAGAAAATGGTTTGCTCATTCCGCCCTTTGAACAAGAACCCAATGAACCGCCTGCTATCGTGGCGGAAGGTTTAACCAAAAAATTCGGTGCTTTTACCTCTGTTGATCATGTGAGTTTTACCATTCCAAAAGGTGAAATTTTCGGTTTTCTAGGTTCAAACGGATGCGGTAAATCCACGACCATGAAAATGCTCACCGGTTTACTTGAATCCACCGAAGGAACGGCTACCCTGCTTGGTCAGCCTATTGATGCCAGTGATATTAACACCCGTAAACGCGTAGGCTATATGTCGCAAAGCTTTTCATTGTATGAGGAATTAACCGTACGAGAAAATTTAACCCTACATGCCAAACTGTATCAAATCGACAGGCAGGAATGGGACAATTATGTCAATGCTGCCATGAGACAATTTGATTTAAGTCATTTGGCAGACAAAACGCCTGCTGCTCTTCCATTGGGGATTCGTCAGCGTTTACAGCTGGCAGCCGCTTGTTTGCATCACCCCGAAGTATTGATTTTGGACGAACCAACTTCAGGTGTCGATCCTGCGGCAAGGGATATGTTTTGGGCATATCTGATTAAGCTCTCAAGAGAAGACAAAATCACTATTTTTGTTACCACCCATTTTATGAATGAGGCGGCACGTTGCGATCGTATTTCCTTTATGCACCGTGGGCGTGTATTAGCTGTGGGAACGCCTGAAGAATTACGCATGAGCAAACAAGCCCCAACGCTGGAAGAAGCCTTTATCCTCTATTTGGAAGAACAGGCGGACGATATTACCTCGCCAGAGGGAAAAATAGCAAGCAATGAAAGTGCGGTTAAAAATAACGAGATTTTATCGGATAAACAATCATCCGGTTTTATCGCATGGTGGTCGCTTATCTGGACATTTGCTTTACGGGAAGGAAAAGAATTATTACGCGACCGCATTCGTCTGTTCTTTGCCTTGCTTGGGCCGGTGATTATGTTATTGGCGATGGCATCCAGTATTTCTTTTGACGTTAATCCGATGAAGTTTACCGTGTTGGATCATGATAATACATCGGAAAGCCGCCGTTTGATTGAATATTTTGACGGTTCGCATTATTTCGTCCGTCAAGCCGATATTCACTCGGTAAGGGATATCAATCCCATACTACAAAGTTCAAAAGTAAAATTAGTGATTGAAATTCCGGCAGATTTCGGGCGGAAAATGCTAAATGGTGAGAAACCCGAAATCGGTTTTTTTATTGATGGGACATTTCCATCTACAGCAGAAAATTTAAACGGTTTGGTCGCAGGAACACTCAATCAATATTTGCAAGATACCGCACGAAATGCCGGTATAACGGTAGCTAACAATAATATATTGGAAAACCGCTTTGTCTATAACCAAGATTTCAAAAGTATTTATGCCATGACACCGGGTGTCATTATGTTGGCAATGATGTTAATTCCCTCCATGATGACCGCACTTGGCGTGGTTCGGGAAAAGGAGATAGGTTCGATTATGAATTTATACGGTTCACCTGCCAGCACGCTACAATTTTTACTCGGTAAACAGCTGCCCTACATTATGTTGGCATTTATCAGCTATCTGATTATGATTTGGGTTGCCATCATGCTATTTGATGTACCGGTAAAAGGCTCTTTCTGGGCGATGTCTTTAGGCGGTATCGTGATGATTGCCACTGCTACGGCTTTTGGTTTGTTGGTATCCAGTTTTGTAAAATCACAAATTGCGGCGATTTTCGCCACTGCTATTATCGCCCTCATACCGGCACTCAATTTCTCAGGAATGCTCTACCCGACTTCCACCTTACCCACTCATGTCAATATTATTGCCCGTTTATTCCCCGGTTTTTGGTTTCAGTTAATCAGTTTAGGCGGTTTTACCAAAGGGCTGGGCTTTATGGATTTTCTCAATAGCTATGCCGCCTTATTAATCATTGGCAGCCTGTACTTTTTTGGGGCGGTTGCACTGCTCAAAAAACAGGAGAAATAATATGTTCAGATGGGTTAAAAATGTTGCTTATTTATCTGCCAAAGAATTACGCAGCTTGCTTTCTGATCCCGTATTAATCGTGCTGATTGTTTATATGTTTTCCTTAGCGCTGTACACGGTAGCCACTTCTATTACCACAGAAGTCAAAAATGCTTCTATCGCTGTGGTCGATCATGATCACTCCGCCCTTTCCTATCGTTTACAGCAAAGCCTATTACTACCAAACTTTAAAAAGGTAGATCGTATAAAAGCAGAAGAAATCGACCGTTTAATGGATATAGGGGAATACACTTTTGTACTCGATATTCCACCCAGCTATGAAAAAGACGTACTGGCAGGGCATCATCCGCAAATACAATTATTGGTCGATGCGACAGCCATGACCCAAGCCGCTATCGGTTCTTCTTATATTTCCCAAATTTTTAGACGTGAAATCACCGAATTTCTTCACCAATCCCAATTACCATTACCGATAACCGCAACGGTGAACGTGTTATACAACCCAAATTATTCCAGTGAATGGTTTTTAGGGGGTATGAATATTATCGGTAACTTAAACTTGCTTACCATGTTGTTAGTAGGGGCAGCCGTAATTCGTGAGCGGGAGCGTGGCACGTTGGAACATATTTTGGTGATGCCCGTACGTTCCAGTGAAATTGCCATGTCTAAAATTTTTGCTAACGGCTTAGTGCTATTGTTGGTAGTTACGTTGGCGTTACGCTTTGTCACCCATAGTATTTTGGGTGTCCCCTTGCCTGATGGCTCGGTTTCCCTATTTGTGTTGGGTTCGGCGGTGTTTATTTTCTCCATTGCCTCTCTGGGGATTTTATTGGCGATTTTTGCACCGACAATGCCACAGTTCGGTTTATTGATGCTTCCTGTGTATATTGTATTGTACTTACTCTCAGGCACGGTATCCTCTGTAGAGAATATGCCCCAACTGGCACAACAGATCACCCAGTTTTCTCCTACGACAATCTTTGCCGCTTATGCACAAGACGTTCTCTTTCGCGGTGCAGGCTTAGACATTGTGTGGGATAAATTAGCCAAAATGGCTGCTCTCGGTACAGTATTTTTAATTATTGCATTGATGCAGTTTAAAACAATGCTGTCAAAACAAGGTTAATGAATTTAAAGGATTTAAACATGAAAAGAAGATTACAAGAGATGACACTAATCGCCCTTTCCGTTTCCCTTGTGGCATGCCAGTCTAACAAGGTGGATTTGAATTCAACCGTAGAAATACCGGCACAGTTTGAGCAAACCCAATACGCTAAAGGGCAAGCAGAAATAATGCAATGGTGGAAAAACTGGCGTGATCCGCAACTCAACCGTTTAATTGAACAAGGCTTACAAAATAACCTTGATATCGCTCTTGCTCGCAGCCGTTTACAAGAAGCACAGGCAAACAGTCGTTATACCGAGGCAGACCTTGGTGTGAACGTAGGTGGACAAGGTAGGATTGGCGGGATCAATTCACGCACGGATAATCTCATTGGTTCGGGACATACCCACAACACAGGGAATATGCAAGTGGCAGGCATTATCGCCAGCTGGGAACCGGATTTTTTTGGACAAAAACGTAGTGATGCCGATGCGGCACAAGCCCTTGTGTTAAGCTCTCAAGCACAGATTTATGCCGCCCAAATGCTCGTGGCAGGACAAATTGCAGAAAGTTATTTCAATATTCAATCCATTCGTCAGCAACAACATTTATTAAAACAAACGGAAAATACCTTATCCCGTTTGAAAAATTATGTGCAGGGGCGTTTTTCCGCCGGGCAAGCCAATGCAAATGATGTGTTGCAAGTAGAAAGCCGTTTAACCGCCGTACAGGCACAACAAGCGACTCTAAATAGCCAAATTGCCAATAATGAACGAGCCATTGCGATTCTCATCGGGCAAACACCGCAAGGCTTTCATCTTGCTAAAAGTGCGGTCGTTTTTTCCGATATTTTACCTAATCCCCCTGCCGGTGTGATGCCTAGTGATGTACTGAACCGCCGCCCCGATTTGAATGCTTATCGCCATCTCATACAAGCACAAGCAGCCAAACTCGCCAGTGCCAAAGCCGATTTATATCCTCGCTTTGATATTCGGTTTCTCGGACAATCCGGTCGGATTGATTTGAATACCGATATTCCTGACTTAAAAGGCTGGAGTGGTTTACTCAGTGCAGGGATTAGTTTTCCGATTTTCACCAACGGACGTATTCAGGCAAATATTGATGCTGCCGATAGCCGCCTTAAACAAGCCCTTTTACAATACGATAAAGCCTTATTGCAAGCCTTGGCAGAAGTAGATAACCGATACCAAAATCAATACGCCATCAATCACCAAGTACAGCTGTTGCAAAATGCCGCCAATCAAGCCCAAAAACAGGCTGTTCAGGCAGAAAAATTATTTAAGTATGATGCCAAAACCTTAGATAATGCGTTGAACGATCGCCTCTCCGCCCTTAATTATCAACAACAATTACTTCAAGCGCATCTACAACAAGCGAAGAATTTAATTCATTTGTATAAAGCACTAGGCGGGGGCTGGTCGGAGTGAAACGGCTCAATTTGATTATGATTTTGCTACCCAAGCATAAAATGTACTGGCAAATTTGTTTAAAAAACTAACCGTACGTTCATCATTCACTTCACCATGATCATTTAATGCCGTATTCGCTCGAGATAAAAATAGTTCAGGTGCATTTAAGGTTTCTGCACCTAACGATTGTAAAATTTGCCGTAAATGTAAGCCTGAATTAATACCACCATAACTTCCTGGTGATGCCGTTACAATAGCTGTTTTTTTACCGTTCCAAACACTTTTACCAAACGGACGAGAAGCAATATCAATAAGATTTTTTACGGCAGCAGGCACACTACGGTTATGCTCTGGACTAACAAATAATACCGCATCTGCTTCACTTAACTGTTTGCGTACACGTTCATAAACATCTATCGTTTGTTGATCTAAATCTTGTGTATAAAGAGGTAAATCTCCAATAATCACTTCTTCCACACTCACCCCTTCAGGCTCTTGATTAACAAGATGATTAGCAATACTACGGTTTAATGAGTTTTGGCTTAAACTACCGATAATTAATGCAATTTTCGTCATCATAATTTTCCTATTTAATAAATAAAAATCTGTAATGGCGTATATTATAAAAAAATAAATATCCTCTAAAAAGCCTTAAAAAGTAACTAAAACACAGGAAAAAGTAAGGGGCTGTATTAGATTAGCCCTAAATTTTACACCATTTTCTCAGCATTTTTAACTGCTCTTTTGGTGTTCCAAAGTTAAACCGAAACTCACATTCTTTCAGGAATAAAGCAAAGTATTTTCGGTCTATTCCATTATACTTACGAAGCACTCTTTTTGCTTGACTCCAGAAGTTTTCTATACCATTAATATGGTTTTGTCTTATAGCAAACTGCTTAGTATGATTAATCCGTTGATGATGAAATCCATTCACATCAAGGGTATTATAACTGGGGTATGTATCGGTATAAACCCAGCTATCTGGTTTGATTTTCCTTTTAATAACAGGTAGTAAGGTCTTACTTTTCGTGTCCTGTACGATAAGCGTAAAAACCTTACCTTGCCTTTTCAATATCCCAAATACCGCTACTTTACCTGCTGCCCCTCGCCCTCGTTTCCCCTTTCGTTTACCACCAAAATAACTCTCATCAAGTTCTATTGCACCTTCAAAAATTTCATCCGCTTCTAAGGTTAAATAATAATTAATGACCTCTCTAATTTTACGATAAAAGAGTGCAGCTGAATTAGGATTAATACCTAGTATATCGGCTGCTGATCGAGCAGTTACTTCTAGTACAAAAAACTCAAGTAATTTTCTTTGTACAGATTTCTTTAATTTACAATGACTTATCTTCATTTTTATAGACTAACACAACTGCTAATCTAATACAGCCCCAAAAGTAATTATTTTTTAAATCAATGACTAAATACTAAAAATTTCATTTATCCATTTCCTAATTAATTTTTGTATCTATCATAAAATTCTTTTTTAAACTACTATCTTGACCTTGCACCCACTCCCACCTTTATGATGTTTCATATTCATAAATTAAAGGGAAAAAATATGGCTTGCTCACACCATTTACAGCATGTAAAAACAGGCAAATATCGCACTGCTCTTTGGGCAGCATTAGGAATTAATGGCATAATGTTTTTAGTAGAAATCATCGGTGGTATTCAAGCAGGATCAGTATCTTTGCTGGCTGATAGTTTGGATTTTTTTGGTGACACTGCAAATTACGGTATTAGTCTATTTGTGCTGAATCACGCTCTACGCACAAGGGCGAAAGCCTCTCTTATTAAAGGTGGTACAATGCTACTATTCGGCGTGTTTGTATTCGTTTCAACAGTATATCGTTGGTGGCTAGGTGAACTACCGAATTATCACGAAATGAGTCTTATCGGCACATTGGCATTGTTGGCTAACCTGTGGGTAGTGTGGATTTTGTACCGTTTCCGTGAGGGCGATAGCAATATGCAAAGTGTGTGGCTTTGTTCACGCAACGATGCCTTAGGTAATTTCGCCGTGATTTTGGCGGCCTTTGTGGTTTACCTCACCCAAAGTAATCTAGCGGATTTATTCGTTGCCTTACTTATGGCATATTTAGCCATCTCCGCCGGTGGAAAAATTATACATCAAGCCAAGCGGGAATTAAACGGAAATATTTCTACCCCTTCATGCTGTTAAAAGCTCAATAGGAAAATAAAATGAACTACCGCAAAAATGAACTTATAAAACTGGCAGAAATCAGTCCTGATACCTTACGTTATTATGAACGTATCGGACTTTTGAGCAAACCACAACGACAAACTAATGGCTACCGCTTATTTAATGATAAACATTTAAACGAATTACGTTTTATTAAAACTTGTCGTTCACTCGGGTTTAGCATTGATGATATTCGCGAGTTACAAGATTTGCAAAGCAATAGTCATGCTAATTGCCATAATGCAGATGATATTGTTGCTAAACATTTAGCCAATACAACATTAAAAATCCAACAATTACAACAAATTCAAAAAACCTTACAAAAAATCGCTGATTGTGATCAGGATAAAAGTGCAGATTGTAAGGTATTGAGTTTCCTAATAGAATAACTGTTAAAATGCCCTATATAATTTTCAATAGAAGGAATATTTTATGCTCAATACAGTAAAAGCTTACTTTTCTACTCTTGCCGCAGGTGATATTGAAGGTTTCGCTGCATTATTGGCTGACGATATTGTTTGGCATCAACCCGGACACAACCAATTTTCGGGCGATCACAAGGGTAAAGCCGATGTACTGAAAATGCTTGGTGGTATGGTGGAATATACCCATGGTACGCTCAAAGTAGTGCTTGATGGTGAAATAATGTTAAATGGCAACCTCGCCGCTTGCCCCGTACGTTTCAGCGGTAATAACGGTACAAAAAATGTAGATTTAACAGGAATCGATTTGTTAGAAATTCAAAACGGTAAAATCACTCAAGTTTGGTTATTCTCCGCAGGTGGTGGTGCTGAAGATGAATTTTGGGGTTAAGAATAAAGAAAAATAGCTATCAAGAAAATACCGACTGAAAAAGATCTTCAGACGGTATTCCATTTTCACTTTATATAATAATCAACTATTCGGCATAAACCCAACTTTACCTTCAAATGCTACGGATTTTGCCAAGGTTTCTTGGGCTTTGAGATCTGCGGCATGTTTAGCATAAGCTTGTTCCAACACGGCATAGGTATCCGTACCGAGTGCAGTGCGCAATGGTGGTGTGTCGGCAATGGTGAGATCAATCACCGCTCGAGCAATTTTCACCGGGTCGCCTGCAATGCTGTCTTCGCCATAATTTTGAATGTAATCACGCATTTTACCAACTGTTGTGCCGCTATGATATGTCTCGCTCTGTACCGCCCAATTAACGTTTGCCACAAAACGGGTTTTCATTGACCCGGGTTCAACAATGACAGTTTTGATACCGAACTCGGCAACTTCTTGCGCTAATGCTTCGGCAAAGCCTTCCAATCCGAATTTTGCCGCATGGTACATCACACCACTGGCAAAACCAACCCGTCCGCCAATACTGGTGATATATACCAACACGCCCGATTGTTTAGCACGCATTGCCGGTAAAAATGCACGGGTTAGATAAATTGGCGTACGCAAATTAAGTGTGAGTTGTTGCTCTACTTGTTCATTCGTTAATTCTTCCATTGCTCCTAAAACCGAACCGCCGGCATTATTGATAAGCACATCCACTTGCGGATATTTATCGGCAAGCACCTGAAATTGAGCCGTGTCGGCAGCATCAAAACGTTCGGTGGTTAACTGTTCAGGGTAAGATTTCACCAGTTCTGCTAATGAATCAGGATTCCGAACGGCGGCAATCACGTGATGCCCATCATTTAAAGCCGTTTTGACAAGTTCTAAACCTAATCCACCTGAGGCGCCTGTAATTAAATAAGTTTTCATTGTTATTCCTTCAAATTTTATCCCATCACTATATCGTATGGGTTGTTAAGTTAATGAAAAGTGAGGGGTATTATCGACCAATCAACCGATAATGGCTTTTGGCTCAAGGTAGGCATCCAAACCATAAACACCAAATTCCCGTCCGTAACCTGATTGTTTAAAACCGCCGAATGGAGCGAGATCATCGTGGAAATCACCGTTAATACACACTCGTCCGGCATCAATACGTTCGGCGATATAGTCAATACGTTTGCGATCTTTACCTGTAATATATGCTCCCAACCCAAATGGTGTATCATTGGCAATAGCGATAGCATCCTCCTCATCTTTATAGGGAATAATGCACAGTACCGGACCAAAAATTTCTTCACGGGCAATACGCATTTGGTTACTCACATTAGTAAACACGGTTGCCTTAACAAAATTGCCGTTTTCTAAGCCCTCAGGTTTACCCAAACCGCCTGCCAATAACTCAGCTTTATCTTCTTCAATACCAATGCGGATATAATTTTGTACTGTTTGCCAGTGATTTGATGTCACCATCGGCCCGATTGTTGTGTCATTTTCTTGCGGTAAACCCACTTTCACTATATTTTTAATAGCATTTTTGGCAAGTTCGTTTACTTCTGCCAAACGGTGTTGCGGTACGAGTAAACGGGTTGCAGCTACGCACGCCTGTCCGCTATTGATATAGCAAGCAAAGAGAGCCTGAGGAATAGCTGTAGCAAAATCGGCATCATCCAAAATAATATTCGGGGCTTTACCACCTAATTCTAAGGTAATCCGTTTCATGGTATCCACCGCCCCTTTTGCAATGGTTTTACCTACATTCGTTGATCCCGTGAACGTAATTTTGTTCACATCAGGATTACGGGTAATTTCTGCACCAACCACAGTCCCCTTACCCGTTACAAAATTCACCACGCCTTTTGGTAAACCGGCTTCGTGGAAAATTTCCATCATCAGTTGTGTTTGTCGGGCAGATAGTTCGCTCGGTTTAATCACGCAAGTACAACCGGCAGAAATGGCGGCAGAAACTTTGGTGGCAATAAAGCCGTTAGAGGAGTTCCATGGGATAATCACACCCACCACACCTACAGCTTGTAAACGCACTTTTGAACGTCCGACTGTTGGTTCAAAATCATAATTTTCCAAAATATCTGCCATATTTTTGAAATCATTGACGGCACCGGAAATCAACAATTCAGTGAAATAACGCGGACAACCAAACTCTTCCATCATCACATCCATTAAATCTTGCTTACGCACTGCCATAATGTCGTGTAATTTGCGTAGATAGCCAATACGCTCGGCTTTATCGGTATAGCGGAAAGTTTGAAATGCCGTTTTAGCAGCAGCAATCGCGTTTTGTGTATCCACCTCATCCGCTAATACCACGCGGCTGACTTTTTCTCCACTGACAGGGCTGAACAATTCCAGCACCTCTGTCCCGTGCGGAGTCACAAATTCACCATTGATATAAATCTTGTTGATATCGTACATAGGATTTCCTTTTCTCGTTTACCATGTTTTCATCAATAGCTATTATTGGGGAAATTTCACTTTAAATGGTAGACTGTTTCTATCGTTTTCTTGCCTATTTTTATCAAATACCGAAATTTTATTACTATTTTGTTATACTCTTTCTCTGATAATGATAAACAGCAAATACCACATGATTAAACGCCAACAACTGATTGAAGCCCTACTTGCTTTCTTGAAAAAAGACCAAATACTTGAACTGAAAAACACAGGATTAATCCTTTACCGCTGCGATACACCCATTAAACGTATTAGCTACTTACAAGAGCCTGCTGTCTGTTTTATTTTAAGAGGACAAAAAACAGTCTATTGGGGACAAAACCACCTGACCTACGGTAACGGGCAATATATGTGCTACTCTATTGAGCTACCTATTACAGGCGAAGTATTGGGTGCAAGTGAAAGTTATCCTTATGTCGGCATACAATTAAAACTTGATACCACCATTTTATTACAACTTTTGATAGATTCAGGCAAATCATTTTCTGATAAAACAGAGAGCAGTCCTATCCAAATCGGTATAATGAACGAAAAAATGACAGATGCACTTTATCGTCTTGCGAATCTGGCTTGCTATCCCGATGATATTGCCGTTCTTGCCCCTTTGATTCAAAAAGAATTGTATTATTACCTACTTCAGAGTGAAATCGGTGGCAGACTATGTGAAATAGTATCGTTGGGCGGACAAACCACCAGAATTATGCAGGCTATCGCCTATCTCAAATCCCACTTCAACCGCCCACTCACTATGCAATACCTTGCTGATCAAGCGAATATGAGTGTGCCAAATTTTTATCGTCATTTTCGTCATATTGCCGCAATGAGTCCATTGCAGTATCAAAAATCCCTTCGTCTGACTGAAGCATTCCGTCTCATCAACCAAGAGGGGAAAAGTATTGCTGATGCCGCCTATCAAGTTGGTTACGAATCCCCTAGCCAGTTCAGCCGCGAATACAAGCGCCACTTTGGTTATCCTCCCAAAGAGACAATACAACGCGAATAGAGAACAATGGCTTATTGGGGATAGTAATTATCTATAATCTAGGTAATCATCTATCCTCATAATAATTTCTTATTCTCTTAATAATTAAACCTTTAATTTCAGATAATCCTTATTGAACTTTATATTAAGAATAGATTTTTGCTTCATTCAGTATTATCGGTTTAGTTTTAATAAATACTTTTTATTCAAACCGATTAAACATATAGTAAAGTCACATTATTTATATTATTTAGAAGAATAAAGGGCTTATTAAAAAGCCCTAAAAATAAATACACAATTTAATTTTACACAATAAAATCAATAAGTTATTATTATCAGAATTGATATAACTTCACTAAATTTATACCTTTTTATTGAGAAAACACTTTAGTAAGGTGTGCTTTATAATTAGCAATATACGTTGGCACATCAGGTGCTTTAATCACATCATTACAAATAAAGGTAGGTAATGCTTCTTTGATACCGATAAATTCATTCGCTTTATGAAAATGTAGATAAACACCATCTACCCCTTTCCCCTCAAAGAACTCATTTGGATCCGTAAAGGCTTCAAGAGGAGCATTCCATGTTAAAGATAACATATGTTTTTTACCATGAAGTAAACCACCTGTTCCATAATCTTTAGTTGGATTAACACGATGACGACCATCACTTTGATAGAGTTTTCCATATCCAGCCGTAAAGACCTCATCAATATATTTTTTTACTGTCCAAGGCTCTCCCATCCACCAACCAGGCATTTGCCAAATAACAGCATCCATCCATAAGAATTTTTCAACTTCTGTGGCAATATCATAGCCATTATCTATCACTGTTTCCTGCACTTGGTGTCCAAGCTGTTTTAATACCTCAGATGCTGTGTGGTGTAAAGTATGGTTAAGCTGACCATTTGAATGTCCAAAGGCTTTACCACCATCTAATAATAAAATATTCATTGATACTTCCTTTATTTTATTAAGCCATCTCTATTATAAAAAATATTTGGGTACTATATCTTATTGTGAACAACAATCTAAACTTTTATCAAATAAAATTTATCTCACTGAAATTTAACCATAAAAAAACGGGCTTCAGCACTTGTCTAAAATCCGTCTTTAGATACTACTCAGATAAGCTATAACATATCTACCCCAAAAACACCTGACTGCTTAATTGCTTTGACTAAAGCATCAATAGCAGGTTGGCGAGAAAAACTACGCCGCCAAGCTAATACAACTTCTCGACTAGGAACAGGATCTTGTAGAGGAATATAGCGGACTAAATCATGCCCGTCATTCGTCAATTCTGGTACGGCACTCTTGGGTAATAGCGTAATACCCAACCCAGCAGCAACCATATGTCGGATAGTTTCTAAGGAAGAACCTTCAAAAGAGCGTTGAATACCAGAGTCATTTGAAGAAAAACGAGACATCTCAGGGCATACCTCTAACACCTGATCTCGGAAACAATGCCCACTACCAAGTAACAACATCGTTTCTTCTTTGAGGTCCTTGACATTAATTGATAATTCATCCGCCCAGCGATGGTGACTAGGTACAGCAGCAACAAACTCTTCACGGTATAAGGGTTCAATTTCTAAACCAGAATCGGGTAAAGGTAACGCCATAATGGCACAATCCACCTCACCTAAACGTAGAAGTTCCAATAAACGTACTGTAAAATTTTCCTGTAAAATCAAGGGCATTTGCGGTGTTAATTCTAACTGCTTACGGACTAATTTAGGCAATAAATAAGGAGCAATCGTATGAATAACCCCTACTTTTAAAGGACCTTCTAACGGATCATGACCTTGTCGAGCAATCTCTTTAAGATGAGTGCTAGCTTCTAAAATACGCTGTGCTTGTGTAACAATTCGCTGACCAATAGGTGTAACCGTCACCTCAGTTCCCCCTCGTTCAAATAGGGTAACACCTAACTCATCTTCTAGTTTTTTAATTGCCACAGAAAGCGTAGGTTGGCTGACAAAACAAGCCTTTGCTGCACGACCAAAATGCTTCTCACGAGCAACAACAATTACGTATTTTAGTTCAATTAATGTCACGATAAACTCTAAAAAATAATATAAATAGACTCGCTACCTTATAAAGAAGAATACTTCATACACTATGTTATAAAGAAAATTTACTTAAAAACCAGAAATATCCTCTCTTTAATAAAATAACCTTATTAAATGTAGTAGTTTAGTCTTGTTTACTTATATAAGCAAGTAGCATACCCTATAAAGTTATATTTAAGTTATCCCGAAAAAGTTACGTCAGTTATACTTATTTTTTGAATAAATCTCTACAATATTTATGATTTCCCCTAAAGAATAATATGACTAAAGTATAAATCTCATCTTCATCAAATGGCTAAGCATCATAAAAATCTACTCACTCTTATACCACTAAATAGATAGACAAAAAAAACCTGCTACCTTAGTAGCAGGAAAAAGCTTTTAAAGAGAAAGTATCAAATGAGGGAAAATACCTCTCCTTAAAAGGATGTAGAAACCTAATTACTTATAAGTATAACAGTAATATCTTAAATTACTTAGCAATACCCTTTTCATCAAATAGGTTTTCAAATAATGCAGAGCTGAGATAACGCTCACCTGAGTCAGGTAGTACAGCCACAATCACTTTTCCAGCATTTTCAGGACGTTTAGCAAGACGAACTGCCGCAGCCACTGCTGCACCACTTGAAATACCTGATAAAATTCCCTCTTCTCGACCTAGGCGTAAAGTGTATTCAAATGCCTCTTCATTTGATACTTGCTCAACACTATCTATTAAGGATAAGTCAAGAACACCAGGGATAAAACCAGCGCCAAGACCTTGGATTTTATGAGGACCCGGCTTTAATTCTTCACCATTACGCTGTTGTGTCAATACGGGACTATCAGTTGGTTCTACGGCAACCGATTGAATTGCTTTGCCTTTTGTCTTTTTGATATAGCGTGTTGCTCCTGTAATTGTACCCCCTGTACCCACACCAGAGACAAGAATATCAACAGCTCCCTCTGTCGCATCCCAAATCTCAGGGCCTGTTGTACGTTCATGTACCGCTGGGTTAGCAGGATTTTCAAATTGTTTTAAAAGCACATATTTATTAGGATCAGAAGCAACAATTTCCTCTGCTTTGGCAATAGCGCCTTTCATCCCTTTTGCACCTTCCGTCAGTACCAATTTTGCCCCAAAAGCAACTAATAATTTACGGCGCTCTAAACTCATGGTTTCTGGCATCGTTAATGTAACAGGAATACCTTTAGCAGCACCCACATAAGCGAGTGCAATACCCGTATTACCACTGGTTGCTTCAACAATCTCTTTACCTGGACCTAGTACGCCGCGAGCAAGGGCATCTTCAACCATCGCTACACCAATACGATCTTTAACAGAATAAGCAGGATTACGACCCTCTACTTTTACTAATACAGTAGCAGCAGCACCTTCTGTAAGACGATTCAATTTAATAAGTGGTGTATTACCGATTGATTGTGTATTATTTTCAAACCATTTAGACATTATATATCCCCTTGTTATTGATAATAGACTAATTCATAAGTATATATTATCAGTCATATCATTACATATATAAAAAACTTTTTATTGATTTCATACGGCTTAATAAAGCTATTCATTCTCAAAAAAGTAAACTTAACAAAGTATAAAAGTATTATTTTAAAAATAAAAATAATGTTTTATTGTTTTTATATTTCTTATAGTTATATAAAAAAAGGGGCTCATTATAAATGAGTTCCCCTTTTAAATTAATTTAGCAATTTACTGCTGTTCTTCCTCAAGTAATGTTTTCGCCAATGGAAGAATCTCTACCTTATGCATTTTCCGTAAATTTGCCGTAAAGTCTTTACTGACCTCATTACCCAATACCACATCCAACATCGGTGCTTGGTACTGTGTAAATAAGTCTTTTAAATCTTGCTTATCTGCCGTAACACCTTCAATTCGAGCAATAACATAAGCATTATTCACAGATAGCCCAATATAGTGAGGTAATTTATCAACAGGTGCTGTCATAATTTGATTCAGCAACGCTTCAGGTAAATTTGTGGTAAAACGACTAATACCAACAGCTGTACCAAACCCTTCTTGTGTTTGATCCAGTTGAGCTTGTTCCAATACTTTTTGTCCTGTTTGCTCTGCCAAAGCATGTGCTTTTTCATTCAACATCATAAAAGACGCCTGTTGCGTTACTTTTGCTAATGGGGGAATATGTTTTTCAACCTTATCACGAATACGAATAACTAATAATTCTGCTGGTGAGGCTTCAATCACACCAGAGTTTAACCCTTGCGTAAACATTTCTGCCGAAAACACATCTTCACGCACACGAGGTAATGTAAAGAAACGCTCTACCTCACTACCTAACGCTGCCTTAGCTCCTGCTTGTGCTTTAGGTAATAAACCACTTCGAGAAATACCATCTACCTGCTGAACTTTAAGTCCTAATGCATCCGCAATCGCTTGTAAAGAATCATGGTTTTCTTGTGCAAGACGTGTTAAATCGGTTGCCATAGTTGCAAAACGATCAGAAGCCAACTGTAAACGAACTTCTTTAGCAATTTCCTCTTTCACTTCAGCAAAAGGTTTAACCGTACCACCTTGAATACTCACAATTTGGAAAACATGGTAGTTATTACCAAGTTGAATAGGATCCGTAATACCTGTTTCTTTAGGAGTAAAAACGGCCTCATCAATAGTGCTAATTTGTCCACGTTGCAGTAAACCTAAATCACCACCCGTATTTTTAGTACCATTATCAAGAGAATATTCTTTTGCTAGTGCTTCAAATTGAGTAGGATCTTGTTTTGCTTTAAGTGCTACCTCTTGTGCCTTTTCTAAAGTATCGACTTGAATATGACGAATATGACGGCGTTCTACTTCTGAAAAACGGCGAATATTACTTTGGTAATAACTTTCAAGCTCTGCATCAGAAGGCGTATTAACTTGAGCAACAGCGGCTTCTTGGTTTAATAAAATATAGTCAAGATTCACATATTCAGGAATTTCAAAAGAAGTTTTATTCTCCTCATACCATTTACTTAACTCTTCTTCAGAAACTTGAATACCATTAATAAATGCCTCATTATTAAACCAACGTAAACGTACTTGACGCTCTTCTGACATAGCATCACCTAATGCCTTAACTGTCTTAGCAGGCATCACTACGCTATCAGCGATAGGATTAATCACTAAACCAATGGCTTCATTACGACGTACACTATTCTCATATTGTAAGGCACTCGCCCCAATCCCTGTTAGAAATCGGTTATAAGCATCCATACTAAAATGACCGTTTTCCTGTGCTTGCGGTAATTGGGCAATAGTTTGGCGAACAAGACTTTCAGGGGCAGAAAATTTATCCTGAATAGCCGTTTCTTGGATAACCATCGCATCAATTAAACCATTTAACCAAGCCTCTCTCGCCGCTGGCGTATCCACTTGAGCAATATCAAAATTAGCACCTTGGCTCGTTCTTAATTCATGTAAACGATTTGTCCAAGAATGATTAAACTCTGATTGAGTAATGTTCTGTTTATTGATAGTAGCAATACGGTCTTCAGTTACACTAAACCCTTGATCAGCAACCACACTAAATAAAAAAGATGGCATACCTAATACAAACAGTAAAATCATCAATAAACGCGAATGTCGGCGAATAAAATCTAACATATTATTTTCTCTATATGAACGCGTATATACGCAAGTAATTTGTCCAAATCAATAAAGACAAAAAGTCTTGAACGCCTATTTTAGCAGATTCATACCCATTTACCTTAACACTTCGGCTTTCACCCTATAGAATAAGCCGAAAAAGAGCTTATTTTTTATTCTATTTTATTGTTATACCTAACGGTTATTAAGTTAAGCTAAAAGATTACTTCTCTACTATCGCATTTGGAATAAAGTTAAAAAGTTATTTACCACAATCTACAAATTCATCACGACAAAATAAACGCTATTCAATATCTCTACACAAAGAAAATAATGAATCTGCGGTAAAATAAGGTTTATTAGTTTTTATACAAAAGGATACAGAATGTCATCTAAGCATTGGGCTTACCCTCGTCTTGTTGCACACCGTGGTGCTGGTACATTTGCCCCTGAAAATACCTTAGCAGCTATGCGATGTGGGCTTGATTATGGTTTTGATATGGTTGAGTTTGATGTCAAATTAAGCCAAGACAATGTACTTATCCTTATGCATGATGACGATGTAACACGTACATCAACGAGTCTGGGACTTGTTGCTCAAATGGATTACAAGCAACTGCAAACACTTGATGTGGGGCAGTGGCACAGTGCTTATTATGCAGGTGAACCTATCCCTACCTTAGAAAATATTATTCGCTTTATACAAGAAAATAATATGCTTTGCAATATTGAGATTAAGCCTTGCCCTAACCGTGAAAAAATTACAGGACAATTAGTTGCCAAAGCAGTTACCAAATGGTTTGCAAAATCCGATACACTCCCCTTACTCTCTTCTTTTTCAGCAGAAGCATTAGAGGCAGCATACCAAGAAGCCCCTAAAATTCCTCGTGCATTCTTATGTGAATCCTATAATGCCTCTGTCAAGAAAATAGCTAAAAAACTGGCTTGTGTTGCTATTAACCCTGACCACCAGATACTGACAGAAAAAATGATTAAAACCATCCATAAAGATGGATTTAAAATTTGTACTTGGACAGTAAATGACTATCAAAGAGCCAAACAATTACAACAATGGGGGTGTGATGTGATTATCACGGATGAATTAGAGCGATTAGCCTCTTTAGCCTAATAATCTTAATAAATTTACTCCCTCTCTTATTCATAAAACTTACTGATCCATTAAGGAGCTACTGTGTTTAGTTATCGCCACGCTTTTCATGCGGGTAATCATGCAGATGTCCTAAAACATACTGTACTTATCCATGTTTTAAATTATTTTAATCGTAAACCAACACCCTATTGGGTCATTGATACACACGCTGGGGCAGGTATTTACGATTTAGGCGATGAATGGGCAGAAAAAACAGCCGAATTTACCACTGGGATTACACGTCTTTGGCATCAAAGTGATTTACCAGAAGATTTACAGCACTATGTGAACTATATTAAAGACCTCAACTTAGGTGAGTCACTACAATTTTACCCGGGCTCACCTTGGATTGCATTAGAATATATGCGAGAAGGCGATCGTTTACGATTATTTGAATTGCACCCCAGTGAATTTCAAGTATTACAAGATCATATTGCTCAGCAAGATAGACAAATCAGCCGACAGGTAACCATATTTGAGAAAAACGGTTTTGATTTCTTAAAATCACAACTACCACCACCGCCTCGCCGTGCTATTACACTGATTGATCCCTCTTATGAAGATAAAACCGATTACCGTCATGTTCTTAAAACCGTCAAAGAGGCACTAGCACGTTTTCAGACAGGTTGTTACCTTATTTGGTATCCTCTCGTGCAACGTAAAGAGGTTTTTGATATGGTTCACCATCTTGAGAAACTACCCAATGTAAGCTGGATAAACGCAGCACTAACAGTAAAAAGACCAACAAAAACAGGGTATGGCTTACATGGTAGTGGTATGTTTATTATCAACCCTCCCTATACGCTATTACCTGCCCTACAAAAAATAATGCCCTACCTCGTTACCCATTTAGGGGAAGATGATAAGGCAAGTTTCCAGCTAAACCATTTTGAGAAGTAAAACACTATTCTTCTGGATAGTTTACTTCTAAAATAATAAGCTCTTGAGGGCCTGATGGTGTCGTTAAATTAACGCTATCCCCCTCTCGAGCTTTTAATAAGGCTTTGGCTACAGGAGAAATCCAGCTAATTTTACCATTAAGTGGATCAGCCTCATCAACACCAACAATCGTTACTTCGATGACTTCGCCATCTTGATTTTCATACTGTACCGTTGCACCAAAAAATACCTGATCTTTATTAGGTTGTGTCGCTGGATTAATAACCTCAGCGATATCCAATCTTTTTGTCAAAAATCGAATACGTCTATCAATTTCACGCAATCGCTTCTTTCCATACAGATAATCACCATTTTCAGAACGATCACCATTTGATGCTGCCCAAGATACGACTGAAACAACCTCTGGGCGCTCCACTTTTACCAAATGTTCTAACTCTTTTCGCAACATTTGATACCCTTGTACGGTCATATAATTTTTGATACCTTTCGGCAATGATGGCTCTTGTTGATCATCATCTTCTTCTCTATCGGTTTCTTTTGTAAATGCTTTACTCATTATTTCACTATTTTAAATATAAAGTTTATAAAAACGTATGCCATACTGGTGTTAAACCAAAATCAATATCAGGGACACAACCAAGCATCATTTTTTTAGGATCAACACCATGAAAATCCGAACCACAAGAGGCTAAAAAACCATATCGTTTTGCCACATCTGCATACTGCTGATATTGCTCTGGACGGTGAGAACCTGTCACTACCTCAATGGCTTGTCCCCCTAATGATTTAAATTGGTCAAAAAGTACAGCAAACTCCATTTCTGAATACTTATAACGCCCCGGATGTGCAATCACAGCGATGCCTCCAGCCCCTATAACCCAATTGATCGCTTGCTCTAAGGTTGCCCAAGCACCTGCTACATAGGCCTTTTTGCCATCACCTAGGTAGATATCAAATGCTTCTTGAAGATGATGACAAAATCCCTGATTAACCATATAGCGTGCAAAATGTGTCCGACTTAATAAATCAGGATTTCCTGCCAAGGCTAATGCCCCTTCAAAAGCTCCCTCAAGACCAAATGATGTTAATAAAGATGCCATCTTATGTGCCCGTGCTACTCTATCTTCTCTAAGACGCTGTAACCCCTCTAGTAAAGCGGTATGGTGAATATCATAGTTTAGCCCGACCATATGTAAGGTTTTTCCTAGCCATGTTACTGAAATTTCAATCCCTGTAATATAGCGTATTCCCAAATCACTTGCCGCTTGTTGAGCCTCTTGCTGCCCCCCTACTTCATCATGATCGGTTAAACTCCATACTTTTACCCCATTCTGGTACGCCAATGAGGCTAAGGCAGAAGGGGTATAAATACCATCAGATACCGTAGAATGGCAGTGTAGATCAATAGAAGAATAACGGGTCATTTATTTAAACCTTAAACATAATACGATTGATTTGGCTTATATGAATTACTACTAATTACTTATCATACAATATTTAATTATTTTAATCGTCTATATATCCATAAAACGCTATTTTAACGATAATTAACACTTATTAAATCATAGGGATTTTTTATAATTGCCTAAAATACCAGATTTAGTTAAGAAGGACAAAAATAGTCAGTTTAGCCATCTCAAATAAGCCATTTTCAATATAGAATAGACACCCTTCCTTTTTAGGTAAAATACAATAATTTCCCCATTCTTAGTAGCAGTTATTACCAATAAAAACCATTAATAAGTGCTATCTATGCCAATATCGCCTATGTTTCTCTCGCCATTGTTCATGCTGCAGTCCTAGTACCATAGAGCGAAAATAAAGTGCCCCTGTTTCTGCTGTATTCAAAAATAGACTTCCCTGCTTTTGCCATGCTTCTTTAACTACTTGGTGAGGGTGCTTAAATTGATTATTAAACCCTGTTTGTGCAAAGGCAATCTGTGGTGATACCTGTTCAATAAATATCTGACTTGAAGAAGAGTGAGAACCATGATGAGGAACTTGTACAATATCATAGGGGTGCCACTGTATCTCTTTTTCTTGTGCCTTACCAATATCACCAGTTAATAGCACTCTATGATACTTTCCTTCAATAGACAGTACACAGCTCTGCTCATTTTTCGATTTTATCGGTAAAGTAGTAATGGGTTTATTTAAAAATCGAAAAACGACCCCATCAAAAGAAAAACTTACCCCTTTAGCACAAACTTGATAAGATAAATCAGGATTTACACTACTAATCTCTCTATCCAAAAGTCTAGCCTCATAGTCGATAAAGGCATCCACTTTAAAAGAAGCATAGACGTTATGGATAAAAAATTGTTCTACCAGCGAAGACATCCCCCCACTATGATCAAGATCGGCATGAGAAACCACCAAAGCATCTAACTGCTTGATACCTAAAGCTCTAAAGGCTGGTAGTAATACTCTTTCACCTGAATTATTATTCACTGAACTTCTGATTCCTGTATCAAATAACATATAGTGATGACGTGTTTTAACCAAAATAGCCCCTCCCTGACCAATATCAAAAGCCCACATCTGCCATTCACCCTCTGCAATTGTTTTATCTTGAAAATAAAAAGCAGGAAGCAATAAAAAAATAGCTAATCCTTTAAAAGGAATACCTTGGGGTAATAACCCTAGCAAAATACCAACAACACATAAAGCAAGTACCCATATCGGTTGGTCGGCAAAATCAATCATTGCCCATGATAGTTCACTTAACCATTGACTTAATTGCATCACTTTTTCGAGTAAATAATGACAACTATCCGCTATCCACTGATTTAACGTATCCCATGGGTTTATAACACTCAAGATGCCCAAACATAATGCCATTGGTGTAATAATCATCCCTACCGTAAAAATCGCATAGGCATTAACTAATGGAGCAATCAATGAAATCTGATGAAAAAAGACCATTAAGAAAGGGGCTAAAGCAATAGTCATCGCTCCTTGCAACACCACCCACTCTTTTAATAAAACCATATAGGGTGAATACGTAGATGTGGCTTGTTGTTGATGAATTTTAGCCAATTGAAAGCGTGCTAATAATTGATGCAATACAGCAACCGCCCCAAAAGATAAATAAAAACCAGTCGTTAATATCGCCCAAGGATCAAGTAATAGAACAAACACTGCTACAACTAAAAATAAGGAAGGTAATGATAGTTTATATTTAAATAATTGCATCAGATAAACCATCAATAACATCAAAAAAGTCCGTTGCGCAGGTACTCCCCACCCAGCTAATAAACAATAGAGTAAAGCCGTTAATACAGCAATACCACCTGCTATTAACCAAATATTTATAAATTCACTTAGTCGTTTATATTTGTATCTTATTCTTTTTAATAAAAATAGTGTTATTAACGCTGCCAAACCAGATAGCATCGTAATATGAGAACCACTGATTGACACTAAATGTATCATACCTGTTTGATTAAATAACTTCCAGTCCTCTTGTGTAATCCCTTGTTGATCCCCCATCACTAATGCCAAAATAACCGCTCCATAACGCTTTCCCTCTAAAAAGGGTTGCATATTTGCACGTACATCATGCCGCCAACTTTGAATCCATGTGGATAAAGTATGGTCTGCTGTTTTAAGTAAAGTAGGTGTCCCTTTTACCGTACCTAAAGCACGAATATTTTCACGAAAAAGAAATTGTTCATTATCAAAACCACCCGGATTTAGTAAGGTATTAGGAACTTTAAGTTTTAATGACATCTCCCATACTTGTCCGGGACGGATCAACGGTATATGATCGGCAGTTTTTTTTTGATAAAGATTAAATTGTTTACTCAATAGCCATTGCACCCGTATCGTGTCAGGAATACCCTTTAAAAATGGTGCATCAAGTACCTCCACATCAAACCGTACACTATCTGTATCATATAAAGCAATATCCGTTACTCGCACAAGCAAACGACTTACTTTACCAATATGTTCCTCTGCTAATACATTATCTAAACGTTGATGAGCTAACCATAAACAATAGCTAAAAGCAAGTATAAAGCCCAATAAGTAAAATAAGATAGACTTTATCCCTTGTTGATAGGTTTGATAAAAAACCATTATTTTGTTACTTAAAGAAGCGGTATAAGGCTTTTTATACCCATAAATACCCAAGCACCCAATACTCAATACAAATATAGAAATGAGTAAGTAATAAGTAACTGTTAGTGGAGGCAACACACTTAAATACTGTGTCAATCCAACACCACTTACCATACCAATACAAAAGCGTAATAACATAAACCATCAATATATAAAAAGATAGTGTATTATTTATCACTCGATCTTAAATACCAATAACTACTGTTTACATTTATCCTAGAGGGATTACCCTAATATTTATTGTACATAAGATAACTGCATTCTAGGCATGATACGGAGTGCATTTTGTGTGGTGATTTTTTGAATATCGTCTAGCGACATTCCTCTTAAATCAGCTAATACTTGTGCAATACGAGGTAAATTTTCTGGACTATTTCGGCGATTATCTCCTGATAACCAAGCAGGTGGAATATCAGGGGCATCCGTTTCTAATACAATAGACTGCATATCTATTTGTGTTACCAAACGGCGAATTTGTAAAGAACGCGTAAAAGTCATCGTTCCCCCAAACCCTAAACAGAAACCCTGCTCTATAAATGCCTTAGCTTGTTGCTCACTACCATTAAAAGCATGTGCAATCCCCCCTCGTATATTCAATTGACGCAAATATTTAAGCACCATATCTTGAGAACGTCTTACATGAAGCAAAACAGGTAGCTGATATTTTTTAGCCATTTTAAGTTGCTCTTTGTAAAAAAAGAGTTGCCTTTCTCTTTCTATTCCTGTACTAATCTCTGGTACAAAGAAATCTAAGCCTATTTCCCCTATAGCGACTAAACGTATATCTTCATTATCTAATGCTGATTGAATGGCTAATTCAACATCCGCCAAATCTTCATCTTTGGCATAACGCACATACATAGGGTGAATGCCTAAGGCATAATACCCACCCTTAAACTGTGCTGCCAATGCTTTAACAATACCTAAATTCTTTTTCATTACCGCTGGAATGACAATACCTGTTACCCCATTATTCAAACTTTTTTCAATAACAGCCATTCTATCCGTATCAAATTCTGGCGCATCTAAGTGGCAATGTGTATCAATTAGCATAAATATATTAAAGTTTTTGGTAAAATAAAGGCTATTTTACTGTGTTTCTATCATTAGGAGGATAATGATGTCTTTTGATGCCGATATTATTGTAGTAGGGGCGGGTCCTGCTGGTTTAGCTTTTTGCCGTACACTGGCTCAAAGCCCTTTAAAGGTACTTTTACTTGAAAAACAAGAAGAAGAAAATATTAAAAACCCTGCTTTTGATGGACGAGAAATTGCTATTACGCACTCTTCTCGCCAAAGTATGCAACAACTTAATATATGGCAACATCTTCCAAAAGATGAAATATATCTTCTACGTGATGCTAAAGTTTTTAACGGTACGTCAGATTATCAACTCCATTTTGAAGAAAAAAATCCTCGTATCCCTGGTGAAGGTTTAGGATTTTTAATTCCTAATCACTGCATTCGACAAGCTAGCTATCAAGCAGTTAAAGAGCAAAATAATGTACAAATCCGTTATGGTTTAGGTGTAAAAGACGTTGCTTTAAATGAACAAGGTGCAACCGTTACACTAGATAATGGCGAGCAAATATCTGCTCGCCTTGTTGTAGCTGCAGATAGCCGATTCTCAAATACTCGCCGTAAAATGGGTATTGGTGCTGATTGGAATGACTTTGGTCGTACCGTACACGTTTTCCGTATGCGTCATACTAAATCGAATGAACATACTGCTTTTGAGTGTTTCCATTATGGTCGTACTTTGGCTATTCTCCCCCTAGAAGAACATCTCAGTAGTTGTGTAGTAACGATTGATACTCATCGTTCTCATGAGATTACCGATTTAACCCCTGAACAATTAGCACAAAGTATTATGAACCAGTTAGGACATAAACTTGGTGATATGCACATGGAAGAAACATTAGTCAGTTACCCTCTTGTCGGAGTACATGCTAAAACGTTCTATGGGGTATCATGCGCCGTTATTGGTGATGCTGCTGTTGGTATGCACCCTGTTACTGCCCAAGGCTATAACCTTGGTTTACAAAGTGCAATGATATTAGGTGGTCTTATCACAGAAGCAGCATTAGCAGGACAAGATATTGCGGCACCTAGTTTATTAGCCAAATATGAGCGTAAACATATGTTAAGTACCAGAGCACTCTATCATGGTACTAACTTTGTGGTTAAGCTCTTTACCACTGAAAATGCACCCGCTAAACTACTACGTTCTGCAGTTATGCGTATCAGTAATAACCTCCCCCCCGTTAAGTACTTGATTACTCGTCAATTAACGCATATTTAAGTCGTTAATCATATATAGAAAAGCAGGTTTAATAAGCCTGCTTTTTTATCACTTAAATGCTCTTTAATGTATTAACTACGAGTTGAAAGGCATTTGAATGCCCTTGTCGGCTTGGATAGTAGAGATAAAACGGATCGTAAACCATGGCATTTTTCGGTAATAATTCCACCAATTCGCCACGATCTAAATAATTTTGCACATCACCCATTTGCGGCAACCAAGCAATACCTAAGCCATCCAGTACCGCTTGTGTACGAAGATGATTATTAATAGAAAATTGTGGTCTAGGGATAAATTTTACCGTTTCTTTTTTCACCTTAAATTCCCAAGGCAACTCCGAACCGTGTTGGGCTGAAATCCACATACCAATCAAACGATGATGAGTTAATTCTTCGATTGTTTTTGGCACACCTTTTTCAGCAATATAAGTAGGGCTTGCTACTAATGCCATTTTGAGTGGTTCAGAAATTTGTACGGCAATCATTTCAATTGCCACATCTCGTCCCAATCGTACACCAAAATCAAAGCCCTCTTTTACAATATCCACCCAGCGATTTTCCACCACAATTTCAAGGTTAATTTGCGGATCGTGAGAGTTTTGGAATAGCGAAAGTATAAGTAATTAATGAAATAAATTCACGACACTATCAATTTAACCCCAATTTATCTTCATTAAAATGCGGTATAAAATAATAATATACCGAGGAATAAAGGAAAACTAAATGAACACTATCAAAACCTTAATTGAAAAACAAGCAATTAAAGAATTGGTGGATACTTTCTCAAACCTTTCGGATGAGAAAAATGTAGCGGCACAAGATCCATTATTTACTGAAGATGCCCATGTCACCACTTATATTGGTGGAGAAGTGTTTGCCGATATGAAAAATCGTGCCGAAATTGTAGAAGTATTTACTAATTTTTTAGCCAATTTCAAAACAGTCTATCACCTTAACGGACAATTAACCGTCACACATTTAGATGACATCCAAGCCGAAGCCATCACCTATTGCCAAGTAGCATTGGTGGAAGAAAAAGACGGTAAAGATATTATTCATAACCATTATGTTCACTACAACGATACTTACACAAAAGTAAACGGCACATGGCTAATCAAACGCCGTATTGCCAATTTTATGATTAGCGATAGTCATGTATTAAATGCTTAAACAACCCACTCAACAAGGAGTACAATCATGCAATATATTCAACTTTCCGATAATCAACAAATCCCTATGCTTGGTTTTGGTGTATTCCAAATTGCCCCTGAACACACGGAACAAGCGGTATTAGACGCAATTAAAGCAGGTTATCGCCATATTGATACAGCTCAAGCCTATCTGAATGAAAAAGAAGTCGGACAAGCCATTGCAAAATCAGGTGTCGATCGTAAGGAACTTTTTATTACCACCAAAGTCTGGCTCACAAATTATCTGGATGCCCGTGCATCAATTGAACGTTCTCTTGCCAAACTTGGTACGGATTATATTGATTTGGTGTTGTTACATCAGCCATTTAACGACACTTTTTCGGCATGGCGTGATTTAATCGCACTCAAAACAGAAGGAAAAATTCACGCTATTGGGGTGAGTAATTTCACTCCCTCAGAAGTGGCAAGTCTTGGTCTTTATAGCAAAGTGATGCCTCAAGTCAATCAAATTGAAGTCAATCCGTTCCATCAACGTCCCGAACAAATCGCACAATTACAAGAAATGGGAATTACCGTGCAGGCATGGGCGCCTTTTGCAGAAGGAATGGACGATATTTTCAATCATCCCGTATTAAAAGGCATTGCCGATAAATACCATAAAACCACCGCTCAAGTGATTGAACGTTGGCTGATTGAACAAAATATTATCGTCTTGGCAAAATCAAGTCGTGCAGAACGTATGGTAGAAAATTTAAATATCTTTGATTTCAGTTTGAATGAGGAAGAT
Source organism: Pelistega ratti (assembly GCF_009833965.1). Lineage (NCBI taxonomy): Bacteria > Pseudomonadati > Pseudomonadota > Betaproteobacteria > Burkholderiales > Alcaligenaceae > Pelistega > Pelistega ratti. The sequence goes on from NZ_CP047165.1 coordinate 832,316, forward strand.
AAAAAACACATTCGCACCTTAGATCTCGGTCAATCCCATATTTTCAGACATGATGACCCTAAAGCCGTTGCCTTTTTAGCCAATTATGAAGTGCATGGAATTTAGTGGGATTTTTCTCGTTATTTATTGGTAGCAAAATTTAGAAACTAAATAATAAACATAAGGTGGGTAATTTACCCACCTTGTTTAATACGGCATTAATAAGTGCGGTTAATTTTTGTTAAGTTTTTAGACTGCTATATTGTTATTCCTATCTTTTATGTATAACTATCGCGTAACCGACAGCATTTTATTAAATCGCCAACAAGATTTTGTTTATCCTCCTCAGGCAACGACATAAAAAATTGAGTAGCAAAATAAAGCTCTCGTTGAATATAGGCAAATAATCCTTCAAATAAATCGGGGTGAGATTGTTTAATATCAGCTAATTGTTCCAATTCAAATAGGATAATAGATAAAAAATCTTTAACATTTTTTGCCGGAAGTGATGCTGTTGTACTACCTATTCTCCCGACATGATATGAATAGAAAAAACTGTCATAAATAGCATATTGATGAATATGCTTAGCTAATTTGAAACTCCATTCACTATCTTCATAACGTTTTTCGATTGGAAAGAAAATATTATTTTGGATAATGATTTCTCGCTTTACAACCTTCATACATGCACTTGAACGGTATATAGAACGAGATATGAGTAGAGAAAAATCATCGTAATAACTTCCCGATAAATCCGACTTATCAATATGAATAATATCCTGTGGTTTAGAAGGATCATGTAAATGGATGACTTTAAAGGAATGAAAAATAATATCCGGCTCATTTTTTTCTTTAATAATATTGGTAATATCGCTAAGAATACTTTTCCCTTCCCAAAAATCATCTCCGTCTAAAAACATAATATACCGACCTTTAGCCACTTTTAGACCGATATTTCTTGCGGTAGAAACGCCATTATTCGCTGTTTGAATAAAGGTTATTTGTGGAAATTGTTGAGCCAGTGAATAACAAATATCACCGGATTGATCCGTTGAACCGTCATTAATCACAATTAATTCATAGTGTTCGAAATTTTGTTGCAATACTGAAGAGAGTGCTTTATGAACAAAGGCTTCTACATTATAAACAGGGACGATGATTGAAAATAAAGGCGAAGTATTGTGTGGCATAGTTAATAAGTCAAAAATAGAAATTGGCTATATTCTAAATATAAGGAAAAGTGCGGTCAATTTTTTTGTATTTTCAAATATCAATAAGCTATTTAGACCATTAGTGAGATAGTTTACTTCTCATTAGTTTCTATTCAAATAGAGAAACACTACATTTTAAATAATGAATTGATAATATAGATATACGGTATCTTACTTTGATTATTAACGACAATATAACTGTTTTCTATATTAAAACTCTCAAAAAAAGCAGGTAAATTACCTGCTTTTTTTACTTATATAAGTGATAACAAACTTATGCCGCAAAATTTTGTTCTGCAAATTTCCAATTAACCACTTTCCAGAAACCACCTAAATAGTTAGGACGAGAATTGCGGTAATCAATATAATAAGCGTGTTCCCAAACATCACAGGTTAATAATGGCTTATCTTCTGTGGTTAAAGGTGTAGCAGCATTGCTTGTATTCACAATATCTACTGTACCATCTACTTTTTTCACTAACCATGTCCAACCAGAACCAAAGTTAGCTGCTGCTGATTTGTTAAACGCATCAACAAATGCCTCAAAACTACCAAATTTAGCATCAATTGCTTTTGCAAGTTCACCTTCAGGTTTTCCACCACCATTAGGTGATAAACCATTCCAGTAAAATGTATGATTCCAAATTTGCGCAGCATTATTAAAAATACCACCAGTTGATTTTTTAACGATTTCTTCTAAAGAAAGATTCTCAAACTCTGTGCCAGGAATAAGATTATTCAAATTAGTCACATAAGTTTGATGATGTTTACCATAGTGGTATTCTAATGTTTCTTTTGAAATATGAGGTGCTAATGCATCTAAAGCATAAGGCAATTCGGGTAATGTATGTACCATTTTCTTTTCCTAAAATAAGTGTTAAATAGCAAAACCTATCGATAACAATAATGTTTATAGGCTTTATATGAGCATTTTTCCTGATAATAATAACTTATCAGTCTGTATATTTTATCTTAGAAGTCAATTATCTGCATCTAAAACGCATACATTCACCCTACCTTGCCCCAATTCTATCTGTAGAGTTTGCCCTTTTTGTAGCTGTTTGGCTTGGCGTACCACTTTCATCTGCTCATCATATGTAATCGAATAACCCCGTTGAAGAATGGCTCTTGGGTTATACGCATAAAGTGATGCTTTTTTAGCCTCTAACTGAGATTGTTTATATTGCCATAGTCTAGGCATAAGACGTATTAATTGATATGTATATTGCTTAATTTTCTCTTGTTTAGGAATAATCTGCTGTGGTAATGAACGGTATAATCGTTTCTCTAAACTCTCTACTTGATGCCGTAATACCGTTATATCAGGACGATTTTGTTGCAAAGCACGTACTTCTTGGTTTAATAGCAAGGCATTATCTTTTAGCTGCTGATGGATATTTTTCTCTAAGCGTTGATGTAAAAATTGGGTTTTTTCAAACCATTGCTGTAAACGTTGCTGAGGGGAAATCAGCCGATGACTCGCTCGATCTAAACGCATAATATACGTTTGTTCTTGATGCGTAAACGCCCGATATAATCGCTGTAAATAGTGTGATATTGTATTTTGCCAAGCCTCTGTTGTGACTGACACCAATTCAGCCGCCGCTGTTGGGGTAGGGGCTCTCACATCTGCCACAAAATCAGTAATCGTAAAATCAGTTTCATGACCAACACCACTGACAACAGGTAATGGAAACTGATCAATCTCTCGTGCTAGTTGTTCATCATTAAACGCCCATAAGTCCTCTATACTTCCCCCTCCTCTGACCATCAATAAAACATCAATTTCTTGTCGCTCTTTTACTTGAGATAAAGCATTTATCAGAGATTGTGGCGCTTCTTTACCTTGTACAAGACTAGGATAAATAATAATACGCATATAAGGAGCTCTACGGCGAATAGCGGTTAACACATCTTGTAAAGCAGCCGCGCCTAATGACGTAATAATACCTACCGTACGGATAAATGATGGTAAGGGTTTCTTACGTCTCGCATCAAAAAGCCCTTCTTTTTCTAATTTATCTTTAAGCCGTAAAAAAGTTTCATGTAAATTGCCCAGACCAGATTGACGTAATTGCCAAACCTGCAACTGGTAATCCCCCCTTGGTTCATACAATGTTACTTGGGCAAAAACCTCAACCTCCATACCATTTTGAGGACGAAAATCAACCGATACAGCCTTTCCCCGAAACATAACCGCTCTTACCTGAGCATGATCATCTTTAAGCGTAAAATACCAATGCCCCGCAGCAGATTGTATAAAGTTAGAAATCTCCCCTTTAATCCATAATACATCAATCTGCTCTGATAAAACTCTTGTTACATATCGATTTAATTGAGAGACACTGACAACAGGTTTTTCTTGTCCTAGGGGCGAGGGTTTATCTATACCATAAAAATCATTTACATTCATCTTTTTCGTCACAAAACAAATAAATTTTCCACAACAAGAAAAAATCAATAAGATACGTCAATTTGCTATAGATTAGCGAAGATTAATAAACTTTTTCATTAAAAGTATTTTATAACCAATTGATTTTAAAGCATTATTTCAATAATAATAAAATTGCACCCTTTTTAAGCAGTAGTAAGCTAGCTTATGTAAATCCTATGCTAAGCAAACTTTTGCACAGAGTTATCCAAAGAAAATGGGGATAACTTATTTCGCTAAAGTTATCCAAAATATGATGAATAAGTCATGTATTTTACAATAACTATTCATGCCACTATTCTACTCAATCCTGCTTACAAATAGCAGAATATACACGCTTACCTACCTAAAAAACAAAAACAATTTATTTAGTTCGCATTTGCGAACAAATTATTTTAAACTATACCTATTCTTTTCCCTTTCTCTTAAATAATGCGTTTATTTAAAACAATCAAAACAACTCTTCATCACTCTATTCAGGCACAATGGTTAAAAAAAGGGCTATTTAGCTTTCTGCTATCACCATTGAGCGGTATAAGCTATTGTTATACACAAAAAAAACGGCAACATTACCTAACAAAACCAAATCTAGCTTTTCATGCCCCCGTGCCTGTTATTGTTGTGGGTAATATCTTTGTTGGAGGAACAGGTAAAACACCCTTAACCATTGCACTGGTCAAAGCCCTACAGCAAAGGGGATATTCCCCCGGTATTATCAGCCGAGGATATGGCGTAAAGATTGGTAAATATGCCAAAAGTGCCTTTCAACAAAATGCATACCCCCATGAAATTGGCGATGAACCTAGTTTACTTGCCCAATATGCACCTATTGCCGTACATCCTATACGTTCAAAAGCAGTAGAACAATTACTACTTGATTATCCTACAACAAACGTAATTATTAGTGATGATGGGCTACAACATTATGCATTAGCCCGTGATATTGAAATTATTGTTCAGGATCAACGAGGTACTGGTAATGGTCAATTATTACCAGCAGGCCCTTTGCGTGAAAGTGCCTCACGCTTACAAACGGTTGATTTTGTGGTAACAAACTATAATACGAAAGCACAAGCGGATCAAGCCTATCTCACAAACACAAATAGCACTAAGAGCAATACCTCCTCTTCTAGCGAAAAAACCCAGCATATTGGTATGTATCTCAGTATTCAAACCTTTGAGCATATCGTTTCAGGAAAACATTACTCGGTTTCTTCTTTCTTAAGAAACTTTTCTCATCAAACCTTTTATGCCATTGCGGGCATTGGTCATCCCCAACGGTTTTATCAAAGCCTTAACAATATGGGTATTACGCTTAAAGCAACAAGAGACTTTGATGATCATTATGCCTTTCAAGCAGAAGATTTAGCCCCTTTTACGACGGGTATAGTATTAATGACCAGTAAAGATGCGATTAAATGTCGTCATTTTGCACAAGATAATTGGTGGGCTGTCCATGTTGATGCTCAATTTACTAATCCTGAATTTTTTGATGAAATTTATCACAAAGTTTCGCATTTACCGTTATACTCTACTTATACCGAATAAATTGTTAAATCAGGATAGTTGTTTATATGAATCCAGAATTTATTAAAAAATTACGATGCCCAGTGACTAAAAAACCTCTTCGTTATGATGCTGAGAAACAAGAACTCATTTCCGAAGAAGCTCAACTCGCTTACCCAATTAAAGACGGAATTCCTATCTTACTTAAAGAGCAAGCTCGTTCACTCGCATCACATGACAAATAAATTTATTGCTATTATTCCTGCCAGAGCAGCATCCACACGACTACCGGGAAAAATGCTTGCAGATGTCGGTGGCTTACCACTCGTTGTTCGTACTGCATTACAAGCCAAGCAATCAAAGGCTGACCGTATTATTATCGCTACCGATGATGAACATATTGCTCAAGTCACACAATCTCATCATCTTCAAACCATGCTAACGGCTAAAACACACCCTTCTGGCACAGATCGATTGTCCGAAGTTGTACAGACACTCGATCTAACTGATGACACGATTGTTGTGAATGTACAAGGTGACGAACCCCTCATTGATCCTGAGTTGATTAACCAAGTAGCTTATTCACTAATTGAGCATCCTGAAGCATCTATTGCTACTTGTGCCTATCCCATCACCGAGGCAGATAAACTATTTAATCCTAACATTGTTAAAGTTGTCTGTGATAAAAAGGGATTAGCACTTTATTTTTCTCGTGCACCTATTCCATGGGCAAGAGATGCTTTTAATCAGGATAAATCCCTCTTGCCTCATCCTAGTCATGCACTACATCATATTGGTTTATATGCCTATCGAGTTGGTTTTCTCAAACACTATCCACAATTATCGACAGGTATTTATGAGCAGCATGAATCACTCGAGCAACTTAGAGCATTAGAGCATGGTTATAAGATTTTTGTACTCAAAACACAACAAGCCCCATTGCCCGGTGTTGATACAGAAGAGGATCTATTGCGATTAAGGGCTTATCTTGCTGATACAGCAGATTCTCACATATTCCCTCATTCTCTACCCAATACACACAAAAAGCCTTTATAATGATTGATTGCTATTAAAAGGTTAATTTATTTCAGGAGAACACTTATGCGTCTTATTCTTCTTGGCCCTCCCGGTGCAGGTAAAGGTACTCAAGCGAGTTTTATTACTCAAAAATATGGTATCCCACAAATATCAACGGGTGATATGCTACGAGCTGCTGTAAAAGCACAAACACCCTTAGGTATTGAAGCAAAGAAAGTGATGGACGCAGGTAAGTTAGTATCTGATGATATTATTATTGGATTAGTCAAAGATCGTCTTACGCAGCCAGACTGTGCAAATGGTTATCTTTTTGATGGCTTTCCTCGTACTATTCCTCAAGCAGATGCCCTTAAAGAAGCAGGCGTTCAGCTAGATTATGTGGTTGAAATTGATGTACCCAGTGAAGCGATTATTGAACGAATGAGTGGTCGCCGTATTCATCCTGAAAGTGGTCGTAGCTACCATATCAAATATAATCCTCCCAAAGTAGAGGATAAAGACGATGTAACAGGTGAACCTCTTATTCAACGCGATGATGATAAAGAAGAAACTGTTCGTAAACGTCTAGATGTTTACCAAGAACAAACTCGCCCTCTTGTAGAATACTACTCTAGCTGGGCAAGTCAATCACCAGATCAAGCGCCTAAATATGTCAAAGTATCAGGTGTCGGCAAGGTTGAAGAGATTACACAACGCATTGCAGATGCCATTAAGTAATTAGTTATTTATATCTGACTCAGTTTCTACTGGGTCAGATAGTGCTTTAGTATTACTTGACACTTATCTATAAAAATATCCCAATTACAGATATTTTATCTCGTACTTTCCTCCTATTTAAAAGTATAATACCTCTCCAGAACATTCATTATAAAGAATAGATCTATTAGAGCTACTCTTATCATGAATATTGATGCCTAGTCCGATTAACAAATCATTGATATGAGTCCATATATCATTGATTTTTATAACCCTATTAATATAGCAATGAGTTTATTACGTTCAGCTGCCACCATTAGTGGACTTACTTTACTATCACGCATAACAGGACTTATCCGTGATATTTTAATTGCCCGAACTTTTGGAGCAAGTCCCTTTACTGATGCGTTTTGGGTCGCTTTTCGTATTCCTAATTTACTACGTCGCCTCTTTGCTGAAGGAGCATTTTCTCAAGCCTTTGTACCTATATTAGGGGAGCAAAAGGCAAAACAAACTCCAGAACACGTTAAAACACTCTTAGATCATGTGGCAATGGTACTGTTCTTTACACTATTCATTGTCACCCTACTTGGTATTATCGGCGCCCCCATTGTCGTATGGATTACGGCAACAGGAATGAAAGAAAATGCAGGACTTCAGGAAACCATTTGGATGACCAGAGTGATGTTTCCCTATATTTTATGTATGTCCTTAGTAGCTTTTGCTTCTGGTGTACTAAATACATGGAAAAAATTTGCTATCCCAGCATTTACACCCGTCCTACTTAATCTTTCCATGATTTTTGCCTGCTTTTTTTTAGTAGGTCTATTTGCACAACCTATTTATGCACTTGCTGTTGGTGTCATGATCGGAGGAATTGCTCAGCTTATTGTACAATGGATTGCTTTAGCAAAAATTGGTTTATTACCTAGCTTTAGGCACAATCTAAAAGAGGCTTGGGCTGACCCTCATGTTAAACGTATCATTAAGTTAATGGGACCTGCTATTTTAGGGGTATCTGTCGCTCAAATTTCTATTCTTATTAATACCAATATTGCCACATGGCTACCGTCTGGCAGCGTAACATGGCTTTCTTTTGCTGATCGTTTAATGGAGTTTCCCACTGCCCTACTCGGTATTGCTATCGGTACGGTGCTTTTACCAAGCCTAACAGCCGCTAATACCAAAGGGGATATTGAAAACTACAGTCAATTACTGGATTGGGGATTACGCTTGGTTTTCTTACTGGGATTACCCTGTGTACTCGGTTTAGCGTTATTGAGTGAGGGCTTAGTAGCGAGCTTATTTCATTATGGTGCTTTCTCACACCAAGATGTACTAATGACAAAAACCGCTGTTTTTGCCTATGCGATTGGACTTATTGGTATTTTATCAGTCAAAATCCTTGCACCGGGATTTTATGCTAAACAAGATATTCGTACACCCGTAAAAATTGCCATTATGGTACTTATCAGTACACAAGTCTTTAATCTTATTTTTGTGCCTTTCTTTGCTCACGCTGGGTTAGCATTATCCGTAGGATTAGGGGCGAGTATGAATGCACTCTGCCTATATATAGGTTTACGCCGCCGTGGTGCTTATCTTTCTCGTACATCGTGGTTACCCTTTTTTATACGCTTATTCCCTGCTTTATTATTATTAGGATTATGGCTTTACTACGCACAACAATTTATTGATTGGCAGATGCTTGACCCTCATAGCATTAATCATTGGTTAGGTTTAAAAATAGCACAATGGTTAGGGCATTTATCATGGATACCCTCTGCTAGTCGTATTATGGCATTGATAATTATTCTCTTAGGTAGTATGCTTATTTACTTTGCTAGTTTATTTATTATAGGGTTTAGGATACGAGATTTTACAAGAGTACGTTAGTAAGTAACCATTAAAAATCTTATGAATATTCATTATTCAACAAAAAACCCTCTATCGCTAGAGGGTTTCTTTGATTAGATACCAAGTATCCTATTCAGCAGTAGGCTCTTCTGGTAATACAGGAGCAGAACCTTCTAATCCTTCTAAACCACCTAATGCTTTTGCTGATAAGCGTAAACGACCACGATCATCTGCTTCAATCACTTTGACTTTGACTTTTTGACCAACGCTTAATACATCATTAATATCATTAATGCGATAGTTAGCTATTTCTGAAATATGAAGTAAACCATCACGTCCTGGTAAGATTTGAACAATACCACCAAAGTCTAATAGACGTTGAACAGTACCTTCATAGACTTGACCGACTTCAACCACTGCTGTTAATTCAGCAATACGGCGTTCTGCTTCCTTCGCTTTTTCTAAGTCAGTTGAAGAAATAGTGACAACACCTTCATCCGTAATATCAATTTGACAACCTGTTTCTTCTGTTAAGGCTCGGATAGTTGCACCACCTTTACCAATGACATCACGGATTTTTTCTGGGTTAATTTTCATGGTTAGCATACGCGGTGCAAAGCTAGAAAGCTCCTCACGAGAACCTGAAATAGCCGCTTTCATTTTACCAAGAATATGTAAACGACCTTCGCGTGCTTGTGCTAATGCCACTTGCATAATTTCTTTGGTAATCCCTTGGATCTTAATATCCATTTGTAATGCAGTAATACCCTTTTCTGTACCTGCTACTTTAAAGTCCATATCACCAAGGTGGTCTTCATCACCTAAAATATCGGTTAGAACAGCAAATTTATTCCCTTCTTTAATCAGACCCATTGCAACACCAGCCACATGATCGCTCACTGGTACACCCGCATCCATCATAGCTAAAGAACCACCGCATACAGAAGCCATAGAAGAAGAACCATTTGATTCGGTAATTTCAGATACAAGACGAATGGTATATTGGAAATCATCATGAGGAGGTAATGTTGCCACTAATGCTCGTTTAGCAAGGCGACCATGACCAATTTCACGACGTTTTGGTGAACCAAAGCGACCACACTCACCTGTTGCAAAAGGAGGCATATTATAGTGAAGCATAAAATGATCACGAGACTCACCCAATACAGAATCAATAATTTGTTCATCTGATTTAGTACCCAATGTCGCTACCACTAATGCCTGTGTTTCACCACGCGTAAATAAAACACTACCATGCGTGCGTGGTAATACACCTAAACGAATCGAAATCGGACGTACAGTGCGTGTGTCACGACCATCAATACGAGGCTCACCATTAAGGATTTGACCACGTACAATTGCTGACTCTAAATCAAAGATAATATTATCAATTGCCACTTCATCAGGTGTTTCTTCACCACGTTCTACCGCTTGTTGAGCTAAGACTTCTTTCGCTTGTGCCGCAACCGCTTTTAGTTTGCTAGAGCGTTCTTGTTTTTGACGAATTTGGAAGGCTTCTTTTAAACCCTGTTCAGCAACGGCTTTAACCGCAGCAATTAAGGTTTCATTTTTAGGTGCTGGCTGCCAATCCCATTCAGGCTTACCCGCTGCTTCGACTAACTCATGAATCGCATTAATAGCCGTTTGCATTTGCTCATGACCAAATACCACGCCACCTAGCATTACTTCTTCACTAAGTTGCTGAGCTTCTGACTCTACCATTAATACGGCAGATTCTGTCCCTGCAACCACTAAATCCATTTGTGATTGAGCCACTTGTGAAATGGTTGGGTTTAATACATATTGACCATCAATATAACCTACACGAACCGCACCAATAGGACCATTAAAAGGGACACCAGAAACGGCTAAAGCAGCAGATGTACCAATCATAGAAACAATATCAGGATCAATCTCTGGATCAACTGATAATACATGAACAATAACCTGAACTTCGTTATAAAAACCTTCAGGGAATAATGGACGTAGAGGACGATCAATCAAACGTGAGGTTAATGTTTCTTTTTCAGTAGGTTTACCTTCACGTTTAAAAAAACCACCTGGAATACGACCAGCAGCGTATGCTTTTTCAACATAATCCACCGTTAAAGGGAAAAAATCCTGCCCTGCTTTTGCTTCTTTCGCCGCAACTACCGTTGCCAACACAACAGTATCCCCCATAGAAGCAACAACAGCTCCCGATGCTTGTCGTGCAATTTCACCTGTTTCTAAAACAACTGTATGTGCACCATACTGGAATGATTTACTGACTTTATTGAACATATATGCTCTTCCTTCTAATAGTATTGCCTTCACTATACAAATACACCATGATGCCATGTATTTAGGCAAATTAACAATAAAAAACCGCACACAGTGAACTAACCTGTGTACGGTCTTGAACCCTGATTAAATCACAAGGATTAAATTACTTACGTAAACCTAGTTTTTCGATAAGTGCACGGTAAGCATCTGGGTTACGACCTTTTAAGTAGTCTAATAACTTACGACGACGGCTAACCATACGTAATAAACCACGGCGAGAGTGGAAGTCTTTGCTATGTGTTTTAAAGTGAATAGTTAGCTCATTAATACGAGCAGTTAATAAAGCAATTTGCACCTCTGGTGAACCTGTATCGCCAGGTGTACGTGCAAATTGACCAACGATTTCTGCTTTCTTGATGTCTGCTACTGACATAATTTTTCCTTTATAACGTGCGTTAGTCATGGAATAATACTAACGTGATTTAAATAATTGTCTATCAAAAAATCTTTAAAAACTTATGATAAACTACCTATAGCATTCCTTAATAAATGCAGTTGCTCATTATAGCTGAGTTTTTCTCTAAAAACAAAGTTTTCTTTTATTTTGTACAAAAAATGCCTTATTTATTCCGCCCTATAGCTATTTTTAGCCTAGTTATTCTATCCGCTTGTACAACTTATCGGGATATTCCTAGTAATAGCCCTGCTGAAGTTGTATATGCTAAGATGGGAAAACCAACTCATGAATGTACCATTGATACCAATACCACTCGCCTTATTTGGTCTCAACAACCAAGGGGGCAGTACGTATACTCAGCCAATTTATCCCGACAAACAGGAACAATTGATCGTGTTGAATCTGTTCTTAATTTAGCCCATTTTCGTCAATTAGATAAAGGGATTTGGTCTGCACAAGATGTGCAATGTACCTTTGGTCCTCCTGCTGAAATTGGACGTACTGGTCTAGGTGAAAAAAACGAAGTAGTATGGACTTATCGTTACAAAGAAGCTAATTATTGGAACAATGTGATGTATATCTACTTAGGCAAAGATGGTCAGCAAGTTACCCATTATCATTCAGGACCAGATCCTGATTATGAACGTGTTTTTTGGTTATTTTACTAATCCATTTTTATCTACCCATCGCTATATGCTGATATGATTTACATTCAAATATAAAGGCACTCTACTTTAATAATATATTAAAATGATAGCAAGATACTAAAGTAAATAATGCTATCATTACATATAAAAAGAGCCTAGTTCTTTCATTAACTAGGCTCTTATCATCAATAAAATAACTTTTAATCCACGTTATCCTTCAGATTCCTCTTGAGAAATTTTATGTCGATTATCAACTAATTTTCTTGCTCGTTTCCATCGTACAAAAAAGACAACCCAACCCGATAAAGAATAAATAACAAAGAGCAAGAAAAGAACAATAGGGGGATCTAAAGCCACAATAGCAAAAGTTAGGATAAGCGTTAATAGTAACCATACGGGTGGTCTTTTAGCAGTATCCCCTTCTTTACGCTTAATTAATGATTTCCCACTAAAAAATGGTGCTGTTGAAATCATGGTTAAACCAGCATAAACAGTTAATACAAAAGCAATCCATAACATAGAATCTGTCGTTGGAATACGATTTTCTGCACTTAACCATACAAAACCACTTAATAAGGCTGCGGCAGAAGGACTTGGCAACCCTTGAAAGAAACGACTATCTACAATAGCAATATTCGTATTAAAACGTGCTAACCGTAATGCTGCTCCTGCAACATAGATAAAGGTGGCAATCAATCCTAGTCGTCCCAAATTATCAAGTGCAAAAGAATACATGACCAACGCAGGCGCAACACCAAAAGAAACCATATCCGCCATTGAGTCATATTGCTCACCAAAAGCAGATTGCGTATTAGTAAGGCGAGCAACACGACCGTCCATACCATCTAATAGCATAGCAACAAAAATGGCGGTTGCTGCAGACTCAAAACGATCATTCATTGCCAACATAATAGCAAAAACACCTGCAAATAAATTACCTGTTGTAAAAGCATTTGGCAACAAATAAAAACCACGGTGCAACTTTTGAGGACTCATAAATGCTTTCCTTTCTATCAAGCATATTTTATAAATAACGCTACATTTTACTCTTTTTAGCTAGTTTATGGTTTCTTTCATCAACAGTCATCGTATATTCTATTCATTTTGGTATTCTTAAACTTAAGATATAATGATATAAACCGAAAAGCTTTCCTTTATTCTTAAAAGAATATGAATTTTATTTAACGTTAAAACACCTAAGATGCAATTTTAAAAACCTTACAAAAATAGTACGATATTTAAGGCTAATCTACTTTAGCCCTTCATTTAATGAGTTTACACATACAGCCACCCAAAGGCGGCTGACTGTTCTAACATTAATAACATATTAACTTTATCAACACACGTATAACTATAAGTTATACGACATAAAAGTTATATTTAAATAACTTCACTCTCCGATCTTAAAAATCCACCTACCGTTTTACTTCATCTACCTCATTATCAAAAATAAATATTTAGCACTATAATGGTAGATATTCTCAATTCACTTTTACCATAAATAACTGTACAAGCACAATATTGCCTTAAAAATTTCATACTAACAAAAGCATTTGAAAAAATAAGCATGAAACATTTTGGATTTTATGACTTAAAAGGCAAAGATGCTACTGATATGTGGTTACGAGGTGTTCCACTTAAACAAATTCAAGTTTTAGGTGGGCACGAAAGCATTAAAACGACAGAAATTTATGTTAAATCAAGGTGGATTGGCACTGCCAAATACCAAAAAGAAAGGGTAAGCACCACCACTTACCCTATTTTTACATTTATAGTAGACACTGTCTAATATTATTCTCTTTAGCAATAAAAAAATCAACTACCTAAAAGTAATAAGTAGTTGATTTTTAACAAAATCTTTGGCTGCCCAGACTGGGATCGAACCAGTGACCAACGGATTAACAGTCCGCTGCTCTACCGCTGAGCTACTAGGCAACGTTAGAAATAAAATTATGCCAAATCTATAAAAATAGATCAAGTATTTTACGATAAATAACGATAAAGTTGTTTTTATACTACAAATTAATAATAAATACCCTAATCATTCTTCTTAAATAAAAGAGATATAAAAAAGCGAGTACTGACTCCATACTCGCTTTTTAAAAATCAAAGACTATATCAATATGCTATTAATAGCTATAAGCCTTATAAGAGAGAATATTAAACTAAACCCTCTCGCGCTGCTTTTTTACGTTCATTTTCTGTTAAGAAACGCTTACGTAAACGAATACTCTTCGGTGTTACTTCCACTAGTTCATCATCATCAATAAACTCAACCGCATATTCTAAGGTTAGTTTAATAGGTGGCACTAAACGAACAGCTTCATCCGTACCTGATGCACGGATATTCGTCAATTGTTTTCCTTTAATAGGATTAACCACCAAATCATTATCACGACTATGGATACCAATAATCATGCCCTCATATAAAGGTTCGCCCGGTGAAACAAACATACGACCACGGTCTTGGAGCTTCCATAAAGCATAGGCAACCGCATCACCATTATCCTGACTAATTAATACACCATTACGGCGTTCACCGATACTACCCTCACGCACAGGCGCATAATCATCAAAAATATGACTCATTAACCCTGTACCACGTGTCATTGACATAAAATCACTTGAGAAACCAATTAATCCACGCGCAGGAATACGGTATTCTAGGCGAGTACGACCACGACCATCTGATTGCATATCAAGTAACTCACCTTTACGGCGACCCAACTCTTCCATAACACCACCTTGATGTTCATCTTCAAGGTCAATTGTTAATAATTCCATTGGTTCACAGCGAACGCCATCAATTTCTTTATAAACAACACGAGGACGAGATACCGCTAATTCATATCCTTCACGGCGCATATTTTCTAAAAGAATGGTTAAATGTAATTCACCACGGCCATTTACTTCAAAAACCGTATCATCATCAGTATCATTAACACGCAAGGCAACGTTTGATTTTAATTCAAGATTTAAGCGATCACGGATTTGACGACTCGTCACGAACTTACCTTCACGTCCAGCTAAAGGAGAAGTATTCACCATAAAGTTCATCGTCAGCGTAGGTTCATCAATCTTTAACATTGGTAGAGCCTCTGGTGTATTAGGATCACAGATAGTACACCCAATACCAATCTCATCAATACCATTGATTAAAACAATATCGCCTGCCTCTGCTGAATCGACTAATTCACGCTCTAAACCTTTAAATTTGAGTACCTGATTAATACGACCTTTAATCGGATCACCCTCAGGGCCAAATTTAACCACCACATCTTGTCCAGGACGTACACGACCACGATTAATACGACCAACCCCAATTTTACCCACGTAACTACTATAATCTAAAGAGATAATTTGCAATTGCAAAGGAGCATCTGCATCATCATTACGTTGTGGAACATGTTTAAGGATGGTTTCAAACAAAGGTCGCATATCACCATCACGAACATCTTCTGTCAATCCTGCAAAACCATTTAAACCTGAAGCATAAACAACAGGGAAATCAAGTTGTTCCTCTGTTGCTCCCAATTTATCAAATAAATCAAACGTTGTATTTAATACATAATCAGGACGCGCCCCTGGACGATCAATTTTATTGACAACCACGATAGGTTTTAAGCCCAAAGCGAGTGCTTTTTTCGTCACAAAACGTGTTTGTGGCATAGGGCCTTCAACAGAATCCACTAATAATAATACGCCATCCACCATTGATAATACACGCTCTACCTCACCACCAAAGTCGGCGTGTCCCGGTGTATCAACAATATTAATATGCGTACCCTCATATTCAACCGCACAGTTTTTAGAGAGAATAGTAATGCCACGTTCTCTTTCAATATCATTTGAATCCATCACACGTTCAGCGATTTGTTGATTATCACGGAACGTCCCTGACTGACGAAGTAATTGGTCAACCAACGTTGTTTTACCATGGTCAACGTGAGCAATAATAGCTATGTTACGGAGCGCACGGCTCATAATATTTCCTTTTGACGTAATTTTTCTGGTAATAAATCCAGAGGAAGATCATGTAATGATAACAACTTACTCTGAGGGTTTTCAGTCTGTTGAAAATCCTCCAAACTCATTGCATCGCTTAATTTAAAAGGCCCTACTGATGTTCGGCGTAATGCAGTTAAATGCGCAAAACAACCTAAAGCACGACCAATATCCTGAGCAAGGGTACGAATATAAGTCCCTTTACTGCAAAACACTTCGAGCACAATTTCTTGTGCGGAGAAATGCGTAATCGTAATATTATAAATTTTTACTTTACGCGCCTCTCTTTCTAATTCTATTCCTTGTCGAGCATACTCATACAAGGGTTTTCCATCTCGTTTTAGGGCGGAATACATAGGAGGAATCTGTTCAATTTCACCTATAAATCGGGGTAAAACACACTTTAATGCCTCTTCCGTAATCCCTGTAAACTGTTCTGGGGCTTTCTGCACCACTGTACCCGTTAAATCACCCGAATCAGTTTCTGAGCCAAGGGATAAGGTCGCTCGATAACTTTTATCCACATTAAGCATAGCACCACAGATTTTAGTCGCTTTACCAAAACAGCAAATCAATAATCCTGTAGCAAAGGGATCTAATGTTCCTGTATGACCTGCTTTTTTAGCATCTAATGTGCGTCTAGCTCGTTGTAAGGCATGATTACTGGATAAACCCTCTGGTTTATCTAATAATAAAACACCATCTATCTCTTGACCTTTTCTTCTTGCCATCATGTATTCCTAAAGATATATAACGAGTATTTAACGAAATTGAGTATTAGCCTCTAATCTTAGGCGGTTCAAAATCAACCTCATTATTCTCTTCAGGAAAATCATCTGGACGATTAGCACGATCAATTAGTTTGGTCATTTCAATACCTCGTGCTAATTGATTATCATGATGAAAATGTAATGTCGGTACAGTATGGATATGTAAAAGTTTAAAAAGCAAAGAGTGTAGATAACCTGCTTTTTCATTTAATGCCGCTGTTGCTACTTCTGGTTCTGCTCCTAGTACCGTAAAATATACTTTAGCATGAGCATAATCAGGACTTAATTCCACTTCTGTTAATGTAATTAAGCCAGCACGCGTACCCAACTCACGTTGAATAAGTTGGGCTAAATCTTTTTGAATTTGCTCAGCAAGTCTAAGATTACGACTTGCTGGCGCTTTAGTTTTATGACGACTCATGTTTATAGTGTCCGTGCAATTTCACGAATTTCAAAGACTTCTAACTGGTCATTAATTTCAATATCATTTTGACCACGTAAAGTAATACCACAGTCAAAACCAGATTTGACCTCTTTAACATCATCTTTGAAGCGTTTAAGAGAATCTAACGCACCAGTCCAAATGACGACATTATTACGTAATTGGCGTACTTGAGAATCTCGGCGAACAACACCCTCTACCACCATACAACCAGCGACTTTACCGATACGAGAAATACTATATACTTCACGAATTTCAACCATACCAATAACTTCTTCTCGTTTTTCTGGAGCTAGCATACCAGATAAAGCACTCTTCACTTCATCAACAGCATCATAAATAATATTGTAGTAGCGGATATCAATACCATTATTTTCTGCAAGTTTTTTCGCATTTTGATCGGCTCGTACGTTAAAGCCAATAATCACCGCCTGAGAAGCAATTGCCAAATTGACATCACTTTCAGAAATACCCCCTACTGCCGCATGTACCACTTGGACGCGGACTTCATCTCCAGAAAGTTTAAGCAATGATTGCGATAATGCTTCCTGTGAACCTTGTACATCCGTTTTAATGATAAGTGATAAGGTTTTCGCCCCATCTGTTGCTGTACCATTAAGGATATTTTCCAGATTTTGTGCTTGTTGTCTTGCTAATTTCACATCACGGAATTTACCTTGACGGAATAAAGCAATTTCACGGGCTTTACGTTCATCTAGTAAGACCTGTACTTCATCACCAGCCGCAGGAACTTCTGTTAGACCTTGGATTTCTACAGGGTAAGATGGGCCAGCTGATTCAATAGTTTTTCCATGCTCATCTTGCATCGCACGAACACGACCAAACGTAGCACCCGCTAGTAGCGCATCACCACGTTTTAGCGTACCGCTTTGTACTAAAATCGTTGCTACTGGACCGCGACCTTTATCAAGACGTGCTTCAATTACAATGCCTTTTGCACTTGTTTCTACTGATGCTTTTAGTTCAAGAATTTCAGCTTGAAGTAAGACATTCTCTAATAAATCATCAATCCCTTGTCCTGTTTTAGCCGATACAGGAACAAATGGTACATCACCACCATACTCTTCAGGGACAACCTCTTCCGCAACTAACTCTTGTTTAACACGCTCTGGATTAGCTTCAGGCTTATCAATTTTATTGATAGCCACTACCAAAGGAACGCCTGCTGCTTTCGCATGATGAATCGCTTCTTTTGTCTGAGGCATAACACCATCATCAGCCGCTACTACCAGAATAACAATATCGGTTGCCTTAGCACCACGCACACGCATTGCCGTAAAGGCCTCATGTCCTGGTGTGTCTAAGAAAGTCACCATACCACCTTCTGTTTTCACACGATAAGCACCAATATGTTGGGTAATACCACCTGCTTCACCTGAAGCCACTTTGGCTCGGCGAATATAGTCTAGTAAAGAGGTTTTACCATGGTCAACGTGTCCCATTACGGTAACAACTGGCGCACGAGGAAGTGCTTCTACTTCACGTACTTCATCAGTATTTTCCAAGAATGCTTCTGGGTCATCTAATTTTGCTTGAACTGCTGTATGCCCAAAATCCTCTACCACAATCATAGCGGTATCTTGGTCAAGGACTTGGTTAATGGTAACCATTTGACCTAACATCATTAATTTCTTAATGACTTCTGTTGCCTTAACTGACATTTTATGGGCTAAGTCTGCCACAGAAATAGTTTCTGGCACATGAATTTCACGTGCAATAAACTCAACCACTTGTGGCTGACGTTGTTCTTGCTGTTGTTGTTTATTCTTCTGTTTATTACGATTACCACTTGCACGCCAACCGTCTTCGGTATCCTTGAGATTATTACCACGTTTGTCATTACCACTGGTACGTTTTGCATTACGTGCTGCACCATCATTCCAGTTTTTATCGTTGTCTGACGATTTTTTAGCTGAGGATTTATTATCTTTTTTCCCTTTACCTGACTTTTTAGGTGCTTCCGCTTCGACAGGCTCAGCTGCTTTTACTGGTTTTGCAGGTTTACGCAATAAATCACGAATAGCCGCCGCTTCACTTTCTGCTTTTTTACGTGCATTCTCACGATCTACGGCAGATACTTGTTTTGTTTGAGCTGGTTTTTGCTCTGATTTAACACCACCTGTTTTAGGCTTTTGTGCATCTTTTGACTGAACACGATTATCTTTATGTTCTGGTTTTGTGGCACGATGATCCTGTTTTTGCTTTTTATGATCCGCTCCTTTGGGTGCATTAGCCTTAGGTGCTGTTTCACTTGATTTAACAGGCACAGGTTTATTACTTTTTTCTGCTTCTGGTTTATTTGTCTCTGTCGGTTTAGCAGCCGTTTGATTAGCAGTATGATGAGATACATCAAGAGGTTTAGTTTCCTCTTTAGGTTTAACCTCTTCTTTAACTGACTCTTGAACAGCTTTTGGTGTTTCTTTTGGGGAAACCTCTGCTTGAACGACTTTAGGTGTATCCACAGAAGATGGGGTTTCTTTTTGTTCCACCTGTGATACCCCTTCAGATTTCACCACTTTATCATCAACGACAGGAGAGACTGGAGCAGTTGCAACAGTCGCTACTTTAGGAGGTTCTACTTTAGCAGAAGAAGAGACCGACACATTATCTGTTTTCGCCACGGTTTCTGTCTTGTTTTCTACCTTTTCAGGTGTTGCTTTTACTTGTGACATTGCTTTAAGTTCAGCACTCACAACACCCGGCGAAACAACAACACGTTTTTTACGGCGCTCTACTTGTACCTTAGAGCCATCCGCTTGACTAATTTCAGATACTTTTTTACGCGTTAGGGTAATTTTCTTTTTTCCCTTGTCCCCTTGCTCATGATTGAGCAATTTCAAAAGTTTTGCTTTATCTTCTTCCGTCACGACATCATCTGCTGATTTAATTGTAGATCCTGCTAAACGCAGTTGTTCTAGCAAATCATCAGTAGAACGTTTAATTTCTTCAGCAAACTGTGAAACAGTGATATTTGGCATTCGGTTCTCTTTCTAACAACTAAAATAAATTTAAATTAATAATCCTATTATTCAAACCAGTGTGCACGGGCATTAAGAATAATTTTTCCCGCTTCTTCTTCAGAAACAGCTAGGATTTCCATGACTTCATCGCTTGCTAACTCTGCAAGATCATCACGCGTTTTAATATCAGCTTGAACAAGTTTAGCAATTTTATCTGCATCTAAACCCTCAATATCTACTAAATCACGTGCACTCTCAACCGCTTCAGCACGAGCAATCTCTTCTGTCAATAAAGCCGCTCTTGCACGACTACGTAGCTCAGCAACTAACTCTGCATCAAATCCATCAATATCTAAAAGCTCATGTTCAGGGACAAAAGCAACCTCTTCTAAACCACTAAAGCCTTCTTCAATCAGGATAGAAGCAATCTCTTCGTCCACATCTAGTTTTTCTTCAAAAAGTTTTAAGAGTTTGGCATTTTCTTCTGCCTTACGACTCTTACTTTCTTCAGGTGTCATAATATTAATTTGCCACCCTGTTAATGCAGAAGCTAAGCGTACGTTTTGACCACGAGTACCAATTGCTTTCGCATGGTTTTCTTCATCAACGACTACATCCATTGTTTTCTTATCTTCTTCGACAACAATAGATACCACTTGTGCAGGTGCTAATGCTGCAATCACAAATTCAGCAGGATCATCAGCCCATAACACAATATCGACTTGCTCACCTGCTAATTCATTACGAACGGCACTTACGCGTGAGCCTCTCATACCCACACAAGTACCAATAGGGTCAATACGCTTATCATAAGCTACAACAGCAATCTTAGCACGAATACCGGGATCACGAGCAGCTGCTTTAATTTCTAATAAACCTTGTTCGATCTCAGGTACTTCATGTTCAAACAATTCTTTAATAAATTCGGGTGCTACACGAGAAAGTAATACCTGTTGCCCACGTAAAGCCTGATTTACTTCTTTAACCCAAGCACGAACACGATCACCTGATCGTAAATTTTCTTTAGGAATCATTTCTGAACGAGGTAAACGAGCCTCTACCTTACCAATTTCAACAATGGCATCGCCTTTATCCATTCGTTTAATTGTACCTGATACAATTGATTCATTGCGTTCAAGGAATTCTTTCAAAACTTGTTCACGTTCAGCTTCACGAATTCTTTGTAAAATCGCTTGCTTTGCTACTTGCGCACTAATACGGCCAAACTCTTCTAAATCAAGTTTTTTCTCTAGATACTCCCCTACTTTAATAGCAGGATTAACTTCTTGCGCATCTGATAAAAGCTCTTGACGTTCAGGCTCGGCTAAACCAGCCTCGTCTGGTACGACTAACCAACGTTGCACGCCTTTGTACTCGCCTGTCTGACGATTAATCGTTACTGAAATATCAGCATCTTCTTTAAAGCGTTTTTTAACTGCTGATGTTAAAGCCCCCTCTAAAGCGCTAAACACCACTTCTGCTGGTACATTTTTCTCATGTGCAAGTGCATCAACAAAATTAATGATATCACGACTCATTTTTTCTTACCTTTAAAATCCAAAACAGGGTCAAGCTTAGCTTTGTCTACATCTTCGTAAGCAAATTCAATCACTTGCACCTCATTCTTTTTAACATCAAACGTCAAGCAGAATAAGTGGCTCTGCTCATCTTTTATCTCTAAAGTCCCCGTAAATACTTTGCGATTATCAATAGGGGTGTGTAATTTAACTTCAACCCTTTCCCCTGCAAAGCGTTTAAAATCAGCTAGTGTTTTTAAAGGACGATCCACCCCCGGCGAACCAACTTCTAGGCGTTTGTAATCAATATTTTCTACTTCAAAAACGCGTGATAACAAACGAGAGACTTGCTCACAATCTTCGATATTCACGCCACCTTCTTTATCAATCGTAACGCGTAATAATCCAAGAGCAGCACGCTCTACATCGACTAGCTCCACATTTAAACCAGCGATAGCTTGTTGTGTTAATGTATATAAATCTGCCATAAAAAGTATAAAAAAAAATGGGCTTGGTAAGCCCATCATTTCCAAAGTGCTTCTGTTGCCTTTAATGATAAAGGTAACGAAATAATGAACTTATCTAGGAACAGCATCTACTGCAACATAATGAATAAGTTCGGCTCAAGATACCAACAGCACCTAGAGCAATCATTCTGTATAAGTTATTACACTACTTATACCACACAAATATTGTGTCTTAACTTTATAAGTATATAAGAGAAATTCTTAAAATTCAAGCACTAAAGCTAATTTATAAAAAATAATCGCTTATTTTACCAACAATATCCTATCTACAACCAATGAAATATCTAGGCGTTACTCAATAGGTCATAGATTACCGCTCTCCTATCTCACTGATGGATATTTTATTAGTCAATAAAAACCCTTATAGAATACACGCTATAAGGGTTTACTTGACACTATCGCCTTAATAATACTAGCAATTATTTAAAGGCTTTTGCTAATTTAGCCGCATATCCAATATAAGAACGAGGGGTCATATTTAGCAATCTATCTTTTGCCTCTTTAGGCAGGTCTAAGCCTTGGATAAACTCACGCAAAGCCTCTTCTGTAATTCCACGACCGCGTGTCAATGCTTTTAATTGCTCATACGGCTGAGGCAAACCATAACGGCGCATCACAGTTTGTACAGGCTCTGCCAATACTTCCCAGCAAGCATCAATATCCGCATCAATTGCCGCAGCATTTAACTCTAGCTTACCGAGTCCTTTGAGGTGTGAATCCCATGCAACTAAACAATAACCTAAAGCAACACCTAAATTACGTAATACCGTAGAATCTGTTAAGTCACGCTGCCAACGAGATACAGGTAATTTTTCTGATAAATGACGTAACACCGCATTTGCTAGGCCAATATTACCTTCTGAGTTTTCAAAATCAATTGGGTTTACTTTATGTGGCATCGTAGAAGAGCCTACTTCGCCATCCTTTAGTTTTTGTTTGAAATAACCTAAGGCAATATATCCCCAAATATCACGGTTTAAATCAAGTAAAATGGTGTTGGCTCGTGCAATCGCATCAAACAATGCCGCCATCCAATCATGAGGCTCAATCTGGATGGTATATTCATTTTGTTTTAAACCTAAAGATTTTAAGACGTTTTTGCTAAAGACCTGCCAATTAATCTCTGGATACGCACTTAAATGCGCATTGTAATTACCTGTTGCTCCATTTAATTTAGCTAAAGGCTCTACTGATTCAATTGCCTTAATCGCATTTTTTAAACGTGCTGCCACATTGGCAAATTCTTTACCCATCGTGCTAGGGCTTGCTGGCTGACCATGTGTGCGAGACAACAAAGGTTGATGAGCAAATTGCTTTGCATAAGCACTAAGCACATTTAAAATCTCTTTTAATCGAGGTACAACAACCTCATCACGAACGCGCGTCAACATCAACGCATGAGATGTATTATTAATATCTTCTGATGTACACGCAAAATGAATAAACTCTGCTGCTTTAGCTAAAGTTTTATCACTTGCTACTTTTTCTTTTAGAAAATACTCTACCGCTTTTACATCATGGTTTGTTGTTCGTTCAATTTCTTTGATACGCGCTGCATCTTCTTCAGAGAACTGACTAACGATTTTATTAAGCGCCTGTTTTGATTTCACACCAAACTTAGGTAGTTCTGGTAAACCTGCTTCTGATAAAGCCATCAACCATGCAATCTCAACTTCTACACGATGTGCCATAAAACCTGCTTCTGAAAGATAAGCACGCAAGTCATGACAGCGAGAGGCATAACGTCCATCTAAGGGAGATACTGCATTGAGTACGGTAAGTTCTTTTGCAATTTTCATAAGTTGTTTATTGATAAAAGTTTAATAAATGATTCCACCACCAAGGCAAACATCCCCTTGGTAAAGCACTGCCGATTGACCCGGCGTTACTGCCCACTGTGCTTCATTAAAAGCGAGCGATAAAGTATGTTGATCAGCCGATACTAAGCGACAAGCAGCATCTTGTTGTCGGTAACGAGTTTTGGCACCATACTCACCCAATTCAGGCGCATACCCAGCAATCCAGCTTACATCTTCTGCCGATAAAGTAGGTTTTAATAACCAAGGGTGATCATGTCCACTCACTACATATAGAATATTATTTTGAATATCTTTACGAGCCACATACCATGCATCAGCCGTTCCATCATCAGACTGATAGCCCTTAACCCCTCCAATACCTAGACCTTTACGCTGACCTAATGTATAAAAAGCTAAGCCTACGTGTTCACCAATCTGCTTACCTTCATCTGTCAGAATAGCCCCCGGTTTGGTCGATAAATAACGGTTTAAAAACTCACGGAATGGTCGCTCTCCAATAAAACAAATCCCTGTCGAATCTTTCTTACGTGCATTGGGCAAACCCAATTTTTCAGCAATCTTGCGTACTTCGGTTTTATGAATCTCACCCAATGGAAAAATCACTTTACTTAATTGAGCTTGATTTAAACGATGTAAAAAATAACTCTGATCTTTTGCAGGGTCTATCCCTTTTAGTAATTGATATTCTTTTTGACCATTTATATCAACAGCACGCACACGTGCATAATGCCCTGTCGCAATATAGTCAGCTCCTAGTGTCATAGCATGATCTAAAAAAGCTTTAAACTTGATTTCTGCATTACAAAGCACATCTGGGTTAGGCGTACGCCCTGCTGAATATTCACGCAAAAATTCAGCAAAAACACGGTCTTTATACTCTGCAGCAAAATTAACCGCTTCAATATCAATACCTAATACATCTGCCACGCTAGCAGCATCAATCCAATCTTGGCGTGAAGAACAATACTCAGAATCGTCATCATCTTCCCAATTTTTCATAAAAAGACCGACAACATCATAGCCTTGCTCTTTTAACAGCCACGCACTCACGGAGGAATCAACACCACCAGAGAGTCCAATTACAACACGAGGTTTTTTAACAATAGTATTCATACCCGCTATTTTAACGCTAAGCCTTGTTATTGAGTATTATTTTACCTATTTCATAAAAAGATTATTTGTGACTCTACGCTAATAATCCTATCTATGGATAGTTTCTTTAGGCGACAAAACAAAAGGGATAGTAGCTTATTTATGAAAAATAAACTTACTATCCACTTAATAACTCAGGCATATTTATTGATAATATAACTACCCTAGCTATAAATTATGAAGGATAACTATTTATCCGATTGAGCCTTTTGGCGGCGAACCTTAACCGCTTCCGCAAGACGTGCTAATACCACTTCTGTTGTTTCCCAACCGATACAGCCGTCTGTAATACTTTGACCATATTGTAAAGGAACTCCCTCTACATGATCTTGGCGACCAGCAACCAGATGTGACTCAATCATAACACCAAAGATACGCTGATCTCCTGCTTCCATTTGTTGTGCAATATCTTCTAAGACAGCAGGCTGATTTTCTGGTTTTTTAGAACTATTTGCATGACTAGAGTCAATCATAATTCTAGGGGCTAAGCCTGCTTTTTCAAGTTCTACACTTGATGCTTCTACAAATTCAGCTTGGTAGTTAGGTGCTTTACCCCCTCTTAAAATAATATGGCAATCTTCATTACCTTTTGTACGTACAATCGCCGAATGCCCCCCTTTCGTTACAGATAAGAAATTATGTGGTGCAGAGGATGCTTTAATCGCATCAATGGCAATTTTAATATTACCATCTGTACCATTTTTAAACCCTACGGGACAAGAAAGGCCCGAAGCTAATTCTCGATGTACCTGACTTTCAGTTGTACGTGCCCCAATTGCTCCCCAAGAAACAAGGTCTGCAATGTATTGCGGTGTAATCATATCTAAAAACTCACACCCTGCTGGTACACCTTTATCATTAATGCTTAATAATAGTTCACGAGCAATTCGTAGTCCCTTATTAATATTAAAACTATGGTCTAAATCAGGGTCATTGATTAAGCCTTTCCAACCAACAGTTGTACGCGGTTTTTCAAAATACACACGCATAATCACTTCTAATTCATTTTTATAGTTTTCACGTAAGACTTTAAGGCGATCCGCATATTCTAAAGCGGCTTTTGTGTCATGAATAGAACAAGGTCCAACCACAACAACTAAACGATCATCTTTCCCTTGTAGAATATCATGAACGGCATGACGCGTCTGATAAACAACATTAGAAATATCCCGTGTAATAGGGAACTCTCGCATTAAATGTGCTGGAGGGCTAAGCTCTCGAATCTCCTGAATCCGAATATCATCTGTATTGTATGACACATTAATCTCCTATCTATTTCAATTCAGTCAAAGTCTATTTAAACAAAAAGCCGCCTATATTCCTTAGGCGGCTTTTGGACAATATGCATTTTTACGAGTCGCACTGTATCCTTCTCTCCGCACTTACGCATCGAAAAAACCAAGAAAAATAAAAAAATACAGTTTGCATCATCGTTTTCATGTTTTCTATCCTATCACATGATGATGCTTTACCAAGTATTTTTATCAAAAACACTGCTTCTCTGTTGTATATTTACCACGGTTTATTCACTTAAAAACTTCTTACCCCTGTATTAGCAAATGAGGATAAAACCCCCACATCTAAAAGCTCCCATTCTTTTCGTTTACCTTGAATATACTGTTTTTGTTGCCATTCACTTAGTAAACGATTTAAGGTTTCTGCTCTGATACCTAATTGTGTCGCAAGCTGCTTTTGTGTCACAGGGATTGTAATTCTATCACCCTGCTCTTTTCGTAGCTGAATAAAGTAATAAGCCAAACGCTCTGTTGCAGAACTTGATGTCAGTAAATGCACCTGATTAATTTGCTCATACATATTCATACTTACCATAGACAATAGACGGATCGCTAAAGCTGGATATTGATGACAAGCCTTATGCAGTGATTGTCTATCTAAGCAATAAAGTACCACATCTTCTCTGACACGGGCATTCATAGGATATTTTCCATGAGGCATAAACATCGCCGCATGCGCAACAACCTGTCCTTTTTCAAAAATAGAAAAAACCCGCTCTTCTCCTTCCATTGAATAGCGGAACATTTCTAACGCACCCTCCGCCACTAAAAAATATTGAGAAGCCTCGTCCCCTTCTGTAAAAATGACTTTACCTGCAGCTACTTTAGCCAAAAAAGAATTATTCAGTAATACCTCATAAAACTCAGGTGGATACTGTTTAAAAAGACTATGCTGTCTTAGTAAAGTCATTATCGGTTCTTTATCCGTAATTGGATAGTAATTGACTTTTATCATTTATAAACTTAACTGTAAGTGTGAAAATAGAGGGAAAGTGGTACTAGTCAATCGTATTAAATAAAGTAAATAATACTCTCCATGCTAACTCACTTAACCTCTTGCTATTGTACTCGTAAACTGATTATAAAACGGGTATCATAGAATTTTTCAATAATTTCTTATCTTTTTGAACAGTACTGTATGACTTACTACCCTATTTTACTCATCTTACATTTATTAGTTGCTTTTGTTTTTATTGGTACTGTTTTCTTTGAAATGATTTTTTTAGAAAATATTCGTAAGCGAATTCCTAAGGAAATGATGCGTCTATTAGAAAAAGAGGTGGGTATCCGTGCAAGACAAGTCATTCCGTGGGTATTACTAATACTTTTTAGTGCTGGCATTGGTATGGCATGGTTTCATCGTGGAGCATTAAGTCATCCTATCAGTAGCCAATTTGGTGCTTTATTATTATTAAAAATTATATTGGCTATTAGTGTTCTTTGCCATTTTATCACTGTTGTTATATTACAAAAAAAAGGAAAACTAACAGGCAAAATCTCAAAATATGTACATATTAGTGTTCTTTGTCATGTTATTACTATCGTGATTCTAGCAAAAGGGATGTATTACATTCACTGGTAATATCTTTCTTATATTTTCTAGTACATTACCCAAATAACGGATTCTCAATTTTTTAATAGTTGATATTTCAACTATAGCAAGGTATCACTCAACACCCTATTTTATCAATAAAAAAACCTCATCTATAAAAAAGATGAGGTTTTGGGTTTTACATCTTATAGCTAAATAATTTATCTTTAAACTATTGTGTTCCACCTACCGTTAATCCATCTAATCGAATAGTAGGCATACCCACACCAACGGGAACACCCTGTCCTTCTTTCCCACACGTCCCTACACCTGAATCAAGTGCTAAGTCATTACCAATCATAGATACTTTATTCATGGCATCAGGCCCATTACCAATTAATGTAGCCCCCTTAATTGGATAGGTAATCTTACCATTTTCAATCATATAGGCTTCTGAAGCAGAAAAAACAAAGTTACCACTCGTAATATCTACCTGCCCACCTGAAAAATTAGCGGCATAAATACCCTTTTTAACAGAAGCAATAATTTCTTCTGGTGCTTTATCACCATTGAGCATAAAGGTATTTGTCATCCGAGGCATAGGAAGATAAGCATAAGATTCTCGGCGGCCATTCCCTGTTACGGGCATTTTCATTAGACGAGCATTAAGACTATCTTGCATATAACCACGCAAAATACCATCTTCAATCAATACGGTACGCTGTGTAGGATTACCTTCATCATCTACATTTAAAGAACCTCGGCGATCGGCAATTGTACCATCATCAATAACTGTCACACCCTTTGAAGCTACTCGTTCACCAATACGACCAGAGAAAACACTTGAGCCTTTACGATTAAAGTCTCCCTCTAATCCATGCCCCACCGCCTCATGTAATAAGATACCCGGCCACCCTGATCCTAAGACAATGGTCATTTCACCTGCAGGTGCTTTTTGAGCTTGAAGATTAGTGAGCGCCTCATTCACCGCTTTATGCACATATTGTTGTAATAGCGCTTCAGTAAAGTAGTTTAAGCCAAAACGACCGCCACCGCCTGCACTACCCACTTCACGGCGACCATTACGCTCTGCAATGACAGTTATAGATAAACGTACAAGTGGGCGAACATCTGCCTGCAACCGTCCATCAGACCCAGCCACCATCACCACATCATACTCAGCACTCAACCCACCCATTACCTGTACAACAGCAGGATCATAAGCACGAGCAAGCTCATTCACGCGCTCTAGTAAAGCAACTTTTTCCTTGGTATCAACACTACCTAAGGGATTAATAGGTGCATATAACTGATGGGGTTCTGCAAAGGTATCACTAACTTTTGCCTTGCCCGCTCCCTGACGAGCAATCGCCTTTACTGTACTAGCCGCATTCATTAAAGCCTTAGCAGAAATATCATCAGAATAAGCAAAAGCTGTTTTATCACCTGTTATCGCACGTACCCCAACCCCTTGAGAAATATTAAAACTGCCTGATTTTACAATCCCCTCCTCTAGTCCCCAACTTTCGCTTCGTGTATGCTGAAAATATAAATCAGCATAGTCCACTTTATGCGTAAAAATCTCAGATAGTGTTTTAGAGAGAGAACTCTCATTTAATGAATAAGGGTCTAATAATAAAGACTTGGCTTGCTGTAAAGCATTGAGAGGTTTTGTCATATGGTTAAAATTTCTATATAAATACTCACATGAATAGAAACAGCATAGATACCCACTACACCACACTAAAAGCGTATCTCATAGTGGGAATTACCGTCATAACATATAAGCTAAAATAAAGTTTACAACAATAACATATATTTTCTTTCTTAGACAATCACACAAGAGGGAAAGCCATATAAAATTTATGCTAATGATTTACGATGATTTATTAACCTTAACAGGTTGATTGACTTGTTTACTCTTTTCTATATCAAATACTACTTTTTTAGGGCCAGTATTCGTACCGGGGAAATCATCAAAAATAGAAGCCAATAAATACGGCATCACCTGACTTAGCATAGCACTTTCTGACTCTGTTAAAGCCTGTGCTTGATAAACGGGCTTTCCACTTTTATCACGAATCCCCAAACTTAATACAAAACGGCGATAGGTAACAGGATAGGTATCAACACGAGGGACATAAGCAACATTAAAACCTGACGAAAAACCATTTCCCCAACCATAATAACCATAATCCCCAAAGAACCACCCAAAACTAGGATAAAAAACAGGTTCACGGTAATATTCTTGAACAATACGCTCTTTCTCTTGCACATTAACAGAGAAATCAACTAAATAATGTGCTTTCTTCACATTATTGGTTTGCATTAAACCTGTTTTCCACATTTCTTGTGCAATTAAATTCTCATATGCTCTTTTTTCTAAATTATGGCTATTATCCTGACTAAATGCGTATAGTTTACCTTGTGCTTCTGATGGCCAATTATTAAAGGCATTCACTTGGGTAGAAAAAGTTTTAGTGCTTGAGCAAGCGGTTAATGCTAATACACTAACAAGCCCCATATATTTGAAAAACTGACGAAAAAGAGACATAAGACGCTCCATAATAATGGTTATACCCATAAAATTCTGAATGAATCGCTATAATATAACCGTTTTCTGTTTTTTATGGGTGAATTAATCAATGTCAGTCTCTTCTCATACAATTTATCGTAAAGATTATCGTCCTTATCCCTTTACCATTGAACGTGTTCAGCTGCACTTTGCACTTGAACCACAACATACCATTGTCACCAACACAATGCACGTTATTACGAAAGAACATAATGCAACAATGGTACTCAATGGGGAGGATATTGAATTACAAGCTATTTACATCAATGGAAAAGCACTGACATCCTATGAATATAGCGATAATTTACTTCAATTCAAGCCATCTGAAACAGAATTTGATCTTAAAATTGTATCTAGTTGCAACCCTAGTGCTAATAGTACCTTAATGGGTCTGTATGTTTCAGGTCAAAGTTTTTTCACACAATGTGAAGCTGAGGGTTTTAGACGTATTACCTTTTTCCCTGATCGTCCAGATGTAATGAGTGAATACATTGTAACGATTGAAGCGGATAAAAAACAATACCCTTATCTACTCTCTAATGGTAATCTCATTTCTAGTCAAGACCTTGATAATGGTCGTCATCAAGCCGTTTGGCATGACCCATTCTTAAAGCCTTGCTACCTTTTTGCCCTTGTTGCTGGTGATTTTGATATTCGTGAAAAAACAAGCCATACACGCTCAGGACGAGAAGTTTTACTTCAAATCTATAGTGATAAAGGAAGTGGTGATCAGACACTTTGGGCATTAGATAGTCTAGAGCGTTCTATACAATGGGATGAAAAACGCTTTAATCTTGAACTTGATTTAGACCGCTTTATGATTGTCGTTACCCATGATTTTAATATGGGGGCAATGGAAAATAAAGGGCTAAATATCTTTAATGCTGTTTATGTTCTTGCTGACCCTGAAACTGCTACAGATGCAAACTATATGGGGATTGAATCTGTTGTTGGTCACGAATATTTCCATAACTGGACAGGTAATCGAGTAACTTGCAGAGATTGGTTTCAACTATCCCTCAAAGAAGGGCTAACAGTATTCCGCGATCAAGAGTTCTCTGCGGATATGGCTGCTCGCCTATTGCCACCAGAAGCTGCACTAAGCGCTAGAACTGTTAAGCGTATTGAAGATGTTACCCATTTACGCGCAGCACAATTTCCAGAAGATGCAGGCCCAATGGCTCACCCTATTCGACCTGATAGCTATCAAGAGATTGGTAACTTCTACACCATGACCGTTTATGAAAAAGGGGCTGAGGTTATCCGTATGCAGCACACCCTACTTGGTGAAGAAGGTTTTCAACAAGGTATGCAAGAATACTTCCGTCGTCATGATGGACAGGCAGTAACGTGCGATGATTTTGTCAATGCTATGGAAAGCGTTTATAAAGCACGTCATTCTGGAAAAGACTTTAGTGTTTTCCGCCATTGGTATTCACAAGCAGGTACACCAACGGTTAATGTACAACTTGATTATGATGCACACCAACAAACCGCAAGTATTACTCTCACACAACATTGTGATAAGGTTGGTGTCGAAAAATTACAAGCGGATATGGAGAAAAAACCTTTCCATATTCCTTTCCATATCGGTATGCTTAACCAAGCAGGACAAGCGATTCCTCTTAATATTGGGGGATTAGAAGATATTACACCT
This sequence comes from Pelistega ratti, assembly GCF_009833965.1. Taxonomy (NCBI): domain Bacteria; kingdom Pseudomonadati; phylum Pseudomonadota; class Betaproteobacteria; order Burkholderiales; family Alcaligenaceae; genus Pelistega; species Pelistega ratti. The sequence continues at coordinate 864,675 of NZ_CP047165.1, forward strand.
ACTCTACAAAACGGGGTTTTACTTGATCTTAAAGTGCCTTCTCAAACATGGGTATTCAAAGGTATTAAAGAGCGTCCTATTCTTTCACTTTTGCGCGACTTCTCTGCACCTGTTTCTGTTATTTATGATTATTCTTTTGAAGAATTAGCTGTACTATGTGCACATGATAGTAATCCTTTTGCTCGCTGGGAAGCCACTCAAGAACTTATTAGCCGAGAAATCCTACGTCTAACACAATGTATTCAGGAAGAGAAATCACTTGCCCTCAATCCTATCATTCATCAGGTTTGGCAACATAATTTAAGCGATCCTCTTTTAGATGCTGCTTATCGCACATGGATTCTTGCTTTACCCTCTGAAAAAGTATTATTAGAACGCCTACATCCTATTACGCCACTTGCGCTAAATAAAGCACTACAATTTGTCCGTCAATCCCTTGCCACCGTACACCGAGATATATGGATAAGTACCTACCAACACTACCATACACAAGAAGATTATCAACCTGATCCGATTAGTATTGGTAAACGCAGCCTTAAAAATTTAAGTTTAAACTATCTACTTTCTATTAAAGACCCTGAGGGTATAGCTCTTGCCAAGACACAATATCAACAGGCTAAAAATATGACAGATAGAATGGGTGCTATCAGTGCTTTACTTCATTATGCAGATAAGGCAGATACCGAAACAATTAACCAAGATTTCTATCAACGATTTGAAAATAATCCACTCGTGATGGATAAATGGTTTGCTTTACAAGCAACTTCTGCTCAATCTGTTAAAACTATTCGTACACTGATGGATAACCCTCTCTTTACTTTACGCAATCCAAATAGAGTAAGAGCCTTACTTTTCCAATTCTGCATGAATAATACTGAAGCCTTCCATCAGAATAATGGTGAAGCCTATACATTCTGGGCAGAACAAGTCATTGCTTTAGATGCTATTAATCCCGAAGTGGCAGCACGCTTTGCACGCGTAATGGATAACTGGCAACGCTTTGCTGAACCGCACAAAACACAAATGCAAAAAGCATTACAATCTATCGCTCAACAGACCGCTTTATCGAAAAATACCACAGAAATTATCGAAAAAGCCCTTAGTATTTAATCGCATCGGAGAATAAAATGCATAAAACTTTATCTCAATATCTGGTTGAACAACAACGTCAAGGCTTTTTATTATCAGAAGACTTAAAAGCCTTGATTGAAGGAATTGCTCGCTCTTGCAAAAGTATTGCTCATGTTGTTGCTAAGGGAGCTTTAGGTGGCGTTCTTGGCAATCAAGGGACAGACAATGTACAAGGTGAAGCTCAGAAAAAAATGGATGTTATTTCAAATGACATCTTATTACAAGCCAATGAATGGACAGGACATCTTGCAGGTATGGCATCAGAAGAGATGGATACCATTTATAAGATTCCTAATAACTACCCCAAAGGCAAATACCTATTACTCTTTGATCCACTTGATGGCTCTTCTAATATTGATGTCAATGTTTCTATTGGCACTATTTTTTCTATTCTTAAAGCCCCCGAAGATAGCTTTAATAGAGAACTAACCGAAGCCGATTTCTTACAAGCTGGTTCACAACAAGTAGCAGCAGGCTATGCCCTTTATGGTCCTCAAACCCTTCTTATGCTTACCATTGGCCATGGGGTTGTATGCTTTACCTTGGATAAAGATGTAGGTACTTGGCTATTAACACAAGAAAATATCCAAATTCCGACCGAAACAAAAGAATTTGCAATTAATATGTCAAACAGCCGTCACTGGGATACTCCTGTTCAAAATTATATTCATGATTGTTTAGCAGGAACAACAGGCCCTCGAGGGAAAGACTTTAATATGCGTTGGGTAGCCTCTATGGTAGCAGAAGTGCATCGTATTCTCCAACGTGGCGGTATTTTCCTCTACCCTTGGGATAAACGTGACCCTAATAAAGCAGGTAAATTACGTCTGATGTATGAAGCAAATCCAATGAGTTTCTTAATTGAGCAAGCAGGTGGGGCTTCAGTTGATACAGTTAATCGCATCCTAGATATTCAGCCTAGTCAATTACATCAACGAGTTAGTGTTATTCTTGGCTCTAAAAATGAGGTCGAAACCGTTAAACAGTATTTTGTTTAATACTTGATGAAAAGTAAGGTAATCTTCTTCATTCTATCTTATTAAGTAAAGTTAAGATACACTGAATTATTGAAAGGGGGCAAACTATTGCAGTTTGCTCTTTTTTTATTGGAGAGTTAGTATATGTTCATTTAAATTGAAAATAAAAGCAATAGCATAGAAAAAGGAATATATTTCTTTAATTACTTCATAAAAATTTACAAAATTTTCTTTAAATCTAAAATGAATATCCTAATAATTTCTATAAAAATGATTAATTTATTTATTTCTTGTTATCATTTCTGGTATATTATTAACAATATATTTCATTATTTATCAGAGAGAACAACTTATGCTATCTAAAAAACTTTTACTAAGTGCCATTATTCTCAGTATAGGCTTAGTAGGTTGTAAAACATTAGAAGATTTCTTTGGTTATAACAAACAGGGAAATTATGCTGAAACATACCAAGGAACACAAATAGAGCGAGTGCAGTTATACAGCAAAGATCCTAATGGTCGAGCGGTTTATTATAAAACATTAAAATCCTCTAATGTTCGTTCAGGCCCACGAAAAACAGCGACTATTGTGGGTGGACTTCCAGCAGGACAGCGTTTCTTGGTCGCTGGCTATACCAAAGACAATTGGGTTGCGGTTGAAAGTCGTGGACGTATTGTAGGATATGTGCATGGCTCTTTAGTCAGAGAACTATCTGCTGCCGAGCTCAAAGCGCCTAACAAAACTCATAAAGCAAATACCAAAGCCAATAACAAAACTAAAAAAGAAGAAGGCGAAGATATTGATGCTATTCTGACGAAAGAAACCAAAGAAGAAGGCGTTAATTTAGACGAACTTTAATAAAATTTTTTGTATAAATAAGGACTATGTCAATAATAGAACATAGTCCTTTTTACCATATTCTTTTACTTTATTTATTAGGTGTTATCATGCTGAAAAAGATGATAGTAATACTACTAAGCATTTACGGTTCAACCACTCTTGCACAAGAAACAAGCTATCAAGTGGGTTACTCCAAAAAAGAAGACATTAAAATTGTGGCAGAAAATGCAACAAAAGACTCTTGGTGCCAGTCTTCGGTTCATTTACAATTTTTAGAGGGAAATACAACAAAGCCTGATAGTGTTCCTACCCTATTTTCCAAATTGGATAAATTATTTACCGCACTCAAATGCCCTACTGTAGAAACGATTCACTGGAAACATCTTAATCACCAAGGCAGTCTTATTGCAAAAGGCACAACAACAAAAGCCAATGGTTGGCAATATTCAACAGCTACAACACCAACAACAACCAATACACCAATAGCTGCAGAAGATACTAATATAGCTACAGAAGATACTAATATAGATAGCATAGGTAATACTACTACGGTAGAAAATACTTTATCGACTACCATATCAGCTGAAATCGTTGATCATACACCAAATAAAGAAACCTCCTCAGCTGAAATACCCCATCAAACACCTACTACTATAACCACTAATGAGACCACAACAGCGATAAATACAAAAGAGAATACGAGTCCAAATCAACACACTGACCCTATTAAGCAAGAGACTAATCTTATTCATACAGCAGCTTTCTCTGTTGGTTCATGGACTCCTCCCACCCCAGAGCAAAAACAACACTATAAAACACTCTTTACAGCACTTAAAGATCAAAATGGGTGTATTGTGTTAATGCCTAATACAAAAAAAACAATTGAACAAGATTGGAAATCCACTACCGTTGAAACCACAGGGGCTATTTGCGATAGTCAAGGGTATTTACATGGTGCAGGAACAATTTCACTTATCCGTACAGATGGTGTTGCTCTAAGTGATAAAGCTAAACTATGGTTCCAACATGGTTTACCCTTTAGTAGTGAAATTCGAGATATACAGTTAGATAATCTCAATTTTATCAATACAGATAACAACCTTTATTTCTTCACTTATGGATCTAATACACAAGACAAAAGCCATTATTTTATTCCTACTGAATTAAAAACATACACTAATTTTCCTTTTTTTAATATACAGGATCATTTTTTAATCCTCACCGCATTACCAATGGATAATTTTAAAAAAGTAGATTTTATTCGTCCTCAAGTCGATACGGCAATGCAACGTTTTATTAAGGCTAATCCCAACCTTAACTATGATTTCAGAATCACTTTCTTAGATGATTTACCTACTGATTTTAGTCTCTACGATATAAATCCTCGGCTTTATTCTATTCGTATAGAGCGACCCTTATTTTCTAAAAAAGATACTCCTTGGCAATATAATTTAAAAACAGCTGATAATTATGTTTATCAACGAGAAGAGCAACAACGCCGTAAAGCTTTTCGACAAAAGCAACAACTCGCCTACCAAGAGCAAGAGCGTTTAGAAAAATACCATTCGCTTAAAACAAAAGTAATTGATGAGCAATCATTACAGTCCATGATTTATCAGAATATTCGCTATACCGTACCTTTTCTTAGCACAAACTATGACAATCTTTATGAAGAGGATTATGATGAAAAGTTCTCTAGTATTATTCATATTACAGATAGCAAAGATGGTCATGCTATTATTTCATTTCCTTATGAAATGCATTTACTGGATAAAGGCGACTTAGCAAAAGGTTGGTATTTACTAAAGGGACATCAAAAAATTGATAAAACAACACTTGATAGTAAAGGACTCCCCATCACCTTAGTAACATTAAAAGAAAAAGACCATATTTACCCTTGCCAAGAAGAAGGTTGTAAAGATATGCTAAATCCTACCGCCTTAATACGTTATACCGAAGGAATTCCAGATTGGGATCCTGTTAAAGCCAAAGCATTAATTGATGAAGTGGCTAACCATCATTAATCCATGAGGTACTATATGAATTTCTTATCTAAAAAAAGTTTTTTAATTCCTACTGCTAGTACGATTATTCTAGTAGCAGGATGGTTTATCACCTCTTCTATTGCTACGAATAAAGCAGAAGAAAAAATAAATACCTTTCTCTCTGATTCAGGTTTACAGTCCATTGTTCAGTATGATCATATTAAGGCATCTCCTTTTGGAACAGTAACACTTGATAAAGTAAGTATTAAGAAAGAGTCCCTACTAACAACCATTGAAAAAGTCATTATTCATCACTATGAGAACACTGAAGACGCTAAAGCCATCGATATTGAAGCGATTGGTATAGATGACAGTAAAGGGATAATAGCCATTACCCGTACCTTGGCACATGAGACGGCATATTTTAAACCAACCCTCTCTCATCTTCGACTTCAGGTTAATGCAATAGAAAATAAAGGAAGTATTAATGCTGACTACAATGTTCCCCATGTTGCACAATTCAATCTATCATTTGATTTAAATAATACTAAGCCTATACTTAATCTACTTAATCAAAAAAGCAAGCCATCTACCAAAGAGTTCGCTTTTTCAATGGCAATGAGCGGTGAAAAAGCACTTGAAAAAGTCGCATTAAGTAAAGCCAATATACACATCAAAGATGACTCAGGTATGGAACGTGTTGTAAATCTTTTTAAGCGCTATAACACAACCCCTCTTCCTTCAGAAGATATTGAAAAAACACAAAACAAACATTATCAGGAAAAAATTGATGGTATTGTTAATGCTTGCTTATCTAACTTTAATCCAGACAATCAAGTTTTTATAAAAGTAGAAGATTCGAAAGACGCTTACCATAATCTCAAAGATTTTCTTTTATTAAAAAATCAATCATTAACCATCAATATAACGCCTGAACATCCAATTACAATCGATAGACTTTTAGGTGGTATGATTTTTAGAGGTATTAGAGGAATGCTTTACCAAAAGGATAATATTATCTCTATTGAGTTTTTAGATTAAACTTAATTTACCTTGGCTTAAATGGCGTAAGTAAATATTTACGCCATTTTTTATGTTATATCTTTATACACAACCTAAATACCAACAATATTCTCTTATCATTTATCCTTTTTATTAGATACGGTAAAGAGCAACATCCCTCCTCTTTCCTCATCAATATATTTATTCTAGCTCTACAATACCTAAAGATATTAAATACTGATATGTATTATCATAAAATTTACTTAAACGTGTACTATCAGTATCACTACCTTTTGGAATCCAAATAACCATTCCTTGGCGTGCTCTAGTCAATAAGACACGATATGCATTTTTAGTAAACTGTCTATCCTCTTCTTTATTAATATTTTGCCACTTGCTTCCTTTAAAAGATTGATAATGCCATTTATTACTTTCATAATAAAAATACTACGAATATCCTATATCTGTCTTATCATAAGATAAATTAATAAAGATATATTCCAAGCAAGTAAATAGTAATTTACCAAGGTACTAACAGGATAAGGTCCAAATATCTATAAAGTAGATATAAAGTAATGACAAACTAGTTAAAACTGCATAAACTATTTAATATATACATATATCTACTCTCATAAAATACGATATACAAGTTATATTTAAATAGCTTTTCTCTCTACCTGTGGTGCGCGCAAAGACAAGCACCTGTTGATATGGTTTTGAATTCTTGTGGTCATTATCCGTTTTCCTTATCCATTTGTTTTAATAGGCGGTCAAAATCGCTTTCAAACAAGCGGTCTTGCACAATGCGGTATTTTTCAAATTCACTTTCGGCATGCAATTTTGCCTGTTCATGTGAAATTTTTCCCGGTCCGGTCAGGATTTCATTGCCATTGAACTCAAGAAAACCGTCCAGACGTTTTGCCCAATCCTGCATAGACATTGGGATTTTCCGCATTGCCTGGAGCTCAGCAAAATCTAAATAAAGAGAAACAATCCGTTCAAGATATTTCATTTCAGTTTCGCTTAAATAATTTTTGGCAACAGATACATCAGAACGGATAATTTTCCCATTCGGTGCTGCATCCCAATAAGTCAGTCCCATATTTTTCTTATCGGCATCAGCTCGAGCAACAATTAACTCTGCAGCGGTATGTCTATGCACCGCCCAATGCAGTTTGTTTTGTACCAAAGCAAAAAACTCACGCGTAGTAGGTGCCTGTTTGTCATAATCAAAGGCTGTAGCATATAAATCTGTTACTTTCTGATAAAACTTGCGCTCGGACAGGCGAATTTCACGAATATATTCCAGCTGCCGCTCAAAATATTCATCTGTAAACATATGCCCTTTTTTCAGGCGTTCCACATCCATCGTCCAGCCTTGGATAGTGTAATCTTTAACAATTTGCCCTGCCCATTTACGAAACTGTACCGCCCGTTCATTATTAACCTTGAAACCAACAGCAATAATAGCCTGCAAATTATAATGTTTAGTACGGTATTGCTTACCATCATCGGCAGTTATTAAGTATTCCTTAATAACTGAGTCAGGAATAAGTTCGCCATCATCAAAAACCCTTTTCAGATGCTGGTTGATGGCAGGAATGGAAACATCATAGAGCGTCGCCATCATTTTTTGAGTAAGCCAAATATTTTCATTTTCATATCTCATTTCTACAGAATGGGAACTCCCTCCCGTGGCTGCAACAAATGTCAAATATTCCGCCGTTGGTGATCGGGTAATAGAAATCTCTCGTTTTTTTGCTGTTTTACTCATTATATCCCTCTTCAAATAAAACACCTTGATTTCCAACCGCACTTTTACTATTTTTGGTTTTTATTGGGGTTGGAAAATTAATTTCAGAGGAAGCTGATTCCTCTTCAGACATAGGCAAATTAGCAATATTTAAACTGTAATCATCATGCCCCCATTCGCAACGAGCCAACACCATTTTAGGAATTTTTTTCAAAGAAAGATTCTCAAAGCGTTCAGCCGCTTGAACTATCGTGATACCACGCCAAGCCGCACAACACACTAAAAGGGTTCGGTTATCCCCTACTTCATCTGACAATACTTGCAATTGTTCCACAGATAACGTTTGTGTCGTCACATAAATAAAATCACATTCACTGGAAAAGCCGTGTTGCCACCATAAAGTCTCAGATGGTTGATAAGTAAAGCCTTCTAGTTTAGCCAGTGCTTCCGCTAACATTTTAGGATTGTATTCAGGATTAATAATTGGATTACCCCATTTATCATTCACTATTAGAGTCGGCGCTAAGCGGTAATAACGAAACCCACCACCGCCCTGCCAGTTCACCGCTTTAGAAATTCCACCTTGATCTGTGCCGTCAATCACCTTTTGCAAACGCGGGATAATATGGGTATGGCAATGTTCACCCAGCTCGACCATAATCCAACGTTGCCCCATTTTATGGGCAACTGCACCGGTGGTGCCGCTGCCTGCGAAAGAATCTAGGACAAGATCGCCGGGGTTGGAGGCTAGATGAATGATACCTTGTAAGAGTTTTTCGGGTTTTGGGGTATCAAATACATCTTCAGCATTAAATTGTTTAACTTCCTTTTTTGCGTCTTGATTGTGTCCAACTTCTTCATGCAACCAAATTGTCAGGCTTATCATTCCTTCTTTAACTTCTGTGAGAAATTTTTTCAATGATGGGACATTATTACCTGTTTTCCCAAACCAAATACGATTATCAGCAACCAGCTCATTAAAACATTCTTTTGACGTAACCCAACATCTACTTTTGGGTGAATTAACTACATGCCCTGTGGGTGTAGTAATCGGATAATCATTTGCAGCAGAATATGTTTTTACTGAAAAGTCAGTTGATTTCCAAATCCCACGCAGATCATTATCAGGATTTTTATAATGTGCTTCCGCCTCGTCCGTGCGTTGTAAAAGGTTAGGTCTCCAAATATCCTTATTTTTGGCATAAACCAAAATATAATCATGATTATCAGACAACCACTTTGCATTATTTTGTGGCGAGTACTTTTTTTGCCAAATAGAATTGGAAACAAAATTCCCCTGCCCGAACACTTCATCACACAACACCTTTAAATAATGTGCTTCGTTGTCATCAATGGTTATCCACAGCAAACCGTCATCCGCCAGCAAACGCTTAATAATTTCCAGTCGGTCGCGCACCAGCCCCAACCAAATCGAATGCTCCAGCCCGTTATCATAATGCTCAAATGCATTTCCAGTATTATATGGAGGATCAATATAAATACACTTCACCCTACCCGCAAACTCCTGCTCCAATGCCCTGAGTGCCAGCAGGTTATCACCAAAAATCAGCCGGTTATCAAACAGATCATTTTCCGACCGCACTTGCGTATGATACGACTTCTCCGCATCTTCCAATAAAATCCGCGACTCCAGTTTCGGACATTTATCTTTGCTTATCCAAGTGAGTTCTAATTTTTGTTTGTTCATAACTTTACACCTTATTTATTAACCTTGGATTTTGCAGCAGCATCAAATATTTCGTCATTGATAGGAGAACGCAAACGATCGTTATTAAGCAGTTTTAATAATAAATCTATTGTTTCTTCTTCAACTACAATCTGCCCATTCTCCACCTTCAAATCCCATTTTTCTTTTTTATTGACAGCAATTAATTTTTTAAGATAATCAAGTTGTTTATAATAACTGGATTTTAATATAGAAACCATTTTTCGCAGATGATGTAGATTATTGCCAACATACTGCTCAATCAATTCTATATTTTTAAAAGTCGCAAGATTTTTGAAATCGTCTATAACTTCGGCAGACTTTTTCTTCATTCCTTCACGAAAATTCATGGAACTCTCAAACTGTTTCTTGCTCGCTATAAATACTGTCTCTTCATAAACAAAAAAATCATAATTTGGATAAATAACAAAAACCTCTTTATCATCAGGATCAACCAATTCTTTATTTATAAAAAACAGAACCCCTTTTGAAGCCACCTTTTTAGGCTGTGTGTCCATATTGATTTTTTTCCAGGCATACAATTTTTTATCATCTTTTTCAAACAAAATAACATAAGCCCATGAATTAAGCAGATCTTTATGATTATCTACTCTTGGATTATCAAAACCTTTATTTATTTCCAGCTCAACTTTTTCAAAATCCGTAATACCAGAATCAATTGTTAGCAATACATCATCACAGTCTGCATTGCTATAATCATATTTCTCAACATGAAACTCTTTCCCTTGAAGTTGATTTTTCAGGTAACCTTTAAAGCGAGTAGGCAGTTTTTTATCCATATCGACACGCCAAGCATGATACGAAGCTTCTTTGATAGCTGTTGGAGTCTTTCTTTTTATCAGCCAAAATGATACAAACCAATCATTAAAATTTTCTGCTTGTATTTCTTTAATTTGTTTTTTAGTATTTGTACTCATGATTTTTCCTTATCACTCTTATAATCAGAGTTTGAACGAATATATAGATAATGAGAAAGCCTATCTAAACAAACTGTATCACCAGAACCAATAGGCTGCATCAATCTGATGTGGATTTAAATCTACTTGAGAATCAACTAACGTACTTGCTAGAGAATCAATACTTCCATTTTCCGCCTGACGAGTGAGCAACCAGACATAATATTTCACTTGATGGGGAGTAAGTAAATCTGGCAATATAACCTCCTATAAATAATTTATTAGAATTTATATTTAGTTAAAATATTTTAAAATTATATTATAAAAAACCAACAATCCCTTCTTTATACTCCTAAACAAAAAATTCCTTCTACTTCCCCTATATATCCTTATTACTTCACTCATAACAATCACCTCCTATGCCCTACCTCTTAAAACCATACTGTTCAATCCCCTTAATCAGCATTATTTGTATCAAAACAACAACACTCATCATAAAAACCACTTTTTTCTTGCCAAAACTACTATTCTCATGCATAATTAAACTCTTAACGTGCCCGTAGCTCAGTTGGATTAGAGTACTTGGCTACGAACCAAGGGGTCGTGGGTTCAAATCCTGCCGGGCGCGCCAAATTTCATAATATATCTCCTTAAAAAGTTAAGCGCCCGTAGCTCAGTTGGATTAGAGTACTTGGCTACGAACCAAGGGGTCGTGGGTTCAAATCCTGCCGGGCGCGCCAGACAAGCGAACTTGGGGTATTCCCAAGTTCGTTTTCTTTTATCCTCTTTTTGTTTCCCCATTTCAACAAAAGCTAGAACCACCCAATATCGTCTTTCTTACCCTTCTAACTTATTATTCAAGATAACGATATTCCCACGTCAACCCCCAAATTAAACAAACTCTATTTACCAACATATCTGTATTACCCTTAAAATATATAATGCGTAGCAAATACTTCACTTAAATAATAAGCGACTCCTATCTTTTATCCATTCCACTCTCTTCCCAGTTTATTTTATATCTAAACATTACATACCCTCTCTTTCAATTCTTACCATTCAAATACTTTTAACATTTAATTTTTACTATCAATTTCATTACACTTATTCAAGCTGATATAATAGACTTTCCATTTTTCTCTTTTCCCATAAAAGCATTTTCTATATACTATAAAAGGTTTTTATATGTCAGCAGTATCTCCCCTATTAAGCGTTCATTTACGTTTACTTGGTATGGCTATATTGTGGGGAGCATCTTGGCCCTGGGGAAGAATACTGGCACAAACGATTCCACCTATTACCGCTTCCACCCTACGATTTTTAATTGCCAGTGGTGCGCTTATCATATGGCTATATCATCATGATCATTTTAAAGCGGCTCGCTCTCTCACTAAAAAACAATGGATAGGGCTTTTAGCGACAGGGGTAATAGGCGTTTTTGCTTACGCTATTTGTTTTCTATCTTCATTGCAATACTTACCCTCTGGTAAGGCCTCTGCTGCTATTGCTTTAAATCCTGCTTTTACCCTAATACTTGCCGCCTTATTTCTCAAAGAAAAACTAAACAAAATAATTATTCTAGGTATTATTCTCGCTATTTTTGGGGCTTTATATGCACTTTCACAAGGACACCCAATACGGTTTCTCTCTGGCAATCTACATACAGGAGAATATCTTTTATTAACAGCAGTTATTTGCTGGGTAGCTTATACCTTATTAGGACGTATTGTATTAAAAGGGATTGACTCACTCACTGCTACTACCATAAGTAGTATTTTTGGGACTATTTTGCTATTAATAACTAGTATTACTGTTGAAGGTCAGTCAGCATGGGAAAGCTTTTTACAAGCACCATCACAGAGTTATATCGCACTGATTTGTCTTGCTTTAGGTTCTACTACACTAGCATACGCTTGGTACTTCAATGGTATTAAAGCACTAGGAGCAGGTAATGCAGCTGCTTATACCTCTCTTGTACCTGTTTTTGGTATTCTGATTTCTGCGGTATGGTTAGGTGAACCCCTACACTTATCTCTACTTATTGGTGCACCACTAGCTATTTTTGGAATGTTACTGATGAATATTGGTCAGCGACAATAATGACTCGCCCTTTTTTAATCAAAATAACCCATCCCTCATGCGGTAGTTTAACTTCTCGATCAAAGCCCAGTTGATGTACTTCTCTTAACTGTTTAAGCCATTCTTTAAGCCGATTTTCACTTGGCATTGCTAATTGGAAGAGACTTAACCAATAACGTAATACATTACTTTGACGATAAGGGGGAAGCATTCTCCATGCTTTAAGACAAAAGCTATGCTGATTATCTTTTATATCTAAACCATCAAAGTCTATTTTTGCCATATCATCAGCTAATTGTTGCATTTCCTGCATTAATCTTGCATGACGAGAAAGGTTTTGCTTCCAACTTGGCCAAAATTGGTTCAAATAAGGACTAAGATACTGACGGATAGCACCTCGTTTATAGCGACTATCCATATTACTACTATCCTGCACAGGTTTCCACTGGTATTGCTGTGTAAATCCCTCAGCTACCTTTAAAATAACAGCACGATCTACCCCTAACCAAGGTCGATAAAAAGAAATTTCTTTTTTCTGGATATGACTCAACATACCTCGCATACCCAAAACACCACTCCCCCTTAGCAAACGAAGTAAGACAGTCTCTGCTTGATCATTTAAATGATGTGCTAATAAAAAATGAGAAACTTGTTGTTCCTTAGCAAAATGATAATAAGCCTGATAACGTGCTTCTCTAGCAGCCCCCTCTATACCAAGCCCACTTGATGTATCTACCTTTACTCGCTCGATAAAGCAAGGCACATCAAGCAATTTTGCTAATGTAAGACACTCTTCTACCCATTCATCTGCTTCTGGCATTAAACCATGATGCACATGGATAAAAGAAAGCGTAATCTTATATTGAGATGCAAGTTCAGTCGCACATACAGCTAACATAGCAGAATCAACCCCACCACTTAAACCAATAGCAACACGTTTTCCTTGTAGTGTCGCAAATAAATCAGTGAGTGGCAATAATAAACGACTAGCCTCTTTTGTCAATAGATACGGTTTATTATTCAAGATGACGACCCTATATCACAAGCCATAGATTCGCTTTAACTTAAAGAATAGTTGATAGTAATCATTAATATATCAATAAGATCTAACATCCTATTCATATTAATTTAAGTTAAAAATAACGATAGTAAGCTATTCAAATACTTATTTGATCGAAAGACCTACTTGCTTATCTACCTTCTCCGCTACCTTTAATCAGTATGGATATACCAGGCAAATAAGCATTATAGTAAAGTCCATCTAGGTTTAATTACCTTTCTTAAAGATTTTTAACCTAAATAGATTTATTTTTCTAGTACCCGACCGTAAGACATTAATCGCTCTAGACGGCGATCAATAAGTTCTTGCGTTGATAACCCTTTTACTTGTCGTATCGCTTCAGCTAAGGCAAGTTTTAAGGCCTTACTCATAGCAATATGATTACGGTGAGCCCCCCCTACAGGTTCAGCTACCACTTTATCAATTAACCCAAACTCTAATAAACGTGGAGCAGTAATCGCTAAGGCTTCTGCCGCTAAAGAGGCTTTTTCTGCACTACGCCATAAAATAGAAGCACATCCTTCTGGAGAAATAACAGCATAAGTCGAGTATTGCAACATTTGTACAACATCACCAACAGCAATCGCCAAAGCACCGCCTGACCCACCTTCACCAATAATTGTTGCAATAATAGGCACTTTTAACTCAGCCATTGCATATAAATTATGCCCAATCGCCTCTGACTGCCCTCGCTCTTCTGCCCCAATCCCAGGATAAGCCCCCGGTGTATCCACAAAGGTAAAAATAGGAAGATTAAATTTCTCTGCTAATCGCATCAAACGTAATGCCTTACGATATCCCTCTGGTCGTGGCATACCAAAATTACGTTTGGCACGCTCTTTTGTATCACGTCCTTTTTGATGACCTATCACCATACACGCTTCACCATTAAAACGTGCTAATCCACCTACAATCGAAAGATCATCCGCATACATACGATCACCATGTAATTCATGAAAATCCGTAAAAATAGCATTCACATAATCCATCGTGTAAGGACGTTGAGGGTGACGAGCCACCAAAGCGGTTTGCCAAGGTGTCAACTTCTCGTAGATTGACTTGGTTAATGACTCACTTTTTTGTTGAAGACGAGCCACCTCTTCTGAAATATCCACTGCTGAATCCGAAGAAACATTACGTAGTTGCTCTATTTTTTGTTCTAATTCTTCAATGGGTTTTTCAAATTCCAAAAACGTATTTTTCATAAGTTGCACCTAATATATTTTTAACTGTTTTGCATTATATCTTACTAGTTTCATAACTATACCATAAATACCAACGTATCACGGTAATGCTATATTCTCCCAGCCTTGTAATGCATTATTAATGACTGTCTCCATACTAAATCCTTAATCACCCTCTCAGGATTATAGTTATAGAAAACAATATTGACTTAAACTCACTATATACGACGCCACTGGGTGACACCACCAGGCTTATCTTCTAGTTCAATACCGGCTTCTTTTAAAAGTTGACGAATTTCATCGGCACGCGTAAAGTTTTTATCCTTTTTCGCTTGTGTACGTTCTTGTACTAAGACATCAATCTGGTTTTCATCTAAAGTATCTTGCTGTGCGGTGGCATGACGTGTATAACGTGTAGCTGTACGTAAATACTGCTCTGGCTCTTGTTGCAATAAACCTAAAATACCGCCCAATGCTCTTAACTGACCTGCTAATACTTTTGATTTTTCACGATTAACGGCTGTATTTAGTTCAAATAAAACCGATACCGCAAGAGAAGAATTAAAATCATCATCCATTGCCTCTGAAAATTCAGCTGCATAGCAATTTGACCAATCTACTTCAGCCTCCTCAAAGCCTATATTATGTAATGTTTGATATAGCCTATCCAAAGCTGCTTGCGCATCAAATAAATTATCAGGCGTAAAATTCTGTGTACTACGGTAATGATTCCGTACAATAAAAAAGCGTAGCATCTCTGCTTCTCGAGGATTAAAGGCATAGGTAGCCGTATCACTCGGTATATCTTTAGCAATTGTTTCTCGAATTGTTTTAAAATTCCCCAATGATTTAGACATTTTGTCATTATCCACCATCAAAGGACCACAGTGCATCCATACATTCGCTAAAGCACCACCATAAGCGCCCTCTGTTTGTGCAATTTCATTTTCATGATGGGGAAATTTTAAATCGGGCCCTCCACCATGGATATCCAAAGGTAATCCTAATAATGCCTTACTCATTGCTGAACATTCAATATGCCAACCTGGACGCCCCCAACCATAGGGAGATGCCCATTTAGAATCCTCAGGCTCTTCTACTTTGGCTGATTTCCATAAAACAAAATCCAAAGGATCACGTTTACTATCTGAAACGGCAATCCGTTCACCTGCACGCAAATCATCTAAAGAGCGACCAGACAACTTACCATAGCCAGCAAATTGACGTACCGCATAATTCACATCACCATCATCGCCTTGATAAGCTAAGCCCTTTTGTTCTAAGTCATGGATAATTTGC
Source organism: Pelistega ratti (assembly GCF_009833965.1). Lineage (NCBI taxonomy): Bacteria > Pseudomonadati > Pseudomonadota > Betaproteobacteria > Burkholderiales > Alcaligenaceae > Pelistega > Pelistega ratti. The sequence continues at coordinate 880,629 of NZ_CP047165.1, forward strand.
AGCATACCAGGAATATGATTCGTTGCCCTCGGCTCATAAGTAGGCGATTGTACGCCTAATGCTTTTTCATCAGCGTGCATAGCCTCTGTATAGAACTGCGTTACTTCTTTCAATGCTTTTTGCGTAGTCACTGCTTTTTTAATAATCTTATCATCAATATCTGTCACATTACGCACATAAGTGACTTCATAACCCTTTAAACGTAACCAACGTTGTACCACATCAAAACTAACCAACATTCGAGCATGCCCAAGATGGCAAAAATCATATACCGTCATTCCACAGACATACATACGCACTTTTTTATCTTCAACCGTTTTAAATGGTTCTTTTTGACGTGATAAAGAGTTATAAATCAACATAATGGTTTTCTCAATGAATAAAACTTCTAAATAATAATCTATTTTACTGTTTGCAATATTATTTTAGAGTATCTTATAAATAACAATAAAACGTTAAGTATAACAATCCCAGTGCAATTCGTGCGAAAGATAGATATTACACTTAAAAATCAGCATGGAGTATTTTGTCTATATCTGTTTACTACCATTGTTTATTTAAGATAGAATACAAACTTGAAGAGTTTTTCTCATGATAGATATATTAGCCTCTCTATAATGAATTACTTTAAAGATTAATTTAATTCTGTATGGAAGAGTAAAGAAGAATTGACTTAAATTTAAGATTTTATAAAGTTATTAATATAATGACTAATTAGTAATGAAAAAACAATTTACTTTTATTGATTTATTTGCTGGTATTGGTGGATTTCATTTTGCCCTAAAAGAATTGGGAGGTAAGTGTGTTTTTGCAAGTGAGTGGGATATAAATGCTCAAAAAACTTACGAAGCAAATCATGGAATTAAACCATTTGGCGATATAACAAAATCAGAAATTAAAGCTAAAATACCATTAGACTTTGATATATTATGTGCTGGTTTCCCATGTCAAGCGTTCTCTATTGCTGGTTATCAAAAAGGATTTTCAGATAGTAGAGGAACATTATTTTTTGATATTGAACAAATTATACAAGCACATAGACCCAAAATAGTTTTTTTAGAAAATGTAAAAAACCTTATTTCTCACGATAAAGGAAATACATTTAGGATTATTCTTGATATTTTAGAAAACAAATTAAATTATACCGTACACTTTAAAGTACTCAATACTGCCGAGTATGCAAATATTCCCCAAAATAGAGAACGTATTTTTATTGTTGCTTTTAATAATGACTCTAACCTAAATACTGCACAATTTTATTTTCCTGAAAAAATAAAATTAACCAAAACAATACATGATATCCTAGAAACAGAGAAACAAGATGATTTTTTTTATTACGAGAAGTCCAAATATATTACACAATTAAGAGAGAATATAAAATCTCAAGATACTATTTATCAATGGCGTAGAGTTTATGTCCGTGAAAATAAAAATGGACTCTGCCCTACGTTAACAGCCAATATGGGGACTGGCGGACATAATGTACCTTTATTACTTGATAACTTTGGAATTCGGAAACTAACCCCAAAGGAATGCTTTGCATTTCAGGGATACAACATGGATAAATTTAAAATTCCAGAAATTGCTAAAAGTAAATTGTATATGCAAGCAGGTAATAGTGTAACAATGCCCCTAGTAAAACGTATAGCTGAAAACTTTTTAAAGGTTTTAAAATGAACAATTTGCATATAAACAATGAATACCTTGAATTACTTAAAATAATGTCATCTCTATCAGGATTATTTTCAGATAGCAATGTCCCCTACTTATATTACCGAAACGCTGAAAATCTATTTTGTCATGCATTAAAAGCTAAAAATTTAAGTCGTGATGATACAGCTTTTGATGCCCTATTATCGGTTGAAAATCAAAATATTGGTATAGGTTTAAAAACGTTCATTTGTTCTCGACAAGCAAGTATTGAGAAAGTAGCTGAATTTAATCAATTATCTAAAACATTTCAATCTAATAATTCTAAAGAATTAGCAAAAATGATCGCTGATGCTAGAAATCAACGAATATTATTTGCAAAAAGAATGTATGGGATTGAAAAGGCTATATATCACTTAGTCACACGCCGTGATGAAGAGCTTCGTATTTTTGAGGAAAACTATGATTTAATTAATATCAATCAAATTACTGTAACTAGGAAAACAGAAAGTAGCTTATCATTTTCAGATAATTTAAACGATTATACATATAATTTTTCTAAAAGTACTTTATTCAAAAAATTTATTATTCCTCAACAATATCACTCTATTCCAGTTAAAATTATCTCAGAACCATATGAATTACTACTAAACTTAAAAAATACCTTAGAAAATAAAAATAATATACAGCAAAATCAGAAACCACAAGTGGTATTACCGCTATACTCAACTAGAAGAAATAATGTTGAAAAACATAGTGGTTTAAATCAATGGAATGCTAATGGTCGTAAACGTAGTCTTGATGAAGTATATATTCCTATTCCTAAATTTATTCACAATAATTATAGTAATTTTTTCCCACCTAGAGATCAACCATTTAGTTTAATCACTCCAGATAATCAAGTATTAAGTGCTAAAGTATGTCAAGAAAATAGCAAAGCTCTCATGAGCAATCCAAACTCTGCTTTAGCAAATTGGTTATTACGTCAATTACTTAATCTAAATGAAGGAGAACTAGCAACAATGGAAAGATTAGAGCTTATGGATTGTGATAGTGTAATAATTACAAAACTTAATAATAATGAATATAAAATAGACAAAGCTAAATTTGGTGCATATAGAGAATTTTCAAATACATAAGGATATTTATAGTTTGAAGTTTAAAATCTAGGTTTTTTAATTTAGTATTTATAAAAATCAATTACTCTCTTTCATAAAGACTTGATTACACCCCTAAACAAATGTAAACTCTCTATTCAAACAGTGATTATCGGAGTTATTGTGAATAAATTAACCTTGTTATTAGGTACTGGCTTGTTGTTAAGCCACTCAATTGCTACCGCCCAATTTGTGCCGCCTTCCACACCTCTTTCAGAAAATGCCACTATTTTTGATACAGAAGATACATCGGTAACAGGTATCACTACTACAAGTGCTGAAGGGGGGTCAGAAACCGTTGCAAATATCCTCAAGCATCTAGAACCCAGTATTGATACCAGTATCCCTGAAACCCATTCTCAAGCGGCAGAACGTATCAAACAATTGATTCATGCTGGGAAATACGATATTGCCTTACGAGAAATTGACAAGTTTACTATCAATCACCAATACACAGATGGGACAGATGTACAATTACTCTTTCTCAAAGCACGTGCCTATGCAGCCAAAGGGGATATTAATAAAGCTATCACTATCTATAATGAGATGACCTTTAATTACCCAGAATTGGCTGAACCATGGAATAATAAAGCAGCCCTTCAAATGAAATTAGGTTCTTTTGATGAAGCACTAGAATCCCTAAAGATGGCACTGGCTATTCGTCCTAATTACACTATTGCAAATCAGAATATTGGCCTTATTTATACAGCTCTCGCTAAACGATCATTTAATCAAGCCGCTCATAATGGCTCAAAAAGTGCTCAGCAAAAAGCAGAGAAACTTCAACAATTTTTAGATGGAAAATAATCCATGCGTTTATTTAACTCTTATGTAAGTAGTCTTGTTATAGCAGGTATGTTGATAATGCCAATTAGTCAAGCTACTTACGCTCAACCTTCAAAGGAAACAAATACTATGTCAGCGCATCCTCGTGTTAAATTAAGTACCAATAAAGGTGACATTCTTCTTGAACTTAACCCAGAAAAAGCACCTATCACTACAGAAAATTTTTTATCCTATGTAAAAGACGGTTTTTATGATGGTGTTGTTTTTCACCGTGTTATCAAACGCTTTATGATTCAAGGCGGTGGCTTCCTACCGGGACTAAAAGAAAAAGATACTAAAGCTCCTATTGAAAATGAAGCAAAAAATGGTTTACGTAATGATAAATATACCATTGCTATGGCACGTACTTCTGCTCCTCACTCAGCGAGTGCACAATTCTTTATCAATACAAATGACAATGATTTCCTTAACCACACTAGCCCTACACCACAAGGTTGGGGTTATGCTGTTTTTGGTAAAGTCGTAGAGGGAACAGATGTGGTTGATGCCATTGAGGGAGTCCGTACAGGTAATAAAGGTTTCCATCAAGACGTACCTGTTGAAGACGTTATTATTGAAAAAGCGACTATTGTTGAATAATAGTGAATAAGTTGCCTACACTTACCCTGTCAGGTACACTTTATGTGGCCTCGGATATTCATCTGGGGCCTTCTATCCCTCTTACCAATCAACTCTTCTATCAATTTCTACAAAAAGCATCGAATGAAGCAGATGCTCTCTTACTTCCCGGAGACATTTTTAATGTTTGGTTTGGTGATGATTTTGCTCTCACTAGCCAAGAACCTTGGTTACAAGAGACTTTAGTCACATTAAAAAAATGTGCACAAAAAATTCCTGTCTATTTTATCCATGGCAATCGTGATTTCTTAATCGGAAAAACATTTTGTCAGCAGGTTGGTATGCATCTATTACCCGAACAGTGCTTACTAAAAACAGAGGCAGGGACTATTTTTATCAGCCATGGCGATGAACTCTGCACACAAGATAAATCATATATGCGATTAAGATGTATCCTACGTTGCTCTTTGGTTCAGCATCTATTTTTACACTTACCACTTTCATGGCGCAGTGCTATCGCTCAATTTCTTCGTCATCGCAGCCATTCTATACAGCAACAACAAGATAAAGCCTACCATCAACACTATGATATTGCTCTAGAAGCCCTAGAGACTATTTTACAGCAGTATCCTGATATTCAATATATTATCCACGGACATACCCATCAAGAAGCCATACACACTATTCCCAATCACCCTAACAAAAAACGTTTTGTACTCAGTGACTGGGATATAGACCATGCACAGCGACAAGGTTATCTCTGTATAAAAAAAGAGGGATTAGCCTTTCATAAAATGCCAATCCCTTCTTCTATTGATACATTAACACCATAGGTTCAACACTATTTACAGTGGTTTCCCTCAAATGCCCTTATTTTTCTTTAAATTTAAATCATTTTAAAAATTATCTTTAACTTATCAAAACTATTTTGATAAGAAGGAAAATACTACAAATAGCGATTGATAAAGCGAGTTTTCTGGAGTAAAGCGGAAGAACTGCTTGAGCGACTCAACACTATTTGTAATGGTTTCCTTCTCTCACCTATAATTTTAAATACAACCTAATTTAAACAAGATTAAACACCCATGCTGCCACAAGCAAACCAAAGATAATACGATACCACCCAAAAGGACGATAAGAATATTTCGCTACAAAGCTCAATAAGGCTTTAACCACTACTAAGGCGCTAAAAAAAGCAAATATAAAACCAATAATAATAGCCAATAAATTGCTTTGACTTAGCTGAGCACCATACTTATATAGGCTTAATACTGTTGCAGCAATCATGGTAGGCATTGCAAGAAAAAAAGAGAATTCTGTTGCCGTTTTACGATGAATACCTGCTAACATACCGGCAATAATCGTAGCACCTGAACGAGAAGTACCGGGAATCATTGCTAAACATTGAGCAAAACCAACGGTTAATGCCTGAGCAATACTAATATCTTCAATCTTACGGGTCTGATGCGAAAGAGCTTCCTCATTTTGTGTAGAATGTTTAGCCATACTAGGGCGACTTTCTACCCATAACATAATCAAACCACCCAATACCAAAGTAATCGCATAGACAATAAACTGCCCATCTAATAATTGTTTGATATATTTAATCAATAATAGCCCAATAACCGCTGCTGGCAAAAAAGCGAGTAATAAATTACGCACAAATAATAACTCTGTCCGTTCTCGTTTTATTGTTCCTACACAAATCTTGGCAATCTGTTGTCGATATACCCACATCACTGCCAAAATGGATCCTAACTGAATCACTATTTCATAGACTTTATCTTGCCCAGCATCAAAACCAATCCAATCACCAACAATCAATAAATGTGCCGTACTTGAAATAGGTAAAAATTCTGTAATCCCTTCAACAATACCTAAAAAGGCGGCTTTCAAAAGAAAAATAAAATCCTGCATCGTTTATTCTCAATTAAAGTATTTTATAGATTAAATAAAAAGCAAATACCACTATTAATTTTATAAAATACACATTACGCTATCAATCTCTTTACCCACTCAATTTGTAAAGTAAATTCACTAAAGTATAAAAAAAGCCCTCATCAACCAGTTTTATTCAGGTTGAAAGGGCATCATCAGTCATCTATCCCTATGCTTGGATAGCTTGAACTAACTGAGGGAATAGTTTAGGTGAGCTTGCTAACACATTACCAGAACTCATCCAGCCTTGTTCGCCATCAAAATCACCAATTAAACCACCCGCTTCTAATACAAGCAAACTACCTGCAGCAACATCCCACGCTTGAAGATTAGCACCGCAATAACCATCTAAACGACCACTGGCAACATAAGCTAATTCAAGTACCGTTGAACCTAAACGGCGAAAACCGCTGGTTTGTTCAATAAGATTATAAAACTGGTAATCATTTTTATCTTTTGACTGAACAGGGAATCGACCAGCAATGAGAGAATCTTTCAGATAAGAACGTGAACTGACTCGAATACGGCGATCATTTAAAAAAGCACCCACACCACGAGAAGCAGTAAAAATCTCATTACGGTTAGGATCATAGACCAAACCATGCATCACTTTACCTCTTTGCACAACCGCAATAGAAATTGCATAATCAGGCAGACCATGAATAAAATTCTTTGTGCCATCTAAAGGATCAATAATCCACTGATACTCAGGATCACTTTTACTTCCTTTTGTTAAACCTGTTTCTTCTCCCAAAACAGCATGATCAGGATAGGCCTCTAGTAAGATTTCAATAATCGCATTTTCAGCGGCTCTATCAATATCAGTGACATAATCATTAGGGCCTTTACGAGACACTTGTACTTTTTCTAATTCAAGACTAGCACGGTTAATTATATTGCCCGCACGACGGGCAGCCTTCATGGCAATAGTAAGCAATTGATGCATTTTTTATACAATGATGTTAAAGAGTTAGGTAAAAAGAATTTTCATTATTTCAAACAAACCTTTATTGTAATGAACTATGTTCTTATATACTAGTCAAAATCCGCTTTTTCTTTATTTTTTAAGTTTTTTATGCAAAATTTTTTTAACGGTACACGTTTTATTATGGTTGGAACTAGCCACCCCGGCAATATTGGTTCAGCCGCACGGGCAATTAAAACCATGGGATTTCATGAGTTAGTATTAGTTTCTCCCAAAACCACTAATTTACATCAACACCCTGATGCAATTGCTTTAGCTAGTGGGGCTGTCGATATCTTAGAAAATATTATCGTTGTCGATAGCCTAGAAAAAGCATTAGCACCGATTACTTTATCTTATGCCTTAACCGCAAGAGATCGTGATATGGGGCCTCCTGTTATGGATATTCGCCAAGCGGCTCAAGAATCAGCCCACCATCTTCACCAATCCATTACGAATAAAATAGCGATTATCCTAGGGCCAGAACGCATTGGTTTAGATAATCAACAAATCAGCCTTTGCCACCGTATTTGCCACATTCCAGCTAATCCAGCCTATAGCTCATTAAATGTAGCACAAGCCTTACAACTTTCTGCATGGGAATTGCGTTATGCCTTTACACAGCAGCAATCTACCTCCCCTATCGATAAAACTATTCATTATGCACCACAAGAAAAAGTTGAAGCTCTCATACAACATTGGCAACAAGCCTTAATACATATTGATTTTCTAAATCCTGCCCACCCCAAAAAATTAATGCCAAGAATGCGATACTGGTTTAACCGTAGCCAATTAACGCAGGAAGAAACCGATATGATGCGTGGTGTATGTACACAAATACTTAAAATGAAAAAAGATTCATCATAAATATATAGATGAGTTATTTTTTCATATTATTTTTATATTTTTTAATGATATGGCTCTTTGAAATATGCACCTAATCTCGTAATACCCCTTTATTTTTATTGACAAATCTCTAATTTTTTCTCTTTCCGAAGATTGGTTAGCAAGTAATTCGCTTTATTTTCTTTATAGTATTTACTCACTAAGTAATCTTTACCATCTGATGCAGTAAAACAAAACTCTTTTCCTCTGCCTATAAAAGGTGCTATTTTATCTTGAGAAATATTTAATCTTGTTAGATATTTCTTAGAATGAGTAGTTGAAATTATGTCTCTGAATCTACTTTTTGGTAATTCATCATTTTTACTTATCTGAAAAATAATAATTAAATCACTCGTTTCAACAAATGACTTTAGATATATATCCACTCCCTTATCAAGTATTTCACCTACATACCATGAAAACTGTGTAGAATTTAAAAATTCACTCGCACTGTTGTAGCTATACTCCTTATCATTAGATGTTAATAAAGCAAATAATAGATAGAATATAAAAATAATAGCTATAACGATAAAAATAAAATTTTTTAGTATATTTTTAACTGTTTTTCTCATAAATATTCTATTTCCTTCTTAATTTTTTAACAAGTATTCTAGTTTTTTATTTTAGGCATTCCCCCCTATTATTTCCTAAGTAGAATTATATTTTTGAAATACTTCAAAGGGACAACATCTTAGCAGTATTAATGTAGCTAGTATTATCGGAAATAATATATAGATGGCATTTTGTAACTCATTACACTCCATACTTATCAATACCAATGCTAACAATCCATAGAAATGTTAGCCAAAACAGTAGATATACAACCAGTAGATTTAAAACACCATAAAATAATTTACATTGCTTAATAAGAGGAATAACGATAAGTGAAGATATAGCAAAAGGGAAAACTATCCCTACTTTCCCAAATATAACAAAAATAAAATAAATTGATAATATATAATCAATTCTCAATATTATCGATAGATAATTAACCAAGAAGAATATAGCTATTAATATAGCATCAATAATGATAATCTTCCTTAACATCAAATATCCTTTCTTTTAAAGAAAAATAGGGACCATACTAGATTGTCCCTAAGTTTTCTCAGTATTTTTAACTACTTTATCCCACCCCTAAGGTGGAGTCTTATTATCAAGGTTCATTTTATCACTTATTGATTATCCCAAAAATCAACCGCTGCATTAAAGACAGGTCGAACAATTTTCTGACGAATCACAAAATCACCAAATGCCTCCTCTTCATTTCGTTCACTAACCCAACGTCCAATTAACATATCTAATTCCGCTAAAATCTCAGGAATTGTAATATTCTCTTTATACAAACGAGGAATCCGCACACCTGCACGATCCCCCCCAATATGCAGATTATAGCGACCCACCGCCTTACCGACTAAACCAATCTCTGCCAACATTGATCGTCCACACCCATTTGGACACCCTGTAATACGCGTAATAATATAATCATCAGGGATACCATACTTAGCCAATATTTTATCCATCTCTGTAATAAAATCAGGCAAGATACGTTCTGACTCTGCCATTGCCAAAGGACAAGTCGGTAAAGCCACACAAGACATTGCATTTTCTCTTTGCTTACTCACATCATTACGGATTAAACGATATTTTCTGGCTAATTGCTCAATATGTTCCTTATCCTCTTCTGCCACATTAGCCACAATCATATTTTGATTTGCTGTAATCCGAAAATCACCTTTATGTACCTTGGCAATTTCTAGCATACCTGTTAAAAGAGGCTTATCTTCTTTATCTGTTAAGCGACCACTTTCAATAAACAAGGTTAAATGCCATTTATTATCAATTCCTTTTACCCAACCAATACGATCCCCTCTTTCAGTAAACTCAAAGGGTCTAATGGGTTCAAATGCACAGCCCATCCGTTTTTCAACTTCTTGGCGAAAACCGTCTAAAGTCATATTTTGAAGAGTATAACGGGTACGTGCATTTTTACGGTCATGACGATTACCAAAATCCCGTTGAGTCGTTACAATTGCTTCAGCTGCCGCTAAGGTTTTATCCAATGTGACAAAACCAAGTTCTTTAGACACATCAGGATAAGTTTTAGTATTGCCATGCTCAAACGATAAACCACCACCCACTAGTACATTAAACCCACATAACTGTCCATTATCATCTTGAATAGCGATAAAGTTCATATCATTACCATAGATATCCACATCATTTAATGGAGGAATAGCAACAGCCGTTTTAAACTTACGAGGAAGATAGGTTTCACCCAAAATAGGCTCTGATTCCTGCAATATATCATCGGAACTTTCTACTTTTTTACCATCAATCCAAACATCTAAATAGCCACGAGAACGGGGTAATAAATGTTCAGAGATTTTCTTAGCAAATTCATACGCCTGTTGGTGTAATTCGCTCTCAATCGGGTTAGAAGTACAAAGTACATTACGGTTCATATCAGAGGCGGTTGCAATAGAGTCTAAACCAATACGATGTAATAAGCGGTGCATAGACTGTAGTTTTCCCTTGGGGACACCGTGATATTGGAACGTTTGACGATTAGTTAAGCGAATAGATTGATAATAAGTATGTTCACGAGCAAATTTATCAATCTCAATCCATTGTGCTGGTTTAATAATCCCACCGGGTAAACGGCATCGTAATAGCATAAACTTTAACGGTTCTAGTTTTTCTTCTAATCGTTCTGCTCGAATATCACGATCATCTTGCTCATACATACCATGAAAGCGGATTAATTGGAAATTATCTCCCGTAAAACCACCTGTTAAAGGATTTTCTAAATCCTCTACAATCGTTCCTCTTAAAAACTTACTCTCACGTTTTAAACGTTCATTATCTGATAATGGTTTATCTTGCCACTCTAATTTCATTTCGACTTCCTTTCTTTCATCACTTATTTTCATCATAAGGTGTATGAATAACCCTACTTATCCTTACCATCAAAACAAGCGATATTTTCTAAAAATTAATACACATCTCGCTGATAGCGTTTATCTTCACGTAACTCCATTAAATACTCTTCCGCCTCTTCTGTGCTTAATTGACCTTCTTGTTCAATCACCGTTAATAAGGCTTTTTCCACATCTCTTGCCATTCGGCTTGCATCACCACAGACATAGATATAAGCCCCTTCTTGTAGCCATTGCCAGACCTCTTTAGCCGCCGCACGGATTTTATCTTGCACATAGATTTTTTCTTCTTGGTCACGAGACCATGCAAAATCATACTTATGCAAATACCCCTCTTTAGCCAATTGTTGCCACTCTAATTGATAAAGAAAATCTTGCGTAAAGCGTTGATTACCAAAAATTAACCAGTTTTTACCACTTGCCTCATTTGCCGCACGTTGCTGTAAAAAAGCACGAAATGGTGCAATACCCGTACCTGAACCAATCATAATAATAGGTTTACTGGTATCTTCTGGTAGGCGGAAGTGATCATTAGGCTCAATAAAGACCCTGACCGTACTATCCTCTTGTATTCGATCCGCTAAAAAGCCTGATGCAGCACCTGTATAGGCGGTTCCTTGGTGATCAAAACGTACTACTCCTACGGTAATATGGACTTCTTCCCCCACCTCTGCTGGTGAAGAGGAAATGGAATAAAGTCGTGGGGTTAAAGGACGTAATAAATCAACTAATTGTACGGCGGTTAAATGACTAGGATAGGCTTTTATCACCCCAACTAATGGGGTATTCGCAATATACTCATTTAAGGTCTCTGGAGATTGTAATAAATCCCTTAATGCTTGATGGTTTGCTAAAACAGCATATGACTGCACAAATGCCGATGTATTTTGGCTGATTTCCAAATAAGAAGTTAAGGCTGTATATAAATCAATGGATTTATTTTCTATTTCAACTATTTCATCTCCTTGGAGGGAAACTAAACGGAGTATTTCCTGCACTAAAGCTGGATCATTATCAAACCAAACACCTAGCGCATCACCTGCTTGATAATGTAACCCTGAATCACTTAAATCAAGTTCAATATGGCGAACATCTTTTTCCGCTTGTCTAGCCGTAATTTTTTGGTGTGTTAAGACTGTTGCAGGAAAAGGATTTTGCTTAGTGTAAACAGAAGATACGGTAGTAGTATTTTCCCTAGTCTGAGACACTACGTTGGCACTCTGACGTTCTTGCACTTGCTGTTTTACAATCGTACTAATTTGCTCAATCCATTTTTCTGCTGTTGCCTGATAGTCTAAATCTGCCGTTGTACAGTCTAAGAGTCGTGTTGCCCCTAATTCACCCAATCGCTGATCAAAATCCTTACCTGCTTGGCAGAATTTAGGATACGAACTATCGCCCAACCCTAAAACGGCAAAGCGTAATGTACTTAATGAAGGAGCTTTTTTCCCATATAATAATTTATACAATACAACCCCTTCTTCTGGCGGTTCTCCCTCTCCCTGTGTCGAGCTTACTAATAGTAAGAGTTCTTCATTAACAATATTTTTAGCCTTATAGTCTTTAGCTGAAATACAGCTAACCTCAATATTTTCTTGTTGTAACCGCTCTGCTAGACGAGTAGCAACACCTTTCGCATTCCCTGTTTGAGAAAGGGATAACACCGTTACTTTTAAAGGTGATACAGTTGTTGCTAAGGTTGATACGCTCTGCAAATCACCTATCGCCACCGCAGGGTTTACTCCTTGTGCTTTTGCCCAGCAATACCCGGAAATCCATGCGAGTTGTAATGGATTTAACTGTTCTATTGCCTGACATATTTCTTTATTTACTGGAATATCATTCATTTTCTTTATATACAAACTAAAATTATTTATCTCATAAAACCGTATATAACGACAGTACACCCAATTACCTATACATTGGCAGACTGAATCATACCTGCTGCCACAGTTTGATAACTAGCATCATCAATCAAAATAAAAGAACCAGCAACTAGGTTTTCACTATAAGGGGTTGCCACGATTGGTTTTTGCAAAGTAAGATTAACGTCTGCAATATCATTCATTTTTACTTGCTGTGTATCTTGTGTATTTAATAAGGTTTGGATATCTAATACTTGATTAATGCAACTGACTTTTGCTAAAAGCGTTTGCGTGCCATGCTTTAGTAAATATTTACGAGCGGGATTTAAGGCTCTTTCATCAAACCAACAGAGTGTTGCTTTTATCTGTTTAACCGCTTGAAGTGGTGCTTGTATATCGACAAACACATCTCCTCTCGAAATATCAATATCTTGATCAAGACGTAAGGTGATCACCTCTCCAGCAAAAGCCTGCTGTACCTCACCCCTTGGTGTGATAAGTTCTACTACCTTTGCTTCTAATCCTGAGGGTTCTACTCGGATAGACTGTCCTACAGCAATACTTCCTGCTTCAATACGGCCTTGGTATCCCCTAAAATCATCTTTTGTATCAGCATCCTGACGAATCACAAATTGAACAGGGCAATAAAAATAGTGATCTTGTTGGTGTAATTCTTCAGCACTTGGTAGATTCTCTAGAATATCTAATAAAGACTCTCCTTGATACCAAGGCATTTTTTCACTTTTATAAACAACATTCTCCCCTAATAAAGCAGAAATAGGCACAAAATGAATATCCTTTAAACCAAGTTGATGTGCTAAAGAAAGATAAGCATCTTGAATCGCTAAAAATGTCTCTTGCTTAAAATCTAACAAATCCATTTTATTAACTGCCACAATAATATGCGGACAATTGAGATGCTGTAAGATAGCAGAATGTCGTTTAGTTTGATTTAATAACGTAATAGGTGCTTGACTATCATGAAATTGTGAGGCATCAATTAAAATAATTGCTGCTGATGCGGTAGAGGCACCCGTTACCATATTTCGTGTATATTGCTCATGCCCCGGTGTATCGGCAATAATAAATTTACGATTAGCGGTTGAAAAATAACGATAGGCAACATCAATCGTAATTCCCTGCTCTCTTTCTGCCTCTAAACCATCGGTTAATAAAGAGAAATCTATTTCACCCTGTTCACTATACTTTGATTTACCTTGTTTTAAGGCATGAATTTGGTCAGCAAGTAAGGTCTTACTATCATAAAGTAGTCGCCCAATTAAGGTACTTTTACCATCATCTACACTACCTGCTGTAATAAACCGTAAAGGGCTTTTTTGTATGCTCATCTTGTTATACTCCACTATCTATTCACTATTTATTCAAAATAATTTGTATTAATTATTTCAAATTTAAATTAAAAATATCCTTCTTTTTTACGTTTTTCCATCGCTGCTTCACTTGCCTGATCATCTAGACGTGTTGCACTACGTTCAGAAATATCGGCTAAAGCTGTCTCTTCAATAATGTCTTGTGGTGTTCTTGCCCGACTGACAACAGGACAAGTACAACTAATATCACCTACCGTTCTGAAGCGAACATCTAAGACTTCTGATATTTCATCCACCCCTTTAGGTGTCAGTGGAGTAACAGGAACGAGTAAACCTTTACGGCGAACCACTTCCCGCTGATGGGCATAGTAAATAGACGGAAGGGCTAAATTTTCTCTTGCAATATATTGCCAAATATCCAATTCAGTCCAGTTAGAGATAGGAAAGACACGCATATTCTCACCCTTATGCAATTTTGTATTGTATAAAGACCATAATTCAGGACGTTGCTCTTTAGGATTCCATTGTCCAAACTCATCACGGAAAGAAAAGATACGCTCTTTGGCTCGTGCTTTTTCTTCATCTCGTCTTGCGCCACCCATTAAGGCATCAAATCCATACTCCGCAATAGTTTCTAATAGTGTTACGGCTTGTGCCGCATTACGGCTCTCATTTTCTTTACGTAGTACCACTGTTCCTCTCGCAATAGAATCCTCTACCTTACCTACAATAAGGCGAGCATTAAATCGTACGACTTGTTCATCTCTAAATTGAATCACTTCAGGGTAATTATGCCCTGTATCAATATGCACTAGTGGAAAAGGAAGCTGAACAGGTCTATTCCCTAGCTGAAAAGCCTTACGCACTAAGGCTAATAAGACAACAGAGTCTTTCCCTCCTGAAAATAACAAAGCAGGATTTTCACACTCCGCCACAAGTTCACGAATAATATAAATAGACTCTGCTTCTAAGCCATCTAAATGTCCGTTTTGAATTTGATATTTCTCTACCATTTATTTACCCTACTAAAATTTGTTTATCCTTAAAATAAATTATTATTTATGTAATCCACATTCTTTACTCTCTTGGTTTTCCCACCACCAACGACCAGCCCTTATATCTTCCCCTGCTTTAACAGGGCGTGTACAGGGATCACAACCAATACTCGGATAACCTTGTTGATATAGCGTGTTATACGGTACTTGATATGTCAAAATATATGCCCAAACCTCTTGTTCTGACCAATCAAAAATGGGATTATATTTAGCCATTTGATGTTGCTTATCTTCCTCTACAAATGTCAACTCAGCTCGTGTAATTGACTGCTCTCGCCGTTGCCCTGTTATCCAAGCATCAGCATCTTTTAATGCATGTGATAAAGGTTCTATTTTTCGTAAAAAACAGCATTGACGGCGTAAAGCAACACTTTCATAAAAAGGGGTTTTGCCAAATTCTTCTACAAAAGCATTCGTCCTTACCATATCAGGCATAAAAATATGTGTCGTTAAATCAGGGTAATGCTTTATTAATACTTCCCATAACGCTAATGTCTCTTTATGCAATAAACCCGTATTTAAGGTAAACACTGAAATCACTAAGCGATAACGCGCAATCATATCGGTTATTAACATATCTTCTACTGCCAAACTACTGGCTAATTTCACCATTTTATGTGTTTGAACAATACTTTCTAAACGCTCAGCTAATACCGCTATTTTGCTAGGTAATGCCTCATATACTTCTGTCGAAGGTCGAGGAATTTCCCAAAGTTTGGGTTTATAAAAATGTAATAATTCTTCAGCCGACATAAGCCACCTCTTTTGGGTTACTTACTACATCATCAGTAGGTAGATTATTCAGGACAGTTTGTTCACCAAACCACGCTAAATGATCGTGTAATTTGACTACCTCTCCTACAACAATTAACGCTGGGGTAGGCATATTTTTTACTAAAGCGGGTAATTCAGCTAATGTACCCACTACTGTTTTTTGTGTAACTTGTGTACCTTGTGCAATGACTGCTACAGGGGTATCTGCTGCTCGACCATAACGCAGTAAACACGTTGCAATATCTGGGGCTTTTAATGTACCCATATAGATAACCAGTGTTTGCTTACTCCGCGCAAGACTTTGCCACTCATGCTTATCTTCCACCCCTGTCTTACGATGCCCTGTAACAAAAACAACACTCTGCGCATAATCTCTATGGGTTAATGGAATGCCAGCATAAGCCGTAGCACCAATACCAGCGGTAATACCCGGCACAACCGAAAAGGGAATACCTTGTTCAGTCAATACTTCTAACTCTTCTCCACCTCGACCAAAGACAAAAGGATCACCTCCTTTTAAGCGAACAACACGTTTTCCTTGTTGGGCATATTGCACCAATAATTGATTTGTTGTTTCTTGTGAAATACAGGAACCATTTGCCCGTTTTCCAACATATACAAGTTGTGCATCTCGCCGAACTAAATCTAAGATTTCCTCAGAAACCAAGGCATCATATAACACAACATCGGCTTGTTGAATTTCTTGTAAACCTTTTAAGGTTAAAAGACCTGCATCACCCGGACCTGCTCCTACTAAGGAGACAAATCCACCTTGATAATCTTGATCTAATTGTTGTTCTAATTCTTGCTCTGCTTGCTGATATTGATGATTTTTCAGTAACTGATCAAATCGTCCATTAAATAGTTTTTCCCAAAAGCGGCGGCGTTCCGTAATTGTTTTTAATTTATGTTTAACCCTTGCTCGCCATTGACCCGATAACGTCGCCATTGCACCTAAATGTTGCGGTAATAAACTTTCTAATTTTTCTCTCAATAAACGGGCTAATACAGGGGCTTTTCCACCACTTGAAATAGCAATCTGAATAGGGTTACGATCAATAATAGAGGGAAAAATAAAGCTACAACGTGCTTGATCATCAACCACATTAACTAATTTATACTGTTGTTGTGCCGATAGATACACTCGTTGATTTAATACTTCATCATTGGTGGCTGCGATAACTAAAAAAACGGTACGAATATGATCGGCTGTAAACTCCTTAGCAATCCATTCAATACGATGTTGGCTATATAGTTGATGCAAGGTATCTGTTAATGTATGTGCAACAACACGTACCTCTGCCCCCGCTTTTAGTAATAATTTGATTTTTCGCTCCGCAATATCTCCTCCTCCTACCACTAATACAGGGCGAGCTGTTAATTGAGCAAATACTGGAAAATACTCCATAAACCTACCTCATTTCAATGTTATAGAGAAGAGAAAAAGCGTTCACTTCTTTGTTATATACATTTGTTGCAAAAATGCTTGCTTGAGATATCTTTATAAAGGAAAATAAATTTTTAAGAAAATAATAAAAAATTATTTTTTATTATTTACAGAAATAAGAACTTTTTATTAATTAGTTATAATTTTTAATTATATAGAAATATATTATAAGCTATTGATAATACTGTATTTTTATAAATTATCTACTATACTAATTTCAAAACTTATAATATGAATAAGGATATACACTATCCGATTATGAAGATATAAAATCAAGTTATATATTCATTCACTCTACATACAAACTAACTAAATTTATCCCCCTACCTTTCAATAAGGGGATAAATAAAAAGTTAGCACTTAGCCCTAAGTCACAGAGACAATTACCCAATAAGGACTAGTAGTGTATTAATATAATACCCCTTAAAACCCCTCTTTCAACAACTGACAAAAAACTTGCCAACACTTATCTACAGAAGCAATTTCTACACACTCATTAGGTGAATGGGCTGAACGGATATTTGGACCAAAAGAAATCATATCCATTTTGGGAGCATGACCTTTTAAAATACCACACTCTAAACCTGCATGAATCACCTCAATCGTAGGTGCTTTGCCATAGAAATTGGTAAATAGAGTTTGGCATTTCGCCAATAAAGGTGAGCTTGGGTCTGGCTTCCATCCGGGATAATCATCACTAACCTCTACCATTGCACCTGCTAAATCTGCCAAAGCTTGTAAACGTTGCGATATATCGTCTTTAGGTGTTTCTAGTAATGAACGCATTAAGCAGTGAATTGTTAGTGATTGATTTTCTACGGCAACAACACCCATACTAATCGAAGTTTCTACAATACCTTTAAAATCGGTACTCATTCTTAGTACACCATTCGGTATAGTACGAATTAATCGAATCATTTTAGCCGTATCAGCTACTGAGCAAGCTTCTGTTACGGTATTATTTTTCACCACACTCAGTTGTAGATGTGGTTCTATATCCCCTAATTCTGCTTTCAGTGTCGCTTCTAAGGTCTGAATAAGGGTATCAGGTAACTCGCCTTGGCAAATAATATCCGCATACGCTTCTCGTGTAATCACATTACGCAAAGTGCCACCTTTAATATCTGCCAATTGGAAAGGCTGATGATGATATAACACATCCAATACGCGTGCTAATACTAAATTAGCATTGGCTCGTCCTGTATGGATATCAATACCTGAATGTCCTCCTCTTAACCCTGATACTTGCACACGGTAAGCATTGCCCTGTGTCATAGATGTAATAAAGGGTAAAGAAAAAGTTGCATCTCGACCACCCGCACAACCAATAAATAATGCCCCTTCATCTTCTGAATCAAGGTTAATCAAATAAGGCGCGGTTAGCCATTCTGGTGATAAAGCTCTTGCACCTCCCATACCGATTTCTTCTTCAACGGTTAGGATAATATCAAGTGGCGGATGAGGAATATCTTCTGAAAAAACAATAGCTAATGCCATCGCCGCACCAATCCCATTATCTGCACCTAATGTAGTATCTGTCGCAAAAAGCCATCCATCCACTATTCGTAATTGAATAGGATCAGTTTCAAATTGATGTGTACTCTCTACCGTTTTTTGTGCCACCATATCAATATGAGCTTGAATAGCCACACGAGCACGGTTTTCCATACCTGCTGTACCATTCTTTTGAATAAGAATATTACCTATCTCATCACGCTTAACAGATAAACCTTTTTCTTCTGCTTTCTTGATAATAAAATCCCGTAGTGCTTGCTCATGAAAGGTGGGATGAGGGATTGCACATATATCACTAAACCATTGCCATACGGGTTGGGGGGTAAAAGCGACAATTTCTTTTGACATCATTATTCCTAAAATATAATTAAACCCTATCTTGTGATTTATATAATACTTATATCAATAAGTAAGGTCTATAAGATAAAAGTAAAAACTTATTTTAACAGACTGTTGCAATAAGATTAAGTAAACGCATACGATTAAGATTTATATATAAAACAATCTTTACTCTATTTTGCCTTAGATAATATTGTAAAACGACTGAAAGTAACTAAGAACATAATAGAATGCTACTATTTAACCTAAAATCTTATCTATTCTCTATAGATAAGTAAACCCATAGAAAAATATATAGAAAATAAGTAGATAACAAAAAAGCGAGGTGCTATTACCACCCCGCTCTTTTTATACATTATCTTATTAGTTTGATGTTTCCCCATCAATCGGTGCTTGCATCATTAAAGCAAGCTCTTCTGTATGCATCAAGTTAAGGTAACGTTGATATTGTTTAAGAATATCCGCTATTAACTCTTCTTTATTCATGTACTGTACATCATAACCAATACGACCATCACCAAAATAGGTAAAAGGTTCATGCACCTCGGTTTTATCCAATTTTGGTAAAGCATCTTCATCGGCTAGTGCATCATGAACTTTAGAGGACTGTACTTTAACCCCATATAAGAAATTACGCCACTGTCCTTTTTCAATCACTAATTCCATTGCCATTTCAGGCTCTGTAAATTCATTAATAATCACTTGTAATTGATGCTTATTAACTAATTCTTGACGTAAAGATTCAAAAGCAGGACGTACAGTTTTCTTAAAGAAATTATCCATATCACTGGCTTGTGTTTGATGAAGAATTTGATTTAAATGTTGTTTCCAACGATCACCACTCCAGAAAACACTCGCAGCATTTAATTTCTTATCAAAATAACGGGCATCTGAACGTAAACCTCTTATCAAACTAACACACATACCAACCATAATCACCATAAAGGGTAAGGCAACAATTAATGTAACCGCTTGTACCGCACCCAAGCCATCTGTCCGTAATAAAGCAATTGCCATGGTAATCAGTAATATCCCCCACAGAATACTTTGCCAGCGTGGACTAGGTCGGCTACTTCCCCCTGAAGCAATATTATTTAATACAATAATACCTGAGTCAGCAGAGGTAATAAAGAACATCGATAAAATAATTAAAGCAACAATACTACTAACTTGGTAGAAAGGAAAATGCCCTAAGAATTTAAAGAGTAAAATTTCTGGTGTACTCGTAAAGGCAGATAAAGCACCATTATTTACCTCATTTACCCAAAGTCCTGAATTACCAAAAATAGTAAACCACAATAAACTAAATACCGTAGGGGCAATTAAAACACCAATAACAAATTCTCGGATTGTACGGCCTCTGGAAATACGAGCAATAAACAAGCCAACAAAAGGAGCCCAAGAAGCCCACCATGTCCAGTACAATACCGTCCACCCTGTAAACCAAGCCTGATGTTCTGTATCATACGAGAAAGTTTTAAAACTCATCTCTGTAACATGACTAAGGTAATAACCCACATTTTCAACAAACGATCCGAGTAGTTTTACCGTAGGACCATAAAAGAGAATAAATAATAAAAGGGATAATGCTAATAATAGGTTTAATTCACTCAAGCGTCTAACACCTTTACCCACACCTGATATAGCAGATAAAATTGCGACAGAAGTCACCACGATGATAATCAGCATTTGAGGATAAAAACCAACCTCATCAACAATCCCAAGACTGTGTAAACCTGAATTTAATTGGATTGCACTAAACCCTAATGTCGTAACAATACCAAAAACCGTTGCCAATAGTCCGAAACCATCAATCACATTACCTACTGTACCATTAATTTTTTCTTTAAATAGCGGATAGAATGTTGAACGTAATGATAAAGGTAAACGATAACGATAGCCAAAAAAGGCTAAGGCTAATGCCATAATGCCATAAATCGCCCACGGATGAATTCCCCAATGGAAAAAGGTATAAAGCATGGCATTTTTATCAATATTATCCTCGGTAATCGGTGATGCATAGTGCATTAAAGGCTCTGCTACACCAAAATACATTAATCCTACACCCATACCTGCGGCAAATAGCATCGCTAGCCATGAGAAGAAAGGATATTCTGGATCTTCATCATCTGCTCCTAAGCGAATATCACCTAGGCGGCTACATACTAATGCAATTAAAAAAGCTAAAAATAAAGATACCGCTAAGATATAAAACCAACTAAAATGGTTAAAGGTAAAAGCCTGAGCAATATCTAAGGTTGTTTTCATTTTTTTAGGAACTATCATTCCTAGTGTCCCGATAATCACCATAAAGATAAAACTCGGGATAAATACTTTTAAATTAAATGTCGTCTTCATCTGTTATATCTCAATATAATATATCTATCTTCCAGTAAAAAACACAATTTATTGTAACACAAGAATTTTTTAATGAATAATAACCACTAAAAACCCTTTTATAAAAAGGGTAAATCTCTTATAATAAAACAGTTAAATAACGCTCGAAAAATAACCCTTTATTCATCACTGCTTGTAAATATAAACTTTAATTTCTAAATCTTTATAACAATGGTAGAATGAGAAATAACGTTAAAAAGAGTACACAATGAAACAAACTTTATCTATACAGTCTATTTTAGATTTAGAAAATAACCAAGAACGCGAGTCTGCTGTTGTTAAGTTATTAAATAAAGCGTTACAAGATGAAGACTACTCATTTGCTCAAGAAGTGGCGGAGTTTATCTTGTATCATGGTATCGTAGGATTGCATTTTTCCTATCGTTTACAACTATATAGTATCTCTTGGCTTAGCAAATACTACCATTCTATGCGTATAGGAGAGCATCAGGATAATTCATTAACAGAAGATGATATTACCAATGGTGCTTTGTCATGTGCACTTAAATTTAGAGACGTTATTCCTGGTATAGCATTTGATATTGAAGCAAGCCCCGAAGAAATCGAAAAGGGAAATGATCAAATGTTTACCTTTTACACCTTATCTGGGCTTTCTACTGATTCTGTCTATCGCTCTGTTATGCTACAGTGTATTTTAATGGGAGATGAAGAATCAACACGAGAACTCTTTGATATATGGCAAACTAAACAAGCCTGTGAACAACTACCTGATTGTCAAGCCTGCGTACAACATAGTTTAGTCGAGTATCACCACTTTTTAGGGGATTTTGAACAAGCACTAAAAGAGGCAACGCCTATTCTTGAAGGTAAAGTATCTTGCGAGCATATTCCTCAAGCGAGCTACTATCCTATTATAGATAGTCTTATTCGCCTAGGGAAATATGAACAAGCCAACTCATTACTTGATGAGGCAATCACCCAAATAGAAGACGAAGAAAATACCTACTTATTCCATATTCCTTATATGGCACAGCTACTCACACGCTTAAATCGTAGTGAAGAAGCTTCTGAATTATTACAACACTATAATAACGATTTAGTCCGCCTAGGTAGTATATATCCTTATGTCTATCTACAGTATTTAGTCGCACTTTCCCCTTATCATCCTGATGCACTTTCTGATGCAAAACGTTTAGCCAAATTATTTGATGAACGAAACGAAAATAGCTACTACCAAGCTTATGTAGAATTTATGTATGCCAAGACAACTATTCACTAATTCAATCATCTCATCAGATTATCATTGGTTTTTAGACCTAAGGGTAAAATGACCACGATAATAGACACTTCGTTTTATAATAGAGTGTTTTAGGGTTTCTTTACCTATTTATTTTTACTTCAAATTAACTGCTATTAATTATGTTAGATCAATACCAACCCCAACTCGTTGAAAAGAATGTACAAAAACAATGGGCTGACGGTGATGTTTACCGTGTGACAGAATATGCCAAAGATAAAAATGGCAATGACAAGCCCAAATACTATGCGTGTTCTATGCTTCCCTATCCAAGTGGTAAACTGCATATGGGACACGTTCGCAACTACACCATCAACGATATGCTAACACGTCAGTTACGCATGAAAGGCTATAATGTCTTAATGCCTATGGGGTGGGATGCTTTTGGTATGCCTGCTGAAAATGCGGCAATTAAGTCTAATGTACCCCCAGCACAATGGACATATGCCAATATTGACTACATGAAAAGTCAGCTTAAAGCGATGGGATTTGCGATTGACTGGTCTCGCGAAATGACAGCTTGCGATCCAGAATACTATCGTTGGAATCAATGGATGTTCCTCAAGATGCTTGAAAAAGGTATCGCTTATCGTAAAACGCAAGTCGTTAATTGGGACCCTGTTGATAATACTGTACTCGCTAATGAACAAGTAGTTGATGGTCGTGGATGGCGTTCTGGTGCTTTAGTGGAAAAACGAGAAATCCCCGGCTATTACTTACGCATTACAGACTATGCAGAAGAATTATTAGATTGTGTTAAACACCATATGGACGGTTGGCCTGAACGTGTCCGTATCATGCAAGAAAATTGGTTAGGCAAAAGTGAAGGGATTCGCTTTGCCTTTACACATGATATTCGTAATGAACAAAATGAGCTTATCCAAGATGGTCGTCTCTACGTTTTTACGACTCGTCCCGATACCATTATGGGCGTAACTTTCTGTGCCGTTGCACCAGAACACCCACTCGCAACAGAAGCCGCTCGCCGTAATCCTGCATTAAATGATTTCATTGAGCAAGCTAAACTGGGTGGAACAACTGAAGCAGAGATGGCAACCAAAGAAAAAGAAGGTGTATTCACTGGTTTTTATGTTACCCACCCTCTCAATGGACAACAAGTTCCTGTATGGATTGGTAACTATGTCCTAATGAGCTATGGGGACGGTGCAGTAATGGGCGTTCCCTCTCACGATGAACGTGATTTTGCCTTTGCTAAAAAATACCAATTACCCATTATTCAAGTTATTGATTTCAAAGATAAAATATATTCAACAGATGCTTGGCAAGAATGGTATGGTGATAAACAAACAGGGGTTTGTATTAACTCTGGGGTATTAGATAGTTTAAACTTCAAGCAAGCTTCTGATAAAGTCGCTCAATTACTAACCGATAAGGGTATGGGCGAAAAACAAACTACGTGGCGTTTACGTGATTGGGGTATTTCTCGCCAACGCTATTGGGGAACACCTATTCCTATTATCCATTGCCCTGATTGTGGCCCCGTTCCTGTACCAGAAAAAGACCTACCTGTTGTATTACCAGAAGATCTTATTCCTGATGGTACTGGTAATCCACTTAATAAATGCGAGGCTTTCCTCAAATGTCATTGTCCTCAATGTGGCAAAGAGGCACGTCGGGAAACAGATACCATGGATACTTTTGTAGATTCTTCATGGTACTTTATGCGTTATACCTCACCCAATAATCAACAAGCTATGTTTGATGAGCGTAATGACTATTGGATGCCAATGGATCAGTATATTGGTGGAATCGAACACGCTGTCATGCATCTTTTATATGCCCGTTTTTGGTCAAAAGTATCTCGTGATTTAGGTTTAGTAAAGTTTGATGAACCATTTACTAATTTACTTACGCAAGGTATGGTACTAAACCATATCTATAACCGCCGAAATGAAAAAGGGGGTATTGAATATTTCTGGCCAGATAAAGTCGAAAATATCTATGGTGATAAAGGTCAAATTATTGGTGCAAAATCACTAGAGGATGGTTTACCCGTTAATTATGCAGGTATTGGCACAATGTCTAAATCAAAGAATAACGGTGTTGATCCTCAATCTATTATTGATACCATGGGCGCAGATACAGCTCGCTTATTTGTCATGTTTGCTAGCCCACCAGAACAAACCTTAGAATGGTCAACAACGGGCGTAGATGGTTCTAACCGCTTCTTACGTCGTTTATGGACAATGGCATATAACCATCGTGAAATCGTTGCCCGTGCCAAAACAGAAGTTGATTTTTCACAAGCGCCTAAAGCAGTTAAAGCACTTCGCCTAACGGCACATCAATTACTTCGTCAAGCAAATTATGACTATGAGCGTATGCAATACAATACCGTTGTATCCGCTAATATGAAGCTACTCAATGCCATTGAAGATGCTAAACTTGAACCATCTGACTATAGCGATGCAGCTCTTAAAGAAATTATTGGGATATTATTGCGTATGCTTTACCCTGCTGTCCCTCATATTACCTATACTTTATGGCAATCACTTGGCTATGACAAAGTATGGGGAGATCTCTTAGATGCACCATGGCCTGAAGTGGATGAGTCTGCATTAGTAGCAGATGAAATTGAAATGATGCTTCAAATTAACGGTAAACTTCGTGGTGCCATCACCGTACCTAATGGTGCTTCTAAAGAAGAGATTGAAGCATTAGCACTTGCTCACCATCAGATTACAAAACACTTAGAAGGACGTACGCCTAAACGTATTATTGTTGTTCCTAATAAGCTTGTAAATGTTGTAGGTTAATTGCTTTTATCAAAGGATTTGGCTTTTATGCAAACGAAAAAAACTGCTATTTCTTACCGTTTACTACTAGGTTTACTTGCCTTTTGCGTTTTTCTAACTGCTTGCGGTTTTAAAATGCGTGGTCAAACTGACCTACCTTATAAAACGGTTTATACCAATATTTCCCGTAATACTAGTTTTGGGATTTATATTTATCGTTTGCTAAAAGCTAGTTCTCCCGATACAGTAATGGTAGATGATGCTAAAGATGCTGATATCATCATCACTCAACTGAGCATGAATCGTAACCGTACCGAAGTTTCTCTTGATGCAGATGGTAAGGTGGAAGAATATGAACTAGGGATTTCTTTACACTTTACCGTTACAGATAACCAAGGTAATGTTTTAATTGAGCCTTCTTCTTTAGATAGCACACAACTACTACCTTATGACGAAGATGTTGCCGATGCTAAAAACGCAGAGATGTCATTGGTGTATAGCAATATGGAAAAAAGTATTGCCGATAGACTTTATCGTCGCCTTATTTCTGAATCGCTGGTAGAACGCTATCGTTACTTTAATCCTCAGTAACTTATCTCTTTTTACCCTCTTCTACTATGGCACAACATATTAAATATGACGCATTTGAAGCGTATTTAAAGAAACAAGGCAATCATATTGATCGATTGTACTGTGTCATGGGGGAAGAGTTACTTTTACGTAATGAAACAGTTGATTTCATTCGCCAGCATTGCCGACAACTTGGGTTCAGTGAACGGGTCAGCTTAGTATTAGAAGCCAATGGGCCTTGGCAAAAGATTCAAGAAAATCTTCATAATACCTCACTTTTTGCCGAGCAAAAAATACTAGAAATTACACTACCAACGGGCAAACCAGGTAGAGTTGGAGGACAGGCTCTTATTGAGATGGTAGAAGCCATTCAAAAAGGGTTCACAAATGATACAACTATTATCCTTAACTTACCCAAACTGGATAAAAAAACTCAAGAAAGCAAATGGTATAAGGCAATCAATCAAGTCGCTATTACCATTAATATTCCCCAAATTACTCGCCAGCAATTACCTAACTGGATGCGTCAGCGTTTTGCCTTACAACAGCAACAAATTGATGATGATGCCCTCCACTATTTAGCAGATAAAGTCGAGGGAAATTTATTTGCTGCACACCAAGAAATTCTTAAATTAGGCTTAATACATGAAAAGGGGAATATTAATCTTCAAAGTATTGAAGCCTCTGTCAGAGATGTTGCTCGATTTGATGTTTTTCAGCTTACTGATGCAATGCTTAAAGGCGATGCAAAACGTAGCATTCGGATTTTACAATGCTTACAAGATGAAGGAGAAGCATTACCGCTTATCCTTACGATGATTACCCGTGAAATACGAACACTCTATGCTTTAGCATTTCATCAACGAGAAGGCAAAAACCTGACACTATTAATGAATCAACTACGGATTTTTAGTTCAAGGCAATCCCTTTTTCTCTCTGCCTTACAACGTCTTAGTTTAGTAAAACTCATAGGACTGATTCAACATGCCAATGATATTGATCGATTATTTAAAGGGTATCCTGTAGAAGGACGATTAAAAGATGCCTGGCAAGAAACCAAACGGCTGATTATTAAAGTCGCTCAAGATGGCATACTGTAAGACAGTTATTTATCTCATTCTTTCCTAGGAAGCCACTTTATGACAATTTCCCTTGACGACACTATGCAACATTTAGGGCAAAATGCCAAGCAAGCCGCACGACAAATGCGTACCGTGTCTTCCGTACAAAAAAATAAAGCGCTTCGATGGTTGGCTGATGCAATTGTTGAACATACTGCTTTTTTACAAACAGAAAACGCAAAAGATATAGCACTAGCACAACAGCATGGTTTAGCATCCGCCTTAATTGACCGATTAACCCTATCGGATAAAACCATTCAAACGATGGTAGCAGGGTTACATCAAATTGCTCAACTTGACGACCCTATTGGTAGTTTAGGCCCTACTCGGTGCTTACCTAATGGTATTCGCATTGCTAAAATGACCGTTCCTTTAGGTGTGATTGGTATTATTTATGAATCACGTCCTAATGTTACGATTGATGCCGCAGCCCTTTGCTTAAAAGCAGGAAATGTCGCTATACTTAGAGGGGGAAGTGAGGCCTTTTATACCAATCAAGCACTCGCCCAACTCATACAAAAAGCATTAACCTACGCTGAATTACCTTTGCACGCCGTTCAACTCATCCCGACCACTGATAGAGAAGCAGTCAGTCACTTAATCCAAATGACCGATACCGTTGATGTCATTATTCCTCGTGGTGGTAAAAGTTTACTTGAAAGATTAAAAAAAGAGGCTAAAGTGCCACTTATCATGCACTTAGAGGGTAACTGCCATATGTATATTGACAAAAGTGCAAATCCCAATATGGCAATTGACTTAGCCTTTCATGCAAAAACATACCGCTATGGTATCTGTGGTGCATTAGAGACACTACTTATTCATCAAGATATAGCAGAAACAGTTCTTCCCATTTTAGCAGAAAGATTTACACAAAAAGGCGTAGAAATGCGAACTTGTTTACGCACACAAGATATACTCCCTCATACAACTTTAGCAACACCAGAAGACTGGGCAACCGAGTATCTCGCCCCTATTATTGCCATTCGTATCGTAGATAATATTCACCAAGCCATTGAACATATTGAACAATACAGCTCTGGTCATACAGAATCTATTATTACAGAAGATAGGCAAGCCGCTTATTTATTTCAGCAAAGTATCGATTCTGCTGGTGTTTATGTTAATCTACCCACCATTTTTGCCGATGGTTTTGAATATGGACTAGGGGCAGAAATTGGGATTTCAACTAATCGTCTTCATGCAAGAGGTCCTGTTGCCGTTGAGGGATTAACCACTTATAAATGGGTACTTTCTGGTGAAGGACAACATAGGGAATAATCATATGCTTTATTTATGGCTTAAAATTATACATATTATTTTTGTAATCTCTTGGTTTGCAGGTTTATTCTACCTCCCACGCATTTTTGTTAATCTTGCTCAAAATCAGCAAAATCCTATTATTTATGATTATTTATTAGGAATGTCAAAACGACTCCTCCGTTTTATGACTATTATTGCAATACCTGCCATTATAACGGGGCTTTGGATGATGATTCAGTTTAAGATTGGAGCAGGAATGGGCTGGTTACATGCTAAACTATGCTTTGTTTTTTTTATTCTCTTGTACCATGCTTCCTGTTTTAAAATACACCGTCAATTTGAACAAAGAAGTAATCAAAAAACACATATCTTTTTCCGTTGGTACAATGAAATTCCTTTATTTTTATTACTAGGCGTTGTTGCTTTTGTAATTCTTAAACCCTTTTAATTCACTATGACAGAAGAAACACCTCGTAAAAAACTTAGTATTAATCGTCAAAGCAAAGATGAAAATAAACCCCGTCAAAGGACAGGGGCAAGGGCTCGTCTTGTTGCGATGAATGAAATCCGTAAACAAGTAGAAGAAAATGCTTCCTCACGGACAGCTAAAACAAACAAACCCTATAATGAACGTTTTGATCGATATGATGAGGACAAAGGGTTTAGACGACCTCGTACAGCAGGCTATGCTCGTCATCGCACCAGCCTAGAAGAACGAATGGCAAGGGGAACTGGTCATCGTTTTAAACCACAAACAAACTTTACCCCCCCTCAAACCTATGCCAGTTATCAAGAAGAAATTTTTCCTGTATTTGCTCCCTGCCCTATCGGTTTAGAGCAAGTATTAGCAAAGGAACTCGAATCACTTGGTTTTCAAGGCATCAATGTTGGGCGTTCAGGTTGTGCTTTTAAAGCAGATTGGACAGGTGTTATGCGTGCCAATCTTTATTCTCGTCTTGCCACTCGCATTCTTGTACAAGTTGCTTATGCTAAGGTAAACACCGAAGATGATATTTATACTCTCGCTCGTCAAGTAGCATGGGAACGCTGGTTTGGTGCAGAACAAACACTTCGTGTCGATACCTCTGCGATCCGTAGTCCTATGCAAAGCCTACAATTTTGCAATTTACGTGCAAAAGATGGGATTGTTGATCGTTTGCGTGAAATAGAGGGCGAACGTCCTAGTATTGATACCGTCAGACCTGATGCAAAGGTACATCTTTTCCTTGACAGTGAATCCGCAACACTCTATTTAGACACCTCTGGAGAATCCTTATTTAAAAGAGGTTGGCGTTATGACAAAGGACAAGCACCTTTACGCGAGAATTTAGCCGCTGGTATCCTTGCCCTTGCTGGCTGGCAACCTACCCAACCACTGTATGACCCTTTCTGTGGTAGTGGCACTATCTTAATTGAAGCGGCATGGATAGCCAAAAATATCCCACCGGGTATTAATCGTCCCTTTGCTTTTGAACGGTTACGCGGAATGAATCGTCATGCATGGGCAGCCCTCAAAGAACAAGCATTTGATGAAATTATACCAACACTTAATGTCCCCTTATTTGGTTCAGATATAGATACCACTGTTATTCAAGCTGCTTATGCTAATTTAGATAGAGCTAAACTACCTGAAAACAGTATTCACTTTTCTCAGCAAAATGCACTACATATAAAATCACCCACCGTACAGGCAGGTTTTCTGATAACAAATCCACCCTATGGTGAGCGATTAGGGGCAGAAGATGAAACCTTTTGGCGTGAATGGTCTAGTGTTTTAAAAAACCAATTTGCACAATGGCAAGTTCACGTTATTACAAATGATATGGATTTTCCCAAAAAACTCCGCTTAAAACCCAATCGTCGTACACCTGTGTTCAATGGTGATATTGAGTGTCGTTTATTTGGTTTTGAGATTGTTTCTGATAGTTATCGACAAAAATAGCCTATGAGTAACCTTTCTTTTTCTTCTCCTTCACGGCTTAAAATTTTTGCTAGCCAAATGTATGAGGGTATGCTTTTACTCGGACTCATTTTTGGCTTTAGTTTAATTTTTGATGCCTTAACCAATCGTACAGACTATCATCGACTTTTTTATGTCAGCCAAGCCTTTATTTTTATATTGATAGGTGTTTATTTTATCTTATCATGGTATCGAAAAGGACAAACTTTACCGATGAAAACATGGGGTATCGTATTATGTGATACAGAAGGAAAACGCCCCACTATCCCTCAATTAATACTACGTTATGTACTCGCATGGATTTTTCCATTCATTGGTGCTTACGCCGTTCATCTACTGGCTGAATCTATCGGGTGGGCATCTATTACCATGTTAGTTATTTTTACCCCTTTTTTAAATTTTATTTACTCATGGTTCGATAAAGAGGGTTTATTTTTACATGATAGAATAGCTAGAACACGCTTGGTAAACAAATCCATACATTAGGGGCTAGTAATCTGAAGCCATAAAATCTATAATACTAGTTATCCTAGGAAATTTTAGCTCTTGACACATTATGACAAGCACAAATCAATACGATTCTTTATACGATACCTACGAATGGTTCGTTCCCAATAATTTTAATATTGCTTCTGCTTGCTGTCATCGTTGGGCAAATAGTCCCCATGAGGCACGGCAAGCCGCTATTTATTTTGAAGATCAGGTGGGGCAACTGACTAGCTTGTCTTATGGTGCCTTATCTGAACGTGTCAATAAGCTAGCAAATGGCTTTATCCGTATGGGTGTTCAACCACAAGATCGCATTGCTATTGCCTTACAACATTCCGCCGAAACAGCCATTACTATTCTTGCTGCGATTACCGTTGGAGCGATTGCTGTTCCACTTAAAGCAAATCTTAGTAACACTGACTATGATAAGCGTTTAATGGATTGTGCTGCTCGTATTGCGATTGTGGATAAACATACTATTGGTCCGATGACTAATGCTATTGACCATAACCCTACCCTTCGCCAAAGCCTTAAACAAATTATTGGTATTCATACCGAAGATGAACGTGTTATTCCTTGGCGTACCTTATTAGCACGTCAGCCTAATCAGTTTACCATGATACCCGCTGACCCCCATATGCCTGCGATCATGTTTTATCCTGATCATGAACCTTTACGAGCAACAGTTATTACCCATGAAGCTATTGTTGGTTCATTACCGGGGTTTGTCGCATCACAAAACTGGTTTCCTAAACGTCATGATATTTTTTACACCACTTATGACTGGAGTACACCATTAGGATTGCTTGGTGCATTACTACCTACCCTCTATTTCGGAAAAACTATTGTCGGGTGTCCAAGCGGACGTACTATCCCTCGCTTATTTACCCTATTAGAGCATTACCCTATTAGTAATATTCTCGCTTCTGGTCAAGAGCTTCGCCGTATTCAAAGTTATAAAGACCCTCTTTCATCTTTTGATTTGGTCGTCCGTTGCATTTCCTGCCCTGAAGAAGATAACTCACCCGAACTAAAAGCATGGGTCAAAGATCGCTTTAATGCCTCTCTTAATAGTATCTTTATGCCACTAGGTTTTTCATATATTGTGGCAGAATCTGAAGAGAAATGGAAAGATAAACTCGGTAGTATGGGTAAAGCCGTTCCTGGACACACTGTTGAAATTCTCCGTGATAACGGTACAATTGCTAATGTTGGTGAAATTGGTTATTTATGTGTCAGTGCTAATGATAAGCATGGTGAAGTAGATCCTGCTTTATCCACTTATTTTTGGTCTCAAGCACATTTACAACATATTGCACCTTTCTCTCAAAATTGGTATAACACAGGGATACGCGCTCGCAAAGATGAAGATAACTACTTCTGGCGAGTCCCTATCACCCCACCTCCTGAGGCTGAGTAATCATCATATAGCCATAAGAGGTAAAGGAAATACTTATGGCTATTTATCAACTACATAACCTTATTCCCTCTATTGACCCAAGTGCTTATATCTTTGAGAATGCCACCATTATTGGCAATGTAAGCATCAAAGCGAATGTTAGCATCTGGTCTCATGTCTCTATCCGTGCTGATAACGATAGCATTACGATTGACGAAAATAGTAATGTTCAAGAGGGAGCTGTTTTACACGTTGATCAAGAAACCCCTATGTATATTGGGAAAAACGTTACCATTGGTCATCAAGCCATGCTTCATGGCTGTACCATCCAAGAGGGTAGCCTTATTGGTATGCAAGCCATTGTTTTAAACCGTGCTGTTATTGGAAAAAACTGTCTTATTGCTGCAGGTGCTATTATTCCAGAAGGTAAAATTATTCCCGATAATTCTCTGGTAATAGGTGTAGCTAAAATAGCACGTACATTGAGTGAAGAAGATATTCAACAAATGCAAAAAGGGACTGCAAATTATGTGGAACGGGCAAAATATTATCGGGAATATCTTAAACAAATAGCGTAGTAATAAACTATATCATCACCACTCAAAAAAGATAAATACAAAAATCCCATTAATATATTCACTATATTAATGGGATAACCGTATTATGAGAAACCATCAACCACTAATGATACATCATTAATGTTTTTGAGGATTTTCTTCCTGTTGCGGTGTATTAGGTATAAATAATTGCGCACTGTCAATTGCATCAAAAACATATGCCTTACCACAGAACTCACAATTAACTTTTACCTCATTTTGTTCACTTAATATACTTTCCACCTCTTCAACACCTAGCATTTTAAGCATATTAGCAACACGCTCACGCGAACAATCACAGTGCCACTCAACAGGCTGTGGCTCATAAGCAAGCAGATTTTCTTCCCAAAACAGACGATGAATTAAGGTTTCTTCATCAATTTCAAGTTGTT
Organism: Pelistega ratti; assembly: GCF_009833965.1. Classification (NCBI taxonomy): domain Bacteria; kingdom Pseudomonadati; phylum Pseudomonadota; class Betaproteobacteria; order Burkholderiales; family Alcaligenaceae; genus Pelistega; species Pelistega ratti. The sequence goes on from NZ_CP047165.1 coordinate 914,090, forward strand.
CGCTCGGTTTAATGGTTTCTGTAAGCATGACAGCTCTTGTCCATGCACTTTCTGCCGTTTCACTATCTACTTCTTGCCCTCCACCATGCGGTAAACGTTGAAGTAAAAGACCCGTTACTTTCTGCTCATTTGCCGCAAGATAGAGACGTGTATCTAACTGTTCAGAACTTTTCATATAAAGTGCTAAGACTTCTGCTACCGTATCCCCTACTAATGGTACAACACCCTGATAAGCCTGTTGTCCCTCTTGGCGATTTTTGGGATCTAAAACCACAATAAAACGTCCATTACGATTCGCATTCAGTAATGATTGTAAATTATCCGTATCTTTAATCGCAAATTCTTGGCGAATTTTAATCGTTGCTCTTACTTGAAGTTGTTGATTACATTCCACCACAATTAGGGCGATAGGACCATCACCTTGAAGTTGAAGAATTAAAGAGCCATCAAACTTAATATTAGAAGCCAATAAAACCGCAGCAGCACTTAATTCACCTAATAAATGACGCAAAATCGGATGATACGATTGATGCTCTAACATATCATGCCATGTTTGGTTAAGATTAACCGTTTGAATACGGACACTACGGTCATTAAATAAATATTTTCTTAGCGTATCATTCATCATTAATAAGAGTAACCTTTTACAAAAATAGATAAAGCACTCTCTTATAACTAAAATAGTCATTCTACTTAACATAGGACAACAAATTTTATCAGTACAAGAAAACCTTATCATCATTATGAATAAGCTCTTATATGGGGCTAATCCCTCTAAATACAAGGGGGATATGTACTTAATAAGGATCTAAAATATACCTCTATACACTAATAAATTCCTTGATTTTAAAGCTATATTTCCTATAAAAACATAGGCTAAAAATAGCATAGTTCCTTTTTTACCTATTTTATTTTCTTTCTATATTCGGCATACTATCTACTTATTATTTGGAGTATATGCCATGTCTATATTTACCCTTTCACACCACAAAGGAATGGCTGGAATTGAATTTATCCTTACTGCTATTCCTATCCTCTTGCTTGGTCTTGGTGGCTATGAGTTTACACGCTGGTATAACACACGCCATTTACTTAATATTGCCTTAGCAGAAACAGCAAGACAAGCCTCTATGGCTCATGCCAACCCAGAAACCATTGAAGCAACTTTTGAAAAAGCCATCAACCCTCTATTTGCATCAGGAACACAAACAGAGCAACGGCGACAACGCTATCTACACCATATCCAGACAACACTACAAAATACACCGTGGCAAATTCATATTCTAAACCCAACACCTGCCCACTTTTTAGATTTTCAGCGCAAAGATTTACAGATTACACAACAAACAGGTTATGCTGCCATTGACAATAATTACCAAAAAGAGCAATACCAACGGCAAGGGATAGGTACTTTTTCAGGAGAAGATATTTTTGCCGCCAATGTGCTTACCCTCTCACTTATATACCCTTATAAACCGATTGTACCGGGAATCGCCTCTCTCTTTAAGTGGTTAAGTCCTTCACAAACAGACACCTATGCCCATCAAATAATGGAAAAAGGATTTTTACCCATGAAACATACCTTTTCAATTCATATGCAATCCCATCCAGTACAATGGCCAAGTCTTCATAATGGCAAAGTACTTAGTTCTGGAAAAGCGCATACCATTCCATCAGGTAAAACATCAGTAGATACTTGTCTCGGTATTTGGTGCCAATCTCCAAAAACTCCCCTTTCTTCTACTATCCCCTCTAAAAAAGTAAAATTTGAAGAAATTAACACGCATCACCCAACAACGACCCATCAACCAATAGCAACAAAGCAACATCATTCACTACCCGTAGAAACTAAGCCACCTTATACAGAATCTATCCCCTCTCAACAAAATCATCCTTTATGCGGGACAACTTTATGTTGCTCTTAATTTATCACTATTTTTTGAGGGTAATAATATTGTTTAAGGGGCTGTATTAGATTAGCAGTTATGTTAGTCTATAAAAATGAAGATAAGTTATTGTAAATTAAGGAAATCTATACAAAGAAAATTACTCGAATTTTTTGTACTAGAAGTAACCGCTCGATCAGCAGCCGATATACTGGGTATTAATCCTAATTCAGCTGCACTCTTTTATCGTAAAATTAGAGAGATCATTAATTATTATTTAACCTTAGAAGCGGATGAAATTTTTGAAGGTGCAGTAGAACTTGATGAGAGTTATTTTGGTGGTAAACGAAAGGGGAAACGAGGGTGAGGGGCAACAGGTAAAGTAGCGGTATTTGGGATATTGAAAAGGCAAGGTAAGGTTTTTACGCTTATCGTACAGGACACGAAAAGTAAGACCTTACTACCTGTTATTAAAAGGAAAATCAAACCAGATAGCTGGGTTTATACCGATACATGTCCCAGTTATAATACCCTTGATGTGAATGGATTTCATCATCAACGGATTAATCATACTAAGCAGTTTGCTATAAGACAAAACCATATTAATGGTATAGAAAACTTCTGGAGTCAAGCAAAAAGAGTGCTTCGTAAGTATAATGGAATAGACCGAAAATACTTTGCTTTATTCTTGAAAGAATGTGAGTTTCGGTTTAACTTTGGAACACCAAAAGAGCAGTTAAAAATGCTGAGAAAATGGTGTAAAATTTAGGGCTAATCTAATACAGCCCCTTGTTTAATATTTATATTTTATAGTAAAACAGTTATTTAATTCACTAACATCTTATTCTTGAAAAGTCAAGTTTTATTTATAAGAATTTTATATACTAAAAACATCTTTTATTACTAAAAATACTTTACAATAGAGGAAGTCTTCTTTTTTGTATATTTATAATGACTAGACATATTGCATTGAATAAAGACTCCATTCATTGTGCAAATTGCATGTTAGGGCGTATCTGCATGCCCCAAAAAATGAATCTCTCCGATATCGAACATTTAACCGAATTAATCAAAGAAAGAATTCGGGTGGCAAAAGGGGAATATGTTTTTCATATCGGTAATACCTCAGGAGCCATTTACAGTATCCGTACAGGGGCAATCAAAACACAAGTAGAAAATAATTGTGGCCATACACAAATTACTGGTTTTTTTCTACCAGGTGAAGTGTTTGGTTTAGATAGCTTTACAGCGCAACAACACACTTCTGATGCGATTGCGTTAGAAGATAGTGAAGTATGCGTCATGTACACCAAGGATTTAAATATTGTTGCCCAGCAAATTCCTTCCTTGCAAGCACAATTTCGTCACCTATTAAGTGGTGAGATTATTCGTTCACATCAATTACTCTTATCTCTAGGATCGCTACGCTCTGATCAACGTGTTGCGTGGTTTATTCTTGATATGTCGGCTCGTTTTACGCAATTAGGTTATTCTTCTAATGAGTTTATACTACGCATGAGTCGTGAAGATATTGGTAACTATTTAGGCCTGACACTTGAAACAGTAAGCCGTTTATTTTCTCGTTTTCAAAAGGAAGGGCTTATTCATATCCAACAGAGAGCAATCCGTATCCTTGATCATGAGGCACTACAATCGTTGATTAAATATAAGTAAATACTTATCTATATATTATTTACTGTAGTAAATACTGACGGATAATATCTTTAAAAAACACTATATGTATTAAATAAATACATCTAATACTATATAAAATATCAATATTTTATATAGTGGTGCATTGTACCTTTAGACACCACACAAAAGTAATATATATCAGTGCAGTTGATTTATTATTTTTAATATAAATAATCTATATATGTATTATTTCCCTAATACATAATCTAGGTTAATACCGTACTTTCTCTATAAATAAATTAGAGCGAAGTAGGTTCTCAATTTATTTTATATTTTAATAATATTTCCTTTTATCCTTTAAGCTATCCAATAAAAAATCCACCGTTTTTATGTAAAACGGTGGATTAGCCTTATGAACAGCCTCAAAATAATGGATTAGAACTGATAATTCATACCTACACGGAACTCACGTCCTACCCCAGGTAATACATCTGGACGTTGGCTATGTGGATAGTAGAATTTATTAAAGGCATTGTTAAGGGAAACATTGATATTTAATTGATCATTACCCAGTGGTTTCCAATTAACATAGAAATCATGCACACTATAACCCTTACGAACAATATCTGATCCTGTTTCATTATCACGAACTAGCACAGAACCTTTGGCTCTTTGAACGGTACGATTACGCCAACCGATTTCTAAATCAGGTTCTTCAAAGTGATACGATAAAGCAGCTGTCCATGTACGCCCTACTTGTACCGCAAACTCCGGATTACTACTTAATAACTTAGCAGGGTGGGTATCATAGATACGAGGTTTACTTTCAGCTACACCGATACGAGCCGCAAAACCACCATAGGTATAGCCAGCATTGATTTCATAACCACGGTTTTTGATAAACCCAGCATTAACTGCCTCTCTTATCCCGCCAGCATGTCGATCTTGTGGATTAGCTAAAGCATCATTAATACGTTGCCAGAAATAGCTACCCTCAAATGAGAAAGTACCATCATTATAGTTAAAACCAATCTCTGTATTACGTGCACGTTCTGCTACTGTACCATCTGCGATAGAGACAATGCCACGGTTACCATGAGTCATTAAAGCATCATAAAGACGTGGGCTACGTGTTGCATAGTTATGGGTAGCGCTAAAACTTAAAGTAGGTGTTGCTTGCCAAATAACCCCTAAGCTAGGATTCCAACGACCATCAGAAACGGATTTTTTATCCATTGCTTTAAGATCAAAATAATCATAACGTAAACCTGCTGTTAAAGTAAAATCACCTACCGCAGCAATCGCTTCAAGGTAAGCACCAACATCTTCTTTCGTAGGTTCAACTAAATTAGGACGGAAGAATGTATGCGGTTTAATCTTTTGATGACGATAATTCACTCCATATTTAAGCAATACTGAATCACTAACATCAGAGTCAAAATTAATATTGGCACCTTTTGTGATGATTTTAGTCGTAGTAGCTCCTTTTACATTGCCACAGTAGCCACATTTTGAGTCATCTGCTGAATAGCGTTTATCCTGCATAATATAGGCATTAGCGGTCAGCTCTTTAATAAAACCTAAGTTTTTACCCGTATATTCAAGGTTAGTATTACTCTTACTTGTTTCACGGTAAGTTGGTGCTTGACGTTCTAAAGAAAGTCTTCCCCCTGTAATTGTAAATTCTTCACGCACTGCACGTATACCACGATGCTCATCATTTAAATGACTTAACACTAAACGATGATTACCATCACCAAAGGTACTTCCTAATTTAATTAAATAATTCCGTTTATCTAAAGCACTATAAGGAACTGTTTTTCCACCATTGATATTACGATAGTTTTTACCGGGTTTATAATCATCTTCGTCTGTTCTTGCATAAGATACTAAGGCATCAAAATTACCCACTTTTCCAAAGATAGATGCACCATAGCTATGATTATCGTTAGAAGAATACCCTGTATTTAGACGGAAACCATAGTTCTTGTCGGTGCCCTCCAACAAATCTAGTGCATCCACTGTTTTCACAATAATAGCACCATTGGTAGCACCAATACCCGCACTAGCAGAGCCAGCCCCCTTTTGTACAGAGATACTCTTTAATAATGCTGGATCAATAATAAAACGACCCTGATGATAGAGAATCTGACTATCCGAATAAGCATTATCCACTTTAATATCAACCGAATTTTGCCCCATACCACGAATAGTAAGGAATTGAGAAGTTCCTCTCCCCCCCCCGAAATCAATAGACGGTTCTTTGGCTAAGAAATCTCGTAAATCAGTAGCTGTACTTTCATTACGCTCTTTCATGGTTACTACATTTGTTTGAACTTTTGTTCCTTGACGATCAATCACTGAAATTTCATCTAATGTCGCACTTGATTCTGTATTTGCCAAAGCTGTACCCGCACTTAATGCCCCCAGTACCACAAGACTAATACGCGTGAGGCTAAATGACTTTACTTGCATAAATTTCCTCTCATTAATAACTAAAAATAAAATTGAAAATAACTATTACTTTAATAAGTAATTATTATGAAACAATTTAGAAATATATCATTTAATTTATTAGAACACAAATAATATTTATTCTCATTAACAATTTTATTTTAAGTTTTAATGAAGTGATTATAATGATAATGATTTATTTTTATAAAATAAATTATTCCTACTTTAAAAATAAACTATTTAATTATCAAGTAGTTACTTATTAATCCCCCTCTTTCTTAGTAGATAAAACAAATAATAAGCATAAAAAAATCTACTCCCTTACTTACTGATAAAATATCAATTTTTAGGGAGTAGATTATTCGTTAAAAAACAACACTATTTTTGTGTTTCTTTCGTTTCAGTCGTTTCTATGGGTTTATTAAAGAGATTAGGAATATCGCTTCCATCTCGACTCACAAATTTACCTTGCTGATAGCCTTTAACAGTAACTTCTGCATCATAATTATTTGTAAATGCCAAATAAATTGTAATGAGACAACCAATAATTGCCATAAAAGGCCCTGCCATTAAAATCCACGGCCAAGGTTCTTTGTACCAAGGGTTAGGGTACTTATCTAAATCTCTTTCTTCTTTCATCTTTATCTATCCATTAATTAGGGACATAGAAACTACTTTCTTCATCCGCCTCAAGTTCTTGACTTGCATTCTCTACTGTTTTGGCATAAATCTCAATTTTGTAGATTTCACCACGCTGTAGATCTTCTAATGGTGCTTGAATCACTAGCGGAATCCATTTATTAGAGAATGGTTCAATCATAATGGTATTATGATCGGTGTTTTCAAGTAATACTTTAGCTTTTTGCATCGCATCACCTTTGACACCAATTTTAAACTCTTCCGCCTTATCTGTCATATTAATGACTTGAATTCGGTAAACATTTTCAATTAAATCACCGGGGATTTCACGACCTAAAGCACCACGATCACGTACGACATCGACACGCAACGGTGTACGCATACTAAGTGAAATGATTAAACCTAAAATAAACAGTACCAATAAACCAACATAGACAAAAATACGTGGTCTATACAAGCGTTTACGCACTTGCTTATTATCAAGTCTATTGAGCATACCATATTCTGATGTATAGCGAATTAGCCCTCGAGGATAATTCATTTTATCCATCACATCATCACAGGCATCGACACAGGCACCACAACCAATACACATATATTGAAGACCATTACGAATATCAATACCTGTTGGGCATACTTGTACGCAGATCGTACAATCAATACAATCGCCTAGACCTTCTGCTTTTGGATCAACTTTCTTAGAGCGTTTACCACGTGGATCACCTCGCACTTTGTCATAAGTAACAACAAAGGTATCTTTATCCACCATTACACTTTGGAAACGGGCATAAGGACACATAAACTTACAAACATTCTCACGAAGTACCCCTGCCATTAACCATGTCATAAAGCCATAGAAAATAAACCAGAACCATTGTGCCAAGCTTAAATCAAGGTGAACAACTTGTACAATTAGCTCACGAATCGGGGCAAAATAACCAATAAAGGTAAAGCCTGTCCAAATAGCAATTAAAATCCATAATAAATGCTTCGTAAATTTAATACGGATTTTACGGAAATTCCATGGTGATTCATCTAAACGCATACGTTGTACACGATCACCTTCTACAAAATGATCTACCCACATAAAAATTTCGGTATAGACCGTTTGCGGACAGGAATAACCACAGAATAACCGCCCTGCTAAGGCTGTAAATAAAAATAAGCCATAAGCAGAAACGATAAGGATAATCGCCATATAAATAATATCTTGAGGCCATAGTACAAGACCAAAGATATAAAATTTACGTGCAGATAAGTCTAGTAAAAATGCTTGGCGATCATTCCATTGTAGCCACGGCAAACCATAGTAGATAATTTGCGTGAAAAATATCATGAAAATACGCCATGATGCAAAACGACCTTTTACAGAACGCGGATAAATTTTAGCGGTCGCCTCTGTAAAAAGTCGCTGACTTTCTTCTTCTGAGATACGTAGTGTTTGAGGTTGTTCAGGTTGCCAAGCGGGAATATTTTCATCTTGACTATGCGAGTCTTTATCACTCATTGGATTTCCTTTACTTCTTAACAAAACTCGTCCATCATTGGGCTAAGGACTGCCCTTATGGGGAAATATCAAATGACTTATAGAAATATACACTCTACAAATCAACAAAATTACTTATATAAAACTGTCAAGGTGGACGAGTACAGAAGAAATAATACAATACCTTAACAGCTACCACATTTTACTCTTATTAGTGTTTATACACAATAACATTAACAAATTATTATTTGTGTTTTAAACAAAAATCTCTTTTATTTCATATCCTTTTGATACTTATCATAATAATATTTTACGCAGATAGTTAAATACATCTTTTTATAATGAAGAAGTACCTTTTATAGTATTCATTGAATAACATAAGTATCCAATCATCTGCCCAAATATCATATCTTTGACATACCATATATATACTGAAATAGCAAAGACCTCATACCGATAGAAAATATGAGGTCTTTTTTTAAGATAGAGACACCATCTAGTACATGGTATTATCCATCTTTATTATTTGGTATTAGACAAGCCCCAAACATATGCTGTTAGCATACGGATTTGTTCAGGTGTCAATGTATTTTTCTGTGCAGGCATAGTACCTTGACGACCTTCGAGAATGGTTTTCACGATAACGTCCACAGAAGAACTATTTAACCAAATATTATCAGTTAAGTTAGGCGCACCTAATAATTGATTACCTTTACCATCAGCACCGTGGCAGGCAAAACACGCTTGCGCAAATTTTTCCTGACCTAAAGGCACTAATGTTGAATCACTACTTAAACCTGATAATGAACGAACATAGTGTGCCACTTGTTTAGCTTCTTCAGGTGTAACCACTGCCGCCAAAGGAGCCATGATACCATGACGACCTTCTGTAATGGTTTGCTGAATTTGCTCTGGGCTACCACCATATAACCAATCATGATCGGTTAAGTTAGGGAAGTTAGGTGAACCTTTCGCATCAGAACCATGACATTGGGCACAGTTATTTAAGAATAAACGCTCACCCAAAGCACGGGCATCTGCATTAGCCGCCAATTGCTCAATAGATTGACCATCAAACTTCGCATAAACGGGTTTAATCGCCTCTAATTGTGCTGCTTGCTCTTGTGCTACCTCTTTTTGAGATGTAAAACCCACTTTTCCAGGATTAGATCCTAATGCTGGATAGAGGAACATAATTGCTAAACCCACAATACATAAACCGATGTACATTACTGTCCACCATGTTGGCACGGGGTAGTTATACTCCGTGATACCATCCCATTCATGACCGGTATCTGTTGCTTCGCTCGCATCTTTATTTAAGAAAGAGCGCTGTGTATATAGTAACCATACACAGAAGAATACACCGCCTAATGCGATGATGGTGATCCAGTAACTCCAACCGCTACTAAAGAAATCACTCATGATTTAACCTCTCAATTTTTACGATTTAAATCTGCTTCATCAGGCATGCTAAAGGGTAGATTAGCCGCTTCTTCATTCGCCTTACTACGACCTTTTGACCATGCCCACCAGACAATACCCAAAAATGCCGCCATCGACGCAATAGTCATAATAACGTTTAACCAAGTCATAAGACCGCTCAATGAACTCATTTTTTGGACTCCTATTGTTTGCTTTGCTGTAACTCTTGTTCACGTAAAGCCGCTACATAACCGACACCTAGGTTTTGTAAGTATGCAATAACAGCATCTTCCTCGGTTTTGCCTTTAAGCATTTCAGGTGCTTTAGCAATTTCCTCGTCAGAATACATTACTTCACCATGGTGGAACTTATGAATCGCATTTAGTGATTTCATACGGTTCTGTACATTTTCATTAGAAACATCTTTGTGTTGTAACCAATAATATGCAGGCATATTAGATTGTTTAACAAACACTCGAGGATCACGTAAGTGAATACGATGCCAATCATCTGAATAACGACCACCTACACGTGCAAGATCTGGACCCATACGGCGAGAACCCCATAAGAATGGGTAGTCATAGACACCCTCTGCCGCAACAGAATAAGGGCCATAACGTTGTACTTCAGAAGCGAGTACACGTACTTGTTGGCTATGGCAACCTACGCAACCTTCTTTAATAAAAACATCACGTCCCACAAGTTGTAAAGCATTTAGTGGCTTAACACCTGGCGCTGCTTGTGTAGTAGAGTGTTGGAAAAATAATGGAACAATCTGAACAAGACCAGCAAACGATACCACTAGAATAGATAAGATAATCAGGATGCCGACATTTTTCTCGATTGTTGCATGAGAGAAAAATTTATTATTACTAGCCATTTTTATTCTCCTTTAAGCAGTAGCTGTCGCACTAGGTGTATTATGATCAACCGCAGGAGCAGGAACAGCAGGGTTCACTACTTTATGGCCTTTAATGGTCATAATAACGTTAGTTAACATAATCACAACACCTGTTAGGAATAATCCACCACCTAATAAACGGATCATGAGTAATGGACGTTTTGCTTCAAGTGCTTGAACAAAAGAGTATGTCAATGTACCATCCGCTTCAACAGCACGCCACATCAGACCTTCCATTACACCAGCTACCCACATAGAGGCGATATACAATACCACACCGATAGTAGCAACCCAGAAATGTAGTTCAACAAGACCTTTACTTGCCATGCTATCACGACCCCATAAACGAGGGATTAAGTAATATAAGCTACCAAAGGTAATCATTGCTACCCAACCTAAAGCACCTGAGTGAACGTGTGCAACAGTCCATTCTGTGTAGTGAGATAACGCATTAACCGTACGGATAGACATCATAGACCCTTCAAAGGTTGACATACCGTAGAAAGACAATGCCACGACCATGAATTTTAAAATTGGGTCAGTACGTAGTCGATGCCAAGCACCTGATAGCGTCATGATACCGTTTACCATACCACCCCATGATGGTGCAAGTAGGATAAGCGAAAGTGCCATACCTAAACTTTGTGTCCAGTCAGGTAATGAAGTATAGAGTAAGTGGTGAGGACCCGCCCACATATAAGTGAACGCTAATGCCCAGAAGTGTACAATCGATAAACGATACGAGAACACTGGACGACCCGCTTGTTTCGGTACAAAGTAATACATCATACCTAAGAAGCTTGTTGTCAAGAAGAAACCTACCGCATTATGACCATACCACCATTGAACCATCGCATCTTGTACACCAGCATAGCCAGAGTAAGATTTGAAAAGTTCACCCATAACAGGCCATTCAACATTATTAAAGATATGAAGAATAGCAATGGTAAGGATATAAGAACCATAGAACCAGTTAGCAACATAAATATGTTTAACACGGCGTTTCATAATCGTGCCAAAGAACACGATAGCATAAGCCACCCAAACAAGGGTAATAAGAATATCAATTGGCCATTCTAACTCTGCATACTCTTTAGAGCTTGTAAAACCAGCCGGAAGAGTAATAGCAGCAAGAACAATAACTAATTGCCAACCCCAGAATGTAAATGCAGCCAATCCACCTGCAAATAAACGAGTATGACAGGTACGTTGTACAACATAGTATGAAGTAGCAAATAAAGCACTACCACCAAAGGCAAAAATTACTGCATTAGTATGTAATGGGCGTAATCGTCCATAACTTAAAAAGTCAACAAAATTTAACTGAGGCCAAATGAGTTGGGCAGCCACAATGACACCCACCAACATACCGACAATTCCCCAAATCACGGTCATGATCGCAAATTGTCGTACGACCTTATAGTTAAAAGTTTCGGCTTCGTTAGCGCTTAAAGTACGCATAAGACCTTCCTCTTTAAAAAAATAACTATTTCTCTTATTTGTAACCATTATCTGTTCTTGGTTAAAGCAGATAAACAGATAAATTTATACAAAGTTTTTTTACAAAAAAAATGATTTTATAGCCAAAAATAAAACTATTTTTGTTTATACCACCATTATTTTTTGGTATTTAATGAGTCGTCATCCTCTAGAATAGATCGAGCATGCTCTTGAACATTATCAAATTGTCCAGAAAGCACCGACCAAAAGAGGAAACCCCCAATAAAAATAACAAAAACGACAGAGATGGCTATCAATAGAAAAAATGCATCCATTACATCACCACCTGAGTAACAGCAAGCTCGCCTGTCATATCTTTGCTTAGTTTTTTATAGAGATGGTAAGCATTCCACGCTACTGCCAGAGAAGAGATTAACATCGTAATCGCTGCTAACCAAGGAGCTACAATGCCCAACATCGCTAAAGGAGTCATCAAAAGATGCCACACTAAAGACCCATATAAATTCTGATTTGTACAATGAACAGTCTTTGTTATTACATATTCTTTTTGTTCATGGTTTAAGGAAGAATGATTTAAGAAAATTGCCTGAGCCGCAGAATACGCTGTAGGAACAGCCATTGCCATCGCACATGGGCAACTCATTACGAATAAGGAGACTAATACAGGAACAGCATGTGTTTGATCAATATAGAGATACCATACTAATGCTGTGATAATCGCTAAAGCAATTTGAACAATAATAAACCAGAAAGCAACCTTATCTGCTTTTTGTGCTAACGTTGCTCTAGCTTGTTCGAGTAAAGGTTCTGTCTTTGTTTGGGAAAATTGTGCTGATTGATTAGCAGTAAATTCAAGATAACGGGCTGTCAGTAAGAAAGCCACAAACATAGAAATAGATTCAAAATATACTTCACCCTTATGTGTCCATGTGGTGATCGTACTAGGAATAAAGGCAACAACAATTCCGAGAGCAACAGGCCAATTCATATTAATCCAAGAAGAACCTTGTTTTTGGAATAAACCTGACCAAACAGGACTTGCTGAATAGAATAGAACGGGAATCGTTAATGCTAAACTAATCCAATTCATGGCAATAATTGCTGCATCTAAGGTATCAAGAATTTCACTATCGATATAATCATTGCGTAAATACCCGGGAAAAGCAAACATCATTACTTGCATCATCACAAGCCAAGCAAAACCCAAGCGAGCTAACATTTGTCGGCGCTTGAGTCTCTCTTCATAAGGCAAATTTTTAGGTATAGCAAAAATCGATACTTGTTTCATTTATGTCATTAATACCCATACATCTAATGGTGTCTTATTATAAAACATTCACATACAAAGTATGCTAAATATTTCATAGAATTTTCTTGATATTTATCTAATTTTTTACCAAGCCCCAGTAATTTAGTAGACTATTACAGAAATTAACTGAAATTAATATGTTTTTCACGGCAATAAAATGAAATTAAAAAATTCCCAACGAAATATATCGATCACCTCGATCACAAACAATAAACACAATCGTGGCATTTTTAACACGTTCTGACGTTCTAACTGCAGCAACAAGCGCACCAGCCGAAGAAATACCAGCAAAAATCCCCTCTTCCTTAGCTAAACGGCGAGCCATCTCTTCGGCCTCAAGCTGTCCTATCGACTCAAAACGATCAATTAATTCAGGTTTATAAATCTCTGGTTGATAATCTTTTGACCACTTACGGATACCGGGAATTGATGCTCCCTCAGCAGGCTGAGCACCAATAATCTCAATAGATGGTTTCTGGATTTTAAGGTAAGTCCCTGTTCCTGTGATCGTACCTGTTGTCCCCATAGCAGAAATAAAATGCGTAATTTTACCCTCTGTCTGCTCCCATAACTCAGGCCCTGTTGTATGAATATGGGCTAAAGGATTGGCTAGATTAGCAAATTGATTTAAGACGAGTCCTTTACCTTCCTTTTGCATGGTAAGTGCTAAATCACGGGCATATTCCATCCCCCCCTCTTCAGCAGGGGTTAGGATTAATTCTGCCCCATAGACTTTCATTGCTGCACGGCGCTCCATCGAAAGATTATCAGGCATCACTAGCACCATTTTATAACCTCGAATAGCAGCTGCCATTGCTAAAGCGATACCTGTATTTCCGCTGGTCGCTTCAATCAAGGTATCCCCCGGTTTAATTTTGCCCTCTAATTCTGCTTGACGAATCATGGATATAGCCGCCCTATCTTTTACCGATCCGGCAGGATTATTACCCTCTAATTTGGCAAGAATAACATTATTATTCTTTGTACATTGCTCTGCTGCAATACGTTGTAAACGAACAAGAGGGGTATTGCCAATCGTATCTTCGATAGTGAGGTATTTTTTCATCATAGCCTTTTAGTGAGTAGTATCCTTTTTCTTAGGACGCACATACATTATTTTTTCCCCAAGCTGAGGCATTACCGTAGAGGGTTGTTCATTTTGGGGAATATCAATAAACACACCCTGCTCTTTAATACGTTGAATTTTCTTTTTGCCCATACCCTTAACACGAAGGCTAAAGTCTTCAAAAGAAATAAAACGACCAGCTCGAGTGCGTTCCGCAACAATCTTTTCTGCTGTTTTTTGACCAATACCTTTAATCTGTACAAGTTCAGTTGCTGAGGCTTGGTTTAAATCTAAAGCATAGACAGCATTATATGCAAAACATAGTGCACAGACAACCAAAAACACCTTCCACATTATCATCTCCTTAGAATAAACGCACAGTAATACTAAAGAGTAAATAAATATTACCTTACAGAAAAGCCCTTATGTAAGGTTTTATCTATTGTGGAAACTACGTAAAAAAGCAGGTATATTATTAGAAACTATACCTGCTCATTTACAAATAGGTGCTTATTACTTTATATTGAGGTAATAAAGTAATAGTTGATGGTGCTATTAATCTTAAAAATAATCCATTACCTATTAAAAATATCCTATTATGTAGGCAATTGCTTATTCGCTTTCAATACATCAATATAGCGACCAATACCTGTATGAACATCTAAGAAATCATCTGTATAACCTACAGCACGTAAATTGGTCAAATCTGCCTGCGTAAAACTCTGATATCGACCTTTTAAATCCTCAGGAAAGTCAATATATCGTAATTTCCCCTGTGATACCATCTCATCAAGACTTAACGCTTGCCCACCTAAATGGGTAATCACCGCTTGGGCAACATCATTAAAGGGTTGAGCTCGTCCTGTACCGCAATTAAAAATACCAGATTTATCAGGGTGTTCTAAGAAAAAGAGATTCACCTTCACCACATCTTCAACTGAAATAAAATCACGGCTCTGCTCACCATTACCCCAACCATCATAGCCTCCGAATAGTTTGAGAAAACCTTCACGTTGGAATTGTCCCATATTATGAAAAGCGACTGATGCCATACGCCCCTTGTGTTGCTCTCGTGGTCCATAGACATTAAAGTAACGTAAACCGACCACTTGTGCTTGTAATTGATGCATATGACGGCGAACAACTTGGTCAAATAAGAACTTAGAGTAACCATATACATTTAATGGGCGTTCATACTGCAGGTCTTCAATATACTTTTCTGATGCGCCATAGACAGCAGCACTAGATGCATATAAAAATGGAATCCTTTTGGTCTGACAATACTGGAATAACTCAAAAGTAACTTGGTAATTATTATCCATCATATAACGACCATCTTGCTCTGTTGTATCCGAGCAAGCCCCCTGATGAATAATCGCTTTGATGCGTGGTAAACGATCGACTTTAATCAACGTTCTAAAAAGATCTTTATCCATATAATCTGCAATCTGGCAATCCACTAAATTGACAAATTTAGGACCATCGGTTAAATCATCTACACAGAGAATATTGGTAATCCCTTTTTCATTTAAACCCTTAACAATATTACTACCAATAAAACCTGCTGCACCTGTTACTACTATCATATTAATTCCTCTGCTGTCACAATAGATGTACCTAATTTACCCACCACAATACCACCTGCTTTATTTGCCCAGCCAATCGCTTGCTCCCAGGGCATATCTGTTGCTCGTGTTACCGCCAGTGTTGCTAAAACCGTATCCCCTGCCCCAGAGACATCATAAACTTCATGTGCCTGTGCATCTTCATGAAACCGCCCATCTTTTGCAAAAAGTGTCATGCCTTGTTCAGAACGTGTAACCAGTAAGGCATCTAAATGTAAATCATCTCGTAATTTATTTGCTTTTTGTGTGAGTTCATCTTCTGTATGCCATGCACCAACCGCTTGCATCATTTCTGTCCGATTAGGTGTTACTAAACTAGCACCACGGTATTTTTGATAATCATTTCCTTTAGGATCGACAAGGATGGGAATTCCCTTTTCACGTGCATAAGCAATCATACCCTGTACTTGTGTAAGTACCCCTTTGTTGTAGTCTGACAACACCAATACATCATGATGATCAATACAAGCTCTTACCTGATGATTTAATCGTTCTAAGGTATCCATACGAGGTTTTTGCTCAAAATCAACACGGAGTAACTGTTGCTGACGGCCTAACACACGCATTTTAAGTGTTGTATCGATATGGGCATCTATTTCAAGATGAGGAACAATATCAGCCTCATGACATAATGCTTGAATTTTTTGACCTGCCTCATCATTACCAATAATACCCAATAAGGTTGCTTGTGCTCCCAATGCTCTGATATTACGTGCCACATTACAAGCACCACCTAAGCGATCCTCTTTGCGTGCGACATGCACCACAGGTACAGGTGCTTCAGGTGAAATTCTATCAACCTCACCAAACCAATAGCGATCTAGCATTAAATCGCCAATAACAAGGATTTTTTTTGTTTTAATAGTCTCAATAGGAAAATGCATACTTAAAGTTCCTCTAACCGTTTAGGAGCATAGGTATCCCACATATTACACCCCGGGCATTGCCAATAAAAAGAATGGGCTTGGAACCCACAATAACGGCAAGCATATTTATCTAAGCGTTGTGTATGTTTATGAATCATCTTATGTAATAAATTCATATCTAATTCGGGTAAAATTTGGGGCTGCTTATTTGCCTCTTCTTTGAGTTCAACTTCTAGTAATTTATCCAACCCCAATAAAGAAGGGGAAACCATTAAGGATTCACGTGCAAAATCCCATGCAGGACTTGCACCTACTTGAGTTCGTAAATATTTAAAGATAACATTAAATAAATCTAGCGAAGGATACTGGCGATAATGTTCACGCAATAATTGAATCCCTTTATCACCCTCACCTGTCTGGCAATAATTATCTAATAAGGAATTTGCAACTAATCCTGCATATTCTGGCGATATGGATAATACTCGTTGTAAGTGTACTCTTGCTTCATCAGGGCGGTTTTCTAATTGTGCTATTTTGGCTTTTAACATAGCGATACGGGCATTTGCCGCTGTTTGTTTGCTTTTATCCAATTGGCTTAATGCTTGCTCTGCCTGTAATAATTCATGATGAGCAACCGATAAATGAGGCGGTTTTGCCATCAGTGCCTGATCAACCAATTCACAATGATAATGAACTGACTGAGGAACGGGTTCATCTAGTAAAGCATGTAAATGTTTAACCATCTCTATGGCTTGTGGCCAATCATGTGTTGCCTCATAGATACGAATTAAGAATCGCGTAGAAGCTAGCGCATACTGCCCTGATAAGGTTTGTTGAAAAGCCGTTTCTGCTCGGTCAAACATACCAGCTTTTAAATAATCTTGTGCTAGTTCAAATTTAGCCTGTTCCTGATCTTTTTCAGATAAATCTGCTCGGTTTAATAAACTCTGATGCACTCGAATAGCGCGTTCAATTTCACCTCGACGACGGAATAAACTACCCAAGGCAAAATGCAATTCTGTTGTTTCAGTATCTAATTTGGCAACCTCAACAAAGGCATCAATCGCCTTATCATGATCTTCATTTAATAAATAATTTAATCCCTTAAAATAAGAATCGGGTAAATGACGCGATTCAGAAAGCATCTGACGAAAATCATAACGCGAAGCCACCCACCCTAAACAAAATACGATAGGGATAACAATTAACCACCAAGCTTCAAAATCCAAAAGAATACTCCTTATTCTTTAGTCGGTACAAATCCATCTGGTGGTGTTGCCACAGACGATGGAGTAACGGGATGGGTATGTTGCACATCATGCAAATCTTTTTGCAAAATATGCACTTCATTTTTTAACCGTTTAATTTCTCGATTACGTGTAAAACGGGTAGGTAAACTTAGCAAATACATATACAAAGCACCCAGTATAAAACTTGCTAAGATAATAATAATCAAAGGGATGGAAGTTAATGACCAACTGCCAAAAAAATTGACATCCACTGCTTGTACATTTTTGACAGCAAACAGCACAATCAATACAAAAAAGACGAGTCGCAAAGTCCAAATTACATAATGCATAAAAAACTCCTCGTTGTAGCACTATCTTATTGTAATAGATTCCATGAAGTATAGCATTAAAGATTAGGTTTTCCTATAAGCATTATCATTAATGGTTATCTACTAATGCTTTCTAGGTATTCAAATAATAAAAAAGCTCAAGTACCAAGTACTTGAGCCTTATGATTCATAACGCCGATAATATTATGACTTATCTTGTGTTTTGAATACGAAATCCACTCTTTCACGTAATTCCTTACCTGCTTTAAAGTGAGGTACACGTTTACCCGGTACTTCTACTTGTTCACCAGTTTTAGGATTACGTCCCATTCTGGGAGCTCGTTGAGAAAGAGAAAAGCTACCAAAACCACGAATCTCAATACGCTGACCATTCGATAAAGCTTCGGTCATTGCATCTAACATTGTTTTGACGGCTAAATCCATATCTCGCACAGCGAGCTGTGGATAGCTCGCTGCCAAAGCTTCAATTAACTCTGATTTAGTCACCGTTTATTCGTCTTTAGCTTGATCTAGTTTAGCTTTTAATAAAGCACCTAGATTTGTTGTACCAGAAGATGCGGCTGCATCGTTTAAGCTCTCTAATTTATCCGCTGTTTCAGCATTATCACGCGCTTTAACAGATAATTGAATAGAACGAGCTTTGCGATCGATATTAACAATCATCGCCTCAACTTTATCGCCTTCTTTTAGTACAGTCGTAGCATCTTCAACGCGACCGTTAGAGATTTCTGATGCACGTAAGTAACCATCAACATCAACATCTAAAGATACTACCGCACCTTTAGGTTCAACTGATTTAACTACACCAGAAACAATAGCACCTTTGTCATTAGCAGAAGCATAGTTAGTGAATGGGTCACCTTCTAATTGTTTAACACCTAAAGAGATACGCTCTTTTTCAGTGTCAATTGCTAATACAACAGCTTCAATCTCATCACCTTTTTTGTAGTTACGAACCACTTCTTCACCAGGTTCATTCCAAGAAAGGTCTGATAAGTGAACTAAACCATCAATACCACCAGCTAAACCGATAAACACGCCAAAGTCAGTGATTGATTTAATAGCACCTTTGATTTTATCGCCACGTTTGAAATTGTTAGCAAACTCTTCCCATGGATTAGCACGAGTTTGTTTCATACCTAAAGAAATACGACGACGATCTTCATCGATTTCAAGTACAGAAACTTCAACTTCTTCGCCTAAGCTAACGACTTTGCGTGGATCAACGTTTTTGTTTGTCCAGTCCATTTCAGAAACGTGAACTAAACCTTCGATACCTGTTTCAACTTCAACAAATGCACCGTAATCAGTTAAGTTAGTTACTTTACCGAATAAACGAGTACCTTGTGGGTAACGGCGAGCTAAACCAACCCATGGGTCTTCGCCAAGTTGTTTAACACCTAAAGAAACACGATTCTTGTCTTGATCAAATTTAAGCACTTTAGCTTCAACTTCTTGACCAACAGTAAGCACTTCTGATGGGTGACGAACACGACGCCATGCCATATCAGTGATATGTAATAGACCATCAATACCACCTAGATCAACGAATGCACCGTAGTCAGTAATGTTTTTAACCACACCTGTTACTACTGAACCTTCTTGTAGGTTTTCAAGTAGTTTTTGACGCTCTTCACCCATGTTCTCTTCAAGCACTGAGCGGCGAGATAAAACAACGTTATTACGCTTACGATCAAGCTTAATAACTTTGAATTCCATTGTTTTACCTTCGTATGGTGTAGTGTCTTTTACAGGACGTACATCAACTAATGAGCCGGGTAAGAAAGCACGGATACCATTAGTCATTACAGTTAGACCACCTTTCACTTTACCAGTGATAGTACCTGTAATCATTTCACCTGATTCAAGTGCTTTTTCTAATGATAACCAAGCAGATAAACGCTTAGCACGATCACGAGAAAGGATAGTATCACCATAACCATTTTCGAGAGAGTCAATAGCAACTGAAACGAAATCACCTGCTTGAACCTCAATCTCACCCTGATCATTTAAGAATTCTTCACGAGGGATATAAGATTCTGATTTTAAACCAGCATTCACCACAACAAAGTTATGCTCAACACGAACAACTTCAGCTGAAATCACTTCACCTGATTTCATATCATGTGATTTTTCACTTTCTGCAAATAAATCTGCAAAGCTTTCGCCACCTAAGGCATCTTGTAAATTAATAGTTGACATTAAAAATTCCAACAGCATATGCTGCAAAAACACGCCAATATATATTTATCAATATATACGAGCGGAGTTGATAAAAAAGACTTTTTACATACCCGTAAAAAGCACCCCAATCTACAAAAAAGACTGTTTAGAAATTTTAAACAAAAAAACCTTGTTATTCAAGTGCTTAGCCTTTTAGTTGAAAAAAAGTAATTTTATAAATAACTATATATCATGGGGAAAACCTTATCCCCTTTGAAAAACAGTATAAATAGAAATAACATTATTATTTTTGGAGAGCGGTATTTTCTATACAAAAAAACAACACCTATCGCTTTCATCTATCCCTAACTCATACTGATATTCATCTCTTTTCATCATCTTATACCCTATGCTGCCCTATACCCTTTTTTAGGAATAACAGATAATTTATTTGGCTCATCAAGAGAAATGATCATATTAGCTCTTGCATTTAATCCTATATCGTACTAAAATAATATTTAGTCTGATATAGGAGTAATTTTGATGAAAGTCTGGGAACGTATTTTCCATTCTGTCTTATTTGAAATAGGTGCTATGGCTGTAGGGGCAATTGTTGTTTTATTAGCAGGTGATTTCAGCCTTGAAGCCGCAGCAGGAACGGGTATTGCTATAGCAATTATTGCGATGGTATTAAATTTTATCTTTAACTATATTTTTGATAAATGCTTTCCCGGTAAACGTGAAGAGCGTGGGTTAAAACTACGCCTCCTACATATGATATGCTTTGAAGGTACCCTACTTATCTTTACTATTCCCATTATTGCTTATTTATTAAATTTAAGCCTATGGCACGCTTTTCTTGCTGATATAGGTCTTAGCCTAATTATTATGCTGTATGCTTTTGTCTTTAACTGGTTATACGATATTATCCGCGCAAAACTTATTCAAATGCGGACAAAAGAGCAGTAAAAACACTCTTTTCATACAAAAGTACCATATAGAATGATAGCCAATGGAGTAATTAATGATTCATATTAGAAAAATAGATACGCAAGATATTGAGCAACTACAGCAAATTGCTAAGCAAACCTTTATTGAAACATTTGCTCATAGTAATAGTGAAGCAGATATGCAACATTATCTCAGCACACAGTTTTCTATAGCACAATTAAAAAATGAGCTGAATAATCCCGATATGGTATTTTATTTTGCCGAAATAGCACAACATATAGTAGGTTATCTTAAATTGAACATGAAAGAAGCGCAAACAGAGCCACTATCACCTCATGCAGTGGAAATACAAAGGATTTATATTCTGAATCAATGGCATGGTCAAGGGGTCGGACAACAACTTTTTGACTTCGCCATACAATTTGCGAAAGAGAAACAAGCCGATTACCTATGGCTTGGTGTATGGGAACATAACCATAAAGCATTACGCTTTTATCAAAAAAATGGTTTAATCCCTTTCGATCGCCATATTTTCCAACTAGGGAATGATGCTCAAACCGATATTATGATGAAACTGACACTATGAAACTACCATACAATCCTTTTGATCGACTTTCAGAGTTAGCAGCTTTACAAATCGCTATCTACACCGAGGTCGCTAGACAACATCACCTAACATTAAATGAGCTACACTTTTTATATTTTATTGGTCGCTATGGTGCTGTATCACCAAGTAAAATCGGGGATACATGGAGTTTACCCAAACAAACTGTTACCTCTGTTTGCAAGCAATTAGCCAAGAAAAACCTACTCACCTTTTTGGTCGATGAAAAAGACAAACGAAGTAAATTAATCCATTTAAGTCCGCAAGGTAAAGATTTTATTAAACCTATTATTGACAAAATGACAGAGGCTGAATTATCTGTCAGTCAATACTTTGGTTTCGCACGATTTGAAACCTTATTAAACGATACAGAAACCATTCTTGATAAACTGGCTACACATTTAAATACCTCAAAAACAGAGTAATGGTGATGTAATGTATATAGACAATGGTATAAAAATAACATTACACCATTGTCTATTTTTAAACTGATTTAAAGAGAATATAAAAAATACTATTTACCTAATTATTTAAAAATATTACTCTTTTATTTTGAATAAGACTATTTTGGACAACTTACTGTGGTAAACAGCTAAATAGGAATGCTTTACTTTAAGACTTCCCGTAAAACAGCCTTTGCACGCTCTCCTGCTGATGGATTATATTTTACAATCTCTGCCATCACACGCTGTAACTCTGTCTCATTTAAACCAAGATTTTTTAAAATAGTCAGATGCGAACGGAGCTGATTTTGTACCGTTTCAAGTCCTGCCAATGTTGAAACAGTAACTAATTCACGATTAACCATACTCAAATTATCTCGACTAAAGAGATAACCAAATAAATGGGCTTTTAAAGCATAATCTATACCCTCATTATTCCATAGTACAGCAGAATTATCTCGTCCATTCAGCATATTCAGTGTTTGTGTCCCTTGCGTATAGTAATCCTGTATACCGTCTATTGTTGGTGCATCACCTAGCGTATCTTGAATCCCCTTTTCCTCACGCTCTTTGAGTAAATTTTGTAAAGCTAATAATCCATTTAAGGCTCTGGGAAACCCAGCATACGCATATTGATGGGTGAAAATCTCTTGCAATTCACTTATCGTTAGCCCATTCTCTAATCCTTGTTCTAAAGCAATTTTTAGTGATGCCAATTCCCCTCTTGCCGCATAAAAGGCAATAGGTACAATAGCCAATTGTTTGGCTGATAGAGGTTCAGTTTGACTGATTTTTTGTAATTCAGCCTTTGAATTAACGGGCGGTAGTTCTACTTTTTCAAGCCATGTTACCTTATTCTCTTTGGCATTTGGACTAATCGCAATATGCGTCATCTTGCTATGCTCACCCGCACCATGCCAATGTTTCACGTTCGGAGGACACCAAACAACATCACCCTTTTTAATAATCTGAATAGGTTTACCCCATTCTTGTGTTCGCCCCTCACCCTCGGTAACAATTAAATATTGCCCTTGAGAATGCATATGCCAATCGGTCATCGCACCTACCTCAAATTCTACAATCGCCGAACCATTTGGACTATCAGGAATAGCAGGTAAACGTGTAAAACGAGCCTCTCCTGAAAAATGTTCTTTAGCAGCATTTACCCATTGATGCTGTGTATAAGGGGTAACTATTTGTTGAGCAAATACGGGGGTCGTCATAAACGAAATAGCCAAAAAAGTAGAAAATAGTATTTTATTCATCTTTACCATCTTTAATAAATAGTTGATTTATTTAAGAAATAATCTCTATTTTATAAAAAAATAGAGCATATTTATCTATTATAAGTAAAGTTAATCACTCTGATTAGATAGGAAAAAATGAATGGGGTAGTGAATAGGATTCAATAATTTTATCTATTAATCTCATATTAAAATCCTATTAAAATTTGGCTATTATCATTATTATTGTAACTATCTAAAATCATTAGGAGTATTAAATAAACTACGCTTTATATTAAGATTGTGGATTTATAATAAATTAGTTAAAATTTGCTACAATTTATTGTATATTACATTTATAGAAATCAGCTTTTTATTATTTAGGGAGAACCAAAGATGGAAAATAAGAAGAGATATGACCGCACTTTTAAACTGAGTGTACTAGTAGCAGCATTGAGTATGGCAAATATGGCATGGGCAAACGAAGTAGCATGTAGTCCTAGCGGTATAAGTATTACAGAGAAAAATGGAGCAACTCTTAATAGTTGTGTACTAAATCAACCAGATCCAGACAATCCCTATCAATTAACAAAAATTCATATACAAAATAGTAAAAATACCACTATCAATAATTCTCAAATTTCTATTTCAAATGAAGAATCTTTCGGCATTCGTATTGAAAATTCCGATGTAACACTCAATAATGTTACTTTAACGGCAAGTAGTCCCGATGATCAACAAGGAAGTCAAATAGGTATAGAAGCAATAGACTCTATCGTTAATATTAATGGAGGCAACTATAAAACAGAAACAGATGAAAACACAAGTGAAGCCTTTTATTTAGACAATTCCACCATAAATATAAAAAATGCAACAGTATCTATAAGTGGAGAAGGAAATAATGGTTTTTCTTTATTCAATAATAGTACTGCTAATTTAGAAAATATCACACTAACAGCAACTGATGGTGCAGAGGCTGTACTTTATGATGCCGAAAATACGAATATCCACTCAGTCATTAATATTACTAATTCTACATTAACAGCAAATGCTAGTTTATTTGGTGTCACTTGGAGTGACCGCCAAATGGCAGAGGGAAAATTTCAAGTTAATCTTAATAACTCAACACTAAATACACCTTTTATTATTAGTGCATCAGATGCAGGTGATAATGGAGTTTTTCTATCAGAGCAGATTCAACTAACAGCTAATAACAGCAAATTAAATGGGCTTATCACTATTTTTGAAAATAAAGAAAATAAAAGTACACTTAATGTAAATTTAACAGACTCTACTTGGACTACAAAACCATTCATTATCGAAGAGGATCGCACTGTACTCCATCCAAGTGTCAGTAACCTCTCCCTCAACAATAGTACTGTCAATTTAGAAAAAACCAATAGTTTCCAAACCCTTACTATTAAAGGCAATCTCACTGGCTCTGGTACTTTCAACCTCAATACTAATATCGCTGAAGAAAAAGGCGATAAAATCATAGTACAAGGCACCGCAGAGGGCAATCATCAATTGGGGGTTACCGATCATGGTATTGCCGTTGCGAATAAAAAACTAACCCTTGTTGAAACTAATGGTGGTAATGCTGCCTTTCGTTTAACCAATCCCAATAACCGTGTAGATTTAGGGGCATATCAATATTTCCTAGCCAAAGAAGGCAATAACTGGGTATTAGCTAATTCTCAAAGTGCTGTAACGCCTCCTAATCCTGATGTACAACCAGACCCCATCATACCTCCAGTAACACCCCCAGCGGTTGAACCTAGTGTACCCGAAACACCAGCAGAACCAGCAGAACCAGCAGAACCAGCAGAACCAGCAGAACCAACAGAACCAACAGAACCAACAGAACCAACAGAACCAACAGAACCAACAGAACCAACAGAACCAACAGAACCAACAGAACCAACAGAACCAACAGAACCAACAAAACCAACAGAACCAGCAGAACCAAGTGACCAAAGTACACCAGTAGCACCTGTTCAACCGATAAACACTGCCTTACCGCAAACCGCCTTATTATCGAATAAAGCCAATGCTCAAGTATCACTTCGTCAAGCACAACTATTAGTCGTCGAGAACGAACTTAGCGGTCTTCACCAACGTTTAGGGGAAATCAAAAATGGTGAAAAGGGTAATCTATGGATACGTAATGTCAATGCTCGTGAGAAACTAGCCGCCCTTTCTACAGGTGACAGTAAAACCGCAGGCTTTAAACAAAATATTCACACCCTACAAATAGGAGCAGATACAGCTATTACTAATAATTTCCGCCTCGGTGGCTTTATCGGTCGTAGCCAAGCCAATGTAGATTTTAATGGTGACTATGGTAAGGGAAAAGTCTATAGTAATAGTGTCGGTTTATATGCTACTTATCTTGCTGATAACGGTTTTTATATGGATAATATTGTGAAATATAACCGTTTAAAAACTAAATCTGACCATACCAAAGACCGCCGTTACCATGCCTACACCCTCTCTAGTGAAGTAGGTAAACAATTCCACTTAAATGGCGATTGGACAATTACACCACAGGCACAATTAGCATGGACACACATTCAAGGTAAAGACAATGAAGATAGTCTTTCTGCACTCACCTCTCGTGTGGGAGTACGTGTAGCAAAAGGCTTTACCCTTGAAAATGGCTGGCACTTACAACCTTATGCCGAAGTCAATGCGATGACTAGCCATAACCGCCATAGCAAAATCCATTACACCAATGCAGCATTAGATGTTGCGAGTAGCCGTGAACGAGTTGAAAGTATCCTTGGCTTAAATGCTGGCAAAGCAAACCATCGTTTTGGGGTAGAAATCAGCCGAGCTGATGGTAAACATTACGATAAACCTTATCAAATCCAAGCAGCTTATCGTTATCAATGGTAACAGTGATTTGATGTAATCTATACTAATCACCAACACAATAAAGGGATATCAAAACGGTATCCCTTTTTTATAGGTATAAATTTGATTTTAAATAAAATAGATCAACAATAATTAATTCCAATCAAAATAAATAAAAAATAATTAATTTTATACAGATATAATTAATTTTAAGCAAAATGATTTAAAAACAATCAATTTTATGTGAACTTAAATTCAAGATAGAAGTGCAACGTTTTAAAAACTGAGTTGATAAGGTAAGATATGCTATGTTGCACTTCAGTTTTGAATCTACCAGATAAATATATTTGCTGATCTAAGGAGTGAGATTCAATAATAATTTTATGGATAATTTTGTATGCAATGGATTTTTATACGTAGAGCAGAATAAATAGTCACCAATTCACTCAATCAACATAGCATACACTATTAGCTAATACTTTATGATGGATGATGAGCAACTTTTAATCGTTTAAGTGCATCTATCGCTGGTTGTGAAATTTTATCGCCACGTTTTGCAGATTGCTGATACCAAAAAATAGCTTGATCAAGATTCTTATCTGTACCAATTCCATTTTCATAGAGATAAGCTAACCAATATTGACCCGTAATATCCCCCGAGGCAGAGATTTGAAAATGTCTAAAAGACTTTCTCTCATCTTTCTCTACACCATAGCCATTCAAATACATCAGACCTATATAACGGCTAGCTTTCATATCTCCTAATTGTGTTGCTTTCTGAAAAAGAGGAAGTGCTGATACATAATCTTTTTGATTATAAAGTGAAAGTCCTTGATCAAAACTGGCTTTTGCTATCTCCCTCATTTCATCTGATGGCTGAAACATACGTTGATGATAAGGTGGTGAGCAAGCAGCTATCACGCTAACAACACATAATAAGAGAAATTTTTTCATGGTGTTATTTATCAAAATATCATCTACTATTTATATAATAACTTTTCACCTTAAAGTATATTATGAAATTTTACTAATGAATAAAGTATAAAACATCATTTAATAGTTCTTTCTTCAAAATTTTTCCATTCATTAAATAATCCATTACCCAAATATTCAATTAAGAATAGTGGAAATGAACTTAAAACTAGCAGTTTATGAGCTGGATTAATATATTTTTCCAACTGCATTTTATAAATTTCTTTCTGATTAAAATTTATAGTTGATTTATATTCTACAGGGAATGAAAAATTATCTAGGATTAAATAATTAATAGATTTAAGGTGTGACGAAAAAATAGAAAACCAATCATTCTTAGTTAACTTAATAATCTGTTCAAATTTCTTATTACAAATTCTGCTGACATACGTTTTATAATGCTCATCAGGAGATATATCAACAATCACACATTCTTCATGGATAGGATGCTTATAAGACTCAATCATCGGGTAATTTATATATAGCTTACCATTCCCCGTTTCATCATTAAATAGGTTAAGCATATCATTTATACAGTCAGGGTATTTGCTGGCGACAGTATCATGACCATCATAATCAAAAAAAAGAAATATCTCACTAATTTGATTACGTTGGAGTATTTGAAGTTCAGGATCAGCACTACTTTTCTGCTGTAAGCTGATCTCTTTAATCAATGCAAATGTATCTAAAAATTCAGAACCAAAATCCTCATAATCAGTAAATTTCTTATAGAGGTTATAGATATTTAAGCATATTGGAAATATTTTCATATTTTTAGATACAAATTCTGTTTTGAATTTATTCAAAATACGAGGGTCTAGCTTTTCTCCTTCTGTAATACACAAAACAAAATTTTCTTTATCCATTAAAATGCCCTGCTTGATATAATTTTTCTAAGTTATGTGCTTCTCTTAACTCTTTTTGTGTAAGATTATTTAGAGAGTTTATTTCTTTTCCATTAATCACAAAACCACAATCAGGACGAATTAAATCATTAGTAAGTAAATTCGTATTATGTGTTGTCAATATGACTTGAGTTTTAGGAAGTTG
Source organism: Pelistega ratti (assembly GCF_009833965.1). Taxonomy (NCBI): domain Bacteria; kingdom Pseudomonadati; phylum Pseudomonadota; class Betaproteobacteria; order Burkholderiales; family Alcaligenaceae; genus Pelistega; species Pelistega ratti. The sequence goes on from NZ_CP047165.1 coordinate 942,684, forward strand.
CTTAAGTTTTTTGACTAAATTTTCAGATAGCGCAAAATGATACGAACAATCAAATTCATCTATAAATAATAATGGTATTTCATTTTTCTTAATACTTTGCCACCAATAATAAAAGAATGTTAGACTTAAAGTACCTGTTGAAACAGTATCAAAAAATGGCAGTATTTTTTCTCCCATTTTAATGCCAATAATAGATTTATTTAACTGTTTAACTTTGGTTAATTTAAAATCAAGCTCAAAATCATTTAAAAATTTTTCAAAATCTTTGAGATTATCCTTATCTATAATATCTTGCTCAATATTATTTAACCCAGATTTATACCCTGTATAATTTTGACCTGCAAAAACATTTCTAAAATAAAGTATATGATTTACAAATTCTATAAACCTAATAAAAATACTATTATTGATATTTCCTCTATCTAAACTAGTATTGCTATAAATATATTTAATAGCAGATAAATTCTGCGATGGATTAATGATTTTATTTAAGTTCTCTGCCCCCATTAAAGTGGTTGAGAAAGGTTGGTTTAAATTATAATCTACAACAACTTCATCAGATATAAGTAGTTTTTCTGAAATTAGTTTTGCCCTTTCATCTTTTTTATATTCATAGATAACTGGTTTTTTATGATTATTTTCATCTAAAAATTCAAATTCAAATTTAAATAATGCATATTTATCATTAGATAAAGCACTTAAATAATTATCAGACACTAAACTAGTTTCATTATCCGTTAAATGTGAGACTAAATCAAACATAGCCCATGCCAGATTAGACTTTCCAGAGCCATTTTTTCCATATACTAGGGCTAATTTAATTAGTCCATTCAATGTACAATCTGTATTAAATGTGTAATTATTAGCTGATAAATCAAATTCCAATGTATTATTAAATTGCCGATAATTGCGCACAGAGAACTTCTTTAGCATAGCGATTACTCCTAGTCTCTACAGTCTTTTCATTCTACCATAAACATCCGTAGAAAAAATACGGCAAAGTATTTTTGTATAATTTATTATACAAATAGGAAAGTAAACATATTATCCCTAAAAGCTATTACTCTTTTGGGCAAAATCACATTATTTTTAACAAACATAAAATACTTTCCTTAGAAAAAATGTTATTTACCTACATTTTTTCATTGGAAAAAGTGTTACCCACTATCAATTTATCATTGATAAAAATATGCAATTCTCTTAAAATAAAGTAAACTGTATCAAAAGAGTCAATAATGCAACGCGATATTTTAAACAAACTCACTCAATGGAAAGCCAAACCAAATCGTAAACCATGGCAGCCATAAAAATAATGACTGCCATTATTTAATAACGTTTAATCTAGTAAATCTACACCATTAAAACTCAGTAACTATCCACTCAATAACTACACAAAACAGGCTTTATAGAAAAGTCCGCTTTTTGAGAAGCTATCCATAAATCATAATCAGCCTGTTGGTGTAACCAACTCTCAGGACTAGGGCTATTTTCACCTAACCAACGATGCAATCGTAATGCCATATCAGCACTAATACTAGATTTACCATTTAATAAGCGAGAGAGTGTTACACGATTAACCCCTAGCTGTTTAGCTGCTTCAGTAACACTTAAACCAAGTGCAGGTAAAATATCTTCACGAATAACTTCAGCAGGGTGTGGGGGATTATACATACGCATCATAAACTCCTAATGATAGTCTTGATAATCAACAATTTCTGCGTGCCCATTCTCCAATTTAAAGGTAATACGCCAATTACCGTTAACTTTAACACTCCAATGATTGGCAAGATGACCTGATAAAGAGTGTAAATTAACCGGGAATATTCATATCTTGAGCAGTTTTACTACTATCTAACCGAGCTAAAATTCGTTTTAGTTTAGCTGAATGTACAGCAATAATACCAGCCGTTGAGCCAATTTTATAAAACTTTTCTACTCACCACCCCTACACTCTCCCTCTATTTTAGGTACAATAATCATCATCTTAAAAAACAGTAAAATGCAGTATAAAAACTGTTTTATTTCAATACAATATTGATAATTTACTTTTTGTTACAAAAGGATTTTATATGACTTCGCCACACGACACGACACGACACGACACGACACGACACGACACGACACGACACGACACGACACGACAACGCACAACTAGCACAGGCATTTCTCACTGAGCTAGACAAAAAGCTCTGGGACGCTGCCGACAAACTACGCTCCAAAATAGATGCCGCTAATTACAAACATATTGTATTAGGGCTTATCTTCCTCAAATACATTTCCGATAGCTTTACCGCCCAACAACAAAAACTCACCGCTATCCTACAAGACCCAGAGAACGAACTCTATCTTGACCCCTCTTTCTACGATAGCGAGACCGATTACCAAACCGCCTTACAAAACGAACTAGAGAACCGTGATCTCTACACCCAAGACCATGTTTTCTGGCTACCTCGTCAAGCCCGTTGGGAAGAAATTCAAGCCGTTTCCTCACTCGATGCCGGTGCAGAGCTACCATGGGGAGGCAAATTTAACGGTATTACTCAACTCATTGATAATGCCTTTGATGCCATTGAAAAGGACAACGAACAACTACGCGGAGTCTTAGAGCGTATCTCTCGCTTTGCCATCAGTGATGAAGCCTTACGCGGTTTAATCATGCTCTTTTCTGATACCAACTTCACCCACCCACAATACCATGGCAAACCCATTCCACTAGGAGCAAAAGACATTCTCGGTCATGTGTATGAATACTTCTTAGGACAATTTGCACAAGCAGAGGGTAAACGCGGTGGCGAATACTTTACCCCAAAATCCATTGTTAGCCTTATTGTCGAAATGCTCGAACCCTATCAAGGACGCGTCTATGACCCAGCCATGGGTAGCGGTGGTTTCTTTGTACAAACTGAACGCTTTATCCATGCTCACCAAGGCAATATCAACAACATCAGTATTTACGGACAAGAAGCCAACCCCACCACGTGGAAACTAGCTGCCATGAATATGGCAATCCGAGGGATAGAGTACAACTTTGGCAAACACCATGCCGACACCCTCACCGATCCTAAGCACCTTAGCACCAAGATGGATTTTATTATGGCAAATCCACCCTTTAATATTAGCGATTGGTGGCAAGAAAAACTCGCTGATGATCCACGTTGGCAATACGGTATCCCCCCGGCAGGCAATGCTAACTTTGCATGGTTACAGCACATGATTTACCACCTTACCCCTAACGGCAAAATGGCACTCTTACTGGCTAACGGTTCAATGAGTAGCCAAACCAGTGGGGAGGGAGAAATTCGCCGTGCCATTGTACAAGCCGATTTAGTCGAAACCATGGTTGCCCTACCCGGTCAGCTCTTTACCAATACCCAAATCCCCGCTTGCATTTGGATTATCAATCGGAATAAACCCCGTAAAGGTGAAGTCCTCTTTATTGATGCTCGCCAAATGGGTGAAATGAAAACCCGTGTACTGCGTGATTTTTCAGACAAAGACAAAGCCTATATTGCCGATACCTACCACCATTGGCAGCAAAACAAAGACTATCAAGATATACCTGCTTTCTGCAAATCCGCTACCCTAGCCGAGATTGAGGCAAATGATTTTGTACTTACACCGGGACGTTATGTCGGAGCAGCAGAACAAGAAGATGATGGCATACCCTTTGCGGAAAAAATGAAAGAGCTAACAGCATTGCTAAATGAGCAATTTACACAAAGTGCTGTATTAGAAGTAGAGATTAAAAAGAATTTAAAGGAGTTGGGGTATGAGTGATTGGAAAAAATATAAGTTAGGTGAATTACTTGAACTGGTAATAGACCATCGAGGAAAGACACCTAAAAAATTAGGGTTTGACGACTTTCATTCTAATGGATATCCTGTTTTATCAGCAAAACACGTTAAAACATCTGGATTAATAAATTTAGATGTAATGAGATTTGCTAAACAAGAAATGTACGAAAAATGGATGAAAATTCCTACTAAAAAAGGTGATATTGTATTAACTTCAGAAGCTCCATTAGGAGAACTTTTCTATATTGATGGATCAACTCAGTATTTATTAGGTCAAAGAGTTTTTGGTCTTAGACCTAATACAACTTTAGTTAACCCTATGTATTTATTCGCTTGGTTAAGCTCTTCAAAGGGACAATCTGCTTTACAAGCAAGAGCTACAGGATCAACCGTACAAGGTATTAAGCAATCTGAATTATTAAATATAGAGTTATCTATTCCAAATTTAATAGAGCAGGTAAAAGTTGCAGATAATTTATTTAGTTTAAATAACAAAATCCAACTCAACACCCAAATCAACCAAACACTAGAACAAATCGCACAAGCAATTTTTAAAAGCTGGTTTGTTGATTTCGAGCCAACTCGTGCCAAAGCCACCGCCCTTGCAGCAGGTAAAACCCAAGCCGAAGCCGAACTATCCGCTATGCAAGTCATCAGCGGAAAAACAGCCGAAGAACTCACTACCCTTGCCCAAACCAACCCACAACAATATACCCAACTCACCGAAATCGCCAAAGCCTTTCCAAGTGAGTTAGTAGAAACAGAAATGGGGGAAATACCGTTGGGGTGGGAAAGGACCTCAATTACTGATAAAAGGATTTGTGAAATTATTAAACCTAAAATTCATATATTTGAAGGTGAAAAAAACTATATTGCAACAGCAAATATCTCAAAAAATTCTATTGTTGGTACTTTAGAAAAAATCACTTATGAAAATAGACCCTCAAGAGCCAATATGCAACCAACTATTAATAGTATTTGGTTTGCTAAAATGGTTGGAGAACATAAAGCAATTTTAATTGATAAAGATGATAAACTCTTATTAGAAAATACTATTCTATCCACAGGATTTTTAGGTTTAAAACCTCAAGAAAACACAAAGTCATTTCTTTATTGCTTTATAAACTCTGACTACTTTATATTAAGTAAAAATCAACTAGCTACAGGGGCAGTTCAAATTGCGTTAAATAACAGCTCATTTGCAAAAATTGAAGTAATACTACCCAAAAAAGAAATTCTTAAAGTATTTGAGGAAACCGTATCTAGTCTATATTCTAAGATTTCACAAAATCAAAGAGAAAATAAAGCATTATCAGAAACAAGAGATTTATTACTATCAAAATTATTAAGTGGAGAAATTCATTTATGATGAATTGGGTACTTGAATCAATGAAAAGCTTGCCTAGTTTTCAGAATTATCAATCGCATATTGATAGTATCATTGAAAATGTATATAAACATCCAACTTTTAGTATCGAACTATGTAAATCAGTTACTGAAGGAATATGCAAAACTATTTTAATTGATAAAAATATTACTGATATACCAAAAGATTTTCCACCTCTTGTCAGTAAAACTATAGATAACTTAAATTTAAATGATCATATAGATAAAGAACACTTATCAGTTTTATGCACAAGGATGAAAGGTGCATTTAGCTATATTTCTGAGATTAGAAATAAAACTGGAAATTTTGCTTCACACGGACAAGATATTGAACATCAAGGAGCAACAAGTGATCTATCTATATTTGTACTTCATTCTACTAATACTATTTTAGGATTTATTTTACACTTTTATGCTACAACAAACGATTATCGTACAAGTAAAAGAATTAGGTATGAAGATTATCAACAAATTAACGATCTTATTGATGAAGATAATCAAGTTAAAGCTAAATATAATATTTCATATTCAAAAGCTCTATTTGATCAAGATTTGGATGCTTATAAAGAGCTATTAATAGAGTATGAACAACAAGAATAGAGGAATAATATGTTAAATGAACAGATGATTGAACAATTAACCCTTCTTCGCCTACAGAACCTTGGCTGGGAATACCACTTCGGCAAAGACTTACCCGTAGCAGATGATGGTATCAATCCCTTTGCCCGTGGTGATGTAAGTGGTGTTGTTTTACTCCCCGTCTTACGTCAAGCGATTGTACAGCTTAATCCTACCCTCCCACCTGATGCAGTGGATACGGTCGTCAATACCATCACCAAAAGAGAACTGGGGGAATTAGTCATCCGTAATCAAACCTTTTATGAAATGCTACGCAATGGTGTACCTGTTCAGTATCAACAAGAGGGTGAGCAGAAGATAGAACGAGCCCAATTAATTGATTTTGAAAATTACCGCCATAACCGCTTTATCATCATTAATCAACTGGATATTCGTACTCATAAGGGTGGTAAGCGTATTCCCGATATGATTGGTTTTGTCAATGGTTTACCGCTCTTGGTCTTTGAGCTTAAAAATCCACTTACCCCATCAGCCGATTTAGAAAAAGCCTTTAACCAGCTCAAAACCTATCAAGAGGAAATCTCCGATCTTTTTGTCTATAACCAAATACAGATTATCAGTGATGGATTCAATACACGCATTGGCTCACTTTCGGCAGACTTTAACCGCTTTATGCCATGGAAAGTCGTCAATGAGAAAAACCAAAGCCAACGTGAACATTTTGATGATGAGCTACAAGCCTTAGTACAGGGGTTACTACAACCTCGTCATTTACTTGACTATATCCGCTATTTTATCCTCTTTGATCATAATGCCAGCGGTCAATTGATTAAGAAAATCGCCGCCTATCATCAATACTATGGGGTGAATGAAGCGGTAGATTGCACACTCTATGCCACCAGTGAAAAAGGCGATCAACGCATTGGGGTGATGTGGCATACACAGGGTTCGGGTAAATCCATTTCTATGCTCTTTTATGCGGGTAAATTATTAGCACAGCCCGAATTAAATAATCCCACTATCGTTGTTGTTACCGATCGTAATGACTTAGACGGTCAGTTATTCCAAACATTCAGTGCCGGTAAAGCTATCATCAAGCAAGAGCCAAAGCAAGTTGCCGATCGTGAAGAACTACGCAGAGTGCTCAGTGAGAGAGAAGTCGGTGGGGTCTTTTTTACTACAATTCAAAAATTTGCCCTCAATGAGGAAGAAAGCCATTTTCCAGCCCTCAATACCCGTTCTAATATTATTGTCATTAGTGATGAAGCACACCGTTCACAATATGGTTTTACAGCCAAATACCATCAGGGGAAATTACAAGCAGGCTATGCCCGTCATTTACGCGATGCTTTACCTAATGCCTCATTTATCGGATTTACTGGAACACCCATTAGCCTAGAAGATAAGGATACGCAAGATGTATTCGGTCGCTATGTTTCTATCTATGATTTACAAGATGCGGTAGAAGACGGTGCAACCGTTCCTATTATCTATGAAGCAAGGCAGATTAAGCTAAGAGAGATTGACAATCCAGAGGTCTTATTTGAAGATATTGATGAGTTTATCGAAGAAAATAATCCTACTTTAAATCTACGCGAGCAATTACTCGGCAGTACCACCCGATTACAAGAACTCGCACAAGACTTGGTACAGCATTTTGAACAACGCAATACCCTATTTGATAGTAAAGCCATGGTCGTTGTCTCTAGCCGTAAAATTTGTGTGGATTTATTTCATCAAATCGCCATATTAAGACCGGATTGGGTCAGTGATGATATTCTGCAAGGGACGATTAAAATTATCATGACGGGTTCAGCCAGTGATCCGCAAACCATGCAACCGCATATTTACTCTAAACAAGAAAAACAAATTCTTGAAAAACGTTTTAAAGACCCTAATGATCCCCTCAAAATCGTCATTGTGCGTGATATGTGGCTGACGGGTTTTGATGCACCCTGCTGCAATACCATGTATATTGATAAACCCATGAAAGGACATAATCTCATGCAAGCCATTGCACGGGTTAATCGTGTCTTTGCAAACAAAAGCCGTGATAATGGTGGGCTTATTGTGGATTATATTGGACTGGCTGAAGAATTACGTCAAGCCACACAGCAATATACCAATGCACAGGGTAAAGGCAAAATTACCGATGATGTGCATGATGTCTTTCATAAAATGCAGGAACATTTAGAAATTGTCCGCCAGCTCTTTGCAGAAAAGATTAAAGGTAGAACTATTGATATTCCAAGCATTCTGGCAATTCAAGAACCACAGGCAATGCTGAATGCCATTCGCCAAGCGGCTAATCATCTACTCGCCCTTGACCATCTACCCGCTAGCGATTCTGCTGTTGCTCGTTACTGGGCAAACCATAAAGAGACTGAGCCTCGCCGTAAGACTTTTATCAAAACCGTAGCTCTCATTAAAAAAGGCTACTCACTCTGCGGAGCATTACCTCAAGCCAAAGCACTTGAACAAGAAATCGCCTTTTACGAGGCAATCCGTACGATTGTGAATAAACGTAGTCATAGCACCACCAATCAAGCCGAGCGCCGCCTACAACTTACTGCACTGATTAATCAAAGTATCATTGCCGATGGTGTGGTGGATTTATTCGATTTACTGGGTAAACCCCAAGCCCAAATCAGCTTATTATCCGAAGAGTTTTTACAAAGCATCAAAAACAGTGATAATAAAGATTTATGGGTACTTGCCATTGAACGCTATCTACGCCAACAAATCAGCATAGGGGCAAAAACTAACCTCACGATTCAAAAAGATTTTGAGGAACGCTTACAAGATGCCTTAAATCAATACCATAACCATAATTTAACCATCTTAGATATTTTGGATGAATTATTCAAAATGAGCCAAGATATTCAAGAAAGGATAGAACGGGGTGAAAAATTAGGATTAAGCACAACAGAGCTGGCTTTCTTTGATGCCTTAGCGAATAATGACAGTGCCAAATCCTTACTCGGTGATGAAATCCTCAGCAAAATCGCTAAAGAAATCACCGACCAGCTTCGCCGTTCCATCAGTATTGACTGGCAATATAAAGACGCTGTCCGTGCTAGAATGCGTACATTGATTAGACGCACCCTGCAAAAATACAAATACCCACCTGATAAAGAGCAAGAAGCCATTGATTTTGTATTAAAACAAGCCGAAGAAGTGGCAAGTGAATTGGTGGTGTGATAGAGAATAAACAGGAGGTTTATCATATCTTAATGTTTAAATTAGATACGACAGTGGTAGGAATATAGGGTGGAGAATTAATCCACCCTTTTATAATAAGTACACAAAAATATCACTCTACATATTATTTTAATCATTTTTTCTACGACTATTTTTATTTTAAATATAAGCTATTCATTACGACACTTAGAAATCTTAGGGTTTTCCCTAATGGATAAATTTATCTCCATCTACTTCCTCTTGTCTTTAAATCAGTGAATAATATAAAGTCTATCTAGGCTATCTATTTAATACACTACGTTATATTCATGAAGGAATAATGATGAAATATATACTTGGGGGTTTTCTTTTATATCTATCCATCCAGAGTGCTTTTGCTCAGCCATTAAACAACGAAACATCACAGCAGTGTCTTTATCAGATAATGACACCTCAGCTCAATATTGAAAAAAACTGTTTACTATGTGCTGATGAGATCAATAATCCACAACAAGGGGTTGCTTATCACCTAAGCATTGACTATATCAACACCCATTATCCTCAAGCAGAGATTCAATACAACACAGAAAATAAACCCAAAAAAGCAATATTTTCTCATCCATCTTGGGGAGAGGTAGAAATTACCTACGACAAAAATCAAAACCCCTATTCTATTAAATCATCTACACTTGATGATGGTAACCGATTTTATGATTCACTTGTTGCCATACAACCTGAATGTATTACCCCTGAGCAGAATCATACTAACCCCTTTATTCATCTAAAGGATAATCGTCTTATTTTTAACAATAATTTATATTTAAAACAAATTAATAAAAATAAACTTGAACATTCTCTTATTCTTGAAAAAGAAGACACGCCCATTTGGGCACAACACCGTTTTTATCAAGAAAATGGGATGTTAGAGAAAGAAGTTTTCGAGTTTTATCAAGAAAACAAACGCATAGCCTATCACTATACCTACAATGATAAAAAACAGTTAATTATCGCCGATCAAACTATTAACGCTATCAATAAACCCAAGAAAAAAGAAACACATCAATTCTATTATGCATGGAATACGGATGGTAGTAGCAATGCCTATGCGATTGATGGAAAGACGGTTAAACCGACTACATTTTCAAAAGCATATGGAGTCATTCTACATCCTCCCATAATATTAAAGCATAATAGCATTCCTAGTCGTATATATGCTGCTGCCTCTTATCATACTAAAGAACCTTTTGTGCAATATATAAATAAAAATGGTATTCGTTATAAAAAAATTATCGGTGATAAAACAGTTTCTTTTACATATCAAAACAACCGACTTAGTACAGAAACTACCCATATCCCTAATCAACCAATCATTAAGCGTCATTACTACTATTCGGGTATTATGCCTATTGCCTTTACAGAGCAAATCTTTCCAGCTGATACCACTGATATAGAAAAAGCCTCACCTATAAGCACCCACACTTTTTATATCCATAATGATCATATCGGACAACCTTTTCTAGTGTCTGATGAAGAGCAAAATATCCGTTGGGCAGCTTACTATACCCCTACAGGAGAGGCTCAAATACTCAAAGCAGATATTGAGTTTAACTTACGACAGCCTGGGCAATACTATGATGCAGAAACAGGTTTACATGATAATTACCTACGTACCTATGACCCTAAGGCAGGGCATTATCTAGAGGCTGACCCTATTGGACCAACAGCAGACAATAGCCCCTTTGGCTATGCCAAGCAGCAACCCCGTCATTTTATCGACCCCTTTGGTTTATTACTATTTGCGTTTGATGGTACTCAAAATAATGCAAGTATAGAGACTAATGTTTGGAAATTTTATAAGCTTTATGAAGGCAAAGAAAATATTGATAAGTTTTATGTAGAAGGACCCGGTGCTACACCAGAAAAAGCAAAAGATGATCCTTGGTGGGGAATTGTTGATATCCCATCAAGTGGAGCTCTATATGGCTCTGATAGATACAATATTCTACACAAACAATTCAAACACTTTATCGAAAATATGCAATCCAAAAATGGGAATTTTGATGAAATCACTCCTATTGATATTATTGGTTTCTCACGAGGTGCAGCTATTAGTATGATATTCTCTAATTATCTAGCTAATTTTGTAAAAAATGGATTATTTAGTTTTCAAGGTAGTTATAATGGGAAAGATACTTCTATTCAAACATGTGTTGATTTACGTTTTATCGGTTTATTTGATGCAGTTGCTCAATTTGGAGCAAACGGTATATCAAACATTGAACATATCTACACCGCACAACCATCATGGGAATTAATTGCTCATGCTGTGGCTCTTAATGAATATCGTTCGCTTTTTCCCTTTACTACCTATAAAACAAGTCGTATCAAAAATCCTACTGGAGACCCAAATAATCCTTATATGATTGTAGAAAATCCCAATGTCATAGAACAAGGTTTTTTAGGGAATCATACGGATATTGGTGGTGGTACAAAATACGATGATATAGATAATAAATATAATCCCAAAAAAGATATACCTGGTGATTTAGGTAATATTACCCTCGCATGGATGCATACCCAAGCCTCTCAACTTGGAGTAGATTTAGCCCCATTATCCTCAGCAATAGAAGGTACTAAGATAAATTCAACAACAAATCAAGAAGAAAAAACTATATTAGCATTAAATAAAGTTAATAACCCTCTACTACATGGTACCTATGGTGAATACTCTGGAGTCACAGATTATGAACCCTATAATTATACAAAACGTACAGCTGAAAGAGAATATCAATATCCGAGGCAGACTCATGGAGAGGGAAAACAAAGTGAGTTAGCACATGTTGGTGAAAAAGTCAGAGAGAAACACCTTAATGCCGCTAATGTTCAATTTATTAATATTTATAAAAGCTCCCTACCTACAAAAATTAATATCTATGGTTATATTGATGCAGAAAAATATATTAATTGGTTAGAAAAAGAGCTTAATTGGAATTCTAATCTTAGTGTAGATAAAGATAGCTATAATAAATCCTAATCAGTTTATAGGGTTCCACAATTTTAATCTATGATAAAAGGGGTTATTTTTAACCTAGTAAAAAGGATAGAAACGATAATATTTATCCATACTAGATTTATGTAAAACGTAGTGTTTTATAGCTGTATTATTTTGAGTATAAGATGTATAGTGAATATAAGGAGAATAAGTGATGGAAAAACAAGGTTATCATCAACAGAAAGATTTAGTTTTAGAAAAAGGAATGTCAGATAATGAGGATATAAAAAAGTTATTGGAGGGAAGTGTCGATAAAAGAGTTGAAGAAGAAATAAATAAAGCATCCAAACAGGAAAAAACATTATCTACTATAGAGAAATTTTGGATAACAAGATTTTTTACTTTTTTCCTTACGATAGTATTTGTTACGAATTTTGCATTTATTGCGATAGAAAATGATTTTAGTGTGGAATTTTTTAATTCCATATTAAATATGATGTTAACAGTTATTCCGCTTAGTCTAATATTTGCAGCTTCTCGTGCATTATTGGATAAACGACCTTTAGATGCTTTTTTATTCCATGAAGTAGGTATATATTTATTGATTACTTTTTTGATGAGTTTGTCAGTATCTTCTAGGTATTCATCAGAAGATGTATCAGAAATTTTTGCTGTATTATATTTTATGTCTATTCCTATTATGGTAGAGGCGGTTATTAGTTTTTATACTAAATCCTATTTACAGAATAGTGTCTATCTAAAAGGATATAAAGGATATTTAAGAATCTTGTGGAGTTATCTTGTTAGCTTATATTTTGTATTGATGTTAAGTATTTTTAGATTTTTGGCTAGTTTATCTGTTGATCTAAAAGATTTGTGGGCAATGATTCATCAGCAGTTTTTATTATTTATACCTTTAATAATGGGGCTTTCTTTTATTCGATATAAATTGTCTCGACTAAAAGCTAATAGCTTAAATCTTATTCTTTTTTGTACGATTGCTTTTCTAGGCAGTGCTTTTTTTAGTAAAGAGGCACAAGTGGTTTCGGCTAACTTGAGTAATCTATCTTATGAAAAATGGCGACAAGTGAGTGAAATTTTATCGCCTCCAATAATACCGTATTGGGGAATAGATTATGGTATTCGTAGTGTAGTGTTATGGTTTCTAGTGGCCGAGGGAATATTATTTTTGGTTTTATTATGGCAAGATATCTTTCATTCAGAAGATAAAAAGTAGTTTATTTATATTTGAAATAATGTAGGAATAAAAAGAAATGTTTTATGTATCGTAAAGGGATATATAAAACCTTTATGTATATTAAGCAAGAAGGATAGGCAATGATACAACACAATAATGATGATCAGAAAGACTTATCTATAGGTAGTGTGGATAAACAAACAGATAAGCAAGAAAAAGAGATGATAATAGAGACAAAAAAATTACTCACTATAGAAGGAGATTGGCTATTTAGGTTTTTTATTTATTTTTTAATAATATTATTTTCTATTGAACTAGTATTCGTTATTCAGATAGACGATTATAAATGGCAATCTATTAATCATCTCTTTATCAGTATAGAAGTCTTATCTGTAATTATTCTATTAAGCGTAATGTTAGCAATTTCTCGAGCAGGATTAAATAAATATCCTTTAGGAGCTTTTGTCTGTAATGCTTTTTTTGTTTTGTGCGTAAGTTCTTTTGTTTTGAATTCCAGTGGGGCTTTTGGTAATCCAAAGCCAATAGAGGTTACTGCTTATGTATTATATGGTTTGTCTATTCTCTTGGTAGCGGAGGCAATCATTAGTTTTTATAGTAAATCTTATCTACAAACTTATTTACATCAAAAGGGGTATAAAGGTTATTTAAGCATTTTAGGAAGTTATATAGTGAGTTTATATCTTGTATTAGTAGCAACTATTTCGATGTCTGCGATAGATTTACCTTTGAATAAAAAAGATGTAAATATTATTTATTATCAACAGTTTTTATTATTTTTACCATTAGTGATATGTCTTACTATTATTCGATATAAACTGCCTCGTTTAAAAGCAAATAGTTTAAATCTTGTGATTTTTTGTATTATTGTTTTTTTAGCGAGCTACTTTTTAGGTGAAGATGCCTATCAAGAATGGCAGCAAGCAAGCGAATCGCTAATCACTCTTTTAGTACCTTATTGGGGGACAAGCTATGGAATTGCCAATGTAGTATTATGGTTCTTAGTGGGAGAGGGGATATTATTTTTGGTTTTACTATGGCAAGATTTAGTACAGGAGAGTAAGGGATAGTTTATTGATGAAAAAAAGTAATAATAACAGTGAGTTAAATACTGAATTTAACGTATAGTGTTTTAGGCGATATCCTCAATTTGCAAATAAGTCAAAAGCACCATAATAACTACTATAAACTTTACTCATTTTTGTAGATGATGATGAGAATAGTATTAACAGACCTACTTTGGGAGCAACTTTAAACAACGCTAAAAAATCATGACTGCCACAAATGGAAAAATAATTGTATGGTTATGGAAGCTATTATCCGTTGATACCCATGGATACCCGATCTATTTTAAAATCACTGGGGGTGAAGTCCATAACAGTTAAGTTGTACAGACTTTAATTGAAGCAGTTGGTAAAGGTGATTATTTTATGGTTGATAAGAGGTATGATTCAGACACTATCCGAGCCAAAGAACATGGGATGATTTCCGTTATTTTTCGAAGGAAAAATACAAAACAATCCAACCAAGAATTTGATACTTATCTATAGTGAATTGAGGGTATAGCCTAATCAGTATTCGATCCGTTAACTAAAATACCATACGTTAAATTCAGTATTTAACTCACTGTTATTATTACTTTTTCTCATCAATAAACTATCCCTTACTCTTCTGCACTAAATCTTGCCATAGTAAAACCAAAAATAATATCCCCTCTCCCACTAAAAACCATAATACTACATTGGCAATTCCATAGCTTGTCCCCCAATAAGGTACTAAAAGAGTGATTAGCGATTCGCTTGCTTGCTGCCATTCTTGATAGGCATCTTCACCTAAAAAGTAGCTCGCTAAAAAAGCGATGATACAAAAAATCACAAGATTTAAACTATTTGCTTTTAAACGAGGCAGTTTATATCGAATAAAAGCAAGACATATCACTAATGGTAAAAATAATAGAAACTGTTGATAAACCATTATCCATAAGTCTTTTGTATCAATAGGAAAATATCTAATAAACACAAAAATAGTTGCCATCAATACAAGATATAAACTCACTATATAACTTCCTAAAATACTGAAATAACCTTTATACCCCTTTTGATATAAATAATTTTGTAGATAAGATTTACTATAAAAACTAATGACTGCCTCTATTACTACGAGAATAAACAACCCATATAATACATAAGTAATCATATCTACCGTCTGCATACGAGATCCAAAAGCCTCTACTAAATTTACAAAAAAAGCACTAATAAAAAATACAAGAAAAACATTACATACAAAAATTACTAAAGGATATTTATGCAACCATGTACGTAGAATAGCAACTAGTAAACTTAAAGGAATACTCTCAGAAAATCCCTTTTCATTATCAAGTAAAGAACGAAAAAACTCCCATCTATAATCATCTTTTTGAATAATAAATATAAAATTAAGAGAAAATAATATCGTCACAAAATAAACAAAAAACCTAAATACCCAATTCTTTTCTATAGACAATAGTCTTTCTTTATCTGCACCCACATCATTTTCTTGCCTATCTATTTGTTTATCCACACCGTCTATAGATAAACCTTTCTTATCATCATTATTTTGTTGTATCATTGCCTACCATCCTACTTACTTGGTATATAAAGGTTTTACTTATTCCTTTACAATATATAAAACATTTCTTTTTATTCCTACATTATTTCAAATATAAATAAACTACTTTTTATCCTCTGAATAAAAGATATCTTGCCACAATAAAGCCAAAAATAATATTCCCTCGGCTACAAAAAACCATAGCATAATATGACGAATAGCATAACCTGTTTTCCAATACGATATAGACGGAGGCTGTAAAGTTTCACTTATTTCTTGCCATTCCTCATAAGGTAAATGACCTAAATAAGCAGAAAATATTTTTGCATCCTCACCAACAAAGATTCCCCAAAAAAGGACAATAGAACAAAAAATAATCAGATTTAATTTATTCGCTTTTAAACGAGGTAATTTATACCGAATAAAAGAAAACCCTACTATTAAAGGAATACATAATAAAAACAGTTGATAAAATACTACCCATAAATCTTTTTTATAAATAGATAACTCATCAAGAAGATTAAAAACACACACTATCAAAACAAGATATAAACTTAATGAATAACTCCCCAAAATTCTCAAAAATCCCTTTAAACCACCTTGATAGAGTCTATCCTGTAAATAAGATTTCGTATAAAAACTAATCACCGCTTCTGCTACAATAAGTATAAAAAGACCTTTTAGTATAGTAACAACAACAGACATTGTCTTTACAGGAATTCCAAAAGCCCCTGACAAATTTCCTAAGAAATGACTTATAAAAAATACAATAACAGCATTACAAGTAAAAATAGTTAAAGGGAATTTATAGAATCCTGAACGTAAAATAGTAAATATTAAGCTACCCGGAATAATTATTATCATCACATCTGACATAAGAGAGCTCAATGATTGCCTACTAAAATCATTTGTTCCCATAACAGTAACCAATATGATAGAAAAGACCATTATCCAAGAAAAAGTGAAAAATCTAACTATTCCATACTCTTCTACAGCAGATAATTTTTTCTCTTGCTGAAACACATTATCCTTTTGCTCTTCCTCTTGCTTATCTATTTTCATTTTTATATCATCCTTATCAAATTGTACAGTTTTTAAAGTTAAACTCTCTCTATCTTCATTACCTAATTAGACTATTCCTAAAACCGTAGCTCTTCTTAGTATTATTTTGAACACTAGATCTATTAATAACATAATAGATTCCTTTTCTAAAATAAAATTTCTTTTATCCCTACTACCTTATTGTTCCATTAATTCCTCCCCCTTATATTCACTATACATCTTATACTCAAAATAATGCAGCCATAAAACACTACGTTTTACATAACAGCTTGATAAGGTAAAAAGCACCATCTTATACTTCAATTTTGACACAATAACGACACCAATACCTTACTTAGTATTTTCTACAATCCCCCTCTTATTAAATCGTTTATTCATCATAAATACAAGCAACAAAAAAAGAAGTAGGACAACTTTATCCTACCTCTTCATACTTATTTCTCTTTATTTTCAACATTTTCTACTAAAACTTATCCCCCTCCGATATACAAATCCTTATCATTTTATTAAGTATTCATTTTTTATAATCGCTATTCTCTAATAAGTTTCCACCCCTCCTTTCTATGCGATAATAAGAACATAATTTACTTCCCAGTGAATAACACATTTATATTCACTATTTAAAAATATTTTATAGGAGATATTATGCTATCTGATGTGCAAATCGCCCAATCTGCTACCATTCAACCGATTGATGAAATTGCCAAAAAAATTGGTATTTCACCCGAACAACTAGAACATTATGGCAAGTATAAAGCAAAAGTTAACCCCAAAGAGATAGCAACTCTACCTAAAAAACAAGGGAAACTCATTCTCGTCAGTGCTATTAATCCAACACCTGCTGGTGAGGGTAAAACCACCGTTACTATTGGATTGGCAGACGCACTTAATCATATTGGCAAACAGACCGTTATCGCTTTGCGTGAACCCTCACTCGGCCCAGTCTTTGGCATCAAAGGCGGTGCAACAGGCGGTGGTTATGCACAAGTGCTACCAATGGAAGACATTAACCTGCACTTTACAGGAGATTTTCATGCCATTGCCGCAGCAAATAACCTACTCGCTGCCATGATTGACAATCATATTTACCAAGGCAATACATTGAATATTGACCCTAAGCGTGTACTATGGCGTCATGTGAGTAATATGAATGATCGTCAATTGCGTCATATCATTAGCGGTATTGGCAAACCCACAGATGGCGTTATGCGTGAAGATGGTTTTGATATTGCCGTTGCCTCTGAAGTCATGGCAATTTTCTGCTTATCCAAAGATTTGCAAGATTTAAAAAATCGTCTCTCACAAATTCTCGTTGCCTATACCTATGATAACCAAGCCGTTTTTGTTAAAGACTTACAAGCACAAGGAGCAATGGCAACGCTTCTTAAAGATGCCATAAAACCTAACCTTGTCCAAACACTTGAAGGCACACCTGCTTTTGTACACGGCGGACCTTTTGCCAATATCGCCCACGGTTGTAACTCTATCCTTGCAACAAAACTTGCCCAGCACTTGGGTGATTATGCGGTAACAGAAGCAGGATTTGGTGCCGATTTAGGAGCAGAAAAATTTCTTGATATTAAATGTCGTCAATCAGGATTACGCCCCGATTGTGCCGTTATTGTAGCGACGGCTCGTGCATTAAAATATAACGGTGGTGTTAAAAAAGAAGACTTAACTCTCGAAAACGTAGAAGCCCTTAAAGCAGGTTTACCTAATCTTTTAAAACATATCCATAACCTAAAAAATGTCTTTGGTTTACCCGTAGTTGTGGCAATTAACCGCTTTGTCAGCGACACTGAAGCAGAGCTAAATGCTATCGAAGACGCCTGCGCCGCACAAGGTGTAAAAGTATCTATGACTGAAGTATGGGGCAAAGGCGGTGCTGGTGGTGTAGATTTAGCTCAAAAAGTGATTGATACAATCGAAAACGAAGAGAATAAATTCCAATTTGCCTATGAAGTAGAAGCAAGTATTCAAGATAAAATTATGGCAATCGCTAGCAAAATATATGGCGCAACTCATGTAGAATTCAGCACGGAAGCACAAGCTGAAATTGCCAATCTTAATCGTTTAGGCTTAAATCATTTACCAATTTGTATGGCAAAAACACAATATTCTCTTAGTGATAATGCCAAATTACTCGGTCGCCCCGAAGGCTTTACCATTCATATACGCACTATTACCGTCTCAGCAGGCGCAGGCTTTATTGTTGCCATCTGCGGTACTATTATGAAAATGCCTGGTTTACCCAAAGTTCCTGCTGCAGTTAATATTGATGTGGATGAAAATGGTGTTATTAGTGGCTTATTCTAACGATTAATATTTTATATCTCAATAATTTACTCGCTTATTTCTGATAGAAGTAAGCGAGTTTTTTCATCCAATCAACAATATACTTTTTAAGATTTTTATACCTATTCATTATTTTTCATGAGACATATTTACTATTAAATCAGATCTTTATCAATAAGAGCAAAAATATTCTTTAGAAATACAGAAAAATAATAATCAATAAAACTAACTAATCTTACCAATCCAATATACATTGGATAAAAGTATATTAAAATTGTAGCCACATATCTATATTTGGAGGATATAATATGGCTACTATTATGACTAGTTGAGAATTTAATCAACATTCTAGCCAAGCCCAAAAATACGCATTAGAAGAACCTGTTATTATCACCAATCGAGGCATACCGACATTCGTATTAATGAGCTACTCAGAATACCAAAAAATACAAAAACCATTTGTCAGTATTACCGATTCGCTCTGTCCAAGTAATGCGGATGTAGCCGATATTGAATTAGAATTACCCCCCTCGTAGTCGTACTCAACGTCCCACCATAGATTTAGAAGATTAAGGGAAAACAGTGTACTTACTCGATACTAATATTATCAGCGAAATTAGAAAATTACCCAAAAATAAGTGTCATCAAGGTGTTGCCAACTGAGTTCAATCGACGTCGAGAGAACTTATGTTTACCAATGCAATTATCATGATGGAATTAGAACGAGGAATAATCTCTGTCGAACGTAAAGATACTGTTCAAGGTAATCTATTACGATACTGGTTTGAGATAGAAGTAAAACGAGCTTTTCACCACAAAACACTCAAAATTGATGAACATACAGCCCAAATTTATGCAAAATTACATATCCCTAACCACACACCTGAAAATGATGCATGGATTGCCGCAAGTGCTATTCAACATCATTTAATTTTAGTTACTCGAAATACAAAAGATTTCGTACATACAGGTGTAAGATTATTTAATCCCTTTGAAAAATAGTTATTGATTAGTTTCACTTAACCCTTACCTGCTCCCAATGCCCCAAAATCCTATCCACAACTGCCTGAATTCCCATATAACTAGAATCAATAACGATTGCATCATCAGCAGGTTTTAAAGGTGCTACGGCTCGATTCATATCCTGTTCATCACGCTTTTGCAAATCTAACAAAATTGCCTCAAAATCAGCATCAATACCTTTTTCAACTAACTGCTTATAGCGGCGCTTAGCACGCTCATTCACATCAGCAATCAGAAAAATCTTTAACGGTGCTTGAGGAAAAATAACCGTTCCCATATCACGTCCATCACCTACTAATCCCTTATCTGTAAGAAAAGAACGTTGCAAGTCTAACAATGCCTGACGCACCGCAGGATAGGCTGCCACCTTAGAAGCCAATTTCCCAATATGCTCAAGCCGTAATTGCTCACTCACTTCTTGGTCATTAACATATACCCTGTCCACATCAAATCGAATCACCAAATCGGGAATAACAGCAGCAACCGCTTGCTCATCATCAGCATTAAGACCATATTCCAATACGGCATATGCACAAATACGATACAATGCACCAGAATCTAATACTTCCCACCCCAGATGCTGTGCTACTAAATGACTGACTGTCCCTTTCCCTGATGCACTAGGCCCATCAATTGTAATTAAGTTCATTTAACCAATGCCTTATAAAAATCAAAATAATGCGGAAATGTTTTTGCTACACACTGTGGATCCATAATCCGTACACCAACAGGGCCAAATGTTGCTAATGAAAAGCACATTGCCATACGATGATCATCATATGTATCAATACTAGCGGTTTGCCACTGTATAGGAGGCTCTACGCATAACCAATCTTCCCCTGAAGAAACTTTTGCACCTAATTTACTCAACTCTTTATGCATTGCTTCTATACGATCGGTTTCTTTTACTCGCCAACTTGCAATATTGCGTAATGTACAAGGGCCATCTGCATATAAGGCTAAAACAGCTGCTGTCATTGCTGCATCAGGAATAAGATTAAAATCACGGTCAAAGGCTTTTAACGGTTTCAACTGCTGTTCTGCTTGACGATAAATTAACACACTATTCTCGTCCATTTCTACCGTTGCACCCATCTGCTCCACCACGTGAGCAAATTGAATATCACCTTGAATACTATTTTTACCAATCCCCTTTAATCGGATAGGTCCATTGCCTAATAGCCCCAATGCCATAAAATAAGAAGCTGATGAAGCATCACCCTCTACATAAAACTCATTAATTGCCTGATAAGCTGACTGTGCAGGTATCGTAAAAGACGACCAATGTTGATGGGTAACATTAACCCCAAATCGTTGCATTAAATTTAAAGTAATCGCAATATAGGGTTTAGAAATCAATTCCCCTTTAACTTGAATATGTACATCTGATTGGATACGTTGAGCAATTAATGGCGAAATCATTAATAACGCGGTTAAAAATTGACTAGATACAGAACCATCAATCTCAATAGGGGCATTGACCTGTAACGTTGATTGCTTAATCTGTAAAGGGGGATAACCATCATTTTGTCGATAGTCAATATCACAACCAAAAGAACGTAGTGCATCCACCAAATCCTTAATCGGTCTTTCGTGCATTCGGGGAACACCATGTAAATAATAATCCCCCCCCAATACCGCTAGCGTAGCAGTCAACGGTCTAAAAGCTGTACCTGCATTCCCTAAAAAAATATCGGCTTTCTCTTGAGGAAATTTTTGTTGATTAACCGCATTAATTCCCTCTATTTGATAGCTGGTTTCATCAATAGCAGAAATCTTTACCCCTAAAGTATTAAGCGCAGCTAACATCACACGTGTATCATCTGAATCTAATAATCCTCGGATAATAGTTGTCCCTTTCGCTAAAGCAGCTAATAACAATACCCGATTAGAAATACTTTTAGACCCCGGCAATACCACCTCTCCTTGAGCCGAGTTTGATTTTGCTAAATCTAAAAATGCTGATTTTTCTTGCATTATTTTTCCTTATCCGTTGGAATAGTTGTCCATGCACGTCTCGCCTGTGCGGCAGTCGATAACCATTGGTAAATTTGGTCCGCATCCTTATTTTCTAATAATGTACGAATACGGTGAAACTCTTTTTCAAAGGCATTCATCTGCGCTAACATAGCTTCTTGATTACTTAAAAAAATATCACGCCACATCTCTGGTGAACCAGCTGCAATCCTTGTAAAATCACGAAAACCAGTTCCACCCATATGTAATGCCTGACGACGTACAGCATCAGACTCCATAAAGGACATATAACTTGCCGCTAAAAAATGAGGGAAATGGCTTACTGCCGCAAAAATATCATCATGGTCTTTTGCTTGATCTAACAATTGTACATTTGCTCCACAGGCTTCCCATAAAGCCTGCATCCATGCGACATCTTCGGATTTATTTTCAGCTAAAGGTGTGATAATGACATTTCTTTCATGAAAAAGCGTTGCAAAAGCTGCAGCAGGTCCTGATGAATGTGAACCTGCAATAGGGTGAGAAGGAATAAATTGTGCAATCTTCTCTTTAAATGCTATTTTTGCCCATTGAATCACCTCTGCTTTTGTACTACCCACATCACAGACAATGGCTTTATCATTCAATACAGGAGCTAATACCTCTGCAACCGATAAAAAGGCTTTAACTGGTGTCGCAATCATAATGACATCAGCAACCTTACCCATTTCTTCAATCGTTACGATAGCATCAATAATACCAAGATCTTTAGCTTGTTGAATACTTTGTTGATCTCGTCCATAACCAATGACATTTTCCACTAACCCAGCTTTTTTTAGTGCTAAGGCAAAAGAGCCACCAATTAAACCAACCCCTATAATCCCCAAGGTATTTATTTTTTGTATTTCCTGCATCTTCTATCCTATTGCATGGGGTATGAGCCTAGTAATTTAAAGAAAGAAGATTGTTCTTTCAACTCTTCTAGTGCCTTAGCAACGGGTTCATCTAAATAATGCCCCAAAATATCTACATAGAAATAGTATTCCCATTGTCCTGTACGAGCAGGTCTTGACTCAAATCGTCGCATAGAAACTTGATGTTTAGCAAAAGGCGAGATCATATCATAAACCGCCCCTGCTCTATTGGGTACGGCAAATATAAGACTGGTTTGGTCATTACCACTGGGTAGTACATCTATCTTACCAATCGCTAAGAAGCGTGTTTTATTATTGGCATCATCTTGAATACCCTCAACCACTACGGTTAGTCCATACAGCATCGCTGCTTGCATACCGGCAATAGCTACACAAGTAGGATCTTCGGATGCCAATCGAGCTGCTTCTGAATTGCTTGCTGCTGGTACACGCTCAAGATGTGGATAATTTCTTGTGATCCAATGATGACATTGTGCAAGTGCTTGAGGATGACCTAGTAATCGGGTAACTTGGCTTAAATCACCTGTTTTATGTAAGAGACAATGACTAATTGGTAATGTCCGTTCACCATGCACTTTAACCGTACTCGATAAAAGTAGATCCTGTGTACGATTCACCGCTCCCTCAGTGGAATTCTCTATCGGTACCATACCCACATTAGCACGTCCTGTTTCAACCACATGGAATACTTCATCAAAGGATTCGCAAGGCATTTTCTGGATAGCATGACCATAATACGATAATGCTGCTTGCTCAGAAAAAGACCCCTCTGGCCCTAAATATGCCACGACAAGACCACGTTCTAAACCACGGCAAGCCGAGATAATTTCACTCCATACCGCTTGAACCGAACTTTCAGGAAAAATCTTCCGTGCATTTAGTGCCTGTAAACGGCGAATAATCTGGGCTTCTCGCTCTGGTTTTAGAATAGTATCTCTTTCACCAAATGAATGCTTTACTTCACCAACAGTAACAGCGACTTGCGCTCGTTCATTCAGCAAGGCTAATAACTGCTCATCAATTTCATCAATTCGTTGCCGAAGTGGTAATAATTCAGCCTGTAATTGCTTTTGCTTATTATCCATGGGTACGCTCAAACTCTTTCATAAAATCAACTAAGGCTTTAACACCCTCTATTGGCATAGCATTGTAAATAGAGGCACGGATACCACCCACTGATTTATGTCCTTTAAGGTTAAATAATCCTGCTTGTTTTGCTTCTTGCAAGAAAGTATTGGTTAAGCCTTCATCTGCCAATACAAACGGAACATTCATACGTGAACGATAAGTAGGGTGAATTTTATTAATATAAAAAGCACTTGCATCTAGTGCGGTATAAAGATAATCAGCTTTTTCTTTATTTTTCTGCTCTATAACCGCTAATCCACCTTGCTTTAATAACCATTTAAAGACCAAACCACACATATAAATAGGGTAACATGGAGGGGTATTAAAGCGTGAACGCTCTGCGGCTACATTGGCATAATCGAAAGCAGATGGACAACTTGGCATACTATGTCCAAGTAAATCTCGTTTCACAATAACCACCGTTACCCCTGCAGGCCCCGCATTTTTTTGTGCCCCGGCATAAATCATACCTGTTTTAGTCACATCAAAAGGGCGTGATAAAAAATGAGAAGACATATCCAATGCTAGAGGCACTTCTGATGCACCTAATGATCCCATATCAGGTAATTCATGTAACTCAATACCATCTATCGTTTCATTTGTACAAAGATGAAGATAAGAGGCATCAGGGTTTACTTTCCATTCATTAAAGGCAGGTACCCAACATTTAGCGCCATAGACTTTACCATCTATTTCTCGCTCTTGTGCATTATTAGCGACAATATTACCTTGACCATAACGCAACCCTTCTTTATAAGTTTTATTTGACCATGTCCCCAATCCGGCATAATCTGCTGTATGGGCTGGGCGAGAATAAAGTAAGTTCATGGGTAATAAAGCATTCTGTGCCGTTGCACCGCCTTGCATAAACATCACTGCATAATCATCAGGAATAGAAAGTAATGTTCGCAAATCCTCTTCTGCTTCATCACAAATTTGTGTAAACTCTGCTCCACGATGGCTCATTTCCATTACAGAAATACCACAGCCATGCCAATCCATCATTTCAGCCGCAGCCGTTTCTAATACTTCTGTTGGCAATTTAGAAGGACCAGCAGAGAAATTCCATATCGTCATTTGAATCTTCCTTTTATCTTTGCTTTAGGGTTAAAGTATTTAAACAACCCTATATTTGCTATTGATTGAATAACTCCATCATAGCAAAAAAATACAATGTATAGATAAAAAAACGGGTGTATATTCTCTGATATACACCCGTTTTATCTTTTAAAAGTATTTATGCTTCAGTATCCGTTGATGGGGATTCAACAGCCTCTGTTGCATTTTGTTCTTCTCCAGTAGTATCTACTCCATCGTCTATCTCTTCATCCGCATCAGATTCGGCCACACGGCGAATACCTGAAAGCACTGTGCCTTCATCCACCCTAATAAGGGTAACACCTTGTGTAGCACGTCCCATTTCACGAATTTGATCAACTTTGGTTCGTACTAATACACCACCTGTTGTAATCATCATAATTTCATCGCTTGGATTCACTAATACAGCAGCAACTACTTTACCATTACGTTCTGATGTTTGAATAGCAATCATCCCCTTAGTACCACGACTATGACGTGTATATTCTGTGATAGATGTCCGCTTACCAAAGCCATTCTCTGTTGCAGTGAGAACACTCTGTTCTTCACTTTCAGCAACTAGCATAGAAATAACTGACTGCCCTTCTTCAAGGTTCATACCTCGCACACCGCGCGCAGTACGTCCCATCGAACGAACATCATTCTCATCAAAACGAACTGCCTTACCTGCATCAGAGAACAGCATCACATCATGCTTGCCATCTGTTAATTCCGCCCCAATAAGGTAATCCCCCTCATCTAAAGTCACTGCAATAATACCAGCCTTACGTGGATTAGAGAAATCAGACAATGGGGTTTTCTTCACCGTACCTTGTGAAGTTGCCATAAAGATATAATGGTCATCAGAGAATTCTTTAACAGGTAGAACAACGGTAATACGCTCTCCATCCATTAAGTTGAAAAGATTAACAATTGGTTTACCCCGTGATGTGCGTGTACCTTGTGGCACTTCCCATACTTTTAGCCAGTACACACGGCCATGGTTCGAGAAGCACAAGAGATAATCATGCGTATTGGCGATAAACAGCTGATCAATCCAATCATCTTCCTTCATCGCTGTTGCTTGTTTACCTCGACCACCACGTTTTTGTGCACGATATTCTGATAGCGGCTGGCTCTTGATATAACCACTATTAGACATCGTTACTACCATATCAGTCGGTGTAATTAAATCTTCTGTATCTAACTCACCACCATTAAATTCAATTTGTGAACGACGTGCATCCTTGGTTTTAAGTGCAAATTCATTTTTGATAAAGGTTAACTCATCTGCAATAATCGCGGTAATACGCTCAGGCTTGGCAAGAATATCTAGCAAATCTTCGATCACCTTCATGGCTTCTTCGTATTCTTGAATGATTTTATCTTGTTCTAAGCCTGTTAAGCGGCGTAAGCTCATGGCTAAAATACCATCTGTTTGCTCTTTGCTAAGACGATAGAAGCCATCATCTTGTAAACCAAATTCAGCCCCCATACCTTCAGGACGGTAAGCCGCTAAACCACCTAGAATATTATCAGCAGCAACACCTTGTAAAAGTCCACGTACTAAAGTTGATTCCCATGTACGCTCCATTAATCGGTCTCTCGCAATCTCTGGATTAGGTGATGAACGAATAATAGCAATAAATTCATCAATATTCGCCAATGCAACGGCTAAACCCTCTAGGATATGCCCTTTTTTACGTGCTTCACGAAGACGGAAAATTGTACGACGTGTAACCACTTCACGGCGATGCTGCAAGAAGTAATCAACTAATTGTTTAAGATTCAACAATCGAGGCTGACCATCAACCAGCGCTACCAGATTCATACCAAAGGTATCTTGCAACTGTGTATGCTTAAAGAGATTATTGAGTACCACTTCTGGTACTTCCCCTCGTTTAAGCTCGATGACTAAACGCATACCATCTTTATCTGATTCATCGCGAATATCAGAGATACCCTCAATACGCTTATCATTGACTAGCTCTGCAATTTTTTCTTGAAGATTTTTCTTATTCACTTGGTAAGGAATATCATCAACAATAATCGCTTGACGATTGCCTTTATCCATTTCTTCAAAATGTGTTTTGGCACGCATGACCACACGACCACGACCCGTACGATAGCCTTCACGGACACCGCTCATACCGTAGATAATGCCACCTGTCGGGAAGTCTGGAGCAGGAATTAATTCGATCAATTCATCTACTGTACACTGTGGGTTACGCAGACAATACAAACAACCATCAATCACTTCACTTAGGTTATGTGGCGGAATATTGGTTGCCATACCTACCGCAATACCAGAACTACCATTGACGAGAAGATTAGGAAGTTTTGTCGGTAACAGCCTAGGTTCTTCTTCACTACCATCATAGTTAGGGCCAAAATCAACGGTTTCCTCATCGATATCTTCTAGCATTTGATGAGCGATTTTAGACAAGCGAATCTCGGTATAACGCATTGCCGCAGCACTATCACCATCAATTGAGCCAAAGTTACCCTGTCCATCAACAAGCATATAGCGCAAAGAAAAGTCTTGAGCCATACGAACAATGGTATCGTACACTGCCTGATCACCGTGAGGATGGTACTTACCGATAACATCACCCACAATACGAGCAGATTTTTTGTAAGCACTGTTCCAACTATTATTGAGTTTATCCATCGCATATAAAACACGACGATGCACGGGTTTAAGACCATCGCGCACATCAGGCAAAGCACGCCCAACAATAACACTCATTGAATAGCTTAGATAACTACGGCGCATTTCCTCTTCGAGAGAAACAGGCAACGTTTCCTTGGCAAAAGACTCGATATTATTTGAATCCATATTATTCACTTATTGCTTATTCCTGTTGTATAAAAACAGTTTATCTTTAAAGATAAAACGTCACTAAAACATTGATTTTACCATTGTTCTGGCATGGAATTCAGTCTGTATAAAAGGGAAAAGAAATTTAGAGCTAGTTAATATTTTATTTTCTCCTTATTGATATTCCCTACTCAATTCATCTCTCCACGCACCTTTGCACAAGAATATTTTCTATACCAAACGATAAAATGTATAAAAAAGCACTTTTTTATAAACTGAAAGATATGTTTTACTCACAAGCACTTATTATGTTATGTTGCCATTAAACAACAAATATGGTATAAAAACAACAATTCTCTCAAATACCTTTATAAATCTAGCTCTTATTTTCTGTAAAATCTCAAGAAATCACTTAATATGATTAAGAGAATACAGGGAATCCCTTCAAATGTTTTGAAACACAGCTAAAGGATTGTTATACTAACCCTGATTTCCATTCTGCGGCATATCGCTGCGAGTCAATTTTTTAGCTACTTAGCTCATCGAGGAGAAATATGAACAAGCCCTCTAAATTCGCATTAGCAATCGCCGTTGCATTATCTGCATCTGCTAGCATTGCTTCAGCTCAAACAGTGGACAACTGGGTTAATCCATACGGTCAAGTATGGATGAACGGCACAAACGAACACTGCTGGAGAGATAACAACTGGACACCAGCTACTGCAGCACAAGGTTGTGGTGCTGAAGCCGCTCCAGAAGTAACAGCAAGTAAAGTTACTTTCAATGCTGATACATTCTTTGATTTCGACCGTGCCACTCTAAAACCTGAAGGTCGTAATATTCTTGATCAAGTTGCTGCTCAAGTTCAACAACTTAACCTAGAATCATTAATCGCTGTAGGCCACACTGACTCTGTTGGTGCTGATGCTTACAACCAACGTTTATCTGAGCGTCGTGCAGCTTCTGTTAAACAATACTTAGTGTCTAAAGGTATTCCAGCAGAACAAATTATCGCTTCTGGTCGTGGCGAATCTCAACCTGTAGCATCTAACGCTACTCGTGAAGGTCGTGCTAAAAACCGTCGCGTAGAAATCGAAATCGTTGGTACACCACGTAAATAATCATTTTTGATTATATGATTTCTGGAAGACCCCTTATTGGGGTCTTTTTTATTATCCAAATTAGGGTTTTATAGCTTACTTTTAGCATAAATCACTTATAAAAGTTATACAAACAATACTCAAATACTTTTACCTTAAAGCTTAAAATTTTTATATCTATACTATACCAACATCTTATCCAAGTTAGATATATCTTATAAATATAAAAGAGTTTTACACACTAAAATCAATAAAGTGTCCAGAAGAAATAATGGAATATGGTAAAATCAGACCTTATTTAGTCTCTACATTTCATTGCTATGCAAAACGTTAATCAAGCCGAAATTGATAAATTCAGTGCTATTGCCTCCAAATGGTGGGATCCAGAAAGTGAATTTAAGCCACTGCATGATATTAATCCACTACGTTTACAATGGATTGAAGAGCAAGTCGGTAAACCATTACAAGGTTTGCGTATTTTAGATATTGGTTGTGGTGGTGGTATTCTCGCAGAAAGCCTGGCTAAAAAAGGGGCTACTGTCACTGGGATTGACCTAGCACAACAATCACTTACGGTTGCCAGACTACATAGTCTTGAAAGTGGTGTTAAAGTTGATTATCAATGTATTTCTGCGGAAGACTTTGCAGAACAGCACCCCGAGCAATTTGATATTGTTACTTGCATGGAAATGCTAGAGCACGTGCCTAATCCTGCTTCTATTATCCAAGCTTGCCAAAAATTGGTTAAACCGAATGGTTATGTTTTCTTTTCAACTATTAATCGTAATCGTAAGGCACAAGCATTAGCCATTATCGCAGCTGAATATATTTTAAAAATGGTACCCAAAGGGACTCACCATTACGAATCCTTTATCAAACCAAGTGAATTAATGCGTATGGCTCATCATGCAGGATTATATTTACAATCACTCAAAGGATTAGAATACCACCCTCTTCGTCAAGTATTTTTTCTTTCTGACGATACTTCTGTCAACTATCTACTATCAACTCGTAAATGATACAAGCCGTTTTTTTTGATTTTGATGGCACTTTAGCCGATACGGCACCCGACTTAGTCAATGCTGCCAACCAACAACGTCTTTATGCAGGACTTTCTCCGCTTCCCTTTGAAGCACTACGCTCTTCCTCTTCTCAAGGAGCAATCGGTTTACTTAAAACTGCTTTAAATCTAACACCAGAAGATCCCTTATATGAAGCAACAAGAGAGCAATTTATCCTTGATTACACCAAATGTATGACAGATAAGACGGCTTTATTTGATGGTATTGATACGCTTCTCACCACTTTAGAAGAAAAGGGATTACGTTGGGGGATTGTCACCAATAAAGCCGAAAGACTATCTTTCCCTATCTTCCGTCATCTTAATCTTGAACAACGTAGCGCTGCTAATATCTGCGGCGATACGGCTGCTCGTCCTAAACCCTATGCAGATCCACTACTACTCGCTGCTGAAAAAGCTGGTGTGTTACCAGCCCATTGTATCTATGTAGGTGATGATGAACGTGATATTCAAGCAGGAAAAGCAGCAGGCATGAAAACAATTGCCGTAACCTATGGTTATAGCCCTACCCCTGAACTGATTCCACAGTGGGGGGCTGATATTATTGTCGATTCACCAGATGCTTTATTAGCCACTATCCTAGGCATGGTAGATACACCTATTCAGTCAGTATAGGGTTTAACTATTCAAATTTGAAGTGTAGTATTTTAAATAAATAACAAGTTGATTACCTAAGATGTAAACAATACCAGTTTATTCCACATCCAAAATAATAAGTATTACACTTCATTTTTAAATGACATGAAAACTACCTCTATAAGCTAGATATATTACTCACTATCTTTGTAGTATCACTCATGCTATGACATACCATTTTCTATTTTATCCTCTCTTTTTTGACTAAAAACACAAACATTTCCCTATACAAATCCATACAAATCTACTCACTTTCTCATTTTACTATAGCAAAAAAACAACACTTAAAAAGTGTTCTATCTTGTTTAAACCCTTTTCTATTTCCTTTTTAATCTTTTTATACTAAGATGGGAGATAAGCTGTATATCTAGTCGACTGACAGATTTCTGGACGCGGGTTCAACTCCCGCCGTCTCCACCACTAGTACATGAGGTAATCGTGTTTTAATGAGGGGGACGTATTGGTTTCGACAGGGGTAAATAGGAAGATTGGCAGCCGGTAGGCGATGACCGTAAATCAAGCAAATCTTATAAATGCAAACGATGAAAGTTACGCATTAGCCGCCTAATGAAAGGCCGCTAGGAGTGTGATTCACTTGGCAACAGAACGAATCAGGGCAGCTTAGGCTGCCTTTTTTAATGCTAAAACCTATTTCAATAACACACAGTTTTGTTATTTCTAACGAGAACGTGCTACACTTTTACCCTTGCTAGTTCCACACTATATTGGCTATGAATACAGCGTTTATTATTCCTTGTGATTTCAGTCTCTATCACCCTCATAATCAACATTACCAAGCGTGTAGAGAAACCATTAGTACCCTAAAATATCCTGCATCTGGGATAGGTATTGTCGAGTATGGCGGTTCACCCATTGAGCCAAGCATACAAGAATCACTTTTAGAGGATGTCAGTTTTATAGCCGCTTATCAACATGATGAAAAAATCAAAGCACAAATTCAGCAACTACCCGAAAAACAGGTAAATACCTTATGTCAAATAGCTGCATTAACATGGTTTTTCTCATTAAGTGAAGCACAAAAGATTTTTCCTCAACCGACTCAAGTGATGGTTGTAACACCTGGCGTACAAATAAATTCCGACTTATTTTCACAATTATCTTCACAACAGCAAGAAGATAAATTTATCTTTGCTCCTCCAACTAAAGCCACATTACGCCATGAGGATACAGGAGGTGTTTTAATGCAACTAAGTACCACACTATGGGGATTTAATAGCCAACAACTTCCTACCGTTACACAAGTACTTAATAAAGCCCTACACTATACCTACCAACGTTTCCTTCAAAATGGCGATATTGATTTAGGACATGCTCTATTCCAATTTATTGATTCAAGTGATATTTTCTTTATTAATCAATTACCTAAATAAAAGTATTTTATAGGGATTTTATAAAACCAGCACATGACACCCTCATAAAATACAAAGAAAAAAGGATATAAACATTACCTATTTATATCCTTTTAAAAAACGAAGTAATAAAACCAACGTTACTTCTTACTTAACGTAACTAAATCAGAAGCAATATTTGCCGCCTCTTTAGCAACTGTATCAATAGATTCTCGACGTTTTTTAGCATCTTCAAGCTCTTTCTTGAGATTACCCTCACCCATCGCTAAACCATCGTCCATTTCTAATTTACTGGCATCATCTTCACCTAATTCTTTGCGACGCTGTTCAAATTCCTTATAAATTCGATCTGTAGCCACAAATTCAGCTTCCCGCTTGGCTAAATTAAGTGAAAAAGACTTACGCTTAGCTTCTTTTAAACGATACTCCGTTTCATCTTTAAATAATTGCCAGCTTGCTGATTGCTCTACACGTGCTTGATGCTTCTTACTCAACTGTGTAATAGTCGCCTTTAATTTGGTCGTAAAGGGTTGATATTTAGCTGCAGGAATTTCTGTCCAAGGCATAGCATTATCATAACTAGACTCACCTAACTCTTCATTCACAAACACACTTGGAAATTCAATATCAGGCGAAACTCCTTTAACCTGCGTTGAGCTACCATTTACACGGAAGAACTTTTGAATAGTCCATTTTAATGCACCAAGTTTATTATCATCTTCATCAGGAAAACGTAAGAAATCCGCTAAAGGACGGAAAGTTTGTACCGTACCTTTACCCCAAGTATCGCCACCAACAACAATACCCCGTGCATAATCTTGTATCGCAGCAGCAAAAATTTCAGAGGCAGATGCTGAAATACGATTGATAATAACGACAACTGGTTTCTTCCAGACTTGTTCAACCCCTCGGCTACGAACCCCCGAAATACTTCCCTCTGCTGAACGAATCTGTACAATATTTTGATTATTACCTAAGAATAAGCCACTAAGATTAGCCGCTTCATTTAGTGAACCACCGCCATTTTCTCGTAGGTCTAAAACAACTGCTTCTACACCTTCTTGGTTAAAAGTATCTAATATTTTTTTAACATCACGCGTAACACTCTTATAGTTTTTATTCCCATTAGAGCGACCTTCAAAGTCTTCATAAAAAGAAGGAACAGTAATAATGCCAATCTTACGCTTAATATCATCGACATTCGTTTCAATCACTTTAGAACGAGCCGCTTGGTCTTCCATCGTCACTTTTTCACGAACAATACGTATTGTTTTGTGTTTACCATCTAGCCCACTATCCGCAGGAATCACCTCAATACGAACCACACTACCTCGTTTACCACGGATTTTTTTGACAATATCATCTAGTCGCCAATCAATCACATCTTCCATGGGACCATTATCACCCTGTCCCACCGCAACAATACGGTCTCCCGGTTGTAATTCGCCACTACGTGCAGCAGGCCCACCTGCTACTACTTCTCGGATCTGTCCATATTCATCACGTTTTTGTAAAACAGCACCAATACCCTCTACCGACAAACTCAGTTGAACATCAAAATTTTTAGCAGAGGTTGGGCTGTAATAATTGGTATGCGGATCTGTACTATCTGCATAGGCATTTAGAAACATTTCTGCTACATCTTCGCTATTCATACGAACAACTTGATTATGATTATTGATATAACGTTTACGTAAAATCTCACGAATTTTTGTGTCATCTGTTTTATTTAATTTAAGCCGTAAGAAATCATTTTTGACACGTTTACGCCATAAATCATTTGCCTCATCATTATTCTTCGCCCATTCTGCTTTTTTGCGATCAACATTAAATTCTTCATCAACAGAAAAATCAAATGGTTTATCCAACAACGATAAGACATAATCTAAACGATCTGCCACACGTTCTCGATACAGTTTATACACATCAAAAGCAAAGCGTAAATTCCCCTCACGAATCATTTTACTCATGACAGGTTTAGCACTGCTGAAATACTCTATATCCTCAGCGATAAAATACATTTTTTGAGGGTCTAGCATTTTAAAATAATTATCATAGACCTTCTCTCCCATCGCAACCGTTAATGGCTTTTTATCATATTCAAACTGGGTCAGAATCATAGAAACCAATACAGTAGAACGTGCAAAATCTAGCTCAGGTGCTAATTTAGGGAAACTCTCTCGCTTGGTAGGAACAAGACGAGAACTTTCTGTTGTAGTGGCTACTTTATCAACAGTCGTTTTTGCATACGTCAAACCGGTAAGCAATGAAAGAGAGAGTGCGAGAAATAATCGTTTTAATTCCATTGAGGATTTTTTCATCATCATTATCTATATCTAAAATGTAAAATGGCTTAAAAATACCATCACCACTCCATACTAAGGTCATAGATATTTTGTCAGCATCACAAAGCTTAGTAAGAGTGGTACTATTTACCGTACTTTCCTCTTTACTCATAGTCATTTGCCAACAACACCGATAAAAACAAAATTATCTACATACCCTATAGAGGGTTAAGCCGCTAAAATTATAACGTATTGTTAGGATACATAACGGTATAGCTTACCCTAAGCATTTTGAAAAGAAAAGATTTAAAATAGACAAAGTTATGGTAAATTTTTCTAGGGATTACATGAAACTTAACGCACTTTTGACTATTGTTACCGCTTCACTTGCTTTACCCTCTTCTTTATTCGCACAAGAATCAAACTTTCATCAATGCTTATCAAGCCTAGAAAGTCAAGCAGCACAAGCAGGTGTATCACATTATACCTTTAAAAAATATACCGCACAGTTAGAACCAGATACCTCTTTACTTGAAAAACTAAATTATCAACCTGAGTTTCGTACCCCTATCTGGGATTATATGACCGCATTAGTAGACGAAGAACGTATTGATGACGGGAAAGCCATGTTACAAACGCATCAGACAACCCTAAAACGAGTAGCCCAGTTATATGGTGTTGATCCTGCTACTGTTGTTGCTGTTTGGGGAGTAGAAAGTAATTACGGTAAAAATCAAGGTAAATATTCACTGGTGAATGCGCTGGGAACACTCAGTTGCATAGGTCGGCGTCAAGCATTTTTTAGAAAGGAATTTTTTGCGACTTTACGCATTATCCAATCTGGAGATATTACAGAGGATCGCCTAAAAGGTTCATGGGCTGGTGCTTTTGGACATACTCAGTTTATGCCAACTACTTTTGAACGATTAGCCGTTGATTTTGATAATGATGGTCGCCGTGATT
Organism: Pelistega ratti; assembly: GCF_009833965.1. Classification (NCBI taxonomy): domain Bacteria; kingdom Pseudomonadati; phylum Pseudomonadota; class Betaproteobacteria; order Burkholderiales; family Alcaligenaceae; genus Pelistega; species Pelistega ratti. Next base: position 978,150 of record NZ_CP047165.1, read on the forward strand.
TAATCGATAATACCGTTGATGCCTTGGGCTCTACTGCTAATTATCTTAAAAAAGCAGGATGGCAAACAGGTCAGCCTTGGGGGTTTGAAGTCAAACTGCCACAAGGGTTTTCTACAACAGGAGAAAGTCGTAAAAACAAAAAAAGTATCACTTACTGGATGAGTAAAGGCGTAAAAACAATCAATGGGCAAGCCTTGAATGAAGTTGTTGGGTCACAGCAAAAAGCAGGGCTTTTGCTACCTGCTGGTATTAATGGACCCGCTTTTTTAGTTTTTAAAAATTTTGATGCTATTTATAGCTATAATGCTGCCGAAAGCTATGCCTTAGCCATCGCACATTTATCAGATCGTCTAAAGGGAGCTAAACCCTTTGTAACACCTTGGCCTACAGATGATTTAGGACTATCTCGCCGAGAACGAATTGAGTTACAAACACTACTACTTAAACGAGGACATGATATTGGTGAAGCAGATGGTCTTATTGGTAGTAAAACACGCGAAGCCATCAAAAAAGAGCAAGCACGTCTTGGTATGACCGTAGATGGTAGAGCAGGTCAGAAAATCCTAAAGGCGCTTCAATAAGCTATTTAACCTTATAAGGCATATATGATACATTGAATAATAGCAACTTAGTGCAAAATATTTTTCATATATGCTTTATATGTAAATATTTAGGGCTAATCTAATACTATTCCTAAAATTTTACATAACAACACTTTCATCATACATTTTTCATCAAGATAATTCATTATGGCTGGACAAACATTAATTACACTAACGAATGCACAATTAGCTTTTGGACACTATGCACTTTTAGATCATGCTAATTTTAGTATTCAAGAAGGCGAACGTATCGGCCTCATCGGACGTAATGGTGCAGGCAAATCTTCTTTATTACGTATTTTAGATGGTCGTATTCTAGCAGATGATGGTGAAGTAGCTCGTCTTAGCACATTAAAGGTTATTACGGTTGAACAAGAACCTAAACTTGATGAAGACAAATCTGTTTATGATAATCTTGTCGGTGATTTTATGCTAAATGAAGATTGGGGGCGACCTTCTCGTGCTCAATCCATGATAGAACACCTAAACTTAAACGCTGATGCGGTTATTCAAGGTCTATCTGGTGGTACACGTAAACGTATCGCCCTTGCACGAGCTATTTTAGAAGAACCTGATTTACTCTTATTAGATGAACCAACCAATCATCTTGATTTTGAAGGTATTCTCTGGCTTGAGAACCTTATTCGCCAAAGTAAATGTGCTTATGTCATTATTACGCATGATCGCCGATTTTTAGATGAAGTAACCACACGAATTGTTGAACTAGACAGAGGACAATTACATAGTTTCCCTGGTAATTTCTCTCGTTGGCAAGAACAAAAAGCCGCATGGTTAGCCGCAGAACAATTACAAAATGAACGTTTTGATAAATTTTTAGCCCAAGAAGAGGTATGGATTCGTAAAGGGGTAGAAGCTCGCCGCACACGCAATGAAGGACGTGTTAAACGTCTAGAATCCTTACGTCGAGAACGTGCTGCCAGACGCGAACGCTTAGGAAATGTTAATTTTGCGATTGCAAGTGGTGAGCGTTCTGGTAAGCTAGTAGCAGAACTTAAAAATATCCATCACCAATTTGGTGAAAAGGTCATTATTGATCATTACTCAACAACCATTATGCGAGGGGATCGTATTGGCTTAATTGGACCTAATGGTGCAGGTAAAACCACTTTATTAAAGATTATTCTTGGTCAGCTTACCCCTACATCAGGTAGCGTGAAATTAGGCACTAATCTACATATCGCCTATTTTGATCAAATGCGTGAACAATTAGATGAAAATGCACCGCTCACTAGCGTGATTAACCCCGGTAGTGAATGGGTTGAGATTGGTAATACACGTAAACACATCATGAGCTATTTAGGTGATTTTCTATTCTCCCCTGCTCGTGCGCAATCCCCTGTCAGTAGTTTATCAGGGGGTGAAAGAGCCAGACTTTTATTAGCCCGTCTCTTTGCCCGTCCTGCTAATGTTTTAGTAATGGACGAACCTACAAATGATTTAGATATTGAAACCTTAGAGTTACTAGAACAATTACTGCAAGAGTTTGATGGTACAGTCTTATTAGTGAGTCATGATCGTAGTTTTCTGGATAATGTCATCACACAAACAATTGCCTATGAAGGAAATGGACAATGGCGTGATTATGTGGGTGGCTATGAGGACTGGTTACAACAACGATCTCATCAACTCAATACGCAAAGTGCCACTAAAAGTAATCCCAAAACAGAATCCGAAAAGCAAGTAGAGCCAACAGTAACAAAGCCCAAATCACCTGCACGTTCTAAACTCAGCTCTTGGGAAGCCAAAGAGTTAGAATCAATTCCTCAAAAAATTGCTGATTTAGAAACACAGCAACAATCATTAACAGCGCAATTATCTGACCCTACTTTATACGAAAATGGACATGATAAAGCACAAGTGATTCAACAAGAGCTTGCCTCTATTGAGCAAGAGTTAATGACACTATTTGAACGTTGGGAAGTGTTAGAGGCAAAGGTTTTGTAAAGCAATTAAACCATCACTCAGTACACCCTGCCAAGAAAAGTAACTATGGCCAGCACTATATTCCTTGTAAATAAGGGGATAGTGCTTAGCTTTTAATACATCTTTTAAATGTCTTGAACTCGCTAAAATACTATTTTCTCCTGCTTCAAATCCACCTGCACTTATGAATAAACAAAGTGGTTTTTTATCATGCTGTGCAAACTGCCATGCCATATAATTATTTTCTTCTGGAGGACTTTCTTTAGCCTGCCACCAAAAAGAACCTGACATGATTAAGGCTTGTGGAAATAAATGAGGGTAATTAAAGGCTATATAGGCTGATGCTAATCCACCATAACTTGAACCTGAAATAATACGGTATTTTGCTTGGATAGTTTTTTCTACAAAAGGAATCAATTCTTCCGTTAATGCTTTAGCAAACTGTGTATTAGCAGGTAATTCCTCTGCCCTTGTTTTAGCAGAAATAGTGTCAATAAATACACCAACCATTGGTTGAATTTTATGTTCTGCAATCATATTATCTAAAATGGTAGGTACAGATACTTGCTGTGTGTATTCAGCTCCATCCAATAAATATAAAATAGGATAGTATTTCTCTTTACTAAAATTTTTGGGAAGATATATCCAAACTCGTCTTTTATTGCCTAAAATAGTGCTTTCAAAATAGACCTTTTGGATACTCCCCTGTAATGTATCCTTTTTAGTCACAAAAGGTTGTTCTACAGCATGAGGTAATGTAACCGAAGACCAATAATTAAACTTATCTATCGTTTTAATATCATTATTAGCTGATTCAAAATAAGGATATTGATTGAATAAGTCAGCCTGTGCGGTTGCTAAAATAGCACGCCGTTGTTCAGCAGAAGAAACCGGTAAATCAGGTATATCAGGTGCTACTTTGTATAAGAACCTAGCATCATTTGGTAACGTATAACTTTTATACCATATATCAGTACCTGTAATTTGCTGCATAGCATCATGATTGTATGATATATCACTAAATAACTTTACATTCTGTTTAGCACCTCTATATAAAAAAGTAACCTTACTCCTTTTCTCATCTAACTGCTCAATAAGTGGCGTACCTACCTCCTTAATACGTTGCCAAAAAACAGAGGTATCCTTTTGAAGCCCCTTTATATCCTGCAAGAGTGGATGGGTAAAAACTTCTTCTTTTTTTAATCGCTCCTGATCATTTAGTGGTATTTGTTGAATAATATTTAGTGTAAAGTTATCTATTAATTCCCGTGTACCTGTTTTATACGCAATAAAGTTTGCCTCTCCTTGTTGTTCAGATTTAAATAAAAATATTTTCTCTCCATGTATATTTTTTGCTAATACACGGGTCGTTTTATCAGGAAACTGAATATATAAATCTGCCTCCTGATGACTTATAAACTTACCTTTTACAAAATCACCCTCTTTCAGTGATATTGCTTGTCCTAAAGAGGGTAAAAGTATCAATAAACTTAGTAGTACGCTTCTCATTACTTTATTTATAAAATAATTAGAAATAATAATTAAATGTCATATTAGCATTACGCTCTTTTCCATAAAAGCAGGTATCAGACCGAGCACAACTACTTACATATTTTTTATTGGTTAAATTTTGAATATTAAATTGTACATCCGCATTAATACCAACTTTATTCAAGTCATAATGGATAGCCGCATCATACAAAGTAAAGTGAGGAACATCTACTCTTCCATTGTTATAACTATGCACAGAACCAAAGTAACGCATACCTGCAGATAGACTTAACCCATTATCAAATTGATACTTTGCCCATAATGAACCTTGATGACGAGGAACTCCCCAAGGTGTTGTACCTATTGATTCTTTATCCAATGAGTGAATTACTTTTTGATGGGTATAGGCATAGGTTGCTAACAGAGAAAGCGATTGACTGATTTGTGCTGATATATCAACTTCAATCCCTTTTGTTCTCACCTTACCAATCTGTTTATATGCACGTGTTACCATATCAAAATTGGTTAAGTTCTTTTGGGTAATTTGATAACCAGCCACCGTCATAAAGAATTTTTCATTTGGTGCATATTTAACACCCACCTCCCATTGTGATGCGGTGGTTGGTTTTAAATAGTTACCTCTCTCATCTTGATTAGTTGTTGGTAAAAATGAGGTACTATAATTGATATAAGGGGCTATCCCATTATCAAAATTATAGATTAAGCCCGTACGCCAAGTAAATTTATGCTCTGATTGGTTTGACCGTGTATTTTTCAAGCGATTTTTCTGTTGGATACGTGCAAAATCAATACGGCCACCTAATAAGAAATCTAATTTCCCCCATTCTATTTGTTCCTGTGCATATAAACCGGTTTGTTTAATCCAATGTTCATCATCATTGATAAGATCTGGTTGTTTAATTTTTTGATGATAAATCGGATGACGCCAATCAATACTGGGGGTATCAGCAACACTACCCAAATAAATTAAGCTATCCTTACTGTAATATTTATAATCAACACCGGCTAATAATGTATGTCGTGTTTCACCTAATTGAAAATTTGTCTCTAACTGATTATCAATCGTCAATTCTCTACTTTTTTCATCCCATGCTCTGGTAATCCGTTTTAGTTCAGAACCAATATTAAACATAACAACCAAATTTTTAAAATCTTCTCTTGATTGGCTATACCGTAAGTTTTGACGAAATATAAGGTGATCATTAAAACGATGACTAAATTGTGAACCAAGATGATACTGTTTCACAGACACTTTATGATAATCAGGATCACCCGCAAAGAAATCATAAGGAATTTTCTGCCCTTGATACGGTTTTACCGTCCCCTCACCTACTAGAAAATTACGATCCCCTGCTTCTGGTTGTTTTGAAAAATAAGAATAAAGTATCAGACTTGTCTTATCATTAGGTTGCCATTTTATGGAAGGAGCAATCATTCCACCACGTTCTTTGACAAAACGTTCTTTCCAATCCATTCGTTCAGCTTGACCAATTAGACGAGCTGATAAAGTAGAAGATATTTTACGTTCAACATCAAGTCCTAATTGATAACGGTCATTACTACCTACTACTAACTGGACTTGCCCCTTATTCGCTCCTGTTGCTTTTTTAGTAATAATATCAACAATGCCACCCGGGTTCACCTGACCATACAAAACAGAGCTTGGTCCTTTTAGTATATCCATTCGCTCAATAAAAAAGGGTTTAATTGCATACGCAGCAGAATAAGAAGTACCGTTCACATAAATCGGTAGTTGTCCTCCTTCACTTTTAGTTCCAATACCACGAATAGAAATTTCCATTAACTGATTTGAGCCACGATAATTACTAATTACCCCACTATGATAACCTAGTGCATCAATAACAGATTCTACCCCCTGATCTGCCATTAGTTTATTCGATATAATTTCTATACTCTGTGGCGTACGCATAAGCGGTGTGGCTGTCTTAGTAGCACTATGAGATTCCATGGGTGAATAACCTGTTGCAAAATATTCTTTTTTCTCAACCACATTAATAGTATCCAATGCCTCACTGTACCCAATTGCTGGTAGTACCATCAGAAAAACAGAAGTAAAGTATTCTCTCATTATATTTCCTAGAAGATAATAATTCTCATTAAATAAAATTATCACATAGATTAAAATATAAAATCTTTGCAAAAAATTATTTTTTCCTTGTAAAAAAGTTTTTTATAGGTTTATGGTGGTGATAGGATATGAATTATCAGAAACTAGTAATAGCCAATAATCATCTCTCTGGTGAAGAACAGATTTTTTATTTCAAATCAGGTTTACGGTGTAAGTTTTCTCATCTTTATATTAATCACGATACACAAGAACCTATTGAGGGGGCTTTTCACCCTGATGTACGTTTAATTGTTACACTACAAGGTAAATCAGAAATTCAATTTTCTCAGACACAGTTTCAGCAAAACGCTCACCAACACCCACAGATTACGCTATTACCTATTATCCAAACAGCCTTAGGAAAAAAAATTTATCAAGGGAAACAGCATCAAATAGAATTTGTTATCTTTATTCCATTGCATTGGTTACAAGAAAGAGGATTTGCCGATATAACACAATATCATTTAAAAACACAAAAGCTTGTCTTTACCCATAAGATGAATAGATTACTTAATAGATTTAAACAAACAGTACAAGGCTATCATGCAATAGAATGGTTAGAGAAAGAAACTGATTTAACCACCTTAATTACTGAAAGCTTAAAACAATATTATGAAAAACCTTTGCAAAAAAATAAATCGGATTTGATTATGGACTTATGCCAAAAACTTGAAAGTGGTGAGTTTGATCACTACACACTTAGTGATATTGCCAAGTATTGTCATACGAATATTACAAGCCTACAACAACAATTTCACCAAACAACACAGCTAAGTATTGGCGCTTATTTACGACGTTGTAAATTAGAACGAGCCTATAGAGCATTACTGCAGAATGCAACTGTTATACAAGCGGCAGAAATCGCAAAATATACTAATCCTGATAACTTTAGCACTGCCTTTAAAAAACAATTTGGTATTTCCCCCAGAGAGGTCAAAAAGCAGATTCTTTTTTAGGTATAGCGGTAAGTAGTATCTATGTTATTAAGTATTTATATATTATGATACATTTTTATACATTCACATATTAAACTAAATAGAGCAGAAACAATACCCTACAACATTTCATACTCACTATTCCCTTTCTTTTTGAGTTTTTTAATCATTTTACGTTAAAATGGCGTATTATTTATTTCATATCATTTAAACCATGGAAATGGATCATCTCTTAGCCGCAGTCGATTTAGGTTCTAATAGTTTCCGCTTATCTGTAGGACGTGTTGTTCACTCAGACGGTATTCCTCAAATTTTTTCTATTGATCGGCTTAAAGAAACCGTTCGTCTTGCCGCAGGACTAGATGATAAAAATGTATTAAGTCCAGAAGCAATTCAACGTGCTGTAGATGTATTACAGCGTTTTGGTGAACGTATTCAGGATTTTTCACCCGATCAAGTACGTGCTGTTGCTACCAATACATTCCGTGTAGCACGCAATATTGATGAATTATTACCTAGAGCAGAGGCGGCACTGGGTTTTCCTATCGAAATCATTCCTGGTCATGAAGAGGCACGTCTTATTTTCTCTGGGGTTGCACATGAACTCCCTCCATCAAAAGAAGGTCGTTTAGTCGTTGATATTGGTGGAGGCTCAACAGAATTTATTATTGGTAAAGGGCTAGAGCCTAAACTGATGAAGTCTCTTCATATCGGTTGTGTTAGTTATACCAAAGCCTATTTTCCCAATGGTAAAGTCACTGAAAAAGCCTTTGAAAAAGCAGAACTCGCTGCAAGCAAAGAAATTGAAGTAATCAGTAAAACCTACCGTAAAATGGGCTGGGAACAAGCCTTTGGTTCTTCTGGTTCAGCTAAAGCCATTATTGCTGTATTACAAAGCTCAGGCTATTCTGATTATGGCATTACGCTAAATGGGATGCTTGCACTCAAACAAGAATTAATTAGGTTTGGTTCAGCCCAGTCACCTAAGATTAAAGGGCTTAAAACTGACCGAGCAGAAGTTTTACCTGCTGGCTTAGCCATTATGATTGCCATCTTCCGTAGCCTTGAAATAGATATTATGCGACAAGGTGAGGGGGCATTACGTGTAGGGGTGTTATATGATATGTTGGGGCGGCGAATTGCCTCAGATAAACGCGATGAAACGGTCAAGATTTTTATGGATCGTTACCATATCGATACCAAACAAGCTTATCGAGTCAAAAACATTGCATTAAGTCTGTATGATTCTCTTCCTAGCCATCATGCAGATGATATTCGTCTTGCCCTTAGTTGGGCTGCTGATTTGCATGAAATTGGTTTAAGTATTTCTCAATTATCTTTCTATAAGCATACCGCTTATGTATTAGAACATGCCGATATGCCAGGATTTTCACGTGATGATCAAAGACGGCTTTCTATACTTACCCTAGTCCAACAAGGCCGTTTAAGTAAAACAAATATTCAACATTTTACAACTGATAAATGGCAAGCCATTCTCTGTTTACGTCTTGCTATTCTCTTTGCCCGTAAACGCCAAAACCAAAAACTAGAGGGACTAAGTTTAACAGCAACTCCTAACAAGCAAATTATCCTAAGCCTAGATAAAACATGGCTAGATAAGCATCCTCTTACACGTTATAGCCTTGAATTAGAAGCACAAGAATGGCAAGCAGTAGGATTTGATTTTAGGTTAAAAGAATAGTTTATTTAAAAATCATTTTCTAAAATTTCTAAAAAACATAAAAATCCCCATCAATAAGTAGATGGGGATTATTTATATACCTAAAAGGAAATATATGTGATACTCTTAATCAAACAAATCCTTAAAGCCCGAAATGCTTTTGATACCTTTTATCCATATTCTGTACATCAATAATCACAGGAAAATCAGCTGAATTAAAATGCTTATCCCACGCAGGTTCACCACAAATACGTGCCCCTGTTTTAAGGTATCCTTTAATTAAAGGAGGAATCTTAATTTCTTCCCCATCTTCTAATATAGGAAGCTTATCCAATGGATAAGGGGTTAGGGGTTTTACACGAAATAATTCAGGGTGTAGCGCCAATTGTTTTTTGGCATCTTGCCATACCTTGGCAGCTTGTCGTCCCCCATCCATCAGACTAACACTGGCACAACCCAAGATATAGCGACCTTGCGTTTGCTGTAAATAGCGAATTAGCCCTGTCCATAGCAACATAATAGTTGCCCCATTACGATAATCAGGGTGAATACATGAACGACCACATTCGGTCAATACATCACGAATATTATCTAATTCACTTAAATCAAATTCCGATTCAGAATAATACCCACCTGCACGCTTAGCCTCAATAGGATTCATCATCCGATAAGTACCAACCACTTGATTAGTCTGTAAATCACACACCATCAAATGTTCACAAAACTCATCAAAATAATCCTTATCTATACCATTTTCTGAGTCAGGAAAGATAACCCCCATTTCTTTTGTATAGACATCAAAGCGAAGCCGCTGTAATGCCTCAAGTTCTTCTGGTGTAGTCGCCAAACCCAACACTAACCCTGGTTCTTCATTATTCGCTGACGATTGCGTTCTGAATAACTCTTGCATATTTTATTATATCCATTCACCGTCTAATTAAAACAGTCATTCTAGCAGAAAATATTGACAAATATTTTAACAAACAAACGTGATATATACCTTATTTAATATCAAGTGAATCATAAAAAGACTCACTTGATAATATAGCATACTGGGCCAGCGTGTCTTCTTATGCACTACGCAAATCTACCGCTGCCAAAATAGCAACACATTCTTTGGCTAATGCCTCACTTTCTGCTTCAACCATTAATCGTAATTTAGGCTCTGTTCCTGATGCACGAATAAGTGTACGTCCTCGTCCTGCTAATTTTTGTTCAGCTTGTTCTTGTGCTGCTTTCATACCCGCATGATTTTTCCAATCAATACCGGGTTCAATTGGCACATTAACCATTACTTGTGCATACATATCAAGGTCTTTAATCCATTCTTTCATCGTCACTTTATTACGCACTAACCCCGTTAATACTTGAAGTGCAGCAATAATACCATCACCTGTTGTATGACGATCTAAGCATAGTAGATGACCAGATCCTTCTCCACCATATAGCCAATTATTTTTCTGTAATTGTTCCATCACATAGCGATCACCTACATTTGCACGAACAAAAGGAATATCCATTTCTTTCATTCGTTTTTCAAAACCATAATTGGTCATCAATGTACCGACTACCCCTTTGACCTGCCCATGCTGTAAACGCTCTAAAATCATCGCATATAGCAATTGATCGCCGTTGTAGATATTTCCTTGTGCATCAACCATTTGAATACGATCAGCATCACCATCTAAAGCAATACCATAATCAGCTCGATAGGCATTAACGGTTGAAGCAAGCACTTCTGGGTGCAAAGCCCCCACATTTTTATTAATATTAAATCCATCTGGTGTAGAACCAATAGAAATGACCTCTGCTCCCAACTCTTGGAAAACAGGTGGCGCAATATGATAAGCTGCCCCATTGGCACTATCTACGACAATACGTAAACCGCGCAAATTCAAATCATTCGGAAATGTACTTTTACAAAACTCAATATAACGACCTGCGGCATCATCAATACGTTTAGCACGACCAATTTTTTCAGATTCTACACAACCAATGGCTTGGTCTAATAGTTTTTCGATTTCTTCTTCTACCCCATCAGGTAGTTTTGTCCCTTGACCTGAGAAAAATTTAATCCCATTGTCATGATAGGGATTATGAGAAGCACTAATTACAATACCGGCATCTAAACGAAATGCTCGAGTTAAATAAGCTACTGCTGGGGTAGGAATAGGTCCTGCTAAAAACACGTCAATCCCTGCAGCACTCAACCCAGCTTCTAACGCAGATTCCAACATATACCCCGATACGCGCGTATCTTTACCAATTAATACACCTGGGCGATTATTACCTTCATGTTTTGCCGTTAATACTCGACCAGCAGCATAGCCTAAGCGTAAGGCAAACTCTGCATTAATAACATTACCACCCACTAAACCACGAACACCATCTGTTCCAAAATATTTACGACCCATTTTTATAACTCCTGTTTAATCTTATTCCATACATCAATAGCACTTTTAGTCTGCCATACATCATGTACACGCAAGACAATTGCACCACGATCAAGCCCTGCTAACCCAGCCGCAATACTACCTGCCACTCTATTTTCAGTAGGTTGCCCTGTTACTGCACCAATCATTGATTTTCTGGATACACCAACTAATATAGGTTTATTTAAGGCTTGTAATTGATGCATATTCGCTAATAATTCATAATTTTGTTCGACTGTTTTACCAAAACCAAATCCTGGATCAATCATTATACGATTACTTGCAATTCCTTGTTCTTCCATTATCGCTATACGTTCTTGTAAGAACTGATAAACGGCTAGTGTAATATTGCCATTATAATCAGGCGGATTTAACTGCATGGTTTTGGGTTCACCATACATATGCATCATACAGATACCTGCTTTAGGATATTGCTTTAATACCTCTATCGCCCCTTCTTGTCGCAATGCATAAATATCATTAATTAAATCAGCCCCCTCTGCTAATGCCGCTTGCATTACTTCAGGTTTAAAAGTATCAATAGATAAGGGAACACCACAATTTTTTAATCCTCTTATCACGGGAAGAATACGATTAATTTCTTCCTCAATACTGACAGGTTCAGCACCGGGGCGAGTTGATTCACCACCAATATCCAGTATATCAGCTCCTTCTTGAATAAGCTGTAAACCATGTGCTATCGCTTTTTCCGTTGTGAAATGTTGCATACCATCTGAAAAAGAATCAGGGGTAACATTCACAATTCCCATAATAAAAGGACGTTCGAGTCCTAACTCGAAACGTCCACATTGAAATAAATGACACATAAATAATTAATTATCGCTAAACAGGATCCACGGCATTTTTATCGCCACTTTCCTCTTTTTGATTCACGACCGTTTCGACAGGAACACCTGCACCAGGGCGAGGGTTTGAATCATTACGATTATCGTAGGGTTGATCAGGTTCATGTGGAGGACGTGGTTCTTTACCATCTATAATATCCTTAATTTGATCGGCATCAATGGTTTCCCACTCTAATAAAGCCTTAGCCATCATATGCATTTTATCTTTATTGCCTTCAATCAAATCACGCGCTACTTTATATTGTTGATCAATAATTTTGCGAATTTCTGCATCTACTTTTTGCATCGTTGCTTCTGAAACATGCGTTGTCTTAGTAACACTACGTCCTAAGAAAACTTCATTTTCGTTTTCTGCATAGACCATAGGGCCTAAGGTATCTGTCATACCATAACGCGTTACCATATCGCGTGCAAGAGAAGTCGCCCGCTCAAAGTCATTAGATGCACCTGTCGTCATTTGGTTCATAAAGACTTCTTCGGCAATACGTCCACCAAACAATACTGAAATCATATTCAATATAGCTTGTTTATCCATACTGTACTTATCCCCCTCTGGTAATTGCATCGTTACCCCTAAAGCACGACCGCGAGGAATAATTGTTACTTTGTGTACAGGGTCAGTTTTAGGCAATAACCAAGCTACTAAGGCATGACCCGATTCATGGTAAGCCGTATTTTTACGCTCTTCCTCAGGCATCACAATAGAACGGCGCTCAGCACCCATGATAATTTTGTCTTTCGCTTTTTCAAAATCTACCATATCGACTGTACGTCCATTACGACGTGCAGCAAAAAGAGCCGCTTCATTAACAAGGTTGGCCAAATCAGCACCTGAAAATCCTGGTGTACCACGTGCCAAAACAGAGGGATTAACATTAGGGGCTAAAGGTACTTTACGCATATGTACATTAAGAATATGCTCACGACCACGAACATCTGGTAAATTAACCACAACTTGACGGTCAAAACGACCGGGACGTAATAAAGCAGGATCAAGAACATCTGGACGGTTAGTTGCCGCAATCACAATAACAGATTGCCCTGACTCAAATCCATCCATCTCAACTAACATTTGGTTAAGTGTCTGCTCACGTTCATCATTGCCACCGCCTACACCAGCACCACGCTGACGACCAACAGCATCAATTTCATCAATAAAAATAATACAAGGTGCGTGTTTTTTGGCATTCTCAAACATATCACGAACACGTGAAGCCCCTACCCCGACAAACATTTCAACAAAGTCTGAACCAGAGATAGTAAAGAAAGGTACTTTTGCTTCACCAGCAATAGCTTTTGCTAATAAGGTCTTACCTGTTCCTGGAGGGCCTACCATCAATACACCACGAGGAATACGACCACCCAACCGTTGGAACTTAGACGGGTCTCGTAAGAAATCAACTAATTCTTGTACATCTTCTTTAGCTTCTTCAACGCCAGCAACATCAGCAAATGTAATGTGATTATTATTTTCATCTAACATACGAGCACGTGATTTACCAAAGCTAAATGCACCGCCTTTGCCACCACCTTGCATTTGACGCATAAAGAAAATCCAGACACCAATAATAACAATCATCGGCAGCCAAGAAATTAATGCACTAACAAGAAGATTTCTCTCGACAGGTTCAGCAGTCACTTTAACACCATCGTTCATTAAATCACCTACCATCCAAAGATCATTTGGTGAGGTAATTTCATAAGGGCGTCCATCCTTAGGGGTAACGGTTAGATTATTACCCTGAATCACGACAGAACTAATCTTACCAGCTTTGGCATCTGCCATAAACTGACTATAAGAAACATTATTGGCATTGGAAGAATTGCCGCCTGTGTACTGATTAAATACCGTAAACAGAACAACAACAAACAGTGCCCACATGGCAAATTTTGAGAAAGATTTATTCAACGTAAAGCTCCTGCAATGCAATTAGCAATGCTCGTCTATTAAAAGTAATGGTTTATTTTACCTGAGAAAATTAGCCCTTGGTAAAAAAATGATAGTCTAGTACAACTCACTCATGAATATGGTGCGTAAAGACTGTTTTCGTACATGGGGATAACCCTTTAAAAATCAAGGCTTACCTTTGTTTCAATCCTTTTCCAACAATAAAGGTTTCAGCAGATTTATCACGAGAGGCTTTAGGTTTGCGCTCTACCACTCGTTTAAAATGTCGCTTAAACGCTTCAACCAACTGAGAAAAACCACTACCGTGGAAGGCTTTTACGATTAATGCCCCCTCTGGTTTCAGGTGGTGAATAGCAAAATCAATTGCTAACTCAACAATATGCTGGATACGAGCAGCATCTGCAGAACTAATCCCCGACAGATTCGGTGCCATATCCGAGATAACTAAATCTACCTGCTGTTCTCCAACTAACGCATTAAGCTGATTTAGTACTTCATCCTCCCTAAAATCACCCTGTATAAACTCTACACCTGCAATAGGTTCCATCGGTAAAATATCTAGGGCAATTACACGCCCCTCTATTTTTCCCCCTTCTCCAAGTAATCTTTCTCGTGCAACTTGCGACCAACTTCCCGGTGTCGAGCCTAAGTCGACTATAATATTACCTTTACGCATCAATTTTTCTGTATCGAGAATTTCGATCAGTTTAAAAGCGGCGCGTGCACGGTACCCTTTTTGTTGTGCCATTTTTACGTATGGATCATTGATATGCTGATGAATCCATTCTTTTGAGAATTTTTTTTTGGCCATTGCCTAAAATCCTATTCATTAAATAATATGTCTTTATCCGAACTATCTTCTAAGGAACGCAGTACACTTCGTGCAGCTGCCCATTCACTCAAACCTATCGTACAAATTGGTGATAATGGTTTGACACCTGCTGTTTTAAAAGAAATTGATACGAGCTTAACTGCTCATGGTCTTATCAAAGTCCGTGTTGCAGGTGATGATCGTGAAAATCGCCTTACTATTTTGGAAGAAATTTGTACCCAACTTAACTGTGTTAGCGTGGCACACCTTGGTAAAATTTTAACCATTTTCCGCCATGCTCCGCAACATACACATCTATTAGCAGACGCTAAACCTGTTTTAGAAAGAAGTAAGCGCCATCCTAAAGAGGAATATACGCCCAAAAAATTAGCAGCAGCTGGTAAAACTATTAAGGATAAAAAGCGTAAAACTACCCTTAAAGGCAATGACGAACTAGTTAAGCCTAAAAAGCCCTCTATCCCTGTACGAAAAACAGCAACTAAAACACCTAATCGCACTACAAGAGCAGGTAGTGCTTTAACTTTACGTGCTGGTCGCCGGGGTCGTTAAATAACGCATAAGATTTTTCATCATCCCTTCCATTAAAAAAGAGGACTACCTAAAAAGTAATCCTCTTTTTCTATACGGCATTATCAATACATCTGATAATACACAGATAGTGTACCCTTAAATATACAGCACTTCGTGAATTTCAAACTCACGGTCACCAGAAGGAACACGAATAACAACAACGTCACCTTCTGATTTACCAATTAATCCTCTAGCAACAGGGCTAGAGATAGAAATTAAATTTTGCTTAATATCCGCTTCCAAATCACCCACAATTTGGTACTGCACTACCTCACCACTTTCTAAATCCTCTAGTTTAACAGTCGCACCAAATACGATACGTCCTTCAGCATCTAATGTTGTCGGATCAATGACTTGTGCATTAGAAATAGTACCTTCTAATTCTTTAATCCGTCCCTCAATAAAAGCCTGACGTTCACGTGCTGCCTCATATTCAGCATTTTCAGAAAGATCACCTTGTGCGCGTGCTTCAGCAATCGCCTCAATCACGGCAGGGCGTTCAACAGATTTTAAGCGAGCTAACTCCTCATTCAAACGTTTAGCTCCAGCAACAGTTAATGGTAAAGAAGCCATAGTCATCCTTTATATTGTTGTATGAATAAATAAAAATAATGCAAAAAATCCCCATGCTCTTGTAATAGAGCGTATAAATTTTGCATTTTAAAGTTTCCAAAAAAGTGAAACGCTCTGCATGCAAAATGCAGAGCGCTAATACAGCTATTATAGCGAGTCTTAAATAAAAAGCAACTTTTAACGTTGTTTATTCACACATAGTCATTATTGTGTACGCTGTTTACGATTTAATAAAGCATAAAGAATAATAGCACCAAATGTTGCTGTCCCAATACCTTCCAATTTAAAACTACCAATTTCAATAGCAAAATTGCCTGCACCCATAATTAATGTAACCGCCGCAACAATCAGATTTTTATTATCTGAAAAATCCACATGATTAATAACCCAGATACGCGCCCCTGCTACCGCAATTAAACCAAACACCACCTAAAACAGGCGCAGGAATACTATGAATTAAAGCACCAAATTTAGGTGAGAAACCAAGCACAATCGCAAAACACGCGGCAACAACAAATAACAAGGTAGAGTACACACGCGTTACTGCCATAACACCAATATTTTCAGCGTATGTGGTAACACCTGTACCACCAATACTCCCTGAAATCATGGTAGCCACACCATCACCTACAAAAGCTCGTCCTAAATATTGGTCTAAATCCTGCCCTGTCATGGCACTTACAGCACGGATATGTCCTAAATTTTCAGCTACTAAAATAACAGCAACAGGAACAATAATAGTAATAGCACTTAAATTAAACTCTGGAGTACTTAATGTAGGCAAACCAAACCACGCTGCTTGCTGAATACCTGAAAAATCAATAGGTGTACCAAATCCTAGTAAATTAGTAAAGACAAAATATATCACATAGGCAATCATTAATCCTACTAAAATCAATAATCGCTGTATAGAACCTCTAGTGAAAACAGCCACCCCTCCAACGCAAAGAATGGTCATAATAGACATCATGGCATCAAAAGCACTACCACTAGCCATCGCTCCTTTTGCCGCAATAGGGGCTAAATTTAGACCAATCACCGCTACAATAGCCCCAGTTACAACCGGTGGCATCCACCGTTCAATTAAAGCAGATGCATGTCCTTTGGTATTCGCCAACCAAACAATAATACCGATAATCGTATAGACAAGACCACATACGATAATAGCACCAAGTGCCACACCAATATTTGGGTTAGCCCCAGAACCTGCAACATATCCTGTTACCGAAACAACCCCACCAATAAAAGCAAAGCTTGAACCTAGATAACTGGGCACACGTCCTTTGACAAAGCAAAAGAAAATTAAAGTACCAATCCCCGACATTAAAATAGCTAAATTGGCATCAAAACCCATTAATAAGGGGGCTAACACCGTTGCTCCAAACATAGCGACGACATGCTGGATACCCATTAATAAGGACTGTCCTATTGATAGCCTTTCATCAGGGGCAATAATGGTATCTGGTGTCACTTGCTCAACTTTATGCCAAGAGGGAAAATATGCCATATCTGTTCCTTAGAGATCAATTCTTGCTATATCAGCATAACGATAAATACTCATTTTGTATTTCAAATAATTTCATGTGAGATTATACGCTTAGCCGATATAACATAACAGTATTTTCAGGTAGAACATAATTTTTATCTTTTTATACGCTCAAACCATCTTACTACTAACAGAAAAACATCTTTTTATATCCACTTGCCAGAATATAGTAATGCGCAATAAGATATGTATTTATTTTGCTTAATAAATATGGATTAAATTTTGAAATAATGAGAGTATGTGGTTTAAAGAAAAATAGCGCCTCACCCCCCATTTCTGATAGTAATAAATAATGCCTATATATCCATAATAGACACTATAGGCATTATAGGGTTAGTATATTGACAGAAATTAATACTAACGATTTAGCTATTTAGCCCGAGGTTTACGTTTACGCTTAGAGACAAAATAATCATATAAAGGATTAGGAACTAAACGTAATAACTTACCCACAACCCCCATCTGCCATGGAATCACCTTGTAGGAGCAACCCTTTTCAATGGTTTTAACCGCTTCTTTGGCAAATTCCTCTACAGGCATTAAAAAGGGCATTTTATAAGGATTTACTTTTGTCATAGGGGTATCAATAAATCCCGGTGCAATAGTAACCACCTTAATACCTGTATTATATAAATCCACTCTCAGACTTTCACAGTAGGTTCTAACGGCTGACTTAGAAGAACAATACGCACTTGCTCCCGGTAAACCACGAACCCCTGCCACACTACTAATCCCCACGAGCGTACCCTTTTTATGCTTTTTCATATTGGCAATAAAAGGCTCAAAAGTAGCTACTAACCCAAAGACATTTGTTTTATAAACTCGTTCAAAGACTTCAAAATCTTCTAAATATTCCGTTACTGTCCCAATACTGATACCCGCACAAGCTAAGACAATATCCGTAGGTCCATAGGACTGAAAATCATAAGCAGCAGCGTGCAATGCTTCTCTATCAGAAACATCAAGCACATATATTTTATGCTCACCAGCAGGAAGCTCATCTAATAACGCAAGAAGGGCGTCTTCTCGACGCCCCACTAGTCCTAGGCTTGCTCCTGCTTTGGCATAGGCATGCGCTAATGCACGCCCTAAACCACTGCTTGCACCTGTAATAAATACGCGCAAAGCAACCTTCCTTTAATTGGATTAAGCTTTTGATTGTAGGTAATTCTCAAGACCCATTTTCTCAATTAATCCAAATTGTTGTTCTAACCAGTGAGCGTGATCCTCTTCAGTATCCACTAATTGAGCAACCAAGATCTCACGGCTCACAAAGTCCATCTCTTGTTCACACAATTGAATACCTTTTTTAAGATGTTCACGAACACTATATTCTACCTCTAAATCTGCTTTTAGCATAGAAGGAACGTCTTTACCCACATTAACGGGTTCTGGTGTCATATTAGGTGTACCATCTAACATTAGAATACGCGTAATCAATGCTTGAGCGTGTTGCGTTTCTTCTTCCATTTCGTGGTGGATACGTTCATGTAATTTAGTATAACCCCACTCTTCATACATACTTGCATGGATAAAATATTGGTCACGAGCCGCTAATTCGCCCGCTAATAAGAAGTTAAAATAATCAATTACCTTTTGACTACCTTTCATGGGTATTCTCCTAATAAAGTAAACTATCAAAACAGACATATTTTAACTGATGAATACTTTAAATGTTATCTTTTTTTGTAAAAAAGAGCATCTTGTAAATAAGTATAGCTCCTATTTATATTTTATTTTTAACTATTTTGTATTAATTTCGTTTAATTTTTAATAGAACTGAGAACTATTCTTATATTATATTTTGTATAAATCCAAATAATATAAGAAAACAATATATTATTTTCTTCATTCATAATTTAGGATAAACTGCTTATTTTACCGACAATATATACTCAATTTACCAAGGAAAACCAATGGCAGACCATCTTATTGAAACCCCTCATTCTTCAACAGAAATCTTTCACGGTAATATCATTCATGTATTTAAAGATACCGTCAAACTACCTAATGGTAAAATAGCACCACGTGAGGTTGTCCGCCACCCTGGAGCTGTTGCTGTATTAGCCATTACTGAAGAAGATAAAGTTATTCTCGTTCAACAGTATCGCCATGCTTGTGGGAAAGTGCTTTTAGAAGTTCCTGCAGGTAAACTTGATATTCAAGGAGAATCCCCTGAGCGTTGTGCTTTTAGAGAACTGGCAGAAGAAACCCCTTACACAGCAACATCAATGACATTACTTTATACTTTTTATACTGCCGCAGGGTTTTGTGATGAAAAAATGTACCTTTATCAAGCACATGGATTAACTAAAAATAGCCAAGCCAAAGCCGATGAAGATGAATTTGTTGAGCAAGTTTATCTTAGCAAGGAAGAAGTACGTGAGGCTTTAAAACAACAAAAAATCCAAGACTCTAAAACACTTATTGCTTTACAACATTGGCTTGCTCAATAGGTGTTAAAGTTAGACAATAGATATAAACAAAATTTTTTATGTTCTTTAAGTAATTATTCTCACTAAAATAATATATTAACTTATGACGATAAAAAGCACAGAGAAATAATGATTGACCAAGTGAGTTTTGCGAGTAGAGCGAGCAACTTAACATTATTTGTAGTGCTTTTAATAACCGCTTATTTATCGTCAATATACTGTCTTATTTTCAAAATAGGAAATTTCATTTAGTAAATCTACTAAATTAAAAATATCATCTACCACCCCAAACAAAAACGAGTGTGATTTTTTAATACCACACTCGTTTTTTACTTAAAACACAAAAAAGACTTATGCTTTATGCATTGTTTGCAATGGATAAACACGCAAGCCTTTTGACTCTCGAAGATATTGCATACCTTCTACTGCCGCCTTAGCGCCTGCAATGGTGGTGTAGAACGTTACTCTAGCCGCTAATGCATGAGTACGAATAATACGAGAATCATTAATCGCATTTCGTCGTTCTTCTACAGTATTAATAACTAAGCTAATTTCACCATTTTTTAGCATATCCACAATATGCGGACGTCCTTCAGCAACCTTATTTACGATTTGTACTGGAATACCCGCTTCACTTAACGTTGCGGCTGTTCCTCGTGTTGCTGCAATCTTGAAACCTAGCTTTAATAAGCCTTGAGCAACAGGAATCGCCTTAGCTTTATCTTGTGCTTTCACACTGATAAATACAAGACCCGATTCTGGTAACACAACACCAGCAGCAATTTGAGATTTAACAAAGGCTTCACCAAAGGTTTCACCAATCCCCATTACCTCGCCCGTTGATTTCATCTCTGGCCCTAAAATAGTATCAACACCCGGGAACTTAACAAAGGGGAATACCGCCTCTTTCACACAATAATGTCTTGGGGTAATTTCTTTGGTAATTCCTTGTTCAGCCAGTGTTTTACCTGCCATAACACGTGCAGCAATTTTTGCTAACTGTAATCCTGTTGCTTTAGAGACATAAGGAACCGTACGAGAAGCACGAGGATTCACTTCTAACACAAAAACTTCATCACGTTGAATAGCAAACTGTACATTCATTAAACCTCTTACGTTTAATGCTTTTGCCATCACGCAAGTTTGACGTTTGATTTCCTCAATGATAGAAGGTGAGAGCGAATACGGTGGTAGGCTGCAAGCAGAGTCACCAGAATGCACCCCTGCCTGTTCAATATGTTCCATAACACCACCAATAAAGACTGTTTCACCATCGGCAATACAATCCACATCTACCTCTGTCGCATCATTTAAGAAACGATCAAGCAATACAGGAGAATCATTACTAACCTTAACCGCCTCACGCATATAGCGTTCTAAATCGGCTTGCTCATGAACAATTTCCATGGCACGACCACCTAACACATAAGATGGGCGCACCACTAATGGATAACCAATATCCTCTGCATGTGCAATCGCTTCCGCTTCTGTACGTGCCGTACGATTAGGGGGTTGTTTAAGTCCTAATTTTTGCAGGAGTTTTTGGAAACGTTCACGGTCTTCAGCAATATCAATGGATTCTGGACTTGTACCAATAATAGGCACACCATTTGCTTCTAAAGCACGTGCAAGTTTGAGAGGGGTTTGACCACCATATTGTACAATCACACCAACAGGTTTCTCGATATGTACAATCTCTAACACATCTTCTAAGGTTAGTGGCTCAAAATAGAGACGATCAGAAGTATCATAGTCAGTTGAAACCGTTTCAGGATTACAATTGACCATAATGGTTTCATAGCCATCTTCTCGTAAAGATAAGGCAGCATGTACACAACAATAGTCAAACTCAATTCCTTGTCCAATACGATTTGGGCCGCCCCCTAAAACAATAATTTTTTGCTTATCGCTAGGTTGTGCCTCATCCTCTTCTTCATAAGTTGAGTACATATAAGCCGTATTAGTCGCAAACTCTGCAGCACACGTATCCACTCGTTTATAAACAGGACGAATACCATATTGATGACGGACTTTACGTACCTCTGCTTCAGATGTATCAAGCAAATAAGCTAACCGGCGATCAGAAAACCCTGCTCGTTTGATTTCTCTTAGGGTATCCTCATCTAAATCACCAAGTGTTTTTTGCTCTAGGGCAAGTTCAACATCAACGATTTCTTTAATTTGTTGTAAGAACCAAGGGTCTATCTTTGTTAATTGATGTACTTCTTCAATTGTAAACCCTTTATCAAACGCATCACCGACATACCAGATACGCTCAGGACCCGGCTCAGCAAGTTCTACTTGAAGTTTTTCACGATCAACCGTTTTTTGATTTAAACCATCAACACCCACTTCTAAACCACGTAAGGCTTTTTGGAAAGACTCTTTAAAGGTTCTTCCCATTGCCATCACTTCACCCACTGATTTCATTTGTGTCGTCAAACGAGAATCTGCCATTGGGAATTTTTCAAAAGCAAAACGAGGAATCTTGGTAACAACATAGTCAATTGTTGGCTCAAATGAAGCTGGTGTAGCACCACCTGTAATCTCATTTTTTAACTCATCTAAGGTATAGCCTACAGCTAAACGAGCGGCTACCTTGGCGATAGGGAAACCTGTTGCCTTAGATGCCAAAGCAGATGAACGTGATACTCGAGGATTCATCTCAATCACAATCATTCTACCGTTATCTGGATTCACCGCAAACTGTACATTAGATCCCCCCGTATCAACACCAATTTCACGCAATACCGCAATAGAGGCATTACGCATAATTTGGTATTCTTTATCGGTCAATGTCTGTGCAGGTGCAACTGTAATTGAGTCCCCTGTATGTACACCCATCGGATCTAAGTTTTCAATAGAACATACAATAATGCAGTTATCGGCTTTATCTCGCACGACTTCCATCTCAAACTCTTTCCAACCTAACATTGATTCTTCAATTAATAATTCATTAGTTGGAGAGGCTTCTAAACCACGGCGACAAATCGTTTCAAACTCTTCGGTATTATAGGCAATCCCACCACCGGATCCCCCTAGTGTAAAACTAGGACGAATCACCACTGGGAAACCAGAAGTTCCTACTTCTTTTGCGATACGTTGCTGTACTTCCCATGCCTCTTCCATAGAATGTGCAATACCTGATTTAGCAGATTCCAAACCAATTGCCGTCATCGCTTCTTTGAATTTTAAACGGTCTTCTGCTTTCTCAATCGCTTTTTCATTGGCACCAATAAGCTCTACACCATATTTGGCTAAAACCCCTTCTCTAGCTAAATCTAGGGCACAATTTAAGGCTGTTTGCCCACCCATCGTTGGTAATAAAGCATCAGGACGTTCTGCTTCAATAATTTTTTCAACTGCTTGCCATGTAATTGGTTCAATATAGGTAACATCAGCTGTTTCTGGGTCAGTCATAATGGTAGCAGGGTTACTATTGACTAAAATAGTACGATAACCTTCTGCTTTTAATGCCTTACATGCTTGTGCGCCAGAATAGTCAAATTCGCAAGCCTGACCAATAATAATGGGACCTGCTCCAATAATCAAAATACTTTTTATGTCGGTACGTTTAGGCATAATTCCCTACTTCGCCATATGGCTGATAAATTTGTCAAATAATTCAATAATATCATGAGGTCCAGGACTTGCTTCTGGGTGTCCTTGGAAACAAAATGCAGGACGATCTGTCAGTTCAAACCCTTGTAATGTCCCATCAAAGAGAGAGATATGGGTAACTCGTGCATTACTTGGTAAGGTATCACCATCAACTGCAAAACCATGGTTTTGGCTTGTAATATAAACACGCCCAGTATCAATATCTTTAACAGGGTGGTTAGCGCCATGATGCCCTGTTTTCATTTTGACCGTTTTAGCACCCAAAGCCAACCCCATAATCTGATGACCTAGGCAGATACCAAAAAGTGGGATTTTTTTAGCAATAACCTGTTTTGCTGTTTCAATAGCATACTCAACCGCTTCTGGGTCACCCGGGCCATTGGCAAGAAACACACCATCAGGATTTAAGGCAAAAACATCTTCCGCAGGCGTTTGAGATGGCACAAGTGTTACTCGACAGCCACGATCAGTTAATAAGCGAAGAATATTAGACTTTACACCAAAATCATAGGCAACAACATGGTATTTTTTCTCTTCTGGTTGGCAATAGCCTTTACCTAATTTCCATGTACCTTGTGTCCATTCTTGCGTAACACCTACACTTACTTGTGTTGCTAAATCCTGTCCCACCATACCGGGGTATGATTTAGCAAGGGCAATGGCTTTTTCAACATCATCACCAACAAGAATACAAGCTCCCTGAGCTCCACCCTCACGCAAAATACGCGTTAATTTACGCGTATCAATATCAGCAATCGCCACGATACCATTTTCTTTTAGGTATTCTGGTAAAGACTGTGTTGCACGGAAATTAGAATGACGTGTTGGGCAGTTACGAATAACTAAACCTGAAGCATGAATTTTAGATGATTCTACATCTTCTGTATTAACCCCCGTATTCCCGATATGTGGATACGTTAGCGTTACAATCTGTTGAGTATAACTGGGGTCAGTTAGAATCTCTTGATAACCCGTCATCGAAGTATTAAAAACGAGCTCTGCAACCGTGTGTCCCGCAGCACCAATAGAAATACCTTTAAATACAGTACCATCAGAAAGGGCTAAAATTGCGGTAGGAAAATCATGATTTCCTTTGAGTAGTAATGACAGTGCCATAAAATCCCACAATATTAAAAATCAGTAAATAAACCCTCTGATTATACTGTTATTTTAGGGGGAATGGCTTAATTTTCTGGCTTATTTCTCGTAAAATATTGATAAATTCAGATGAGCAAGCAACAAAATAATAGGCAAAGTATATATAGATTTTTACAATATAATTTAAAATCAAAATAGTTATATGCCGTATTACTATTCGTCATAAAAACTGTACCTATTACACTTAAAAACTTACTTTATTATCTTACTTTCTACTACTTGTCATAAAGCCCGTGTAAAATAAAATCGTTTATTTGAATAATTTTTTATCCTAAATAATATAAAGTCTATAGATAGAACGAATTAGAAAACAAGTTGATTATAAAATCAATTTTATTTTCTACTACATCATTGATATAAAGAGACACGAGGTTTGATAATGAATAATACATTAGAACAATTACGCCAATATACTACTGTAGTTGCTGATACAGGTGATTTTGCTTTAATGCAAACTTATCGCCCTACCGATGCAACGACCAATCCTTCACTTATTCTCAAAGCTATTCAGCAAGACACCTATCGTCCTTTATTAAAAGAGGTTATCCAAGCACACCACCAAGCATCACTTGCTGATATTACCGATCATCTTCTCGTTAAATTTGGTCAAAATATCCTTAACATTATTCCGGGACGCGTATCAACAGAAGTAGATGCTCGTTTATCCTTTGATACAGCAGCAACCATTAAGCGTGCTAAACACCTTATTCACTTATATGAACAACAAGGCATAGACAGACAGCGAGTTTTAATCAAAATCGCTTCTACATGGGAAGGCATTCAAGCCGCAAAACAGTTAGAACAAGAAGGAATTAAATGTAATCTCACCTTATTATTTTCACTTGTACAGGCAGTAGCTTGTGCAGATGCTAAGGTACAACTGATTTCCCCTTTTGTTGGACGTATTTATGATTGGTACAAAAAACAAGCAGGTACACAATGGGATGAAGTCACTTATGCAGGGGTGAATGATCCGGGGGTTAAATCTGTTACGCAGATTTTTCACTACTATAAGAAATTTGCTATTTCAACTGAAATTATGGGGGCAAGTTTTAGAAATACAGGGCAAATTTTAGCCCTAGCAGGTTGTGATTTACTCACCATTAGCCCTGACCTCTTACAAGCATTACAACAATCGACACAAACTGTTAGCCCTATTTTAGATGCTAATACAGCACAACAACTTGATATACAACCCCTTATCCTTAATGAAGCTAGCTTTAGGTTTTTACTGAATCAAGATGCAATGGCAAGTGAGAAATTATCAGAAGGGATTCGAGCCTTTGCCAATGATGCAGAGAAATTGGATAGGATTATTTTGGATTATAAGAAGTGAAATATTAGTTTAAATAGAAAATAAATCGCTATTTATACTATTTAAAATAAGTAGGTAAAATCACGATAAATAATATTAAAGCACTCTTGGGTAGTGCTTTATATAAAAGATTCACTTTATTAAGCTATATTATTTCTCTATGAATTTACCTACAGTAGTAATATTATCTAACCACTCCGCCTATCATTTAGCGCCCATGCAATTGTCCCGGCATCAACATATTCAAGTTCACTTCCACTGGGAATACCACGGGCAATACGAGAAACCTTAATATTTTGCTCTTTTAATACTGTTCCCAAGTAATGAGCAGTGGTTTCACCCTCTGCGGTAAAATTAGTTGCCAAAATCACTTCTTTAACGGGATATTCAAAGACACGTTTAAGTAAACGTTCAAAGTTGATTGTCTGAGCCCCTACCCCATCTAAAGGGGATAATTTACCCATCAAGACATAGTACAGACCATGGTAGCCATGGCTCGCTTCAATCATATTTAAATCTGAGGGAGTTTCCACCACACAAAGTAAGGAATGATCTCGGCGAGGGCTTTGGCAAATTGCACAAATCTCTTCCTGCGAAAAGGAATTACACATCTTACAATGCACCAGATCATTTAAGGCATGATCCAGTGCATCATGAATCTGCTTTGCCCCCTCTCGGTCATATTGCAACAGATGGTAAGCCATTCGACGAGCCGATCGCTTACCGACACCGGGCAGTTTAGTTAGCGATTCAATCAACTCATTTAATGGCTCTGGATCAGGTAAGACTACCATACTTTATAATACTTAGAAAGGGAATTTTAAACCACCCGGTAAAGGCATACCTGCTGTAACAGCTGACATTTTTTGCTCTGTGGTTGATTCTACTTTACGCAATGCATCATTAACAGCAGCAGCAATTAGATCCTCCAGAAAATCTTTTTCTTCAGCATCTGATAATAAAGAAGGATCTAAGGTAATACGTTTTACATCATGACGACAAGTCATTTCTACTTTTACTAAACCGCCACCAGAAGTTCCCTCAACCACAATATCACCTAAGGCTTCTTGTACTTTTTTCATATTTTCTTGCATTTGCTGGGCTTGTTTCATCAAACCTGCTAATTGACCTTTCATCATAATGGTATATATCCTTAAAAATAATTAATCTTTATTCCTTTTAAAAAGGTAATAATCAACGATAATGTTTGGTGCTAAATTATAACAAGATATTCATAGATAAACATTTTGTTTTTATCTACAGCATCAGACTATTTTTAGATAAAAATATATATTACCGATACCTAAAAATAGTTTATTCTGAAACTAAAGGGCGAATAGAATCTGGCACAATTGTTGCTTGAAAATCTGCTTGTAAAGCCTTCACTAAGGTATCATTGTAGGCATTCTGCTCTGCCATTTGTTGTCGCACTTGCAAAACCTGTTGATCCTGTGCATAAACCGTCTGATCCGTTTGACCCACCTCTAATTTGAGTTTAACAATACGTTTAAAATATTCTGTTAAAGCCGTATTCAACTTTTCTACAGCTTGCATATTGTTAGGTAATCGTACCAATAAACGTAAGAGAATTGTATTCTGATCGATACCTATCCATTCTGTATGACGTGCAATTTCGCCTGTAATACCCGTTAAATGTAATGATTTAACTATCTCTACCCATCGTTCAGGGGTCATACTTTCTAAAGTATAAGTATCTTCTACCTCTCTAAAAGTATCCATATCCTGCATAGGAACACTACTATCATCGACTCTCTCTACGGGTAGGTACAAATCATCGTCCCATGTTGATACAAGTGCTATATCTTCTTCTACTGGTGTGTCAATAACCGCACCATCATATTGTTCTATATCAATAGATGAAGATATTACAGGATTTTCAAGTGTTTTTTTTTCAGCAGGGACTTCTTCCCAAGGCGGTAAATCCTCACTTACCTTAGCTTGATTTATATCGACAGAAGATAGTTTATCTTGAGGTTCTATATAAGCGGGTTCTACTGGCTCAGGACTTGCTTGGGTATTAGTAGCATCAGAAACAATAGCTACTTTTTCCTCATCAGCAATAGCTTGCTTAACATCATTCCCTGTTGTGACGACTGGTTGTATTACCTGATCTGTTGATGTTATAGCAGAAACCGTATCCACTACGCTTGATTGTTCTACTTCTTGTGCAGTATGCTCAACAGCTACTGTATTGACTGGCTCTACTGGCGTATAGGATACCGAAGGCATAAGCATATCCGTAGGGGCAACTAATGACAGCATTCTCAGCCCTGCCATAATAAACCCTGTATATTCATCAGGTGATAAGGCCAATTCTGCTCGGCTATGAATCGCAATACTATAAAAAAGTTGCAATACATCTGGTTGAATTACCTGTGCCACTTGGATAATATCGGCATAGCTAGGGTCTTCTTTTCCTATCGTACCGGGGAGACGTTGTTCAATCGCAATCCGAGAGAGTAAAGATGCAAAATCTTCTAATGCACTAGAAAATGAGAATCCTCTACTGGTTAATTCAGTTGCGACATCAACTAAACCTTGTGCATTACCTGCTAAAAGCTGTTGTAATAAACGGACGAGATAGCGTTGGTCAATCGTTCCCAACATATCTCTTACGGCTTCTGCTGTAATATGAGAACCTGAATATGCAATTGCCTGATCCGTTAATGATAACGCATCACGCATCGAACCAGAAGCTGCTTGTGCTAATAAGCGTAAGCCTTCATTTTCATAAGCAACAGCCTCTTGCCCTAAAAGATTCTGTAGATGCGACACAATAGATTCTGGTGCCATTTGCTTGAGATTAAATTGCAAACAACGCGATAATACCGTTACAGGAATTTTTTGTGGATCGGTGGTCGCTAGAATAAATTTCACATGGGGAGGCGGCTCTTCGAGCGTTTTGAGCATGGCATTGAACGCATGCCCTGTCAGCATATGCACCTCGTCAATAGTATAGATTTTGAACCGTCCAACAGAGGGCGCATAAATTGCCTGCTCTAATAGCTGCGTCATCTCTTCTACTCGGCGATTAGAAGCAGCATCAAATTCTAAATAATCAACAAATCGTCCCTGATCAATTTCTACACAGGCTTGACAAGTACCACAAGGGTGAGGACTAATCCCTTTTTCACAATTAAGGGATTTTGCCAAAATACGAGCTAATGTTGTCTTACCAACCCCTCGAGTACCTGTAAATAACCATGCATGATGTAAACGTTGTGTACTCAAGGCATTAGATAATGCCTTAACCACATGGTCTTGACCCACAAGCGTTTCAAAAGTACGAGGGCGCCATTTACGCGCGAGAACCAAATAATTATCTGTTGTCATGCCAAAAAGCAAATGTATAAATGAAGAGTGAGCCTTACTCCGGCACTAGATCCGCACAGCTATGGCTGCTTCGTTCCCGACCTGACCAGTTTCACTGCCGACCCATGCGAAGGGGCCCACCAACAAGCATTGTATCACAGAATTAGAAAAGCTCAATCCATTCACAACCATCTACCGCATAAATCACTGCTTTTACGGTTCGTCCATCTAATAGATGAAGATAGTTGGCATAGTTAGTTAATTGTTCACGATAAGCACGCTTTAATCTTTCCTGAAAATCATCAGAAGACTCTCCATCAAACCGTGCATCTGTTTTATAGTCAACCACTAGCCAGCCTTCTGGAGTATTGAGTACAAGGTCAATAATTTTTTGCTGCCCCTCTTCATTACTTAATGCCCACTCTCGGTTAGCATCTTTATGACTTAATAACCACTGCCCTTTTGTATCTGCCAAAACACCTTGTAATAAGGTGATAACTCGCTGTGTCGCCGCTTCTATCGCCTCAACACCTAATCGTCTTAAATGACGGGTAATCATTGTTGATGAATTTGCCACTCTTTCAGATGTCCACTCTTGCATTTTGTCTAAACCAATTTGTTCTAACCATTGATGCACAACTGTTCCTATGGCTGCCTCTTGTCTGCTTTCAAAAGACCATTTACCCGTATGTAATGGGGTGAATACTTTGGGGATAGAAACAGGTGTTTTTATAGAGGCTATGGTATCTAGGGTATAGCGTCTTAACTTATCCTGTGTGATAAAAGGATAGGCTTCTGTTGATTCTATTGGTACTACTGGTGTAATCATTTGTGGATGATAAAAAGTACCCTCTTTACCCTTTAAATCCATCACTATACTAGATAGCATGGTTCTTTTATCATGAGCCGCTTTATCCTCTACATCCACATAAACAAGGTGTAGCTTTTGCTTAGCTCGTGTACACGCTACATAAAGCAAGCGATCTACCTCATTACGCTGACGTTTATCATTCCTTGCTTTAATAAAGAGAGAAACATCATCTTTATATTCCGTTGCGGTATGTTTAATAGGGCCTATTAATAGATGACCTTCTTCTGATTCAATTTCTAATAAACCACCCGTATCATGGCAAGGGATACGGTGTAATCCATATAAAATAACTTCATCAAACTCTAATCCCTTGGCACTATGCATCGTCATAATCTCTACTGCACCTGCTTGTTTGGAAGGCGTTGCATAAAGGTTTTCAATACGCGATTCAAATAGAGCTAAATCAAGCTGTCCATAGGGAGCTAAATCATCAATAATATGTAAAACAGCTTGAATATTTTCTTGCTGAGTAGGCAAATGATATAAAGCGTTTGCACCCAAATCTTCCCATACTTGCTCAATATAGCTCGTAAAGGTCATTTCTCGTTTAGTATAAGGGGGATAGACTAATGGCACTGCCAAATGCATCAATCGTTTTGCTTCATCTTGACCAATCAGAGCAACTAATGCTTGTTCATCTTGTAAATAAGTTTTGAGTAGCGAAGGAATACTTTGTTCTTTTTTATCTTCAAAAAGACGTGTTAAACTCACCAAACTCAACCCACAAAAAGGTGCTCTCAACAGCGACATCCACGCCAAACGATCCCATTCATGTGTTAAAGCACGCACTAATTGGATTAAATCAATTACTTCTTCGGTCTGCCCAAGAGAAACCATTTTAACCGCTTGAATAGGAATATTTGCCTGAGTTAATTTCTCACTGATTCTTCCTATATGTGAACGAGAACGAACCAAAATCGCTACAGGATGTTTACTATCAGAATGTCTTGCCAATGCCTCTTGAACAAGTTGAACAATATACTGCTCTGCATTATCTTCAAGCACTTCCTTACTACCCTTTTGTTTTTGACTTTTTTCATCCAGTGCTTGCTCATTATCTATAAAAGAAAAATGATGGTATTGCACCGCAGGTGTATCTTTTGCTTGATTAAAAGGAGATGATGGTGTATATCTAATCGCCCCTAAATCTGGATTATCTTCTGATGGAAAAACCTGTGTAAAATTACGATTTACCCACTCCACCACACCAGCATCTGATCGGAAATTGACTTGTAGCTGTAATAAATCTAATACAACATCACCGACAATATTTTTTTTCTCTGCTTTTGGTAATAAGGTATTGTCTTTTGCAGCCTCTGCTATTCTTGAAAAAAGCGCTACCTCTGATTGACGAAAACGGTAAATCGACTGCATAGGATCACCTACTAAGAAAAGCGTTCGTCCATCATCTCGTTCCCAACCTGATGTGATTAACTCCAAGAGTTTCTTTTGGCTTAAACTCGTATCCTGAAATTCATCAATCAAAATATGTTTTAAATCTGCATCCAATTTTAAGAGCATCTCTGTTGGTGAGCCATCTGCATTCTCCAATGCCATCAATGCCCGCTGTGCAATCTCTGTAAAATCAACACTGCCCTCTTCTCTAAACACTTCTTGTAGATAAATTTCACTTTGTTTTAAACAATCAAAAAAACTTTCAAAAAGCACTTTATTATCAGGATTATAGAGTTGCTTAGGAATATATCGTATATCATTCAACCCAGATACGATCTCTGCATATTGGGGTAGATCTTGTAACTGCTTTAACCATACTAGAAATCCCTCTTTATAGCTTGATTTAGGTAGAATACCTATTTTTTTATCCACTCGTTGACGAATTTCACCTTTACCTGTCAGTAAAAAATCCGCAAGACTTTTCCATAAAGCAATATCTTCTATACTATGTATTAAGGTCTGTCCATTCCATGATAGCCAAGGTTTTAAGAAATTTTTCTGTGTATTTTCTGCATTATCCTCTGCTTCCAATGTGAAAGCCGCCTCTGTAATCACCCCTCTTATATCATCTAACCATTGATGGGGAAGTACCTTATCCAACTGTTCTAGCTGTGTTTGGATAATATTACCCAGCGTTTCAGCCATTGTTTCCATTGCCTTAGCCTGATTCTGAACAATACCCAACCAGTTTTGTCGGCGACTAAGCATATCTACTAGTAACGATTGAAACTTACCCACATTAACATCTAAGTGATCCAGAATAACGGCTATACTCGGGTGCTTATCAATATGTTGAAGCATTTTTTGAGTCGCTTTATAGAATAATTGCTGACTATCCTCTGTTGGTGATAATCCAGCCCCTGATTCAGATAAACTTGGCGTGAGTCGCACCAGTGATTGACAAAATGAGTCAATGGTTTGTATGCGTAAACGACTAGGATTTTCTATTAATTGCCAATTTTTTGCTGTATTTCGTTCCAAAACTGCCTTTGCTTTTTTCCATGAGGCTTGACGATAGGCTTCAAGAGGTTCAGGTTCTTCTGCTTTTTGTAATTTTTCCATAACCCTTGCTCGCATTTCTGCCGCTGCTTTTCGGGTAAACGTAATCGCTAGAATATCTTCTGGTCGCTCAACAATAGCTAATAACGCTAATATTCTATCGGTTAGTAACTCTGTTTTTCCTGAACCTGCTGGTGCTTGAACAATATAAGAACGTGAAGGATCAACCGCGTGTTCACGCGCTACTTTATCTATAGGTTCACTCATTATTATTCTCCTGATGAATACTATCGACCAATCTTAAAAAAGGTTTAATATCACAATATGCTATATCCTCTTCATGGATATATTGGTTTGTTGCCTCACCTTGTGCAATTTCGTCCATTAAATGGTGTAATTTTTGTCGCCACTCACTACTTACCTTCGCCCATTCTTCCTGACTCAAGATAGAGGCGGATTTTTGATGTTTATACTGTTCACTTTGCCATAAGCCCTCATAATGCGATTGACGATTTAACCCTAAAAACGTAATCCCTGCTACCTGTACAGAAGGAATATCATTTAAAAGTGTTGCATATAAAGGGAGCTGTAAATTTAATAAACGAGGTCTTTCCACCCAATCTTCAATATAGGTATTTAAAGACTTTAATCTACCTGTTTTATAGTCAATTAATACTTTTTGCTGATGATCAACACTATCAATACGATCCACTTTAAAAGTAAATGCTATGTTTTTATAATTGACGGTATATTTCTTTTCTACTGCCTCTACGGTAAAGGGATAGCGATTATCCCTATCTTCATCAATTTTCTGCTGCAAAATAGCTCGGCTTCTTTGGATAAATAATTCCTTTAATCTTGCACTACTTAAAAAAGAAAGCATTTTTTGAGAAACTTCTGTGATAACTGCATCAAGTGTGGACTGCACCAAGTCATTATCCATTAATTGCTCTTGGTTCGATAGTTTTTGATAAAACTTTTCCATTACACTATGTAAGAAATTCCCTTGTAAAAGAGCATTTAATTCTATTTCAGGATAATTAAGTAATTGCTTTAAATGTAAACGAAGTGTGGCATATGCCCATAAT
Organism: Pelistega ratti; assembly: GCF_009833965.1. Taxonomy (NCBI): domain Bacteria; kingdom Pseudomonadati; phylum Pseudomonadota; class Betaproteobacteria; order Burkholderiales; family Alcaligenaceae; genus Pelistega; species Pelistega ratti. The sequence continues at coordinate 1,011,955 of NZ_CP047165.1, forward strand.
GGATTTTTAGATTGTTTTTCCAGAATACTATATCCACCCGTAATATACCCCTCTTTCGGTAAGCCTCTTGTATCCCGTATTTCTTCAAAAGCAACGGGTATTGAAACCTTATTATCAAGGGGAGGTAATGCGTCAATAGCAGGTAGGTTTTTATCAAGTAAAAAACTACTGGGTCTTAATATTTCATCTTGTTGATGAGCAGGATAACTTAACACTACCTCCGCAGCACTACTTAAAATCGCTTTAAAAATTTGTGTAGCCCATTGCATTTCACCCTCTGGTGTTGCATGGGTTATTTTGGCATGGCGCTGACTACGAATAGGCAAATAAGGATTGGGAGACGGTACTTGAGGGAGGGTATTATCGGTTAGACCTAATACCCAGACACTATCCCATTGCCCCCCCTCAATCTCATATAAACCAACAATATCTAATACAACCTGTTGTTTTCGTTGTCCTTGGAAACTGGTTTTATTAAGTTGTTGTTCAAAAAGATAAAATGCCTCATCAACAGGTAAAGCAGGTAGCATTTCATCTAATAAAGCAAAAGTTTTAATAGCACTTTCAAATGCTTGGCATACCTGATAATCAATACTTCCTAATGCTGTTGTTCCCGGAAACGCAAAAGCCTCTAATGCCTCTCGATAGCATTGAGCCCATTGTGCACATGTTTGCTGTTGGTTTGCCCATTTATCAACTATTGCTTTCATGGTTTGTGAAAACGTTTCATCGACTTTTTCGAGTAAACCTAAAAATGTTGTCAAAGAAAGACTCACTTCTTGTCCCTCTCTTAACTGATTATCTATGTGTGCTAATGCCATCTGTTGCATATCATTAAAGGCAAACTCTGCATGAAGCAAAGCATCACCAATAACGGGAACAGCTATTTTTCCTTTGGAAAAATTAACGATTAAACGAAACCATGCCAAGGCAGAATAAACCAATGACCATTGTGATAGAGGACGACCCACCGCCACATGCCAATGATTTTCTAAGGGACTACCTCTTAAACAACGCTGTAAAGTTCTTCTTACAGGAGCAACCCTTTCTTGTAAATCTGGTATCACAATAGCTAATTTAACTTGAGACGTATGTGATAAGACTTTTTGCTTTGCCCAATGAATTGCACACTCAACTTCATGCTGAAAGTCCTGTGCCTCAAGGATTTTAATTTGGTGAGCAGGTACAGTATGAGGTTCTAATGATAGAATTTGTACCCCTTTTGCTTGAAGTATATTGAACAATTGTTCTTGATAGGCACTAAACGCATAGAAACCCATTAAAACAAGGTATTTAGGTAAATGAAAAACATCCTCTTCTATCGCTTGAAGAATATATTGTTGCAATAGTGGTGCATCCCAATAATGATGGGTATTTAGCTGCCTTTGATACGCCTTTTTCCACTGTATAAATGTCTCATACTCAACCGTTTGGTCTTGTTCTTTTACATCAATATGCCACTCTGCTTGTAGTTGATGTGCTTGATTTGCCATTAATGCAGCTGAAGCAATATTTAATAAAGGGGTTTTCTTTGCCTCTGTATCCTCTGCTATCACTTTTTTCCACCACCATTGCTGTGCTGTTTCATTTAATACCACCGGCATATCTGGTTTTTTAAAAGATAGCTGTTCTTCAAACTGAGTAATCCATGCTTTATATGGAATAACCGTAGGCAATGGCTTCACTTTTTGGGTGTTTCTTTTAATAAATACACTTTTGATAAATACAGCTAAACGATTATTCGCAGTGATCACCCATGTATGACTAGGGTCTAAATCACCTAATTGTTCAATTGTATAAAGTGGATACTGCTGCATGATAATTACCTATTTTATAAATTGACTGCATTATTGCTTTACTGCCTAAAAAGTATACAATACCTTTTGATCATATCTAGCTTATCTATATCGTATTTCTTATTTGAATTAATATTCTGTTATTAAATAAAAATAATGGATTAGTAATAATAAAATAACCTTAATAAATATACTTAGCACTTATTTTTCGTATTTAGTAAGGTAATCATTTTCTCCTACGCCATTAAAATAATATTTCTCTGCAATAATATGCTCGTTTATACTAATTTCAGATAATAGACTTAATATTGTATGATAATTCTTATCATGTAACAAAATATAAACATAAATTATTATTCTTATATAACAGAATAGAAAGAAGGATATCAGATGAATATTGTTTTAGTAGAAGCATTAACATTTGGTTTAGGTCGATTAGTCAAAGCCGCTCAAGAAATGAATGTTACTCTTCATCTTCTTACCTACAATAAAGCATTTTACTTTTACGAATTAAACCAAATAGAGAGCAAACATTTAGTTGTTTATGAAATTGATACCTTTAACCCAGAAAATATTATTGCTTATTGCCAAAACTTAAATAAATTTGGCGGCATTATTAGTCTAACTGATACATGGGCGATGGCTGTACAAGAGATCTTACCCCAGTTGGGATTAAAAGCTCAAAATGCTACAACCATATGCCGTCATAAAGATTTATTTCGCCAAAAACTCTTAGAAAATAATCTTACATCAGGGACGGTAAACATTATATACCCCAAAAAAGGGAAAAATACTATTCCTGACAATATACATTATCCTGTTATTATTAAAGATCCTAGTGGAACAGGCTCTAAAAGTGTATGGTTTGCTGAAAATGATAATGAATTATCCCATCTTTTAGATATGATAGGAAACAATGAACAACTTGAAAAAGTCCTTATAGAAACCTATTTCAAAGGGACTTTATTCAGTGCAGAAACCATTAGTTTTAAAGGTGAAACAAAAATCCTAGCCATATCTAGTAGGATACTATCCGATATACCTTTATTTATGGAAAAAGCAATATCTTTACCTATCAATACAAACCATCAGGAATTATCAGGTGTAGAAGAATGGATTAAAAAAATACTGTCATGTATTGCTTATACAGATGGATTTGCCCATATTGAATTTATCGTTACGCCAAATGGATTTGAAGTTGTTGAAGTAAATCCCAGATTAGGTGGTATTCAAATTGGAGAAGCACTTTGTCAGTCCTATGATACTAATATCTACAAAGCCTTTATTGAAATAGCAGTGGGTAAAAGACCTTCTTTATTAGATATGACACTAATACCAAAAATATTTACTGCTCAAGTTGTTATTTATGCAAAACAGACGGGTTATTTTAAAGGGATTAATGATAAATATATCAATAAAGAACGCACTAAAATTTTCCCTTATGCTCAATCTGGTAAAAAAATTGATACTATCACCGATCAATCTGCTTGTGTAGGTATTTTAATGACCACTGCCCAAAGTAGTGAAATCGCTTTACTAAATGCTATTTCAGAAGCCAATAAAGTAATTGTACAGATGGAAGCACCTAATGATTAAAAAATTTGCCTCTTTCAATCATGATGTAAAACTGACACTTATTACGACATTGCTAAGCAATATTGGCATTTTTATGGTCATTCCATTTCTATCTATTTTCCTAAATCAATTAGCAACTATTACAACCAGTGAAGTGGGTATCATTATTGGCGTAGCTTTTTGGTGTCAAAGAGCTGGTTCTCTTTTGGGTGGATTACTATCTGATTACATTCATACTAAGGGGACAATGCTACTAGGGCTTATCGTAAGAATTCCCGGTTATCTCCTCATTGGATATGTTGATAATTTCTACTTACTCTTACTTTCCTGCATTCTTATTGGTCTAGGAAGTAGTATTTATTTACCGGCTGCTAAATCATTTCTTATTAAGGTGATTGGAGAGAACGAAAAAGTCAGTGTACTTTCTATGCGAGCAATATTTGCTAATATTGGTGTGGCGATTGGACCTATTATTGGTGTTGCTGTTTTTTCTCTATCGCCATCGGTACTCTTCACTTCTGTTGGTATTATTTTTATCTTCTTAACATTACTTAACCTAAAATTAAATGGTGATGTAAACCCTATAGAAACAAGAAAAATTTCTTTATGCGATTTATTAGCACTTATTAAAAATAAAACAATGATTTGTATCTCAATCGCTATGTTCCTTGTTATGGCATTTTTTATGCAAATTGACGTTACAATACCCATGTTTACCAGTGCTACATTTGATAATCAGACAACAAGTTATGTGTTTATTTGTAATGCTCTTATAGTAATTTTTTTTCAGTCTTCGGTTTCTTCATGGGCTTGCTCAGGTTCATCAAGACTACCTTTTTCATTGGCCTTTTTATTATTTTCTGCTTGCTTTTTACTCTTTGATTTTATAACAACTGAATATAGTATTTTATTTCTCTCTATTATTTTATTCTCTTTGGCAGAAATTATTATACAGATACGATTAGATTATGACACCACAAATATTAATCCCAATATGGTTGCTACCGCCTTTGGCATAATGAGTTTAGCCGGTGCATTTGGTGGATTATTTGGTAGTTATACCGGTACACTCTTATATAATACTGGACTATTTGGATTATCTTTGTGGACACTTTTAGCACTATCTTCCGCTATCGCTGCTTTTATTTATTTTATCTATCACTATGAAACAGAATAAAGTGAATATATTCATCATACTTCATTAAACAATCATAAATTATCCATGGTTTTATCAATTAAACACCACTATTGGGAATAGAAAATACTAGTAATAAGGTATCTACAATTATGAGATGGTTAGTGGTTTTTAATAAAGAACACTTAACTCCCTATTTTTCATATATACTCAAGAGTTTAAGAACATAGAAACCTTTTCGCTTACTATCTTTAATGTGTCAAATTGTAAAACCTATGTCAAGCATCAACAATATTTACCGTTTTTACCTACCCGATGAAACGGCAACACAAACATTTGCACAAATAATGGCAGCCCCTATTCATCAAGCCATTACCTCCCCAGAAGGGCAAGAACAGGGCTTAAAATCAGCCTATCACCTTCATTTACAAGGGGATTTAGGTGCTGGCAAAACTGCCTTTTCTCGTGCTTTCTTACAAGCCCTAGGGGTAAAGGGTCGTATTAAAAGCCCTACCTATACATTAGTTGAAACCTATAAAGTTTCTAGATTATACTTATACCACTTTGATTTTTATAGATTTAATGATTCTTCAGAGTGGCAAGAAGCAGGATTCCGTGATAATTTATTAGAGAATGCAGTGGTTTTAATTGAATGGCCAGAAAAAGCCGATAAATCACTTCCTTCACCTGATATTTTATTAAAACTTCACTACTATCAAAACGGTAGAATAGCGGAATTACACCCCCATTCTGATAAGGGAAAAGCATGGATAACACAACTCAAGATACCACAGGCATTTCACCTCGCCGAATAATCACACGACGCCAGATTTTAGGCTGTGGCATTGCCATGCTCTCTTTACCTGTGGTCTCAAAAGTCGCTCATGCCGCAAGTAGCCAGATTTTAGCGGTTCGTACATGGCCTGCTGATGACTATACACGGGTTACGCTCGAATTAAACTCTCCGATTAAGCATGAACATTTTACCCTTGATAACCCTCATCGCTTAGTGGTGGATTTACAAGGGTTAAGTATGAGTGAAGCCCTTAATTCCCTTATCTCTAAAATCAAACCGAATGACCCTTATATTTCACGCGTTCGTGTTGCTCAAAATCGTGCAGATGTCGTCCGTTTAGTCATTGATTTAAAACAAGCTATTGTTCCACAAGTATTTACCTTAAAACCGATTGGTAATTACCAATACCGCCTTGTTCTTGACTTATACCCTAAAGTGGCTAAAGATCCACTTACTGCACTCGCACACAATGTCGATACGAATAACGACCCTTTAGCGAGTATTCTTAATCAGCTAAATCATAATCGACCAACCACCGCAGCCCCTAAAGTACAAGGACAAATTGCACCTAAAGCACCTGCTGTTGTAACCAATAATACAGGCAATACTAAAGGAAAGAAACGTCCTATTCTAGTAGCGATAGATCCCGGCCATGGAGGTGAAGATCCAGGGGCGATTGGATCAAGAGGTACAAAAGAAAAAGATGTTGTACTCTCTATTGGTCGTAAATTACGAGATGCAATTAATGCACGGTCTAATATGCGTGCTTATATGACGCGTGATGCTGATTTCTTTGTCCCTTTACAAGTACGCGTACAAAAAGCACGCCGAGTGAAAGCTGATATTTTTATCTCTATTCATGCGGATGCTTTTACCAATCCATCCGCAAGGGGAACATCTGTTTTTGCCCTCTCTCGTAAGGGAGCATCAAGTGCAGCAGCTCGTTGGTTAGCCAATAAAGAAAATGAAGCTGACTTAATTGGTGGTTTAGATATTGGTGCACATGATCGTAATACGGCTAGTGTATTACTTGATATGTCAACAACAGCACAAATCAATGAAGCACTCAAAATTGGTCATCGAGTATTAGACTCACTTGGTAGAGTGAATGGTTTACAAAGTCGCCGTGTAGAACAAGCTGGTTTTGCTGTGCTTAAAGCCCCTGATATTCCCTCTATTTTGGTAGAAGTTGCCTTTATCTCTAACAAACAAGAAGAGACTTTCTTACGCAATACGGGTAACCATAACACCATTGCGCGTGCCATATTATCTGGATTAGATAGCTATATTGCCACGAATCCTCCTCTTGCTAGCCGTTAATAATGGCTGATTAGATTTAAAGATATTTTGTATTTAAACTAGTTTTATATACAAAATAATAACCGTATTTTTTAAAAGCACTGAGAAATAATGATTGACGAAGCGAGTTTTGCAAACCGAGCAAGCAACTGCTTGAACAACTTCTACTCTATTTACAGTGTTTTTATAACTATTACTTTATACTTAAAAGATTCAATCCTTTTTTATAAAAATCATAAAATTATTCTTCTAAAAATCCGTAAAAATGCTTGATAACAAAGCGATTTTTTATAGCAAAGCAGAAGAACTATTCAAACAACTTACAAAGCATTTTGTAGGACTTTTATAAATAGCAATTTATCATAAGAACATTGTTATATTTAAAATAATTTTTTAACCCTCCCTATTCCATTCACTCACAAAAATTCCTAATTCAAACCCACTTGAGTTACAATAAAAAATCACCTTATTTTCTTCTTATGTTGTTATGTCTGAACGCCGCCATATTCACTTACTTCCCGATCAATTAATTAGTCAAATCGCTGCAGGTGAAGTTATTGAACGCCCTGCTTCGGTACTTAAAGAATTAGTTGAAAATGCTATTGATGCAGGAGCAACACAAATAGAATTACGCTTAGATGGGGGAGGTATTCGCCGTTTATGTGTGATTGATAATGGCTCAGGCATTCCCAAAGAAGAACTAGCACTTGCCTTAACACGACATGCAACCAGTAAGGTTCGTTCCCTATCCGAACTAGAATCAGTCCGTTCAATGGGTTTTCGTGGAGAGGCTCTTGCTTCTATCGCCTCTGTTTCTCATCTCACACTTAGTTCACGCACTGCCAACCAAAAACACGCATGGATGATAGATGGATCACATGGTGTCATAGAACCCTCTTCAGGTTCACAAGGTACGGTTGTCGATGTTAAGCAAATTTTTGATGAAATTCCAGCCAGACGTAAATTTTTAAAAACAGAACAAACAGAATTTTCTCATTGTATTGATATGGTAGAGCGTATTGCCCTTGCCTACCCTCATATCAGTTTTAGAATCTTTCATAATGACAAACCCTATAAACAATGGCAAGCCACCGAAACAATTCAACGTATCCGTGATGTACTAGGTGCTGAATTTATAAGTGCAGGGCTTGAGGTAGAAGGTAGTACCTCTATATGTCATTTACACGGATTAACCGTACAACCCAGTGCTGCCAGATCAAGAGCAGATAAGCAATATCTTTATGTGAATGGTCGCTTCGTCCGTGATCGTACGGTAACACACGCTATCCGTAGTGCTTACAATGATGTATTACATGGCGATCGACAACCCGCCTATGTCTTATTCTTATCCATTGAACCCAGTCTTGTTGATGTTAATGTTCACCCTGCCAAAAGCGAAATCCGCTTTCGTGATAGTGGTGCTATTCATCGTTTTATTCAACAATGTATTGCAACAGCACTCGCTCGTTTGGGTGGACAAGGTGCAGTTCACCAAGAAAAGACATCAGATGAAGAGAACGCTCATATCCACACAGTAGAAACAGATAGGGTGAATTCTTCTGCTTTAGTAAACCAAGAAGGACTATCAACAGGGCAATCTATTAATAATCAAGCCAATCCTTTTGTCGGTGCAAAACCTGCTTTCCCCTATAAGCAACAAACACCATTAAACTTAGCCCCTCGTCAGGAAGTATGGCAAAAAGCCTACGCCCCTTTGGATATTCACTCTCCACAAACTATTTCGGACAATCCCCAACCTAGCCAAACATCAGAGGAAGAAGACTTTCCACTTGGTATGGCAATTGGTCAATTACATGGCATTTATATATTGGCACAAAATAAAGAGGGACTTATCCTTGTTGATATGCACGCTGCACACGAACGTATTGTCTATGAACAATTAAAATCACTAGCGGATCAACAACACATCATCACACAAGAATTACTTGTTCCTGTTGTTTTTCATACATCAGAAAAGCAGGTTGCACTTTTAGAAGAACATAAAGAAACACTGGAGGCAATTGGTCTTTCATTAAGCTCTTCTGGGCCAAAATCTATTGCTGTCCGTGCTGTCCCCAGTTTATTAGCCAAAGGGGATATTGAAACAATGGTCAGACGTATCCTAAATGATTTAGAAAATATTGGTATTTCTCATCTGATGACAGAACAGCGTAATGAGCTACTCGCTACCATGGCATGTCACGGTTCCGTGAGAGCAAACCGCTTACTTAGCCTAGCTGAAATGAATGCACTTTTACGTCAAATGGAACAAACTGAAAGAGCCAATCAGTGTAACCATGGTCGCCCTACTTGGTTTACTTGGTCATTAGCCGATTTGGATAAACTTTTTATGCGTGGACAATAATAATGAATAAGCCAACCATTATTTGTATCGCTGGGCCTACCGCCGCAGGTAAATCAGCCTCTGTACTGACTTTAGCAGAGCATTTACCCATAGAGGTAATTAATGTTGATTCAGCCACTATTTATCGAAATATGGATATTGGTACAGCCAAACCTAGCCGAGAAGAACAACAAAGCGTTCCACAGCATTTATTAGATATTCGTGATCCTTTAGAGAGCTATAGTGCCGCCGATTTCTATCAAGATACCCTACGCCTTATACAAGACATTCAAACCAGAGGCAAAATCCCTATCTTAGCAGGCGGTACAATGATGTACTACAAAACACTACGTGATGGTTTACATGACCTACCCTCTGCTAATAATACTTTGCGTACTACATTAGAACAAGAAGCACTTGAAAAAGGTTGGGCTTTTATGCATCAAAAGTTACACCAATTAGACCCTCAAACCGCAGAGCGACTAGCACCTAATGATAGTCAGCGTATTCAACGAGCGTTAGAAGTGATAACTCTTACAGGTAAACCCCTCTCTGCCCTCTTTGCCGAACAAAAACCTACACAAAGCCCCTATCATTTTCATACGATTAGTTTAGAGCCTAATGATAGAACACAGCTACATCAACGCATTGCACAACGTTTTATACAAATGATGGATAGTGGTTTTTTAGAAGAGGTACGGACACTTTATCAACGAGGGGATTTACATACTGATTTACCCTCTATTCGCTGTGTGGGTTATCGCCAACTATGGCACCACCTCACCGGTGAAGTGAGTATAGATAAAGCAATTGAACAAGGTATTGCTGCCACACGCCAACTGGCAAAACGACAAATCACATGGCTACGGAGCCAACCTGAACGCACAATTATTGACTGTTTTGATAAAAATGTACCACAGCAAGTCTTAACAACCGTTAAGCAAATACTTCAGTTATCAAATTAAAGTACAAGTACAGTTAAATATATTTCATATCCCTAAAAATACAGATAAGATAACTATACAAAAAAGACTGTACTCACTACTGAATACAGTCTTTAAATCCCATTATTAGGGAATAAAAAATACTCCCTATATAACATCTCTACACGACTACGGTTTGGGCTTGCCCCTCTTGTTGAGCAACAATTTCACCTAGTGCATAGACTGTTTCACCCAGTTCTTTAAAGGTTTGTGTAATCGCTGCTTCTTGTTCAGCATCTACCACAATTACCATACCAATACCACAATTAAAGACACGGTACATTTCTTCTTGAGCCACATTACCCTGCTCTTGTAACCATTGGAAAAGCGGGGGGAATGTCCATGCAGATTGTTGAATTTGGGCGGTTAATCCTTTTTGTAAAATACGAGGAACATTATCTAATAACCCCCCTCCTGTAATATGGGCTAACCCTTTGATAGATTCACCATGCTTTGCTAAAGCAGCTAAAACAGGTTTTACATAAAGGCGAGTTGGAGCCATCACCACATCGACAAGTGGCTGACCATGAAAATCATCTGTCGGTTTTGCCCCTGCACGTTCAATAATTTTGCGGATAAGTGAATATCCATTAGAATGTGCACCACTAGAGGCCAAACCAATAATTTTATCCCCTACTTTAATAGATTTACCATCAATGATTTTGGACTTATCTACTGCACCAACAGCAAACCCTGCTAAATCATATTCACCATCTGGGTACATCCCCGGCATTTCTGCCGTTTCACCACCAATCAAGGCACACCCAGACTGTTCACATCCTTTAGCGATTCCTCCTACAACAGCAGCTGCAGTATCAACACTTAATTTACCACAAGCAAAATAATCTAAGAAAAATAGAGGTTCTGCCCCTTGTACTAGAATATCATTAACACTCATTGCCACTAAGTCAATACCTACTGTATCATGGCGATTCCACTCAAAAGCGAGGCGAAGTTTAGTTCCTACACCATCTGTACCAGACACAAGCACAGGCTCTTTAAATTTTTTAGGCACTTCAAATAAAGCACCAAAGCCACCAATACCTGCCATCACCCCTTCACGTAATGTTTTGGCAGCCAAAGGTTTAATGCGATCTACTAATGCATCGCCTGCATCAATATCAACACCGGCATCACGATAAGTGAGAGAATTTTTTTCATTTGTTGTCATGGAATCCGCCTAAAATAGATAAAGTAACCTATTAAACGTCATTTATGCCTTTTTTACCCATTCATTATTCATCCTATTACGCTTGTAAATCGTATATAATGGCATACATAAATGACGAAAATTTTAATCTGAATGATTTCTGATATAAACCATTCAATAAGAAAGTATAATTTTACGCTGAATAGAAAAAATTCGTTGCTATTTTCCATGAAAGAACAATTATTTTTAACCTCTTTACTTATTAAGCCTAACCCTAGCTTTGACAATTTTGTCCTAGGGGAAAATCAAGAGGTCGTTTTTATCCTACAAAACCTATCCGCAGGACAAGCTGTTTATCTTTGGGGGGGGGTAGGTTCTGGTAAATCTCACCTTTTACATTCCCTAATGACTGAACATACCCACCTCTTTACATCGACTTCATTTCCTCACCAACAACATGATATACCCCCCATAATGGCTGGGGATTATGTATTAATTGATGATGTACAAGATTTTTCTGATGAGCAAAAAGAGGTTTTATTTAATCTTTACAATGAATGGCAGGCCAGAAAAGCAAAGGATAATGCCTTTACCATTGTAAGTACGGGTAATCTCCCTCCCCTACAGATGCAAATGAGGGAAGATTTACGCAATCGTCTTGGTTGGGGAATGGTTTACGCTTTACATACCTTAAATGATGAAGATAGTAAAAATGCCTTAAAAAAACGTGCTGATGAAAAAGGGTTTACACTAAGTGATGATGTACTACAGTGGATTTTTACGTATTGTCCAAGAGATATGCGTACACTTTTTGCCTTACTTGAAGCACTTGATGAATACTCACTTAGCCAAAAACGCCCTATTACTATTCCCTTAATCAAGAACTTTATTAAATCACAGGAAATTTTTCAATGAGTACAAAAACACTTGCCTTATTTGACCTTGATAATACCTTATTACCTATTGATAGTGATCATGAGTGGCTTGAATTCCTTGCTCGTCATGGACTTGCTGGCGATCCTCAAGAGGTAAAACGCCGTAATCAAGAAATTTATGCCAAATATGAAGCAGGAACACTTACCGCCGAAGAAGCCAATCTTTTTATGTTGAGTTTTCTAACATTGCATCCTATTGTTGATTTAGCCAAATACCATGAACAATATATGCAAGAAGTTATCCGCCCTCATATCCTTCCTCAAGCAATCGAACTTGTCGGTAAACATTTACGCAACGGAGATTTATGTTGCTTAGTTAGTGCAACTAATTCATGGGTAATTACACCAATTGGACGGGCATTTGCTTTTGAGCATATTATTGGTACACAACCTGAAATTATTAAGGGGCAATTCACAGGAAAGTACACGGGTGTTGCCAGTTATAAAGAGGGCAAAATTACACGTGTTCAAGAGTGGTTATCCTCTCTAGGATTGCGTTTTGATGATTTTGAGCAAAGTTTCTTTTATAGTGACTCTATTAATGATTTACCTTTATTAGAACGGGTAAGCCACCCTATTGCAACCAATCCACATACGAAACTTCGTGAGGTTGCACAAGCGAAAGTTTGGACAATTTTAGATTTATTTCAATAAAGATTATGTTTACAAAAACAATTACCAAATACGTTAGCAAACTCTTTAAACCTAAACAACATACCACACCGCGTATTTACACAAAAGAGGAACATGGTATTGATATACGACTTGTCTCCCGTAATGCCATTAAAGTATGTGAGGTTTTACAAAAAAAGGGGTATCAAGCCTATATTGTAGGTGGTGCTGTACGTGATTTAATCTTAGGGCATGAACCCAAAGATTTTGATGTTGCTACTAGCGCTACCCCCGAAAAAGTTCGTGCACTTTTTAGACGAGCTAGAATTATTGGTCGCCGCTTTCGGTTAGTTCACGTTGTATTCGGATCTGAAATTATTGAAACCTCTACATTCCGAGCAGCAGGTAATCAAATCACCGATGAACAAGGGCGTATTCTGAATGATAATATTTTTGGTGATCTCAAAAGTGATGCGGCTCGCCGTGATTTTACGCTAAATGCCCTCTATTATGACCCTATTAAACAGGAAGTTATTGATTACCACAATGGGGTTGCTGATTTACGCAAGCGCCTTGTCAGAATGATTGGTGATGCTGAAACCCGTTATCGTGAAGATCCTGTCCGTATGCTAAGAGCTATTCGGTTTGCTGCAAAATTAGATGCCAAGATAGAAAAAAATACTCAGCACCCTATCAAACCATTAGCCCATTTAATTTCTAATGTCCCTGATTCTCGCCTTTTTGATGAAACGTTTAAATTACTGACGTGTGGTAATGCTTTAACCTGTCTTAAACAATTACGTGCAGAGGGGCTTCATCAAGGCATTCTACCTTTATTAGATTTAGTGCTTCAACAAGAAGGAAGTTTAAAACTTATCGAGGTAACACTAGACCGTACGGATCAACGTATTCGTCATAATAAACACGTTAGTGCCAGTTTCTTATATGCTGCCCTGCTATGGCCGCTTGTTCAAGCCTACCAGAAAGAAGAAATACAACGAGGAAATACTCCTCCAGTTCCAGCACTAGTCCATGCCGTCAATCGTGTATTAGATGAACAGGTACAACGACTCTCTCTCCAAAAACGCCATAGTGCAGAGATGCGCGAAATATGGTTAATGCAACCTCGCTTTACTAAGATAACCCCTCGCTTTATCTGGCGTATGATAGGACAACCTTATTTCCGTGCTGCTTGTGATTTCCTACAAATTCGTGCAGCTTGTCATGAATTTGATAGTGTATTAGCCCAGTGGTGGATGGATTTAGCTAATGCCTCAGATAGTGAAAAAGCCGTGATGATTCAAGAAGCCGCCCAAAAAGCACAGCAAAAATCATCTCGTTCACGGACTAAAGTAGCCAGTACCATAAGTACTGAAAATAATATCGCATCACCTATAGAGGAACAAGATAGTGCTACCCCTAAAAGCTCCCCTCAACGAAAACGCCGATACCGTACACGTCGCCGTGCTAATCGTAAGAAATGGTCTGCTGAAAATAGAAGTCAAGAGGGATAATTCTAAACAGTATTCATTCGTATAGTTTATCTTTTAAAGAAAAATATACACAAAATATGCTGTTTACCTAGTCTTTATCCTAACGTACATCATCAAACATAAGGGGATATATTGCTATATCCCCTTTAACTTTCTATATGATATTCATCACAAAATATGATATATCACACAAAATCTTCTGCTAGATGACAAGCCACTTGTCGCCCGTCCACTTCACGTAATACTGGCTCTTCTTGGTGACATCGCTCAATAGCATGGGGACATCGTTTATGAAAGGCACAGCCCAATGGCGGATTAATAGGAGATGGTAATTCCCCTTTAATCATAATTTTCTGATACCGTTTTTCAGGGTGAATCGTAGGGGTAGCCGATAATAAAGCACGCGTATAAGGATGTAATGGTTTTGCATATAACACCGACTTTTTACTGATTTCAACTGCTTTACCCAAATACATTACCAACACATCATCTGCCATATGTTCAACAACAGCAAGGTTATGTGAAATAAAGACATAGGCAGTTTTAAGCTGTTCTTGTAAATCCATAAACAGATTTAGTACCTGTGCTTGAATAGAAACATCAAGGGCAGAAGTAGGTTCATCTGCAATGACTATTTTAGGGTTAAGAATCATTGCCCTTGCAATAGCAATACGTTGCCGCTGTCCTCCAGAGAACATATGCGGATAACGATAGTAATGTTCTGGACGTAACCCCACTATTTGCATCATCTCATCAATCTTCTGCTTACGTTCCTGTGCATTTAAAGACGTATTGATGATTAAAGGTTCGGCTAACTGATCGCCTATTTTCCGTCTAGGATTTAACGAACCATATGGGTTTTGAAAAACCATTTGTACTTTTTGACGTAAGGCTTTAATTTGTGTTTTATCACGATAATTAACTTGCTCACCATCTAAAAATAGTTGCCCTCTACTCGGCTCTTCAATCAAGGTTAATTGTCTTGCAAGTGTCGATTTACCAGAACCTGACTCACCAACAATTGCCAATGTTTTTCCCGCTGATAAATCAAAGGAAATACCATTTAACGCTTTGACTGTTGCTTTAGATTTAAACAATCCTTTTGATACATCATAATGACGCGCTAAATCACGCACACTTAATACTACTTTATTATCCATGTGCTTTCTCCAGTGCCATTAGGGGTTTAATACAACGGACAGAACGTTCTTGATAATCAACTAATGCAATACGCTGCTGACGACAGGTATCTTCAACATAAGGACACCTTGGTGATAATAAGCAACCTTTGGGTCGATCATATTTTCCCGGGACAATCCCCGGTAAGGTTTTAAGTCTTTTTTCACCCTGACTGGATTCAGGTACAGCGGCTAATAATGCTTCTGTATAAGGATGAGCTGGTTGATAAAAAATCTCTGGAATATGACCTAATTCAACCTCTTGCCCTGCATACATCACACAAACATTATGAGCAACTTCAGTCACAACTGCTAAATCATGTGTAATCATAATAAGTGCCATATTATTTTGTTTTTGTAAACTTACTAATAAATCCATAATTTGTGCCTGAATGGTAACATCTAATGCTGTAGTTGGCTCATCTGCAATTAATAATTTAGGTTCACAAGCAATTGCCATTGCTATCGCAACACGCTGACTCATACCACCTGATAATTGATGGGGATACGCAGATAAACGAGACTCAGGTTCAGGGATTTCAACAATTTTCATTAACTCAATCGCTCGCTGACGAAGTGCTTTCCCTTTCAGTCCTTTATGAATTTTAAGGACTTCCTCAATCTGAAAACCTACTGTAAAACTAGGATTTAAAGCCGTCATTGGATCTTGGAAAATCATTGATATATCTTTACCAATAATCTGACGGCGCTCTTTCGGTGTCAGTGTTAGCATATCCTTACCATCAAATACTAACTTATCAGCAGTGATATGTCCTTGCCCATCTAGTAATCCCATCAGAGCCATCATTGTTACCGATTTTCCAGAGCCTGACTCGCCAACAATACCTAGAATTTCACCTTCTTTTACTTCAATACTTAGGCTATCTACCGCATAAAAGGGGTTTTCTTTTGTACCAAAACGTACAGATAAATTTTCAATAGATAATAAACTCATCTTCTCTCTCCCTATGCTGCTTGTTTTAGTTTGGGATCTAGGGCATCACGTAAACCATCACCCATCAGATTAATTGCAAGCACGGTTAATAAAATAGCTAATCCCGGAAAAGTAACTACCCACCATGCACTTGAAATATAATCACGTGCTGTTGCTAACATTGTTCCCCACTCAGGAGCAGGTGGTTGTACACCGAGTCCCAAGAACCCCAATGCAGCAATATCCAAAATAGCAGAAGAGAAACCTAATGTCGCCTGTACAATAATAGGTGCCATACAGTTTGGTAAAACAGTAACAAACATTAATCGCCATATCCCTGCACCAGCGACACGAGAAGCCACAACATAATCTTTACTTAACTCACTCATCACAGAGCCACGGACTAAACGAATATAAGCAGGCAACCCTACCACCGCAATAGCGATCATTGCATTCATAATACCAGGGCCTAAAATCGCCATAATCGCAATAGCAAGTAATACCGAAGGTAGTGCAATCATAATATCCGCACTTCGCATAATCACCCGACCAATACCTTTAGGATAAAAACCTGCCAATAAGCCTAGAAAAATACCTGGTAATAAAGTAATAAGCACCGCACAGATACCAATAAATAAAGAAAGCCTTGCTCCATAAATAATACGAGAAAGAATATCTCGCCCTGCCTCATCTGTACCAAGTATAAATGTCCAAGATCCCCCCTCTTGCCAAACAGGTGGCTGTAGCATATGCTCACGGTATTGAACGATGGGATCATGTGGTGCAATATAAGGGGCAAAAATCGTACAGGACACCATCAATAGTAAAAAAATAAGTCCTATCACTGCTCCTTTATTGTGCATAAAGTGGGTGATAAATTCTTTAAGTGGTGAAGGATATTTAATTTCTCTCACACGATCCTCCACTAAAATCATATTTTCTGTACTCATCATACTTCCTTAACGAGCGTGTCGGATACGAGGATTTACTAAACCGTAAACCACATCCACTAATAAATTAACCAAAATTACTAGCGTTGCCACAATTAATAAACCATTCTGTACAACGGGGTAATCGCGTCTAAAAATAGAATCCACTAACCATTTTCCAATTCCGGGCCACGAAAAAATGGTTTCGGTTAATACCGCACCACCAATTAATACCCCTATTTGTAAGCCAATCACTGTAACAACCGCAATCAAGGCATTACGTAAAGTATGAATAAAAATAACACGGCGAGGTGATAAACCTTTTGCTTTTGCGGTGCGTACATAATCTTCACCCATTACTTCTAACATTGAAGAGCGAGTCATACGCGAAATAACAGCCAATGGAATCGTTCCCAACACAATAGTAGGTAAAATCAAATGATGTAAAGCACTTAAAAAAGCCCCTTGATTAAATTCTGGATCTTCCCATTGTGCAATTAAGCTATCAATCAGCATAAATCCTGTATGCGGTTCAATATCATAAAAAAGGCTAATCCGTCCTGATACAGGTGTCCAACCCAATACACTGGAGAAAAGCATAATTAACATTAAACCCCACCAGAAAATAGGCATAGAATATCCTGTTAGTGATAAACCCATCACACCATGATCAAAGATTGAACCTCTTTTAACTGCTGCCAATACCCCTAATAAAATACCAAAAATACTACCAAATAAAAGCGCCATAATGCCCAACTCTAAGGTAGCAGGAAAAAGTGCTTTAAACTCTTCCCATACACTGGTATTAGTCACAAAAGACTTACCTAAATCACCCTGTAATAAACCTTTTAAATATTCCCAATATTGAATATAAAGCGGTTGATCTAAACCCAAGCGCTTAACAATACTGGCATAAATTTCTGGATCATTAGAGCGTTCGCCCATCATGATTTGTACTGGATCACCTGGAATTAGGTGTAGTAATAAAAAAGTTAAGAGCGTAACCCCTAATAAAGTAGGAATAAGGGCAACGACTCTTTTTAGCAAAAATAAAAACATTTTACTCTTCCCGTCTGTTTGGTAATAAATGTAGTGATACAGACCTAGGTTTCCCTATTTGAATTTCATTCAATACTACCAATAATTATTGACATAAATGACAAAAGAGTGGAGATCACCCCACCCTTTTATACACTTACTACTCATCGATCCTATTTTACACTAACACCTGTAAATTGAAATGCACCTAATGGACTTACTTTAAATCCTTCCACATTACTGGTTGTCGGTACATTCACAATAGATGTTCCCACAGGAGAACCCGGCATTTGCTCATGGAAAACCACTTGTGCTTGTTCATATAATTTGGTTCGCTCAGCAACATCACTAATTTGGCGTGCTTCTGTTAGTAATTTTTGGAAAGGCTCATAACAATAACGTGAATAATTGCTACCACCAACGGCTTCACAACCAAATAAGTTGCCTAACCAGTTATCTGGGTCACCATTATCGCCTGTCCAGCCTGCCATTACCATTTGGTGTTCACCCGCTTTAGCACGTTTAAGATATTCTGCCCATTCAAACGTTGTGATATTTACCTTAACACCAATTTTTGCCCAGTCTGCTTGTACTAATTCAGCCATTAGACGACCATTAGGGTTATAAGGACGTTGTACA
Source organism: Pelistega ratti (assembly GCF_009833965.1). Taxonomy (NCBI): domain Bacteria; kingdom Pseudomonadati; phylum Pseudomonadota; class Betaproteobacteria; order Burkholderiales; family Alcaligenaceae; genus Pelistega; species Pelistega ratti. Next base: position 1,030,791 of record NZ_CP047165.1, read on the forward strand.
GGTAGTGACCATAAGGTTGCCTCAAAGCCATCAGGAAAACCTGCTTTAGCTAATAATTCTTTCGCTTTTTCAGGATCATAATCACGGACTTTAATCTCTTTATTAAAAGACCATTGAGTAGGAGGCATAGGATTCGGGGCTAATTGACCTTGACCACCATAAACAGCATCAATAATTGCTTGTTTATTGATAGCGGTATCCAATGCAACACGAACATCTACTTTATCAAAAGGTGTTTTTTCAGTATTGTAGTAAATCATACCTACATTAAAACCAGGGATCGTTAATACATTAATCCCTTTATCTTTTTTCATATTCTCTACATCTGCCGGTAAAGGATAGGACATCACATGACACTCACCTGCTTTTACTTTTTGATAACGAACAGAAGCATCTTTTGTAATGGCAAAAATAAGATTATCCACAAGTGGCATATCTGATTTATCCCAATACTCTTTATTTGCTTTATAACGAATAACGGCATCTTTCTGATAACGCTCAAAAATAAAAGGCCCAGTCCCTACAGGTTGCTGATTAATCATTGCAGCTTTACCATCTGCTAATAATTTATCCGCATATTCTTTTGAGTAAATAGAACCCACCATAGGCATAGCGATTGTTTGTGTAAATGACGCATCATTTTTATTCAGTGTAAATTTCACTGTATAATCATCAATCTTTTCAACACGCTTAATATTCTTATCTAGCCCCATATCGGTAAAATAAGGGAATTCAACAGGATAGGCTTTATTAAAAGGATTTTCTTTATTGGCTAAACGATCAAAAGTAAAGACAACATCATCAGCATTAAAATCTCGAGTAGGTTTAAAATAACGTGTTGTATGCCACTTCACCCCTTTTCGTAGATGAAAGGTATAAACTAAACCATCATCAGATACATCAAAACTTTCTGCTAAGCCCGGAGCAGCCTTTGTTTCACCACGAGGAAACTGTAAAAGCGTATTAAAGATATTATTTGCACTTGCATCAAAATCTGTACCTGCCGTATATTGAGCAGAATCAAAACCTGCAGGACTTCCCTCAGAACAGTACACCAAAGTATTAGCAGCATGAGCAGTACCAGCAAAAACCATCAAAAGAGAGGCAACTAAAATAGTGGATGTTTTCTTCATAATCTTTCTTTCTAAAAATAAATAATGTATAGAAATGTTATAACGCAGTTTAGTATAAAGTGCAACTAGTAGTTTCACGAAGTTACCATCATTTTGACAAATCATATACCTATTGACTAAAAATCGTTGAGAATGAGACAAAAAAACAGCCATATACCTTTGATATATGACTGTTTATTTTTATAAAGAAACTTAATTAATTTCTATTTTTTAATATTTTGGCGAATAATTTTTTGCCATTTCTCTGGACCCGTTGTATGAACAGAAGTACCCGATGCATCTACGGCTACGGTTACTGGCATATCTTTTACCTCAAATTCATAAATCGCTTCCATTCCTAAATCTTCAAAACCGACAACTTTAGCAGAACGAATCGCCTTAGACACCAAATAAGCAGAACCACCAACCGCCATTAAATAAGCAGATTGATGTTTTTGAATCGCCTCAATAGCAACAGGCCCACGCTCTGCTTTACCAATCATGGCAATAAGCCCTGTATTTGCCAACATCATTTCAGTAAACTTATCCATACGGGTTGCTGTTGTTGGACCAGCAGGGCCTACAACCTCATCACGCACAGGATCGACAGGCCCTACATAATAAATGACACGATTTTTAAAATCGACAGGAAGTGGCTCACCTTTAGCAAGCATATCTTGAATACGCTTATGTGCAGCATCACGCCCTGTTAGCATTTTACCGTTGAGTAATAGCGTTTGACCGGGTTTCCAGCTTGCCACTTCTTCTTTCGTTAACGTATCTAAATTAACTTGTTTAGATTGATTGTAGTCAGGCGCCCATTGTACTTTAGGCCAAGCATCTAATGAAGGAATGGGTAAATCTGCCACACCACTACCATCAAGGACAAAATGCACATGACGAGTTGCCGCACAGTTTGGAATCATAGCAATCGGCTTAGAAGCAGCGTGTGTTGGGTAAGTATTAATCTTAACATCTAACACAGTTGTCAAACCACCTAAACCTTGCGCACCAATCCCTAAGGCATTAACTTTCTCATAGAGTTCAATACGTAATTCTTCCACTTTATTTTGAGGGCCACGAGCAAGTAACTCGTACATATTAATATCTTCCATTAGGGATTGCTTAGCCATCAGCATCGCTTTTTCAGCCGTTCCCCCAATACCAATACCCAACATACCCGGAGGACACCAACCTGCCCCCATTTGAGGAACCATTTTTAATACCCAATCCACAATACTATCACTTGGATTTAACATGGCAAATTTTGTTTTATTTTCAGAACCACCCCCTTTAGCAGCCACTTGTACATCAATAGTATTGCCAGGAACTAATTCTACCGATAGTACACAGGGTGTGTTATCACGGGTATTTTTACGTTCAAAAATAGGATCCGTTAAAACAGAGGCACGCAATTTATTATCAGGATTAAGATAACCTTGACGCACCCCCTCATCACAGGCTTCTTGCAATGTTGATGTTAATTCTAATTTAACATCCGTGCCTATTTTTAAAAATACATTCACAATTCCTGTGTCTTGACAAATCGGACGATGCCCCTCTGCACACATACGAGAGTTAGTTAAAATTTGGGCAATGGCATCTTTAGCGGCAGGATTTTGCTCTTTTTCATAAGCACGCGCAAGATGTTGAATATAGTCTTGTGGGTGATAATAACTAATGAATTGTACTGCATCAGCAATTGATTGAACCAAATCACTTTCTTTAATAATCGTAGCCATAAATAAATATTCTCAATAAAGTCAGTAAAAACGAAATGCCTACATCATACTGGAATTTAAGTAGAAACCTGAGCGGGTATCTTGTAAAACCTATGGTTTGTTAGTGATAACTATTCTCATCATTTCGCTAAAATAATAATAAATTCCTTTTAAATAACGACTTAACTTTATGAATAAGACAATTAGTTTTTAGATATAACCAGCATTAATTTAAGCAACTTAATACTATTATTTATTGATTTTTTGATAAGCAATTGGGAAATAATTATCTGTTTAAGCTCTCTTCTGCATCATCTCATTTTAAAAATTGATACCATAAAAGTACATTATATTTCCTAAAAATCTCGCTATAACCCTATTAAATAGATTGATTTTGCTCATCCATTTTCTCTTTTTCTGGTATAGTGCTATTAATTTGTTAATAATTCTTATTTTTATTTAGAATATAGTTAGGAGTAATTTTATGTCAGTAACTCGTATAGAACACGACACAATGGGTAATGTAGAAGTACCCAGTGAGGCATACTGGGGCGCACAAACTCAACGCAGTAAAATGAACTTTAAAATTGGGGGTGAAACACTTCCTCTTCCCCTTATTCATGCAATGGCGCTGGTTAAAAAGGCAGCAGCCAAAACTAATGCCTCTTTATCACGCATCAAACCAGAACAAGCAGAATTAATTATTCAAGCCGCTGATGATGTACTTGCGGGTAAATTTGATCAACAATTTCCTCTTGTCGTATGGCAGACAGGCTCTGGTACACAATCTAATATGAATATGAATGAAGTGATTGCCAACCGTGCCAATGAAATTGCAGGAACAGGTTTAGCAGCCTATCAACCGATCCACCCTAACGATCATGTCAATCATGCTCAATCAACCAATGATTCCTTTCCAACCGCTATTCATGTCGCTGCGGCTATCGAAATCAACCGCTTACTAATCCCTGCTGTTACCACTCTCAGAAATACATTAGCCCAAAAAGCAGAACAGTTTAAAGATATAGTTAAAATTGGTCGTACGCATCTTCAAGATGCCACTCCTCTCACGCTAGGGCAAGAATTTTCTGGTTATGTGAGCCAATTAGACCATAGTTTAGTACGTATTCAAGATGCATTAAAAGGTTTATATGAATTGCCATTAGGTGGTACAGCAGTAGGAACAGGTCTTAATAGCCACCCAGACTATGCCGTTAAAGCCGCTGAAAACTTAGCTTCTCTTTCTGGCTTACCCTTTGTGACTGCTCCCAATAAATTTGAAGCCCTTGCTGGTCGTGATGCTTGCGTTTTTGCATCAGGTGCTTTACGCACATTAGCGGTTAGTTTAAATAAAATTGCCAATGATATTCGCTGGTTATCCAGTGGGCCTCGTTGTGGCTTAGGTGAAATCACAATCCCTGAAAATGAACCCGGCTCTTCTATTATGCCGGGCAAAGTCAATCCTACCCAATGTGAAGCAATGACGATGGTCTATTGCCAAGTGATGGGGAATGATACAACAATTGGTGTGGCAGGTGCTTCTGGTAATTTTGAGCTTAATGTTTATATGCCAGTCATTGCTTATAATCTTTTACAGTCTATCCGTTTATTGGGTGATGCGTGCAATAGCTTTAATGATAATTGTGCGGTAGGCATTGAACCGGTTAAAGAAAAAATTGATTATTTTCTTCATCACTCATTAATGTTAGTAACAGCACTTAACCGCCATATCGGTTATGAAAATGCCGCCAAAATTGCTAAAACGGCTTATAAAAATAATCAGTCGCTCAAAGAAACGGCTATTGCACTGAATTTACTCACTGCCGAGCAGTTTGATAATTTGGTAAAACCTGAAGAAATGGTATCACCCAAATAAATAGTCGCTACCAAAGATGGTGTCTTTATAGCAAAGATACCATCTTAATTAAAAATATTTAATATTTTTAACCAATTGATTTTATTCATTAATATTTTATTTGATCATTTAAATAATAAAAATTCTAGTTACTAGACAAGCGAAGCAATATCTTTTAGAATGCTAGAAGAGCCTTATATCACAAGGTTTACAATATCAATCAAATCTTATAAGATATTCCCTTTTTCTAAAAAGATTAAGACAGAATCCAAGTAATAATTTTGTACAAAATTAATGGAAATTAAGGAAATAAAAAAATGAAAGCAGTAGTCATTTATGAAGCTGGAGGAACAGATAAGCTGATATATCAGGAAGTTCCAAAACCAAAATTTAAAAAAGGTTGGTCTTTAATAAAAGTAAAAGGATTTGGAATAAATCGATCTGAAATTTTTACAAGAAAAGGATATTCCCCTGATGTTAAATTTCCACGAATACTAGGGATTGAATGTGTTGGCATTGTGGAGCAGAGCGAAAAGTTTGAAATAGGAACAAAAATAGTATCAATAATGGGGGAAATGGGGAGAGCGTTTGATGGAAGTTATGCAGAGTATGTGCTACTTCCTAATGAACAAATTTATCCAATAGAAAGTAATTTATCATGGGAGTTATTAGCTGCCATACCTGAAACTTACTATACAGCTTATGGTTCTTTTATAAATCTTAGAATAATAGAAGAAGATAAGATATTAGTTAGAGGAGCAAGTAGTGCGACTGGAATAGCTTTTTGTAACTTGACAAAGGCACGATTTCCAAAAATTAAAGTCTATGGAAGTACTCAAAATATATCCAAAAGGGAAGTATTGCTTAAAAGCGGTTTTGATGAAATTTTTGAGGATAAGGGATATATACTACAAACAGAGGAGAAATTTAACAAAATACTTGAATTAATAGGTCCTCGATCAATTAAGGATTCTATTAAACATCTTAATCGTTTTGGCATTGTTTGTAGTACGGGACAACTTGGAGAACAGTGGTTTTTAAAAGATTTTGATCCCATAATAGAACTCAAGAATGATATATATTTGACAACATTTTATTCAGGGATTGTTGATTCTTTAAGATTAAACGAAATGCTCGATTTTATAAATAAGTATAATGTTATGGCAAATCCTAATAAAATTTTTAAGTTAGATGAAATTCACAAAGCGCATCAATATATAGAGAGTAAAAACAGTTTTGGAAAAGTAGTGTGTATTGTCTGATATCTGAATTTTTGCTAACTATCGATAAAATATAAATTCTTAGAGAAGTAGAATAAAGTGTACCTATAACATTAGGACAGTTAAAAACCTATAATGATCCAATTTAAACTATTATTATTTCAATATTTCATAGTTTTTTACATTTTAATCATATAGCCTATCCACCATTTTTTAACCATTTATTATCGCTATAATCAAGAAGATAGAAATAGCCCAATCTATCCTTTAGTTTTTATCCTAACGATAATCTCCTACGGTTTAATACAAATAGGAAACCTAATGATTAAATACCAAAATGTCTCTTTATATAAGGCAAATAATGCTATCTTACAAAACTTAACCTTTGAGATTAAAGCACAAGAATTCTTTGTCTTAATTGGACCTAGTGGTAGTGGTAAAACAACGACCATCAAACTGATTAATCGTCTTATTGAACAAACCGATGGTGATATTCTTTTTCAGGGAAAACGTCTAAAAGACTTTGATTTAAGGGAATTACGACTAGAAACAGGCTATGTTTTACAACAAATTGCATTATTTCCTAATTTAACAGTAGAAGAAAATATTGCTCTTATTCCTGATATGAAAAAATGGAATAAGACAGACACCCTAAATAAAACAAAAATATTACTTAGTAAAGTTGGGTTAAATCCCACTCATTATCTGCATCGCTTACCCCATGAATTATCAGGTGGTGAACGTCAGCGAGTGGGTATTTTAAGAGCCATTATTGCAAACCCCAAGGTTTTACTCATGGATGAACCCTTTTCAGCCCTTGACCCTATTAGTCGAGCACAGTTACAAGAACTCATTAAAACACTACATCAAGAATACCAAATGACAACCGTATTCGTTACACACGATATGGAAGAAGCATTAAAACTAGCCGATAGAATTTGCTTAATGAAAGCAGGAAAAATCATACAAATTGGTACCCCAGAAGAATTACATCATCAGCCTGCCAGTACCTTCGTAAGTGATTTTATTCAAAAAAGGAAAATGTAATGAATCAATTGATAACAAGTTTTTTAGAGCGTTATCCTCAATGGCTAACCGCCCTATTTGAACATTTACAGATTTCTTTACTTTCCTTAATTATTGCCATTACTATCGCTGTACCACTTGGTTTATTACTATCACGGAACAAACCACTCAGTGAATGGAGTTTACAGATAACAGGCATTTTTCAAACCATTCCTTCCTTAGCCCTACTCGGTCTTTTTATCCCCTTTTTGGGTATTGGTACATTGCCTGCTGTAGTCGCATTGGTTATTTATGCCATTTTTCCTATCCTACAAGGAACACTAACTGGGTTAGCCACAATTGATCCCTATTTAGAAGAAGCAGCAACTGCCTTTGGTATGAATAAATGGGAAAAGCTAAAGAAATTTGAATTAGCCTTAGCTATGCCTATCCTTATGGCAGGTATCCGAACCGCTTCTATCATGATTATTGGTACAGCTACCCTTGCTGCCTTAATTGGAGCAGGTGGGTTAGGCTCATTTATCTTATTAGGTATTGATCGTAGTGATTCAGGACTTATTTTAATTGGTGCTATATCCTCTGCCTTACTCGCTATTCTTTTTAGTAGTGTCATTCGATTCTTACAAAATAAAAAACCTCGTACAATATTAATTGCTTTTATCCTTAGCTTACTTAGTTTAAATATACACTTTCTACTAAAAACCCCATCAAGTAGCCCCTCTCTTATCATTGCAGGAAAACTCGGTGCAGAACCTGAAATTCTGATGAATATGTATAAGATATTGATTGAAGATCAAACCAATCTATCCGTAGAAGTAAGACCTAATTTTGGAAAAACAAGTTTTCTATTTGAAGCACTTAAATCAGGGAGTATTGATATTTATCCCGAATACACGGGAACCATCACTACAACGTTATTAAAAAATCCACCCTCAGACTTATCCAACAATCCCAATGAAGTCTATACTTATGCTCAAAAAGCAATTTTGGCGCAAGATAACTTGGTGTACTTAAAACCCATGAAATTCCAAAATACCTATGCCCTTGCCGTACAAGAAGACTATGCAAAAACAAACCATTTAACAACTATTTCTAATTTAAAGTATATTCAGAAGAGTGCTATTGCTGGTTTCTCTTTAGAGTTTAACGATCGTAAAGATGGCAATATAGGTCTAAAAGAACGCTATGGGCTACACCTTAATGTCAAAACAATGGATCCTGCCCTTCGCTATGAAGCCATTAAAAATGGAAACATTCAGATTGCCGAAGTATTCTCAACAGATAGCAAACTCATTACCTATCAACTCAAGGTGTTAGAAGATGATAAAGGGCTTTTCCCACCCTATCAAGCTGCTCCATTATTAGCAAAAGCAACACTTGAAAAATACCCTGAACTAGAAGATATACTAAACCAACTAGCAGATAAAGTATCCACACAAGAAATGAGCCAAATGAACTATACCGTTGATGTCGTTGGAAAACCTGCCTACCAAGTTGCTAAAGAGTATTTAGAAAAGGAAGGTTTAGTAAAAAGTATTCAACACCAATAATGGTTGATTTAATAAGAAATATAAACACACTTACTCTCTAGGAAAAATAAATACGATTATTTTTTCTCATAATTTATTCATGGTAATATTATCTAAGACAATATCCCTCATGTCTTTTTAATTTTTATATAGGAGTTTAATAATGGAATTAAAGAGTTATTTAACGGATGCCGTAAGAGCAGAATTGATAGCAGCACATGCAGATGAAGCATTAATGAATATGGAAGAAAGTAAAGCAGCGGCTGAGGCAGATGATATGGATACTGCTTGGCGATGGTTAGGAAAAAATGATTTACCTGACTACACTTTAAAATTACTAAAACAATCACGAGGAGCAGATTTTATTAGAAAATATGGTTTTAATACAGTTAATGCCGATAAATCGTATGGGGAAAATTGGTTAAATGAGTAAGTTAGACTATTACTTAGCGTTAGAAAGTGAAGGAATCAAAAATTTAATGAAAAGTAGGCTCAATCAATCTATAAAAGATACTCAAAATAATATTTATAAACATATTACACAATCTACTTTAAAAAAGGATATTGATTCTATTATTGCAAACGAAAAAACAATTTTGAAGGCTGATTTAGAAAGAAATGCTAATAGTCAATCCATGATAAGTAGTTTAAAAACAGCTTTAAATGAAATTACTGTTATTGAACAACATTTAATACTAGTAGAAAATGCACAAGACTATAAAATGATTAATAAAGCATATAGCCTGCCCAAAAATCGTAAAGCAGGTTTACCTTATGATGAGGCTAGACAGGCTTTTGCAAGTCATATTACTCGATTAAGTAATATGGATAAAGTACGTCTAAGCGATAATGATAAAAAGATTATTAACGCTCGACAGGAAGCGATAAAAGTAGCTTCAGATATTTATAAAGAGAAACAACAAAAAATACTAGGTATTAATGTATGTTCTATTTAGCTCTACCTCAATCACATCACTTGGCATTTGTTGTGTATCTAGTACTGAGTCAAACAACATTTTTTCACGATTAAAAACCCTAAGCCGATTAACTAATCTTGTCTTAACTATTGCATCTACATTTTTTGCTAAACAAGCCACTACTAAATCATGATGTTCTTTTGGTGTGTATCGAGGAATTCCACCCGCTTTTAAATCTTTATCCCCTCTCTCAATAGTGCTTTGCCAGCTTATATCTTTAGGACAAGTGCAAATAATCACCTCTGTACAATAAGCATTTTCTTTAAATTTATTGAGTTCTTTTAAGGGAGTTTCAATTGTTCTAAATGTCCCTTCAATAATCACATTAAACCGATGCTTTATAGCTTCATCCCTTACTTTACTTACCATTAAACCTGCAAAATCACCAGTATATTTAGAAGCCTCTTTATTATGGACTTTATAAATATCTTCATAACGACTATGATAATGCCTATAATCATCACCATTAATCACAAGGACATTACCATTTAACTCATCAATCACCTTCTTACTACCAAAGGCTTTTCCTGCTCCGGGCTGACCCCCTAATAACACTATCTTAGGATTATTTGACGTAGAAAGAGTCTGCCCTAATAGTAAATCACTCCATACATCTTTAAATTTCTTTTCTACATCATCTGTAACGGAATACCCCTCTAAGATTAAACTATTCATATTATCCTCTCCTTATTGATATTTTGATTCGATACATTTTATTTCATCTAAGATAACTTCAAAATCTAACGCCTCTGGATAAGATTGATATAAAAAGTTTCTTATTCTCGCTAAAGCGACTCTATCTTGATGAGGTGGTTCTTCACTGCCAACGATTATCGTTACTTTTGCCAATACCCTAGCTACAAAATTGAGTAAGACATCTTTCTCCATCACTGTTGCCATCACTATTCTCCCATAAACTTCCTCCATTATATCCCTATTATTTCATCACCATTGAGAAAAAATCTCTATAACCATGTCATCTGAAAGTCAAACTTATATAACAGCCCATTATCATCATTAAGTATCTCTTTAATTTATATCAAAATTTATATTACACACAAAAATTCCACCCCCCAACACTACCCCTCTATATGGTAAAATTGACCATTATTCTTTTCAGCCTGAGTAACATTCATGCTTACATTTCAACAAATTATTCTCACCCTACAAAACTATTGGGGTGAACAAGGTTGCGCCTTACTACAACCCTATGATATGGAAGTAGGTGCTGGTACATCACATACAGCTACTTTTTTAAGAGCCATTGGTCCAGAACCTTGGTTTGCAGCTTATGTTCAACCATCACGCCGCCCCAAAGATGGACGATACGGAGAAAACCCCAATCGTTTACAACATTATTATCAATTTCAAGTTGTTCTTAAACCAGCCCCACAGAATATTTTAGATCTTTACATTGGCTCACTAAAAGCACTAGGGATTAATCCACAAGAACATGATATTCGTTTTGTAGAAGATGACTGGGAAAATCCCACACTGGGTGCATGGGGCTTAGGCTGGGAAGTTTGGTTAAATGGTATGGAAGTTACACAATTTACCTATTTCCAACAAGTCGGCGGATTAGATTGCTCTATTACGACAGGTGAAATCACGTATGGAGTAGAACGTATCGCCATGTACCTTCAAAATGTAGAGAGTGTATATGATCTCGTATGGACTATTCGCCCTAATGGGGACAAAATTTACTACCGTGATGTATTCCATCAAAACGAAGTAGAACAATCTACCTATAACTTTGAATATGCCAATACAGAAGTCCTCTTTCAACACTTTAATGATTATGAGGCACAGGCACAGCAACTCATGGCATTAGAAAATCCACTTGCCTTACCCGCTTATGAACAAGTGCTCAAAGCCGCACATACCTTTAACTTACTAGATGCACGTAATGCCATCAGCGTAACAGAAAGAGCAAGCTATATTGGACGTATTCGTAATCTATCTCGTGCTGTTGCACAATGCTATTATCTTTCCCGAGAAAAACTGGGCTTCCCTATGTTGGAGGTAAAATAATCATGACTACACAACCATTACTCATTGAATTATTTACAGAAGAATTACCTCCCAAAGCATTACGCCGCCTAGGAGAGGCTTTTGCACAAAGTATTGTGAATGATTTAAACAAAGCTAAACTTATCAAAGCAGACACAGCATTTGAAAGCTTTGCAACCCCTAGACGGCTAGCAGTTCTTGTACAAGGTGTACGCAGTCAAGCACCTGAACAAGCCTTTACCGAAAAGCTCATGCCAGTTAAAGTCGGTTTAGATAGTGAAGGACAAGCAACACCTGCCCTTTTAAAAAAATTAGCCAGTAAAGGATTGGCACACCTCACCGTTGCCGACCTAAGCCAAGAATCCGATGGAAAACAAGATTATCTTATCGCCAAAGGAATGGCAGCAGGTGTATCACTTAAACAGCATTTACAAAGCATCGTTGAAAAAGCCATTGATAGCTTACCAATTCCAAAAGTTATGCGTTATCAATTGGCAGATGGTAAAACAACCGTTAAATTTGTTCGCCCTGCTCACGGTCTTGTTGCTTTACACGGCGACAATATTATTCCTATCCATATTCTTGGACTAGAGGCTAGCAATATCAGTCATGGTCATCGTTTTATGGGGCAAACGGATATTACCTTAAATAATGCACAAAGTTACGCACAACAACTCGAACAAGACGGTATGGTGATTGCCTCTTATCAAAAACGTCTTGAAAATATTCGTCAACAACTTGAACAAACTGCCACCACCTTAAATCTTACGATTGGTCAAGATAGTGCGGTTGAAGATTTACTTGAAGAAGTCACTTCACTGGTTGAATACCCTACCATTTATATTGGTCAGTTTGAAGAAAAATTCTTAGCCGTGCCGCCAGAATGCTTAATTCTTACTATGCGTTTAAATCAAAAGTACTTCCCTCTTTTCGATAAGCATACGGGTAAATTAAGCCATCAATTTTTAATTGTTAGCAATATGGCTGTTAAAGATCCTCACCATATTATTGAAGGCAATGAACGTGTCGTTCGCCCTCGATTAGCTGATGCGGAGTTTTTCTTTAACACCGACCGCAAACAGACACTGGCTAGCCGAGTTGATCAATTAAACCATATTGTTTATCACAATAAATTAGGCACTCAATTAGCACGGGTAGAGCGCGTTCGTGCTTTATCTCGCTATATCGCCGATAAATTAGGGGCAAATAGTGCTGAAGCCGATCGTGCTGCTTTTTTAGCTAAAGCCGATCTTACCTCTAATATGGTGGGAGAGTTTCCTGAACTACAAGGTATTATTGGTGCTTATTATGCAAAAGCAGATGGTGAGTCTGCATCTGTTGCACAAGCGATTGCCGATCAATACTTAGTACGTTTTGACCAACCCATTACCGAGCATAATCTTACCAGTGTTATCCTTTTTATCGCTGAACGTATTGAAACCTTAGTCGGTATCTGGGGGATTGGACTATTACCCACTGGTGAGCGTGATCCTTATGCCTTACGTCGTGCCGCTTTAGGCATTATTAGTGCTTTTGATGCCCTCAATGCTTCTGGTTATTTTAAATATACTGATAAGCTCAAACTTATTGATTTACTGCATACAGCACAGGCACTTTTTGTGAAAGCAGGTATTGATATTAATCCTCATACCGCACTAGAAGTCCAAAACTTTATCTTTGAACGATTACGTCATCAATTACAAACACAGCATAATCGCTTTGTTGTAGATGCTGTACTTGCTCTTAATCCTCACTTAGATGAAGTGATTGACCGTGTAAATGCGGTTAGTCAATTTACTGCTTTACCAGAAGCAAGTAGTTTAGCAGCAGCTAATAAGCGAATTGGTAATTTACTCAAAAAAGTAGAAGGAAATATCCCTGCCCTACATAAAGAGAAACTCAGCGAAGCAGCTGAAATTACCTTAGCTAATCTTATTGAGAATATTGCCCCTATTGTACAGTCTCATTTTGATAAAGCAGAGTTTACACAAGCACTTCAACACGTTGCACAAACGAAAGAAGCGGTTGATGCTTTCTTTAATGATGTTATGGTGATGGCAGAAGATGACGCTATTCGCCAGAATCGTCTTGCCTTACTCAATCAACTGCATCAAACTATGAATTTAGTTGCAGACCTTTCTAAACTTGCCCAATAGTCTTATGAAATTAATTATCTTAGACAGAGATGGTGTCATTAATCATGAGAGTGCTGAATTTGTCAAAAATGCTGATGAATGGATACCTCTAGCGGGTAGTATTGAAGCCATTGCTCAACTCTACCATGCAGGTTATAAGATTGTCGTAGCCACTAATCAATCTGGGCTAGGGCGTGGATTATTTGATATTCATGCCTTACATGCCATGCATAAAAAACTACAGCAATTACTTCAAGAAAAAGGGGCAATGATTGATGCTTTCTTTATCTGCCCTCATCACCCTGATGATAATTGCACTTGTCGTAAACCACTCCCCGGAATGTTTAATGACATCAAAGAACGCTATGGGATTCAACAAGCAGGAGAATTTTTTGCGGTAGGCGACTCGCTTAGAGATTTACAAGCTGCTTCTGCTGCTGGTTTTAAACCATGGCTTGTTCTTACTGGCAATGGTAGAAAAACACATCAAAAAGGCGAGCTTCCTATCGGAACAGTCATTAGTCCTGATTTAAGTAGTGTAGTTAAGCTATTACTTGAGGAGTCATAAATGATTTATCTTCGCTCATTATTATTCTATATTTGGTTAATCCTTATCACGCTTATTTTTGCACCTTTAACAATTGTACTCGTTATTCTTCCTTTTAAAAAACGTTGGCCTATTATTACCACATGGAATACATTAGCCATTTGGGGAGCAAAAGTTATTTGTGGTATTCGCTACCAAATTAAGGGCGAAGAAAATATTCCCTCCTATGCTGCCATCTATCTTTGTAAACATCAATCGGTATGGGAAACAATTTTCTTTCCTGCCTTCTTTAAACGAAGCCTAGCTTATGTTTACAAGAAAGAAATTGACTATATCCCTATTTTTGGATGGGCATTTATGACCGCTCAGCAAATTGCCATCAACCGTAAAAAACGGCGTAGTGCAATGATCCAGCTTTTAGAACAAGGGTCACAACGGTTAAAGGATGATCGTAATATCTTTCTTTTTCCTGAAGGATCTCGTATGCCTATTGGTCAAAAGGGGCAATACAAATTGGGAGGTGTACGTCTAGCAATTCATACAGGGAAAGGTATTATTCCTGTTGCTCATAATGCGGGGATTTGTTGGGCAAGAAATGCTTTTATCAAAAAACCGGGCATAATCACCGTCTCTTTTGGACCCGAAATTACCCCTGATAAGGGATTAGATGATAAAGCACTCAATGCCAAAGTAGAGGCATGGATTGAAAACGAAATGCGTATTATCGATCCGCAATCCTATCACGATGAACCAAAGAAAGATTAATCATTATTTCAATAAATAATAGACTTACTATTTTCAACGTCATCAACTATACACTTAATACCTATAAACTACGCAATACAAACGATTATTTCCCCTTGAATTAACCGTATATTCTGTCATTATGTTTCATATTCATACACCACATGGAGAATTTAACTATACAATTAAACGTATAAAACGACACCGTTTGAGCTTACGAATTGGTTTTGAAGGTATTCGTATTATCGCCTCACCTAGCATTTCTCTCGCCAATATTGAAACCTTTATTCTTCAACATAGTCAATGGTTAGCTGAAAAACAAAAACAATTTGATCAAAAACGCCCTAATCCTATTAATCGTTGGGAAATCAATCAGCATATTCACTATCTTGGTAAACAGGTACTCATTAAACCACATTTTTCCAATACAACCCCCTTATTTTTGGGACAAGCAGAAGCACCAGAACATGGGGATATACTCTTAGTTGATAATATTAGCTATACCCATATTACCGATGCCATTGCCCAACAATGCACATATTGGTTAAAACAACAGGCCCTACACTGGTTTAAAAAGCGTATGATATGGTTTGAACAACAAACAGGACGACAAGCCAAAGGACTAAGACTCAGCAAAGCAACAAGAAGCTGGGGACAGTGTAATTCAAAGGGAATTATTGGGTTAAACTGGCGATTAATTCATTTACCCCCTAAACAAATTGATTATGTGATTGCGCATGAACTAGCCCACCTCAAGCATATGAACCACAGTAAAGCCTTTTGGCAAGAAGTAGCTGATATTATGCCTGACTACCTAGCTCATAAAGCAGCCATTAAACAGCAATCTATTATTTTTCTCACTTAAAATCGAAGGAATATCACCATGCAATTTTTACATACGATGCTTCGTGTTGGTAATTTAGAACGCTCTATTGATTTTTATACCAATGTACTCGGTATGAAAGTATTACGAACCTCTTCTAATCCAGAATATCAATATGATTTAGCCTTTTTAGGTTATGCCGCTAACCCAGAGCAAGCAGAACTAGAGCTTACTTATAATTATGGAGTAAGCAACTATGATTTAGGAACAGCTTATGGACATATTGCCATTGGTGTACCAGATGCTTATGCTGCCTGTGAAGCCGTTAAAAAAGCAGGGGGTAAAGTAACACGTGAAGCAGGCCCTGTTAAGGGAGGGACTACTGTTATTGCCTTTGTAGAAGATCCTGATGGCTATAAGATTGAATTTATTGAACGTAAGGATATGAATGCTTCAGGTGTTGGATTACGATAAAAGAATAGTTATCTATTAACCCTCCTCTCATACCCAAAATTCTGATTTCTGATAAAGGGTCTATAGTATTTTTATCTATATAATCAATAGAAATACAATGCTATAACCCTTTAAACTTAATGTATTACAGCTTTACCTCATACAGTAACCATTTTTTCATTAATTGCAAAACATCTTCTGTAAAATAATGATAGACTTCCGCTTGCAGTTCTGGTGAATATTGTAAATACTGACTACGATAAATATAGCCATAGTTAATGGCCCTAATACGTTCTAAATTAATCAACATTATTTTTTCTTCATCATTAAACCCTTCAACCTCTTGTTGACGTTGTTCATAAAGCTTTATAAACCATTTATCCAGTAAAAATAAATTCATAAATTTTGTCGTATCATTTTTTATGGTTGTTAGGCTATTTGATCTTAAACGATAATGATAAAATACACGTCCCATTTCAATAACGGTAACCTTAGGTAAAGAGAGTATTTCTGTTATAAAAAGAGTATCTTCACCAATCGCCAATGCTTCATTAAACCAAAGATTATTTTTGCGTAAAAAGTCCGTTCTAAAAAAACCGAAACAACAACTAGGATACCAATCTCTTTTCAACATATCGTTTAGATGTCGATAACCACTCATGACTTCATATTGATTAGGTTCGAGGCTAGAAGACTCAAAAGGTCGAGTACTTTGCTCTCTACCTGAACCATCTTCATAACTATGCTCTACTGTGCCTTTTAACACATCAACTTGATGTTCATCCGCAATATCAACTATTTTATCGAAGTAAGTTTCAACCATCCAATCATCAGGATCAACAAAATAGATATAACGCCCTTTTGCCAATTTTAATCCTGCATTACGAGCAGCAGAAACACCACTATTTCGTTGGTTAATAATGGTAATAAAGGGATAACGTAAAAAATATTGCTCTGCAATGGCTAAACTACAATCTGTTGAACCATCGTTAATAATGATAATTTCTTTACTAACAGATTGTGAGACAAGACTATCTAAACACTGAGCAAGATAGGAAGCAACATTATAAACAGGAATAACAAAACTAATACTTATTTGCTCTGCAGATAACATTATATTTCCTCTTAGTTTTATATTCCCATGAAAACGGCATGATGATTTTGTATCCTATGTTTTATATCCAGTAAAAATCAAATATAACCAAAAACATATATAAAATAAACTTTTGGAGAGGAAAGATTTACCTAGATAAAACTATTAATACATAATATTTAACTTATTGAAAAATATTGAAACAACTTAAATTATATAGTCCTTATTAAAAATGTCAATACAATTAGTCGTAACCCTAACATTTTAGAAACTCAAACATTTTATTTATGTTATACAAACAACTACTCTTATCGACGGAGTGAATTCATTTCACTATTGATAGGATATTGCAATAAAATAGAAAGGGCTGTATTAGATTAGCCCTAAATAGAATTATTTAAGATGAAAAGTCTATAATTATATTTATAGATAAAGACTAAATTCTGATAGAAAGATAGGTCTATGGCAGACAAAAGTCAGCTATTTTAATAAAATCGCCTACACTAAGCTCTTCAGCCCTAGCCGTTTCAGGGATTCCTAAACCTTGCCAGTCAATACCCCATTCTTTGAGACTACCTCGCAACATTTTACGTCTTTGCATAAATGCCTGTGCCACGATACGCGCAAAAAGAGCCTCATCTTTCGGTTTAGGTCGCTCTTCACCTAAAGGGATCATACGGACAACAGCAGACATCACTTTTGGAGGTGGGGTAAAACATTCTGGCGGAACATCCATTAAAGCATGCATCTTATACCGTGCTTGAAGCATTACCGAAAGTCGCCCATAATCTGCCTCACCCGGTCGAGCAACCATACGGTCAATCACCTCTTTTTGAAGCATAAAATGCTGATCCTTTACTTTATCAGCTGCATTCATCAAATGAAAAAGCAAAGGACTTGAAATATTGTAGGGGAGATTGCCAACAATTCTTACCCCTTGATCAAACTGGTTAAAATCAACCGTTAAAGCATCAGCCTCTATCACGGTTAGACGCGTAGGACTATACTGGTGACGCAGACGATGCGCCAAATCCCGATCAATTTCTACTACCGTTAAATGCTTTACTTGCTCTAAAAGTGGTGCAGTCAGTGCCGATAAACCAGGTCCAATTTCAACAATATTATCATCTAGACTCGGCGATACTGCTCTTACAATGGCAGCAGGAATACTTTCATCCGTTAAAAAGTGTTGTCCAAAGCGTTTTCTTGCCTTATGTGCTGCCATATGAGTTATTACCTATAATTAACGAACGGTTTTTTCACCCGTTAAACGATTTTCAATATAAGACTGTGAACGAATTTTCTCTGCCCAGTCTTGAAGCACATTTGCCGCTTGCTCTTGATATAAAGTATCTCTTGCTAACTCACGGCGAATAGCAGGTTGCTTATCTTCTGTACGGCGCTCTAAGACTTCAATAATATGCCAACCAAACTGGCTACGCACGGGCATACTCACCTGCCCTTCTGGTAACTGATCAACCGCCGCTTGGAAAGAAGGATCTGCTTGCCCCGGTGCAATCCAGCCAATATCCCCACCTAAAGATGCTGACGCATCTTGTGAATACTTACTCGCGACATCAGCAAAAGATTCACCTGATTGTAAATGCTGAGCAATTTCATCAATTTTGGCTTTGGCTTGTGCATCGGAGAAGACAGGTGTTATACGAACAAGAATATGGCGAACATGCGATTCTGTCACATTAACTGGCCCTGCTTGCTTAGCCGCTTTTTCACGAATAGACAAAGGGGATGGAGGCGGATCAGGTAAACGTACATTAACAACCTTACGTTGCTCATTAATGATACCGCGGCGTTCTACCACTTTAAGAATATGAAAACCATTGGCAGCTTGGAAGACATTTGTCACACCACCATCTCTTACTTTTCGTGTGACTTTCATAAAGAGATCTGGCCAATCTTCATTAAGACGAATACCTAAATCACCACCGTTTTTCCCTTCTGCTGCATCCGAATATTCTTTAGCAACACTCGCAAAACTCTGTCCTTTACGAATTTTTGCTAATGCTTCATTGGCACGCTGACGCGCAGCAGCGACAACTTCTTCACTCGCACCATCTGGCACACGGATAAAAATATGTTGGAAAGCAACGGCTTTAGGATCAAAAGACCGTTCAACAACTTCTCGTTGCTCATAACGTGGTTGCTGAACCTGTGTTTTATGCTCTGGATATAAACCTGTGGGATTCTTAATTAAGAAAGCATCAACATCACGCTCTGTCACATTCACGTTAGAATGCACAATACTATTACGAAGCTCTTCCATTTTAAGTTGGTTACGAATAGTTTCAACATAGTTATCCCAATTCACCCCATTTTGTCGAGCCATGGTATGAAGATCTTCTAAGCTCATATGGTTTTCTTGTGCAATATCCATTAAGACCTGTTGTACCTGCGCATTTGGAATTCTGATACCTACTTGATCGGCATAAGTATTCATTACTCTTTCATCAATCAGCATTGATAGGGCTTGCTCTGCTGACACAGTTTGACCTGATACCCTTAAAGCAGCGATTCGTTCATTGACTTCGCGCTGTGTAATCACACTTGTATCAACAATAGCAGCAATACCATCGGCAAACTGACCTTGTTGTTTAACTGCTGGCTTACTCGCTTTCTGTGCATACGCATTAGGCAAAGCAAGCATTAAGCTAGGTAATGTTGCTAAAGCAATCTGTAACCATAATTTTGATTTTTGCATTATCTACTCATACCTTTCAAAAGGAGATTGATCTGTCTCTGGATCTTTAACATTCTGATACCCCGGAATACTTGTACGAAGTGTTTCCATCGGATCAGAGCCGACAGGACCCAGCCCTGTTAATTCTAACTGAAAATAGAGTGCTGTATTTGTTTTTTCTTGCGATACGGCATATCGTTGGAACACAACACGAGACGTCCAACAGCAACGCCCCTTATATTCTAAACCAATAATGGATTGTGTTGAGCGATTTTCTTTAAGAGAATAATCATGACGTCCCACCATATATAGTCGCTGACTTAAAGGCCATTGCCCTGCTACACTCACATTATTTTTGCCTTTGACTTGATAAGGATAAACACTATTATTTGTTTCATTAATAAAAGGATCACGCTGATAGCGATAGGTTAAGGATAAAGAAGTTAATCTCTTAGGAAACCAACGAATAGTGGCATAGGTTTGTGCAATCTTTTTACCGTAGGTATCAACTTGTACTCCTGCCTCTGTTGTAAAGGTATCTGTTAATAATACCTTACCATTCGCTAAGAACTCTGAACGACTTTGTTCACTCATTCGCTCACTAGGTAAGCTAACCTCAGACTGTTTAATATAAAAACGCTGAGCCACCTGTAATGCCATTCGTTCACGACCTGATTCCTCATCATACCAACGAGAAGTTAAACCAGCAGTCAGGGCATGAATATCATTAATTCTATCCCATCCACCCATATAGCGGTTTTCAGAGAATGCTGTTCCAAAGTTAAATTCCCCTAGGGTTGTATCATAAATAGGAATATCACTTTGATCCCGATAAGGAATATAGACATAATATAAACGTGGTTCTAATGTTTGAACACGTGGTTTACCAAATAAGGTAGTTTCTCGTTCAAATGTCATACCACTATCAACCGAAAAAATTGGTAATACACGAGAAAGGCTTTTATATTGCGTCCCTGCTTGGCTTGGAAAGTGAAACCAATCCGTACGATAATGCGAAGCATGTAAACCCACTTTAGGGGTCACATACCAGCCACTACGAATAATCGGATAGCTAATTTGTGTATAAGAGACCAAGCGGTCGCCATCCCAACGTTGGCGACCATCACCCCCTACAATCGTACCATTAGCCCTTACCCGAGAACGGTGAATAGGGTAACGAAAACGTGTCCATGTATTTTGTGTACTAACATCAAAACCATTCCAATCATAACGAATACCACGAATCATTAGCTCTGGCTCACGTTCATATTGGTAGTAATAGCGATAATCTCTAGGGTCATTACTCGTTAAATCATGTAAGGACTGGTATTTTTTCCACATTAAATAACCCGACCAATACTTATATCCACTAAATGTTAAACTTGCCGATTTTGCCAAATACGTTTCATCTGCCTGATTCAAAGCAATCGTGGTAAAGTCTCGATAATAGTCATTATCTGATACACCATGTATATCAATATTTAAACCAATATTCCAACCGAGCAAACGACCTAAACGCTGACGATGTTGCCAATCTAAAGACCAACGTTTGTCATCATGTTTGCGGTCTTTAGGCATATAGTTACCCGCTACAATCCCTTGATAACTCGGCATAATATAACGGAACTCAGCCCCTAGCATAGCACCTCGCTTGCTATACCACTGTGGTGTCAAGGTTAAATCATAGTTGGGCACAAGATTCACAAAATAAGGAAGTGAAAGACCAAAACCACTACGAGAAGTCGAAGAGAACGTTGGCATCAACCACCCTGTCTTTTTCTCTCGTTTAATCGGGAACGTAAAATAAGGCGACCATAATACGGGAACACCGCCAATATACAAAGCACCGTTCTCTGCAATACCTTCATTTTCATCATTGTAGAGATCGACCTTATTGGCACTGATATACCACGCTTTTTTATCACAATTGCAAGCAGAGTAAATCGCCTCTTTTAACTGCATATGATTATCATCAATCAGTTCTGCTGAACTTGCCTGACCACTTCCCCCATTTGTTAAACGATAAACAGGGGAAGATAAGAGACCTGTTTTTTGATCAACATTGTATTTAAGACGAGGACCTGTAATAAGAGAACCATCTCTAAAAAGTCGAGTATTCCCCTCTGCCTGTACTTCACCCGTCAATCGGTCATACGTAATAGAATCCCCTTTGAGAATGAGATCTGCTCGCCTAATTTGTGCTTTACCAGATAGTTTGATACGATTATTATCATTCGTTACATCAATATCACTACTATCAGTAAAAGTCATTACATCATTTTTATCGGTATTTTCTAGTGTTAATAAGGTACTTTCTTGTAACCGAGGCAAATCACGAGAGTCTAAACCTTGCGTTTCTCCCGTATTTGACTGCGCATTGACTACCGGCATTAATAATAAAAATGTCAGACCAACGATCTTTTGCACAACAGAATCCAATAAATAATGATTAAAAACAAATAAATTTATTTTTTAACGCAGACAAAATAGCTTTTCACGTCTAAAATAATACTTTTAATATCGCATTATAAAATAGTTTTATGTCTATCCATACTGACGCTCGCATTGATTTATTAAAAAACTGGTTACTCACGTTACAAACACAATATACTTTTGATTTAGAAACACTACGCCCAGCATCGAGTGATGCCAGTTTTAGACGTTATTTTCGTATTAATACCCCCTCACAGTCCCTTATTATTATGGATGCCCCTCCCTCACATGAGGATTGCCGTCCATTTATTCAGATTGACCAAAAATTACAAGACGTAGGTGTTAATGTTCCTCATATCTTTGAGCAAAACCTCAAAGATGGATTCCTTATTCTTAATGATTTAGGTGATCAAACCTATTATCAACGTTTACAATCCCCTATTGAAGACAAGGAATTACAATCCCTTTATCGAGATGCTATCGCAGCAATAGTTCAGATGCAAAAAGCCGATACCAGCGGTTTACCCCTTTATGACAAAGCACGTTTAACCGATGAGTTAGCTCTATTTCCCGAATGGTATATTAAGCAATATCACCAAACTGAATTGAGTGATAAAGAGGCAGAGCAGCTTCATCAGCTTTTTACGCTATTAGTTGAACACAATGATAAACAAGCCAAAGTATTTGTTCATCGTGACTATCATTCACCTAACCTTATGATCGATAAAGAAAGAACAAATCCCGGTGTTATTGATTTTCAAGATGCTGTTTTAGGTGCTATTTCTTATGATATTGTGTCTCTCGTTATGGATGCTCGTACAACATGGGAAGAACCGCAGCAATTAGATTGGGCAATTCGCTATTGGGAAATGGCACGTCAGGTGCAACTACCCGTACCAGCTGATTTTGCTGATTTTCATGTGGATTATGAATTTATGGGGTTACAGCGTAATCTTCGTATTCTTGGTGTTTTTGCTCGTCTTGCTATTCGTGATAACAAAAAGCACTACCTTAACCATATCCCTCGTGTTAATGCGTATGTACGACAAGTGGCAAATCGTTATCAGGTATTTAAACCATTATTACGCTTACTAGATCGACTCGATAATATTGATGAAAAAGTAGGCTATACCTTCTAATAAATACGATATGAAAGCAATGATTTTAGCCGCAGGACGTGGCGAAAGAATGCGTCCTTTAACTGACCATTTACCCAAGCCTTTATTATCAGTAGGTGGTAAGCCACTGATTGTTTGGCATATTGAACGCCTTGCTAAAGCAGGATTTTACGATATTGTGATTAACCATGCATGGCTTGGACACAAGTTTGAAGAAATACTCGGCAATGGCAGTCATTTAAACGTTAATATCCACTATTCGCCAGAAGATACTGGCGGATTTGAAACAGCTGGGGGTATTGCTACCGCATTACCCTTATTGGGATCCGCCCCCTTTCTTGTTATCAATGGTGATGTCTGGTGTGATTGGGATCCTATTGAAGCCTTAGCAAAGGCACAACAACTACAGCAGCAACAAGCAAAAGCATGGTTATTAATGGTCGATAATCCACTTCACCACCCATTAGGTGATTTTCATTTACAAAACAATGGTAAACTAGCGCAAGCTAGCGGTTCAACAACACTCACCTTTGCGGGGATAGGTGTTTATGATCCCTCCTTATTTTCTGCATTGCCACCCAGAACAGTTGCTAAATTAGCACCCTTACTGCGTCAAGCTATGCAAGAACAACAAGTACTTGGCACGCATTACAAAGGGCAATGGACTGATGTTGGGACACCTAGTCGATTACAAGAACTAGATGCTCAGCTTCATTAATTCAAATTTAAAGGTTTATACATGTTTGGTTCATCAAAAAAACAAGTTCTCTTTAATCCTTCTAACTATCACTCTCGCCGCAGTCGTCGTATGCCGAGATGGTTAATGACATTTTTAGCTGGTATCATTATTGGAAGTGGTGGCTTTTGGTTCTTACAAACTAATTATGTTCCTCAACGTATTAGTATCGAAGAATCTAACCGTTTACAGCACAGCATTAGTGAGCTTGAACAAGAGAAAAATACCCTTCAACGTCAATTAGTAGAAACACAATCTGCCTTAACAGAAAGTAGGAGTAAGATCCAACAACTACAAGCGACTACCTCTTCACGTCCTGTTCCCACTGTAGCAGAGATAGCGCCCATACAAAATACACAAGACAACACTCCGCTAGATTTATCTAAATTGACGATTAATGTTCAATCGGCTAACTTTACAGGTAGTCGTGGTAAATTAAACTATGATTTAACCTTAAACAAATCAATGCTTCAAGCACCTGATGTATCTGTACAAATTGCCATAACCACAACAGGTCAATACATCAATAAAAATAAAGGATTTGAACAATTTCCTGCTATTTCTGCCGTGATTGGAGAATCCTCTCGTTTGCAAGGTAGTTTTACCTTTGATAAGAAACCTACCCTAACGCCTCAAGCCGTGGACATTAGAATTATTGATGCCAAAACCCGTAAAGTCTTAGCCACACAATCTTTCTCTGTAGCACCTGTTGAGGTAGAGGCCGTCACACAGACAACAGGAAATTAATTTCAAATGATTTCCTAATAAACGTTACAAAGTAATAGTTTGGTATGATGAGTTACCTAAAAATTTAATAGGATAGCAACATGATGACAACCAATAAACCACTGACCAAGATTATGGTCGTCGATGATGATCCTGATTTACGTCAATTACTTGCACAATACCTTAACCGCCACGGTTACGATACATTATTGGTCGATGATTGCAATGATCTCTTCCAACGTATCACTAAATTTAGCCCAGATCTTATCGTGCTAGACCGTATGCTACCCAGTGGTGATGGGGTAGAAGCGTGCCGTAATTTACGCGCTCACAATGAAGATATTCCAATTATTCTTCTAACAGGGCGTGATGAAACCGCAGATCGTATTATTGGTTTAGAGTCTGGTGCTGATGATTATATTGGTAAACCTTTTGATCCTCGTGAATTATTAGCACGCATTGAAACCGTTCTTCGCCGTAAAAAAGGGCCTTCTTCTCTCATCAAAGAAGTACCTATTAACTTTGGGCCTTTTACCTTTGATCCAGCAAAACGTCAGCTCCTCAAAGGAGATACCGTGGTCAAGCTAACAGGTGGTGAAATTAACTTACTTGAAGCCTTTGTTAAAAATCCTAGCAAACCCTTATCCCGTGAGCGTTTACTCGCATTAGCGCGTGACGATGATGAAGGAGAACGTAATGACCGAGCCATTGATATTGCTATTCTCAGATTACGTAGAGCGCTAGAAGATGACCCTAAAGACCCTCGTTGGATTCAAACGGTTTGGGGGATTGGATACCGTTTTTCCCCTAATGCTTAGGTCTTATACTCTACTAGAAAGTCCTCTCTTCTGAGGACTTTTCGCATTTATATAATATGTAGTATGACAAAAATGAAATTTTCTCCTTTTAAATCATTTTTCCCTCTTAGTATCCGTAGTCAAATTATTTTGATGATACTGGGTACAATTATTCTTGTACAAAGTGCTGCTCTTTATGCAGGTACTTATTTTAAGGAAAAATTCTTAGAAGATATTGTTTCTAAGCATCTTACCACCAGTATCCAGATTATCCGCTCTGCAGTCGCCCTACTTCCACCTGAGGAACGAGCAACATTTATTCGACACTCCTCAAGAGGGAAATGGTCATTATGGACAAGAGAATTACCGCAAGCCTTTAGTAATAATCGCTCTCAGCCACATCGTCTCTCTAAACGAAATAATTTGAGTAATCATTTTTTTAGTGATGATCATCTACCATCTGATAGACCACAAGCACCCTCTATCTTACAGCAGTTATTTCCTAACTTAAAAGAAAATACACAACCTAAAACACAACGACAAGCACTTCTTCGATTTACCGAAAATGAGCCTACCCCTCTTTTATTTAGTCCTGTTATGCGTCAGGATCTTAAAAAATTCATTGACAAAATCAATGCTAATTTAGATGATGGTACGCGTGTAGGGCTATCTATTCGGGATAATATTCCCTTGATGTACCTCTCTTTACAACCCGAATATAATCCTTTTAAAGATACTCTTATTAAAGAGTGGTTAGTGATTCCCTTAGACGATATTGAACCGGTAGAAGGCGGTATCTTCTTACTAGCATGGCTAATTATGACCGGCTTACTCATTCTTTGTGCCGTTTACTTTAGCTGGCGAATTACCACCCCATTAATGCGATTAAGTCAATCTGCTGACCAACTTGCCAAAGGAATTCACGTTAAAGTTGTTCCTGCTGGTCCTTATGAAACCAAAAAGCTTGGTGAACGATTTAATGCAATGCTCAACTCACTAGAACAAGCTAAAACCGTTCAACAAACCTTACTAGCAGGCTTACCCCATGACCTCAAAGGCCCACTAGCAAGAATGCGTTTACGCTTAGAAATGACAGATGATGAATTTCTTAAACAAGGAATGAGTAATGATGTTCAAGAAATGCAAAATATTATTGAACAATTTATCTCTTATGTGCGTGGTTCTGACCCTGCACGATATAATTTTATTCCTTTAGATATAAACAAATGGTTAGACGAACGTATTAACGCATGGCAACAAGCGGGAACAGATATTTCCCTCAAAGCCTTACCAAAAGAAACGCTTCATATTTCTGGCGATACTTTATCACTAGGACGTATGATTGATAATATTATTGGTAATGCCTTAAAACATGGTAAACCACCTATTGATGTTTATCTCTACAAAAAAGATAAGCAGGTATTACTCTCTATCTGTGATCATGGCCCGGGTATTCCAGAAGATCGCCGAGAAGAAGCATTGCGTGCATTTTCTCGCTTAGACTCAGCACGAACCAAAACAGGTAGTGTCGGCTTAGGATTAGCATTAGTAGAAACCATTGTACATGCCCATAAAGGAACATTATCATTGGATTCACATAAACCATGTGGTTTAAAAATCAACATTCTACTACCACTGATAGCATAACGATAAAAAGGGATAGTCTATTGGGACTATCCCCTTATTTTTTTAGCTAGTAAAGCAATTTAAACACACCCTAAATCCTATTACAGGACAGATATTCTGTACTATAATGTAGAATTATGCTTATTTTTTTACTATAGTTGATTAATATGTCAATCCATCATTCTGAAACACCTGTTTCTAATTTTTTACGCACTATTATTGAAAATGATTTAAGTGCTGATCGCTTTGAAGGTAAACGTTGGGCTGGTGTTCCCGGCCCTGCTGCTGTTCAAGAAAAAGGGGCAAAAGACCCTGCTCGTATTCGTACACGCTTTCCCCCTGAACCCAATGGATATTTACATATTGGTCATGCCAAAAGCATCATTATTAATTTTGGTCTAGCTCGTGATTATGGTGGGTTATGTCATTTACGTTTTGATGACACCAATCCTGAAAAAGAAGATCAAGAATATGTTGATACCATTCAAGATTCTGTTAAGTGGTTAGGATTTGATTGGGAAAACAAAGATAAAAACTACTGTAATCTTTACTTTGCCAGTGATTATTTTGAGTATATGTATGAGTTTGCCATCGCCTTAATCAAAAATGGTGATGCGTATATTGACCAACAAAGTCCAGAAGAAATGCGTCAAACTCGTGGCACACTCACAGAGCCGGGAATAGATTCTCCTTGGCGAAATCGTCCTATTGAAGAATCACTCACCCTCTTTCAAGAGATGCGTGAGGGAAAACATCCTAATGGTAGCATGGCATTACGAGCAAAAATCAATATGCAGTCACCCAATATCAATATGCGTGACCCTGTGATTTATCGTATTCGCCATGCCGCACATCATCGTACAGGCGACAAATGGTCTATCTATCCTATGTACACCTATGCTCACCCTATTGAAGATGCACTTGAAGGGATTACACATAGTTTCTGTACATTAGAGTTTGAAGATCAACGCCCTTTTTATGATTGGTTATTAGCAAAACTATCTGAGTTAGGATTATTACGTCATCCATTACCTCATCAATATGAATTTTCACGTCTCAATATTAAGCATATTGTGACAAGTAAACGTAAACTTCTCCAACTCGTGAATGAAGGCTTTGTAAACGGTTGGGACGATCCACGTATGCCAACCATTGTTGGGTTACGTCGTCGTGGTTATACACCAGCCTCTTTACGCTTATTTGTTGAACGATTAGGGGTATCTAAGTCAGATTCTCATATTGATTACAGCGTACTTGAACAAGCCTTACGCGATGATTTAGACCCTATCGCACCACGTGCAGTAGCTGTGCTTGATCCTATCAAATTAGTCATTACTAATTTACCAGAAGATTACGAAGAGGCTTGCTTTGCCCCTATTAATCCCCATCAACCCGAGGCAGGTCGCCGTGAATTCCCTCTCACACGAGAATTATGGATTGAGCGAGACGATTTCCGCGAAGATCCACCTAAAAAATATTTCCGCCTCTTCCCCGGTAACACCGTTCGTCTAAAATATGCTTATGTGGTTCGTTGCACAGGTTTTGTGAAAAATGAGCAAGGCGAGGTAACCGAGGTACACGTAGAGTATATTCCTGATACTAAGAGCGGTACACCCGGGTCGGACAGTATTAAAGTTAAGGGCAATATCACATGGGTCAGCACAAAATATGCAGTACCTGCCACTGTTAATCTATACGATAGATTATTTACGGATCCAGCACCTGATAGTGGAGATAAGAATTTCCTTGATTACCTTAACCCCAACTCACTGACACAAGTACAAGCATGGTTAGAGCCGGGAATTGACACAACGGCTGGTCATCAATGGCAATTTGAACGCTTGGGCTACTTTATTGCAGATCCTGACTCTACAAAAGAAAAACCAATTATCAACCGTAGCGTAACCTTACGCGATTCTTGGGTATAACGTGAATCTATTATGAGCAAACATATTTTAGAAATAAAAAGTAGTCATCTTTTTACCTTACGTCTTATCCTTAAAACAACAGACTTTAGCGCTATTGTTAAAACACTTCAGGATAGGCTTCAAGAAACAGGTAGTCTATTTGAAGGTGAAAGTATCGTGATTGATGCCTATGGTATTGTACAACCCTTGCCTTGGCGAAAACTTGCCGATGTACTAGAACAGCATCACCTTAAAATATTGGGGATCTATACGAATGAACGGCTTTCACCCAGTGTTATTGAACAAGGGTTTAATACCATTGAATTAGGGGCACCATCAGAAAAAGAATCCATCGTTGAAGTACCCAAAGCATCAGAAGCACCTCAACAGACTACAAGTACCCCTATCACTACTTCTACAACGGCCAATCCCTCTTTAATCGTTGATCGTCAACTACGTTCTGGTGAGCGTATTTATGCACAGGGTAGTGATTTAATCGTAATTGGTAATGTAGGACATGGGGCTGAAATCATTGCTGATGGCAATATTCATGTCTATGGACATCTTTTTGGACGTGCGATTGCTGGTGCTAAAGGGGACGATACGGCAAGGATTTTTACCACTTATTTAGATCCTCAACTCGTTGCGATTGCAGGTATCTATCGTTTATTTGATGGAGAAAACCCTATTGCCGAACTTAAAAAGCCTGTTATAGTCAGTCTTCACCAAGAATCACTGACTTTTCAAGCAATTAAGTTCTAACCATTAGCCATACTTTATGATTGAGCAAACTTATTAAGAATCCTTGTTTTAATAGCAAAAAAATATTTTTTGCGTTAAGATTAAGACTAAATTAACTTAGGAAAACTATTCATGTCACGTGTAATTGTTGTTACTTCTGGTAAAGGTGGTGTTGGTAAAACGACCACTAGCGCAAGCTTTGCTACTGGCTTAGCGATGAAAGGTCATAAAACAGTCGTTATTGACTTTGATGTTGGTTTGCGTAATCTTGACCTTATTATGGGATGTGAACGCCGTGTTGTTTATGATTTTGTCAATGTTATTCATGGTGAAGCCACACTTAACCAAGCCCTAATTAAGGATAAAAATTTAGAAAACCTGTTTATTTTGCCTGCCTCTCAAACGCGTGATAAAGATGCTCTTACCAAAGAGGGTGTCGCTAAGGTTATTGAAGACCTTAAAACCATGGGATTTGAATACATTGTATGTGATTCACCAGCAGGGATTGAAACAGGTGCATTAATGGCATTGTACTTTGCTGATGATGCCCTCGTCGTCACAAACCCTGAGGTCTCTTCTGTTCGAGATTCTGATCGTATTTTAGGTATCTTACAAGCAAAAAGTAAACGAGCAGAAGAAGGTGCAGATCCTGTTAAGACTTTCCTTGTGATTACACGCTACAATCCTAAACGTGTAGAAGATGGCGAGATGCTTTCTATCGAAGATATTAACGATATTCTTCATATTAATCTTATCGGGGTAACACCTGAGTCATCTGATATTTTACAGGCATCTAACACGGGTGTTCCTGTTATTCTTCATATGAAAGAAAGTGATGTTGCACAAGCCTATTCTGATATTGTTGATCGTTACTTAGGTAAAGAACTCCCCTTACGTTTTACAGAATATGTAAAACCTAGTTTTCTCAAAAAACTATTTGGAGGATAAGTTATGTCATTTTTTAGTTTTTTCCTTGGAGAAAAAAAGAAAAGTAATGCGGTTGCCAAAGAACGCTTAAAGTTGATTCTTGTTCGTGACCGTGAAACAGATGATACCCCTGATTTCTTACCAAAATTACAGCAAGAATTAATTGATGTTATTTCTAAATACATCAAAATTAATGCTGATGATATTAAAGTCAATCTGGATCGCCAAGACTCCCTAGAAGTGCTTGAAGTCAAAATTGAAATGTCACCAGAAGAAATGGCAGCTGCACGTGTAAATCCTTAACACAGGCAACATATTATTAAATAAAACAATTACCCCCATTATTAGTCGCTAATACTGGGGTAATATATTTATCCCCTACCCTCTATTGCCAAGGTAGTTTTCCACCATGTAAGCGTTGATTTGTTTTACCCATTTGTACTAACAGTTGTTTTAAACTGTCTTCTATATCTGGAACAGAAGCTGATAACTTACTGATAATACTACAAAAATAACGAGAAACATCAACGACATAATTCACCGTATATTGATGACTACACGCCATTTTGCCATTTAGCGCAATAATTTTATTGTAAACATGGCGATCATTACCAAAACCAGAATACCAACTTTGTGCTAACTTTAAAGCAAAATCTCGCTTAATCGAATAGCAATTTGCATCTATACCACAAAAGGGAAGAGGCATTGTCACCTGCACTTCTTGATATTGATAGATAAATTTAAACTGGCAGGATTGATGATTATGAATACCATATAAACCGATAGACTCAAAATCATCATTACAAATAAAGTTTCCTTGTGGGTCTATAAATTTGCGTAAACTATAAGCAACATCTAAGGTAGTATCTTGCTGATGGCATCGTACTAACTGTTCAATATGATGTGCATCATACCAATTATCATCATCAAGATAACAGATAATATCCTCTTTAACCAAAAAAGGAGCAACCGCATTAATACTACTATTAAACATATTATTTGCACCCGTATTCATGGGTAAATAAATAATAGTGACATCAGAATAGATTGGAGAATGCAATAATTGTTGTACGGCAGAAAAATATTGCTCACCATCAACAAAAATATAATGTGTACAAGGGTATGTTTGTGCCTTAACACTTTGTACGGCTCTTAGTAAACTTTCTCTCCCTATTGTCGCAGTAATAACAGCAACACTTGTCATAGTCTTATCCTCTTATATTTGTCATTATACGAAAAACAAACCTTTTAGAATAATATTTTATTACTAATTATTACTATATCATACAATATAAGATATTTAAATGTAAATAGATACTAGACTATTTCCCTAGTCAAAATAGTTCTATTAACTATCCTTTTCTATACGTATTAATTTATTCGATTAGTGCACCCAAACGATACCTCAAAATAGGATTATTTTGAGTTAAATAAATAGATCTCCTATACTTTAAAAAAGAAAGAATACCAAATAATAAAATACTATTTTATGTATAAAAAACAACAAGATACCCCTTTTCTTCTCAAAAAAAGGTAGAATACTGCTTTTACTCTTTTTACCCTCGGGATAGAAACCCGCAACGGTACTTTATTATGCAAGAATTATCTATTAAACGCTCAGGCGCATCAACTAACACCCAAAACCTTCTCGATAACGAAGTCGTTACCTTACCAGAAGGGGCAAAAAAACTTTATATCAAAACCTTTGGCTGCCAAATGAACGAGTATGACTCTGCCAAAATGGCTGATATTTTAAATGCCGAAAAAGGTTTAGAACTCACGCAAACCCCCGAAGAAGCAGATGTTATCCTCATCAATACCTGTTCCATTCGCGAAAAGGCACAAGAAAAAGTATTCTCTGATTTAGGCAGAATGAATTTACTGAAAAAGAAAAAGCCTGAACTTATCATTGGTGTAGGGGGTTGTGTAGCCAGTCAAGAAGGAGCAACCATTATCCAACGCGCACCTTATGTGGATGTCGTTTTTGGACCACAAACCTTACACCGCCTACCCAAGCTACTGGATCAAAAAGAAGCCACTGGCAGACCTCAAGTTGATGTGAGCTTCCCAGAAATTGAAAAATTTGATGCCTTACCACCTGCTCGTGTCGCAGGGCCAACAGCCTTTGTTTCTATCATGGAGGGTTGTAGTAAGTATTGTTCCTACTGCGTTGTACCTTATACCCGAGGTGAAGAGATTTCTCGTCCCTTTGAAGATGTTCTTATGGAAGTAGCTGACCTTGCCGATCAAGGAGTTAAAGAAGTCAATCTACTGGGACAAAATGTTAATGCTTACCGTGGTGAAATCAAAGAAACGGGTGAAATCGCTGACTTTGCCATGTTACTAGAATATATTCATGAGATTCCCGGTATTGAACGTATTCGCTATACAACATCTCACCCTAAAGAGATGACAAAACGCTTGATTGATGCACACGCAACCCTAACCAAACTTGTACCATTCTTACATTTACCCGTACAAGCTGGCAGTGATCGTGTTTTAGCCGCCATGAAACGAGGTTACACCACCCTAGAATTTAAATCTATCGTGCGTAAACTCTATGCAGCTCGTCCTGGCATGACATTATCCTCTGACTTTATTGTTGGCTTCCCCGGTGAAACAGATGCTGACTTTGAAGCCACCATGAAATTGATTGAAGAGCTTAATTTTGATACGTCTTTCTCATTTATCTATTCTCGCCGTCCTGGTACACCAGCAGCCGATTTACATGATGATACCCCTTACGATGTCAAATTAAAACGACTTCAACGCTTACAAGCCCAAATTAACAAACAAGCCAAAGCCATTAGCGAGAAAATGCTAGGGACAGTACAAAAAGTCTTAGTAGAAGGTAAATCTCGCCGTGATAGCACTGAACTAATGGGTCGTACCGAAAATAACCGTATTGTTAATTTTGAAGGTGGTGATCGTTTAATCGGTCAGATGGTCGATATTAAAATTACGGCTGTTTATACTAACTCACTTCGTGGAGAGGTCATCCGTAAAGAGGACGATTAATCATGCGTAAAAAGCAAATTACCCTAGAGGGCGATAATACCCATCTTGCTAATTTTCTAGGGCCTTTAGATGAAAACCTTAGACAAATTGCGGTCGCTTGGGACGTTCAGATTGGACGTAACGGCAACCGCCTACAGATCGAAGGCATACACGCACAGCAAGCCGCTAAAACCATTGATCTTTTCTTTAAGCGCGCAACCCATCAAGCCCTATCCATTGATGATATTCAATTAGGACTTGTAGAGCTTCAAGCAAAAGATCCAACAACGGATAACGATACCAGTATCCCTTCAATCACCGATGAAAATAGTGTTTTCAACTTACGGGTTCGTAAAAATGATTTACGTCCCCGTACACCAAGGCAACGTGATTATCTACAACATATCCTCCATAACGATATTACTTTTGGTGTCGGTCCTGCTGGTACAGGAAAAACATGGTTAGCGGTCGCTTGTGCCATTGATGCGCTTGAACGTGACAATGTACAACGTATTATCCTCACTCGTCCTGCTGTAGAAGCAGGGGAACGTCTAGGATTTTTACCCGGGGATTTAGCACAAAAAGTCGATCCCTACCTCCGCCCTCTTTATGATGCCTTGTACGATTTAATGGGATTTGAAAAAGTTCAAAAACTCTTTGAAAAACAAACCATTGAAATCGCCCCTCTCGCCTATATGCGAGGACGTACCCTAAACCATGCTTTTGTTATTCTTGATGAAGCACAAAATACAACCCCTGAACAAATGAAAATGTTCTTAACACGGATTGGTTTTGGCAGTAAAGCCGTTATTACAGGCGATCCTAGCCAAGTAGATTTACCCAAAGGACAAAAAAGTGGATTAACGCACGCTTTAGGTATTTTAAAAGCGGTACAAGGAATTAAAATCAGCCAATTTACGAGCAAAGATGTTGTTCGCCATCCACTCGTTGCTCGTATTATTGATGCTTATGAACAAGCAGAAAAACAGTAGGAATACATATGTTGCAATTTTCGGTTCAATATACCATAGAAATACCTGAACTTACTCGTCAGCAACTTCGCTCATGGGCATACCGTGCAGTTAAAAAAGCACATCAACATATTGACTTTGATTTTGCTGAACTCACCTTACGTTTTGTTGAAAAAGAAGAAGCCATAGCCCTTAATAAAGCCTATCGCTCAAAAGACTATCCCCCCAATGTACTTACCTTTGAATATGGGGTGGACGAACTAGGGACAATCCGAGGAGATATTGTTATTTGCTTACCTATCTTACAAGAAGAAGCTAAGCAACAACATAAAACACTTAAACAGCATACAGCACATCTACTTATACACGGTGTGCTACACGCTTTAGGATACGACCATATGACAGAGGAAGAAGCCGAAGAAATGGAAGCCCTAGAGATAGAGATTTTAAAAGAAGCAGGTTTTCCTAATCCCTATGAAGAAAACCACTCTTTTCTAACATAAACAACCTACAATAAATGGATATAAACAGCGATAACTTGGGTTAAAACCCATAAAATATCTACCATATTATCTAAGCTTGGTGTAAATAAGCATTGATTTTTGTGTCTATTGTCTTACATATAAACTATTTTTATATTATTAAATAGATTATCTATATAACCTATAATAATAAAAATAGTACAAAATAATATGAATATTTCCTCTTTATTAAAATAAAATACTCATTTTCTTTAAAAGATGATAATATGCCTTTAAAAAACACTAAAATAGCTTATTCTATTAATAACTAATTAATAACACACTCCATCAAATATACGTTACAATGGAGCGTTTTATTTTATACAACTCGTTATGAAAAAACTCTTATTTGATTTCTTTCCTCTCTTATTATTTTTTATTGCCCTAGAATTTGGCGATATTTATATAGCAACATGGACAGCAATCATTGCATCTTTACTACAAATAATATGGCTAAAACTCACTCGTCAAAAAATTGAAACAATGACATGGTTAAGTCTTATTATTATCGTTGTCTTTGGAGGTGCTACGATTTATTTACATGATGAAGCTTTTATTAAATGGAAACCTAGCGTACTCTATTGGCTATTTGCAAGCATTTTATTAATCGCTAAAGTTTTCTTTAAAAAAAATCTTATCCAACAACTCATGGGTTCACAGATTCAAACCACTGAAACCATATGGAACAAAATAAATATCAGCTGGATGTTATTTTTCGTATTTGTTGGTATTATTAACGCTTATGTTGCCTTTTCTGGTCACTTTAGTACAAAACAATGGGGATCATTTAAAGTTTTTGGTATGACAATACTGTTAATTTTATTTGCCATTGGTCAATCTATATGGCTAAGCAAACATATTAATACTAATGATTCCTCATCAGATCAACAGCTTAAAGGCTGATAATCTATCATTTAAATAGGATGTAATATGAAACGTTTATTATTAGTTACTGCTATTTGTGCATCTTTACCTGTTATGGCCCAAAATATTGCAACTGTTAACGGTAGTGCTATTACCAAAAAAGAGCTTGACTACACACTCAAAACATTACGTATCGAAAACCCTAGTGACGAACAACGTCAATCTATTCTTAACGAACTCATTAACCGTGATATTCTTGTTCAAGAGTCTATCAAACAAGGCTTTGAGAAAAAAGACGATGTCAAAGCAACGATTGAAGCTGCACGTAAAGAAATTCTCATTTCAAACCTTCTCCAAGAATGGAATGAAAAAAACAAAGTATCTGATGCAGAAATTGATACCGCTTATAAAACAACACTCAAAAACTTTGAAGGACGAAAAGAGTATAAAGTTAGCCATATCTTAGTCAAAGACGAAGAAAAAGCCAAATCATTATTTAATGATATTAACGCTAAAAAAGTTAGCTTTACTGATGCTGCCAAAAAAGACTCTATCGACCCCAGTTCTGCTAAAAATGGCGGTGATTTAGGTTGGTCAAACCTTGATATCTATATTCCAGAGTTTTCTCAAGCTGTTCTCGCTGCTAAAAAAGGGGAAATCACTGAACCTGTTAAATCACAATATGGTTATCATATCATCAAAGTAGAAGATGATCGCCCAGTTACTCCACCAACACTAGAAGAAGCAAAACCAGAATTAACACGCTTACTCACACAGAAAAAACTATTTGACTATGTTGAATCTTTACGTCAAAAAGCTAAAGTAACGATCAACGACAAATAAATTTAATATAAAGTAAAAGGGTAGAATAAATATTCTGCTCTTTTTCTTT
Organism: Pelistega ratti; assembly: GCF_009833965.1. Classification (NCBI taxonomy): domain Bacteria; kingdom Pseudomonadati; phylum Pseudomonadota; class Betaproteobacteria; order Burkholderiales; family Alcaligenaceae; genus Pelistega; species Pelistega ratti. Next base: position 1,067,990 of record NZ_CP047165.1, read on the forward strand.
ATTAATATAACAAGAGATAGTAAAGATATAAACCTTTTACTTGTGTATTAATCTAGTCTTTTCAACAACTACCTATCCATATAGGCTAATTCTATTGTAAATAGAGGATTGAGATAATGACAGCCATTTTGTTCTTCACTGAAAAATGCCCTGATACCGCTCCATTTGTGGCACAACTCAAAACACTTAACATCAACTACACACCTGTTGATATTTTAGAAAATACAGGTACACTTAAACAATTTTTAAAACTCAGAGACAAACACCCTGCTTTTAATACAACAAAAGCAAATGAAAAAATCGGTATCCCTGCCCTATACATTGGGGAAAAAGTGATAGTAGATATGAATGAATTAAGTTCTTTAGTTAAATAATACGGCTATTTAACATTAAGGTATAACAGCAAAATAGTTTAAATAATAATTCATATTTAAACTATTTTTAAGGTAAAAATAATCAGACTTTATAAAAAAATACTCAACTCTATTTTTTCAGAAGTAATAACACTATTTTTTAAAGCACGGAGAAAGTGTGATTGACCAAGCGAGTTTTGCGAGCGTAGCAAGGAATTGCTCGAGCGACTCAACACACTTTGTAGTGCTTTTTAATGACCTTTATAAAATTTATAGAAAAATACTCAATTCTATTTTTTCACAAAAATAATAACACTATTTTTTTAAGCACGGAGAAAGTGTGATTAACCAAGCAAGTTTTACGAGCATAGCGAGGAATTGCTTGAGCGACTCAACACACTTTGTAGTGCTTTTTTAATGATTTTTATAAAATTTATAGAAAAATACTTAACTCTATTTTTTACTAAAAAGTAATAGTACCATTACATCCCCAAAAGTGCCCTTAATTCCTCCTCACCAATCACCATTACACCTAAAGATTGCGCCTTTTCCAACTTAGACCCAGCATCAGCACCTGCCACCACATAATCAGTTTTCTTAGATACCGAGCCACTAACCTTTCCACCCGCTTGTAGAATATAAGCAGCCGCCTCATCACGTTTCCAAACAGGCAAAGTCCCCGTTAAAACAAATGTCTTACCTTGCAATGGCGATACAACATCACTTGCTACCGTAGCAAGCTCTTGCACAACCACACCAGCTACCAATAAAGCCTGAATAACTTCCTGATTATGCGGTTCAGCAAAGAATCGTACAATCGATTCTGCCCCTACAGGACCAATATCATTCACCGCCAGTAAATCGTCTTGAGAAGCCTGTGATAACGCCTCCAAACGTCCAAAATGATTAGCTAAATCTCTTGCCGTTGCTTCACCCACATGACGAATACCCAATGAATAAATTAATCGAGCCAACGTTGTCTGCTTACTTGCCTCAATAGCTGCTACTAATTTTTCAGCTGATTTTCGTCCCATACGATCTAAACCAATCAACTTCTCTACCGTTAGCTTATACACATCAGCAATCGAATGCACCAATCCAACATCTACTAACTGAATCGCTAACTTCTCACCAAAACCATCGATATTCAATGCCTTACGGCTTACCGCATGCATAATACTTTGCTTACGCTGTGCCTCACAAAACAAACCACCTGTACAACGTGTTACCGCTTCATCAGGTAAACGCTCTACCGCAGAATGACAGACTGGACATTGATCCACCATCACAAAAGGGCGAGCGGTACTAGGACGTAATTCAGACAATACACGCACCACTTCAGGTATGACATCACCAGCACGCCGTACAATCACTGTATCACCTATCCATATATCTTTGCGGCGAATTTCATCTTCATTATGCAAAGTAGCATTTGTAATCGTTACCCCACCCACAAAAACAGGCTTTAATCGAGCAACAGGTGTTAATGCTCCTGTACGTCCTACCTGAATATCAATATCAGTGATAACAGTCGTTGCTTCTTCTGCTGGAAATTTATGTGCCACCGCAAAACGAGGCGCTCGAGAAACAAAACCTAAGGCTTGCTGTTGATCTAAAGCATTAACCTTATAAACAACACCATCAATATCAAACGGTAATTCTGCACGAATCGTACTAATACGTTGAAAAAACTGCCATAGTCCCTCTACACCATTAACCGTTTCTCTTTGCTTAGCCACCATAAAACCAATAGAAGATAAATAAGCTAACCGATCCGATTGTGTATTACCCATATCCACAGGATGATTAGGACTTATTTCTCCCCAACCATACGCAAAGAATCGTAAAGGTCGCTTAGCCGTAATGCGAGGATCTAATTGTCGTAAACTACCTGCTGCCGCATTTCGGGGGTTGACAAATGTTTTTTCCCCTAGTTTTGCTTGACGTTCATTTAAGGCTAAAAAATCTTGACGATTCATCAATACCTCACCTCGTACTTCTAATACTTCAGGATATTGGCCACTCAAATGTAAAGGAACAGAACGCATCGTACGAATATTAGCCGTTACATCCTCTCCCACTTGTCCATCACCTCGTGTAGCAGCACTGACTAATACCCCTTTCTCATAACGTAAACTCATGGCTAAACCATCAAATTTAAGTTCACAATCATATTCAACTAATTGCCCTACCGATAATAAACCCTCTGCAATAAGTGCTTCTCTCACTCGCTTATCAAATGCCCTTAATTCTTCTTCAGAAAAAACATTACCCAATGACAACATAGCTTGAGCATGCTGAATCGTCTCAAATCCCTCTAATGGCTTACCACCCACACGTTGGGTAGGAGAATCTGACGTAATGAATTCAGGATGAGCTGCTTCAAGCGCCATTAACTGTTGCATTAAACTATCATACTCATAATCCGAAATGGTTGGTTCATCTTTAACATAGTAAGCATAATCATGACGGCGGATTTCATTACGTAAAGCTTCAAGACGTTGTTGTATATCCATTTTTATTCCTTGAGGGGGTAGTACAACCATAAAAATATAAATGATTAAAAAAGCATTAACAACTTTTTGCCTATCCAACAAAACTGTTAATGCTTTTTATCTAAAATAAAATTGTTTAATAATAAACTATTTAATCATTAACTAAATAATCGAGCCGCTCTTTCTGAACCTGCGGTAAACCCACTACTGCTCAAATTATCATAGACCTGAGCCAATTGTTCATCAATAACCGCAATGGCTCGATTATCCTGACTAAGTGGATTACCTTGATCATCAACAACAGTCGCATTTAAGGCTTTCGCTAATTCATAGGCACATTTTACAAGATGGCTAAAGGGTTTATCTATTTGCTGACTATTGGGAACATCAATCAGTAATTCAACATAATCAACACCTGCAGAATGCACCATAGAACTTAATTCACCACCTAATAACAATAAAAATAATGGTTTACCATTCTCATGCTTCCACACATGACCTTGCCCATATTCAACATAGCCCAAACGTTGGGCAATCGTCAGGATAGCTTTAACAGGCTGTGTGCCACCAAGCATGAGTTTTACACCCACTTGAGCTTCTAAACCTGCACATAGTTCATCAAGTTTAACAGCACGTGCTAAAGACTCTTCTTTATCTGGTGATTCAATCACACCATCAAAAGCATGGGCAATATTATCTGTATAAACAACTGCACGCGCCCATTCTTCAGGTTGTAAAGCACCGCTACGATTAGCGAGTAATACCGCCATTTGAATGGAACTATACATCTCGTTAGGTTGAATTCTGGCACGATGGAAACCATCTGATGTTTCAGCAAAATAGCGAATTGTTTTTTGACCAGCTAAACGTAAAGGTTGTAAATGACTAATTAAATGCGAACCTAATACTGGCATCTGAAAAGCAATATCAAATACCATTTCACATAGTGGATCAGGTGATTCATCATCATGCTTTTTAACAATAGACTCTGCCACATCATCACCTAAATGAATAACAGGCTCTACCGACTCAGCATTAGGATTAATCGCATGAAAACCCGACATCAGTGCATCATGCTCAGAGGCAGGAAACTGCTCTTTAATACGTTGCTGTGCTTTTTTCTCTTGCCAATAGTTATAAGCGACTACTCCAAGAATAGCTAATAATCCCAATACAATAATACTAATTTGTAAACTTGACATATACTTCCTAAATCCTATTAAGCATCACCCATTAGTTTAACCGCAGAATCAATATCTACAGCCACAATACGAGAAACCCCTTGTTCTTGCATCGTAACACCAACCAATTGTTTTGCCATCTGCATAGCTATTTTATTATGAGAAATAAATAAAAACTGTGTTTGATCACTCATACTTGATACTAAATTTGCATAACGCTCTGTATTGGCATCATCTAAAGGTGCATCTACCTCATCTAATAAACAGAATGGAGCAGGGTTTAATTTAAACAAAGCAAATACCAGTGCTGTTGCCGTTAGTGCTTTTTCACCACCCGACAATAAATGAATTGTACTATTTCTTTTGCCCGGAGGTTGTGCCATTACCTGAACGCCTGCATCAAGAATTTCATCACCTGTCATACGTAACTTAGCTTCTCCACCCCCAAATAAGCGAGGAAAAAGCTCACCAAAATGAGTATTTACCTGATTAAAAGTATCTTGTAATAACTCGCGTGTTTCTCGGTCAATCTTACGAATCGCATCTTCTAAGGTATGAATCGCTTCAATCAAATCACTATGCTGACTATCTAAGAAATTTTTACGTGTGGTTGCTTCATTCAGTTCTTCTAGTGCCGCCAGATTAACAGGACCTAATGCCTCTATTTGGCGCGTAATCCGTTGTACTTCACTCTGTAACCAAGAAATCTTTTGCCAGTTCTCACCCATTGTCTTGATTTCAGCACGTAAGACTTCTCGATCCACATTTTGTAAATCTAATTGTTCTGAGAACTGCCCTGCAGCACTCACTGCCGCCTGCTCTTCAATACGTAATTGAGTAATTTTCTCACGGAATGGCTCTAAAGAATGCTCAATCTTCATTCTTTTTTCATCACTTTCACGTAAGCTCGCCGCTAAATTATCTTGATGAATACGCGCCTCACTCAAGATAGACTCTTTTTCAGAACGCACTAAGAGAGCTGCTTCTAAACCACTACGCGTTGCTTCCTCATCAAACTCAAATAATTCAGCCTCTAAGTTTTCTAATTCTGTCCGTGATTGCTCTATTTGATGCTGTGATAAATCACGATTACGTTTTAACTCTTCTATACGTGCTTGCAGACTACGCTGATTAAACTGAATTTCCTGTACCTGACGACCAGCATCACTTATTTGACGGCGTAAAGTATCTGCTTTGGCATCAATATCTTCACCTGATATTTGTGCCTCAGCATAACGTGTTTGCTCTTCACCAAGCTGAATATCTAATTGTTCAAATTTCTCTTCACACGTTGCCAATACCATCTGGAACGATTCAATCTGTGCCTCTGTCTCAGCTAAATCATCATTTAAACGTTGATTTAACGTATTGGATTGCTCTACACGACTTTGCATCTGTGTATAGGTTAATTGCATATCATGCACTACCCGCGTTGATTCAGCAACTTGCTGACGAGCGCTGGATAGGGTTTGTACAATTTGCTGATAGTGTTGCTCTGCTCGTACAGATGCATCCAGAGATTGGTCTGCTTTCATTTGTGCAGCACGAATTTCTTTCTGTAGATTTTCGATTTCTTGCTGACGTACCAACATACCCGCTTGTTCTGATTCTGCCGCATAGAAATAGACACCATAGCGATCAACCATATGCCCTTCTTTGACAATAAACAACGCACCTTCTTGTAACTGTGTACGAAGTTTTAGAGCAGTTGATAAATCATCAATAATATAAACCCCTGATAACCACTGTGCCAGTAGTGATTTTAATTCACTATCCTGTGTTCTCACTAAGGACGACAAAGCAGTCAATCCCGTTGGGGCAACAGGCAAGGGCTGTACAGTAGGTTTACTATAAAAGGCTAAACGAGCAGGAGGTGGGTCAAAAGCAAACCCTGCCACCATATCTAGTTGATGAACCTGTAAAGCAGTCATACGCTCTCGTAAAACAGACTCTAATGCAGTTTCCCAACCCGTTTCAATATGCACTGACTGCCATAATCGAGCATAGCGATTTAGCTCATTTTTTTGTAACCAAGGCTCTAAAGCACCTTTTGATTGAACATCTTCCTGTAACGATACCAAAGCATTATAACGTGCCTCTAATTTACCGAGATGCTGTGCTTCCTCTTGCGCTTGTTGCTGTACTTGCTGACGTGTTTCATCTGCCTGTTGTACTTTAGTCTCTATCTCCAATAAATTCGCTTGAGCAAGCTCTACTTTCTCTTGTGCTATTTCACGTTGGATACTAAGCTCTTCAAGCTGTTCTTTATCTGGTGTATCCAGTGCTTTTTTCTCTTTTTCCAAGCGTTCTTGACGTAAAATTAATTGCTGTAGCTGACGATTAGCATCTTGTTGCTGTTGTCCTATTAAAGCTAAATTTTGTTCGATACCCGTCAGCACTGTACGCATCTGCTCTCTTGCTTGACTAGCTTCTCTTAACTGCATTTCCAAAGCAGGTAATTGCTCTTGATAGGATTCCTCTGTTAAGCGAGCATCTTCTAAACGCTCACTACTCATCGCTAGCTCTTCTTCTACCTGCACAATTTGCGCTTCACAATGCGTAAACTGATCCTGCCATTCTTGAATTTTAAGGTTTAATTGTGTTTTCTGACTACTCAATCGAGTACGAGAATCCACCACATGGCGAATATCCGATTCTAAAGAAATAACCGCACTATTTGCTTCAAAAAAAGCTGTTTGTGCCTTTTGTACAGTATCACTGGCTTGATAATGGGCTTGACGGTGGGTTTCTACTTCGCTTTCAATAGCACGTAGTGATGCCATGGCTTCTTCAAATGCCGTTTGTGCCGCTTCAATCTCTGCTGCCTTGCGTTGTTGATCTTGCAAAGCATTTTCTTCACGGTTTAACCATAGGGCAAATTGTTTTTTTTCACCCTCTTCTTGTAAGCCTCGATAACGATTAGCCACCTCAGCTTGTGCTTCCAAGCGTGTTAATTGTTTTTCTAATTCACTTTGAATATCTTCAACGCGTAATAAGTTCTCTCGCGTATCAGATAAACGATTTTCTGTTTCACGGCGGCGCTCTTTATAACGAGAAACCCCTGCGGCTTCCTCAAGATACACACGTAATTCTTCAGGCTTTGCTTCAATCAAGCGATTAATCATACCCTGCCCAATAATAGCATAACCTCTCGCCCCTAAACCCGTTCCTAAAAATATATCATGCACATCTTTACGGCGGACTTGCTGATTGTTAATAAAGTAGTTACTTGTGCCATCACGCGTCAGTACACGGCGTACCGCAATCTCTGCATAAGTGCTCCATTGACCAACCGCTCGTCCCTCTGAATTATCAAAAACAAGCTCAACTGCAGCACGCCCAGCTGGTTTACGATTACCTGAACCATTAAAAATTACGTCTTGCATGGACTCACCACGCAATTCTGATGCTTTTGTTTCACCCAGCACCCAACGTACAGCATCAATAATATTCGACTTTCCACATCCATTTGGACCAACAACACCCACCAATTGGCTAGGCACAGGAATCACGGTAGTATCTACAAAGGACTTAAAGCCAGATAGTTTAATTTGAGTTAATCGCACAAATAATCCATTAACAGAAAAAATAACATAAACCTGAATTTTAAAAAAAATGGCAGAATTTTTCACCCCTTCGCCTTAAAACAATATAATAACCCGATATATTTTTAAAAATCGACATTACTACACGAACGGGGATATTTTGAAAAAAGGTTTTTTTACTGTTATGGTCGCTCAAGCATTATCATCTCTAGCCGATAATGCTTTATTTATTGCCGCAATTGCATTAATTCATCAGCTTTCAGGCCCCGCTTGGTTAGATGCCCTACTCAAATGGTCATTTGCAGCATCGTATGTGATTTTAGCGGCATTTGTAGGAGCATTTGCAGACTCATTTCCTAAAGGAAGAGTCATGTTTGTCACAAATGCCATCAAAATCACAGGCTGCTTACTAATGTTTCTCTCGGGAACAATAGCTAGTCACCATACAGAATTACAAACAACAATTATCTGTCTTGCCTATACCTTAGTCGGTATTGGTGCCGCCGCCTACTCACCTGCTAAATATGGTATTGTCACCGAACTACTTCCCCCTAAAGACCTTGTCAAAGGCAATGGGTGGATTGAAGGATTAACCGTACTTTCTATTATTCTTGGTTTTGTCCTAGGTGGCGTATTAATTAGCCAAGGAGCGACACAATGGTTCTTGCAATTTGATATATTCCAACCCTTTAAAGAAACACCCGCAGAAATTGCCATTATTTTAATTGGGTTTATCTATATTGCTGCTGCCATTTGCAATCTTTTGATTCCATCAACCAATTATAAATATCCCAAACAACCAACTAACCCTATTGTACTAACCAAAACCTTTGCTCGCTATGTCATGATTTTATGGAAAGATAAAGTAGGGCAAATTTCTCTTGCTGTCACCACACTCTTCTGGGGAGCAGGTGCAGTTATTCAGTTAGTCGTATTAAAGTGGGGAACCGATCACCTCGGCTTAGATGTTGCCTCATCCTCTTACTTAATGGGTATTGCTGCCATTGGGACGATTCTTGGATCTATACTTGCTAGTCGCATTCCACTAGAAAAAGCACTCTGTGTTCTTCCTGTGGGTGTCATCATGGGGCTTAGCGTTATGTTGATGGTGATTGTCAAAGAAAACTGGGCAGTCTATGCTGTACTGATTCTAGTGGGTGCATTATCAGGTTTATTCGTTGTCCCAATGAATGCCCTTCTCCAACACCGTGGACACGTATTATTATCGGCAGGACACTCTATTGCCGTACAAAACTTTAATGAGCAATTAAATATTCTAATTATGGTACTTGTTTATGGCATTATGGTCAGTTTAGATCTACATATCAATACCATTATTATTATCTTTGGCTGCATTGTTGCTACCCTTATGTATATTGTGATTGTCTTTAGCAAAAAAAATCAACGTAAATATCCCGAAGCCTTTGCTGAAATTGGTGATACAGGACATGGCAAATCACAATCTTATCACTAGAAAATATATTTAAATAATAAATAGTATTGATTTAAAACAAAAGGACTAATGGTTTTTATTAGTCCTTTTTTATATTGATAATTACGCTTTTTATTGCTTTTTTGTAGTATTTTTGGACATTCATAAATACAATTTAATTAATACCTAAAAAATAAATATTTAAACGTATTTTTCACAAAAAATGTATTTTCTTAAAAGCACGGAGAAATAATGATTGACCAAGCGAGTTTTGCGAGCAGAGCGAACAACTCCTGTCTTCGTCATTGGGTCACCCTAAAAATATTTTTGACAAATAGCCAACAATTCTTGTTGTTCTTTATCCATTTCTAAAAGGATTTTTTGCTTTTGTTTTAAATCAGGAAGCATAATATCAACCTGATACATAGTTTGTGTGATTTCACTTGCCCGTTTTAACGAGAGTGTAGAGTGTTCCTTTTTTAAAACCGTTTCCAATGTTTTACTGATACTATAGGCAGCAAATACTAAAGCAATATGAGCACGAATTCGATGTTCTAAACGGTGGTAAATAGGATGTATCCGTAAATCTGTTTTTGAAATACGGAAGGCTCGTTCTATTTGCCATAACTGTCCATAATGGGCGAGTAATTCTTTAGGGGGTAATGTTGTATTCGTTATATAACCTTTTAATCCATCCCATCTTTTATCTTGTATAAATTTTTCATAATCAATCTCTATACTGAGCTCTCCTTGCAAGCGTAAGTATTTATTGTATCCTCTCTTATTAAGATGTCCCTTTGTCAATTGTCCTGTTCGGATACGTTTCTCTAAGCGTTCAAGCCCCTTTCGGCGATTATCTGCATCACGATAGGCTCTCTCATGGCTGTAATGCACTATTAAACGCTTTCCCTCTTTATCTAATTCAATGATTTGATTATCATTATAGGGATAGTAAGCAAGCATAGCCTGTTTCAGTTGTTCATTCTCTGATTTAATTCTTGCACCAATAATATATGGATAGCCAAGGGTTTCTAAGTGGATAAGATTGTGTTTGGATAGTAAACCACTATCAGCAACCACTACTGGCTTATGCAGATTAAATTTCTGACGTATTCGCTCAATAAAAGGAATTAACGTATTGCCCTCATAGCTTTTACCCTCATAAATATCATAGGCAATAGGATAACCCTGCTGACCCACCAACAACCCCAGATAAATCTGAGGATGTGTATGTTTGCCTACCTTAGAGAACCCTGTACGACGTAAATCATCCTCATCTTCCGTTTCAAAGTGTAATGTTGTCATATCATAGAACACAATATGAATTTGATTATCTAACATACGTTTTGTATGCATAAAAGAAATTTGCTCTAACTGCTCTTTATATTTGTCTTCTAATTGATCTAAAAAACGATAGATAGCACTAATTTCTAATTGAACCCCTTGGTAACGTTCAAGATAACTGACGGTTTTCAGTTTACTTAAAGGAAAGGTTAGGCGAGCTAAGACAAGATGACGAAATAGGTCATTTTTGATTTGATTAAAACCAATCCAATCATAGATACGTCCAAAAATAAGCTCTGGACCAGCCATACTGACATCACTATTACTGAGTGTTTGAATCATTTTTACAATCTGTTCATCTTGCTCTGTCATCAGTAAGGAGGGTTGGTGTTTGAGTTCATCCATGTAGTGTTGGGCTTGTAATTTTAGGGCTTCTATTTCTGGACGCTTTGTGGCGGAACCCATTGTTTTAAGTAAAACATTACGTCCATTTTCTTTGCTAAGTATTTGAATACTAACACTTCCTGATTTATTTTTCTTCTCTCGAATAAACATGGAATATATCTTGGGTCACCCTAAATCACCCTCTATTTTAACCTAACCTATTGATTTTAAACAAAACTCAATGGGTGACCCGAAAAAAGTGACGAAAACAGGAAAAGGACTAATGGTTTTTATTAGTCCTTTTTTATATTGATAATTACGCTTTTTATTGCTTTTTTGTAGTATTTTTGGACATTCATAAATACAATTTAATTAATACCTAAAAAATAAATATTTAAACGTATTTTTCACAAAAAATGTATTTTCTTAAAAGCACGGAGAAATAATGATTGACCAAGCGAGTTTTGCGAGCAGAGCGAACAACTGTTCGAGCGACTCAACATTATTTGTAGGGCTTTTATAAAGATAAATGTAATTGATACCTAAAAAATAAGCACTTAAACTTCTTTTTTATAAAAAGGAAATAATATATTTTTCTAAAAGCACGGAGAAATAATGATTGACAAAGCGAGTTTTGCGAGCAGAGCGAGCAACTGTTCGAGCGACTCAACATTATTTGCAGGGCTTTTATAAAGATAAATGTAATTGATACCTAAAAAATAAGCACTTAAACTTCTTTTTTATAAAAAGGAAATAATATATTTTTCTAAAAGCACGGAGAAATAATGATTGACAAAGCGAGTTTTGCGAGCAGAGCGAGCAACTGTTCGAGCGACTCAACATTATTTGCAGGGCTTTTATAAAGATAAATGTAATTGATACCTAAAAAATAAGCACTGAAAAATATTAACCGTCAACCCCTTTCAATATCTTATCCACCTTTTGTAAGTCTTCCCATATATCAGCCTTTAACTCCGTATTTAATAAAACAAGACTAGGATGATGGCTCACAATTACAGGCACTTGCTGTGTTTCATTTAAAGGATAAAACCAAGTCTTTGACCGTAACACATCCATTTGTAAAGACACATCCGATAAAAACGGCTGTGCAATACGACTTCCTAATAACCAAATACACCGAGGTTGTAACCACTGAATTTGCATCCGTAAAAAAGGAAGATTCTGCGTATAATGAGAAGACAATACCTCTCCACTCAAAGGAACTTTTAAAAGACTCGTCATTGCCACAGATGACTTCCCTAACCCTAAAGGTTTAAGCATATTCTCTAATAATTGCCCACTACTACCTGAAAATAGCTCTCCAGCTATAAAATCTTCCGTACTTGGCATTTCATCAATAATCATTAGAGAACAAGGCTTATCCCCTTGTTGCCCCATTAATACCTCACTACCTTGCGTTATCCATCCCCATTCTTGATAATACCGACTAATATCATTTGCCAAAGCATCCCATGTTTGTGCATGGCTAACAGGTACAGCTAAACCATTTGCTGACTGATTTTCTCTAAGCTGACGATGATAAGCATGTTGCTTGCCTTGAATATCATGAATAATTTTCTTAAACGGCGATTGCTCTTCACGTACCAAACGACCTGACTTTGTTTTTCCCTCTGGAGAAGAGCGTTTGATCAGTGCAATACCCTCATGCTCAACAGCAGGTGATGAAGTTGATGTGCTAACACTGGCTTGATGAGCAGTTTCTGCATTCTCTTGTGTAGTACCACCTATAGATACACCAGTTGGTAAAGAAATGGCTTTTTCTACATTATCAATATTCACTTGCGTAGGAACAAGAGGTTTCCCCCAGAGCATCTCTACCCCTAGTGATTTTAACCACTGAACCTGAATGGCTGATAAAGGTGTTTGAGTCATACCATATCCTTTACAGAGGGTTTAATCTGTTTTTGTAACACCAAGGCATCTTCTTTTCCTCCATCAGCAGTATCATAATAACGCTTACGGATACCGATCTGCTCATAACCAAAACGTTGATATAGTGCTAAAGCAGACGTATTAGAAACGCGCACTTCTAAAAGTTGCTGATAAGGGGGTTTAGGTTGAGAAGCAATATAACACTCTAGCCATGTTAATAATAATGTTCCTAAGCCTTGCCCCTGTAAACAAGGTGCAACAGCAATAGTCATTAAATTGACCACATCAGGATCAACTAATTGCACCGCGTAGGCTAATACGTCATTATCAGCATTCACCAATGCCCAAGAATGGTAATGGATATGCATAAAAGCAGCCATAAACATACCTTCTGTCCAAGGGGTTAAATGTGCTTTTTCCTCAATTGCCATCACCGCTGGTAAATCACTTATTTTCAAAGGACGAATCCAATAATCTTTCAACATTAAGGTATTGGCTAATTCAGCTAATTGTTGTGTTACTTCATCTTGTACAGGAAGTGCTATTTTGGGATTTCCTCCCATACCAGACTCTCTTTCTTCTATCGTAAATGCTACCTTATCTCGCAAATATAAAGGGGCTAAATCTTCTACTGCTGCCTGAAAACCTTTTTTAAATTTAGCATAACCAATCTGCACTAAAGTATCCGCATTTGCCCATGCTGTTGTACCTGCTACCCATTGTGTTGAAGGTAAAACAAACGCATCAGGGTATGCTTGCACAGCATTACCTGTTACACCAATAGAAACAGTTTTAATCACTTTACGATACAGTAAACACCATACGGGCAACTGTTGCTGTATCCACGGGATAACATCTTGTGCTTGCATCAGTGTTGGAGCAAGTACAGGGGCTTCTACCAAGCCTCCATTTGTTATTTGATAGACGGCTAAATAAACCTCTTGCATTCGTGCATCTAAAGCAACCACTAAGAAACCATCCTCAATCAATGACTGTGATAATACAGCACTGGCTTCTAAAGAACTCACAGGGATAATTGGTAAACTTAAACCAAGTGCTAAACCTTGTGCTAAACCACAGGCTACTCTCAACCCTGTAAACCCTCCTGGCCCTTGAGAAAAAACAACACCATGTAAATCTTTTTTGCTTAAATTTGCCTGCCCCAACAGCTCATCTATCATGGGTAATACTTGTTCTGCATTTTTCCCTTCATCATGATGAGCGGCATATTTTATCGTTTGTTCACCATTTACCTCTTGAAGAAGAGCAACACTTGCACCATTAGCCGCATTTTCAATTGCAATAAAATTAACCATTTTTGATGTATCAAAGCGTAATAGACTGAACCTATCATTGTAGCAGAACAATAGATTTCACCATAGAAAACAGCTTTTTATACCTAACTCTTTTTACAATATTTCAATATTAAAATAATTAAACATTTCAGAGAGTTACTGTCTGTTTGTTTTTTGCTATAAGAAATGGAAAATATTATTGCTTTTATGTAACATAGAACTAATGTTACATACAAATTCATTCATAAGTAAAGGATTTTTTATGATGCAAACAGCAACTACCCCACTTCCTCGCAAGCTATTAGTAATCGATGACGATCCACGTCTTCGTGATTTACTCCGCCGTTATCTTACCGAGCAAGGATTTGTTGTACAGACTGCTGAAGACGGTAAAGAAATGGATAAAGCCATTCAAAAAGAAAACTTTGACCTTTATGTGCTTGATGTGATGCTTCCGGGTGAAGATGGTCTTTCTATTTGCCGCCGTATCCGTGGTGCAGGTAATTCAACACCTGTTATTATGCTAACGGCTAAATCGGAAGATATTGACCGTATCCTAGGTCTTGAAATGGGTGCTGATGACTACTTAACGAAACCATTTAATCCTCGTGAATTACTTGCTCGTGTTAATGCCGTTCTTCGCCGTCGCCAAGTAGATGAACTACCCGGTGCACCAAGCCTTGATACTGAAATTATTAATTTTGGTCCATATACCCTTAATTTATCGACTCGCACATTAACGAAAAAAGGTGAGCTTATTCCCATTACAACAGGTGAATTCTCTGTACTTAAAGTATTTGCCCGCAATCCTCGTGAGCCAATGTCACGTGATAAACTCATGGAATTAGCGCGTGGTCGTGAATACGAAGCATTTGATCGTAGCCTAGATGTACAAATTTCTCGCCTACGCAAATTACTTGAACCTAATCCTGCCAAACCAATGTATATCCAAACAGTTTGGGGTATGGGATATGTTTTTGTACCAGATGCAGACACTGGTGTTAATCCATCATAAATATTCTCTATGCAAAAATTTTGGACTTTGCTGACAGAGTATATGACTCGCCATATAAGACTCGGTCTCTTCGGCCGAGCCTTTTTGGTTTTATTTATCTTATTAGTATCAAGTCTATCCGCATGGACATTTGCCTTTTTACTGGCACAGCAAGAGCCTCGTGCCACACAAACCGCCGAACGAGCCATCACGGCATACCATATCACCTTAAAATCATTACAATACGCCCCCATTGAAAAACACGCTGCCTTAGTTGTTGATTTGGCAAGTTTAGGTGATACACAGGTATTCCCTCGTGAAATGTCTGATACGATCACCCCTGTTCCTGCTTCTAAATTTTGGAATTTGGTGATACAAAAAATCCGAGTTGCCCTCAAAGAACAAAATACACGGTTAATCATTGCTCGAGAAGTCAATGGACGAAAGGGATTATGGATTAGTCTGAATACACAAACAGGTGAGCCCTATTGGTTATTAATTAATTACCAACCATTCTTCTCTGATATTAATCGAGAATGGATTTATTGGAGCTTAATTACCATTATTCTTTCTTTTATTGGTTCTATCTTCTTAGCCTTATTAGCGAATCAACCTCTTCAACGTATCTCAACAGTTATTAAAGCATTAAGTCGTGGGAAAAAGCCACCCATGCTACCAGAAAATCGTGGGCCTCGAGAGTTACGCAACCTCTACCATGATATAAACCATATGATCAATGATTTACAAGAAATCGAAAACGATCGCCAAGTCATGATTGCAGGCATTTCACATGATTTACGCACTCCTTTAGCGCGTATTCGATTAGAAGTAGAACTCAGTAATATCAATGCAGAATCCTTAGAAGCGATTGATAACGATTTAGAACAAATTAATCATTGTATTAATCAGCTTATTGACTATGCCCGACCAGCAGATCCTAATGAGCAAACCACGATCAACGTCAGTGAAGCATTACTACAGCTCTGCAAAAGTGAGCAAAACTATACTCATGAACTCAATGGTAAATTTACCTACCATATTGAGAATAATCTTTTCGCCAATATTTCAGAAGGCAACCTAAAACGTATTGTAGGCAATCTTGTTGAAAATGCTCGTAAGTATGGACGAACTGAACAAGGGGAGATTGTCATTGATCTTCATGCCTACCGCCATCTATCTAGCATCTATATTGATGTAAAAGATTATGGACAAGGGGTTAAAGAAGAAGAAATTCCTCGTATTAGAAGGCTTTTTTCGCGAGGAGAGCAAGCTCGCACGAATGCCAATGGTTTTGGTCTGGGTTTAACTATTTGTGATCGTTTATTAAAACAAATTGGCGGTAATTTACGTTTATTACCAAATAATGGCAAAGGATTATTATGTCGGATAGAAATTTCCTTTGCTGATGATAGAAATAATCAATTGGACTAGATTTTTTAATAGATTTATAATATCATTAACAATAAGTCATTAAGACTTAATTCCATTAATTTATTTAGAAAGGATCTATGATGAAAACAGTAGGTGACAAATTAGAAGCGTTTAAAGTAACTGGTGTAAAACCTGGTTTCAACAACCACGAAGAAAACGGTGTATCCGCTTTTGAAGACATTACTGAGAGCTCTTTCCCAGGTAAATGGAAAATCATTTATTTCTACCCTAAAGATTTCACATTCGTTTGCCCAACAGAAATCGTTGGTTTCAATAACTTAGCAAAAGACTTTGAAGACCGTGAAGCTGTATTAATGGGTGGTTCTGTCGATAATGAGTTTTGTAAATTAGCATGGCGCCGTGATCACAAAGATTTAGATCGTTTAGGTCACTACCAATTTGCTGATACAACAGGTTCTCTTATCGATCAATTAGGTGTACGTGAAAAAGGTGCTGGTGTAGCATTACGTGCAACATTTATCGTTGACCCAGACAATGTTATTCAACACGTTTCAGTCAATAACTTAAACGTTGGTCGTAGCCCAGAAGAAATCTTACGTATTCTTGACGGTTTACAAACAGACGAACTTTGCCCATGCAACCGTGCAGCTGGTGGTTCAACTCTATAATTAACGTTATAGTTTGAACAAATTATCCCTGACCCAGCCCTCATCAGCTGGGTCTTTTTCCCTCTGTTTTGTGTCTTTTTAGTTTTTGACACATTTCTATAGAAAGGATATATATGGAATTTTTAAATACAATCAAAAATGAAATCCCTGATTGGGCAAAAGATATTCGCTTAAATATTGATGGTGCTATTGCTCGCTCTTCTCTATCAGAAGCAGATGCAATCGGTGTTGCACTTGCTGCTGCTTATGCGGCTAAAAGCACTTTCTTAATTGAACAATTCAAAAGTGGTCTTAGCGAAGAAGATGTTAATGGTGTACTAGTTGCAGCAGCATTAATGGGTATGAATAATACTTATTACCCTTATTTAGAAATGGCTGGTGATGAGCAATTACGTACGCTTCCTGCTCGCCTACGCATGAATGCTTATGCTTCACATGGTGGTATTGCTAAAGCGCGTTTTGAAATTTTTGGTCTTGCGGCTTCTATTGTCGGTAAATGTCATTTCTGCGTAAAAGCACACTATGACAATGCGAAGAAAGAAGGACTCACTCAAGAGCAACTTCAAGATGTTGGACGTATTGCCTCTGTTGTCAATGCAGCAGCACTTGTTCTTGCTTCACAAGGGAAATAATTAGTCCATTTTCTCTATTCCCCTATTGCCGAGAAAAGATATAATGTTTTTTCTCGGTTTTTTTATTTTAATAGTTGGGTTATTTAGTTTTTATTTAAATTGGATTTTTCTGTTTCCATAATCGTAAATTTTCCCTTTCTTGAGGATTTAATTGAGATTCAATTTGATTAAGTAAAACATAAACAGATTGTTTATCCTCGCTATTTGGAAACCAATCATCTAAAATAACACGTCCAATTAAGCCTGTTTGTAATACAGCAGTATAAAGATAATCAACACAAGCCCGTGGGTGATCTGCCAGCCAAACAGGGCTATTTTCAGGATAATATCCCATTTCATTAAAACGATGTGTCCCATCAATAATACCCGTATTACCTAATAAATGGTGTGTACTTCGCTTTTGACCTTTACCATAAATATAAAAATCTTGCGGATAGGCATTATCATTAAGTGCTGCCGCACTATGCCAGTCTCCCGTACCATTTGGACTATGCACATTTAACGCCACAATACTACTGACATAGTAATTTGGCTGAGTCTGTGGGATGTATAGCATAATAATTTTCCTAAAATTAATGACTATCTAATCATTATTATTGTTGAATTTTTAGTCTATATCAAGCATAACAATGATAAGACTTATTATACTAATATTAAAAGCTTAAACATTATAATGCTCAGTTCTTCTCTCTACCGCATCAATAACACCACAACTGTCGCAGCAATCCCCTCTTTTCGTCCCAAAAAACCAAGATGCTCATTTGTTTTACCCTTAACATTCACACAGTCTTCAGCAATCGCTAAATCCTGTGCAATATGATGTACCATTGCTGGCGCATAAGGCATAATTTTAGGGGCTTGAGCATGAATAGTCGCATCTACATTAACCACTTTCCAACCTGCGGCTTTTACTTTATCAAAAGCTGCGCGCAATAATACTCGACTATCTGCTCCTTGGTAGCGCGGATCGGTATCAGGAAATAACCGACCAATATCCCCCATACCAGCCGCACCTAATATAGCATCTGTTATCGCATGCAATAAAGCATCCGCATCTGAATGTCCATGTAAACCATGTGTATGTGGAATATGTACGCCCCCCAAAATAAGCGGACGACCTTCTACTAAAGCATGAACATCAAAACCTTGCCCAACACGAAATTCAGGTATCATAAAAAATACTCCACTAATTCAAAATCATCTGCCCATGTCACTTTTAGATTACGCCAATGTCCCTTTACCATACAACAAGGAGATTGAATAAACTCTATAGCACTTGCCTCATCTGTTATCTCAAACCCAGCTGACAATGCCGTTTCTAACGCTTTTATTAATAAACCTTTTTTAAATAATTGAGGTGTCTGTGCTAACCATAATCCCTCACGTGATATGGTTTGTTCAATCAATATAGCATCTGTATCATTTAATCGAGTAAAAGAGGGGTTATTCTCTACAGCCCCTCCACTAGGACTGGCAACACCCTCCTTAAAAGATTGCGCTCGTTTTACCGTATCACTCACAGGTAAAGCAACTATCCCCCCTATATCTTGCGATACACAAGTCTGAATTAAGCGATCCAATACATCAAGAGGTAAACCCGGTCTAGCCGCATCATGTACCATCACCCAAGTTTCTTCATTAAAAGGGAGGGCTTTTAGCGTATTAAGCACCGTATCTGCACGCGTTGCCCCCCCTGTTGGCAGCACAACACAATATTCAGGTAAATCTATGGTTTGTATCCATTCATCATCAGCAGCAACACCAATATATACTTGCTTAATCGCTGAATGTGCTAATAATGCCTCTACACTATGTAATAGCATCGCTTTACCATGAATCTCACGATATTGCTTAGGCTTAGTATGACCTTGTACTTGCGCCCTTGCTCCTACCCCACCAGCAGGAATAATAGCGACAATCGGTGAAGACGACACCATCATCATATTTGTTCTCATTAAAAAAGAGTTATTTTAACAAATCACCTTTATGCACAGATCCTTTTCTATTTATCTTCTACAAACTTCTCCCTCTTTATCTATTAGAAAACCAATCACATTTTATTCAAAGGAATCACGATTATTCGCATATAAACTAAATCATACAGAAAATACACTATACTTAAAATAATTTAACCACGATAAATAAAGTACAAATACTGTATCACTCCTATTTATCACGGGGAACAAAAGCACCTATTATTTTTCTAATGTATTATCCTATCCCTTAGGTATCCACTGTACAATGTTTTAAAATAAGACTTTACAGCATTTGTTACTCTTCTCAGAATATGAACAATAACTTTACTCTCCCTACACTCAAAATCGGTCAAAAACATAGTGTAGCGCGTCCTGCTGGCTCTGGTGATGCTTTCTGGTTTACACAACTTGTACAAAAAACACAAAAATGTCTTGTGATCTTCTGTGCTGATCCTTCTGAAGCACAGCGTCTTACCGATGAAATATCGTTATTTGATAAAACACTTCGTATTCGCCTTTTTCCTGACTGGGAAACACTCCCTTATGATCATTTTTCACCCCATCAGGACTTGATCTCCGCAAGGCTACAGACACTTAACCAATTACGCCAACAAGCTGTTGATATTCTGATTATTCCCGTAACAACCGCGCTTTATCGCTTAGCGCCCCCTAGCTTTTTAGCTGCATTTACCTTTGCCTTTAAAAAAGGGGAACAGCTCAATGAACAAGCCCTTCGCGATCAATTAATCTTGGCAAATTATCACCATGTTAGCCAAGTAACCACCTCAGGTGAATTTAGTATCCGAGGCAGTATTATTGATATTTTTCCAATGGGTTCAGCACTCCCCTATCGCTTAGACTTATTAGATGATGAAATTGATTCTATTCGCTCTTTTGATGTGGATACCCAACGCAGTATCTATCCTGTGAATGAAGTCAATCTACTCCCCGGTCGAGAATTCCCTATGGATCCTACCTCTCGCCAACAATTTAGAGCCAGATTTAGAGAAGTATTTGAAGGCGATCCCTCAAAAGCCTTACCCTATAAAGAGGTAGGGAATGGGATTAACTTTACCGGGATAGAATATTATTTACCCCTCTTTTTTGAAGAAACCGCCACCATCTTTGACTACCTCCCCCAAGATGCTATCAGTATCACACTAGGGGATATAGATAAAACAATCCATGCTTTTACAGAAGATACTCAAAACCGTTATCGTTTTTTAAATACAGATAGAGAACGCCCTGTTTTAGCACCTGAATATCTCTTTTTAACACAAGAGCAGTTTTTTACCGCTTTAAAACAATTTCCACGTCTCACTTTTGATACGCAGGATATTGATCAAACGATTAGCACACCACCTAATGTAGCTGTGTTACGCCGTACCGAAGAGCCTTTTCAACACCTTAAAACCGTGATAGATAAAGGGGAATACGCTATTTTATTATGTGCAGATTCTGCTGGGCGGCGAGAGACACTCTTACAACTTTTACAAGAAAACGGGCTTCGTCCCTCAATTGTTACACAAAGTATTCAAGATTTCTTTGATGCGCCTGAGCCTTTTGTGATGACAGTCGCTCCTCTACAAAAGGGCTTTGCACTCACCATTTCACGGCTATTAGTTATCACAGAAAATGATTTATACCCAGAAACAGCAGGCATCTCACAACGCCGTAAGCGTCAGCAAGAAAAACACAGTGATGTCGATGCAATGGTCAGAGATCTCTCTGAATTACAACCCGGAGATCCTATCGTACATATCCAACATGGCATTGGTCGCTATCAAGGACTCACCCATATGGAAATCAATGGTGATACCGTTGAAATGCTACAAATTGATTATGCAGGTGAAAGTAAACTCTATGTACCTGTTTCACAACTTCATGTGATTTCTCGCTACTCGGGTATTGATGCAGAGAGCGCTCCCCTACACCGCTTAGGATCAGGACAATGGGAAAAAGCACGCAAAAAAGCAGCTAAACAAGTCCGTGATACAGCTGCCGAGCTTTTACATATTTATGCACAACGAGCTTTACGACAAGGTTATAGCTTTAAACTTCCGCTACAAGACTACACACAATTTGTAGAGGGATTTGGATTTGAAGAAACCCCTGATCAACAGCAAGCGATTGAGGCAGTTATTCATGATATGACGAGCGATAAACCGATGGATCGTTTAGTCTGTGGCGATGTGGGTTTTGGTAAAACAGAGGTCGCCCTACGTGCCGCCTTTTTATGTGTTGCCAATGGGCAGCAAGTAGTTATGCTATGCCCAACCACCCTATTAGCTGAACAGCATACACAAACCTTTATCAACCGCTTTGCTGATTGGCCCGTCAAAATCGCTGAACTTTCTCGCTTTAAAAGTACAAAAGAAGTCAATGCGACCCTCAAAGGTCTTGAAGAAGGGACGGTTGATATTGTTATCGGTACACATAAGGTTTTATCAAAAGACGTTAATTTTAAACGATTAGGTTTAGTGATTATTGATGAAGAACATCGTTTTGGGGTACGTCAAAAAGAAGCCCTAAAAGCCCTACGTTCTGAAGTGGATATTCTCACCCTGACGGCTACCCCAATTCCACGTACACTCAGTATGTCATTAGAAGGGATTCGTGATTTCTCTGTGATTGCCACCGCCCCCCAAAAACGACTGGCGATAAAAACCTTTGTCAGACGTGAAGACAATAGCACTATCCGAGAAGCGGTATTACGCGAATTAAAACGTGGGGGGCAAGTCTATTTCTTACATAATGAAGTGGATACCATTTATAACCGTAAAGCACGATTGGAAGAATTAATGCCAGAAGCACGTATTGGTGTGGCACACGGACAAATGAGTGAACGAGAGCTAGAGACCGTGATGAAAGACTTCTACCATCAACGTTGTAATATTCTACTCTGTACCACCATTATTGAGACAGGGATTGATGTCCCTAGTGCCAATACCATTATTATGCACCGTGCCGATAAATTAGGGCTAGCACAACTACACCAATTACGTGGACGGGTAGGACGCTCTCACCATCAAGCCTATGCCTACTTACTCACCCCCGGTGAAGATGCTATTACCGCTCAAGCTAAAAAACGCTTGGAAGCGATTCAATCAATGGAAGAGCTTGGTTCTGGTTTTTATCTTGCTATGCATGATTTAGAGATTCGAGGAACAGGTGAAGTCTTAGGGGATCAACAATCGGGGAATATTCAAGAAATTGGTTTTAGCCTCTATGCCGATATGCTGAATCGTGCGGTTAAAGCCTTAAAAGCAGGGGAAGAGCCTGATTTAGAATCACCTTTTGATTTAAGTACCGAGGTCAATTTACACACTTCCGCCCTCTTACCGAATGATTACTGCCCCGATATTAATATTCGTCTCTCTATTTATAAACAACTCTCACACGCAGAAAGTGATCAGGATTTATTTATTATCCAAGAAGAATTAGTCGATCGTTTTGGCAAGCTCCCCGAACCCGCACTTATGCTAATGGCAACCCACCGTTTACGCATCATGGCACAACAAGTTGATATTCATAAAGTGGATATTAGTGAAGAAAATGCACTCCTTGTCTTTACGCCTGATACCAATAAAATTGATCCTGTAACGATTATTGAATTAATCCAAAAAAATCGCCATATTCGCCTACAAGGCCCCGATAAATTACGTATTGAACTCAAGAATATGCCCGATATTGCACAACGGATTGAGAGTATTCGACAGTTGATTAAGGTGTTAATAAAAGATAAGTAAAGCTAAAAGAGTAAGGAATATTTTTGCCTATTATCTTATTCAAAGATAATACTTCTTAATTACCAAAAAAGAGAATATTCCTACTAGCTGATTAACATAAAATAGTGGTCTGGTAAAACTACTGTTTTAGCACTTTTTTACTAATCATATCCATCTACAACACTACTTATTTATGAGATACTATTCATAAAAATCATAGGCAATTCAGAAACTTATATTTATTTAAATTAGAATAAATAATTTCTATCTAGCTTAATTTTTATAACTTGAAAATTCTAATTATTTACTATAAACACACCTATTAATTGTTAAAATTTTAAAAAGTCAATTTACTTTTATAACCGACTAACCGTTAAAATAGATGTATTATTGGAATAAACTAAACAACTTAAGGTATCAGTATTAAAAGCTATTTTTATACCTAATTAACAAAAGAAAGCTACAATGAACAAACTGCCAATCAATATCCATGATTTATTAACACAACGTACTATAGAAAGTGAACGTATTGAATATAAAGAGGGATGGAATCCAGAGCGTATTTTGCACACTATTTGTGCCTTTGCAAATGATTTTCATAATTTAGGTGGTGGCTATATTGTTATTGGAGTAAAAGAAAAAGATGGTATGCCGCAATTACCCCCTGTTGGTTTATCTCATAGTGAAATCGATCGTATCCAAAAAGAATTGCTCAATTTAGAACACTATGCGATTCAACCTAGTTTTAATACCTTAACAGCCACTTATGACATCCAAGGTAAAGCTATTTTAGTTTTATGGGTAAGTGGCGGTGAAGTACGTCCCTATAAAGCTAAAAAAAGCTTAGCTAAAGATAATAAAGAGTGGGCTTACTATATTCGTAAACATAGCAGTACAGTTATGGCTACCGGTGCAGATGAACAAGAATTAATCAGTTTAGCTAATAGAGTCCCATTTGATGACCGTTTACATATTACTGCGACATTAAATGATTTAGAACCACACTTAGTTCGTGAATTTCTAAAAGATATAAAAAGTGATTTATCTTCTATAGCCAAAAATCTATCTATTGAAGAATTAGCACTACGAATGAATATTGCTGGTGGTACATCTGAAGCCTTATTTCCCAAAAATGTAGGGTTAATGTTTTTTAATAGTCAACCTAACCGTTTTTTCCCTTATACCCAAATTGATGTAGTTTATTTTCCTGAAGGGGCTGGTGGTCAATCTTTTGAAGAAAAAATATTTCAAGGTCCTCTAGCACAAATGACGAAAGATGCATTGAATTTCATTAAAAATAATTATGTACAAGAAAAAATTATTAAACTACCTAATCAAGCAGAAGCGAGACGTTTTTTCAATTTTCCTTTTGAAGCTATTGAAGAAGCCTTGGTGAATGCAGTTTATCATCGTTCTTATGAATTGCGTGAACCTATTGAAGTCCGTATTGATAATAATGAAATCAGTATTTTAAGCTACCCCGGTCCGGATCGTTCCATCAAAATGGAGACCTTACAAGCTGGTAAAGCAGTAAGCCGACGTTATAGAAACCGTAGGATTGGTGAGTTTTTAAAAGAATTAGAGTTAACAGAAGGTCGTTCCACTGGTATTCCAACTATTTTGAATGTAATGGCACATAATGGATCACCTATGCCGATTTTTGAAACTGATGATGACCGAACTTATTTTATAATTCGATTACCCATTCACAAAGAATTTATTTTAGAAAATAAGCATTATACATTAATTGACCAAGATAGTAATAAGAAGACTAATTTAGTTACCGACCCAGTCACCGACCCAGTCACCGACCCAGTCACCGACCCAGTCACCGACCCAGTCACCGACCCAGTCACCGACCCAGTCACCGACCCAGTTACCGACCCAGTCACCGACCCAGTCAGTAGCCAAGTTATTTCATTACTACATTCATTAAATATTCAAGAAATGGGTACAAAAGAGTTAATGGAAACGCTAAGTTTACTTCATCGTCATACATTTAGAAATAACTATATTCAGCCTGCTTTATCACTCAACTTAATTGAAATGACTATTCCTGATAAACCCAACAGTCGTTATCAAAAATACCGTTTGACCACACAGGGAAGAAAATTACTGTCTCAATTAAAGAAAAAATAGTCATAAGTAGGCTAGTTTATTCTATAAACTACCATAAAATATATTAAGGAACTCCTTCTAATCCATCATTTCTACTATGTCTATAAGGTTAAATAGTATTAAAAACCTTAGATAAAGGATAAAATAAGGCTTCTTTATCATTAATTAAACTATCAAATGGTATAAAGCTCAAGTATTTATAAAAATTACTCGCCTTACTATCTTTTGCAACAACAATAACAGCAGCAACTGCTAATGCATTCTTTTTAACTCGTTCAATGGCATCATAAATTAATATTGATCCAAATCCCTTACCTTCAAATTTTTTATCTATTGCCAAACGTCCTATTAATGCAACAGGTAATACTTCATAAGAAGCTCTTTTTTGAACTATTTTTGGAAAACTTGTTAGAAGGACTGAACTTGCTGAAATAGTGTAATATCCTACAGTTTCATTTGTATCAGAGATTAAAACATAGCACTTTGCTAAACCACGCTTTTGATCTTGAGAGGCAAATTGTTTGAAATATTCATTTAGTTCCTCAGAACAACTCAAAAAATCCTTTCTATTAATGGATGATGATAGTTCAACAAATGAATATGCCATCTATTCGTCCTGTAAGAGTAACTGACGTCGTTGAGTCGCTCGTTTCATCGCATCGTTAGGTTCATAATCTTGTGATAAGGCATTAATAAGTTTATGTTGGTCGCTCACCATTAACTCAATTAAAGCATGCTCTTTAATTGATTTTGTTGCTTCAGCATAAGCCGCATTTACCACAAACTCTGTCACTGACTTACCCGTTATTTTAGCTGCTTGCTTAATGATATTATAAATATCTTGTTGAAGTCTTGCTTCAAGACGAGCAAATGATACTTTTTCCATATATACTCCTATAAATTACTTATATACGATACGGCAAATAGCCGTATTTTTCAATAAAATATGATAGAAGTACAAAACATAATAAACTACCTAGTATGTATTGATACGTTCATCACTAAGCTATAAGTACCTATTGTAGGGTGATTTTTATTATTTGCCAATATATCAAACTCCTTATAGGACAATATTATCCTAGTTAGCACCACAAAAACAAACACCCCCTAGAGACTAGGGGGTGTGCGTTTTATATTGGAAAGGGACTAAACCCTTATACCACTATTAGAAGCGGTGTTGTAAACCAAGAACGAATTGTTGTGTTGTTGTTTTAGCAAATTCATTAGGTTCTTTGTATTTAGTTTTGCCAAGGCTACCTAATAAGTAAACGTGTGTACGTTTAGATAGGTTGTGTTGGTAAGCTAAACTGAAGATGTGAGCGTTTGCACGGAAATCATCAAATTCACGGTGTTTAACACGACCACCTTGGTAACCAAAGATAACTTTACCTGCTTCACCTACAGGTGCTGTTAAACCAGCAAACCATGCTTGTGTACGTAAACCTTTAGTATCAAGTTCTGAAGCTAAAGTTGAATATACTGGACGACCATTAGCATCAAGCTCTTGACCATATACTCTACCTAATAACTCATAAGCATTACCAAAGTCACCATTTACTACGCCATCACGTTGTTGACCATAGCCTAAGTGTAATTTAACTACATCAAAGTCATACGCACCTGCAACAATCCAAGATTTTGCTTTGCTATCTGAAGTAGTGTCACCGTTAAGTTCTTTTTTATTACGGTTGTAGTCAAATGCCACACCTAACTCAACAGGGCCATTGTTGTAACCTAAACCGAAAGAGAAACCATTAGTTTTGGTTTTTTCAACAGTTTTAGAAGCTGCTGTTGAAGTTGTTGTTTTCTCATCACTAGAGATAACCGCTACACCAAATTTGAAACCATCAAAGTTTGGAGATACATATTTGATTGTTGGTGTTTGACGAGCAGTGATAGAAGCACCGAATGTAGATTCGGCTGTTGCTTGACCAAAGCTAGTACCAAATGGATCAATACCTGCGATAAAATCGTCAGCTAAGTTGTATTGACGACCGATAGTGAATGTACCCCAGCTTTCACCTGTTAAACCCACAATCGCTTTACGACCGAATAAAGCACCGCCTTGAGTAGAAGTACCAGAAGCAGGCTCAAAACCAGACTCTAATTGGAAGATTGCTGATGTACCATTACCTAAGTCTTCAGACCCTTTTAAACCCCAACGAGAACTGTTTTTAACATTGGTTACAGCACCAACTGTACGGTTTTTAATTTGTTTGTTTACTGCTTCAG
Source organism: Pelistega ratti (assembly GCF_009833965.1). NCBI lineage: Bacteria > Pseudomonadati > Pseudomonadota > Betaproteobacteria > Burkholderiales > Alcaligenaceae > Pelistega > Pelistega ratti. The sequence continues at coordinate 1,095,592 of NZ_CP047165.1, forward strand.
TATATACAAAAGGACTTTCTGTTGTACCCGCTCCAGAACGAGTGAAAACACCTGTATCTTTAAATGTTGTTTTAGTTTGTTCATAACCAAAACCAACGTCAACTAAACCATATAGTGTTACTGATGACTCAGCATGAGCAACGCCTGCAAAACCTACTGCTAAAGCTGCTACTAATAATGACTTTTTCATTTAAAATCTCCGTAAGATTTGATTGACCTGAACAGCGTCTGGTATCAGAACACTATTCTAAAAAAATTTCCCTAAAAAGGAACTATGTTTATTGCATCAAATTTTGGTAAGAAAAGCTAGTTTTATTGTTAATAAAGTTTGCAATTTGTGGTTTTTCACCTTAAATTCGTTGTTTTTTTGCTATTTTTTGATGCTTTTATACAACATAAAATTATCATTATTTTCTAAATAACTGTAAAAATAGCCACTTAGCTATTTTTGCTCAAAAAATACTTAACTATCAAAACGCTACAAAAGACAAAATCACTTACGTTTCAATGCATAATCTAAAAAAATACGCTATTTTCCTTACAGGATATATAAAAAAATCTCTCCCTAGGATACCAGAGAGAGATTTTTAGATAAGCATTAAATTATGCGTACATTAGAAGTAATGAACAAGACCAATTCTAGCTTCTTGATATTTCACTTTAGCAAACTGACCATTTTTATGACTACTTAGTAGTTTACCTTTGTATTTGGTTTCACCATAGCCACCGATCGCATAGATATAGGTACGTTTAGATAATTTGTGTTTATAGCCAAGTTCATAGATATGTGTATTGATACGTAAGGTATCAAAATCACTATGTCTGATACGACCACCTTGGTAAGTGAAAGAAAGCTGCCCCATCTCGCCTACTGGTGCAGTAAGACCAGCAAACCAACCTTGTGTACGTAAACCTTCTGAATTTAAGCGTTTTTTGAAAGATGTTTTCGCTGTTTTCGCCTTATTATCTACTTGGTATGCACCAAGGAAATCATCTACGATACCAAAGCCTGAACCCAAGACACCATCATGTTGCTGACCATAAGCTAAGTGTAATTTCACCACTTCAAAGTCATAAGCAGCACCAATAGACCAACCTTTGATTTTACGCTCATAGTTTTCAATCACCTTACCACTACTATCTTTTTCATTTTCACCCTTTTCACGGTTATATTCAAAAGCAGCACCTAATTCAAGAGGACCATTGTTATAGTTTAGACCAAAAGCCACACCATTTCGCACTTTTCTACTCGTAACTTCTTTTTCTCCCACTGTTTTTTCGGTTGTTTTTTCATCACCTGAAAGGACAACCACACCAAATTTAAAACCATCTAAATTAGGCGATAAATATTTAATCGTTGGTGATTGGCGTGTAGAAATAGATCCTGCTAAGGTTGAGCCAGCAGCACCATTGCTCCAACCCACATCAGCAAAAGACACCATATCATCCGCAACGCTATTTTGACGACCGATGGTTAATGTACCCCAGTTTTTACTTTTCAGGCCAATAATTGCCTTACGTCCAAATAAAGCACCTCCTTGCGTTGATTTACCTGTTTCAGGATTAAAGCCACCCTCAAGTTGGAAGATAGCGGATGTACCGTTACCTAAGTCTTCCGATCCTTTTAAGCCCCAACGAGAGCTTGTGGCGATATTAGGCTTAATACCTGTAGAACGTACTTTAGTCGTACCTGCTACAACAGGTTTTTTATCTTTGTACACATGATTAATACCTTGGTTAATAGTTGTTTTGGTTTGTTCATAACCTGCACCAAAGTCAATACGACCATACAAACTCACATCTGCTTGTGCCGTACTAGCAAAACCAGCTGCTAATGCAGCGACTAATAATGATTTTTTCATCTACGATCTCCGTAATATTTACACAGTGAAACAGTGTCTCTTACTGGCACACTGTCTATAAAGACATCCAAAATCTAGGAGCTGCATTTAGCCCACCAGATTTTGATATACGAAGTGTAGTAAATTTTGTAAGTAAATTTTATTACTTGTAAATTTTTATAATTTTATGTTGTTTTTTTGCTCTATTCAGATGTTTTTATACAACAAACTTTTTAAAACAAGAATTCTCTATTTTTCAAGTAATAAAAATCCCTTTCTAAAGAAAGTAACTCCTTAGAAAGGGATATAACTAATACGTTAAAACATAAAATTATTGACTAGATTAGAAGCGATGGACCAAACCAACTCTAAAATCTTTATATTTCACTTTAGCAAATTGACCATGTTTATTGCCATTTAATACTTTACCTTTAAACTTGGTTTCGCCATACGCACCAACAAAGGCGATATAGGTTCGTTTAGACAGTTTGTGTTTATAGGCAAGCTCATAGATGTGTGAATTAATCCGTAAGGTATCAAAATCACTATGTTTTACACGACCGCCTTGGTAGGTAAAGGTTACTTCGCCCATCTCACCCACTGGTGCAGTAACACCGGTAAACCAACCTTTGGTACGAAGTCCTTTAGAATTCAGGCGAGTTTTAAACTTCATCAATGGTTCATTCTCTTTTTGTACATAGTAGCTATCTAGGAAATAGTCCAAAATCCCCATATAGTCCCCAGTACCCAAGACACCATCATGTTGCTGACCATAGGCTAAGTGTAATTTCACCACATCAAAATCATAAGCCCCAGCAACAGACCACCCCTTAATCTTACGATTATAATCGATAGTATCTGCTACATTTTTACCTTGTTCACGGTTATATTCAAAGGCTGCACCTAATTCAAGCGGACCGCTATTGTAATTTAGACCAATAGCCGCACCATTTCGTTTTTTCTTGGTTATTTTTTCGTTGCCATCAGGTGTTTCTTCGGTTGTTTTTTCATCACCTGAAAGGACAGCAACACCAAATTTAAATCCTTCTAAATCAGGTGATAAGTATTTAATAGTTGGAGATTGACGAGTAGAAATAGCCCCTACAATCGTAGAGTCAGCCGATCCATACCACCAGCCCACATCGGCAAAGGCAACAAGATCATCTGCCACACTATATTGACGACCAATGGTTAATGTACCCCATTTTTCACCTGTTAACCCTAAAACAGCATAACGCCCAAATAAAGCACCCCCCTGTGTTGATTTACCTGTGGTAGGGTTAAAACCAGCTTCCACTTGGAAAATAGCAGATGTCCCGTTGCCTAAATCTTCCGATCCTTTTAAGCCCCAACGAGAACTGGTAATATTATTCCCTCTAATACCAATAGAACGCTCTTTGACTGTACCTGCTCTTAATGCATTTTTCCCCTCTGCATCATGGTACATATTACTAATATCTTGATAGAGTGTTGTTTTGGTTTGTTCATAAGCAGCACCAAAATTTACTCTTCCATAAAGTTTTACCTCTGCCTGTGCCGTGCTTGCAAAACCAACTGCCAATGCAGCGACTAATAGTGATTTTCTCATCTACAATCTCCGTAATAAATTTTAACTTTAAAAATTAGTCTTTTAACATTAAAGTTTCCCTTAATAGGAAAACGGTATTTAGTACATCAAATTTTGGATAAGAAATCTATTAGTAATATTACTAATTATTACTTTTTATATTTTTTTATATTATTTGGGGGCTATTTACATCATCACGATAGATAAAACCCAAAAAATAACCCCCCTAGTTTCCTAGAGGGGTTACCTGTTCAGGTCAATTTATTGGTATGCTTTTAGCATACTTGCCACTGATTAGAAGTGGTGTTGTAAACCAACGATAGCTTGAGTAGTACGTGATTTAACTCTTCTTTCGTAACCAGAAGATTTCGCTTCACCGTATGAACCTAATACATAAACGTTAGTACGTTTAGAAAGGTCATGTTGGTAACCTAAGCTATAGATATGTGTATTTACACGACCGTTGTATGAGTTGTGTTTGATACGACCACCTTGGTAGCTGAATAATGCTTTACCATTGTCAGCTACTGGTACAGTGAAACCACCGAACCAAGATTGAGCACGTAAACCTTTATTGCTGATGTTATCACCACCGTAAATTACATGAGCAACTTGTTGAGTCGCATCAAATAGACCGTAGTTAGCTACACCGTTACGAGTAGCATCTTCATTAACATCGTTTACGAAACCATCACGTTGTTGACCGTAACCTAAGTGTAATTTCACAACGTCAAAGTCATAAGCAGCACCGATAGCCCATGCTTTTGCTTTGCTATCAATATCAGTAGTATTTACACCATTAAGGGTTTCTTTATCTTTTTGACGGCTATAGTCAAAAGTAGCTGCCAAAGATAAAGGACCATTATCATAGCCTAGACCAACAGACACACCACCGTCTTGTTTTTTATCAACGTTTTTGTAGTTTAATGCAGTTGTTTTAACTTTAGAGTCACTACCACTTACTGCTAAACCAAATTTGAAACCTTCAAAGTTTGGTGATAAGTATTTGATGGTTGGTGTTTGTACAGCAGAGATAGAACCACCGAAAGTAGAGTTAGCACCTGCTTGACCCCAGTCAGTACCGAATGGATCGATTGGCGCTAAGATGTCATCAGCCACGTTGTGTTGACGACCGATGGTTAATGTACCCCAGCTTTCACCAGTTAAACCGATAATGGCACGACGATTGAATAATGAGTCGCCTGTGCTACCAGTTTCTAAGTCAAAACCAGATTCTAATTGGAAGATCGCAGCAGTACCGTTGCCTAACTCTTCAATACCTTTTAAACCGAAACGGCTTTGTTGTTTAGCACCGTTGTTTAAACCGAAATCACGAGTTTTTTTCGTAGCATTTGTAGCAATAACGTTACCGTTAGCATCAACTACATTAGCACCAGTAGTTTTAGTTTGTGTGTAACCAATACCAGCATCAACGATACCGTATAGAGTAACTGATGATTCAGCGTGTGCTACACCAGCGAAGCTAACTGCAAGAGCAGAAACTAATAGTGTTTTTTTCATTTAGAAATCTCCGTAAAATTTAATCAATTTGAGCTATTCCAAAAATCTGTAGCTCAAAAATCTCTACTAGGAAAGCTGTTACTATTGCATCAAATTTTCAGCTTAATAGCTAGATTTATTGCTAAATTATTACGCTTTTGTTGTTTTTATGTCTAATTTTCGTTGTTTTTATGCTACCAATAAGCTATAAATAACAAAATATTTCTATTATTTAGATAGTATTTCTTAGCTTTTCTATATGTTGCATTTGTATGTTTTTGTATATAACTCCTTTATTTTTCAATAACTTACATTATTAAAATTATCTTGCTACCATAAAATTAAAATAAAATAAATAGGTATTAACCCTATAAGTACACATACCTATTTTGCTTAATAGAAGATAATACTGACTATTTACTATACAGAGTAGCGTAATTATGTATATTTCATTACTATTAATTTTTATTTATTTTTATGTAGTTCCTAAATAATTATGCATAATTATGCATTGTTTAAATAATTATGCATTCGATAAATAATTTTGCATAATTTCATATTACATAGAATATAGGCACAAGATGAATAGACTAAACGGTTGTTGTTGATAGCGTACTGATATAGGATATTTATATCCTATGAAGTATTTATCTTATATCATTGATTTGTCATTATTTAGTGTTATGCTCATTCCATGCACACTGTATTTTACGGAGGAAATAATCATGACTGATGGTGTTTGGGCACTTTTAGGCGTAGCCGCATTTTTTATAACGATTACTTTTCTTTCATCCTATGAGTATAAGGGTAAAAAAACGCATAAGCGTAAAGATAAGAGAAAATAATCACTCAACGCTATCATTTTTATTTAATATTTTTAATAGTATAACGTTGCCAGTCTCCTTGCCATACGTCCATTATGCAAAATAACAACACAAGCAGCTATAGCAGATAAAACGAAGGCTATTGTTTGAATCCAATAGCCCATGTTAATATACCTAAATCCATATTTAGTTACCGTCCCAACCTTCTCTTCGCATAATACCCCCTTAAAAAACAAAAAATATAGAAATAACCTATCTCTATACGAACCAATGTATCATAAATAAAATCAAAATAAAAGCTATAACAAAGCAAATAGGCTCATTTTATCCACCCTATTCTCTACGCAATACTACTTTAGTTAGCACTATATTTTAATAACTTTAAAACACATATCACAGAACATCCCCATCACTTCCCTATACAAAACCGACTAAAAATCACCCCTAATAAATCATCCGCTGTAAATTCCCCCGTAATCTCATTTAAAGCCTCTTGGGCTAGCCGTAAATGCTCTGCTAATAGTTCAATATTGTCATAACCATGAATCGCTGCATTTTCAAGCTCTTCTTTCGCTTTATTTAAGGCATTCAGATGACGTGTTCTGGCTAAGAACAATCCCTCACTTTCTCCTTGCCAGCCAATGATATTCAATAGTTCTTCTTTCAATAATGCCAAGCCCTCACCTTGCTTAGCCGATAGACGAATCACGGTATTAGCTCCGCTCTTACTCACTTGCTGTGCGGCGGTTTCACGCAAAATATCCGCTTTCATATCGAATAAATCAATTTTATTCCATACTTCAATTTTCTTTAAATTTGAAGGAATAGTGCTAAGTAATGCTTCTGTCTTTGCATTTAATCCCTCACTCGGATCAATCAGCACCAAGGCAACATCGGCATTCTGCAAGGCTTTATGACTACGTTCTATCCCTATTTTTTCAACCACATCATCTGTTTCACGCAACCCTGCCGTATCAACAATATGAATAGGAACACCATCTAAGGTAATTTGTTCGCGCACCGTATCGCGCGTTGTCCCTGCAATATCTGTCACAATGGCAATATCATCACCTGCCAACGCATTGAGTAAAGAGGATTTACCCACATTAGGTGCACCGACCAAGACAACATTCATCCCTTCTCGAAGAATAGCCCCTTGCGTTGCCTGTGCTAGCACACCCTCTAGTTCTTCTCGCAAATGGGCTAATTTACCGCGTGCATTAGCCGCCTCTAAGAAATCAATTTCTTCTTCTGGAAAATCTAAAGTTGCCTCAACCAACATACGCAAATTAATCAAACTATCAACTAACGTATGAATATGTTGTGAAAAACTCCCTTTAAGACTTCGCAATGCCATGCGTGCGGCAGACTGACTAGATGCATCAATCAAATCGGCAACACTTTCTGCTTGAGCTAAATCTAATTTATTATTTAAAAAAGCCCTCTTAGTAAATTCCCCCGGCTCAGCTAGTCTTGCCCCCAGTTCTAAACAGCGATGAAGCAACATCTGCATGACCACAGGCCCACCATGCCCTTGTAGCTCAATAACATCCTCACCCGTAAAACTCGCTGGTGCCGCAAAATATAACATCAAACCATTATCAATGGCTCTACCCTCTTTATCCACAAAGTCTGTATAGAGTGCTTGTCTAGGACGCGGTGTTTTACCACCACTTAATATCTGCGCAAGTGCTTGTAAGTTTTTACCCGATAAACGAATAACCCCTACACCACCACGACCGGCTGCCGTTGCAATAGCCACAATAGTGGGTGAATACGCAGTGATTTCTGTTTGCATAATGTATCCTTATCATCAACAGGTATCTATAGATGATGTATTGACCCCTTCACAATAAGCACGGATGATTTACCCTTATCGTGAACGGATACTTATACTATGACGGCATAAATACCACGACACCTGACTTAAATAATACTTTCTATATCCACAACGACCTCTCGCTGAATACGGATAATACTACTATCCGTACGGATGGTTTTTTGCTGGCGTTGTCGATAACGATGTTTACGTAAAAAGCGTGTTTCGGCTTTTTGGCTAAAGACCAAACCTGATAGTTCTTGTAAGGCTTGCATATAAACCCCTCTTTTAAATTCAATAACTTGCTCAAGGGATACCCAATAGGGACTCCATCGCCACGCATCAAACTCCGGGTGATGGCTTGCCCGTAAACAAATATTTTTATCTTTAGCAACTAGCCTTAATAAAAACCAAATCTGCTTTTGTCCTTTATAATGACCTCTCGACTCACGTCGAATAAAATTTTCTGGCACGTTATATCGTAGCCAGTTTTGTGTACGCCCTAATATTTGCACATGTTCAGGTCTCAGTCCGAGTTCTTCATTTAGCTCCCTATACATGGCTTGTGTTGGATTTTCACCGTACTTTATGCCACCTTGAGGGAACTGCCATGATTTTTCTCGAATTCTTTTACCCCAAAAGACCTCGTTCTTATGATTAACAAGGATAATACCTACATTAGGACGGTAACCTTCGCGATCAAGCATGCACCGCACCTTAAATTCAAATACAATGGTTGTCATTATACTTTTCAATTGAGTGAGTAATCATGTTAGCAACACATTTTCATTTAAATACATCAAAAGAAGTCCCTGCCGATGCAGAAGTTATTAGCCATCAGTTGATGATGCGCTCAGGAATGATCCGTAAACACGCTGGTGGTATTTACACCTATATGCCATTAGCCCTTAAAGTACTTCGTAAAATTGAACATATCGTCCGTACCGAGATGAATAATTCAGGGGCGATTGAAATCCTTATGCCTGTTGTCCAACCTGCAGAACTATGGATGCAAACAGAGCGTTGGGACGCTTATGGCCCAGAATTACTACGTCTTAAAGATCGCCATGGTCGTGATTTTGTACTACAGCCAACCTCTGAAGAAGTGGTTACCGATATTGTTGCCAATGAAATCCATAGCTGGCGCCAATTACCTGTTAATTTCTATCATATTCAAACAAAATTCCGTGATGAACGCCGTCCTCGTTTTGGTCTGATGCGTGGACGTGAATTTATGATGAAAGATGCGTATTCTTTTGATCGTGATGAAGCCTCTGCACTTAAAAGCTACGACATTATGTTTAATGCGTATCAACGTATTTTTAGTGCATTAGGACTTAAATTCCGTGCGGTGAATGCCGATACAGGCTCTATTGGTGGCTCTCGTAGTCATGAGTTCCAAGTCATTGCCGATACAGGTGAAGACTTAATTGTCTATAACCCTGATTCTGACTATGCTGCCAATATTGAATTGGCACAAGCCCCTTGTCTGATTGCTGAACGTGCTACACCGACACAAGCCTTAGAACGTGTCCCTACACCCGGTGCAAATAAATGTGAACTCGTTGCCGAACAACTAGGTTTACCGCTAACACAAACCGTTAAATCAGTGGTATATCGTGTAACAGATGCCGAAGGAAAACACCATATTTGCTTACTCTTGGTGCGTGGTGATCATGAGGTGAATGAAGTAAAAATAGGCAAACTAGAGGCATTTAAGCATAGTTTTGAACTAGCCAGTGAAGAAGATATTATTGAACATTTTGGCTCTAAACCCGGTTTCCTAGGCCCTGTACAAACACTAAAACCCATTACGATTATTGCGGATAAAACAGTTGCTAATATGAGTGATTTTGTCTGTGGTGGTAATCAAGAAGATACGCACTGGATTGGTGTTAATTGGGGACGTGATTTACCTGAACCTATTGTTGCTGATATTCGTAATGTTGTCGCTGGTGATCCTGCTATTGGTGAAGAAGGTACATTAGCCATTGAGCATGGTATTGAGGTAGGTCATGTTTTCTTCTTAGGGGATAAATATTCTTCTAAACTCAAAGCCACTTACCTTAACGAACAAGGCAAACCTGAAGTTATTCAAATGGGTTGTTATGGTATTGGTGTTAGTCGTGTAATGGCAGCTGCTATTGAGCAAAATCATGATGACCGCGGTATTATTTGGCCAATGCCTATGGCTCCTTTTGAGGTGGTGATTTGCCCTATTGGTTGGGGAAAAAGTGAAGAAGTTCGCACACAAGCACTTGCCATCTATGAACACCTCAAATCACAAGGTATTGATGTCATTTTAGATGATCGTGATGCGCGTCCCGGTGTCATGTTCTCTGAATGGGAATTAATTGGTGTACCTATTCGTGTTACGGTGGGTGAACGTGGTCTGAAAGACGGTATTATTGAAGTACAAGAGCGTTCAAAAACAGAATCCGTCAAATTGTCACCATCTGAAGTAAATTCTTATATTATAGAGCTATATCATCACCTTAAAAATACGCTATAATTTTTTGATTTATTAGCTAATTATGGTAAGTTGATGACTTCAGAAAACCATACTGATTTTATTTTCCCTATCCGTGTTTACTATGAGGACACGGATGCGGGAGGGGTTGTTTTTTACGCTAACTATCTCAAATTTTTTGAACGCGCTCGTACAGAATGGCTACGCCATCTTGGTTTACATCAATCTGTACTTGTAGAGCAAGCCAATATTCTCTTTGTCGTCACACACGCTCAACTAGACTATAAACGCCCTGCTCGCTTAGATGATGCGCTTTTAATAAAAACCCAGATCAAAAAGATAGGCAAAGCCTCTATTGATTTTGAGCAAATTTGTATGCGCCAAGACGAAATACTGGTTCGTTGTGATATTCAAATTGCTTGTGTCAATGCACAAACCTTTAAAATAAGTCCTATCCCTAACTTTGTACATTCTATTCTACTTTCAGATCAGGATAATTAACACTATGGATCCCGTTACAACAGCACCAACAGAGATGTCTGTCTTTTCGCTCATTATTGAGGCAAGTTTACCTGTTCAAATCATCATGCTCCTTTTAGTCATTATTTCTATTGCTTCTTGGGCATTGATTATTAGTAAATATCTTGCTATATCACGCACCCATAAACAAACACGTGAATTTGAACAAGATTTTTGGCGTGGTGGTGATTTAACCGCTTTACATCAAAGCATTACTCGCCACCCTGAACAAGCAGGGGCTTTAGCCCGTATCTTTGATGCAGGGATGAGCGAATTTCTCAAAGCACGTCAGCGTGAATCATCAACCGATACACAAATGGATAATGCCGAACGTGCTATGCGTGCTACCTATCAACGTGAATTAGACTCACTCGATGCTCGCCTTGGTTTTTTAGCATCAGCAGGTTCTGTTAGTCCCTATATTGGGCTTTTAGGAACAGTATGGGGGATTATGCACTCTTTCTTAGGACTTAGTACCAATGTAACCGCTACACTCGCTGCGGTAGCCCCCGGTATTGCCGAAGCCCTCATCGCAACAGCAATCGGTCTTTTTGCCGCTATTCCTGCGGTATTAGCCTATAACTATTTCTCTAATGCTATCGATAAAGAAGCCAATCGCTTTGATAGCTTTATGGATGAGTTTTTAAATATTTTACAACGTCAAACGAAGTAATCACTATGGCAACAGCACGCAGAAGTCGTGGTAAAACACGACGTATGAAAAATGAAATGAACGTGGTTCCTTATATTGATGTCATGTTAGTTTTGTTGGTCATCTTTATGGTAACCGCACCGATGATTACCCCCGGACTGATTAATCTGCCATCAGTAGGACAAGCAGCTGAAGTACCTTCTACACCAGTAGAAGTACAGATTGAAGAAAATGGGGATATTTCTGTTCGCTTACGTCAAGCAGGATCAGAATTTGAAAAAATTCCTAAAGAGGACGTACTCGCCCGTATTCAATCAATGACACAAGCAGATACCCCTGTTGTGATTTCTGCTGACGGTAAAGTCCCTTACGAAGAGGTCATGAAAATCATGGATACCTTACGATCCAATGGTCTTAGTCGCCTTGGCTTAATGGTTAATCAAACGAAAGGCAATTCGTCAAAGAAATAACCGTTAATACGGAAAGATAAAGTATGAAGAAGTTTGATAATCCCAATGATTTTTATGATCACCAAGATAATACCAAGGGCTTTATTGGCTCTATCGTGCTACACCTTGCCTTGGTGGCCGCTATTATTATCAGTGTATTATTAAATAAAGGGGATTCTGCGGCAGGCCCAGCGCAGCTTGAATTATGGACAGAGGGAACAGAACAAATTATTGCTCCCCCTGCAGAAACACGCACACCCAATCCTGCCGAAGAAGATACGCGTACAGAAGAAGAACCTGAACCTGAGCCAGAGCCTGAACAAGCACCTCCTCCCCCTCCGCCACCTCCTCCACCGCCTGCTCCAAAAGCAGCCCCAGCGGTTGCTGAGGAAAATCCTGATATTGCGTTAGAAAAGAAACGTGCACAAGAAAAAGCGGAAAAGGAAAAAGCAGAACGCTTAGTCAAAGAAAAGGCTGAGAAAGAGAAAGCAGAAAAAGCCGCCAAGGAAAAGGCTGAAAAAGAAAGAGCCGAAGCCAAGGCACGCGAAGAAAAAGCCAAGCAAGAGGCGGCAGAAAAAGCAGAACGCTTAGCCAAAGAAAAAGCTGAGAAAGAAAAAGCGGAAAAAGAGGCGAAGGAAAAAGCAGAACGCTTAGCCAAGGAAAAAGCCGAGAAAGAGAAAGCAGAAAAAGCCGCTAAAGAAAAGGCAGCTAAAGAAGCTAAAGCCAAAGCAGATGCACGTCTTGCCGCTGAAGCCAAAGCAAAAGCCAATACACAAGGCGATGCCCTCCGTGCCGCTATGCGTGGGGATATTAATAGCCGTGCTGGTATTAAAGGCGGACAGAACGACCGTAACCAAGTAGGTGGTGGCGGTGGTAATGATGGCTATGCTCGCCGTGTTAAAGCCTGCGTAGAACCTCGTTTACGATTTAGTGGTAATCAACGCTTGAAACTGCGTTACCGTGTAGACTTTAATGCTTCACTAACCGTTACACAAGCACGTATTACACGTACATCGGGTAATAAAGCATTTGATAATGCCGTAACGAATGCTTTAAAAGCATGTAATCCTTTCCCCAAACCCCCAACTGGAAATAATTGGGTTGAAGGAGAGTATGAATTCCGACCACGATAAGTTTATGGTTCAGATGCCTCTTTTATCCTACAAAGAGGTGTCTGAAAGTGGTTGAAATACTGAATTTTCCTACCTATTTTCGTTATCAAATTTTATTGATACACTCATTATTATTTAGGAGTACGACACAATGTCGCTATTAAACAAATATGGATTATTCCACCGCTCTATCAGCCGTCTTGGTGCATTACTGATGGGATTGAGCTTTACCGTTGCTACTCATGCACAGGTTAATGTCAATCTATCAGGATCTGGTGATAATGCCAATAAATTTCCTATAGTCGTGGCAGATTTTGCAGGTACAAATGGAGCAGAAATTGCCAATATTATTGCCGCCGACCTTACTCGTTCTGGTCAATTTGATGTAAAACGCATTAACGGTGTGATGAGTACCGATTCAACAGGTACACCCAATTGGGCAGCATTATCAGAAGCGGGTGGCGGACAAAATGTTGTCTATGGTGCGGTTTCTGGAAATACCGTTAATTACCATTTAGGGGATACTGCACAGCAAATTAATATCCACTCTCTCAGTGTTTCTCATAACAATGTACGCCAACAAGCTCACAAAGTGGCGGATGCTGTTTATGAGCAATCAACAGGGGTTCGTGGTATTTTTGCAACAAAAATTGCTTATGTATCAGGTAGTACACTCTATGTTGCCGATGCCGATGGTGAAAATGCACAATCTGTTACGTCTGGTGCACATATCATCTCCCCAGCATGGTCGCCAGATGGTTCCCGAATCGCTTATGTTAGCTTTGAATTAGGTAAACCTGTTGTTTTTGTACAAAATTTAAGTACAGGCGATCGCACAACTGTCGCTAATTTTAAAGGCAATAATAGTGCCCCAGCATGGTCGCCAGATGGTAGCCAACTCGCGGTTGCGCTTAGTATGGACGGTTTATCTAATATTTATATGATCAATAGCACAGGTAGCACAACACCGCGTAAAATCACCAATTCACCAGAGATTGATACTGAACCGTATTTCTTCCCAAATGGTAGTGGTTTAATTTTTACATCTGACCGTGGTGGTAGTCCACAAATCTATCGCACTGGGATAAATGGGGGGGCTGCTAGCCGAATTACATTTAGTGGTTCACAAAATGTTTCAGGTAAGATATCCCCTGATGGCTCTAAATTGGTATATACTAGCATGAGAGGTGGTGGTTACTCTATTGCCATAAATGGTTTAGGGACTGGTGCTGATCGTTTGCTAACCTCAGGGCCTAATGACCAATCTCCTAGTTTTGCTCCTAATGGAATGCAGATACTCTATACCTCAAATGGTAGATTATCGCTTGTCAATGCAGATGGTTCTTTTAACACAACATTACCTGGTGCAGGCAATGTGACTGCTGTGGTTTGGGGACCATTTACAGAGCAAAAATAGAAAATATTTATTTTGTTTTATTTTATAGATTAAAAGGAAAATGCTATGTCACGCTTAGCAAAAGTTTTAGCTGTAGCTGCCGTTGCAGCAACATTAGCAGCTTGCTCTACACCATCAACTGATACTGGTGCTACAACTTCTACTTCTGGTAGCGGTGTTGTAATGGATCCATTCAATCCTAACAGCCCATTAGCACAACAACGTTCAGTGTACTTCGCTTTTGACAGCTATGCTGTTGAATCTCAATACCAACCTTTAGTACAAATGCACGCACAATACTTAGCAGCTAACAGCCAACAACGCATTCGTATCGAAGGTAACACTGACGCTCGTGGTAGCTCAGAATACAACTTAGCATTAGGTCAACGCCGTTCAGTCGCTGTGGCTAAACAACTTGTTCAACAAGGTGTTAATGGTGCTCAAATCGAAGCCGTTTCTTTTGGTAAAGAACGTCCACGTGCAACAGGTGCATCTGAAGAAGCTTACGCAGAAAACCGTCGTGCTGATATTAACTACTTACGTTAATTGTTAGCGTTACGATAGACATTTTGTCTGCGCCACAATGGTTATTGACTATTGTGGCGTTTTTATTTTGCTTATAGCTAAAGTAAATTCCTATGTCTAATGATTTCTAAGCACCATAAAGTGATTATTTTCGGTGTAAAATATAAAATAGTTAAGATTTTCACTCCTCTTTTATCAAGAGAAGAGTTAACCCACTAAAGAGATAGAAAATGACGATTACCCAAAAAACTATTGCTGTTATGCTAGCCACTGCTTTTATTAGCCTTTCTTCTCCTGCACTTGCTAGCGAAGATGAACAAGCACGTCGTGCCATCTTAGAACTCCGCGCACAACTCAAACAAAGCGATATGGTACGTAACGATTTAGCAGCACAAGTACAACATCTTCAAAACGAACTCCGCCAGCTCCGTGGTCAAGTGGAAACCTTAAATGGGGCATCACAAACTAAAGCACTTGAAGCACGTGCCAACGATGATATAGGACCATCAGCACAAGTCGGCGATCCGAATGAACAGAACGCCTTTGATAGTGCTTTAGACCATTTCCGTCAAGGGGATTATGGTAATGCAGCTAAATCTTTAGCAAGTTTCTCTAAAAACTATCCTAATAGCTCACTCAGACCCACTGCCCTTTTCTACGAAGGCAGTAGTCGCTATGCCAATCGTGATTTCAAAGGGGCTATTAGTACACTTAACAATATGATTAGCACCTACCCTAAAGATGCACAAGCAGGTGATGCCTTACTGGTTGTAGCAGGCTCTCAACTAGAACTCAATAATATTGCTGCTTCTAAAGCCACCCTACAAAGAACGATTAACGAATATGCCGGTACACCAGCGGCAGATACGGCTAAAGAACGCCTCAAAATGTACTAATCCTCACTTATTTTTATATCAACACTTCTATCGCCCTCTTTGTAGGGCGGTTTTTATTCCCTATGAAAACTGATTTTTCACTTAACGAAATACTGATTAATGATACCCCTTATGCCTATATTGATGAGGGGAAAGGCCCTACGCTTTTACTGATTCATGGTTCACTCTGTGATTATCGCTACTGGAAAGCACAGATTCCTCAAATCGCACAGCATTTCCGTGTTATCGCCCCTAGCCTTAGACACTATGCCCCTATTACGCTTGATAGCAAAGAGGGGTTTAGCGTGGCACAACACGCAGAAGATATGAGCGAACTACTAAAACAATTGGTCGGAACAGAAACCGTTCATGTCCTCGGACATTCGCGTGGTGGTGCTGTTGCCCTCCAATTAGCCCTTAAACATGATTATCAAGTTGAATCCTTGCTCCTTGCTGATCCCGGCATCCGTAATGAAGAAGAACTGAGTGCCAGTATTGCCTTCAAACAAGAAGCCTTACGTCTTATCCAAGACGGTCAGATTGATGCTGGTTTAACCCTATTTATTGATTCCGTTAGTGGCAAAGGGACGTATCAACGTATGGTGAAATGGTTTAAAGATATGGTACGCGAAAATGCACATACCCTTTCCTTACAACGATTTGAACCACCCTTTTTAATCTGTGAAGATTTACGCATTCTCCAAAACTTCCGTATCACACTTATCGGTGGCTCTGATAGCCCTGCCCCATTCCCTAATATTATTAAATGCCTGCAAGATATGTGGCCACAAGCTAAAACCCATATCCTCAGCCCTGCTTCTCATGGAATGAATTTATCCTTACCCAGTGAGTTTAACCAAATCGTGATAGATCATCTTCAATACTGTGAAGAACAAAAACGTCTTGAGTTGGGGCGTTAATAGTTACTACTTTGATCGACTATCATGAAATAAAACCCAAATAATTCATAATCATGGCTGATAATAGCGTGAGTATTGCTCATATAGTAAGAAGTAGCAAATTCACCCTATTATCGGTTCTTTTCTATAGTATTAAAACCCAATAAATCAACTAGAAAAATAGGCTCTCCTACTTTATCTAGACCATTACATAATACTTTCATAAAAAGTCGCTATCTTTATATTTCCCAATTTTTTAATTCAGGAAAACAATAATGGATAGACGATCTTTTCTAGGTGCAGCTGCATTACTCAGCACATCAACACTATTAGCAACACAGGCAACAGCTCAGCAAACACGTATAGCACAAAATGAATTTTTACCCACCGTAGGTAAAGGGTATAAATTTGATTTTGATGGACAGGCACTGCATTATCCCGGGAACTCACTGGTTAGCCATGTACCACAAGATACCTCTTTTTACCAAAACTTAGTCGAACTCCAGCAAGAGATTAAACAAAGTGAGTTTGGTGAACTACACACTTTTTTACCTAAAAATAGTTTCCACATTACCCTATTTAATGGTACGAATGAAAACCCTGCTCAACGAGAAAAAGAAGGTTTTTGGCCACGAGATTTACCTAAAACCGCCTCTATTGAAGATGTACATCTGCACTATGCCCAAAAACTAAAACAATTTAAACCCGATTTACCCAAAGTATTAAAATTTGCACCTACCGAATTATGGGGGCCTTTTGATAAAGAGATGATTATTCTAGGGGTAGAATTAGTTGAGGGACGGGAACAAATTATTGAATTCCGCCGACAATTAAGCGAACTATTACAAACCACTCGTAACCAACCCGATAAGTTCCGTTTCCATATCACTCTAGCTTATAACTGGAAAAAATATACACCAGAACAATTAGAGCGTGCAGAAACACAACGAAAAATCTGGTCAACACAATTTAAACAACAAAATCCATTACTTGAAGTTGATACGATTGAGTTTGCTATTTTCGATGATATGTTGGCTTATGCACCATTAGTGAAATATCACTTAAATACACTATAAAGTACATCAGGCAACCAGTCCTATCTATAAAAAGCGTCATCCTTTCACTCAAGCACGCATTAACACAATAATGAATCATGTATTAGTAAAGTGATGACGCGGTTTCTTATTTAACCAAGCATCAAAAGCCATAGCGTAATAGTAAAATAAACTCACATTGCCCTACTAACTAAGCTATCCTAAGGCTTTCCATAACTGCTTTACTTTTTCCCATTGTTTAAGTAACCACGGACGATAAACGGTAGCTGTACCTTGTTCCATTTTCTGCTGATTTAAATACTCAATCGCACGCTCTACATTGACTAACCGTTTTTGTTTAGGATCAAAATAAAGTGGGTAATACATCAAAACACCCGCTATTAATTCATGTAAATTTAATTGACGATTTCGGCGTACTACAGCAAGACAATCAACCGTCAATCCCCAACCAGCATAAAACGGTAAACCATAACAATACACTTTTTTACCGCGTAATAGTGCTTCAAACCCAGCTAAAGATGTCATGGTATGCACTTCATCTACCTGTTGAATACAGTCTAAAATATTAACCGTTGTAACGATTTCATCCGCCAATTTCATCACTTGCTCTTTCGCAATCACACCTTTTCGATTACCACTGACCACATCGGGGTGCGGTTTATAGATAATATACGCATGGGGATTTTTGTCTCTTACCCGTTTAAGTAAAGACAAATTATCACGAATATAGGGTGAGCCCAGTTGAATAGAAGCATCATCCTCCACCTGCCCAACCACTAATAGTACAGGTTTACTGCCTGATTGCACCACAAAATCAGATGAACCCACATTGTATTTACCGATATGTGATTGAATTAATCGCTGACGTAATTGCTCTGCTCGTATCACATCTGCTTGGCTAAAAGACTGGTGCTGTAGTATATGTTCCAAGCGAGAAGATTGTTGAGCATTAAAATAAATCCCCCTATCATCAACCACTACGGAGATAGGTGCGACCAAATTTGACCCTAACCCTACCGATCGAATAAAACCATCTTCTATGCGTAAAATAGGGATCTGATATTGCTGTGCAAAGGCTAACACCTCTTCACTTCTTTCGCCCCAAACCAATATTTTCACCTGTAAAGATGATTGGGAACGTAGCACTTTTTGTAATTGAGACAAATGAGGAACAAAATGTAATCGACAATTGGGTAACTGAAAAAATGGCGTAATCACCGCCCTTTTCCATAAGGACATACCGATACAATATAAATCACCACTTAAATAGGTATTTTGTTGTTTAGCAGTAACCAGATAATCAATCACATCAAAGATTGTCCCTTTTTTACCTGTATTTGGATCAATATAACGACTATATGTAAAATAGGCAGTATAAAACAACTGTAAAATTGACCGCTCTTTTCGGCGATTGCTTTTGGCTAGGGTCTGTGCCTGTGGATGTCGCTCTTCTGTTACCCCCCAACCTGAGAACCAAGGCACACCAAAAGTGATAACGGTTTTATTCAACAATAGTGCTTCAAAACCCATATGCGAGCTAACACAGTACACTTTTTCCGCAATATTCAGCAAGGATAAAGGATTCACATCTTGAGCAAATACACGAACAGTCGGATAGTGTTGAGTTAGCTCGGTTAAATAACCTTTCTTTTTACCACTTATTACATCAGGGTGTGTTTTTATCCAAATGGTAGCATGGGGGTTCTCCGCTACGGCACAATCCAGCATTTGTATAAAATGGCTAGCATCTGCTTGTGCATATTTCACCGCCATGTCCCCAAAGGTTTGATCAATAACCAATACCACTGGGGTATCAGGTATTTCCACTAAATCAGGGGCATGATTATATTTGGATAAGTGATGCGTTTTAATTAACGATAACGCACGAGTCGCTTCACGTTGTTGTACTTCATTTAACGTTTCTGTTGCTAGGATAAGTTGTTCTAACTGGGAGGGGCAAGTGGTATCATAATAAACACCCACCTTATCCAAAACTATTGAGAATGGCGGATAACCCTGTACACCAAGACCAAGAGAGCGGAGAAAGCCGTCTTCTATATAGAGTGGATTATCGGCAAACACAGATAATATTTTTTGCCGTCTTTCGTGTTTTCTACCCCATAACAATAGATTACCTGTCGTTTTCTCGCTATCATCGAGAAAACTATCTAAGCTAATCCGTTGTTGCCATAAACCTAAACTCGCCCATATCATCGTTTACTTTCAATGACCTGCTCAATTTGTTGTAAGAATTTTTTCCACGTAAAATGATTCAATACAAAATCCGCCCCGGCTTTTGCCATTTCAAGATCTTGTTTAGATGCCCCATATTTTAAGCGTTCAAAAAGTTCAACCGCTTGTTCTTCTGTATGCACAATATGGCAGTAATCTTTAAATAATCTCTCCATTGCCAAACTGGGGGTTGAAACAAGAATCCCCCCACATGCCAATACTTCAACCACTCGCCGTGAGAACATCGTAGGTGAGTCTTCCACGGTATTGACATTTAACGATACTTGGTAATGACGGTATATATCCGCCGTTTGCAAATAATCCACAGCAGGCTTAATCGTTAAATTAAAAGCCTTGGCAGGGTAACGATAAAAGGAGGATTTTCTATCAGAATTACGATCAAATACCGTTACAGGTAATTTTGCTTTAGCCGCTGCTGTAAATAACATATCCTGTCGCTCTCTTCGCTTATCATGGAGATGTTGGCTATAGCTACCCACAAAATTAGCGGCTAATTTCTGGAAATCAAACCCTTGATAATGATGAATTCTAGGCTGTACAGGAAACATCGCCACATCAACCGTTGTTGATTCTGGCACAATTGCACGATATTTCTCTACACAGTTTTGATCGACTGTAAAAATATGATCAAAATGCTTGGCTGAATCAATAAACCGATCAAAATGCACCCCATCTTCCTTATTCCAGAAAACAGTGGGAATACCTTTAGATTTGGCTTTCTCAACTAATCGTACCAATTTTTCATTAGTACGATTGGGATAGTCGGGATAAGAGGCTATTTTGTATTTCCAGCGATTCTTGTAGCCTTGCCAAGCGGATTCTACAAATAAAATAGAATTCGTATGCTTAGTAAATGTCAACCAAGATTCCTGAATTTTTATCGTTTCAGCCAATAAGGAATAACGGGTAAGATCATCACTAATAAGTAATATATTCATATATTAATTATTTTAGTTTTAATAAAAAATCGGTAAAATAATCATAAACTTCCTGTTTATAGTGGAATGGCGATTTTCCCCATTTATGGTTACTATCACCTATAAACATATTACCAGGGTAATTTACAAATTGATTATCTGGAATGTATTTTCTAGCGATTAAGTATAATTTAGATAATATTGCATTACCCTCTTTAACTCTTTCTAAATTAAATACCTCTCCTGTATCAAGCCTATTACTCCAGAAAACATTATTTATAATAATTTTCTCTGCACCAACAGCATTAACTACTGACTTAAAACCTTCTTCCCATTTATCAAAAAAATCTTGACTATTAGGCTGTAATTTTTGGGCATTTTTTATATCAAATATTTTAGCGTTCTTTAACTCATCTGAATTGGTGATATAAATCCCTTGACTATATTCAACTAAACCAAATCTTTCATCAATACAATCTACTACCAGAAAATCAAATTCTGTTTGTTGAATCCTATCTAGTAAAGAATTATCCCATTCTTGCTGTAATATTTTTCTTTGAAAAGGAGAAGATATTTTTTGACAAAATTCTTGTTCTGTTAATACTCTATTTTTAATAGAGGGGTAGCTTATCCTAGCAAGAGAATATCGAGCAAAATAGCCAACATAGCGAAGTTTATCGTTACTATTATCCCCAAAAGGATCTCTACTCACACAAGAACCGGCAATAAAAATCTTTAATGGTTTTACTATATTCTTATCATCTTTAATCTCAATAATATTTTTATTTTTAAAAAATAAATTTTGTTCTTTTTCATAAAATTTAAAAGAATCCAAAATTAATCTAGCTGCATTACCCCATTTCCAAGGTTCTAAATTATATTTTGCCTTTAATTCTATAGAAATCACTACTTTTAACTCTTTTTTATTCTGTTCTGTAAGAGAAAAATAGACGATATTATCCCTTGCTTGAGAAAGTGATAATAGAGCAGCATATTGATTGACAGAACAAATCACCTCAAATCTATCTTCAAGTGCTTTTTGAAAGTGAGGTACTTTAATCATAAAAGCACAATATTGGCTAGAATGAAATATAGAAATAACCAAGTCAAGTTTATAACCTTCCCCCCTTTTTAAAGGATTTTGATTAATACTAATATCAAAAAAGTTTCTATTGTAACTACGTTGAATATATTCATTTTTGAGTGAACCTAGAGAAGCTAATTGATAACTTTTGATGATTCCCTCTGTTGGACTACTATTTAGATGACTTGTTCTTTTATAATTTTGCACTAATAAAGACGACAGCTGATGATTATCAACTGAAATATCTACTAAGTCAGGTATTTGGGGTTGAATATTAAGGTCAAAATTTCTTTTAATATTACCTATTGATTTTCTTGTAGGAGCAAGAGAAGATGGTAAAATTGCCTTTAACTGTCTATAAGATTCATTATATAACTCTACTGGATAAGTAGATTTTAATACATCAAAATAAAAAGCATCTTCATTTAAAATAGTAGCTTCACTAAAGAAATTTGACAACTTATGGAAGTTCTCAATTGCAATAGGATCTGTTAAGTAATTCTCTACTTTATTTGATAATTTATTTAATACAAACCTAAACGAATCAAAATGTAAATGGGATGTTAAGCCTGTAAAAAAAGAGCCTCTGTTTTTATTATTTATATTGAGCATTACTTTTTGAATCCAACCAGACTCTTTAAAAAAGTAATCCAAATTAATATCTTTTTGTTCTATATCATAATACATAGAAAATAAAACAAATTCTGCACATTTAGTACAGGAACAACACCATTTAGTATTCACATCAACAGTAGATTCACACATCAACAATGTTTTATAGAATGTTTTATTTTTTTTAGCTAAATAACCAAAACTAGATAATTCAGACAAATGTTGATTGGCATTGAAAATAGATAGAGGGATAGAAGCTATCTCATTAGAATAATATGAACTTATTTTGTTCATATAAGATATTTGTGATCGCTCAAAACCAAAATTATGATTATTCTCATCAGGAATAAAATAATGGCAATATTCATAGCTGAATGTAATATAGTTAAATAAATTTAACCATATCAATACCCCTAAAGGGGCAAAATATAATTCAAGATGATACCCTTGTACATTAGACCTTGCATTTGTTTTTATTTTGATAATATCAACATCATATTGATTGGATATAGGCGATAAAATAAGATTATCTCTACGCTCCTCAAGCTGTTTTATATTAACATGAGCATCTGGAATAACAAAAGAAATTAAAGAGACCCTATCTATATTTGAATTTTCATAAAGACTATCTAAGGCAAAGTAAGAATCTTTTCCTCCTCCATATAAAATACCAACTGTTCTTTTTTGTTGTGTATCAATATATTTGGGTATATCTTCTTGTGTTAAATTAGAAAAAAAGACATTATCTAATTTATGGTATTCACACCAAAATTTAGCCATATTTTTATTGATAGGGTCTTCTGTTACAATCACCGTGGAATAAGCTATTCCTCGTAATTTATTTAAAATAAGACCAAGTATAGTGTTATAGTGAATTTGCAAAGGAACATGGCTAATATCTAATTCATCATAAGTAACATATAGATTATCGACTGATTTATCTATACCTAAATCCATATGCCACTGAAAATAAACCGTATCATTACTCACCGTTGGACGATTAATATAAAGGAAATTAGTAATATTTAATTGATTTTCCACTTTTAAATCTCCGTTATTTCTCTTGCTAATTTATTACCAACAAAAGAACCTTTTTCAGTAAAGAATTTATCCTCTACTTGCCAAGTATGGTTAGATATATTTTTAGAACGGTAAACAATAAAATTAAATGGATCAGTAACATACATTTTTATATTATTGATTTTGGCTTGTTCTAATATATTAGAATCTTCCCCACGATTTAAATCACCAAATTTTAAACTACTCAATGCTTTCTTAGAAAAGACTAATGTCGCCCCTGTAAGAAAATTAGTTTCCATATGCCGTTGTCCTTTATAACGTACATAGGTTTTATCTTCTGATTCAAGATAAATAAAGATTTCTTTTTTTCCTACAATTCCATAATCCCCAAATTTAAATGGAATTAACATATCTTGTAAATAATTTGGAAAATAAAAATCGTCATCATCAAATTTCGCCACATATTCTCCCTTAGAAAGTTCAATGCCCTGATTCAGTCGTTTACCCAAGGTATCTTCACTATCATTACGGATAATATGTACGGATTTAAATTTATTTCCGCTATTTAATTTATTTTTCAATTGAATTAATTGCTCATCTGTATATTTTTGAGCAATGACAATGACTTCGATATTTGGATAGACTTGTCCCATCACATTTTCTGCAATTCTATCGATAAAGTGCGGTCGATTTGATGCAATAACAATACTCACTAGAGGACTATCTAAAGTAATATTTTGTCCTAAGGTATTCGCTATTTGAACAGCACGATGCTCATAGGTATGCTTTAACATAACTTCTCTATAACCAAGATGAGATATGCGCAACCATTCCCACTCATTTTCAAGTAAACGTTTTGCAATTTTATTGGCTTCTTTTGCATTTTTAGCTACTTGTACAATGCCTTTAAATTGCTTATCAATCGCTAGAGATGGGGTAGAAATAACAGGTGTTCCACAAGCTAAAAGCTCATATACCCTACGAGACATCATTGTTGGAGAATCTGTGATGGTATTAACATTTAAGAAAATCTTAAATTGCTTATAGACATCAACAATTTCCCTAAATGGTACAGCAGGGCGAATAAATTTCCTATATTTACGAGGATAGGCATAACGCTCATTATCTAGTTGAGACATACGATCATAAATAGCGCCTTTAAATTTTATAATGGTTGGTAATAAGGCATCCATTTGTTTTTTGCGATCATCATGTCCCACACCATAATAGGAGCCTGCAAAGCAAATATTTTCTGATTCTTTTCTAAAGCGATTCGCAGGATTACAGATATTGATATTAGCCGCGAATAGTAAAGTATCTACTTTAGCATGGGGTATATCTCGTTGATAATCTTTTACTTTATTACTATCTGTAGTAAAAATAATATCGCATTTAGAGGATATCGGTAAAAATTTATCATAGTGCATTGGGTCTTCTTTATTCCAGAAAATAACTGGAAAATGACGAGCCTTTGCCGTGTCTAATGCTTTTAAAAGGTTTTGAGCATTTTGATGTTGTAAATTAGGTGATGTAAAAGCATATTCCCATGCACCAAAATTTCCTTTCCAACAACTTTCAATTAAAAAGCCTAAAGAGCTAGAGCCTTTTATTTGTGTTTCAAAAGTCGCCTTATTTAAAGGAAATAATTTAAACTCACTATCAAATGAGGTATGCGAAATTTCATCTAAAATAGAAATAAACTTAAAACCATATTGTTTTTTAAATCGACTATCAACTTTTGGAAATGCTTTAGATGATTTACTAACCGCTTTAGTTTTTGATGAAAGTGGTGCTTGTCCACTTTTTCTCTGCCTCGCTAAAGAAACTAATTTTAATAAATCCCCCGGTAATGCCATAAAATTACCAACAGATTTAAACGAATGAATCAGTGTATAGCCTAATTTGAAGGATAGCGTATTTTCTACTTGCGCTTTAACTTCTCTCGTTTGTAAATAAGCAAAATTTAATTTTTTATTATAGTCATCCGTTATTTTTTTTAATTCCTCATTATATTTATCAAGCTTAACCTGATAATCCTCAGATAAGTTTTTGAGTGTCGTATTTAACTTAGCAATTTCATTTTCATAAATTTTAAGTGTAGTTTGATTATCCTGTTTTATTGATTCAATACTACTTACTATTTCGTCTGTAGATACTTTATTTTTTGATGCTACATCAATAACATTATCTAAACTATCCAATTTATTTTTAATAAGACTAATATCCTTTTCTATTGTTTCAGATACTAGTCTATTTTCAGGTAAATTATCTGCACTATAAGACAATGTTTTTTTAGCTTGTCTCTTAGATAAGATTTTTTTAGACATACTATTACCAAATCCCCTTAGTATCCACCACAACAGCATTGATAGAAGATAGTGCTACTCCCTTAAAGGCTTTATGATCCACCAATACCACTAATACATCAGCACTCGCCAATGCTTCATCTAATGAGGTATGTTGAATATTTTTATTCAGCAATTTTTCAGGTAGTTTTTCAACATTCGGTTCAACCGCTAGAATTTGCCCGTGATATTTATCAGCTAGTTTTTCGGTAATTTTAAGGGCTGGGCTTTCACGCAAATCATCAATATCAGGTTTAAAGGCTAACCCCAAACACGCTATCTTAATGTCATCTACTGTCTTACTAGGATGGCGGCGTAATACCTCAATAACAGCCTCATTAACCTGACTGATAACCCATTCTGGCTTACCATCATTTACTAAACGTGCCGTATGAATCAGTTTGGCAAGATCAGGGGTTTTATTCACAATAAACCAAGGATCTACCGCAATACAATGACCTCCAACACCACAGCCGGGTTGTAAAATATTCACTCTTGGGTGGTGGTTGGCAAGTCGGATTAATTCCCACACATTAATATCTAAGCGATCACAAATAATAGAAAGTTCATTTGCAAAGGCAATATTGACATCTCGGAATGAGTTTTCGGTTAATTTACACATTTCAGCTGTGCGACTATTGGTAATAATACAATCACCTTTGACAAAAACCTTGTACAAATCTGCTGCTTGTTGTGAGCATTTTTCAGTCATACCGCCAATGATTCGGTCGTTATCAATAAGTTCTTGCATTACTTTGCCCGGGAGTACTCTTTCTGGGCAGTGTGCAATACGAATATCAGAATCTTCCCCCGTCTGTTGTGGAAAGGTGAGATCAGGACGTGCTTGGGCTAGCCATTCTGCCATTTGCTCTGTTGCCCCAACGGGTGAGGTCGATTCTAAAATCACCAAATTCCCTTTTTCTAAAACAGGGGCTACCGCCTGACAAGCACTTTGGATATAGCTTAAATCAGGTTCAAAATGATCCCCTTTAAACGGTGTAGGGACGGCGATTAAAAATGCTTGAGCTGGTTCAGGTAGTAAAGTGGCTCTTAACTTGCCATTTTTTACGCATTGTTGTACGGCAACATCTAAGCCCGGTTCAACAATATGAATTTTACCTTGATTAATAGTATCTACCGCTATTAGATTAACATCAACACCAACAACCTCAACATTATGCTGAGCAAAGACAGCCGCTGTAGGTAAACCAATATAACCTAAACCAATTACAGAAATACGCTGAAATTCTCTCATTTCATTTATCCTTTTTTATTTAAAATCTCCAATATTTTTTCTATTGCTGTTCCATCACCATACGGATTATGTGCCATAGACATTTTGCGATATTCTTGTTCATCTTCAAGTAATTTATTTACTTCTTGAATAATACGTTCTTGTGATGTTCCAACTAATTTGACAGTACCTGCTTCAACGGCTTCTGGTCGCTCTGTTGTTTCACGCATTACTAATACTGGCTTACCCAAAGAAGGTGCTTCTTCTTGGATACCACCTGAATCCGTTAAAATCAAATAAGATTGCTTCATTAAGTACACAAAAGCGAGATAGTCAAGCGGTTCAATCAAATGAATATTTTGTCTGCTATTGAGTAGGCGATTTACTGGCTCTCTAACATTTGGATTAAGGTGAACTGGATAAACAAATTGCACCGTTGGGTGTTGTTCAGCCAATATAGCGAGTGCATTACAGATATTTTCAAAACCACTCCCAAAATTTTCTCTACGATGACCTGTAATCAGAATGGTTCGCTTATTTTCCAGAAAAGCAAACTGCTTCGCATACTGGGAAGATAAGTTTGGATTTTGTTCAATTTTTTGTAATGACAATAGCAAGGCATCAATAACCGTATTACCCGTTACATAAATCTGTTCACAAGGAACACCCTCTTTCAATAAATTTTGTTTTGTACTTTCTGTGGGAGCAAAATGATACTTCGCAATAGCGGCTGTTAATTTACGATTCCCCTCTTCTGGCCAAGGGGCATATAGATTATAAGTTCTTAACCCTGCTTCAATATGGGCAATATCTATTTGATTATAATAAGCGGCAAGTGCTGTAGCCAAAGTCGTTGCGGTATCACCATGTACAAATATGATAGTGGGTTGATACTCATGAATAATCGGTTGAATTTTGTTGAGGATAAGTCCTGCTACACCTGATAAAGTTTGCTGTTGGCTCATAATGTCCAAATCATAATCAGGCTGAATATTAAATAATGCCAGCACCTGATCTAACATTTGTCTATGTTGTGCTGTTACACAGACCTTAAAATCTAAGCCACTGGTCTTTAAACCTTCAATCAGTGGAGCCATCTTGATGGCCTCTGGACGAGTACCAAAGACAATGAGTAATTTTTGTTCTTTTCTCATATTCATATAAAAATACATATTTCTAGCGGATAAATAATCATCTCAACTAGAAATAGATCCTCTCAAAATTAAATAATTTTTAAATGACTTTAATCATATAAAGATAAGCTATAGCGACAAAATATCTGTACTAACTTATCTTCAACCCCATTTCTAAGCATTCATTTTTGTTATGCCAAATTTGACACATTAAGATAGCTAATAAGCCTACAAATTATTACATCAGAATATGACATACATATTTTCTTAAATTACCAAAAATAAAATAATATATTGCACATTTTAACATATAGCAAAATAAATATACAAATTGAATAATTAAGAAAAACAAAGAAATATTTATAATGGAATAAAAAATATTTATTTTTGGGAAGTTACCTGAAAGAGAAAATTATATATTTCAAATAGTTATAAATAAATAACCAGAATATTGACTTTATCAAAAGAACAATTCTTACTTAAATTTCATCATCAAAAATAACGCGATTATAAAAACTACCATTAATCATTGTTGTATTTAGGTGATATTTTTGATAGGCATCAAATAACAGCATATTGGGTTTTGTTGGGGTATGCCAAAACTGTGCCAAAGATTGCTGAGATGTTAATCCCTCTATATCATAATTTGCTCGCCCTAGCGTAATAACAGGCATTTCATGCAGTAAAGCAGAAATACCACTTGTACTATTGATGGTTACCATTGCTCTACCCTTTCTTAATAAAACAGGCAAAGGCACATCATGGATATAATAAATTCTATTTTTTAAGTGTGGATACTGATCAATGTATTGATTAATCAGACAGGTATAATCAATCAAACCACGATCCATCGGGTGGTGTTTTATCACCAGATTTAATGTCTTAGGTGCGTGCAATACAAAAGAAGTTAAGACCTCTTCCAAAAAATGAACGACAGAGGCATAGTCGCAATGCACTTTGACCTGTGTATCATCATATACCTGCAAAGTAACAATATAAAAGTTTTGTATTTTCCCTGTATTTATTTTGTGGGCAAAAAAATAGTCTTGCCAGTAATAATAAAAACGTTTAATACACGACTTACTCCAAAGACGGATATAGTATCGTAAATTAAATTCTTTATGATGGATATAATACGGATAGCTAGACTGCCGGCAACAGGCAGCGACATAGTAAAAAATGGCTCGTTTTGCCATTGGGAGAAAACCTTTTGCTACTTTTTTAGCTGGTTTTGGCAAGTCTAACTTTTTGGCTTGTTGTAAATAAAATTGAGGATCTTTTGGCAACAAAGAATAAGCATTGACCCCGTCTTGCTCAAAGGTAACATAGTCTGGTCTAAAATAACCTTCCTCGAAAACCCAAAACCGTATATTGAAGTGGTACGCTACTTTCTTAGCCATTCGGTGATAGACACGCGTATCCCCAAAGCAAATAATACTGTCTATTTTATGCTTTAAACAAAATTGTTTTAATTTTTTCTCAAAGGCTTCTACTGTATCACGGTAAGCAAATGTATTCGGCGTATGATAAGGATAATAATACTCATCACCTCCGTTAAAATTTATTTTAAAAACAACTTTATTTTTATCAGAAAGCCATTTGGAGAAATCCATAAAAAAACCACCCACAGGCCCCTGTAGCAATAGAATATGATGGCTATTCTTTAATAATTGGGTTAAATTATGCATGGTTTAAAGATACTCAGTGTTTTTATGCTATTTAATGTTCTACTCATAAAATAGTCAAAGAACATGATTTTTAATTTAACTTATTTTATGATAAACAGCATTACAATTTATCACAAAATCTAAATAATAGATTATTAATAGTAAAATATTATAATAAAAAGAAATCAAATAAGATAAAATAATACCATTTTGTTATTTTATTAGTTTGTCGAGTTTTATCATTTAATAAACAACAACTAAAACATACCTTTATTCGGAGAGATTAAGCATGAAAAAGCGGATGATAATAAGCACAATTGCAGTTATCCTTAGTGCTTGTAACGCTATGCCTACTTCAGGTCCTAAACAAAGCAAAGTGATGGATCTTCAGCAACAACGCACAGATTACCAATCCAAAGTAGATGTTGTGGATATTAATGACCATATTGCAGAAAATCTTTTTAATCAACGTCAGCAACAATTTTTTAGTCAATTTACCCAACAAATGGCTGATTATACAGGCACGGTCAAAGTAGGCGATACCCTTGAAGTCATGATCTGGGAAGCACCTCCAGCGGTATTATTCGGTGCGGTACTCAATGAAAACGGCACAGGGGGATCACAACTGACTACCCTACCAGAGCAAATAGTGAGTAAAACGGGCAAAATTACCGTCCCCTTTGTGGGAGCAATTACCGTAACAGGCAAAACACCCGAACAAATTCAACGTCTTATTGTAAACCGCCTCAGTACACAAGCCAATCAACCTCAAGCATTGGTACGTCTTATCAAAAATAATACCGCCAATGTTACTGTCCTTCGCCAAGGAAATAGTATCCGTATGCCACTAACACCAACAGGTGAGCGAGTACTAGATGCCGTTGCGGCAGTAGGTGGCACAACAGAAAACATTCAAGATGTTTCCGTACAACTAGCACGAGGGACAGAAGTCAAAACACTATCATTAGAAGTCCTCACGGCTAACCCTTCCGAAAATATCAAACTTCGTTCAGGTGATGTATTAACACTACTCAACAATCCATTAAGTTTTACTGGCTTAGGGGCATTAGGAAATAACCAACAAGTCAGATTTGCAGCCAAAGGTATCAATCTCGGCGAAGCGATTGGTAGAATGGGCGGATTAATCGATCATCGTGCCGATCCTCAAGGTGTCTTTATCTTCCGATACATTCCCTTTGATAAATTATCACTCACCGAACAACATATTTGGACACAAAAAGGCTATACAAAAGGAATGGATATTCCCAGAGTCTATCGCATCAATTTACTAGACCCTAAGTCAATGTTCTGGCTACAGCGTTTCTATATGGAAGATAAAGATTTAGTCTATGTCTCTAATGCACCGCTGGCAGAGTTTCAAAAATTCCTAAGAATTATTTTCTCTATTACATCACCTGTTATTAGTACAACAAACAGTGTTAATAGTTTATAAGGAATACTCATGAAATTATTTAAAAAAACCAATAAATTATTCGCTTTAACCGTATTAATCCCTACCTTTTGTGCCTTTTTTTATTTTAGCTTTTGGGCTTCTGATATTTATATTTCAGAGTCTAGCTTTGTTGTCCGTTCACCCAATAATCAAGCCGCTCTTAGTGGCATGGGTGCTGTACTACAAAATGTAGGATTTTCTCGTTCACAAGACGATAGTTATACTGTGCGTGAATACATGACTTCACGTAATGCCTTATCACAGCTAGAACAAAAACTACCCTTGCGTGAATTTTATAATAAAGGTGATATATTTAGCCGTTTTGCACCTTTTGGTATTGGAGAATCTAACGAAGAATTCTTTCGCTATTTTCGCCATAAAGAGTCGGTAAGTTTAGACTCTGTATCGGGGATTACCACATTACGTATTCGTGCTTTTGACGCAGAAGCTGCACAACAAATAAATATGGAATTACTCCAACAAGGCGAAACCTTGATCAATCGACTGAATGAACGGGCTCGCCATGATACGATTGCATTTGCAGAACAAGCTGTCCAAGAAGCCACTACTCGGGTAGAAGAAACCGCCAATGCCTTAACACAATACCGTATTAATAATGTTGTCTTTGATGTACAAGCACAGTCTGAAGTACAACTAGCACTTATTTCTAAACTACAAAGTGAACTCATTAATATCCAGACTCAATTGGATCAAGTTCGCTCTATATCTCCTGCTAACCCTCAAGTCAAAACATTAAAAGCAAGAGAAGCCAGTATCCAAGAAGAGATGCAGAAACAAATCCAACAAGTCCTTGGAGGTGGCGATTCTACGGCTAACCAAACCGCAGAATATCAACGCCTTGTATTAGATAATACACTCGCCCAACAACAACTCACCAGTGCGATGACAACACTACACAATACTAAAAATGAGGCAGAACGCCAACAGCTTTACTTAGAGGTTATTGAGCAACCAAGTAAACCTGATTTTGCCGTAGAACCTTATCGTCTCTATAATATTCTTGCCACCCTTATTATCGGCTTAATGTTATATGGCATATTAACCTTATTATTAGCTAGTATTAAAGAGCATAAAAACTAATGCAATACGGTAAACAAACGACATTAAAGCAATCGGTTATTATTCAATTGCGCGTTATTTTTGCTTTGCTAATGCGTGAAATTATCACACGGTATGGACGCAAAAATATCGGTTTCTTATGGCTCTTTATTGAACCCTTATTAATGACAGGTTTAATTGTATTACTCTGGGGGCTTATACGTGCCAGCCAAGTGTCCACACTGAATATTACTGCCTTTATGGTAACTGGGTATCCGCTAATGATGATGTGGCGTAATGCCTCTAATCGTACTATTGGTGCTATTTCCGCTAATATCAGCCTACTCTATCATCGTAATGTACGTATATTAGATACGATTTTTGCTCGTATCTTACTTGAGGTTGCTGGTGCGACAATTGCTCAAATTGTTCTAATGGTAGGGCTTATCATATTTGATCTCATACCTATGCCTGCTGATGTACTCTATATGTTGAATGCATGGTTACTAATGGCACTATTTGCCACAGGATTAGGACTTATTATCTGCTATATTGCCTATCACTCTGATGCGTTTGGCAAAATTTGGAGTACCGTCAGCTTTTTGATGATGCCACTTTCAGGGGCTTTTATTTTTGTCCACTCTTTACCCAGTCATATACAACCCTATGCCCTATGGATTCCCATGATTCACGGCACCGAAATGTTCCGTCATGGTTATTTTGGCGAAACAGTGACGACTTATGAAAACATTACTTTTCTTATCGTCAGTGACCTTGTTTTATTATTAATGGGTTTACTACTCATTAGGCGATTAAGTCGTGGAGTTGAACCACAATGATTAACGTAAAAAATGTCAGTAAAAAATATCATACCAATAATGGTTGGCGTACGGTACTACAAGATATTAATTTTGAACTTAAAAAGGGGGAAAAAATTGGTATTTTAGGTCGTAATGGTGCAGGGAAATCAACTCTTATCCGTCTTATCAGTGGTGTAGAAGCCCCCACATCAGGCGAAATCACACATTCCATGAGCATTTCATGGCCACTAGCCTTTAGCGGAGCTTTTCAAGGGAGCTTAACAGGAATGGATAATCTACGCTTTATTTGTCGTATTTACGGCATAGATATTCATTCTGCCAAAGCATTTACTGAAGAATTTTCAGAACTGGGGGATTATCTCTATGAACCTGTCAAAAAATACTCTTCAGGTATGAAAGCCCGTTTAGCCTTTGCCATATCACTTTCTGTTGAATTTGATTGCTATCTTATTGACGAAATTATTGCTGTAGGCGATTCACGTTTTGCCGATAAGTGTAAGTATGAATTATTTGAAAAACGCAAAGATCGATCGATTATCCTTGTATCCCATAGCCCTAACGCGATTAAAACTTATTGTGAAAATGCAATGGTATTAGAACAAGGCATTATGCACCAATTTGATAATATGGAAAATGCCTATCAATTCTATAATCAACTTAAATAATTAAGTATGGCTAACATATCATACTAATCCCTTCCCTTTGATTAGTAAGAGCAGGATAGTAGCAAAAATAACGCTATACAACAAATAGACAAAGAGCTAATCAGCGGTAACCGATTAGCTCTCATGTAAAGTCTTATTTTATAAAAATAACTATGTTGTCTTAGAGATATTAATCATTAAATGAACGTGATTTAGGGCTTTTCATCACACATTCGGCACTAAGCTCATGACCATTGCTTAGTAAGAATGTGAAAGGTATTTTATCCCCTTGCTTAACATTGCTTGGTTTATAGAGCATATAGTGATAGCCACCCGGTTTAAACTCTACAGCGCCTTTAGCAGGAATTTCTACTTCTGCTACATGACGCATACCCATCATACCGTCTTCTTCGTAGCTTTCATGTAGTACAGTTTTCTCAAAATGAGATGATTTTATACCCACTACATAAGCTGGAGTATCTTCTGTATTTTTAAAATTAACATAGAGTGCTGATGGATGTTGTTCATTATTTAAGCGTCCCCAGCAGTTAGATACCTCTAACTTTACTGCACTTTCTTTATGGCTAGCAGAATGGTGAGAAGCATGATGATGTGCTGCTTGTCCTGAATGATCATGACCAGAATGTGCAAGTGCAGGTTGAGCGATAGCCATTGCACCGAGTAAAGATGCCGTCAAAAGAGATACTTTTTTTAGCGAAAACATAGGAAACCTCCATGTATAAATATTGAGACAATGCTCACGAGAAAAACCATACCCATAGCATACCATTTTTTTATTCAAATAGATATGTATAATTTGAATATATTATATAGCATTTTATTACACTTCAAAAATATACCCATGTAAAAATTATTTCAATCATATACAGTGTACTTATTAAACTTTAAGAACGATTGATATATCATTTTTATTTAAAGAAAAATCATGTTTATCTAGCCAGTAGATAAGCCATTATCCAAGTATCATTAAAGATCAGAATAGGATATCAATTAAAAATTTCTGAATGAGAATTCAAACGAATAAGGGTTAATACACCATCTTTAATACTATAAATCAGCACTAAATCATTTTGTATATGACAATCACGATATGCCTTCATCTTTCCTTTTAATGGATGATCTCTATACTTTTCAGGTAGAGGTAACCCATGCTGAAGATGATACATAACTTCAGTAAATTCTGTTGAAAGCACTTGCTTGAGACTAAGTTTATCAAAGTCTTTCTTAAAATCTTTGGTATAAGCTATGGTAAGCGTTTTAGACTGTGCTATTGCTTTAATCATGTGATTAGGATATGTCAGGTACTTTAAGCAAAGCCTCAGCAATACTCATATCAGATGGTTCAATCATTTCTACATTACCTTCTTCCGCATCTTGCATTGATCGCAATGTGGTGACATTTGGCTCTAAATAGGATAAATCGACAGGAATTCTCTTTGTATTTGCAATTTGTGTCAAAAATACGTTTAGCACTTGTGATGGGGTCAAACCATAATGCTCAATTACACTAAATGCTTCCGCTTTAACGGATGGTGCTAACCGAAAACTAAAAGAAGCACTATTTAAATTTGCCATAGTAATCTCCTTAATATAAGATACTCACATTATAGTCCTTATTGTATTTCAATGCAATACATTATAATTATCAACATATTCCTATACCTGATATTTTTCCCCTAGTTCAAACATACTTCACTCACCACCTTGCTCATGGCATATAACAAGATATTATTGAAAATATGTACATGATATTGTACAATATAACAGTATTAAGGAGTTATTATGCACACAATTACATATACCGAAGCACGCCAAAATCTATCAAAACGAATGCAACAAACCATTGATAATCAAGAAGCTATCCTTATCACTCGTTCTCGAGGAGGCAATTGTGTATTAATGTCTGAAGAACAGTATAGTGCTTTACAAGAAACAGCCTATCTTTTACGTTCCCCCAAAAATGTAAAACGTTTATTAGAATCGATTGAAGAATTAAAATCCAATCAAGGCATAGAACTAACAGAGTTATCAGAATGAAAATTATATTTTCAACACATGCTTGGGAAGACTATCTCTACTGGCAAACAATAGATAAGCAGATACTTAAACGAATTAACAAATTAATAAAAGATATACAAGGAACACCTTTTGAGGGACTAGGAAAACCAGAACCACTTAAATTTAATCTATCAGGTTTTTGGTCTAGACGAATAACAGAGGAACATAGATTAGTCTATGAAGTCCAAGCCGATAGTTTATTTATTATCGCTTGTAGGTATCATTACTAGACAAGTCAATACAAAGCCACTTATCATGATTCACCATTAACTACTCTTTTTAAAAAAGCGACCAGTAAGCACTACTCTTTTTATACTATTTTCCATTGATAGAAACATTTAATATTTAGCCTAGGATTAAAATAAATGCGTATTTTATTGATTGAAGATGATCCTGATTTAGCCCATTGGTTATCAAAAGCCCTACATAAAAATGCAGGATTTAATGTTGAATGGGTGAATGATGGACTACTCGCTTATAAGCAATTACATCTTGAAGAATTTGATGCGATTGTTCTTGATTTGGGCATTCCTTCTTTAGATGGTTATTCCTTATTAAACAAACTTCGTACCGAAGATAATCACACCCCTATATTAGTCCTCACCGCAAGAGATTCTCTGGCAACACGCGTGAATACCTTAGATAGCGGAGCAGATGATTTTTTACCTAAACCCTTTATGATGGAAGAGCTTATTGCCCGTCTCAGTGCCTTAATTCGCCGTAGTAGAGGAAAAGACAAACCCAGCATGAGTTGCGGTAGTCTGCGATATGACACCAGTAGTAAGTGTTTTTTTCTTGCCTCAATCCCTCTTTCACTCACCCCCAGAGAGAGTGAAGTTCTCCGTATTCTTTTACAAAAAAGTGGAGAACCCATTAATAAACAATTTATCCTTGATCGCTTAACCAATATTGATGAACATTTTAATCTTGATGCAATTGAAGTCATTATCCATCGTTTACGCAAAAAACTACATCAAAGCGATATACAAATTACAACACTCAGAGGGATTGGTTACTGCTTAGAACCCGTCACACCTCCCCTTTCAAATCAGCAACCATAAGAAAGATAATCCCGTATGAAACAGCACTATACCAGTTTAAAATCAACCTTATTATGGCTATTAATCCCTATCTTTATCGCCATTACCATTGTCTTTTTACTGGTTTCTACACAAGAATTAAAAACACAAATCAATCAAGCATTTGATCGAACACTAGCAGGGGCATTACGTTCTATAGAAGTGAATATTCATACCGACCACGGTGGATTATCCATGGAACAACCCTTTTATTTATTTGAGTTCTTAGCCCTAACCACCCAAAGTCCTGTTTATTTTCGTGTTGCCACAGAAGATGGGCTAACCGAACTAGGATATGCCGCTATCCCACTTCCCGAACAAGCACTACAAGATAAACCCATTTTTTACAACAGCACTTACTTTGGTGAATCCATCCGTGTTGCTGCAATAGCTATCTATCCCAAAAACACCTTACACTATGCTCCCGATACAAAACTAATTATTCAAGTCGCCGAACTATCCTCTGCTCGTCAAGACTTTATCAAAAAAATGCTTTGGCAAACACTCATAAAAGATATTGTCATACTCATCATACTTGCTATTATTATTTGGGTTGGTATTTTGATGGCTTTAAAACCATTAAAAAAGCTCAGCCATAAAATTAATGCACGGCATGAAAACGATCTTAGCCCTATTCTGGCAGACCATATCCCACAAGAAATTCAACCCCTTGTCAATGCATTAAACCTACATATGGAACGTTATACCCAAAAAAGCCAACGACAACGACAATTTCTTGATGATGCCTCTCACCAGCTTCGTACCCCATTAGCTGTTTTGAATACCCAAATTAGCTATGCACAAAGCCTTATTTCCCAAGAACATGAATTAAATGATGTACTGACTGCGATGCAAAAGAAAATCAGTACAACCATTAACCTTACTAATCAATTACTCACATTAGCTAAAGTACAAGACTTAGCAGATAACCATACCACTTACTTTACACATGAAGTATTTGACCTTACTCTATTAACCAGACACACCGTCAATGAATTACTCCCCTTAGCACGACAAAAAAGAATAGATTATGGACTGGATATACCCGACACCCCTATTTACATTACCGGTATCCCTTGGTTAATAAAAGAAGCCCTCAGTAACCTTATTCATAATGCTATCCAATATACCCCTCAAGAAAGTCATATCACTATTGCTATTAGAACAACCTTAAATACTGTTGAACTATGTGTAGAGGATAATGGTATAGGTATGAGTACACAAGAAATAGAAGAAGCGGGTAAGCGTTTTCAACGAGGACAGGCAGCCCAAACACAACAAGGTTCAGGACTAGGACTTGCTATTGTCAAAACCATTGCAGAGATTAACCATGCTACACTCACCTTTGTTTCACGACCTACCTATCAAGGTTTAAAAGTATCACTGCACTTTCCAATATCTTGCTAAAGCGGCGATTGTCTTGATACTCCTCAAGTGATATACTCCAAAGAAATAACAGGGAAATAAAAGCTAATTTCTCTGTTAGCCTACTAACATTACCAATTTTTTGAACACACTAAAATTAATTTAATCATGAACAAAGAAGAAAATTCAACAGGGTCTTTTATTGCCTTTGTACTACTTTCCGATACTCAATGGGACATCAATCAACTGATAAACGATTGTAAAACAGACTGGAATATAGAATTACCTAATGATAGCCAAGACAATACACTATACACCAAGATTGGTGATATGACGCTTGTCATCTCTCTTATGCCAATTCCCATTCCAAACAAAGAAGTCGAATACCATGCAGCCACAAACTATATGTGGGAAGATGCAGTAGAAATAAGCAAAAGCCATAAAGCACATCTTTTAGTTTCTGTACTTGGAAAAGATGCCAATGTATTAGACAAAGGGAAGTTATTTACTAAGGTTATTTCTTCCTGCTTAAAACAGGAAAATACGATTGCTGTTTATACAGATGGAGCCGTATTCCAGCCACAATTTTATAGAGAAGTCGCTTCAATTATGCAGCAAGACGAAAACACTCTACCTATATTAAATTGGGTATGGTTTGGTATCTATCATACGGATGAATTTGCTGGTATCTATACCTATGGAATGAGAAAATTTGGAAAAGAAGAAATTGAGGTATATGCAAGCAATGCTGATTTAATTGAGATTCGTAATTTTCTATTAGATGTCGTTGCGTATATTTTAGACGCTAATATAACACTACAAGATGGTGAAACTATCGGTTTCTCAGCAGAACAAAAACTCAGTATCACCCTTAGTGATGCGATTGCATTAGATGGTAAGAGTTTAAAAATTCAATACCCTCAATAGAAACCTATACTGATGATAGAAAATCGTGGTGTTAGAAACGGTATAACACCATTGATACAACTGTAAAAATAATAACCGTCTTTACTTCAAAAAGTACGGAGAAATAACGATTGACCAAGCGAGTTTTCTTAAGCGAAGCGGAAGAACTGCAACTCAACATTATTTGCAGTGCTTTTGTAAGCAATAATTTATAACTAAAATATCCTATAAAATAAATACTAATTTCATCAAAAATATTTAATAACAAAACATTTTCATTAGGACTTTCCCTAGTTTTCACAAAAAAAACCTATTTTGAAAGCTAATCGAAAGCTATTATTCGTTAAGGTTATACCTATTTCCTCCTCAAAAGAGACTCACCTTACCTATCAACAAGGAGATAACCATGATAAAACTAACCAAACAACCTACCACACTTATCAGTGCTTGCTTACTAAGCCTATCCCTACTTAGCCCAGTATCCGCACAAGAACAACCCAAAAAACCAGAATGTATTGCCCCTGCACAACCCGGTGGTGGATTTGACCTTACCTGCCGAGTCGCCCTAAACGGCTTTCAACAAACAGGCATCTTAACCGAACCCATGCGTACACTCTATATGCCCGGTGGAGTTGGTGCTGTTGCCTATAACAATATCGTAGCTCAACGTCCTGATGACCCTAACGCTATCGTTGCCTTCTCTGGCGGTTCATTACTCAACCTAGCACAAGGAAAATTTGGAAAATACAATGTCAATGATGTCCGCTGGTTAGCCGCCATTGGTAGCGATTACGGTGTTGCCATTGTCCGAAACGATTCCCCTTACACCGACCTAAATTCCCTTATGCAAGCCTTTAAAGAAGACCCTCGTAAGATTATTCTTGGTGCAGGCGGTTCTGTTGGTAGCCAAGACTGGATGAAAGCCGCTCTCACTGCCAAAGCAGCAGGGGTTGATTATAAAAAAATGCGTTTTGTTGCCTTTGAAGGAGGTGGTGAAGCCGTTACCGCTCTGCGTGGTGGACATATCCAAGCCTATATGGGCGATGCCGCAGAAGCACGTACATTAATAGATGGCGGGGCACCTATTCGTATTCTCGCTGTATTCCATGATGAACGCTTACCCGGTACTTTATCGAATATCCCTACTGCCAAAGAGCAAGGCTATGATATTCAATGGCCCATTATCCGTGGCTTTTATGTCGGGCCTAAAATCACCGATGAGCAGTACCAATTCTGGGTCAATGCCTTTGATAAACTCATGCAAACACCCGAATTTGCTCAACTACAAGAGCAACAAGGATTATTCCCTTTTAATAAAACGGGAGCAGAACTTGATACATTCGTAAAAGAACGTGTTGAAAAATACAAGGCACTAGCAGACTCTTTTGGTTTAATTAAAAAATAATTTCCTACACTATGCGATAAAGATAGATATCACAGAAAGAGGGTTATCTTACCCTCTTTCTCTGCTTTATAAAAATAATACGATAACACTTAATTTTCTTTGAGGTTTATCATGCCACTCAATGACCGTACGCTAGGTTTTTTTGCCTTACTTTTTGCTATTTTTTTGACCCTTTTTGGTTATTCACTTGACGCAGAATTTTCTTACGAACCTGTAGGGCCAAAAGCATTTCCCTTACTCATTGCACTTATTATTGGTATTTGTGGATTAGTCTTGATTAAAAAGGGAGGTCATCCTATCAAATCGAATCCCCCTCACGCCAATTTTCGTATTTTTACCATGCTGATTTACATAACAGCCTATGCCTTTCTTTTCCAATGGTTAGGCTTTATTCTATCCACCTCATTAATGACTATTTTTGTCGCCCATCTTTTTGGAGGATCATGGAAAAAATCCGTTATTGGCGGTATAGGTATGGGTATCCTCTTTTTTCTCTTATTTGATAAAGGGCTTGACGTTATTCTTCCGACTGGCATTTTAGGAGATTTACTATGAGTCAATTTTTTGACCATCTCAGTTTAGGCTTTGGGGTAGCTTTTTCTTTACTCAATCTAGTCGTAGCAGCTATCGGTTCTTTTATCGGTACTATCGTAGGCGTATTACCCGGCTTAGGCCCTATCAATGGGGTAGCAATGTTAGTACCTATCGCCTTCGCAATGAAACTACCCCCTGAAACAGCCCTAATCCTATTGGCAGCCGTATATGTAGGTGCAGAATATGGGGGACGTATTACCTCTATTTTATTAAATGTTCCGGGAGAAGCAGCCTCTGTTATGACAACCCTAGATGGTTATCCTTTAGCACGTCAAGGCTTAGCCAGTGTTGCCTTATCCCTCTCTGCATGGGCTTCTTTTGTTGGCTCTACCGTTGCTACTATTGGTATTCTTGCTCTTGCCCCTATCTTAGCCAATTGGGCTGTTGCCTTTGGGCCTGCAGAATATTTTGTATTAATGGTTTTTGCCTTTGCGGCACTCACTAGCCTATTGGGTGAACAACCCGTCAAAGGTATTCTTTCCGCCATGATAGGATTAGCGATTTCTACCGTTGGTGTAGATGCCAATTCTGGGGTTTATCGCTATACTTTTGATCTACCCAACTTAGCCGATGGGATTGATTTTGTTGTCGTTGTCATTGGTTTATTTGCTATTGCTGAAATGCTACAAATGTTAGAAAATCTTCTAGCAGGTGAATCAATTGATGTTCCAAAAAGCACACGCAAACTCTTTAATCTTAAAGAAATTTGTCAAACTGCTTGGACAACTTTACGATCAAGTGTAATGGGATTTTTTATCGGTATTCTTCCCGGTGCTGGGGCAAGCGTTGCATCTGCCGTTGCCTATGCCAATGAGAAAAAAATAGTAGAGAGTAAAGACCCCCATGCAAAATTTGGGAAAGGTGATATTCGAGGACTTGTAGCACCCGAATCGGCAAATAATGCAGCAGCAACAGGTTCATTTATTCCTATGCTCACATTAGGTGTTCCTGGATCAGGCACAACAGCCGTGATGATGGGGGCGTTAACCCTCTATAACATTACCCCCGGCCCTATTCTCTTTGAAGCACAACCACAAATTGTTTGGGGCTTAATCATTTCCCTCTTTATTGCAAACATTATGCTGTTCTTTATGAATGTACCTCTTGTACGTGTCTTTGCTGCTATGTTACGCATTCCACCTTGGTTATTAGTCCCGGGAATTCTCTCTATCAGCTTTATTGGGGTCTATGCCATTAACGGCACAACTTTTGATTTAATGCTAATGGTCATTATTGGGCTTATTGGTTACTTTCTTCGTAAATTTAATGTCCCTATGGCACCGCTTGTTCTTGGTGTGGTATTAGGCAATATGATGGAGCAAAACCTTCGCCGTGCCTTATCTAT
This sequence comes from Pelistega ratti, assembly GCF_009833965.1. NCBI lineage: Bacteria > Pseudomonadati > Pseudomonadota > Betaproteobacteria > Burkholderiales > Alcaligenaceae > Pelistega > Pelistega ratti. The sequence goes on from NZ_CP047165.1 coordinate 1,138,110, forward strand.
GTCAGATGGTAATATTCAAATTCTTTTTGAAAGCTATCTCTCAATAGGTCTATGGATTGCCGCTCTTGCTGTGGGTATTATTCCCCCATTATTACGAAAATGGCGTAAAAAAGTCGTTACCGCACCAGCTAATTAATTTATTTTCTATAATACCCACCTATGAAGCAAAATATTTATCCTTATATCCTCGGTTTTTTGATTGCCCTAGGTGGGGCATTTATTGCGAATCTTCTCCATATCCCATTACCATGGTTAATGGGGCCACTTATAGCCACTGCCATTACAACCATTAATGGTGCAAAAAGTAAATCTCATCCCTATTTCCGTTATTTTGGACAGTGGGTTATTGGGATATCTCTCGGTCTTTACTTTACCCCTAGCACAATGGCTACCGTTATGGATCTTTGGCATTATATTATTATGGGGTGCTTTATTGCACTTCTTATGAGTATGTTTAATGCTTTTTCACTCTATCGTTGGGGAAGAGTTGATTTTAAAACAGCATGGTTTGCAGGGACTGTTGGCGGTGCTAGTGAGATGGCAAATTTAGCTGAACGCTATCATGCTCAATCCGATAGAGTCGCCTCTTCACATAGCGTTAGAGTGCTGATTGTTGTACTGGTTATCCCTTTTGTTTTTCGCTTACTTGATATTCACGGGACAGAAGCTATAGAATCGGATATTCCCTATCAATTTAGTTTGGTCGGATTATCGCAACTATTAGTATTAACACTTATCGCAGGCTTTATTTTTATCCGTTTTAATATACCCAATTCATGGGTACTTGGGCCTTTGTTAGTTACGCTTATATTAACCAGTCATGAGGTACACCTTACTCATCTTTCACCCGAAATTAGAAATCTAGGGCAACTCTGTATTGGCTGGTCATTAGGCAGTAAATATACCCCTAATTTTTTTAGTAAAGCCCCTCGCTATATCTCTGTCAGTGTACTTATCAGCCTAGCTAGTTTATTGGTATGTGCTGGTTTTGCCTTTATATTATCATGGATTTCAGGTATTCCTGTCTCTACCCTTATTCTAAGCCTAAGTCCCGGTGGGATTACTGAAATGACAATTACCGCCAAAGTGCTGATGCTAGGCGTACCAACAGTTGCCGCCTTTCATATTGCTAGAATGGTTTTTATTCTACTAACAGCACAACCTTGTTATAAGCTATTAAATCGCTATATACAAAAACGACACCACCATCATCCTATAGATGAGTAAGTGTTATTATTAATCTACCCTAGTTCCATCACTAACTCTGGGTACTTATCTAATAATTGGATTAATTTTAATGCTGCTCCACTAGGATTGCGTTCTTTATTTCTTTTTTTTATAACCAAATTCCTCTTACGACTTTATTATTTCTTCCAAGGTCTGCTATAGTGATGACTTTAGAATAGCCAATACCAAAGGGAGATACCATGAAAACACTATCCTTAGTAATCACTACCCTTGCTTTTACCCTAGCAGGTACAAGCACACAAGCATCAACATTAGATACCGTTAAACAACGCGGTCATGTTATTTGCGGAACAACCACAGGCTTTGCAGGCTTTTCTGCTCCTGATAGTAAAGGCGAATGGCAAGGACTTGATATTGATTTATGTAAATCAGTCGCTGCTGCTATTTTTGGCGATGCATCCAAATTCAAAACCGTTCCCCTTAACTCTCAACAACGTTTTACCGCCCTACAGTCTGGTGAGATAGATATTCTTACTCGTAATACCACTGTTACACAACAACGAGATACCGCCTTAGGCATACAATCACCGGGGGTTAATTTCTATGATGGACAAGGCTTTATGGTCGCCAAATCATTAGGTGTCAGCAGTGCCAAAGAACTAGATGGTGCGACTATCTGTTTACAAACAGGGACTTCTAATGAAAATACCCTTGCTGATTGGGCAAGAGCCAATAAGATCAACTACACACCTGTTGTTTTTGATCAATTCAATGAAGTGGTCAATGCCTTTGCCTCTGGTCGTTGTGATGTGTATAGTACAGATGCATCAGGCTTAGCCTCTATTCGTATTTCACGCCTTTCTAACCCAAATGACTATATTGTATTACCCGAACTCATTTCTAAAGAGCCTCTAGGTCCTTTTGTTCGTCAAGGGGATGATCAATGGTTTAATATTGTCAAATGGACACTTCATGCACAGCTGAATGCCGAAGAAATGGGGGTAACAAGTAGTAATGTTGATAAACAACTCACCAGTACCAATCCAGCGATTCAACGACTTTTGGGTGTAACAGAAGGTTTTGGTAAAAATCTAGGATTAGATGATAAATGGGCATATCACATTGTAAAACAGGTAGGTAACTACGGTGAAAGTTTTGATCGCAATGTCGGTGCTAAGAGTCCACTCAATATTCCTCGAGGTTTAAATCAGCAATGGTTTAAAGGAGGCTTACATTACGGTTTACCTATTCGTTAAATCACACTAACAACATAGTAGGTAAGCATTTTATAGGCTTACCTTTATAACTTTATTATCTGCACCTTAAAAAGCAAAAGATATTATGCGTATAGTTAAGGTGCAGATTTTATTTTTGCCGCTCTTTAATAACCTCTCATTTAATTAATACTTAAAAACTTAATATTTAAACTAATACTACATCAAAACAATAAAACAATTAGTTAAACATAGCCGATTTATTAACCATTCCTTTTTATGATGTATTTTTAAAAATATCCTCTAAAAATTGGTATCTTATACAGTAAATTTTATAAACTATGATATAGTAAATAAGAATAATTTTTATTATGATATAAATAGTAGTATGCCTCTTTACCATTCCCTAAAAAAACATCTAGATAAAAAGCTATTGACCACCATTATGCTTTGGGGGATTATCTTACTATTGATATTAAATCTTTCCTTTTTTGTGACATGGAAATTTGAAGACCGAGGCATAGCCCTTCAACAACTCAACCAGCTAAATACGCGTATATCCTTACTAACAACAATTAGTACCTCTTCTTCTCCCAATACAATTCACACCACACAAGAAGAAGTCATTTATGATATGGATAAGATATTATCTGATTTATCCGATAATGATATTTTTTGTTGTTCTTCTGTTTTAGATAAAAATACATATCCTCAACTCAAACAAAATATTCAGACCCTTATTCGCCAAGCCACCTCACTTACCATCGATAAGCAAGCTATTTCTCAAACCGCACACCATATTCTCCATGAAAATGAAATCCTTGCACAAATCATCACCAAGCAGAATACCCGTAATATTAAGCTCATGCGAATTATCCGTATAGGGCTTTTTTCGCTGATTGCCTTATTGCTCTTTACCTCATTCTTCCTCTTAAAAAAGAATATCTTAAAACCACTCAATACACTTAAAGACGGATTTAATGCTATTAAAAAAGGACAATTTGATACGGCAATTACCATCAATACTAAAGATGAATGGGAAGAAGTTGCTTTAGGTTTTAACCAAATGGTGCGTGAATTACATAACTCTTATTCTTTACTTGAAAATAGGGTTAAGCTCCGTACGCAAGAACTGGAAAATGAAAAAAACAATAAAGAAATACTTTACCAAATCACGTCTTATCTACATGAAAATGAGTTGTCTCAAAAAACCCTATACCATTTACTCCATAGAATTCAAAAAACATATCATACACGCTCAATTTATCTTTTTTTAATGGAAAAAGATAAGTTTAATCTTAAACAATTTATTCCATCTGATATGGCAGAACAAAATATCATTCAGCGTTATTGTCATCAATATCATCATACACTGAAAACATCTACAGCCCCTTATATACACTGCACACAAGATAATTTGCACTTTACCATTATCTTTATTAAATATAAGAAAAATAATGTAGGGTTACTTGTTGTTAATTTTAATACTGATGATCAAAATACCTCTCACACCCTACAATTATTAAAACCTATCTGCGACCAACTCGCTGTCGCACAGGAAAACAAGCATTTACATGAGCAACAAAAAGATTATGCTATTCTCTCCGAACGTAATCTTATTGCTCAGCGTTTACACGATAGCATTGCACAATCACTTGCTTTTTTGAATATGCAAATCCAATCCCTCAAAAATGAACTATCCACAGAGGCATCTACTACCTACCAAACACATATTGAGATGATTGAAAAAGGGATTCAACATTGTCACGAAGACATTCGTTTATTACTGAATAATTTTCGTGCAAAACTTAACTATACTAATTTACAGGAAGCCGTAAAATCAATTATCCAGCAGTACCAACAACGCTACCATTTTACGATTGATCTCCAGTGGTCTGATGATATTCACTTGCATAAAGATCAGCAATTACAAGTTATCTTTATTCTTCAAGAAGCATTATCCAATATTGCTAAACATGCCAAAGCAAGTCATATTACTATCCATTTTAAACAGCAACCCCACTTTATGATGGAAATAAAAGACAATGGCATTGGCTTTGAATTACAAAACAATACCAACCAACCACTACATTATGGCGAGCATATTGGTTTAGCCATTATGAAAGAACGTAGTGAGCATATTGGTGCCAAACTTCAGATTACCTCTGCCAAAAACCAAGGGACTTGTATTCAATTTAGCCTTGATTCCTCAACAACACGTTAATTTAAAAGGTTTCTTCTCATGAAAACCCCTATTTCTATTCTTATTATTGATGATCACGCCCTTTTCGGAGAGGGAATTGCCTTTATCCTCAGAAAAGAACCTGATATGCAGGTAGTAGCTATTGCTCAAAATGGTTTAGAGGGCAGTAAACTTATCAAAAAACATAAAGTTGATATTGTATTGTTAGATTTAGAAATGCCTTTAATCAGTGGGGTAGAGACGCTTAAACAGTTATTAACGCTACAACCAGATTTAAGAGTATTAATTCTTACCATGTCTGACGATATGGAACATCTTAATGAATGTTTACATCATGGGGCTTATGGTTATATTTTGAAAAATGCAAGCCCTGCCTTTCTGACTCAAGCCATTCGCCAAGCGATGAACAATCATAAAATATTTTCACAAGAAATCAAAAATAAATTTTTTGATTCAACACTTGATAATAAAAAAATACACCCCTCTTCACTGGAACAATCAGGCCTAACGGAACGAGAAATTCAAGTATTGTTCCATCTCTCACAAGGTAATAGCAATAAACTTATTGCGCATTGTATGCATTTATCTGAAAATACGATTAAAGTTCATGTACAAAATATTTTACGCAAGCTAAACTTTACCAATCGAACACAAGCTGCCAATTTTGCCAACCAGCATCATATACAAAAACTTTTTCAAGAAAAATCAGCCAATACCCCTTAAATATATGATTTCAACCGTAAAACAAGTAGATAAGATTATTAATACATCAATTTCTCAATAAATTCTATCTACTTATTTTTATATTAGGTAGTATCGACAAAAATAAGCTCCCCCTTTGTCTTTAGCTTAGAAGATATACTTCATATTTAAAGAAACTTCGCTTTGTTTATAGGGGTAAAAAATAATATTACTATCATTAATCACCCGTTTAAATTTAAGCTCTGGATAGATATTGTAGATATTCCACTGCGGAAAACCTACGGCAGCAATTAAGATTTTTTGTTTATCATGACGAGGGGTTGGAGATAAAAAGGTTTTGCCTCCATAACGACTATCACGATAAATCCCCATCACATTAATATAAGTTTCATTTTCAAAGGATTTAAATAAGCCCAATCTAAGGCTATGATTAATACTACTTGCAGCACTCTCGGCATATTTTTTTCGATCATAATCATACCCAATATAGGCAGAAGTGCTAGGCGTTACCCCATAAGAAACCCCTGTGTTGCTTGAATACTGGGTATAGTCGCTATAGTATTGCTTATTTTTAGAGGAAAACCGTTTCCCCTCAACTTGTAAATAAAGCAATAGTCTAGGTGTCAGCGATTGCTCTAGCCCTACGCTCAAACCCTTTGACCAATACTGTGTTTGACCATCTTGGTAATAACGCTCTATAGTCGGTGCTAAGGTAAAACTTGTCTGTGCATTTTGATAACGATACCCTATTGAGAGGTTAATCATATTATCGCTATAATTTCTAATTGCACCCGATGTTTTGTGTCGATACTGTGTCCCATATAGTAATGGACGTATTTCTAATTTATGATGACCTTTTAATTCAATTATTTTAGATAAAGCTGCCTGATATTGTATAAAAGTAGAACCCACTTGTTTTTCAAGTTGCTGTTCAATCAAGCAAGTATTCATAAAATAAAATGCACATGAGGTATAGCCATTGGCTTGGTTGATATTATTCTGATAACCATACCCAAGGCTAACAACCCCTTTCCATTTTTGTCGATCATCAAGATACTGGATAAAAGACCCTATCCGTTGCTTGGTCGCATCAGGAATAGCAGGGGTTTGTAATACTTGCGTAAAACTTGCCCTTGCCGCATTGGTCTGATAATCCTCTGCATATACTCGCCCTAACTCTAATAATAGACGACTATCGTAAGGGTTATGTTTTTTCGCCTCCTCCAGTAGAGAGACAGCACTTGTTGTATGCCCTTGCTGTCTTGCTATTAAGCCCTCTGCCATTAAGGCAAGCGATACTTGATAATCAGGGAGTTGGCGATAAGCAGCAACAAACTCTGCTAGCTTATCCCATTGTTGCTGATTAATCGCATAGTAAATCGCTAATTCCAATGATTCCTTATCATTATCCACCTGATACCGCTGTCCATCAATCTCAATATACCCTTGATAGTCCCCCTGTGGGGTAATCGCTTGCCAAGGAGTATGTTCTTTGGTTTCCTGCTGAAAATACACATCTGTTAATAAAAAGGTTTTGGTATCATCAATGGCATAAGCGGCGGTACTACACAAGCCTAGCAGAACAATGGGAAGGTTTTTTTTCATAGGATAAAGTGAACAAAATATAAGGGAAAAGGCAGAGGTGAATAAGTCACCTCCACCCTATGATTAAATGGCTATTGTGCCAATTTATTGTTTACGACCACCAAAGGCAACATCATCTCTCGGATTATCAGGTGTACCATTTTTGGCAAAACCAGCAATAGCAGCGGCACCTTTACCGTAGAATCGACCTTCGATATCATGTTTATTTTGCATACCAGCAAAATTTCTTGAGAATTTACCATTGTTCTCAATAGTAGTGCCTGCAAAATTCATACGATGATTACCACGTACTAATTCACCACTTAGTTGCCCATTTTGACCCCCATTCCCAAAGTTAGCGGTGAGTGTACCTGTATAAAAATCATTTTTGCCCGGTGTATGTTGATTAATACCCACCACATTATATTTGGCAGTGGCTAAACCAGCGACATTTCCGGTAGGATTTTCACCGACATAGAAGACTTCGCGTGAGGCACTATTCATTCCTAGATTGGTATCAGAACCTGTGCTTGGGTTACTCGCTCTGGGGGCCCATTCACCAAAATACACAGAAGCATCTTGTAAACCAGTTACCTTAGCCACGACTAAACCACCAAATTTAGGAGCAGCAGGAACAGCTGGATCCGCAATCTGGCGTACGCTATAGACCTCTGTATTATGGGCTCTATTCTCATACCATACTTGACCTAATGTAGGATTGTAGAATAAGCCAATCACTTTATTCACATCTTTAAGACGTAGGTACTTAGGATTACTTTTACCATCAACATCTTGTGATGCTGTACTATTTATCGGTTTATTACCATAAAGCTGTTTAATATGCTTTATAGGACCGGCTTCTAAATTAATAAAAGCTGAACCATTAATAGAAATCCCCGGTTTACCCGCGCCAAAAGGAATAGCACTTGAAGCACCTGTTTCAATTACCCCTTTATTATCTTTACTCGTATAACCGCTAATAGATGCCGCATAACTTGGTACAGCAAATACACCCACAGTAAGTAATAACATTAATTTATGCAATGACATTAGAATTCTCCAAAAAAAGAATATTTAAAACTGGGCGTTTACCCCTAAAGTAAGGGTACGTCCCGGCCCAGGAACGGCGACGTTAGACATCGGATCAAGGTAATAGCGATTGGTAATATTGGTTACCCCTGCTTTCACACTGATCCAATTATTGACTTGGTATTGTCCATAAATATCGACTAAGAGTTGAGGTCGCCAGTGGTAAGGTTTACCTGTACTGACATAAATACCATCTAATCCTCTACGCACCATTTTGTTAAATTCTTTGGTTTCCACTGAACTATGGTAGATAGCTCGTACCCCTAGTTCTAGCGATTTATTTAACAATCTAGCCCCTAGCTCCGCATTAATAGAGTATTTAGGCAGTAGGGATTTATTAAATCGACTATTCCCAAAACTTCCCTCAATACAAGTGGGAATACGGTAACGAATCATATCCGCTTGCATGGTGGTGCTACGATCACATGTTTTCTGCTCTAAACGATAAGTCCCCCCTAATGAGCCAAAGAATCGCCCCGTATCAAAGCGACTATGTAGCTCTACCCCCTTGGTTTTGCGCTTATCATATTGCACAATATTCCAGTGGTCTGTGGTATCAATGACATTTTTAATATGATTATCGTAGTAGGTGAGACGAATATCACCATATTTCATCCCCTTAATATAAGGAGCCCAATTAAATGCCCAACCAATTTCAATATTACGGCTAATCTCTGGTTTCAGTGAGGTCATGGGTGCCAATGGATGATCTGTTGTCCCCGTACTATTCATGGCATTCATTTCATAAATACTAGGGAATCGGCGCATCTCCGCATAGCGGGCAAAAAGGGTATGATTATCTCCTACTTGATAGCTTAATCCCAACATAGGTGACCATGCTTCTCCCTTGAGTTTAGGGGGTGGTGCCCAACGCATTTCTTCCGTTATTGGTTGTATAATATGGTTTATACTATTTCTATCCGCCCATTTTAATTCGCGTGTAGGAAGACCTTTTGAGGCAATAACATCATTAGCACTTGTTGAATTTAGAAAACGCTCTATCTCCTCTTCACTCATTCCAAAAGCATACTGATGAACTTCTTTTCCCTCATGATTGACTTTTTTTCTTAGATTTTCTGGCGTCATTTTTGACTGACTTAAATCCACTTTACGATTTTCATAAGGAAAATATTCTATTTTATAGTTATAAAATACTCTACCACTACCTTGCGCAGACCTATAACCTCTTTGTACTAATAAACTACCCAATTCTTTTCTACGTTGAGCATCTTGCTCTGTAAAATTTTTTTCATCCCATACCAACTTTTTAAAAAGCTTCTCATCTTCTTCTAATAAATCTACAATTTCTTTATCCCTAACTAATTCACCATATCTCATCCCAATACCCGTAATATAATCATCCACCCCATGCCCAAAGGCTGCCCATGGATTACGTTTTTTACGTTCATTTGCTAGAATCGTATCTTCAGCAGAGAATTTTTGATAACGCACACCGGCATCTACTGTTAATCGTGAGGTAGGTTTCCATTGTGCGGATAGGTTAATCCCCCACTCGGTGCGTTTACCCCCTCTAGGGCCTGCTAGTTTGGTCAGCCCACTCACCATACCGAGCATATTAAAAATATCTTGACTATTGACAACAGTATTTTTTTCTTCTAATTTTTCGCGTTGATAGTCCCCACCTAGCGTAATACTCAACTTATCATTAATCTTAAATACATTACTAATATCAAAGCCTGTACGGGTTACATTGGTCTTTTGCAATGCCCCTGCAATAATATTTTGTTCACCATTTTCATTGCTAGCCCCCCATTCTTTTGATAGCTTCAAAATATCATCACGGTTCATATTTAAGTCAAATCCATACGCATTTGCCACATCTTGACATGTCTTGGCCCATGATTGCGCACCAGTAGGTAGCTCATTGCGTTTGGTGCAAGAATACCATGCGTCCCATAATTGATCTGGACTTTTTACAGCTAATGATGCCCCACCACTTTGATGGCGACTACTATTGGTTTTGACACGCCAGAGATTAGCCGATAAATCAATCCATGGGTGGTTATCTGGTTTCCAGTCATAGCCAATCTTATACATCTTATTATCCAGTTCTGAGGCAATGGATCTGGTTTGAGGAATATTAATATTTTTACCATTATAGTTAGGATTATGTTCAATAACATTCAATACCCATGAGCTATCAAAGGGGTTAATCTCCCCAAAGCGAATTTTATTTCGCATATACTCTAGGCTGATTTTATGGTTATTAGGTAAGTACCAATTATTTTTAAGTAAGGTAGTTTCAGAGCGAACGTGTGAGTTCAATACTTCTTCACCGGGTTTATACATCTTTGCCATATTAGGAATAAAGGCATCTGATTTACGGCAATCATAGCCACAACCATAGTATGTATCGGCATCATACACAGGGTTATTAAGGTAGCCATGCGCTCCTTTTTTACCAGAGAAGTAATTCCCCTTATCGCGTATGCTATATGCCGCTAAGAAATCGGTATAATCCGAGCGAACCCCTGCAGCCACCATATAAGACATATCATTTTTAAATTTATAGGTATCAGAACTTGTTTTATGCTTAGGTGGTTTTAAATCATCTAGCACAACACCAAAAGGACTTCTTGCCCCTGTCAAAGGATCTGCTCCCCCCCCCGGACCATCGGCAGTAGCATTAAAAGAACGATAGTCTTTACCCAAATAACGTGATAAATCTGAACCACTATAGTCTGCTTTATTGCCCGATCCTTCAACATTCACTTGTAACCCCCAGCTTTTCCCCTCTTGGATAATATCTTCGGGTTCTATCGTACGCACCGCTACCGATCCTCCGATACCGGGTTTCATATGCCGTGTAAGAGACGGCCCTTTTTCTACAGAAATACTACGGAAAAGATTAGGATCGACATAATTTCGCTCACTCACCCCGTAGTTATTCATCCACACATCAACTGTTTGCTCTGTACCATCAATCGTAAAAGGAATACGCCCCTTACCCATAATACCGCGAATATTCGGTGTTACTGCACCACCAGCCGTACGGCTATTCATGTTATAGACACCGTTTAACCCTTTTAAAATATCCCCTGCCGACTCGATACGATAGTGTTTTAGCTCTTCTTGAGAGATGTATTCATTAGAGACATTTTTACGATAGACATTATCTTTTCCTTTTTCATCAGCTGTTTTTTCAACATCTGATACGACTGAGATTTCATCTAAGGCTTGTTGTGCCTGTACTTGTGCAAGTGGTAAAAAGAGGTTTGCCAAGACCACGCATAATAATTTAGGGGGAAAGTATTTTTGCTTTATACGATTCATATCATCTTCTCTCCATTGACTGATGTTGTCTCTTTCTAAGGGGCTGTAGATATTTTGTTTTTACTCGATTGAATATGGTTTATGTAGGATGACTTCATGTTGTTACTTTTGTCTTTACCTAGAAAAATCATCTTTATCGCAGGTAAACAAAACCTCCGCAGTCCTTAAATCATGACGACACTTTTCAATATTAAAAAATAGGTAAAAAATAATAATAACTTTAATGAGAATTATTTTCATTAATGATATATAACTAATACTTTAGTATTAGTCCTTAGAGGCTTTACTGGTCTTGATGCTAAGGGTTTGGGGTTGTTTAATGAGTGGTTTTTTTGCCTCAATCTGTAAAAATGTAACAAATTATAAAATACCTCTTGAATTCTTTGATTTCGTCCCTATAATTAGCAATCAAGGGCATGGTATGCTAATTTATTAGTCTATTATGCATTTATCGTGATTTTATTACTTTATTATTTCTGACAATTAGGAGTCTTCCATGTCATTACGTCCATTACAAGATCGCGTCATTATCAAACGCGTTGACAACAAAAAAACCACTGAATCAGGTATTATCCTTGCTGGTAGTGCTGAGGAGAAACAAGATTTAGGTGAAGTAATTGCTGTTGGCCCCGGCAAAAAAGCAGACAATGGTCAGCTTATCCCTGTTGATGTAAAAGTTGGCGACAAAGTATTATTTGGTAAATACGCTGGTCAATCTGTCAAAGTTGATGGTGAAGAATTATTAGTGATTCGTGAAGAAGAGATTTTAGCGGTATTCGCTTAATTTTTTCTTATCACTTTATTGGATGAATTTAAGCTCTCCATAGAGCAATCTTAAAAGGAATTTAAAATGGCTGCAAAGCAAGTATTATTTGGTGATGATGCACGCACTCGCATCGTTCGTGGTGTTAACGTTCTCGCTAATGCTGTTAAAACAACTTTAGGCCCTAAAGGTCGTAATGTTGTACTAGAGCGTTCTTTTGGTGCACCTACTGTTACAAAAGACGGTGTATCCGTTGCAAAAGAAATTGAATTAAAAGACAAATTTGAAAATATCGGTGCTCAACTGGTTAAAGAAGTTGCAGCAAAAACATCTGATAACGCTGGTGACGGTACAACTACTGCGACTGTTCTTGCACAAGCAGTTGTGGAAGAAGGTCTAAAATACGTTGCGGCTGGCATCAATCCTATGGACTTAAAACGTGGTATTGATAAAGCAGTTGCAACAGCTGTTGCTGAATTACAAAAACTTTCTCGTCCTAGCTCAACCTCTAAAGAAATCGCTCAAGTGGCTTCTATCTCTGCTAATAGCGACACTTCTATTGGTGATATTATCGCTAGTGCTATGGATAAAGTAGGTAAAGAGGGTGTTATCACTGTTGAAGATGGTAAATCTCTTGAAAACGAATTAGACGTTGTTGAGGGTATGCAATTTGACCGTGGTTATTTATCACCATACTTCATCAATAACCAAGATAAACAAATCTCTGCATTAGATGATCCTTTTGTTCTTATCTACGACAAAAAAATCAGCAATATCCGCGATTTACTACCATTACTAGAGCAAGTGGCTAAAACAAGTCGTCCTTTACTAATCATCGCTGAAGATGTTGAGGGTGAAGCATTAGCAACACTTGTTGTCAATAATATCCGTGGTATCCTCAAAACAACAGCGGTTAAAGCACCGGGCTTTGGTGATCGCCGTAAAGCAATGTTAGAAGATATTGCTATTCTAACAAACGGTACTGTTATCTCTGAAGAAACAGGTTTATCACTTGAAACAGCGACTTTAGATCAATTAGGTCAAGCAAAACGTATTGAAGTCGCTAAAGAAAACACTATCATTATTGATGGTTTCGGTTCTGTTGAAAATATTGAGGCTCGCGTTAAATTAATTCGTAAACAAATCGAAGAAGCGACTTCTGATTATGACCGTGAAAAACTTCAAGAACGTGTGGCTAAATTAGCGGGCGGTGTTGCTGTTATCCGTGTAGGTGCAGCAACTGAAGTTGAAATGAAAGAGAAAAAAGCTCGTGTAGAAGATGCTTTACACGCAACTCGTGCTGCAGTTGAAGAAGGTATTGTTCCTGGTGGTGGTGTTGCATTACTACGTACTCGTGAAGCGATTGCTGCACTTAAAGGTGCTAATGCTGACCAAGACGCTGGTATTAAATTAATTCTTCGTGCGATCGAAGCTCCTTTACGCACTATTGTTGCTAATGCTGGTGAAGAACCAAGCGTTGTTGTAAACAATGTGATCAATGGTAAAGGTAACTACGGTTATAACGCAGCAACTGGCGAATACGGTGATTTAGTTGAACAAGGTGTTCTTGACCCAACTAAAGTTACTCGTACTGCTTTACAAAATGCTGCTTCTGTGGCTAGCTTGTTATTAACAACTGAAGCTGCGGTTACTGAGATTGTTGAAGACAAACCTGCTCCAGCAATGCCTGATATGGGTGGCATGGGCGGTATGGGTGGCATGGGATTCTAATATAGATTCCTTAGTGACTCATTTTATACGGGAAAGCGTACATTTTTATGTACGCTTTTTTGTCTATAGTAATATTGGAATTAATTTACATATAAATCTTTAAAAAGATAATTTAATCACTTAGTGGGGGTATAAAAATACTATCAACAATATCGAGGGAATTAAATAATGCTTCACTTTATCATTAGATATTTTTAGGACTTAATTTCAAAAATCATAGCACTCATAAAAATAACTTTAATCAAAAAATATTCTCTAAACAGTAGTAAATTATTTTTTCTACTCCTCTCTCAATACTTATCCCCCTCTCAAACACTAAAATATAGATAACTCCCCAACGTATTCAAGATTTTTAGGCTACAATATGCCGATATTAGGTTATGACCTTTTAATCCTTTTGAGCATTATCGTCACTACCTTTTAATTATTCATCACCATAATACTAACATTATGCAATCAAACTCACCTCAACCATCATACAAAAGTAAGCGTGGACTCAAGCGCATTAAAAATGCACTTATTTATTCCTTATCTGGATTAAAAATAGCTTATCGTTTTGAAGCCGCTTTCTTTACAGAATTATGGCTATGCCTTGTTCTTGTTCCTTTTGCGTTTATTCTAGGACAAACAGGTTTTGAAGTTCTTTTTTTAATTGCTACCCTTTTTCTTGTGTTGATTGCAGAGTTATTAAATTCTGCAGTAGAAGCTATTGCTGATCGTATTAGCCATGATTATGATGAATATATCAAACGTGCTAAAGATATGGGGAGTGCGGCGGTATTCCTCTGTCTTTCATTAGTAGCTATAACATGGGGATATTTTTTAATTAAACGATTTTTTCTCTAAAACTAATATATGATGACTTTTACGGATAAACTTTCTAAGGCATGGGAAAGCAATCATTCTTTGCTAATGGTTGGCTTAGACCCTGATATTAATCGCTTTCCAGAAATATTTCAGAACAATAACAATGCCATTTATGATTTTTGTACAGGAATTATTGATGCAACAGCAGAATTTTCTTGTGGATTTAAACCTCAAATAGCTTATTTTGCCTCTCAACACGCTGAGGAACAATTAGCAGGAATATGTGAATATATAAAAAAATATTATCCTCACTTACCTATTATCCTTGATTCTAAACGTGGTGATATTGGTACAACAGCTGAACATTATGCTAAAGAAGCGTTTGAACGATACCGTGCCGATGCCGTTACAGTAAACCCATATATGGGATTTGACTCTATTGAACCTTATCTTGCTTGGGAAGAGAAAGGTATTATTATTCTATGTCGCACATCAAACCCCGGAGGATCTGATTTACAGTTTGCCCAACTTGATGATGGCACACCACTTTATTTACACGTTGCTCGTTTAGTAGCTGAAAAATGGAACCAACATGGGCAATGCGGACTTGTTGTAGGGGCAACTTTCCCTAATGAGATTGCTCAAGTCCGTCAGGTTGTTGGTGCTAATATGCCTTTACTTATTCCCGGGATTGGGGCGCAAGGTGGCGATATTCTAGCCACCGTTAAAGCAGGTTGTAATACACAAGGTACAGGTATTGTTATCAATTCATCTCGTGCTATCTTATATGCGAGTGCAGGCACAGACTGGAAAGAGGCGGCCGCTAATATGGCTAAAACAACAAGAGATGCTATTAATAAAGCAAGAGAGCTCTTACACCAATAGTATTAATACTCATACCCAATAGCAAGGGATAATATAAGTTCATATTTATCTCTTGCTTAACATATAAACGATAAACATTTTCTATAACAATTCTTAATACGAAATAATATTATTCTTCTATTAATTCCAATAAAGTCCACAATGCAAATTTCACTGCCTGTTGGCGAATTGCAGAACGGCTACCATTAAAATACTGTGTACTTGTTTTTAAGGTTCGGATACCTTGACTATCTTTCTTCACAAATGAAAAACATACCATACCAACTGGCTTTTCTGCTGTACCACCACTCGGCCCAGCAACGCCTGTCGTACTAATAGCATAGCACGTTATATCCTCTAAATAATGAGGTTGTTGTCTTAGTGTATACAACACTCCCAGTGCCATTTCTTCTGCTACTTTCTCACTAACAGCACCATAGTGTTGAAGCGAAATTACTTTTACACCCAATTCATCTATTTTTGCTTGATTACTATAGGTAATAAAACCTCGGTCAAACCACTGACTGGAGCCTGCCACCTCAATAATCGTACTAGCTAATAAACCACCTGTACAAGACTCCGCTGTAGAAACAATTGCCTGTTGTTGGTGCAAACGATACCCTACTTTTTCAGCTAAATCAGTTAAAGCAATAGATTCAAGCATTTTCTATTCCTCATAAGAATAAATACCTTATTTCTTAGCGAAAGAAGCCATAGCAATACTACTAACTCCCTCCGCTCACCTTAAAATACTGTATATTCAGAATGCATTCACACAGTAAGCTAGTAAGTATTACCATTTATTTTTAATCCCAACAGTATTAAAAATATGACTATGCCATCAAAGAGCTATAAAAAATGCCTAGCAGCTATTTCTTTCTCTATCCCTCTACAATCATTGTATCAAGATAGTGTATATTAGCCAGAAAAGTATTATACCCCTAAAAACCGCACAGCAATTGCCATTACAAATAAGGTATAAACGGCAACAATAATATCATCCCACATGACACCAAAACCATTTTTAAAATGCTCATCAAAATAATGGATGGGCCATGGTTTAATAATATCAAAAAAACGGAAAATAACAAAGGCAACCAATTGCCATAAGAAACTCATATTGGGACTTAGCATAACAAAGAATACTAACCACATGGCAACAATTTCGTCCCATACAATTCCCCCATGATCGGTTACCCCCAGCTCATTAGAAGTACGTTGGCACACATAAATACCAAAAGCAAAGCCCAATAATATAATAACAGCTTGTACAATATCATTACCAATAATATGTGCAATAATAAGCCAAGAAAACCATCCCAGCAAACTTCCCCACGTTCCCGGTGCTTTCTTAATTAAACCTGTACCAAAACCAAAAGCAAATAGACGGAAAACAGATTTTCTCATCCATTCGGCATTTGGTATTGTTCTTTCTTGTAATGTTGTGTGATCCATTTTATTTACACTTAAAATAATCTAACTTAAATAATATAAAAACTGATTTACTATACTGATGATGCAAAGTGATCAAAGCCTTTTTTCATCATTTTAACCTTATGATGAAAACGATCAAATACCGTAATAGTAGGCTCTCCTTTTGATACTTGCACCACCTCACCAATCGCTGTTAAGGGAATACCGAGGTGCTTTGCCAATATACCAATATCTTCTGAAAACTTGGCAGGTGCAGTAAAACATAGCTCATAAACATCACCTCCCGACAGTACAGCTTCTCTCACTTCAGTAGTAGGTAATGAACGTAATGCCTCTGCAATGGGTAGTTTTTCTTCATAAAGATACGCATGAACATGACTTTGTTCCATTATATGTCCTAAGTCTTGTAATAAACCATCAGAAATATCTATGACAGCATTTGCGAGACTTTTTAAGGATTGACCCAACATTATTCTAGGTTCAGGACACTCTAACGCTTGACGTGTATGTGCTAAAAGCAAACTTTCTTGTGGACTTAATGCTTGTTCTTTAGATTTAAACAATAACATTAGTGCTGTATGAGCAGCTCCCAAAGCACCACTCACCCAAATAATATCACCTACTTTGGCTCTATTTCGCATTAAATAAGGGGGACTAACCTCACCAAATACCGTCACACTAATCACAATATCATGTGCTGATTTTGTCGTATCTCCACCAATGAGGGGGCAGTGATATTTATCTGATAGCTGATAAAACCCTTTTGAAAATGCAGATAACCATTGCTCATCTATACGAGGTAATGCTAACCCCAACAAACACGCAATAGGGCTCGCCCCCATTGCCGCTAAATCAGATAAATTAACCGCTAAAGCTTTATGCCCTAGCGTGAATGGATCAACATCTGAAAAAAAATGTTGTCCTTCTACTAATAAATCTTTACTTGTGGCAATCTGATGATGAGAGGAGAAAATGGCACAATCATCAGCAACCCCCAGTACAACGCCTGTACCCAAGGATACCGATTCTCCTGCTGTACGAGAAAAATACTGACGAATTAAATCAAATTCCCCTCTCATTCTCAATCATTAACCTTTCTTTGCGAAAGCGTTTACTTCAACTGTACGAATGTCTGTTGCTAATTTGTCTAAGACACCATTCACAAACTTAAATCCATCAGTTCCACCAAACTCTTTGGTTAAATCAACCGCTTCATTAATAACGACTTTATAAGGCACTTCCTGAAGAGCAGATAGCTCAAAAGTAGCTAATAATAACACCCCATATTCAATAGGGGAAAGTTCATTAACAGGGCGATCAATATAAGGAGCAAATTTTTCTTTCAATGACTCTGCTTGGTCAAAAACACCATAAAGTAGCGTTTTATACCATTGCTCATCTGCTTGTGAAAATTCTTCTTGATTACGAATATGGGCATCAACCGCACCACGTTCTTGATATTCACAACCACTAATAATCCAGGCATAAATACCCTGTAACGCATATTCACGCGCCCTACGGCGGGCGCTTCGACTTTTAATACTCATTTGATTCCTATCTTATTGACGCTCATCTTCTTCGTAGTCATCATCCTCATCATCATATTCTTCATCTGATTCAGGAATTAATGCTTCTACTAAATTCGCCATTTCAACGGCACAAACTGCACAATCACGACCTTTTGTTTCTGCTCGCTCAAGTGCTTGCTCATCTGTTTCACATGTGAGAATACCATTGGCAATAGGAATATTCATATCTAAACCTACACGTGTGATGGCTGCCGCACTTTCATTACTCACCACTTCAAAATGGTAAGTTTCACCACGAATAACAGCACCAAGAGCGATTAAGGCATCAAATTCATAACTTAGTGCCATTTGTTGTAAGGTTAAACCAATCTCCAATGCACCGGGGACAGTAACCACCATAATTTGGCTTTCATCAACACCTAGCTCACCTAATTCATCAAGGCAAGCATTTAACTCTGCATAACCGATTTCTTCATTAAAACGTCCGCATACAATACCGATATGAAGACCTTCTCCATCATGATTAGGTTCTAAAGTGTATGGTTTCATCATTTTTCCTTTACGCTTAAAAATAAAGATTTATATAAGGTGAAATCTTTAATACGATATTTACCCTGCTATTATACCCTTTTATGCTTTAATCATTGCTTTCATAACCTGTTACAGTTAAAGCATAGCCTGTCATACTCGGCATTTTACGAGGTAATGCAAGTAGTTTCATTTTAGAAACTTGTAAATCTCGTAAAATCTGTGCCCCAACACCATATGTTCTTAAATCATAACGTTCTGCTTTTTTCTTAGGTGCTTCACCCTCATGACACCACCCCTCTAAACGATCAAATAATTGTTGCTCAGAGCCTTGTGCATTCAGTAATACTACTACACCACTTTTGGCCTGCTTAATCCGTGCAAGGGCTTTATCCATTATCCAACTATGTGCAACACTCTCTGTATCCAAGAAATCTAAAGCAGTAACAGGCTCATGGACACGCACCAATGTCTCTTCATCTGGTTGAATATCCCCATGGACTAAAGCAATATGAGGTGCACCTGAAGCCTTATCACGGTAAGCAACCGCCTTAAATTCACCCCACGGTGTTTGTAGTGTTTTCTCTGCCAAACGCTGAATCATTGTTTCATGTTCACTACGATACTGGATAAGATCAGCAATCGTACCAATTTTAAGCTGATGTGTTTGTGCAAATTCTATTAAATCAGGTAAACGAGCCATTGTACCATCTGGTTTTAATATTTCACAGATAACAGCAGCTGGTGTTAAACCTGCCATACGGGTTAAATCACAACCTGCCTCTGTATGACCTGCTCTAATTAAAACCCCTCCATCGACTGCTCTTACAGGAAAAATATGCCCGGGGTGAACAATATCAGTGGGTTTCGCATGAGGGGCAATGGCTGCTTTAATAGTTCTTGCTCGATCTGCCGCTGAAATACCAGTTGTAACCCCCTCAGCTGCCTCAATAGATAATGTAAAATTAGTACCAAAGCCTGACCCATTACGGCTTGTCATCAGCGGTAATTCTAATTGGTCACAACGTTCTTTTGTTAATGTCAAGCAAACCAACCCTCTTGCGTGTGTTACCATAAAATTAATCGCTTCAGGTGTTACATAATCCGCTGCCATTAATAAATCGCCTTCATTTTCTCGATCTTCTTCATCAACTAGAATGACCATTCTTCCTTGGCGTAATTCATCAACAATTTCACTGACACTTGCCATGACATTTACTTCTTTTTGAGACATTCTCTTAACCTTTATTTACTAAAAAAATATAGAATAACCATACTATAGTCATAAAATACGCTATAACATATTACCTATTTCATATTGGTATTTATTTTACTCCTTTTCCTTCTTTTTTATATCATTCAAAAGATAACTTTATAAACAACACTGATCATCCATCCCACTATCAGTAGCTATCAATATCCCTCTTGCTTTCTTCTACTAATTTTTATTGATTAAAAAAGCCTAGAAAAACAGAGCTGCTATTGACCATATCACCTATAAAACTCTTCTTATTCTTATTATCTTGATAACACTTTTCATTACTTTACCGAAAGCCTTTATTTACGTTATATTTTAAAGATTATTCCTTGCTATCCCTATGAAATCATTATATAATTATAAACAGAAACAAATTTTAACATTTATAACCTGTTATTTAACGGGAGCAAACATGACTTTTGATGTAGAAACACGCTTAAAAACTGATTCTAGTGAGGGCCTAAAACTTTGGTTGTGCTTACATGCTTGTAACAACCAAGTTGAAAATTATATTCGTGAACAGCTTTATTTACGCTATAAAACCACATTACCACGATTTGATTTTATGGCTCAATTAGCTGGACATAAATCAGGAATCAAAATGGGAGAACTTTCAGCCCGTATGATGGTTAGTAATGGGAATATCACCACTATCGCCACTCAACTAGAGAAAGAAGCACTTATTGAGCGAATCATTAATACGCAAGATCGCCGTAGTGCCCTTATTCGCCTTACACCTAAAGGGGTTAAGCAGTACAATAAAATGGCTAAATCTTATGAACAATGGCTAGAAGAGGCATTCTCTCTTTTATCACCTACTAATATGGCAAAACTACAAAAATCATTAGTTTTACTCAAAAAAGCTTTATCTGAAAAGACAAAATAGTCTCACTGCATTATTTTACTTATTACGACTTTCCTCCCTCTTTCCAGAAAAGGGAGGGTTTATTTTTATCTTAAAGATAAAATATAAAGCTAATTTACTTTAATTCTAAATTTCATTATTTTTTATCTAAACTATTAGGGTCAGCGAATCTTTATTTATCTATGAAGAAGACAATCAATACAGTGAATAAAAAGACCTTTTTAAAAAAATCAGAAATGGCTTAAATAGCGCAAACACTATACAACTATTTGCCATGATTTTTACACTCAATAATAAGATAAAAACCTTATATTCTATTTATACTTTATTTCTTTAATATGTCAGCCATCGTTTAAATCATAAACGTTTTCTCACTTGCCTATCAATACACAACAAGTGGTAAAATTCCTTATTCTTTCTTTTTGATATATTACTTATGTTTTCTACTAACTCTCAACATCAGTACGATATCTGTATTATCGGCGGTGGTATTAATGGTGTAGGTATTGCAAGAGATGCCGCTGGTCGTGGTCTGCGTGTGCTTGTCTGCGAACAACATGATTTAGCAAGTGCTACCTCATCAGCCAGTAGTAAACTTATTCACGGTGGTTTGCGTTATTTAGAGCATTATGAGTTTCGTTTAGTCAGGGAAGCACTTTCTGAACGAGAAACTTTACTCAATATTGCGCCTCATCTGGTGCAGCCCTTACGCTTTGTTCTACCTCACGAACCCCATCTTCGCCCAGCATGGATGATTCGTTGTGGGTTATTTTTATATGATCACTTGGCAAAACGTTCTGCTCGACTACCCAAATCATCAAGCATTACACTCTCACACGATAATCTCTATGGAAAAGCACTAAAAGATCATTATCAAAAAGGATTTATCTATTCTGATTGCCAAGTGGATGATTCTCGTTTGGTAATCCTTAATGCCATCAGTGCGCATCAGCATGGTGCTTCTATTCTCACTCAAAGCAAAGTAACCCATATCACTCACCATGAAAATCAATGGCAGATAACGGTTCAACAAGACACAGGTCAAACAATTCAAGCACAAGCAAATATCTTAATCAACGCTGCTGGCCCTTGGGTATCTCACGTTGATAAAATGATTCACCCTGAAAAAACAGACAATAAACTACGCTTGGTTAAAGGTAGCCATATTGTTGTACCTAAATTTTATGAGGGTAATCATGCATATATTCTTCAAAATAAAGATAAGCGTATTGTATTTGCAACGCCTTACCGTCAGCACTTTACTATGATAGGTACAACCGATGTGGATTATCAGGGTGATCTCAGTCAAGTAGCGATTAGTGAAGAAGAAATAACTTATTTACTCACCTTAATCAATGAATATTTTGCTAAACCACTAACACGAGAAGCCATCATTTCCACATGGTCAGGCGTACGTCCACTCTATAATGACAGCACAGGGTCAGCCTCTGCCGTTACCCGTGATTATGTTTTTGATCTCAGTGGGGGCGATGCTCAACACCCCCCTGTTCTCTCTATTTACGGGGGAAAAATTACTACTTATCGCCGTTTAGCAGAACACGCACTCGAAAAACTTGCACCATTTACAGGGAAACCGAAAGCATGGACAGCTACAGAAAAACTCCCCGGTGGTGATATTGAGTCTGCAGAAACTTTTGCCACACAACTGATACAACACTATCCATGGTTATCCATTTCTCTTGCGGAACGCTATACTAAAGCCTATGGTTCATTGGTTTATCAATTCCTCCCCCAAAATCAGTCAGGTATGGGACAAGATTTTGGACACGGACTCTATGCCGTTGAGGTAGATTGGTTAATACAACATGAATGGGCAAAAACAGTAGAAGATATTCTACAAAGACGTACACGCTTAGGATTGTACTTTACATCAGAAGAGCAACTTGTTTTAAGACATTACATAAATCAAAAGCTATCAACATAAAGATACTTTACTGCCATATTTAGACAGCAGTAGGTAATATGCTTTATAAATAAAGGACTATTCAGAATGAGAACTTATTATTGTGATTGTTAGTCCTCTATTTTAAAGCATTAAGTAGTAATCTATATTTGCTTTATATACTATTTTCCGAATACATTATCCAAACTTAATCTATTGTTGCACTTAGCCAATGTCCCATTTTGAAAACTAAAAATAGAATACCATTTTCTAATATATCCTGTATTTAATGATATTTTCGTAGATGAAATGGTAATATGACAGTTATATATTGATGACTATTTTTGGTTTTATCATGTCTGAACAAGAACTGAAATTACACGTACCGCCCCATAGCCGAGACAACATAAAGAAAGCACTAGCAAAAGCAAATACTATTCATTTACATGCTATGTATTTTGATACCCCTGATCGCCAACTAGCCAAAGCAAAAGTGGCTATCCGTCTGCGCAAAGAAGGAGATGATTGGGTACAAACACTTAAAATGGCAGGTGAGAATAGTTTTAGCCGTATTGAGCTTAACCACCCTCGTTCTAAACCTATTCTTGATCTTAGTCTTTATGCTGGAACAGTAGCAGAGCCTGTATTGACCAAGCTGACACAGCCTTTAGGACTTCGTTATGAGACAGATGTTATTCGTCTCTATAAAAAACAACGTACACGCAAAGGAACAGTAGAGATTGCTTTTGATACGGGTGTTGTACGTGCAGGGCGTTTAGAATTACCGATTAACGAGATTGAATTTGAACTCAGATCAGGGCATGTAGAAGCCATGTTTGATATAGCCACTCGTTGGTTATATGATTATGATCTTATTCTCGATACGCGTACGAAATCCCATCGAGGAGATGCATTAGCCAATATGATGGCAAAAATTAATAATACCGATGATATTCATAAAGATACTATTGAATCTCAAGAAACCACTCGATTCTGGAGACCGTATAAAACAAAACGTACAGTCCTATCCCGTCATCTTAGTGCCACACAAGCCCTCTGTCGTCTAACAGAAGAATGTGTAGAGCAAATCGCTATTAATACCGCCTATTTAGCAGAGGTAGATACGGCTGGGGTTATTCAAGTTGCTTGCCCTGAACATGTTCACCAATTACGCATTGGTATGAGACGCTTAATTTCTCATTGGAAACTATTTTCAGGTTTTGCCCATTTACCCCCATCAGAACTAATGGAAGAAATCCGTTTATATTTAAACCAATTTGGGGCAACCCGTGATACAGATGTTATGTTGGCAACCATTATGCCTTCGCTTGAAAAAGCAGGTATGCCCCCTATTAAAATTGATCACTATCAAGGTCGTTCAGCAACAGAGTTAGCAAGAGACAATCACTTCCAAGCCTTTTTACTTAAATTATTAGCTTGGATCGCTACTACACCTGCGACAGACCCAATTAAAGCAGATAAGGCAAATATATCTGCTGATTTGCCCTTATCAGAAGAGATTGACATAGATGCAGTTGATCATTCTTCCTCCGTATTACCTCAAACAGATATACCCGTATCTGCAACAGAAGAAATATCACAGATTTCATTATCAGACAATGAAAAAGAAGCGCTTTCTGACAATATAAGTATGAATATCTCTACTACCACACATACGGTTTTTTTAGATATTATCCCCTTGGTCCCTCATTCTCCCTCAAATGATTTTCTTAAAAAAATCATTGAAAAGCGTTTAACCAAATGGAATAAATCTATTGTGCAACATTGGCGATATCATGATCGACAAGACATTGAGGCTTACCATGATTTGCGCAAAAAGATTAAACGCATACGCTATAGCTTAGATGTATATAATAGTGTAGAAGGACATAGCCAATTAAATAGCTATATCAAGCGCCTTGCTGAAGTACAAGATATATTCGGTGCATTAAATGATACAGCTACCGCAAAAGTATATTTTTCAGAAATAACCGATACCCATTCCCATGCATGGTTTGCTGTAGGTTGGTTATCCGCACAGATAGAATTATTAAAAAGGGTAGCTGATTCTGCACTGAAATCTATTCCTAAAAAGATTCCATTTCAGTAATCATTATCCTATACCCTCTATGGTTATGGTAAAAACAAACTACTATATTCCTTAGAGGGCTATCCGATAGTATTATTTATTTTACTGATTACGTTCAAGAAAAACGACTATTCCTTATTGACGAATAGTCGTTTATGATGAAAATACTATAAAGTTTAAATTTCTACTTTTATAAAAATCTATACCTAATACATTATTCATCCCCCAGTAATGCACTTGCAAATTCACTGGCTACAAAGGGTTGTAAATCATGTAACGACTCACCAACACCAATCCAATAAACAGGAACGGGACGCACACCTTGACTACCCGATGCCACCGCAGCCAAAATACCTCCTTTTGCAGTACCATCTAGCTTAGTTACGATTAAACCCGTTAATCCTAAAACGGCATCAAATGCCTTAATTTGTGCCAGTGCATTTTGCCCTGTATTACCATCAATCACGAGTAATACCTCATGTGGTGCGGTACTTTCTGCTTTTGTAATCACCCGATGGATTTTCTTCAATTCTTGCATCAAATGTGTCTGTGTCGGTAAGCGACCTGCTGTATCAACCATTACCACCGTTGTTTTACGTGCTTTACCTGCATTAACCGCATCAAACGCAACAGCAGCAGGATCACCTCCATCTTGAGCAATCACTTGTACATTATTGCGAGCCCCCCACTCTATCAACTGCTCTCTTGCTGCTGCACGAAATGTATCGCCTGCCGCTAATAACACACTTGCACCACTTGCTTGAAAATGATGTGCCAATTTACCAATAGAGGTTGTTTTACCAGCCCCATTAACCCCAGCTAACATCACAACATTGGTTATATCAGGATCTAGCGTAAACCGTTTTTCCAAGGGTTTAAGGTGTTCTACCACTAATTCATACAAGGCTTGTTTAACTGCTTTGGCATCTTCTATACGTTCTTTTTTTACCTTAGCCCTTAATTGACTTAATAGTGATTGTGTCGCTTCTATCCCAGCATCTGCCATAATAAGTGCCGTTTCTAGCTCTTCAAATAAATCTTCATCTACTTTAACCCCTACAAAAAGGCTACTAATATTTGACCCTGTTCGAGCTAATCCTTTTTTCAAACGACTTAACCATGATGCTTTTTCCGCTGGAGGCGTGGCACTAAATACTTCCTCTTCTATCCGCTCTTCAGTAGTATGGTGTTTATCCGTATTGTCTGCTTTATTCTCTACCTCTTCAATATCTGTATAAGTATTTTCTTGCGTATTTTCAGATAATGTATTGATATTATCTAGTGTAGATGCTTGTTTATCATTTAGATTTAAACTATTTTCTTCTACAACAATTTCTTGTGTATGATTAAAATCCACACGATTATTTTCTTCTATACTTACTTTTTGATAAGGTGTATCCGTAGTTTGCTCTTTATTCTCATGTAGACTATCAAAATCCATATAATTATCTTTAGGTAACTCTACTGGATTACTTATTATATTTTCTGCTATAGAGCTATCAAGTAAAGCCGTTTGTTCAAGAGTATCCTCAGTGGTTTGATCTAATACTTCTTCACTGGTGTTTTCTCTTACTGACTGAATTGCTAAATCTTCTATGTCTGTTTTTTCTTCTTCTACTTGATAGCGTAAAGGACTATCTTCTGGAATCTCTGCTAAAGCCGCTTTTTCTAACTCTTCATCAGAAATAGGTGGTAGGGCATCACTTAATGTAAAGTGGATACGTACCTTTTCATCTTCTCCCCCCTGTACAGGTGCAGTATCGACTACATTCACCGCATTGGTAGAACAGGTCACTTCTTTATCAAGACTTTCTTGAATAATGGCTTCTGGTTCTATATCATTAGGCACAGGATTTTCCTGATATTCAGGCTCTATAGTATTCATTTCTACTGCAGATACTGTAGATAGTGAGACACTTTCTTGATTGTTTTGAGTCGTCTCAGTACCCGCTTCTACTGCTTTATCCTCAATAATTTGCTGTTCTGCTGTTGTATCAGCTTTATCTTTATTACGCCAACGTTTGAAAAAACTAAACATAGAAATATTCTTTTAAATAAGGATTAATAAATAAACAACTATTGTACCGTTAATTGAACAAATACGTTAAGTAAAAAACGGCTTTTTTACTTACTTCTTTTCTTCATTTCGCTTATATTTTAAATATATCTTAACTATAAATTTTCTCTTTTATCCCCTCTTATTTTTAGCTAGCGTATAATAATTTACTGTGAATAACTTTATTTCCTCATGTCATAATGTCATCTTCTACCCAAAAAGTTCGTATTATTGGTGGCACATTACGCCGTACGCCACTTCCCGTTATTGATGTCCCTGGTTTGCGTCCCACTCCTGATCGTGTCAGAGAAACACTATTTAACTGGGTTCATCATTTATGGCAAGGGCAGTATGCAGATAAAGCCGTCCTTGATTTATTTGCGGGAACAGGAGCTTTGGGTTTTGAAGCGGCATCACGGGGGGCATACCATGTACAACTTGTTGAGTCTAATCCTATAGCCCTACAAAACTTACGTATGGTACGCGACAAACTTAACTTGCCTCAAGTCCGTATTCATAACCATGATGCATTACTTGTACTCAGACGTATGGATGCCTCACGTTTTGATTTAATTATGCTTGACCCCCCCTTTGATACACCTTTACTTGAAAAAGCAACACCTTTTTTAAGTAATATCCTTAAAGCAGGAGGACTAGTTTATATCGAGTCTAATCAACCCCAATTATTACCAGAAGAAGAGTTTGAACTTATCCGTTCTTCAAGAGCAGGTATGGTTTATTTTCATCTGTTTGAACGTAAAGCATAATCCGTACAGATACCTTAAAAATACGATTTTTATAACAACTATCAACTGCTAAACATATAAAAAATAGTCAAGTACTTTAATGTCATAGCCTTTGACTCGACTCTATTTGCCATAATTATGACCCACTTATCTCTTCCCAGAAAGTCGCTCCTATTTATCTATTATTGCTTGATTATTGATGTGCTATAGCCATATATTGTTTTTCTTTGTAAACCTCTAATGCTGTTTTTATAGCACAGTGACGGGCTTTAATAATTTGTTTATCTTGATCACTTGATCTCACCTTATCCATATTACGTAAGCGAGTAATATGGCTGGCAAATGCTTGACGAGCTTCATCATAGGGTAAGCCTAATCTACGATTTTTAGGCAAACAATAAGCCTCATCAATACCTTTATAATTTAAAGGGTTCTCAACAAGTTTTAGATGTTTTTCAAGTATAGTAAATTCATATAAGGCATTTTTTAGACTACTTTTCATCGCATGACTATTTGCATTTCGTTCTAAATCAATACTTAAAATCGCTTTTTCATTAGCAATAATGGCATAAATATCTTTTTTTAAAGCCGTCTGAATAATTTGTTGATGAATTCTAGTTTGTGTACTTTTAATAGCATGACTTAACCTGCTTGAGTTTAACCGCTCAAGTCCTTTACTTTCAGATACTAGTAAAAATATAAAACTACTCATTTAACCAATTCTCTCCATAAGACTTAACTGCTTGTGTTGTATCAAAACCATATTTTCTAATAAACTCTGCTCCATGCCATTCTTTCATTAACTTTAATGTGTAATCAGGCATCTCTGTTTTAGCTAACCAGCGCCAAGCCATATCTAAATCACCAGCATTTTCTGCTGCTAATGCTTCTTCCATATAAATTAGCTCATCATCTACTCGTTCTGCTATCAATTCAGCTCTTGTATTTTCAGTTAAATAACTTTTTAATTCCATCATCTACTCCTACTTTATTCGATACAATATTATGCTATTTTTTACTTAATGAATAGATACATTTTAGCAATATGGTCAAAAAAGTCCTACTTTTACTTTCCCTCTTTTTAGTAGCATGCCAAGCAACATCTAGCACAAAAGGGAAAAACCTTATTATTTTTTTCGATAAAAACCAAACAACTACTCAACAACTTCTTGAGAAAGGGAAACCTTGGCAATTACAATTAGTCTATGATTACCAAACACTACACGGTATGGCTGTCTATGTACCCAATGCAGAGGATATTGCTCAAGTCAAGGATTTTTATCATCAACAACCAGAAGTATTTAGTGTCAATGAAGATCAGAAAATGGAATTACACTAAAAACTATTCTATTATTTTTGTATAACATTAAACCCATACAGTGCTACAACTTTATTACCCAGTTAGTCAATACCTTCTTTTCTTACGGTTAAAACCTTACTATAAATTCAAAAATACTTATTTAATTTCCTATCTAATAAAAATGATTTTCATTTCGCTAGCAATACCTTAAAAAGGGTTTTCTTTTCCGAACGATATAGAAAGCAGTATAATAGACGAATTATTTCATCTTTTAGAGAATATTCATGTTAGTTGCTGTTTATCCGGGTACTTTTGATCCTATTACGCGAGGCCATGAGGATTTAGTACGCCGTGCTTCAGGTCTTTTTGAAAAGGTAGTGATTGGCGTAGCGGCAAGCCGTGGCAAAAATCCCTTCTTTACACTAGAAGAACGCTTAAAAATCGCCAGCGAAGTCTTGGGACATTATCCTAATGTGATTGTCAAAAGCTTTGATGGTCTGCTCAAGGATTTTGTTCGGCAAGAGGAAGCCCGCGTTATTATCCGAGGATTACGAGCCGTATCTGACTTTGAATATGAGTTTCAAATGGCAGGTATGAATCGTTATCAGCTACCCGATGTTGAAACACTCTTTATGACCCCCTCCGATCAATATCAATTTATATCAGGAACTTTTGTTCGTGAAATTGCTCAACTCGGTGGTGATGTGAGTAAATTTGTATTCCCCTCAGTTGAACGCTGGTTAATCAAAAAAACGGCTGAACGCAAACAACTCGCCCAGCAGTAAAGGAAGTAAAAATGGCACTAACCATTAGTGAAGAATGCATTAACTGTGATGTTTGTGAACCGCAATGTCCAAATGATGCTATTTATATGGGTCCTGAGATTTATATTATTGAACCCGATAAATGTACTGAATGTGTAGGTCACCATGATGAGCCACAGTGTATGGTCGTTTGTCCTGTGGATTGTATTAGTCCCCATCCAGAATGGAACGAAACTCCAGAACAACTAATGCAAAAGTTTATTGAATTACAAAAACGGAAAGAAACATAGTACGCTAATACCCTCGTACTACACTATAGAAAAAGGCATAAGGCAAATAAAAATTATTATTATTTGTTAATTTTTATACGAATAGATTATTTTGGCACTTATATTTTTATTTTCCTTATAATAGCAATACTCATTGGGGAGTAGTCTCTTCTGCCGAAGGTTTACGTCAACATACTTAGCCAATAGCTATGGCGTAAACGACGAAATTTTTTCGTTTGACAAGACCTTTGATTATATTATGGTTGCCTTGCCGGACAACTATAGTGTGGTCATTTGTACTTGTTTTCCGGCAATAAGGTTGTTATCCCATGAATGCTTTTCTTATCTCTTCTAGTACGGTTGCCCTTGCCGAGATGGGCGACAAAACGCAACTCCTCGCCTTTCTTTTAGCATCTCGATTCAAACGTCCTATTCCTATTATTCTAGGTATTACACTAGCGACACTAATTAATCATGGTTTTGCTGGCTCTATTGGTGCTTGGCTAAGCAATCTTGTATCACCCGATATTTTACGGTGGGTACTCGGTATATCCTTTATTGCTATGGCAATTTGGATGTTAATCCCTGATAAGCTAGAAGCAGAAAAAATCTCTTTTTCTTCTCGTTTTGGTGTTTTTGGTGTTACTTGTCTTACCTTTTTCTTAGCAGAAATGGGGGATAAAACACAGATTGCAACAATAGCAATGGCGGCTCGCTTTGATCAAACCGCGTTGGTGATTCTTGGTACAACAGCAGGTATGCTTATCGCAAATATCCCTGCTGTATTCTTAGGTGAAAAATTTGCCCATCACTTTTCACCAAAACTCATTCATACTATTGCAGCAAGTATCTTTATATTATTAGGGATAGCCACATTATTTGAAGTCGATAAATTATTTGGTGGCTTATTCTAAAACCTCTAATATCCTTACCAAATAAACAGTAGAAGGCTTTATAACAAGCCTTCTTATCTTATGATTTCTCTAAAATCAAATTCTCTCTATGACATTTATAAGTAATATTACCTTATTGTCATTTTTATCCTTTACAATAAAAGTGTGCTAGGACATTTTGTTCAAGGCACTTTTTAGGAGAAATATGATGACATTAATGAAAGCAGCTGTCTTTATTGAGCCAGGTCGTATTGAGCTAGTCGATAAGAAAATTCCTGATGTTGGTCCTAATGATGCCCTAATCCGCATTACAACGACCACTATTTGTGGTACAGATGTACATATTCTTAAAGGTGAATATCCTGTTGCCAAAAATCTAACAGTAGGTCACGAACCTGTAGGGATTATTGAAAAATTGGGTAGTAATGTCAAAGGTTATCAAGAAGGACAGCGTGTGATTGCGGGTGCTATTTGCCCAAGCTTTACCTCTTATCCTTGCCAAGACGGCTATCCGTCTCAAGATGGAGCTTATCTTACCGCTGATGGGACATGCTCATGCCACGGGTATAAAGCAACCGCAGGATGGCGATTTGGTAATGTTATTGATGGCACACAAGCAGAGTATGTACTTGTTCCCGATGCTCAAGCCAATCTTGAACCCATTCCTGATGGACTTACAGATGAACAAGTATTAATGTGTCCCGATATTATGTCCACTGGTTTTAAAGGAGCAGAAAATGCCAATATCCGTATTGGTGATACTGTTGTTATATTTGCTCAAGGTCCTATTGGCTTATGTGCAACAGCAGGTGCTCGTTTATTAGGTGCAACGACCATTATTGCCGTAGATGGTAATGATGAACGTCTTGCTATTGCTAAACAGCTTGGTGCAGATATTACCGTAAATTTCCGCCATGCTGATGTGATTGATGAAGTAATGAAAATCACTAAAGGACGTGGTGCAGATGCCTCTATTGAATGTTTAGGAACACAGCGTACTTTTGAACAAGCACTTCGAGTCCTTAAACCTGGTGGTACACTCTCTAGCCTTGGTGTGTATTCAGAAGACCTTGTTATTCCACTTAATGCATTTGTGGCAGGTTTAGGCGATCACAAAATCAATACGGCTCTTTGCCCTGGTGGTAAAGAACGGATGCGCCGTTTATTAAACGTCATACAAAGCGCTCGTATGGATTTAAGTCCTCTTGTGACACACCATTATAAACTAGATAATATTGTTGAAGCCTATGATTTATTTGCCAATCAACGTGATGGTGTACTAAAAGTCGCTATTAAACCTTAATTAGTAGTCAATTATTTCATACTACAATAAATTAACCCCTATCACATACGATAGGGGTTTTTATTACATGATCAAAACCACATGTTTATGACTCAAACGCTGCTGCGGCTCGCTGCAAACGATCATTCAATGCTTCCCAATCTAGGTCTTGTGGTAAAGCCTGTACACAAATCCGTTGGTATCCTTGTGTATCCAACTGTCGTAATAAGGCATAAATACTTTTTGCATATACCGTTGGATCATCAGAGACAGGATATAAATCAATTGTAGATTGCTTATCAGACAAACTCAACGTATTCTGATGAGAAACCACGCTCAAATGAGAAATAGCTAGTTCTTGAAGTTTTAATAAATCTTGAGGGAACCCCATTAAGACCCATTTTTCATTTTTGGGAATATGGGTGAGTAAACCCTTATAATCCTCTTTTTGTACCATTTGTAGGGGAGTATGAGGTGCATAATGTGCTTTAAGTGTGCCTGATACCCGAGGGGCAGCCTTATCAGGACTTGCTGGCATATAACCCAATACATCCGCTAATTGCTGACGGGTAATATGCCCGGGACGCAATAATACCGCTCCAATACCTTCAGCTATACGGGATAAATCTACAATGGTTGATTCAATCCCAATATCCGCATCACCTCCTTCTACCACATATAATTGATGATGCTGAATTTCACCAGGAAACTCACTTTCTACATGAGCAGCACTTGTCGGAGAAACTTGCCCAAATTTATTCGCTGATGGAGCAGCAACACCTGCATTTGGTCTTAACTGTGCAAAGGCACGTAATAACTGTTGCGCAACTGGGTGTGAGGGACAACGTAAACCAATACTAGGCTGCCCTCCACTGACAGCATCAGGAATATGCTTAGCTCTAGGCAAAATAAGGGTTAAAGGTCCTGGCCAAAAATGCTGAATTAATAATTTAGCCTCTTCAGGAACATGACTTACCCAATAGCTTATATCTGCATCAGGTGGTAAATGAACAATCACAGGGTGATTTTGTGGTCTGCCCTTTGCCTGATAAATTTTAGCAACTGCCTCTGGATTCTCAGCATCCGCCCCTAAACCATATACTGTTTCAGTAGGAAAGGCTACTAGCTCCCCTTTTAATAATAATTCTGCTGCTTTAGCAATACACATATCATTAGATCTTTGCATTGAGATGAAGAATATCACTAACTTGACGGGCATAATATATCAGCTGTTGTGGATCTTTATTCACAATATTGATATGCCCCATTTTACGTCCTTTCCGCGCTTCTGCTTTTCCATAAAGATGTAAATTTACACCCGGTAGCGCTAATACACTCGCCCAATCAGGCTCTATCGCTTGTTCACCACCATGAGCAAACCAACTATCCCCTAAAATATTTAACATAATGGTTGGTGCTAATAAATCAGTTGAACCTAATGGCATACCTGCTAATACACGTACCTGTTGTTCAAATTGACTACTTAAACAAGCATTCATCGTGTAATGTCCGCTATTATGAGGGCGAGGTGCTATCTCATTAGCAACAAGGCGGTTATCTTCAAGAATAAAGAACTCGACACACATTACACCAAAATAGTTTAATCCTAAAGCAATTTTTATGGCGGCTTCTTGAGCTGCTTTTTCTATTGTAGGATCAATTTCCTCAACCCCGACAACGGAACTTGATAGGATACCATTAATATGTGTATTAACCCCTATAGGAAAGAGGGCAGTTTTTCCATCAAACCCCCTTGCCATCACAACAGAAACCTCTTTTTTTAGAGGAAGCATAGCTTCTAGTACACAGGGAACTTCACCAAAAGATTTAAAAGCCTCTACCGCTTCAGCAACCGATTTAACACGTGCTTGTCCCTTTCCGTCATAGCCTAAACGAGCCGCCTTTAAGATGGCAGGAAATAAGGTATTATCTGCTTTTTCTAAATCTTCTATCGTACGAATTTCTACATAAGGGGCAACGGGAATACCTTGTGAAGCAATAAAGGCTTTTTCTGCAATTCTATCTTGTACAACAGCAACCACAGCTGCTGATGGGCTTATTCTTATCTGTGATGATAAGTATTTAAGACTAGCTGCGGGTACATTTTCAAATTCTGTTGTTACCGCTTGTGTATAAGATAATAACGTATCTAGTCCTTTCATATCATCATAGGCAGATACTACTTCATATTCAGCAACACGTCCAGCAGGGCTTTCTTCCGTTGGTTCTAATACAACCACCTTATAACCAAGGCTTTGTGCTGCATGACAAAACATACGACCTAATTGACCACCACCCATCATACCGAGTGTATGTCCAGGTTGCAGTATTGCCGAATAAGGTAATGGTTCTTGAGGTAAATCTCTATTCATTATTCAACCTCTGGTAAATGCATTGCACGAGCAGTTTCTGTTTGTTTTGCTCTAAAGGCAATAAGTTGTTGGCGTAAATTATTATCATGCATCGCTAGTGTTGCAATAGCGTGTAAAGCAGCATTGGCAGCCCCTGCTTCTCCAATCGCAAAAGTAGCTACAGGAACACCCTTAGGCATTTGCACAATAGAAAGCAAAGAATCTTCTCCGCGTAAATAACGTGAAGGGACAGGCACACCAAAAACAGGGACTTCTGTTAAGGCAGCCATCATTCCCGGTAAATGAGCAGCACCCCCTGCTCCAGCAATAATGGCACGAATACCTTTTTCAAAAGCGGTTGCGCCATATTCAGCCATATCATGTGGCATACGGTGTGCTGAAATTACTTTTGCTTCATAAGGCACACCAAAATCTTTTAATATCTTAACAGCATTTTGCATAATATCCCAGTCACTGGAAGAACCCATAATTACGCCAACTTTTGCTACTGTCATTTACTTTAACCTTAAAATAATCAATTCATAAAGAAAAGAGCTACTATGTATTCACCCTAATTCTTATTTTTATATCAAATCGATAGAGAAATTATTTGTTTATATTCAAACTATTTCTCTATCTTATATCTATTAGGCACGCAAGCGATCTAAAGCCTCTCGGTATTTAGCCGCTGTTTTTTCTAATACATCTTGCGGTAACCGTGGAGCTGGAGGAGTCTTATCCCATACTTGTTTCTCTAGCCAATCACGTACAAATTGCTTATCAAAAGAGGCTGGACTTGTCCCCTCTTGATAGGTATCAGCAGGCCAAAAACGAGAAGAATCAGGGGTTAGTACCTCATCCATTAAATGCAACTGCCCTTTATCATCTAAACCAAATTCAAATTTCGTATCAGCAATAATAATACCTTTACTTGCCGCATACTCAGAAGCTTCTTTATAAAGTCGTAAGGTAACATCACGAATTTGCTCCGCTAACTCTTTACCTACCACATTGATAACATGATCAAAGCTTACATTTTCATCATGTTCACCTACTTCTGCTTTAGCGGCTGGTGTAAAAATAGGCTCAGGGAGTTTGCTTGCTTGTTGAAGTCCTGTTGGTAGCTGAACACCACATACTGCCTCTGTTGCTTGATAATCTTTCCAGCCTGAACCAATAATATAACCACGAGCAACTGCTTCCACTAATACAGGTTTTAAGCGTTTAACCACCATTGCTCGCCCTTTGACTTGTTCTATTTCATCTGGTGCAACAACCTCTTCGGGACGAATACCTGTTTCATGATTAGGGATAATATGTGCTAATTTTTTTAACCAAAATTCTGTTAATTCAGTCAGTACTTGCCCTTTCCCCGGAATAGGATCATCTAAAATAACATCAAATGCCGAAATACGATCACTGGCAATAATTAATAATTTATCATCACCCACTGCGTACATATCACGCACTTTACCACGGGCTAATAACGGTAAAGACTTTAGACTTGATTGGTGTAAAGTACTCACAACAGAACCTTTGAAAGAGGAAAAATAATGCTCTATTTTACATCAGATTAGAAGAATGCTTAGTATCCGTAGAGAATATACTATCTAAAAAAATACCACCTAACGAAAGGTGGTATTTTTACTGTTATCATCAACTTGATGCCATGCGATAAGATAATGACCTATTTTACTTGTTGCGCCAACTCACCTGAAGTATAACGAGCGGCCATATCCACTAAAGTAATTGGCTTAATTTTGCTTGCTTGTCCTGCAGAACCAAATGCTTCATAACGGGCAATACATAATTGTTTTGCGGCTTCTCGTGCTGGTTTATTAAATTCACGTGGATCAAACTTAGAGGGATTCTCTGCTAAGAAACGGCGAATTGCACCTGTCATTGCCAAGCGAATATCCGTATCAATATTCACCTTACGAACACCATATTTAATCGCTTCTTGGATTTCCTCTACTGGAACACCATAAGTTTGTTTCATATCACCACCAAACTGACGAATTTCTTCTAGTAGTTCTTGGGGAACACTTGACGAACCATGCATTACAATATGTGTATTGGGTAAGCGTTCATGGATTTCTTTGATACGTTGGATAGAAAGAATATCCCCTGTTGGTTTACGTGTAAACTTATATGCCCCATGACTTGTACCAATGGCGATCGCTAAAGCATCTACTTGTGTTTGACGCACAAAATCAGCCGCTTGTTCGGGATCAGTTAATAATTGTTCTCGTGTTAATGTACCCTCTGCACCATGACCATCTTCTTTATCACCTTGCATGGTTTCTAATGAACCAAGAACTCCTAGCTCACCTTCGACAGAAACACCCAATGCATGTGCCATCTTAACGACTTCTTTGGTTACTTCAACATTGTACTCATAGCTTGCAATGGTTTTACCATCCGCCATTAGTGAACCATCCATCATCACACTAGAAAAGCCTAGATTAATAGCACCTTGACAGATAGCCGGTGATTGACCATGGTCTTGATGCATCACCACTGGAATTTCTGGATATGATTCAACAGCTGCTTGAATTAAGTATTTCAGAAAATGCTCACCTGCATATTTACGCGCACCAGCAGAAGCTTGCATAATGACAGGGCTATTCGTTTCTTTGGCAGCCTCCATAATGGCTTGAACCTGCTCCAGATTATTCACATTAAAAGCAGGTAAACCATAACCATGCTCAGCGGCATGATCTAATAACTGACGCATTGACACAAGTGCCATATCTTTTTCTCCTAGAGATAAATCAATATTATTTAGAATATAGAACTACCCGTAATTTTAAATCTTATTCCAAATAATTGCGTAAAAATAGAGGTAAAGTTAAAAGAAAACTCAGAAATAAACGATATTTAGAAGCATACTACCCAATAGAATACTATTTAATCGTTTTTACTATATTTCTTAGTATCTAGAATAAACTCTTACTCATTAGTGTAACGAACTGACTTTTCTAAACTTTTTACTGTTGGAATAAGCTCAATATTTAAGGCATCAAGAATTTTACGAATACTTTCAAAGCGTGGTTTTTGACTATTTAAAGTTTGATAAAGACTCTCTCTTCCAATACCTGCTTTTTTAGCTAGCTCATTCATTCCTTTTGCTCGTGCAACCGTATTTAATGCTTCAATAAAGTCCTGGTCTGTTCCTTCTTTTAGAGTCTCTGACAAATAAAGGGCAATTAACTCATCATTATCTAAGTATTCTGCAGAATCAAATGTTGTCACACTATATTTTTCTTTTATATCTTCATTTATTTTCATTTCTTTCATCTTTACTCCTAGTTAGTATTAGGTGAGGTTCTTCAAATCTGCCCATATAGATTTAGCTTTCTCTATATCAGTCCGTTGAGTAGATTTATCCCCTCCATTTAGTAAAACATAAATAACATTACCTTGTTGTGCATAGTAAATACGATAGCCCTTACCGGTATCTATTCGCATTTCACTTATCCCTCCAGAATTTGTAATAATTTATGATCACCAAAATTTCCTTTTGCTGCTCGCTCAATACGTTTTAAAACATTAATTTTTGCTAATGGGTTATTTAATCGCTTTAACCATTGTTTAAACTCATCAGTTTGTTTTATCTCATATTTTATGTATTACCTCCCTACTGTATTGTAATGAAAACATTACAACATAGCAAGGGATAATTTATTATAGTAATCTGCTTAAAAAGCAAATATAAGATTATTATGATGTGGTTTATAATTATTTCAAAATAGGTTTTAATGGCAAATAAGTTTTTGAAAATTGGATATCATATACCGTAAAAACACTTATTTGTTCTATAAGCAAATATATAATGTATTCCCATCCTTTTAAAACAACCGCCTATTCACCAAACACGGTAGTAATGTTCTCACCGTATTAAGTCGTTCTAAAGATAGCGTCTGCACTTGAACTCCAATCTCCGTACCACACCCTGCTAATATGACACCCATAGGATCAATTATCATACTATTACCTATACCCTTAGTAGGTGTTTGTCCACTTGCTAATACATAAGCGGTATTTTCAATAGCACGGGCTTTTAGTAAGGTTTCCCAATGCATCTCTTTGGCTGAACCCGCTATCCAATTTGCACTCACACTTAATACATTAACCCCTTTATCAATCAATGCTCTTGCTAGTTCAGGAAATCTCAAGTCATAACAATTGATCAACCCTATTGTGAAATCCTTAATTTTAAAAATTCCCAACATACTGCCATCTGCTTTTATATCAGCAGGTTTTACTTTGTCAGACTCTTTAAATTTAAAGGCATCATACACATGGATTTTATTATAGCGAACAATAATCTCTCCCTGTGGATTAATGACAACGAGTTGATTCTGTACCCGAGGCTCATCACTATATTCACTAGGGCTTATGACACCAACCACAATAAATAATTGATACTGCTTAGCAAGGGTCTGTATAAATTGAATAAAAGTAGGCGTATGTTGATACGCAAGTGTTTGCAATACGGGTAAATCTGACGCAAAAGAACACATAGCCGCTTCGGGAAGCACTAATAATTCAACTGATTGTGCTGCACTTTGCTCAACAAGTTGTTGAATATACTGTTTATTGGTTTCAATATCATTACTTGCTGGAAATTGCCCTACGGCTACACGTAATACATTTTTATCCATCATTTATTTTCCTATATAGATAAATTTATAACTATTTTATCGTTATATATACGATATTTCCAATAAACAGAAAATAATGAATAACCAAGCAAATTTTACGAGCAAAGCGAGAAACTGCTTGAGCGACTTATCAAAGTAATTTATATAACTCTCTATTAAGTTTTTATTAAAAATACTTAATCTTTAAACTCTTTTAATAAAACAGCCATACTATTCCTCTAAAAGCACGGAGAAATAGTGAATAACCAAGCGAATTTTTCGAGCAAAGCGAGAAACTGCTCGAGCGACTTATCACTATTTATAGTGCTTTTTATATAGCCTCTAAATTTTATGAATACCCCCTATCGCATTCCTCTTACTTGAAAATGCACTTCATCTAATTTTTCACCTGATAAAGATAATAGTTCAAGTTTAAATGAACCTGCTTGCAATGGGATATAAGCAGGATTTGATTGACTAACCGCTTTCCCATTTAAAACCCATTGAATTTGCTTTGATAGTTGTTGATTAACCATTCTTGCCTCCAAACGTAGCTGTTGGTTCTCTGCCGGAATATCAGGATCTAACGCAATAATTGTTCCATCTGTTGGCATACTAATCATACCCACACCCTCTTGAGATGCTGCTATAGAACTCACCAATCGAATACTTTGCTGCTGCGTACCTTCTATAAAATATTCTTTTCGACTCGGCTCTATAGCAGGTTTATACTCAATCTGTTCAACTACTACTCCCTTAGGCATTGGGACAAATACTGAAGGCGTTTCCTGATGTAAGTATTGCATCACATCATGCCATATCGGAGCAGCACCTGAAACACCACTAATATTCCGCATACTATGACCGGCACTATTACCTACCCATACACCAACCGTATAACGAGATGACCAGCCTACTGTCCAGTTATCACGCATATCCTTACTAGTCCCTGTTTTAACCGCTGTATCAAATGGTGTACTTAATGCACTATCTAAACCAAAAGTTAATGCTCTTGCCTGTCTATCCGATAAAATAGACTGAATAATCCATGCACTCTGAGGGCTAAACACCTGCTCACCTTGCGTATCTTGAACCACTTCTACAGCAGAAGAATTATCACCAACGCTCTTTGTTATACGCCTATTTTCCTCTCGATCAGATAACCATTTTATGGGGGTATAATAGCCCTGATTAGCTAAACTTCTGTAAGCATTTGTCAAACTTAATAAGGTAATATCTGCACTACCTAATGCCAAACTATAGCCATAAAAATCACCCTCTTCGCTCAAAGGCAAACCTAAACGTACCAATGTATTCCGAAAGGATTCTGCACCCAACATGGTTAATGTTTGTACGGCAGGAATATTTAAAGAAGACGCTAAGGCTTTTCGAATAGATACCCAACCTTTAAATCCTTTATCATAGTTTTGGGGGATATAAAGCCCAGTATCAACCGCAATACTTAAAGCACTATCATTCAGTAAAGAAGCAGCAGTAAGATATTTTTTATCAAAAGCCTGTGCATATAAGAAGGGTTTTAAAGTAGAGCCTGCCTGTCGTAATGCCTGCGCATGATCTACCTCTTGTGCAGATGATAATGATCCTGACGAACCAACATAGGCTAATATTTCACCTGTCGCATTATCTAAAACCACAACAGCCGCATCACTGATCTGCTCATGGAATAAATCCATTAATCTCGTTCTAATACGCTCACTGACAAACTGTTGTAACTGCTTATCAATAGTAGATTTGAGGGTTTTATCAGTCGTATGAATAGAGGATAAATAATGTTTTAAAAAAGCACGTGCAAAGTGGCTACCTTCTTTTGCCTCATCAACAAATGTACCATGCAAATAACTAACCGCATTATTGACAAAAACATCCAGATAATCACAGCTATTCGGACGTATCAATAAACAAGTACGATTCACCAAGGTATTTATCTTCGCATTGGGTGCTTTTAACATCGCCACCAATAAAGCACTTTCTTTTTGGTTTAAGGCATAGGAATATTTTTGAAAAAAAGCCTTAGCCCCTGAAGCCATACCTACTATTTCTCCTCGCAAAGGAACAAGATTTAAATAGGCTTCAAGGATTTGCTCTTTACTCCATATTTGCTCTAATCGAATCGCATAGGCAATTTGCTGTATTTTTTGCCAATAACTACGCTGCTTACCTTGTCGTTGTAACTCTGGTAATAATATACCAACCAATTGCATGGTAATGGTTGATGCACCACGTGAGGTTGATGAAAAAAGCTTATCCTTTACTGCCCCTAGCCAAGCAAACCAATCGACACCATGATGCTGATAAAACCGCTTATCTTCAGATTGCAATACCATCTGACGCAAAGTAGGTGAATACGCTTCTAACTTTGTCCAAGGTACTTTACGTTGCTGAAAATCATCACGAATAGCAATTAAGGGTTCACCCCTTCTATCTACTATTTGAATAGAAGAGCTTTGTGTCTGCCTTACAACTTGCTCATAACTCGGTACAACTTGCCCCCATGCCCATATATACAGCCCAAGTATAAGAACACAGAAAAATATCGTAAATACTAACAGGAGTTTTATTATTTTTTTCATTAAATAATATCCCATTTATAAAAACCGTGAAATTATGCTATTTCACGGTTTTATTTAACTACATTTAATGTGCTTTTACCTGTATTTCTTTATTAACTGTCTCACCAAAAATAGCAGGTGCATACATGGCCTCCACACGAGTAACAGGTAAGGTGAATCGTCCTACATTATTTAAACGAACCACATAATCTAATGTGACTTCCCCCTTATCCATAAATTGATAATAAGCACGATATACATCCTCTTTTCTTTCTACAAAGACAGGCTCTTTATCATCTAATGCGTAGAATATATCTTCTTCTGCATTATCTGCTTGATTATCTTGTTGTGTATTAATAACAGAGTCTCGACCTAGACCTGAACCCAATATCGTTGCACCACTTGGGATAGGATCATTAACCACTACCCATGTCATCGGTGCATCAGCTATAATACGCAACTTAACACGGTACACATCACCGACTGACCACTGCCCCATAATTTTACGTTTAATCGGTTCGATTAATTTTTCAACGCGATAACCTGCATAGGTATGCTCTATTGGTTCAACCGCTGCCAATGTAGAAACGGTTGCCCAAGCTGAACCTTTTCCATGAAGACTTAAATCCATATTAGCTTCTTGTTTCGTTAGCCAAGGAATTTCAATTGCTTGGTTAAGTCCTATTTTTTCCAATTTTTTAGGTTCTTTATAACCAGCACCCGTAACGGTAATATTGGCATAACTATCATTAGCTGGGGCTTCAAATGTTTGACTAAAGGCATGAATCGCTAATGTACCAA
Organism: Pelistega ratti; assembly: GCF_009833965.1. NCBI lineage: Bacteria > Pseudomonadati > Pseudomonadota > Betaproteobacteria > Burkholderiales > Alcaligenaceae > Pelistega > Pelistega ratti. The sequence continues at coordinate 1,180,833 of NZ_CP047165.1, forward strand.
ATACATTATTAGTCGTTGTTCCCCATTGTCCTTTTTGTTGTGCATGAACAAGTCCTTGCACTAAATAAGGAATATCTTGTTTCCATGCCTCTTGATTCATCACTGTAAATAATAATTTTGCATGAAGACTATTGCGATCTTCCATCAACCACCATAGCTCATTCAATGATTCAAACTCTTTAAAGACTAATCTATCCGCTTGGCGTGCCATACGATCTAAAATAGCTTGTCGAAGTTGTTTAAGCGTCTCTGCCTGTTGTTCCGTCTCTAAATGACTGTGAATAATATACAAATTCACTAAACTGGCTGTACTATAAGACTCTCTAAACGGATAAGCCTGCATCATACTCTCTGTCACAAGATTATAACGAGCCAGTGCTGACAATAGGGTCAAGTCATAATCTGTCTTGTCGGGTGTTGGTATCCAATCCCGTGTATTCTTGATACGACCTTGTACTACCCCTTCTACAGCATTTAGCATTTTTAGTTTTGCTTCTTCAGGAAGTGCAAATTGCCATCCTAATTGCGAAGCATCTGCCGAAATTGCTAATAAATGAGCATTAAGCAAAGGACTACCTCTTAACATAGCACTTGGATAATAGCGAACAAACCCTAATTGATCTATATAGCTTGGGATTTCTTGCATTAAGATATCCCAACGATCTACATCCTGTAAACCCACGGCAATAGAGGCTTTTTGTTCAAAGCATGAGAAAGGATATTGAGTAAAATAATGTTCTACCCCTTCTAGGCTAGTACTAAGGCTATCTTGTAACTGTACAAGGATACCCCCACGGATTTTATTACCAACCGTTAAAGCACGAGTAGGCGCTTGTACAGGTAAAGATAAAGGTTGCTTATTCGCTTCTAATTGCACTAATTGCGATTGTCGGATAGTTACAGGAATAGCAGGAATTAAGCGTTGTGATACCCTAATACTATCTTTTAGCTTTTCAGCCCCATCTTCTGCTACCTCAAGCGCTTTAAATTCCCATGTTAGGTTCTGTACACCCTCAATATCATTTAAGCGTAAAGGATCTATTGTCCATGCTACTGTATTTGCATATCCTGCTAATACACGGACTTGTTTCGGTGCTAAACTGAGTAAGGGTTGATCACCTTTTTTCACCTCAGCAGTTATCTTCAATACTTTATCTGTCTCTGTTGTATTTCTGACGGTTAATGTAGCATCAAATTTATCCGTATCCCGAATTAATGTGGATAAACCAGAGATTAATTGAATATCCTGACGGCTTGTATAATCCACCTTTTGTGTACCAAATGCCTCTGCACCAGCATCTGCCACCGCCACCAATTCAAACTGTGAAATACTATCATTAAGATTAAAATCAACTGTTGCATGACCCTGTTCATCTAAAACAACATTAGCTTTCCAGAAAACCAAGGTATCAAATAGTTCTCGAGTTGGTGCAAGCCCACCACCGCCACCGACAGGGACAGCTTTACGACCATAGTGTCTTCGACCAACCACTTCACCTTGTGCTGTTGCCGTATTCACTAACCATGCACGTTCTGGCCACATAGCAGTTAATACATCTGTTGTCGTATTTTTTGCTAACTCTAATAGTGCTTTATCAACTGCAAATACAGTAACATTCGCTAAAGCAGCTGGTTTACCATCTGATAATTTAGCATCAATGGTTACCGTTGCTCTTTCTCTCACCTGATAAACAGGTTTATTTAATTGCAAGGCAATATCAAGATGATGTTGAGGATTTTTAACAAGCAGTTTAGCTGATCCAAAACGGAATGAAGGTTTAGCCAAATCAATTAATGTGCTTGCGCCATGCGATTGCTGACTATCATTTACCCACAATCTGCCTTCATCATTCGCATCACCTCGAATGCGTCCTCTTACCGATAATACCGTCACAAAGACGTTGGGAGACCAATCTTCTTTCACTTTTAATTTGAAAGTCGAACTATTTTTTTCAAACTGTACGATCTCATAATCAATGACCCCATCTCGCTCAATACTGATTAGAGCAGTTGCTTCTTTAAAAGGAATCCTAACATCAAAGATAGCTTCCTCTCCTGCAAGGTAAACAGGTTTATCTGCAATCACATCTACCCTATCGGTATCATTACCTGTGTACCATGAAGCACCATTAAATACCCATAAGGGGATATCCGTAATATAGGTGTTATCACTGGTGTCGCTTGCAATAACAGATAAGTTAAGTTGACCTTCTTCCTGAAGTTGGCTAGTACACGTGAGTACACCTTGTTCATTCGTAAAGCCCTCACATATATCACCTAAATCTACCACTTCTTCATGTATATCATAGGTATAAAAACCACCGACTAAACGTTTACGTACGACATTACTCTTAATTTTAGTTGCTTTCACGACAACATATCTATCATCCAATATTTGTCCTAATGGATTAACGGTGATGACATCAAAAGTAAAATCTTTTTTAGGTTCAAAATAGCGTTTGCTTCTTACCCCCGGAATTAAAGCAGATGATAAAGCACTCACCGTATGAGAAATGGTTTGTACTTGACCATTCGGATCAAGGAAACTCACCTCGATTAGAAAATCTGTTTTACCATTAAATTCAGGTACATTATCAATAGTGACTTTAGCATTACCATTCGCATCTAAGGTAAATGATTTTTTATCAAGAAAAACTTTACGTTCTTGTTCCCCTAAAGATTGGGCAGTAAAATCCACATCACTTATTGAAGTAATATTAAAATTAAACGTTTGAGGAATAGCCATTGCGGATACTTCAATCGGTAGTAATGCGGCAGCTCCTCCAGCGATATAATTCACCTGAATATTTGCCTCTAGCTGTTGGGGATTAATCAATATATTTTCGACTTGTTGGCTCTCACTAGATACCTGAATACTACCTTTTAAGAAAGGCACTTTAAATGACTCTACTTGGAAAGTATCTGTTCCGTTTACTTGATATATGTCATCCTCACGGCGATAAGTGATTGAGTAAGTACCATTTTTGGCTGTTTTTGGAATTTCCCAATTGGTTTCTGCATATAAACTACCATTAGCAGCTGTTTGCCATGTTAATGGCAAAGTAATTTCCTCATCAAGTGCATCAAGCGATAAGACTAGATCTGTTGGTAATGGTGTATTCTGACTCGGTGTTAGTAGCCCATCTTTGCTTTTTTGACGAACTAAATGTTTAATGTTGAGTGTTTCACCCGCTCTTAATAAAGTACGACCTAATACAGGATGTAATATGATATCTTGTTTGGTGTTTTGTTCCCAATAAGGATTTAAATTAAATGCCCAACGTTCAATACCATTATTCCAACTACTTAATGCAAATGCATAATCCTCCATTCCATTGGCTAAAGGATGAGTATCAGGAATACGAATACTTGCCATATAGCTATAGTTATCATAAGTACACTGACGATTCTCAGGCATTTTACCTTTATAATGGAAAACACCTTCTTCATTCGTTACACCTGTGGCAATTTCAGTATTATCACAAGTTGATAAGCGAACTTGGGCATTAGGAACAACTTTTGCATCATCCAAACGAGTTACCCATACTAAAGCACCCTCACTACTAGTTTTTAGATGCACAGCAAAATTGGTAACTAAAGCAGCTGTTCGTACATACATAGGTTCACCACTTTCTGTTAATTGGCGACCTAATTGTTCTGATTTGGCTTCTAATACATAAAATCCCGGCTTTTTAATCGGAATGCCAATCACTTCTGATTGATTTTTATGATTGTCTGTTGTAGGTAAATCATAATACTGAATATCTTTTTCTTGTGTTAAGAGCGATACATTGCGTGTATCTATTTCTGGTAATTCATCATATTCAGAAGAAAAACCACTTAATATACGCTGAATATTTTGCTCACTATAGGTTGTTTCTGCTAAGCGAGGAATAACCGACAACCATTTTCTCACATCAGCATCATTTTGTGTTCTCCATTGCGCAACGGTTGTCTGCACAGCTTGATTGCCTGATACGTCATTAACATGACGAACAGTTACGGGAATCATAGCAGGATTTTTATTAAGATTAGCCTCTGTTGTGTTAGCAAAAAGTTCAATAATACCAAAAGAACCCGTCGCAAATTTTAATAAAGGTGGATAATCACCTATCTTCATTTTATAAGGGAATCGATTTGTATTACTCAGCAATCTACCGATATCATCCTTTAATTCTCCCTCCAGTTTTACTTCAATGGAAGTATTGGGGTTAAATGGGCCTTTATAGACTAACTGGCTCACAACAGTATCTTTAACAATCTCCTCTGGAGCAATCTCTTTTCCATCTACAAATACATGCAGCTTACTTAATTCTTCTGAAGGAACAAAAGCATCGTTTGTAAATTGCACCCGAATATCTCCCAATGGAGAACAATCGGTTTTAGCATTAACTCGATCACATAACACTTTCGCTTCAAATGGCGATCTTACAAGATATTTACCTTCTATATCTTTCCCTAGCTTAATGCCGTTTTGACTCTCTACATCTTCTTTAATATGAAGAACAACCTTACCATCCGTGGGAAGTGGGCGAGTACATTGAACAAAAACACGATTTTCATCTTTATCCCGTAAAACAGCATCACTAGAGACCAGCTTAACAGGAATCTGTTCTCCAATCCCATCAACAAGGCATACGACATTCTTTTCTATTGAATCAGCGGAGACGCTTTGGTTGAAAGCAAGCTGAAATACTTGATCTTCTGCAATACGTGTATAAGAAGAATCTTCTGTTGGATCCATATAGCGAATATAAAACCCTTCACTATAAGCAAAAGCACTTGTTGATACTGTTATAGCACCCAAAAGACTCAATATACTATTTTTTAGTCGCATTCGCTCTCTCCAAAAGTCTTATTACGTTCATTAAGCGATTTTAAAAAATGTTAAGTAAGGTATGATTACCTTTTCTTCATCTGTATCTTAACACAAAGCACTCACCCAAATGAGTGCTTTGTAAAGGCTGTCAATACATATAGAGATATTATGTATTACGCTGTTCCAAAATATCCACCGCAGGAAGGACTTTCCCTTCTAAAAATTCTAAGAAAGCACCGCCACCTGTTGAGATATACCCGACTTTATCCGTAATACCAAATTTAGCAATTGCCGCTAGTGTATCTCCCCCTCCAGAAATAGAGAAGGCATCAGAATCAGCAATCGCATAAGAAATTTGTGCTGTACCTTTTGCAAATTGATCAAACTCAAAAACACCCACAGGACCATTCCACACAACAGTACCTGCTTTTTTAATAATATCAACAAGTGTTTGTGCTGTTTGCTCACCAATATCAAAAACCATATCATCATCAGCAATCTCTGTGGATAATTTTGGTGTTGCTTGTGCATCTGCTGAAAAAGCTTTACCTACAACAACATCTGTAGGAATAGGGACACTTGCTCCTCGTTTTTCCATCAGATCCATTACGGCTTTTGCCTGCTCAACCTGATCTGGTTCAGCTAATGATTTTCCAATAGGCAATCCTTTAGCAAGCATAAAAGTATTCGCAATACCACCACCTACAATTAATTGATCAACTTTGGTGGCTAATGATTGAAGAATAGATAATTTGGTCGATACTTTTGAACCACCCACAATAGCAACAAGAGGTCGTTTAGGCTCCTGTAATGCTTTCCCTAAAGCTGTTAATTCTGCCTCTAGCAAAGGACCAGCGCAGGCAATCTTAGCATACTTAGCAATACCATGCGTTGTTGCTTCGGCGCGGTGTGCTGTACCAAAAGCATCATTTACATAAACATCACATAGTTTTGCCATTTTTTGAGCAAGTTCATCATTATTTTTCTTTTCACCCACATTTACACGGCAATTTTCAAGTAAAACAACCTCACCTACTTTTACTTCAACACCATCTACCCAATTTTGGATAAGACTCACATTTTGCTCTAATAATTCACTAAGCCGTTTGGCGACAGGGGCTAGAGAATCTTTAGGCGTCAATACTCCCTCTGTTGGCCGCCCTAAATGGGAAGTTACCATCACAGCTGCCCCAGCTTCTAAGGCTAATTTAATGGCAGGAACAGAAGCTCGGATACGCGTATCCTCTGAAATTTCACCTTGTTCAGTAAAAGGAACATTTAAATCTGAACGGATAAATACACGCTTCCCTTGAAGTTCACCTGTTTTTGCCAGATGAGATAATAATTTAACATTTAGCATAAATTTCTACTCGCTAATTTTTTATAAAAATGGCATGAGAAAAACGGCACTCTATTATCGGGTGCCGTCTAATATGATAATTAGATTATTTTATTTAGCATTAACTAATGCAACAGTCGTGTCTAACATACGGTTAGAGAAACCCCATTCGTTATCATACCATGCAGATACTTTAACCAAACGACCTGATACTTTTGTGAGTGTTGAATCATATGTACTAGAAACTGCTGTATGATTATAGTCAATAGAAACTAATGGTTCTGTACCATAATCTAAAATACCTTTTAGATAACCCTCTGAAGCAGCTTTAATAATGCTATGAACCTCTTCTACACTCGTATCACGTTGTGCCACAAAAGATAAATCTACTAAAGAAACATTAATGGTAGGGACACGAATAGCATAGCCATCAAACTTACCTTTAAGTTCAGGTAATACAAGCCCAACCGCTGCAGCTGCTCCTGTCTTAGTAGGAATCATACTCATAGTAGCAGAGCGAGCGCGGCGTAAATCATTATGATAGACATCCGTTAATACTTGGTCGTTTGTATAAGCATGAATAGTGGTCATTAAACCATTCTCAATACCAATAGCATCTTGTAAGGGTTTGACTAATGGTGCTAAGCAGTTTGTTGTGCAAGAAGCATTAGAAATAACGGTATCACTTGCTTTTAGGATTTGGTGATTAACACCATAAACAATGGTCGCATCTACGTCTTTACCACCGGGGGCAGAGATAACGACTTTTTTCGCCCCTTGTGCTAAATGGATAGCCGCTTTTTCTTTACTGGTAAAAGCACCTGTACATTCAAGTACAACATCAACACCTAGCTCACCCCAAGGTAATTGCGTTGCATCACGGGTACTAAATAAACGGATACGATCACCATTTACTACCATATGATCACCATCAAGATGAACATCTGCATTAAATCGACCATGTGCTGTATCATATTTAGTGAGATGAACATTGGTTTCTGCTGATCCTAAACCATTAATAGCTACAATTTGAATATCATGTTTTTTACCAAGCTCATAATGTGCACGCAAGACCATACGTCCAATACGTCCATAACCATTGATTGCAACACGAATTGTCATGAGTTTTTTCTCCTAGATAAACTTTTATAAAACGGTTTTAACAGTTTTCACTACATTTTCTGGTGTTAAACCAAAATGCTTAAATAAAACAGAAGCTGGCGCTGATTCACCATAAGAATCAATGCCTACAACAGCCCCTTGACGACCAGTATATTTATACCAAGCACCTGAACAACCTGCCTCTACCGCTACCGTTGGTAGATTCATGGGTAATACTGCTGCCTGATAATCAGGTGATTGGCGGTCAAATACATTGGTACTCGGCATGGATACGACACGCACAGCAATACCCTCTTCTGCGAGTAAACGTTGTGCTTCTAATGCTAATGCTACTTCTGACCCTGTCGCTAGAATAATGGCTTTAGCCCCTTCCGCATCACGAAGAATATAGCCACCTTTCGCCACATTATTGGCTGTTTCGGTATCTCGTTCAATAAAAGGAAGATTTTGACGAGAAAGTAATAAGGCACTTGGCCCTCCCTGTTGTACCTGTAAACCAAGACTGGCTGGACGAGTAACTGCAGATTGCCATGCAATAGCCGTTTCATAAGTGTCACAAGGTCGCCATACATCTAAGTTAGGGATAAGACGTAAACTCCAAGCATGCTCAATAGATTGATGCGTAGGACCATCTTCGCCTAAACCAATAGAATCATGTGTAAAGACATGGACTACTCTTTGCTTCATCAAAGCAGCCATACGAATCGCATTACGCGAATAATCTGAGAAAGTTAAAAAAGTACCGCCATAAGGTAAGAAACCACCGTGAAGGGCGATACCATTCATAATGGCTGCCATACCAAATTCACGAACTCCGTAATTAATATGACGACCAAATTGAATCCCTTTATCAGTAGCACGAACAGGCACAACACCTTTCCAGTCTGTATAGTTAGAACCTGTTAAGTCAGCTGATCCACCCAAAAACTCAGGTAAAATCGCGGCTAAGGCAGTAATAGCAAATTGAGAGGCTTTACGAGAAGCAACCGTCTCTGCTTTATTGACTGTATCTGTTAGATAATTTTGGAATTTTTCAGCAAAATCAGAGGGTAGAATCCCTTGCATACGACGGGTTAATTCTGTGGCTAACTCAGGGTAGGCTGCTTGATAAGCAGACCAATCTTTTGTCCATATTGCTTCTTGAGCCTGCCCTTTAGTAATATGATTCCATGCTTGAGCAATATCACTAGGAATAACAAAAGCATCATGTGTCCAACCTAATGCCTCACGTGCAGCCGCAATTTCACTTGCACCTAATGGGCTACCATGCACTTTTTCTGTGCCTGACATAGTAGGCGCACCTTGACCAATAACAGTCTTACAACAGATTAAGGTAGGCCCTGTTCCCTCTTTTTGAGCATTTGCTTTTGCTTGTGCAATTGCCGCATCTACCGCATCAATATCATGCCCATCTACATCACGAATCACTTGCCAACCATACGCTTCAAAACGTTTGGGGGTATCATCAGCAAACCAAGGTGCAACATGACCATCAATAGAAATACCATTGTCATCATACAACACAATGAGTTTATTTAATTTTAATGCACCCGCCAAAGAAAACGCTTCGTGAGAAATACCCTCCATTAAGCAACCATCACCTGCAAAGGCATAGGTAAAATGGTCAATAATCGTATGACCTTCTCGATTAAATTCAGCTGCCAATAAGGCTTCTGCTAAAGCAAAACCTACTGCATTCGCAATACCTTGTCCCAAAGGACCTGTCGTTGTTTCTACACCTGCCGTAATACCTACTTCAGGGTGTCCCGGTGTCTTAGAATGTAATTGGCGGAAATTTTTGATTTCGTCTATTGATAAATCATAACCCGTCAAATGCAATAACGCATAAATAAGCATTGAACCATGACCATTAGAAAGCACAAAACGGTCACGATTAAACCAGCTAGGATTGGTAGGATTATGTTTAAGATGACGATGCCATAAAGCGACTGCAATTTCTGCCATTCCCATTGGAGCGCCTGGATGACCAGAATTGGCTTGCTGAACCGCATCCATAGATAAAAAACGAATAGCATTAGCCAATAAAGCTGGCTGAACTTTTGCTTCAGTACTCATTTGATTCCTGTAAGGTATGAACCATTATTTTTGCGAGAAAACAATAGCATATTTGTGCTATTAGGTATTTCTGCAAAGGTTTGACTAAATTTCAACGTATAATTTTAGCATTTGTACAACTTTATAATGGCTGATAATGGCTTTACCTCGTTTTTTCTGTCCAATTCCTTTACAAATAAATACAATTATTACACTTCCGCCCGAAGTCGCTCATCATGCTGGACGCTCTCTTCGTTTAAAAGAAGGGACGCGTATTATTTTGTTTAATGGGCTAGGTGGAGAATATCATGGCACGCTCCTTTTTAATCAAGGAACTGCCCAAGCTGACCTTGATTTTTTTGATAGTCAAAATCGAGGAATTACAGGAAATATTACTCTAGTGCAAGCATTAGCATCTGGCGATAAGATGGACTGGATTATTGAAAAAGCCGTAGAAATGGGTGTTTCACATCTTATTCCTATTAAGGCAGAACGCAGTATTCTCCAACTATCTGGAACACGTTTAGAAAAAAGACAACAACATTGGCAAGCTATTATCCAATCCGCCAGTGAGCAAAGTGGGCGAAATATTCTAATGACATTGAGTCCATTACAAACACTAAAACAATTTTTTCAAAGTACTGTACACGCCAATTATTTACTCGCCGACCCAGAGGGGGATATATCTTTAACGCACTATCTTAATCAGCACCATAACTCACTAAACAATATTTATTTTTTTATTGGTCCAGAGGGAGGATGGTCGCCTAAAGAAACTGAAGAGATAGTGAAACACGGCGCTACTAGGGTACGATTTGGCGATAGTATTCTACGCACAGAAACTGCTGGCATTGCACTCAGTAGTGCCGCCGCTAGTGTATTGAATTGGCGTTAAATATTTCAGATAAATATTAAATTTTCTAAGCTAAAACAAATTGCAGATTAATTCAATATAGATTTTCGTAATATCGATAAAAAAGGCTTGACCTTAATAAGATCAAGCCTTTCTATAAGCATATGCTCGTTGTGATTAAATTTACACAACAGGAATAAATTCTTTTAAGAAAACCACAAAAGCATTAATCACTGATGCATTTAATAAATCCACAAAGAATGCACCAACCATAGGCACAATTAAGAATGCCTTATGTGATGGACCAAAGTGTGATGTCACTGCCTGCATATTCGCTACCGCTGTTGGTGTCGCACCAAGACCAAAACCACAATGCCCTGCACTTAATACAACCGCATCATAATCTTTACCCATGACGCGATAAGTTACTAAAACCGCATAAACTGCCATTACACTAACTTGAATCGCAAGGACAACAAGAACAGGAAGTGCTAAACCCGCTAATTGCCATAATTTAAGCGACATTAAAGCAATTGCCAAGAAGAAAGACAATGCTACATTACCTAATGTATCAACAGCATCATCAGCCACTTTAAATTTAAATAAATGTGTTAAAGTATTACGAATAATAACACCTGTGAATAAACACCATACAAAGGTCGGTAATTTTATAATCTCTTTAAATTGATCTGCTAACCATTGTCCAATCAGTAAACATAATACCATCATGGTAACGGTTTCAATAATAGAACGGGTATTGATTTTACGGCGATAAGCAGGTTTTTCAAAAGCATGTTCAATATCATCTACTTCGATATCTTCATGTACTTTTTCTTTTTTCATACGTTTTAAGAGAAAACGTGCTACAGGCCCGCCTAAAAGTGCACCAGAGACTAAACCAAAGGTAGCGCAAGCCATCGCTAATTCAGCTGCTCCCGATAACCCAAAATCTTTTGCTAAGATTTCTGCCCATGCAGCTCCCGTACCATGACCACCTGTTAAGGTAACTGAACCGGCAATTAAACCATAAGCAGGATTTAATCCTAATGCCACAGAAGAGGCAACACCCACAATATTCTGAAGAATAATTAAACCTAATGCCACGAAAAGGAAAATCACTAAGGGTTTACCACCTTTTACTAATCTGGCAAAGTTAGCACTTAACCCAATTGAGCTAAAAAATGCAAGCATCATCGTATTAGAGAAACTGGTATCAAACCCAAAGCTTAATCCCCAAATACTATTCACAATCGTTAAACTAACCGCTACAATAAACCCGCCCACAACAGGTTCAGGAATATTAAAGTCATTTAAGAATTTAACGTGTTTAACCAGAAAATACCCTAGCAACAGCACAAAGCATGCTAATGCTATGGTTTCATAAGTATCAAAATTAAAATCCATATTACTTCCTTTGATAAATACTTCTATCAATCTGTTATCTATACGCTTTCACTCTACTTGCGATACAACAAAATATAGATAAGCAGTATGTATGACTATCCTTTTATTCCTAAAAAGCATAAAAGACCCCGTAATTTACCAAAATTCTTTAAAAAAAAGGGGAAAAATCTCTTCTTTCTTACAAAAAATTTTATTTTTAGAAAGAGAAAATATCAACGAAGTTTATAATTTTTAATGATTTTTATAGGATAATAAGAAGAAATTATCAACAGAATTTTAAAAATAAACTAGATTTTTCTCTAAAATTTATAGATAGTTGAGAAGATAATAGACGTACGAGTTCTAGATATAATCTTGTTATTTAGTTAAGAGTTAAACTAAGTAAATTATTATAGATATAATAGAAATTGGTACTGTCTTAACTAAAAAAACAGTACCTAAAATATTATCTTATTTACTGAGGTAAAAGGCTTTCTGCATAAGGGGCAGGAGCAATTCCTGGTTCTGGCGCACTATGCTTACCAGAATGCTCAACAATATAGGTCAATACTTTCTGCTTATCATTGGCATATTGACTCGCCTCTTTAAGCACAGATAACACTTTTTGAGCATCTTGTGCCAAGTCTGGATCACCTGAATGAAAGGACTGAATCCATAAAAGATACCCCTTTTTCTGTTCATCAAGGGTTTCACTTAGACAATCTAGTAAAGCATCTGTATCTTTGCCAAAAAAAACAGGATAATCTACTGCCTTAGCAAAGGCTCTTAACAAGGCGGATAAATTGCGCGCTTTAGAACAATCTACCTTAAAAATAGCTAACCCCTGCTGATGGGCGTGTAAAAGCACCTCTTCATACTGCGACAACAATGCTTTAGGTAATTCTCCACTCTTCTCCAGTGCTTGTGCAATATTCATTTTTTTACTCATTACACTTATCCTTTCAACAAAATAATGTTATTCAAAAGATATGTTTTATCTGCCACCCTATACTACCCTAAAACAAACCTTTTTGACAATAGTTTTATCAACTATTTATTTAAATCTAGATAATCAATGAAACAATACTATTGAATTAAACAATACACTCATCCACATAAAAAAATATCCACCCCTAAGGGTGGATATGCTTTCTTGTATTTTTAGCTATAACACAAAATATCTATAGCCTCTTAGCATTAACTCACTATATTTTCACCTAATGCCATTGAATTTTCTTTTCGTGTATTTGCATCTACAACCGTTAGTGCTGCCATATTGACAATACGGCGAACAGTAGAACTCGCTGGTAATATGTGAATAGGTGCATTAATGCCCAATAAGAATGGGCCAATGGCAACATTACTTCCTGCACTCACTTTAAGTAAATTATAGGCAATATTACTCGCATCAACATTAGGGCAAATCAATAAATTGGCTGCTCCTTTTAATGGGCTATCTGGCATCATTTTATACCGTAGCTTCTCATTTAATGCCGCATCCACTTGCATCTCACCATCAACTTCTAATAAAGGATCTCGTTCACGAACAATCGCAAGGGCATCACGCATTGCCTGCCCTGATACAGGTGTATCTGTACCAAAATTTGAACTAGACACAAAAGCCACTTTAGGCTCTAAGCGTAAATAACGCATTTCTTCTGCTGCCATTAATGCAATATTGGCTAATTCATTGGCATTTGGCTGTGCATTCACATGGGTATCCGCAATAGCAATCATTGATTCAGAAGTGAGCACAATATTCATTGCCGCATAAGTACAAGCATTAGGTGCTTTACCAATCACCTGATCAATTAATTCTAAGTGATTAACATAACGACCAATCGTACCGCAAATCATACCATCGACTTCACCAAATTTCACCATTAAGGCACCAATCAATGTGGGACGACGGCGTAATTCTAACCTCGCAAACTCTTGTGTTACCCCACGGCGGCGCATTAACTCCCAGTATGTTGTCCAGTAACGATTAAAGCGTTCATCATGTTCGCTATCAACAACTTCAACATCTTTTTCTAAATCAAACCGCAAACCATAGCGTTGAATACGATTGGCTAATATTCTTGGGCGACCGACTAAAATGGGGGTACATACTTTTTCATCAACCAATACTTGAACAGCACGCAATACACGTTCATCTTCTCCTTCCGTAAAGACAATGCGTGATTTACCACCCTCTCTTTTAAAGCGGCGTGCCATAGCAAATAAGGGTTTCATAAAAGCGCCTGAGTGATACACTAACTGTTGTAATTGCTCCGCATAAGCCTCTAAATCCTCAATAGGACGAGCAGCAACACCATCCGCCATAGCTGCTTTTGCCACAGCTGGAGCAATACGAGCAATTAATCGTGGGTCAAATGGTTTAGGAATAAAATATTCGGGTCCAAATGATAATCCTATCGTATCGTATGCCGCTACAACCATTTCATTTTGTTCTTCTTTTGCTAAATCACAAATGGCATAAACAGCGGCTTTTTCCATATTACGCGTAATCGTTGTTGCACCAACATCCAACGCACCTCGGAAGATATAAGGGAAACACAAAACATTATTCACTTGATTAGGATAATCAGATCGCCCTGTTGCCATCACCACATCACCACGAACAGACTTCGCCACCTCAGGTAAAATTTCAGGAGTTGGGTTAGCCAGCGCTAAAATAAGAGGATTAGATGTCATCTGTTTAACCATCTCTGGTTTTAGGACATTCCCTGCAGAAAGCCCTAAAAACACATCCGCATCAACAATAATTTCTCCCAAGGTTCGCTTATCTGTATCCTGAGCAAAACGCTCTTTATCAGGATCCATCAGTGCTGTACGCCCTTTATAAACAACCCCCTCAATATCGGATACCCAGATATTTTCTAGGGGTAAACCCATATCTGCCATTAAATCTAAACAAGCTAAAGCAGCCGCCCCAGCCCCCGAAACAACCACTTTGACTTTATCAATTTCTTTATTGACAACTCGAAGTCCATTAATAAAAGCTGCCGTCACGCAAATCGCTGTACCATGTTGATCATCATGGAATACAGGAATATTCATTTTTTTGCGTAGTTCACGCTCAACATAGAAACATTCTGGTGCTTTAATATCTTCTAGGTTAATTCCCCCAAAAGTAGGTTCTAAACCGGCAATAATTTGTACTAATTTTTCGGGATCACTTTCATTAATTTCAATATCAAAAACATCAATGCCCGCAAATTTTTTAAATAAAACAGCTTTACCTTCCATCACAGGTTTAGAGGCCAAAGCACCGATATTACCCAGCCCTAGCACAGCAGAACCATTGGTAATCACACCAACTAAATTACCTCGTCCTGTATATTGCACCGCATTAGCAGGATCTTTAACGATCTCATCACACGCTGCTGCCACCCCTGGTGAATACGCCAAAGCTAAATCACGTTGATTCGATAATTGTTTTGTTGGCATGACGGTAATCTTGCCGGGTCGCCCTGTTTTATGGTACTCCAAAGCCGCTTGGCGTAAATTTTCATCCATAATGATTTTCCCGAAAATAATTAATCATATTCAAAATATAAAATACAGTTGTACTCTAACAAATAACTTATTTACCATATCAAAAGAAATAGCAAATACGCATATTTTCTAAAAGATAGTAAAGTCACTCATCACAATTGATAGGTTTTTATAAGCAAAGTATTGTTTAAGCTAAAAATTTTAAGCCATATCATACCCTTTAAATATATTTCACTCAACTATTCTTACCCACAATACCCCTAAATATTTTCTTCCATAATGGTCACTTCATCATCATAAAGAAATATGCCGTCCATATCGAATAAATTTTTCATCTGAAATTGAATTTGTGCCAATTTCTCAGGAACTTGTGCAAGTTGTATATCAGAAGGTAAGTACAGCACATCTTCTGGTATTTTACGAATTACCCATGCTTGTACCCAAAGTAATCGAGCCTTTTGTCCCTGAAAAACACGGGCTAAATTAATATCCACAAAATGTTTTTCTAAAGCATCTAAACGGTATTCGTAAGGCCAATAGGTTTTGTCTAAAAACGAAGCAACCTCTTTATCTTGTAAAAGCTCAAATAGTTTAGGAATACAACGATTTAAAATAGGCACGGATAAAGCCGATTGATCTTGTACACCAAAACCGCCTAGTACCGCTTGAGAACCATCAGAAAAAAGAGCTTGAATACGCTCTACGCCTGACAAAAAGCTATGGAAGGGACGGCAATCATGATAGAGCGGATTAGAAAACCACTGTGCAATATAGAGAGAGGTAGGTACTCTTGTAAACTGCTGAAAACCCAAAGCAAGCATATCTCCAGCGGTTACACTGGGTTGCACAAGGCAAATATCATCACTTAACCATTCTATTTTATTCATAGTGCAAGCATAATGAACAATCAATATTGGTCTAGTGTACATACCTGCTGGGTCAATAAATCCTGCTAGTGCCATTGTCACATGATAGACCTGACATAAAGCAAATATATGCTGAATATCACTACTATTTTCCAGATAAATCTCAGCCACGCCATAATCCTGCATGGGACACGTAATATCACGAAATTGCCCCTTGACCGTTCGCTGAATCCGATGACAAAAATTATCCCATTCTGTTTGTGGTAATAAGCCAGTACGACCAAATTTAAAAAAAGAACGCCGATCCATCACTACTCTTTCAATATATACGATACAAAATCCTCTAACTTTTTCTACGACCTAATAAACCGTACTGGACAGCTAGACAAATATTCATTATTTTAGCGACTTTATCACAAGAACACTGACAAGCATATGCACTAAGGTCTAAAATGGTTATTTCTACTTTTTTATCTTTCCCCTATGTTAGCCGCTGCATCACGTATTCATCAAGCTGTTACCTTTCAAGCTGTCGAGTTCGCCAAACAAGCACAGTACCTTCGTGAACAGGGTCATGATATTATTAGTTTAGGAATTGGTGAGCCTGATTTTACTGCCCCCCCTATCGTTATTGACACCTTACACAAAGTGGCTTCTGCTGGATTAAGTGGTTATAGTCCTGCTTTAGGTATTACACCGCTACGAAAGCATATTGCGGATTACTACAATAATACTTTTGGCACAAATATTTGTTATGAGCAAATCATCATCACAACAGGGGCATCAGGTGCTTTATCACTCGCTTGTCTTAGTTTACTCAACCCTGGTGATGAAATACTCATGCCAGACCCTTATTACCCTGCTAATTTTAATTTTATTCTAGCCGCAGGAGCAAGCACACGACTCATCCCTTGCACACCAGAAGAACGCTATCAACTTAGTGCTGACAAAATTGCTCAACATTGGGACGAAAAGACAAAAGGTGTACTTATTGCCTCACCGAGTAATCCAACAGGAACATCTGTTACCCCTGATGAATTACAAAAAATCTTCTCCTTAGTAAAATCAAAAGGTGGATTTGTGATTCTTGATGAAATTTATCTAGGGCTTAGCTACGATGGGGCTGTTCAATCTGGACTAGTATTTGATAAGGATATTATTGTTATCAATAGTTTTTCTAAGTTTTTTAATATGACAGGATGGCGTCTTGGCTGGATGATTGCCCCAACTTATTTTGTTCCCCATATCGAAAAACTGACTTCTAGCTTGAATATTTGCCCTCCTACATTGGCTCAACATGCAGCCATTGCCTGCTTTAGTGATGAGGCAATGGCAATTTACCATGAACGCAAGCAAGCCTTTAAAGAACGTAGGGATTATTTATTAAAAGCGTTAGAACGTCTCAAATTAGTTGTTCCTGTCAAGCCTGACGGTGCTTTTTATATTTATGCAGATATTAGCTATTATAGCCATGACAGTATGGATTTTTGCCAGCGTTTACTCCAAGAAACAGGTGTTGCTATTATCCCTGGACTTGATTTTGGGCCAACAGGTGCAAAACAGATGATCCGTATTTCCTATGCTACCGCGATTGATCGTCTTAAAGAAGCCATTACTCGTTTAGAAAATTTTTTACCGACATTATTAAAGTAAACCAAGATGAAATATAAAGATCTTCGTGATTTTATTGCACAACTTGAACAAAAAAATGATTTTAAGCGTATTGATTTTCCGATTAATACTCAGCTTGAAATGACTGAAATTAGCGACCGAGTGCTACGCAAAGAAGGGCCAGCCTTACTTTTTACTCATGCACAACATAATGGACAAAAAGCCAGTATGCCTATCTTAACAAATCTTTTTGGGACACCTAACCGTGTTGCATGGGGAATGGGCGCAGAAGATATTTCAGCTTTAAAAGATATTGGCGAATTACTAGCGAGTCTAAAAGAGCCTGAACCTCCCCGTAACCTAAAAGATGCTTTTGGTAAAGTCTCTATGCTGAAATCAGCGCTATGGGATATGCAGCCTAAAATGGTTCACTCTGCCCCTTGCCAAGAAATTGTTTTAGAGGGGGATCAAGTTGATTTACACCAACTTCCCATTCAAAAATGTTGGCCTGGCGATATTGCTCCTTTATTAACATGGGGATTAGTCATTACCAAAGGGCCTCATGCTAAACGCCAAAATTTGGGTATTTATCGCCAACAGCTTTTAGGCAAAAATAAATTGATTATGCGTTGGTTATCACACCGTGGGGGCGCACTAGATTTTAGGGATTATGCCTTAGCAAACCCCGGTAAACCTTTTCCTATTTCTGTTGCGCTAGGGGCAGATCCAGCGACTATTTTAGGGGCTGTAACACCAGTGCCTGATAGTTTGTCAGAGTACCAGTTTGCTGGTTTACTACGAGGTTCACGCACAACATTGATTAAATCCATTGGGAATGAATTATCTGTTCCTGCTTCTGCTGAAATTGTTTTAGAGGGGCATATTCTTCCAGCAAATCACCCCAAAGCCATAACACCAACTATTCCTGATGGTATAAAAGGGCCGAGTAATACGCAGTACGAAATGGCATTAGAAGGTCCTTATGGCGATCACACGGGTTATTACAACGAACAAGATTGGTTTCCTGTTTTTACTGTTGAACGTATTACTATGCGTAAGAATCCTATTTACCATAGTACCTATACGGGAAAACCTCCTGATGAGCCTGCTGTTTTAGGGGTGGCTTTAAATGAAGTTTTTGTTCCCTTACTTCGTAAACAACTTCCTGAAATTGTGGATTTTTACTTACCACCAGAAGGATGTAGCTATCGTTTAGCCGTTGTTTCCATCAAAAAACAATATGCTGGTCATGCGAAACGAGTCATGTTTGGGGTATGGAGTATTCTTCGCCAATTCATGTACACTAAATTTATCGTTGTCGTCGATGATGATATTAATATCAGGGATTGGAAAGAAGTTATCTGGGCGATGACCACAAGGATGGATCCTGTACGCGATACTACACTTGTTGAAAATACCCCTATTGATTATTTAGATTTTGCTTCACCCATTTCAGGGCTAGGAGGCAAAATGGGTATGGACGCGACAAATAAATGGACAGGAGAAACTTCTCGTGAATGGGGAATTCCTATTCAGATGGATAATGAAGTCAAAGAACGTATTGATACTATTTGGCAACAATTAGGATTTTAAGGATGATGGATAAACCATAAAATATA